>NZ_FOJE01000001.1:2337090-2502090 GCF_900111665.1 Luteibacter sp. 329MFSha | reverse complement strand
TAGCTATGCGAAGCGAACCCGGGGAACTGAAATATCTAAGTACCCGGAGGAAAAGAAATCAACCGAGATTCCGTCAGTAGCGACGAGCGAACGCGGACTAGCCCAAAAGTGTCGTACATTCTAGTCGAACAGCGTGGAAAAGCTGGCCGTAGACGGTGATAGCCCGGTAGACGAAAGGGTGCATGGCATGAAATTGAGTAAGGCGGGGCACGTGAAACCCTGTCTGAACATGGGGGGACCATCCTCCAAGGCTAAATACTCCTGACTGACCGATAGCGAACTAGTACCGTGAGGGAAAGGCGAAAAGAACCCCGGAGAGGGGAGTGAAATAGACCCTGAAACCGTATACGTACAAGCAGTGGAAGCCCGCAAGGGTGACTGCGTACCTTTTGTATAATGGGTCAGCGACTTACTGTCAGTGGCAAGCTTAACCGTATAGGGGAGGCGAAGGGAAACCGAGTCTGAATAGGGCGAATAGTCTCTGGCAGTAGACCCGAAACCGAGTGATCTATCCTTGACCAGGTTGAAGGTGCGGTAACACGCACTGGAGGACCGAACCCACATCTGTTGCAATAGATGGGGATGAGTTGAGGATCGGAGTGAAAGGCTAAACAAACTCGGAGATAGCTGGTTCTCCTCGAAAGCTATTTAGGTAGCGCCTCGTGCGAACACTGTTGGGGGTAGAGCACTGTTATGGCTAGGGGGTCATTGAGACTTACCAAACCATGGCAAACTCCGAATACCAACACGTGCTACACGGGAGACACACGGCGGGTGCTAACGTCCGTCGTGAAAAGGGAAACAACCCAGACCCGCAGCTAAGGTCCCAAAGTCATAGCTAAGTGGAAAACGATGTGGAAAGGCATAGACAGCCAGGAGGTTGGCTTAGAAGCAGCCACCCTTTAAAGAAAGCGTAATAGCTCACTGGTCGAGTCGGTCTGCGCGGAAGATTTAACGGGGCTAAGCTATGCACCGAAGCTCGGGGTGTACAGGTTTTGACCTGTACGCGGTAGAGGAGCGTTCCGTAGGCCTGTGAAGGTGAGTCGTAAGGCTTGCTGGAGGTATCGGAAGTGCGAATGCTGACATGAGTAACGATAAGGGGGGTGAAAAGCCCCCCCGCCGAAAGCCCAAGGTTTCCTCGCGCAACGTTCATCGGCGCAGGGTGAGTCGGCCCCTAAGGCGAGGCAGAAATGCGTAGTCGATGGGAAGCAGGTTAATATTCCTGCACTTTTCTACAGTGCGATGTGGGGACGGAGAAGGTTAGGTCTACCAGGCGTTGGTTGTCCTGGGGAAAGGCGGTAGGCAGTGATCTTAGGCAAATCCGGGATCACTTATGCCGAGCACCGAGACCAGTCCTATGAGGACGAAGTGACTGACACCACGCTTCCAGGAAAAGCCACTAAGCTTCAGCTGTAGAAAAACCGTACCGTAAACCGACACTGGTAGGCAGGGTGAGAATCCCAAGGCGCTTGAGAGAACTCGGGTGAAGGAACTAGGCAAAATGGCACCGTAACTTCGGGAGAAGGTGCGCCCCTTGGTGTGGTCACGTGCGTGACTGAGCATCGAGGGGTCGCAGTAACCTGGCCGCTGCGACTGTTTATCAAAAACACAGCACTCTGCAAACACGAAAGTGGACGTATAGGGTGTGACGCCTGCCCGGTGCTGGAAGGTTAATTGATGGGGTCAGCCGCAAGGCGAAGCTCTTGATCGAAGCCCCAGTAAACGGCGGCCGTAACTATAACGGTCCTAAGGTAGCGAAATTCCTTGTCGGGTAAGTTCCGACCTGCACGAATGGCGTAACGACAGCGGCGCTGTCTCCACCCGAGACTCAGTGAAATTGAAATCGCTGTGAAGATGCAGCGTTCCCGCGGCAAGACGGAAAGACCCCGTGAACCTTTACTATAGCTTTACACTGAACGTTGAGTTCTTCTGTGTAGGATAGGTGGGAGGCTATGAAACCGAGACGCTAGTTTCGGTGGAGCCATCCTTGAAATACCACCCTGAAGTGCTTGACGTTCTAACCTAGGTCCGTAATCCGGATCGGGGACCGTGTATGGTGGGTAGTTTGACTGGGGCGGTCTCCTCCCAAAGAGTAACGGAGGAGCACGAAGGTACGCTCAGCGCGGTCGGACATCGCGCACTGTGTGCAAAGGCATAAGCGTGCTTGACTGCGAGATCGACGGATCAAGCAGGTACGAAAGTAGGTCTTAGTGATCCGGTGGTTCTGTATGGAAGGGCCATCGCTCAACGGATAAAAGGTACTCCGGGGATAACAGGCTGATACCGCCCAAGAGTTCATATCGACGGCGGTGTTTGGCACCTCGATGTCGGCTCATCACATCCTGGGGCTGTAGCCGGTCCCAAGGGTATGGCTGTTCGCCATTTAAAGTGGTACGCGAGCTGGGTTCAGAACGTCGTGAGACAGTTCGGTCCCTATCTGTCGTGGGCGTTGGAGATTTGAGGGGGGCTGCTCCTAGTACGAGAGGACCGGAGTGGACGTTCCGCTGGTGTTCGGGTTGTCATGCCCATGGCATTGCCCGGTAGCTACGAACGGAAGTGATAACCGCTGAAAGCATCTAAGCGGGAAGCACGCCCCAAGATGAGATCTCCCGAGAGCTTGACTCTCCTTAAGGCACCATCAAGACTAGGTGGTTGATAGGCGCGGTGTGGAAGTGCAGCAATGCATTGAGCTTACGCGTACTAATGAGCCGTGAGGCTTGACCATATAACCCCAAGACGCTTCACCGTCTTAATACAATCCTCCGGTCGACCCCGGACGCTTGTCACTCGTTTACAACCCTCTGTGGAGCCGGCGCACCTGCGCTGCTCCCACCCCTTCCCTGGCGGCCATAGCGGCGTGGTACCACCTGATCCCATCCCGAACTCAGAAGTGAAACGCGCATGCGCCGATGGTAGTGTGGCTCAAGCCATGCAAGAGTAGGTCACCGCCAGGGGCTTTATCCCAAAAACCCGGTCTCATTGAGGCCGGGTTTTTTCTTTTGCGCTGTGGGAGCGGACCCGGCCGCGACCGCTTCTCGCCGCACGCCGCAGATCCTGCGACACCTCGCGACAAGCCGTCGCGCCCCGGTGCGCTCCAACGGCCGCCGTGTCGCGCGCTTGTGTGGGAGCGGACCCGGCCGCGACGGCTCCTCGCCGCACGCCTCAGGCCCTGCGGCACCTCGCGACAAGCCGTCGCGCCCCGGTGCGCTCCCACAGGCCGCCGTGTCGCGCGCTTGTGTGGGAGCGGACCTGGCCGCGACGGCTCCTCGCCGCACGCCACAGGTCCTGCGGCGCCTCGCGACAAGCCGTCGCGCCCAGGTGCGCTCCCACAGGACGCCGTGTCGCGCGCTCGTGTAGGAGCGGACCCGGCCGCGACGGCTCCTCGCCGCACGCCTCAGGTCCTGCGGCACCTCGCGGATTGGCCTGACTTCAGAGGATCTCGAGCGAGTCGCTGCGCGACGGCCCTTCGGCGGGAATACTTTCGTGACGGAACTGGCCGCCGTCGGAATCGCCGAGGTCGTACTGCAGGAACGTGCCTACCACGGTGCCTGACGAGCACGGCCAGCTGTACTGCCCATCGATGATGCACACGGGGAACGTGTACATCGGTGCCACGTTCAGCGCGACGCCATCGAGCGTCAGTCGCCGCTGGGCGGCGATTCCGACCTCGAGCACGCCGACCTTCAGGTAAAGACCATAGTGATCGTTCGACGTCCGGGTCTGATCCTCGCGGATCGTCTCGGCACCGCCGTATTGGGACTCCACGGAAAGGATCCAGACTTTTTCGATCGCACGTGGATCCGGACTCGCCGATGGCTGCCCGGCGTCGCGATACGGTGCCGGAAGCTCGAAGGGCAGGTCGGCGGAACGGCTGTATGCGGGCACGGTGCGGTAGCCATCCAGGCTGTCCGCGAGGGCACCAGCGAAGGGAAAAAGGGAGAGCGCGGTAGCGCAGGCGACACGAGTCGCCGGACAGGAAGTGAACATTGAAACTCCTTGTTCGTAGAGCGCCCGCTCCAGCGCGGGCGAACCGATTCTCTCATCGCGACTACCCGGGCAACTACCGGCATCCACTCACCGACGCGCCCGCCGCATGACTTCCACCCGCCACACGCGCCATCATGTCGGGAAGTGGAACGTTGATGGGGTAGCCGATGGAGCCAAGACTCAACAGGCGACAGGAAGAATTGATCGCGATCGTGCAACGCGAAGGGTTCGTCGGTGTCGACGAGCTCGCGAGTCACTTCGACGTCGCGCCGCAGACGATCCGACGCGATCTCAACCTGCTGGCCGACGGGGGGCTCATCCGTCGCTATCACGGTGGCGTCAGCGCGCCGTCCTCCAGTGTCGAGAATGTCGCCTACGCGGCGCGCCAGTCGCTCCAGGCGGCGGAAAAGAACCGCATTGCCGCGTCGATCGCCGCGGCGATCCCGGACGGCTCGTCGCTCTTCATCAACCTCGGCACCACCAACGAAGGCGTCGGCCGCGCGTTGCTCAACCACCGCGATCTGCGCGTCATCACCAACAACCTCAATATCGCCATCCTGCTCAGCGACAACCCGACGTTCGAAGTGATCGTCGCCGGCGGCGTCGTGCGCGGCCGCGACCACGGTGTGACGGGCGAGGCCACGATCGAGCTGATCCGTCAGTTCAAGGTCGACTTCGGCATCATCGGTATCTCGGGGATCGAGCTCGACGGCACGCTGCTCGACTTCGATTTCCACGAGGTGCGCGTGGCGCAGGCGATCATCGAGCACTCCCGCCAGGTGTATCTGGGGGCGGACCATACCAAGATCGGCCGCAACGCCATGGTTCGCCTTGGCGACTTCTCGCGTGTCGACGCCTGGTTCACCGACCGCCCCCCTCCGGACGCGTTGCAGCCCGTGCTCGAGGCATCGGGTACCCAGGTCTTCGTCGCCAAGGATTGAGCTAGAGCCCGGCCTCCGCGGCGACCGTGCCCGCTGCCGCGGGATCGCCGATACGATCGGCTCCCACCAGAGCCGCCAGCTCTCACCCATGGAATGGTCGGCCCCGCTACCGAAGGGTGGGAGCCGATCGCATCGGCGATGGGTGCTCGCACGAGTACGGCTTCGCTGCACCGCAGCGTGCGATGTTCGTTTGTGTTCGAATATGCTCGTTTACCAACAGGCGGTGCCTGACAGCGCGTAAGAAATGTTCGAATGCGCAAGGATTCACGCGCGAGTTCCACCCAAACGAACGTACCCGGGCGTAGGGTCTTTCTCACGGTTGCCGGCGCCGCCTCCCGAATGACGGAGCGTGCGATGGTCGAGCAGGTCGATGTTCTGGTGGTGGGTGGTGGCGTCAATGGCGTCGGTATCGCGCGTGACGCGGCGGGCCGTGGCCTCAGCGTCTGGCTCTGCGAGCGCGACGACCTCGCGTCCCACACCTCCAGCGCGAGCACGAAACTGATCCACGGTGGGCTGCGCTACCTCGAGCAGTTCGAATTCGCCCTCGTCGGCAAGGCGCTGGCCGAGCGCGAGGTGCTCCTGCGCGCGGCGCCGCACATCATCTGGCCGCTGCGTTTCGTGCTCCCGCACCAGCCGCACCTGCGTCCCGCGTGGATGATCCGCATCGGCCTGTTCCTCTACGACCATCTCGGTCGTGGACGGCGCACGCTGCCCGGCTCGCGGCGCGTTCGCTTCGGCAAGCACGTGACCGGCGAGCCGCTGCGCGACGAGTTCACGCAGGGCTTCGTGTACTCCGACGCGTGGGTGCAGGATGCGCGCCTCGTCGTGCTCAACGCGATGGACGCGGCGCGCCGCGGCGTTCGCGTCGAGACCCACACGCGCTGCGTCAGCGCGCGCCGCGACGGTGAAGGCTGGACCGCCGAGCTCGAGAGTCGCGACGGCAGTCGTCACTTCATCCGGGCGCGCGCGCTCGTCAATGCCGCCGGCCCCTGGGCGGCGACGTTCCTGGACGACGTGGCGCACGTGCCGCACCAGCACTCGCTGCGCCTGATCAAGGGCAGTCACATCGTGGTGCCGAAGATCTTCGACCACCGCTATGCGTACATCTTCCAGCAGCCCGACCGCCGCATCGTCTTCGCCATTCCGTACGAGCGCGACTTCACGCTCGTCGGCACGACCGACATCGAATACAAGGACGACCCGTCGCGCCCCGTCATCACCGACGAGGAGACGCGTTACCTGTGCGACGCCGCGAACCGCTACTTCAAGAAGCAGCTGACGCCCGCCGACGTCGTCTGGAGCTATAGCGGCGTACGCCCTCTGCTTCAGGACGAATCCGGCAACGCCTCGGAAGTCACGCGCGACTACCAGCTCGACATCGACGCCAACGGCCCGCCGCTGCTGAACGTCTTCGGCGGCAAGCTGACCACCTTCCGCAAGCTGTCGGAGGAGGCCGTGGACAAGCTCGCGCCGCTGCTCGGCAACACGCAGCCGGCGTGGACGGCCGATGCGCCGCCGCTGCCCGGTGGCGGCGAACGCGACATCGACGAACTGCAGGCGGACATCCGCGCGTCGCGCCCCTGGCTGCCCGATGCCTTCGCCTGGCGTCTCGTGCACAGCTACGGCACGCGTGCCCGCGACCTGCTCGGCGAAGCGGACGGTCTGCACGCGCTCGGTGAGCATTTCGGTGCGGATCTCTACCAGGCCGAGGTCGATTACCTCGTCCGCCACGAATGGGCGACGGAGGCCGAGGACATCCTTTGGCGCCGGAGCAAGCTGGGCCTGCGCGTCACGCCGGCCGACGTGCAGCGCCTTTCCGATTACCTGTCCACGAAGCGCTGAACGCTCGCGGCCACCCCCAGCGCGCGCCGGACTGCTGACCGTCGCGCGTCCCCAAGATAAGGAGTACTCAGCATGTCGGTGTACCTGAGTGAGTTCCTCGGAACGATGGTGATGATCCTGCTCGGCGACGGCGTCGTCGCCGGCGTGCTGCTGAAGGATTCGAAGGCGAAGGATGCGGGCTGGAGCGTCATCACGTGGGCGTGGGGCCTCGCCGTGCTCATGGGCATCTTCGTCGCCGCGAAGAGCGGCGCCCACATGAACCCCGCGATCACGCTCGCGATGGCGTCCATCGGCAAGCTGTCGTGGACGCTGGTGCCGGGCTACATCGCCGCCCAGATGGCCGGTGCGTTCACCGGCGCGGTGCTCGTGTACTTCGCCTACCTCGCGCACTGGAAGGGCACGCAGGACGCCACGGCCAAGCTCGGCATCTTCTGCACCATCCCGGCCATCCGCTCCATTCCGGCGAACCTCGTCACCGAGATCATCGGCACGTTCGTCCTCGTCTACTGCGTGCTCGCCATCGGCAGCAACGACCTCTCGAAGGGTCTCGCCCCGATCGCCGTCGCGCTGCTCGTGGTCGTGATCGGCATGGGTCTCGGCGGCCCCACCGGTTACGCCATCAATCCCGCGCGCGACTTCGGGCCGCGCGTCGCCCACGCCATCCTGCCCATCCCCGGCAAGGGTGGTTCCGACTTCGCCTACGCACCCGTGCCGATCGTCGGCTCGATCATCGGCGCACTGCTTGCCGCCTTCGCCTATACCGCCCTCGCGGCGTGAACCCAAGGACCCGCATCGTGACCACGAAGAAGAAATACATCCTCGCCATCGACCAGGGCACCACCAGCTCGCGCACCATTCTTTTCGACCACGACGGCAACATCGCCGGCACCGCGCAGCGCGAGTTCCCGCAGATCTTCCCGCAGCCGGGCTGGGTGGAGCACAACCCGCGCGAGATCATGACCAGCGTGCTGTCGACCATGACGGAAGTCATCAGCAGCTCGCAGATCGACGCGTCGTGCATCGAAGGCATCGGCATCACCAATCAGCGCGAGACGGCCGTGGTGTGGGATCGCCACACGGGGCAGCCCATCTACAACGCCATCGTCTGGCAGTCGCGCCAGACGGCGGAGATCTGCGACAAGCTCAAGGCCGACGGCTTCGAGGACATGGTCCGCGAGAAGACGGGCCTGCTGATCGACGCCTACTTCGCCGGCACGAAGGTGCGCTGGATCCTCGACCATGTCGAGGGCGCGCAGGAGAAAGCCGAGGCCGGCGACCTGCTGTTCGGCACGATCGACACCTGGCTGATCTGGAACCTCACCGGCGGCAAGGTGCACGTCACCGACTACACCAACGCCTCGCGCACGCTCATGTACGACATCTTCAAGCGCGAATGGGACGACGAGCTTCTGAAGATGCTCAACGTGCCGCGCGCGATGCTGCCGGAGGTGAAGTCCTCGAGCGAGGTCTACGGCAACACGCTGGCGAAGCATTTCTTCGGCCGCGAAGTGCCGATCGCCGGCATCGCGGGCGACCAGCAGGCCGCGCTGTTCGGTCAGGCGTGCTTCGAGGAAGGCCTGGCGAAGAACACCTACGGCACCGGCTGCTTCATGCTGATGAACACTGGCGAGAAGGCGGTGCGTTCGAAGAACGGTCTGCTCACCACCATCGCGTGGGGCGTCGACGGCAAGGTGGAGTACGCGCTCGAGGGCAGCATCTTCGTGGCGGGCTCGGTCATCCAGTGGCTTCGCGACGGCCTGCGCATGCTAGGCAAGGCGTCGGACTCGCAGGCGTACGCGGAACGCGCGAAGGACAACGACGGCGTCTACTTCGTGCCCGCGTTCGTCGGTCTGGGCGCACCGTACTGGAAGAGCGACGTGCGCGGTGCCGTCTTCGGCCTTTCGCGCGGCACGACGAAGGAACAGTTCATCCGCGCGGCGCTCGAATCGATGGCTTACCAGACGCGCGACGTGCTCGAGGCCATGCAGTCCGACTCCGGCATCCAGCTCAAGGAACTGCGCGCCGATGGCGGTGCGATCGCCAACGACTTCATGGCGCAGTTCCAGGCCGACATCCTCGACGTCACGCTCTTGCGTCCGAAGGTGCAGGAAACCACGGCGCAGGGCGCGGCGTATCTCGCCGGCCTCGCCGTCGGCTTCTGGAAGGACAAGAAGGACATCGCCACGCGCTGGGCAGTCGATCGCGAGTTCAAGCCGGAGATGACGAAAGAACGCCGCGACGATCTCTACGACGGCTGGAAGCAGGCCGTGAACGCGACCATGGGCTTCAAGCCACGCAACTAAGAGCATCGCCGATGCGATCGGCTCCCACCCTCTGGTAGGTCGGCCTTCGCAAGCATGGCTACCGAAGGGTGGGAGCCGATCGTATCGGCGATCACGACGAAGCGAGCCGCACAATCAAAAAGGGGCGACGCATCGCTGCGCCGCCCCTTCTTCTTCAGGCTCTTCGACCGATCAACCGATCGCGTAGCCGAACTGTTCCTCGAACGCTTCCGCGAACTGCGCGTACGTGAAGTACTGGTTCTGCGTGCCCGGATGCTCGACCTTCAGCGCGCCCATCAGCGACGCCATGTTGCCGACCGTCTTCCAGTCGTAGCCCTTCATGATGCCGAAGATCAGGCCGGCGCGGTACGCGTCGCCGCAACCCGTCGGATCGACGACCTGGCGCTCGCGCGCCGGCCCGATCTCGATCGTCTCGCCATCGGCGTGGATCTGCGACCCGCGCGGTCCGAGCGTCACGATGTACGCCTTCACCTTCGACGCGATCGTCTTCGCGTCCCAGCCGGTGCGCTGCTGCAGCAGCTGCGATTCGTAATCGTTGACGATCACGTACGTCGACTTCTCGATCATCGAGCGGAACTCGTCGCCGTTGAACAGCGGCATCGCCTGGCCCGGATCGAAGATGAAGGGCACGCCACGCGCGGCGAACTCGTCGACGTGCTGCAGCATCGCCTCGCGGCCATCCGGCGCCACGATGCCGAACTGGTAATCGGGGATATCGCGTACGTGGTTGTCGTGCGCGTTCGACATCGCGCCCGGGTGGAACGCGGTGATCTGGTTGTTGTCCAGGTCGGTCGTGATGAAGCACTGCGGGGTGAACATGTCGTCGTACTGACGCACGCCCTCGAGGCGGATGCCGTGCTTCTCCATGTGCGCGCGGTACGGACCGAAGTCCTGGCCCACCGTCGCGACCGGCATCGGGTCGCCGCCGAGCAGCTTCAGGTTGTACGCGATGTTGCCCGCGCAACCACCGAACTCGCGACGCATGCCCGGCACGAGGAACGACACGTTGAGGATGTGCACCTGGTCCGGAATGATGTGGTTCTTGAACTGGTCCTGGAACACCATGATGGTGTCGTAGGCGAGCGATCCGCAGATAACGGCAGTCATGCGTCGGTGACCCTGGAAGTAGTGGTGGGACGACCCGGGCGGGCCGCCGCAAACGCCGCCCGCGTGGGGTCCGGCAAACCTGCGAATCCTACCCAAAAAAGGGCCGCGAGGCGACCATCCGGAGGCATCGCGTGCCCGGAGCAGGGCGCTCTGCCGCACGCATCATCCGGACTTACAAGGCTTTCTTAACGTATCCGCCCTTGCGTGGGAGGGGTGGCCAATCTAGACTCGCACGCTTACTTTTTCCCGCTACGGGCGCCCGCCGCACCATGTTTAAGAAGTTCCGCGGACTTTTCTCGAACGACATCTCCATCGATCTCGGCACGGCGAATACGCTCATTTATGTGCGCGGTCAGGGCATCGTCCTGAACGAGCCGTCGGTGGTGGCGATCCGCCAGGACCGCGGCCCGGGTGGCCCCCGTGCCGTGGCGGCCGTCGGTGGCGACGCCAAGCGCATGCTCGGCCGCACGCCGGGCAACATCGCCACGGTGCGTCCGATGAAGGACGGCGTCATCGCCGACTTCACCATGACCGAGGCGATGCTCCAGCATTTCATCAAGCAGGTGCACCGCTCGCGCATGCTGCGCCCGAGCCCGCGCGTGCTGGTCTGCGTGCCCTGTGGCTCCACCCAGGTGGAGCGCCGCGCGATCAAGGAATCGGCCGAAGGCGCCGGTGCCCGCGACGTCTTCCTCATCGAGGAGCCGATGGCGGCCGCGATCGGCGCCGGCATCCCGGTGCACGAAGCCCGCGGCTCCATGGTGCTGGACATCGGCGGCGGCACCTCGGAAGTGGCGGTGATCTCGCTCAACGGCATCGTCTACTCGCAGTCCGTGCGCGTGGGCGGCGACCGCTTCGACGAGGCCATCATCAACTACGTGCGCCGCAACCACGGCACGCTGATCGGCGAATCCACCGCCGAGCGCATCAAGCTGGAAATCGGCTGCGCCTTCCCGCAGAGCGAAGTCCGCGAGATCGAGATCTCCGGCCGCAACCTCGCCGAGGGCGTGCCGCGCATGTTCACGATCAACTCCAACGAGGTGCTGGAAGCCCTGCACGAGCCGCTCTCCGGCATCGTGGCGGCGGTCAAGGCGGCGCTGGAGCAGACCCCGCCGGAGCTCTGCTCCGACGTGGCCGAGCGCGGCATCGTGCTCACCGGTGGCGGCGCGCTGCTGCGCGACCTGGATCGCCTGATCTCCGAGGAAACCGGCCTGCACGTGCAGGTCGCCGACGATCCGCTCACCTGCGTGGCGCGCGGCGGCGGCAAGGCCCTGGAGATGATCGACCAGCACGGCAGCGACTTCTTCGCGTTCGAATGATGATGGCGCGCAGCGGCGCTATGGCCGGAGCGCGCTGAATGGCCCTGAATCGCGACGACAAGTCGCCCCTGTTCGCACCGGGCGTGGCGGGAACGCTGCGCCTGATCGTGTACCTCGCGCTCGCCTGCGTGCTCATGGTGCTCGATCATCGTGGCGGCTGGCTGGCCAACGTCCGCTACGGTCTCTCGCTCGTGGTCGAACCCGTGTACCGGATCGCCGGGCTGCCCTCGCAGGGCTTCCAGGCGGCGACGGTGGCCTTCGCCGACCGCCAGCGCCTCACCGAGCAGAACCAGCGCCTGCGTGAAGACCTCCTGCTCGCCAACGCCAAGCTCAACCGCATGGCGTCCGTGGCCGAGCAGAACACGCGCCTGAAGGAACTGCTGGATACCCAGCACAGCCTGTCGCTCAACGTGCAGCTCGCGCGGCTCATCGGCGTGGACCTCGGTACCTTCCGCCACCGGATCGTGCTCAACGTCGGCGCGCGCGACAAGGTGCAGCCGGGGCAGGTCGTGATCGACGCCCGCGGTGTCATGGGCCAGATCGTGGACGTCATGCCCACCACCTCCGTCGCGATGCTGATCACCGATCCGAACCACGCCATTCCCGTGACCATCGAACGCACCGGCCTGCGCACCATCGCCTATGGCTCGCGCGCGGGCGACCTGCTGACGCTGCCGAACATTCCCGTATCCGCCGACGTGCAGGTGGGCGACAAGCTCGTCACCTCCGGCCTCGGCGGACGCTTCCCGCCCGGCTTCCCCGTGGGCGAGATCCGCGACGTGGCGCAGACCGCGTCGGGAACCTTCCTCTCCGCGCAGGCGAAGCCGGCCGCGGACCTCGACCGCAGCGAGGACGTCCTACTGCTGCACGATCTCGCGGAATCCGCGGGACCGCCGCCACCCGCGCCCAACGTCGGGCCGCCGTCCGACATGAAGCCCGATCCGAACGCGCCACCGGCGCCCACGTTGCCGGCGGTCACCTCGCCGACGGCCACGCCGCTGCCCGCGCGTGCCGCCACGGCCGCCTCGCCGACGGGGAGCACGCCATGAACCGCGTCCGCGTCCGCCAGCTCTGGTTCGCCGCCACGCTGCTCATCTCGCTGTTCCTGATGCTGATCCCGTTGCCGGGTCCGCTCACGCCCTTCAAACCGTATTGGCCGGCGCTCATCCTGCTCTACTGGTGCCTGCAGTCGGGCGACCGCGTCACGCTCGGGCTCGCGTTCTGCCTGGGCGTCGCGGCCGATCTCTTCGATGGCGTGCTGCTCGGCGAACAGGCGCTGCGCCTCACCGCGATGGTGTTCATCGCGCTGCGTTTCCGCTCGCGCCTGCGCTTCTTCCCGATGTGGCAGCAGTCGCTCGCGGTGCTCGGGTTCCTGGTGAACGATCGCATCCTGTTGCTGCTCGTGCGCGTGTTCGGCGGCGATCCGCTGCCGCCGGCCGAGTACTGGATCTCGCCGCTGGTCGGCGCGGCGCTGTGGCCGTTCGTGTTCCTGATCCTCGACGACCTGCGCGCGCGGCTGCGCATCCACGACGCATGAAGCGCCGGCGCGCCTCGATCAAGGAAGCGCGCGGCGAAGTCGCGCTGTTCCGCCGTCGCGCGCTGGCCGGCTTCGCGCTGATCCTGCTCGGCCTCAGCGCCGTGTGTGTGCGCTACGTCTACCTGCAGGTGCTGCACCACGAGGAATTCGTGGCGCGCTCGGACCAGAACCGGGTCAAGCCGCGCGCGATCCCGCCGGCGCGCGGCCTCATCTACGACCGCAACGGCGTGCTGCTGGCCGACAACGTGCCGGCGTTCCGCCTGGAAGTGACGCCCGAGCAGGTCGACGACATGGACGCGATGCTCGGCAAGCTCGGCGCCGTCGTGCCGATCAGCGACGACGACATCGCCACGTTCAAGAAGCAGGTGAAACAGGGCCGGCGCTTCGAGGGCATCCCGCTGCGCCTGAAGCTGACCGAAGACGAGATCGGCCGCTTCGCCGTGAACCGCTGGCGCTTCCCCGGCGTCGACGTCGTGCCGTACCTCACGCGTCGCTACCCGCTCGGCCCCTCCATGGCGCACGTCATCGGTTACGTCAGCCGCATCGACGCCGACGACCTCGACCGCATGGACGACGACGAGGAAGCCAGCTACAAGGGCACCACGCACATCGGCCGTATCGGCATCGAGCGTTCGTACGAGAAGCTGCTGCACGGCGCGCCCGGCTACGAGCTGGTGGAAGTGAACGCCGACGGCCGCACGCAGGCCGTGCTCGACACCACGCCGCCCACCCCCGGCAAGAACGTGTACCTCAGCATCGACGTGCGCCTGCAGAAGGCGGCGGAGCAGGCCATGGCGGGCAGGGCGGGGGCGGCGATCGCCATCGATCCGCGCAACGGCGAGGTGCTCGCGTTCGTCAGCGTCCCGGATTTCGACCCCAACCTCTTCGTCAACGGCATCAGCTCCGCCGACTACAAGGCGCTGACCACGGCACCGGACAAGCCGCTGTACAACCGCGCCCTGCGCGGCGTGTACCCGCCGGGCTCCACTGTGAAGCCGTTCCTCGCGCTCGGCGGCCTCTCGATGGGCATCCGCCGCCCGAGCGACACCGTGCTGTCCACGGGCGAGTTCTGCATCCCGGGCCAGTCGCGCTGTTACCGCGACGACAAGCGCGGCGGCGACGGCACGGTGAACATGATCCGCGCCATCGAGCTGTCGACGAACACCTATTTCTACCGCCTCGCGCTCGACATGGGCATCGACCGGCTCGCGACCTGGATGGGCGGCCTGGGCTTCGGCAAGAAGACCGGCATCGACCTCGTCGGCGAAGTCGAGGGCATCCTGCCGTCGCGCGAGTGGAAGGCCACGCGGAGCAAGTCCGGGTGGTATCCCGGCGAGACGATCATCGCGGGCATCGGCCAGGGCTACTGGGCCGTGACGCCGCTGCAGCTGGCGCACGCCACCGCCACGTTCGCCGGCCACGGCATCCCGTACACGCCGCATCTCCTGCTCGACACGCAGGACGGCGTGGACAGCCCGCGCGTGCACCAGCCGTTCCCGCCCAGCGGCCCCTCGGTGATCCGCAAGCCGTCCGACTGGAACGCCGTGAACGAGGGCATGGAAGCGGTGATCAACTCCGGCAAGGGCACCGGCAAGAAACTCGGCATCGGCTTCCCGTACCTCATCGCGGGCAAGAGCGGCACCGCCGAACGCTTCTCGCGCAAGACCGACGCGTACGACACGAACAAGAACACCGCGTATCTCGCCAGTCGCCACCGCGCGCTCTTCATCGCCTACACGCCCGCCGACGATCCGAAGATCGCCGTCGCGGTGGTGCTCGAGGCGGGCGCCTGGGGCGCGGCGGATTCCGGCCCCATCGCGCGCAAGATCCTCGATCAGTGGGTGGTGGACGAGGGCGGCCCGCGGCCGGTCGACCCCGCGCCGGGCCAGGTCGTGACGGCCGATGCCGATCCGGCGGACGCGGCGGCGGACGAACCCGAGCCGCCGGCCGCGCCGGCCAGCGCGGGTGCGCCGCCGCAGGACGATGGAGAGGACCAGTAACGATGTTCCCGCAACTCGCCCTCCGTCTGAAACGGTTCGGCCTGCGCCTGCTCTCGAAGCCGCGCCTCGACATTCCGCTGCTGCTCGCGCTGTTCGTGCTCGCGATCGTGGGCCTGTCCAACCTCTACAGCGCGGGCAACGGCAACGATTCGCTGGTGATCGGCCAGGCCGCGCGCTTCGTGCTCGGCGGCGTGCTGCTGCTCGTCATCTCGCGCATCCCGCCGCCGGTGCTGCGCTCGTGGACGCCGTGGCTCTACCTCGGCAGCACCGCGCTGCTGGTGGTCGTCGCGATCCTCGGCGAGGGGCGCGGCGCGTACCGTTGGCTCGACCTGGGCGTCATGCGCTTCCAGCCCTCCGAACTGCTGAAGCTGACCATGCCCATGATGGTCGCGTGGTACCTGCATCCGCGGCAGCTGCCGCCGGGCTGGAAGGACATCGCCGTCGTCGGCCTGCTGATCGCCGTGCCCGCGGGGCTCATCGCCGAGCAGCCCGATCTCGGCACCGCGCTGCTCGTCGCGGGCGCGGGCGCCTTCGCGCTGTTCCTCTCGGGCATGGCGTGGTGGCGGATCGGCCTGCTCGGCGGCGCGGTGGGCGCCGTGATCCCGGTGGCGTGGCAGTTCCTCCACGAATACCAGCGCAACCGCGTGCGCACGCTGCTCGATCCCGAATCCGACCCGCTGGGCAAGGGCTGGCACATCATCCAGTCGAAGATCGCGGTGGGCTCCGGCGGCGCGTTCGGCAAGGGCTGGCAGCACGGCACCCAGTCGCGCCTGGAGTTCCTGCCGGAACACACCACCGACTTCGCGTTCGCCGTGTTCTCCGAGGAATTCGGGCTGCTCGGCGTGATCCTCATCATGCTGCTCTACGCCTTCATCATCGGCCGCTGCCTGTGGATCGCGATGAACGCGCGCGACACCTATTCGCGCCTGCTCGCGGGTGCCATCGGCATGAGTTTCTTCGTGTACGTGGCCGTGAACGGCGGCATGGTCGCGGGCATCCTGCCCGTCGTGGGCGTGCCGATGCCGCTGCTCAGCTACGGCGGCACCTCCGCGGTCTCGCTGCTCACGGGCTTCGGCGTGCTGATGTCCATCCACGCGAACCGCAAGCTGCACGACTGACGATCCGCCTCAGCCTGAACATTCGCCGAAGACGGCCCCGGCCGCGCCACGACAGCGTGATACGCTTCCTTGCATGGATGAAGTTCTCGCCGCGCGCCGCGCCCGCCCCGCACGACACCTCCCGCGCCTCGCCGGCGCGATGCTCGCCTTCCCCCTGCTGTTCGCCTCGGCCGCCATGGCCGAAACCCATCCGGGCCAGGAACAGCTCGTCCGCGAAGTCGCGAAGGACACCGGCAAGAGCAAGGCCTCGCTGAATTCGCTGCTCGATGGCGCGAAGAAGCAGCAGGCCATCCTCGACGCCATCAGCCGGCCCGCGGAAGGCAAGCCCTGGCGCGATTACCGTCCGATCTTTCTCACGGAACAGCGCATCCAGGCCGGCGCGGACTTCTACCGCGAACATCGCCAGTTGCTCGACGGCATCGGCCGCACGTACGGCGTGCCGCCCGAATACATCGTCGCCATCGTCGGCGTGGAAACCTTCTATGGCCGCAACACCGGCAAGTGGAGGGTGATCGACGCGCTGACGACGCTCGCGTTCTATTACCCGAAGCGCGCGCCGTTCTTCCGCGAACAGCTGAAGGTGCTGCTCGAACTGCCGCAGAACCACCTCGGCGGTCCGCTCGACACGCTCACCGGCTCGTACGCCGGCGCGCAGGGCTGGGGCCAGTTCATGCCCTCGTCGATCCGCGATTGGGGCGTCGACTACGACCACGACGGCCGTATCGACATGAAGGGCTCGATGGGCGACATCTTCGCCAGCGTCGCGAACTACTTCAAGGAACATGGCTGGGAAACCGGCGGCCCCGTCGCCACGCGCGCGCAGCCGGACCGTCGCGCCGTCGCGCCCGCCGTGCCGAAGGACTGGCGCCCGGTCGCGCCCGTGGAGGCCTTCGTCGCCGATGGCTTCGCGCCGCTGAAGCACGTCAATCCCGGTCGCGACGCGCAGCTCGTCCGCCTGGACGGCCCCACCGGCGACGAATACTGGTTCACGTTCCAGAACTTCTACGTCATCACCACCTACAACCGCAGCCCGATGTACGCCATGGCCGTCGACCAGCTGGCGCACGAGATCCGCGCCCGCGTGAACGGACCGGCCCCGCGATGAACACCCATTCGCGCGCGAGCGCGCTTCCCACAGGAAGCCCGTGCGTCGCGTCGCGCCGCCTGCCGAAGGGGTGGGAGCCGATCGTATCGGCGATGGGTGCCCGCCGTATCGCATCGGTCGTGCTCATCGCACTCCTGCTCGGCCTCCTCACCGCCTGCGGCGGCAGCAAGAACACGCGCCCCGCATCGCGCGGCGGCAGCACATCGTCCCCCTCGCGCGGCGGCTACGACGACATCCGCAAATCGCAGCGCTCGCGCTACCGCTCCAACGCGGACAGCGTCCCGACCGACGCGCCCGACGTCAGCAAACTTCCCGAGCCCGTGCCGAAGGTCGAGCCCCGCGCGCTCTACGGCAACAAGTCGCCGTACTCCGTGCTCGGCCAGACGTACACGGTGCTGCCGAGCCCGCGCGGCTACGTCGAGCGCGGCATCGCGTCGTTCTACGGCAACAAGTTCCACGGCTACAAGACCTCGAGCCTCGAGGAATACGACATGTACCAGTTCTCGGCCGCGCACAAGACGCTGCCGCTGCCGAGCTACGCGCGTGTCACCAACCTCGAGACCGGCAAGAGCGTCATCGTCCGCATCAACGATCGCGGCCCGTTCCACGAAAACCGCATCATCGACCTCTCGTTCGCGGCCGCCGTGAAGATCGGCGTCTGGCCGAAGGGCACCGGGCTCGTGGAAGTGCGCGCGATCGATCCGTCCGACCCCGGCAGCGACCGCGGTGCGCCCTACGTGAACACGGCACCGAAACCCGCGCCCATCAGCGCGCCGCCGCCGCCCGCGCGGATCGCGAGCGGCGCGCCGGTGGGCGCCCGCACCGTCGCCACGCCCGAGCGCGCCGTGAGTCGGCCGCCGTCCGATGCCATCGCGGCCCCCGTGGGCAGCGGCCCGGTCGCGGCGGCCCCGAGCGCGCGTCCCGCCGTCGCCGATCCGGAAGCCGACGATCACGTCCCCGGCATGACCGGCATCTCGCCCGCCGAAGCGCTGCCGCCGCTCGCCAGCGCCGGCAACGGCGTCGCGTCCGCGCCGGCCGGCAAGCCGGCCTCCCAGGCCGCCCCGCGTCCCACGATCACGGCCCCCGTCGCGGGCAAGCCCAGCATCTACCTCCAGGTCGGCGCCTTCTCCGACGCGGTCAACGCGAACCGCGTGGCCGACCGGCTGAACCAGGCCGGCCTCGGCCCGGTCAGTGTGGTGGAGGCCACCATCGGTGGCCGCAGCGTGCGCCGGGTCCGCGTGGGCCCGCTGGCCGATGTGGACACCGCCGACCGGGTGACCGACCAGATCGCCGGCATGGGCCTGCCAAGGCCCTCCGTCGCGGTAGACTGACCTCCTTTTTTGTTGCTTTGACTGGACCGCTGAAACGATGAAGCTCTTCCCTCGCTCCCTGTTCGCTTTCGCCGCCGCCGCGCTCGTCGCGGGCGTGACCGTGGCGCAGCAGACGCCTCCGCGTCCCGCCCCCGTGCCGCGCCCCGTGGTGCCCGAGGCACCGGTGCCGCCGCCGCCGGACGTCGAAGGCAAGAGCTGGGTGCTGATGGACTACAACACCGGGCAGATCATCGCCTCGAAGGATCCGGACGTGCAGCTCGAGCCGGCCTCGATCACCAAGGTGATGACCGACTACGTCGTCTCCGCCGAGATCGGCAACGGCAAGATCCACATGACCGATCCGGTCACCATCAGCGAGAACGCCTGGCGCGGCGGCGGCGCGGGCACCGACGGCTCCACCAGCTTCCTGAAGCTCAACAGCCAGGTGCCGCTGAAGGACCTGCTCTACGGCATGATCATCCAGTCGGGCAACGACGCCGCCATCGCGCTCGCCGAGCATACGGCCGGTTCCGAGCCGGCGTTCGCGAACCTGATGAACGCGTACGCCAAGCAGCTGGGCATGACCCATTCGCAGTTCCAGAACGCTTCCGGCTACCCGGTGGCGAACCACTACACGACCGCCCGCGACATCGCGATCCTGTCGCGCGCGCTGATCCACGACTTCCCCGAGGACTACGCGATCTCGGCGGTGAAGGAGTTCGAGTGGAACGGCATCAAGCAGCACAACCGTAACCTGCTGCTGTGGCGCGACAACACCGTCGACGGCATCAAGACCGGCCACACCGCCGCCGCCGGCTACTGCCTCGCCGCCTCGGCGAAGCAGGGCGACGCGCGCATGATCGCCATCATCATGGGCGCCGGCAGCGAGAAGGGCCGCGCCGACGCCGCGCTGGCGCTGCTCAACTATGGTTTCCGCTTCTACGAATCGCACAAGCTGTACGAGGCCAACAAGCCGCTGGCCACGCCGAAGCTGTGGAAGGGCGCGGAGAACACCCTCCCGCTCGGCCTGACGGAAGACGCCATGGTCTCGGTCAAGCGCGGCGACTACGACAAGCTCAAGGCCAACCTCGACATCCCGACGACCCTGATCGCCCCGTTCAAGAAGGGCCAGCAGGTCGGCACGCTGCGCGTGACCCTCGACGACCAGCCGGTGTTCACCGCGCCGCTCGTCGCCCTGGCCGACGCGCCGGAAGGCGGCTTCTTCTCGCGCCTGTGGGACACGATCATGCTGTGGTTCCACAGCGACGGCGACAAGAAGTAAGAGGATTACGCTCATGCGCGAGATCGACTTCAGCGAAGCGCAGAAGGACGGCAAGGGCTTCCAGTTCCCGGGCGAGTTCGAGATCACCGCGATCGGCAACGCCAACGCGGGACTCGAGAAGCACGTGCCGTTCCTGCTCCATGGCATCGGTCTGGAGGTGCTCCACGAGACCCTGTCGACCAAGCTCACCCCGGCCGGCAACTACCAGTCGGTCACCGTGAGCTTCGTCGCGCCGACCCGCGAGAAATACCTCGAGGCGCACAGCACCCTGCGCGCCGACGCGAACATCCGTTTCACGATGTGATCGGGGTGGCCGCGGTGGCAAGGCAGGGCGAAGCGCAGATCCATCCGCCTTGTATCGTGGGCCCCACGCCCACAACTCCCCGACATCCCCCACGATCGCACCGCCATGACCCTCCCCCTCAACGTCCGCCGGCTGGGGCGCGTCCCCTACGAAGCCAGCTGGAAGGCCATGAGCGCCTTCACCGACAACCGCACCGACGACACCGTCGACGAGCTGTGGCTGCTGGAGCACGATCCCGTCTTCACCCTCGGCCAGGCCGGTCTCGACGAGCACGTGCTCTTCGCCGGCGACATCCCGGTGGTGCGCGTGGACCGCGGCGGGCAGGTCACCTACCACGGGCCCGGCCAGATCGTGGCCTACCCGATGATCGACCTGCGGCGCACCGGGGTGGGCGTGCGCGAACTGGTCAACCGCATCGAACAGGCCCTCATCGACACCCTGGGCGAGTGGAACATCGGGGCCGTGCGCCGCGAGGGCGCTCCCGGCGTCTACGTCGCGGACGCCAAGGTCGCGGCCCTCGGCCTGCGCATCCGGCGGGGCTGCAGCTTCCACGGCCTGGCCTTCAACGTGGACATGGACCTCGAGCCCTACCACCGCATCAATCCCTGCGGCTACAAGGGTTTGGAAGTCACCCAGGTGGTAGACTTGGGCGGTCCGTCGCGACTGGCAGACGTGGAAGACGTCCTGGTTCAGGAATTCTGCAAGCAATTCGGCTTCCACGCCGTGCACGCCGATCCCATTCTCCCCGAACTCCCCGCGCGCCTTGCGGTCTGAGGCTTCACAGACGTTATGACCCAGACTTCCGCCACCCCCCTTCGCAGCATCCCGATCGCCGTGGTCGACAAGCCCGGCGAGAAGATGCTCGGCAACGACAAGATCGGGCTCAACCGCGCGAGCTTCGACAGCACGCAGCCGGCGTTGCGCAAGCCCGGCTGGATTCGCGTGCGCCTGCCGCAGGGCAACGCGGTGCAGGAGCTCAAGGCCCGCCTGCGCGAGAACTCGCTCGTCACCGTGTGCGAAGAGGCCTCGTGCCCGAACATCCACGAGTGCTTCTCCAAGGGCACCGCCACCTTCATGATCCTCGGCGAGGTCTGCACCCGTCGCTGCTCGTTCTGCGACGTGGCCCACGGCCGCCCGCTGGCGCCGGATCCGCTGGAACCGGCGCGCCTGGCCGAGACCATCCGCGACATGCGCCTGCGCTACGTGGTGATCACCTCGGTCGACCGCGACGACCTGCGCGACGGCGGCGCCGAGCATTTCGCCTCGTGCATCCGCGCGGTGCGCCACGCCAGCCCGGACATCCGCATCGAGATCCTCACTCCGGATTTCCGCGGCAAGGGCCGCATGGAGCGCGCGCTGGACGTCCTCAAGGATTTCCCGCCGGACGTCTTCAACCACAACCTGGAAACGGTCCCGCACCTGTACCGCGAGGTCCGCCCGGGCGCCGACTACCAGTGGTCGCTGGATCTGCTCAAGCGCTTCAAGGCCCAGCACCCGACGGTCCCGACCAAGTCCGGCATCATGCTCGGCCTCGGCGAGACCCTCGAGCAGGTCCTGGAGACCATGCGCGATCTACGCGCCCATGACGTCGACATGATCACCATCGGCCAGTACCTGCAGCCGACGGCGCATCACCACCCGGTGGTCCGTTACTGGACGCCGGACGAATTCGAGGCGCTGCGCGTCGCAGGCGAGGAGATGGGCTTCTCCCATGTCGCTTCCGGCCCGTTGGTGCGATCCTCCTACCATGCCGACCTGATGGCCCACGCCGCCGGCGTCGTCGAATAAACACGCTCCATCGCACTGAGGCTTCGATTACATGACTCTTCGCCCCGCGATCGCTCTCCTGCTGGCCCTCTCGGCCGCGGGCGCCAACGCCCAGAACGCCGCGCCCGCGCCGATGCAGAAGCCGGGAGCGACCGAGCCCGCGACGAAGACGGCGCCCGCGCCGCAGCCGAAGGACGCCTCGGAAGCCGCGACCTCGCCCGAGCCGCAGCGCAAGGAGTCCAGCCTGCCGCTGAAGCCCACCGCCGCCGAGGCGCAGGCCTCGCAGCTGTCGGCGCGCTTCCTCACGCGCTTCCACTACCAGGCCCAGCCGCTCGACGACGCCATGTCGGCCAAGATCTACAAGGCCTACATCGAGTCGCTCGACAGCGAGAAAGTGTTCTTCACGCAGGAAGACCTCGCGAAGTTCGAACCGCTGAAGACGCAGTTCGACGACGCCATCTGGAACCAGGACCTCACCGGCCCGTTCTCGGTGTTCAACCTGTACATCACGCGCGCGGTCGACCGCATGAACTACGCGCGCGGCCTGCTCAAGCAGGGCTTCGACTTCAGCGGCAACGAGAGCTTCAACTTCGACCGCAAGAAGGCCGCCGCGCCGAAGAACCAGGCCGAGCTCGACGACGTGTGGCGCAAGCGCACGATGAACGACTGGCTGCGCCTGAAGCTCGCCGGCAAGAACGACGACGAGATCCGCAAGACGCTCGACAAACGCTACGCCACCTACATCACGCGCGTGCGCCAGCTCGACGACGAGGACGCCACGCAGGCGTTCATGACCGCGTACGCGAACTCCACCGACCCGCACACCGACTACCTCGGCCCCCGCGCCGCCGACACCTTCGACATCGCCATGCGCCTGTCGCTGGAAGGCATCGGCGCGGTGCTGCAGGCGCGTGACGACTACACCACCATCCGCGAGCTCGTGCCCGGCGGCCCGGCGATCAAGTCCGGCAAGATGAAGCCCGGCGACCGCATCGTCGCGATCGGGCAGGGCGAGACCGGCCCGATGGTCGACGTCGTCGGCTGGCGCCAGGACGACGTGGTCAAGCTCATCCGCGGCAAGAAGGACACCACCGTCCGCATCGAGATCCTCCCGGCCGATGCCGGCGTGGACGGCAAGCACGAGATCGTGACGCTCGTCCGCAAGAAGGTCACGATGGAAGAGCAGGCCGCCAAGTCGAAGGTCATCGACGTCAAGGACGGCGACGTCACGCGCAAGATCGGCGTGATCGAACTGCCCACGTTCTACCAGGACTTCGGCGCGCGCCGTAACGGCGACGCCAACTTCAAGAGCGCCACCCGCGACGTCTCCAAGCTGCTCACCGAACTGAAGGCGCAGAAGGTCGAAGGCGTCATCATGGACCTGCGCAACAACGGCGGCGGTTCGCTCAACGAAGCCACCGAACTCACCGGCCTGTTCATCGACACCGGCCCGGTGGTGCAGGTGCGCGACGCGCGCGGCCAGATCGACGCGCAGGGCGACGACGCCCCGGGCATGGCGTGGGACGGTCCGATGGCCGTCATGGTCAATCGCGGCTCGGCGTCGGCGTCCGAGATCTTCGCCGCCGCCATCCAGGATTACGGTCGCGGCCTCATCATCGGCGAGCCCACCTTCGGCAAGGGCACCGTGCAGAACCTTGTCGACCTCGACCGTTTCGGCAAGGCGACCACCGGCGAGGACGCCAAGTACGGCGAGCTCAAGATGACGATCGCGGAGTTCATCCGCATCAACGGCGACAGCACGCAGCTGCGTGGCGTCACGCCGGACATCCAGTTCCCGCAGAACGGCGACGCGAAGGAATTCGGCGAGTCGACCTACGACAATGCGTTGCCGTGGCGTCACATCGACCCGGCCGACTACAAGCCGGTGGCCGACCTCAAGCCGATCATCGGACCGCTCAACCAGAAGCACCAGGCGCGCGTCGCCACGTCGCCGGCGTGGAAGCTGATGCTCGACGAGCTGAAGCAATACCAGACGCTGCGCGACAAGACGGACATCTCGCTGAACTTCGCGGCCCGCCAGGCGGAGCGCAAGCAGTACGAGGCCATCCAGACCGATTTCCGCAACCGCCGCAAGGCGATCTTCGGCGGCGACGGCAGCCCGGGCGACACCGACGATGCCGCCACGTCCGACGACGGCCTCAACGCGAACGAGCGCAGCATCAAGTCCGAAATCAAGCAGGAGGCCGACGCCAAGAAGGCGAAGGACACGCCGCTCGACGAGGCCGCCCACATTGTCGGCGACGAGGTCGCCTTGATCAAGGCGGACCCGAAGGTCGCCTCCGTCGTGCTGCCCTACGGCGGCCGCAAGATCGACGCACCGCAGACGGCCCAGGTGCCCGCGAAACCGGCACCCGCCAGCAACCCGTAAGACGAGAAGGCGCCGAAAGGCGCCTTTTTTTTAGCCTGACCCTGTAGGAGCGCGCCCTGCGCGCGACATCTTTCGAGGCCGCGAGCACCAGGCCCTGCCGCTCTTCGCAAAAAGCTGTCGCGCGCAGGGCGCGCTCCTACATGGGATACGTGGCTCCCGACCACCCGTTCACTCATTCCCTGCTAGCCTCGACGCGCTTTTCCCAACGCTCAAAGGCAGGGCCATGACCGATTTCCTCGATCGCCTCGGCGTCGATCACGCCATGCGCGTGCTGATCATCACCTACTCGATCCGCATCGGCCTCGCGCTGCTGCTTCTCTTCGTCGGCTTCTGGATCGCCGCGCGCCTCGCCAATTTCGGTCGCCGCGCACTCGAGCGCGCACGCGTCGACGTCACGCTCGCCGGCTTCCTGCGCAACATCATCTACGGCATCCTCATCGCACTGCTGCTGATCCAGGTGCTCGGGATGGCGGGCGTGCCCACCGCCTCGTTCATCGCCGCGATCGGCGCCGCCGGCCTCGCCATCGGCCTCGCCCTCAACAGCTCGCTGTCGAACCTCGCATGGGGCGTCCTGCTGATCCTCTTTCGCCCCTTCCGTGTCGGCGATTACGTCACGGTCGGCGGCGTGGACGGCACGGTGGAAAGCGTCAACCTGATGCACACGTACCTGATCACGCCCGACAACCGCCAGGCGGTCGTGCCGAACGCGAAGGTCGGTGGCGATGCGATCATCAACTACAACGTCCGCGGCACGCGCCGTTTCGAACTCAAGGTCGGCATCGGCTACGGCGACGACATCGGCAAGGCCATGCAGGTGGTGCGCGACCTCTTCGCCGCCGACCCGCGCATCCTCAAGGATCCCGCGCCGGGCGTGTGGACCGAAGCACTGGGCGACTCCAGCGTCAACCTCGTCATCCGCGGCTGGACCACCACCGGCGACATGTGGGAAACGCAGACCACGCTGCTCCGGGGCATCAAGGAGCGCTTCGACGAGAACGGCATCACCATCCCGTACCCGCAGAGCGAGATCCGCGTGGTGGGAGCGACGCCGGACGCCGAGCGGAATCCCCTCAAGCCATCCTGACACCAGGCTCTGGCGACCCCTGCTGCGTGGGGATCGCCGATACGATCGGCTCCCACCCTCCGGTAGCCGTCTCATCGCAGGCCCCCTACCGAAGGGGTGGGAGCCGATCGTATCGGCGATCCCGCGTAGCGGGCACGCTCGCGACCGACGGCAGAGGCCGACCATCCCATCCCACCCAAACAACCGTTTGAATCGAGGAAAAACGGGACCCGCCAGCCTCCCGAGGGATTACAATCGACCGGTTGCGCCGCAGCATGGCGCGCTCCCATCCCCCGCCCGCGGGTCCGTCCGCCCGCAAGCGTCTGTTTTCAGGAGGTTCCATGGCCGACGTCAAAGAAGCCCTCGTCCCCGATATCGGTGGCAAACCCGTCCCCGTCATCGAAATCATGGTCAAGGTCGGCGATCGCGTCGAAAAGGACCAGAGCCTGGTCACGCTCGAGTCCGACAAGGCCACCATGGAAGTGCCGGCGCCGTTCGCCGGCGTCATCAAGGAACTGAAGGTCAAGGTCGGCGACGAAGTCGACGAAGGCGCGGTGATCGCGCTGGTCGAAGCCGAGGGCGACGCCCCGGCCGCCGCCGCGCCGAAGGCCGAAGCACCCAAGGCCGAGGCCCCGAAGGCCGCGGCACCCGCGCCGGCTCCGGCCGCCGCCAAGGCGCCGTCGGCATCGAAGTCGTCCGGCCCGGTCGAGGTCAAGGTGCCCGACATCGGCGGCAAGCCCGTGCCGATCATCGAAATCATGGTCAAGGCCGGCGATCGCGTCGAGAAGGACCAGAGCCTCATGACGCTCGAGTCCGACAAGGCCACGATGGACATCCCGGCGCCCGCCGCGGGCGTCATCAAGGAACTGAAGGTCAAGGTCGGCGACGAGGTCAACGACGACGACGTCATCGCGATCCTTGAAGGCGAGGGCGCTGCCGACGACACGCAGCCTGCGCCGTCCACGGACAAGCCCGGTATCTCGGAAGCCCCGGCCGAGGCGCCGCAGCGTGCCGCCGCCGCCGCGGCACCGGCGCCGTCGAAGACCGCGGAAGCCCCGGCCGGCGGCGCGCCGCGCACGCCGCCGGTGTCGTTCGACGCCAGCACGATCATGCCGGAGAACGCCCCCTACGCCAGCCCGGCCGTGCGCGCCTTCGCGCGCGAGCTCGGCGTCGACGTCGCCCAGGTCAAGGGCAGCGGTCGCGGCGGCCGCATCCAGCGCGACGACGTCGCCGCCTACGTGAAGCAGGTGATGACCTCCGCCGGCTCGCCGGCCAAGGGCGGTGTCGTCGCCGCCGGCAACGGCCTCAGCCTGCTGCCGTGGCCGAAGGTCGACTTCTCGAAGTTCGGCGAGATCGAAGAGCGCCCGCTGGGCCGCATCCCGAAGATCTCCGCCGCGAACCTCGCCCGCAACTGGGCCATGATCCCGCACGTCACGCAGTTCGAGGACGCGGACATCACCGAGCTCGAAGCCTTCCGCAAGAAGCTCGGCGAGGAGAACAAGGATCTGAAGGTCACCCCGCTGGTCTTCCAGATCAAGGCGGTGGTCGCGGCGCTGAAGAAATTCCCCACGTTCAACGCGTCGCTCGACGCGGCGGGTGAAGTGCTGACGCTGAAGAAGTACTACAACATCGGCATCGCCGTGGACACGCCGGACGGCCTCGTCGTGCCGGTGATCCGCGACGCCGACAAGAAGGGCCTGCTCGAGCTCGCCGCCGAACTGGGCGAGATCTCGAAGAAGGCGCGCGACAAGAAGCTCACCGCCGCCGACATGTCGGGCGGCTGCTTCTCGATCTCCTCGCTCGGCGGCATCGGCGGCACGGCGTTCACGCCGATCGTCAACGCGCCGGAAGTCGCGATCCTCGGCGTGTCGAAGGCCGCGATGAAGCCCGTGTGGAACGGCAAGGAATTCGCGCCGCGCCTGATGCTGCCGCTCTCGCTGTCGTACGACCACCGCGTCATCGACGGCGCGCTCGCCGCGCGCTTCGCCGTGTACCTGGCCCAGCAGCTCGGCGACATCCGTCGCCTGTTGCTCTGACGGAGGCACGCACATGGCTAACACGATCGAACTGAAGGTTCCCGATCTCGGCGGCTCGCACGATGTGCCGGTCATCGAGATCCTGGTGAAGGTCGGCGACACCGTCGCCAAGGACCAGAGCCTCGTCACGCTGGAATCCGACAAGGCCACGATGGACGTGCCCGCCTCGCAGGGCGGCCGGATCGTCGAGATCAAGGTCAAGATCGGCGACGAACTCAACGACGGCAGCGTCATCGCGCTGATCGAAGCCGAAGGCGCCGACGCGCCGGTGGCGGAGAAGGTCGTCGGCCAGTCCGTCACGAAGGACGCGCCGCCGCCGGCGGCGCCGTCGCCCGCTCCGGCGCCGCCGAAGCCGGCCACCCCGGTCGCCGCACCGAAGGCGGGCAGCGACAGCGGCCGCAAGGCCGACATCGAATGCGACCTCGTCGTGCTCGGCTCCGGGCCCGGTGGCTACACGGCCGCGTTCCGCGGCGCCGACATCGGCCTCGATACCGTGCTCGTCGAGCGCTACGCGTCGCTCGGCGGCGTCTGCCTCAACGTGGGCTGCATCCCGTCGAAGGCGCTGCTGCACGCCGCGGCCGTCATCGACGAAGCCGCGCACATGGAAGCGCACGGCATCACGTTCGGCACGCCGTCCATCGACCTCGACAAGCTGCGTTCCTTCAAGGAGAAGGTGGTCGGCAAGCTCACCGGCGGCCTCGCGCAGATGGCCAAGGCCCGCAAGGTCCGCACCGTCACGGGCGTGGGCACGTTCGTCTCGCCGTACGAGATGGAAGTCCAGACGGCCGAAGGCACGAAGCTCATCCGCTTCAGGAACGCGGTGATCGCGGCCGGTTCGCAGTCGGTCAAGCTGCCGTCGTTCCCGTGGGACGACGAGCGCGTCATCGACTCCACCGGCGCGCTCGAACTGCGCGACGTGCCGAAGAAGCTGCTCGTCGTCGGCGGCGGCATCATCGGCCTGGAAATGGCCACCGTCTACGCGGGCCTCGGTTCCGAGGTCACCGTCGTCGAACTCGCCGACCAGCTGATCCCCGGCGCGGACGCCGACCTGATCAAGCCGCTGCAGCAGCGCATCGCCAAGCGGTACAAGGGCATCCACCTGAAGACGAAGGTGGTCGAGGCGAAGGCGACCAAGAAGGGCATCGAGGTCACGTTCGACGGCGAGAGCATCCCGGACACGAAGCTCTTCGATCGCGTGCTCGTCTCCGTCGGCCGCTCGCCGAACGGCGCCAAGGTCGGCGCGGACAAGGCCGGCGTGGAGGTCACCGACCGCGGCTTCATCCCCGTCGACCGGCAGATGCGCACCAACGTGCCGCACATCTTCGCCATCGGCGACCTCGTCGGCCAGCCGATGCTGGCGCACAAGGCCACGCACGAAGCCAAGGTGGCCGCCGAAGCCGCCGCGGGACAGAAGAGCTTCTTCGACGCGCGCGTCATCCCGTCGGTCGCGTACACCGATCCGGAAATCGCCTGGGTCGGCGTCACCGAGCGCGAAGCGAAGGAGAAGGGCCTGAAGGTCGGCGTCGGCAAGTTCCCCTGGGCGGCTTCCGGCCGCGCCATCGGCATCGACCGCACCGAAGGCTTCACCAAGCTCATCTTCGACGAGGAAACCCACCGCATCGTCGGCGCCGGCATCGTCGGCCCGCACGCGGGCGACCTCATCTCGGAACTCGCGCTCGCCATCGAAATGGGCGCCGAAGCCGGCGACATCGGCCGCACCGTCCACCCGCACCCCACGCTCGGCGAATCCGTCGGCATGGCGGCCGAGGTGTACGAGGGCACGATCACCGATCTGTACATTCCGAAGAAAAAGTAATCCGCCGACACCCGCGAAGCCGCCTGGCCGGCTTCGCGGGTGCTCGCGTCGCGTCACGCTCCGGGGATGGTCTCGTTCCCCGCATCGCACAGGCTCCGTCTCGGTCGCGTTTCCGAACCCGGCCGTGTTTATCTCGTCACCGCCACCACGTGGAATCGCATCCCGTTGTTCCGCGATGTGGCGCACGCGCGAGCGGCTTCCCGCGTGTGCGATTACCCGAAGACCTGGGCGGGCGCGCGATGCCTGGCCTGGGTTCTGATGCCGGATCACTTCCACGGGCTGATTCAGCTTGACGACGGCGACCTCTGCAAGGTCATGTCGCGCTTCAAATCGCTTGTCTCACGCCGTGTGCGCGATCTTCGGCCGCGTCGTTATCCCGTCTGGCAGAAGGGTTTTCATGACGCGGGTCTTCGCGAGGAAGAGAACGTGAGGGCGGCCGCGCGGTATCTCGTCGCGAATCCAGTTCGTGCGGGTCTGGTGGGGAGCGTGAGGGACTACCCTTACTGGAATGCGGTCTGGCTTTGACTTTGGGTGACGCGCTCCGACCGGACGCTGATCGCCGATACGATCGGCTCCCACCCCTCCGGTAGGGATCTCGCGACAAGACAGCTACCGAAGGGTGGGAGCCGATCGCATCGGCGATCCCGCGCAGCGGGCATCCTCGCGAAGAACTCACCGACCGAAGGGGTGGGAGCCGATCGCATCGGCGATCCCGCGCAGCGGGCACGCTCGCGACGAACCCCCCTACCGAAGGGGTAGGAGCCGATCGCATCGGCGATCCCGCGCCAGCGGGCACCCTCGCGAAGGACTCACCGACCGAAGGGGTGGGAGCCGATCGCATCGGCGATCCCGCGGCAGCGGCACGAACAGGTCGCAGTAGGGCCTCGCTTATGGCATCGTCGGCGGATGCCAGCACCCCAGCCAGCCCACTACTTCCGTCGTCTCGGCATCTGGGATGCCGCGATGATCGTCATCGGCGGTGTCATCGGCGGGGGCATCTTCCGCACGCCGGCCACCGTCGCGCAGCTCACCAGTTCCGGCACCGAAGTCATCGTGCTGTGGACGCTCGGCGGCCTGCTCACCCTCGCGGGTGTCCTCTGCTACGCGGAACTCGGCGCCAGGCGGCCCCAGGCCGGCGGCACCTACGTCTACCTACGCGAAGCGTTCGGGCAGCTTCCGGCCTTCCTCTTCGGCTGGACGATGGCGCTCATCAACTATCCCGGCAGCGTCGCCGCCGTCGCGACCACGTTCGCCGACTACGCGTGCCGCGCCATCGGCCTCCCGCACGAATGGGTGAAGCCGTTCGCCGTGGGCGCGATCACGTTCATCGTCACGGTGAATCTCTTCGGCATTCGCGCCGGTGCCCTGGTGCAGAACATCTTCACCGTGCTGAAGCTTGGCGCGGTCGCATTGCTCATCGTCGTCGGCCTGTACCTCGCGCGCGGTCATCTCGGCGCGGCCTTCGTCGCCGATCCCACGAACGACGTGCCCGCCAGCACCATCATCGGTGCGCTGCTCCCGGCGCTCTTCGCTTACGGCGGCTTCCACTACCTCAACGATCTGGCCGGCGAAGTCCGCGATCCGCAGCGAACGCTGCCGCGCGCGCTCGGCCTCGGCATGGCGAGCGTCGTGGTCTGCTACGTGCTGGTCAACATCGCGTACATGGCCGGCCTCGGTCACGCCGGACTCGCCGCGAGCACGGCGCCCGCCGCCGACCTCATGCGCCGCGTCTTCGGCGAATCGGGCGCCACGGTCATCGCGGTCGGCATCGCGTGCTCCACCTTCGGTTATTGCAGCATCGCCATCGCGGGCGGCGCGCGCGTGCTGCAGGTGATGAGCGCCGATGGAATGTTCTTCCGGCCGATCGCGAAGATCGAGCCGCGCACGGGTGCACCGCAGTTCGCGCTGGTGGCGCTCGGCGGCTGGGCGATCGTGCTGATCCTCTCCGGTAGCTTCAACGCGCTGCTCAATTACACGACCGTCGGCGAGTGGCTGTCGCACGCCTTCGGCATCGCGACCATCTTCTGGTATCGCAAGAAGTTGCGGTCGGAGCCGTCGCCGTACCTGGTGCCCGGGTACCCGTGGCTGCCGATGGTGTTTTCCACGACGGTGCTCTGCGTGATCGCGGCCACGGCGATCGCGGCGCCTGGCGATGCCGGCATGAGTCTGGTGATCATCGCCCTTGGCGTGCCGGTGTACTACCTATGGCGCCGGAAGTCGGTCGCTCGCTGATCGAGATCGCCGATACGATCGGCTCCCACCCTCCGGTAGCCATCTCGTCGCAAGCCACCTACCGAAGGGTGGGAGCCGATCGCATCGGCGATCCCGCGGCAGCGGCACCCCCACGATATCCCCCCTACCAAAGGGTGGGAGCCGATCGCATCGGCGATCCCGCGGCAGCGGGCATCCTCGCGAACACCACCAACCGAAGCGGGCAACCGCCGATCGCATCGAGTGACGATTCACCCGCGCCGTGCGACAGTCCCCTCATGCGCACCTTCATCTTGCTCGTCATCGGCAGTTTCGTAGGCACCGCCCAGGCGACCGCGATCGACTTCGCGCGTCCCGACGCCACGGTGCGCGTCGCGACGACCAACGCGACGCTCGACCCCACGATCCGCAAGACCGCCACCGGCGAGGCTTTCGTCGCCGCCACCTTCAAGCCGTCGCCCAGCCCCGCTCTGACGCTCACGCCGGCGCAGGGCGCGTGGCACTGGCCCGCGAACGGCACGATGCGCCTGCGCGTGCAGAACGGCATGCCGTGGCCCGTGACGCTGACGATCGACGTCGCTTCCGGCGACAAACACCTCACGGCGACCGTCGGCCTGCCACCGGGCCCGCCGCAGACGCTGTCGCTTCCGCTGCACGCCACCTCGCCGCGCGCCTTCGGCATGCACGCCGGTCCGCCGATGCCGTTCGACGACGGCACCACCCGGCGTCTCGTCGCCACCAACGTCGACGGCGCGATCGACGCGAACGCGATCACGCGCGTGACGTTCTCCACGCCGCAGCCAGGCGCGCCGCAGACGCTGCTCTTCGGCACGCTCGACGATGTCGCGGGCGACGACGATCTGCGCCGCGCATATACCGGCATCGTCGACCGCTACGGTCAGTTCACCCGCGCGACCTGGCCGGAGAAGATCGCCGACGACGCCGCATTGAAACAGCGTGCGAACGCGGCGTCCGTCGCGACGCCCGCGGCGAACCTCGATCGCTATGGCGGCCGCATCGACCTTCCCGCCATGCAGGCGACCGGGTGGTTCCACACCCAGAAGCAGGGCGATCGCTGGTGGCTGGTGACGCCCGAAGGCCATGCCTTCTTCTCGCTCGGCGTCAACGCGGTGAACCTCACCGACGGACGCACGTATGTGCAGGGACGCGAGTTCATGTTCACCGCGCCGCCGAAAGCGGGCGCCCCGCACACCGGTAGCGCCGACAGCCGCAGCGACCAGGGCTCGCAACGCGACATCGGCATGAACCATGGCCTGTGGTGGGACATCTATGCCGCCAACGTCGCCCGTTCCCTCGGCGACGATGCGAACGCCGCGTGGCGTCGGCGCACGGTCGACCGCCTGAAGCGCTGGCGCTTCAACACGCTCGGCAACTGGAGCGATCCTGCCTTCGCGGGCGACCACCGCATCGCCTACACCGTGCCCATCCTGATCGTCGGCGACTACAACACCGTCGCCACCGGCTTCGATTACTGGGGCCGCATGCCCGATCCCTTCGATCCGAAGTTCGCCGCGGCGACCGACGCCGCCGTGGCGAAGGCGACGAAGGGCGTGCGCGACGATCCCTGGCTGCTTGGCTACTTCGCCGACAATGAACTCGCGTGGGCGGGGCAGGGGCCGCAAGGCCGCTGGGCGCTGGCGACCGGAAGCCTCGCGCAGGGTCCGGAAAGCCCGGCGAAACAGGCCTTCCTCGCTTACCTGAAGAAGACGCGCGGCGACGTGGCCGCGTTCGCGAAGGCGTGGGGCGTCGCGGTCACGTCGTGGGATCAGGTGGCGGCGAGCAGGTTCAAGGCGCCGGATCCGAACGAAGCGCATCCGGCGATCGCGGCCGACGACATCGCCTTCCTGAAGCTCTACGCAGGGAAGTACTTCGAGACGGTCGCGACGTCACTGAAGAAAGCCGATCCGCATCACCTCTTCCTCGGCGGACGCCTCGCCGTGCGCACGCCCGAAGTGGAGGAGGCGAGCGCCCGGTATGCCGACGTCACCAGCATCAACACGTACACCGACGTGCCCGAACACGGCTTCGACATCGCCGCGTTCCGCCGCTACGACAAGCCCGCGATGATCACCGAGTTCCACTTCGGCTCGGCGGATCGCGGCCCGTTCGGCAACGGCGTCGCCGCGGTGGCCAGTGAAGAGGAGCGCGGCAAGGCCTACGCGCGCTTCGTCGACGCCGCCGTGGCGTCGGGCGTCCTCGTCGGCACGCACTGGTTCCAGTACGTCGATCAGCCGGTGACGGGACGCGTGCTGGACGGTGAGAACGCGCACATCGGGCTGGTCGGCATCACCGACATCCCGTTCGAGGGTTTCACCCGCTCCGTGACCGATACCAACGCCCGCGCGGGCGGTGGGTCAGGCGGCGGCCGATAGGCGAAGGCCGCCCTTGTCGCCGCGGGACATGTCCCGACCCAACGCGAACGCGATGGGCTCGGCGATGCCGACGATCGTGCTGATCGCGACGTTCTGGTTCACGGCGTAACTCATCGAAAACGCGATGCTGAAGTGCGTCGCGGCGAACTTGATCTTGCGGGCCATGGCGAGTCACCCCAATACGAATGACTCTCATTATGGGGTCGGCATCCCCCGAGTCCAATGGTTCTTCCCAATGGTGCCGATAGCCCGGCGCTATCGGTGCAGCGCGGTGCCGCCGATCATGGCGACCACCATCACCAGGGCCACCACCATGCAGGCGCTGGTCGGCTTCACGCGGCGGGCGTCGACGCGCGGCACGAGCCGCCAGATCAGCCAGACGCCGGCGAGCATGTCCAGCACCAGCGCGGCGCGCATCCAGGGCAGGGCGAAGACGGACTGGCCCACGGCCTGCCCATGCTGCGCGGCGATCACCAGTCCGCCCGTGAGCACCGCCAGCAGCATCCACAGCAGGCTGGCCAGGTAGACGCGGTTGAACACCACGGGCACCCGCTCGAGCCAGCGCAGGGCGAACCAGCCGATGACGGCGGGGACGACGGCGGCGGCGCTGGAATAGATCACCCACCAGATCGCGGCGGAAAGCAGGGTCAGGAGGGTCTGGGTCACGTCGGGTCGTTCAGTAGGACGGGCCGAACCGGCCGAGGGCCTTGCTCATCAGCCACGCGGGGCCGATCAGCAGGTACTGGAGGTCGGTGAGGAAGGACGGCCGGCGGCCTTCGATCCGGTGCCCGATGAATTGCCCGATCCACGCCACCACGAACACCACGACGGCCAGCCAGAGAAGGCCGCCGCTGCCGATGGAGCGGTAGAGCATGTCGGTGAACAGCGCCAGCACGATGAACGCGCCGGCCATGGCCAGGCCGATGCGCCGCGACAGGCGGAAATAGTAGAAACAGAAGGCCAGGAACATGGCGAGCACGGCCCAGAACCCGGGCCGGCCGAGCCAGCCGGGCACGGGGATCAGCCAGACGAAGGCGACCACCGTCCAGGTGATCGCCGGCACGCAGATCCAGTGGATCAGGCGATTGGTGGCGTTCTGGTGGTCGCGGCTGTAGTTGCCGAACCAGGTGGCTGCGTCGCGCATGGCGTCCCCTCCGTGCTGCCTTCGTTGCGCCAAGCTTAGTCCAGTCGGATGCCGGCCAGCTTGTCGAGCGCCTCGGCGTACTTCTCGGCGGTGCCACCGATGACGTCGGCGGGCACCTTCGGCGCGGGAGGCGTCTTGTTCCAGCCGATCTGCTCCAGGTAATCGCGGACGAACTGCTTGTCGTAGCTGGGCGGGCTGATGCCCACCTGGTAGTCGTCGGCGGGCCAGAACCGCGAGGAATCCGGGGTGAGCATCTCGTCCATGATGTGCAGCACGCCGTTCTCGTCCGTGCCGAATTCGAACTTGGTGTCCGCCACGATGATGCCGCGCTTCGCCGCGTACTCCGCCGCGAAGCGGTAGATCTCGAGCGTGGCGTCGCGCACGGCGTTCGCCAGATCGGCGCCCACGGCCGCCACCACGCTGTCGAAGCTCACGTTCTCGTCGTGGTCGCCCACGGCCGCCTTCGTCGACGGGGTGAAGATCGGCTCCGGCAGCTTTTCCGCCTGCTGCAGACCGGGCGGCAGCGTGATGCCGCAGAGCGCGCCGGTGGCCTGGTAGTCCTTCCAGCCCGAACCGATGAGGTAGCCGCGCGCGATGGCTTCCACCGGCACCGGCTTGAGACGTTTCGTGATCACGGCGCGCTTCGCGTACAGCGCCGGGTCGACGCCCGCGGGAAGCACCGAGGCCACGTCCTCGCCCGTCAGGTGGTTCGGGATGATGTGCTTCGTCTTGTCGAACCAGAAGTTGGAGATCTGCGTCAGCATCTCGCCCTTGCCCGGGATCGGATCGGGCAGCACCACGTCGAACGCCGACAGCCGGTCCGTCGCCACCATCAGCAGGCGGTTGCCGGGCAGGGCGTAGACGTCGCGCACCTTGCCGCGGTGGATGAGCTCCAGGCCCGGCAGGTCGGATTGCGAAAGGGTGGTGGGCACGGCGAGGCTCCGGTGAGGCGGGGAATCCGCCCATTGTAGCGGTGTCGCCGCGAACGGTCGGCGTCCCGCCTACCGAAGGGTGGGAGCCGATCGTATCGGCGATCCCGCGCCAGCGGGCCCAGGCTCACCACCCTGCTAGAATTCCCGATCAACGCCCCCATAGCTCGCCCATGCGCATCCTCACGACCGCGGCAATCGCCCTGGCCCTTTCCGTCCCTGTCCTCGCCGCACCGCCTGCGAAGCCGGCGCGCCTCGGACTGTGCGCGGCCTGCCACGGCGAGGACGGCGTGGCGAAGATCCCCGGCGCGCCCAACCTCGCCGGGCAGAAACTCGACTACCTGCGCGAAGCGCTGCGCCAGTATCGCGACGGCCGCCGCGACATCCCCGTGATGCGCGCAGCGACCGGTCCCCTCACCGACGCGGAGCTCGACCAGCTCGCCCAGTGGTACTCCGCCCTGACCCCGCCCCGGGCCGCCCCATGAATTTCACCGCCACACTCATCGGCGCCGTCATCGGCATGTCGGTGACGCACAACCTGCTCGGCGCGCTCGTCGGCGGCATCCTCGGCTTCATGTTCGACGCCAGCCGCCAGCAGCGCCAGCGCACTCCGACCCAGGGCGGCTACGTCGCGCCGCTGTTCGCGCTGATCGGCGCGGTCGCCAAGGCCGATGGCCGCGTGTCCGAAGCCGAGATCGCCATCGCCGAACGCCTCATGGCGCGCATGGGCCTCGACCAGGACGCCCGCCGCGTCGCGATCGAAGCGTTCAACGAAGGCAAGCAGCCCGAATTCGACGCCGCGGCCGTGATCGACGAACTGCGCCAGTGGGTCGGCCACCGTCGCGACCACGCGTTCCCGGTGATCGACGTGGTGATCGAGACGGTGCTCGCCGAAGGCCAGCCGTCGCCGGAGAAGATGGCCATCCTGCGCCAGCTCGCCTTCGCGCTGCGCGTCAGCGACATGGAGCTGATGGCGCTCATGGCGATGAAGGGCTACGCCTGGAACGCCAGCGCCGGGGGCCGCTCCTACGGTGGCGGCCGCGCGAATGGCGGCGGCTACGTGCCCCCGCAGCGCAATCCGCAGGGCCCCGATCCCTACGCCGTGCTCGGCATCCAGCGTGATGCCGACGACCGCGCCATCAAGCGCGCGTACCGCAAGCTGATCTCCGAACACCACCCCGACCGCCTCGGCGATCTGCCCGAGGACATGCGCCGCCGCGCCGAAGCCCGCGCCAGCGAAATCAACGCGGCCTACGAGCGCGTCAAGGCGGAAAGAGGGTTCAAGTAAGGCGGGGGCCGATGCCCGCACCATAGCTACCGGAGGGTGGGAGCCGATCGCATCGGCGATTCCGCGACAGCGGCCCCCCGGCGATATCATCCGAAAGCACTTCTCGTCGAACGGTACCCATCATGGCCAAGCAGTCCCCCGTCATCGCCCCGTCCATCCTCTCCGCCGATTTCGCCCGCCTCGGCGAATCCACGCGCAAGGTGCTCGACGCCGGCGCGCAGTGGGTGCACTTCGACGTGATGGACAACCACTACGTGCCCAACCTCACCATCGGTCCCATGGTGCTCAAGGCATTGCGCGATTTCGGCATCACCGAACACATCGACGTGCACCTGATGGTGAAGCCGGTGGACCGCATCGTTCCGGACTTCGCGAAGGCCGGCGCCCGCAGCATCAGCTTCCATCCGGAAGCCACCGAGCACGTCGACCGCACCATCCAGCTGATCAAGGATGAAGGCTGCGAGGCTGGCCTCGTGTTCAACCCGGCCACGCCGCTGTCGTGGCTCGACTACGTGATGGACAAGATCGACATGGTGCTCATCATGTCGGTGAATCCGGGCTTCGGCGGGCAGAAGTTCATCCCGACCGCGATCGACAAGATCCGCCACGTCCGCGAGCGCATCGACGCCAGCGGCCGCAACATCCGCCTCGAAGTGGATGGCGGCGTGAACGCCGACAACATCGGCCAGATCGCCGCCGCGGGCGCCGACACCTTCGTCGCCGGCTCCGCCATCTTCGGCGCCCCCGACTACGCCGACGTCATCCGCCGCATGCACGCCGCGATCGAAAAGAACCCCTGAGCCGCCGCCCGCGACATCCTCCGGCCGCCCGCGGCAGCTTCCGAAGCTTCTTGCTGCCGCCACCCGCCAGCTAAACAAGATTTCACGAGCAAAAAGCAAACTATGTAGTACTGTAAACCGTGCTCTCGGGTGAGCCTCTGGAGGATACGCTGATGAAGTCGTCGTCCGTTCTTGTCTTGCTCCTCGTTCTGGCCACGCCGATGGCGGCCCTCGCCGGTCAGCGTCCGCAGCCCTTGCCCGATCAGAAAGACGTCGTCGCGAAATCGCTGATGCCGTGCCCCGGCGGACTCGAGCGCTTCCTCCCGGGCGATTACTACTTCTGCTCCGCGGCTCGCAGCTACTGGAGCGGGCACGAAGGCCTCGCCCGCGAAAGCCTCAAGGATGCCGCGCGCTGGGCCAGCAAACCCGCGCAATACGCCCTTGGCGTCATGTACTTCAACGGCGACCACGCGCAGCGCAACCGTCCGCTTGGACTCGCCTGGCTGGCGCTCGCGGCGGAGCGCCACGATCCGTCCTACGAGCCCGCGTTCATCTCCGCCTTCCAGCAGGTCACGCCCGAAGAGCGTGCGCAGGCCAATGCGTACTGGCAGGAGCTGAAGGAAACCTACGCGGACGCCGTCGCCGCTCCCCGCGCGGAGCGCCGCTTCGATCGCGAATACCAGCAGATCGCCTGGGCCACCAACTTCGGCGGCAGCGTCTTCATCGACGGCGTGACGATCCCCTACGGTTACGGCTTCGCCGAGGACGCACCGCTGCAGAGCGGCTTCTCGCTCGGCCGCCTGCTGCAGAGCCAGAAGGCCATCTACTTCTACGGCTACAACAGCCACGTCTTCGTGGGCGACGCCGAACTCGTGCCCATCGGCACCATCGCGGCCCGCACGCCGAAACCGTCCGAGGACTAACCCGGTAGGAGCGCGCCCTGCGCGCGACATCTTCTCGCGAGGAGGCGCCTCCTACCCATCCACGGAACCACGACCAGGGGAGAAGGACATCATGTCGGTAAGGCGTATCGCGTTATCCCTGCTCTGCACCGTCTTCGCCGCTGGCGCGATCGCCGGCGAGGCGTCTCCTTCGAATCCCAAGGACGTGATCCGCCAGACCGTGCGCTACTGCGCCACCGGCCTGGAGCGGCTCCTCCCGGGTGAATACTATTTCTGCGCCGCGGTCCGCGATTTCGGCAAAGGCCACAACAACCTCGCCGCCGAGCGCCTGCGCGACGCCGCCTACTGGGCCAGCAAGCCGGCGCAGTACATCCTGGGCCTCATGTATTACAACGGCGACGAGGGCAGGGTGAACCGTCCGCTCGGCATCGCCTGGCTCGCCATCGCGGCCGAGCGCCACGATCCGAAGTACGAAGCAGCGTTCGCCCGCGCGTATCTCGAAAGCACGGCCGAGGAGCGCGCCCAGGCGAACGTCTACTGGAAGGATCTGCGCGAAACCTACGCCGACACCAGCGCGGGCGTCCGCGCCCACCGTCGTTACCAGTCGGAGATGCGCATGATCGAGGCCGCCTCGTTCTTCGGCGGCTCCGTCTTCATCGCGGGCCTCACCCCGCCGGGCGACCCGACCGGCCAGTTCGGGGACGGCACCGACACCTCGCGCGTCGGCGGTGTCTCGGGCTACGCCGTCGGGAAGATGATCAAGGACGACGCCGACGAGTACTTCCGCGGCATGGTCGGCACGGTGACGGTCGGCGAAGTGCAGCCGGGCTACGTGGCGATCGGCCAGGTGGCGTCCGAGGTCAAGGCGCCACGGTAACCGCGACAAAAAGCTCCCCCGGCCAGGCGGCTGGGGGAGTGAAGGGAGGCTCCGTCAGGAGCGTCTCAGGGGGAAGGGTGACCGGTCAGACCGGCTGCCAGTTCGGGTCGGGTTCCGCCGCCCCGGCGACTGGCGCGCTTCCGTGCGCGCCAGCCGCGCCAGGACCTTCCATGGCCGGTTCCACGAAGTCGTCGAAGAGATCCATGAGCTTCCTCCGTCAATGCATGCCGAAGAGCAGGCCAAGAGCCAGGGCGCCAAGGGCGAGGGCCACGCGCAGGGGCTCGAAGTCGCGATCGAGTTCGGTGTTGTCGGCGTCGGGTTTGGTCTTCATGGGTTCTCCTCCGGCGCCGGTCGGTGCGCCGTCATGGACAGTTGAACGCCGATGACGGCGGCAGGAACGTCCCCTGTAGGGCATTCCGCAGACGGTTTATGGCAAATGGATGGCAAAGTTTTCGTGACGCGCCGGACGCGGCCCGGACCCGGCGCGCCACGAGGCGAAACGCGGGCAAATCGGGCACGGGCCTTGCAGATGGGGCGGCCGCATAGCACCCTGCGCGCAGTCCGATCCACTCACCGGAAGCGCCCCATGGCCCGCAGTATCGCCATCGTCGAAGACGAACCCCTGATCCGCGCGAATTACGTCGAGGCGCTGAACCGTTTCGGTTACGAGGCGCGCGGCTACGGCTCGCGCGGCGAGGCGTCCAACGCGTTCGCCATGCGCCTGCCCGAGCTCGTGATCATCGACATCGGCCTCGGCGACGAGCCGGAAGGCGGTTTCGACCTGTGCCGCGAGCTGCGCGCGAAGTCGGCCACCTTGCCGATCATCTTCCTCACGGCGCGCGATTCCGATTTCGACGTGATCTCGGGCCTGCGCCTCGGCGCCGACGACTACCTCTCGAAGGACACCAGTCTCCACCAGCTCGCCGCGCGCATCGCGGCGCTGTTCCGTCGCATCGAGTCGCTGAAGACGCCGACGGCGTCGGAGACCGTGATCGAGCACGGGCCGCTGAAGCTGGAATCCGAACGCATGCGCGTGCTGTGGAACGGCATCGAGATCCCGCTCACCGTCACCGAGTTCTGGATGGTGCACACCCTCGTGCGTTTCCCCGGCCACGTGAAGAATCGCGACCAGCTCATGCGCGAAGCGGAGCTCGTGGTCGACGACGCCACGATCACCTCGCACATCAAGCGCATCCGCAAGAAGTTCGTCGCGCTGGCGCCCGATTTCGACGCGATCGAAACCGTGCACGGCGTCGGCTACCGCTGGACCCCGTGACACCCCCAACCATTCCCTACCGAAGGGGTGGGAGCCGATCGCATCGGCGATCCCGCGTAGCGGGCACGCTTGCCGAACAGTACCGACAGCAGCCGAACCGGCCGGCGACGGCCGACCCATGACCCTCCGCCAGAAACTCCTCCTCGTCGCCCTCTGCACCCTGGCCCTCCCGGTCGCCGGCTGGCTCTATGTGCGCCAGATGGAAACGCTCCTGCGCGAAGGCCAGGCGCAGGCGCTCGTCGCCTCCGCGCGCGCGATGGCCCGCAGCCTCGTCGTGGTCGACGCGCCGCTGCCGCCCGCGGGCCCCGCGTGGTACGTGCAGCGCACCGCCGTGCCCATCGCCGTCGACGGCTACGGCGACGACCTCGCCGCGCTCAGTCCCTGGGCGCAGACCTTCGGTCGCAACGCGCGCGTGATCCTCGCGGAAGACGACCACTGGCTCTATTTCTTCATCGACGTCCGGGCGCCGCAGCGGCACCGCGCCGACGCCACCGATCGCCTCGCGCTCAACGCCGACCACCTCATCGTGGCCATCGGCAGCGGCGACGACGCGCAACGCTACCTGCTCGCCAGCGCGGCTCCCGGCGCCACCACGGCGATCGCGCTCGACGCCGAGGCCGGCGTGCTGCCCGACCGCATCAACGCGCAATGGCAGGAAGACGGCAGCGGCTTCCGCGCGGAGTTCCGCCTGCCGCGCGGACTGCGGCTCGACCGCTTCGGCCTCGGCGTCCATGTCATCGCCGATGGCGACCACGAACCGCTCACCGCCGAAAGTCGCCCGTTGCTCGACTTCTCGCCCGCGCTGTCCCAGGAAATCGCACGCCTCGCACCCGATGGCGTCCGCGTGCGCGTGCTCTCGGACGGCGCATGGCTGATGGCGCAGAGCGGCAAGCTGCAGCTGCCGGATCTTCCGTACAGCGAGCGCCCCGGATGGTTCGCGTCGCTCGTCTACCGCTCGCTGCTCGCCACGCGGCTCGATGCCGACAGCGCCTGGGCCGAGGATGCGCCGCGCATCGATCTGCCCGAGGTGCGCGAGGCCCTGCAAGGCAAACCCGCCACCGCGTGGCGCGCGGGCGAAGCGCGCGGCAGCGTCGTGCTCGCCGCCGCGATGCCGATCCAGATGCGCGGCAAGCTGCACGGCGTGGTGCTGCTCGAACAACCGAGCCGCGCCGTGCCGCTGCTGGCCAACCGCGCGTTGTTCGGCCTGCTGCTCACGAGCTTCGCCGTGCTGCTCGTCGCGGGCGGCGTGCTGCTGCTCTTCGCCACGCGTCTCACCATCCGCCTGCGCCGCCTGCGCAACGCCGCCGAGCGCGCGCAGGACAACGACGGGCGTCTCGACGGCCCGTTCCCTCTCACCGACGCCACCGACGAACTCGGCGACCTGGCGCGCAGCTTCGAGCGCCTGTTCGAGGTGGTGGGCGGCTATACGGATTACCTGCGCACGCTCGCGTCGAAGCTCTCGCACGAGCTCAACACGCCGCTGGCGATCGTCAAATCCTCGCTCGACAACCTCGACCACGCCGGCCTGCCCGCCGAAGCCGAGCCCTACCTCGCCCGCGCACGCGACGGCGTGGCGCGCCTCGGAGCGCTGGTTCGCGCCATGAGCGAAGCCAGCCGCATGGAACGCGCGATCGCCGCGGCCGAGGCCGAGGACGTCGACCTCGCGGACATCGTCCGTGGCTGCGCCGAGGGTTACCGCAACCTCACGGGCAACCGGAAGCTCACCGCCGAGATGCCCGCAACACCCGTCTTCATGCATGTCGCGCCCGAGCTCATCGCGCAGGCGCTCGACAAGCTGTTCGACAACGCGCTGTCGTTCACGCCACCTGGCGGCTGGATGCGCATCGCGCTGCGCCCCACGCCCGAAGGCGCCGACATCGAGCTGGCCAACCAGGGCCCGCCGCTGCCCGCCGCCATGCAGGGCCGCCTGTTCGATTCGCTGGTGAGCCTGCGCGACAAGGCCACCCCCGGCGACGCCCCGCACCTGGGCCTGGGCCTGTACGTGGTGCGCCTCGTGGCCGAGCGCCACCAGGGCCTCGCCAGCGCAAGAAATATCGACGACGGCGTCGCCTTCACCCTCCACCTCAAGGGCATGCCCCGCCAGCGGCTGGCGTGAACGCCGCGCTGCGCAGGAGATCGCCGATACGATCGGCTCCCACCCTCCGGTAGCCAGTCCCACCCACCGAAGGGGTAGGAGCCGATCGCATCGGCGATCCGCGGCAGCGGGCACCCTCGCGACGAACCCACCCACCGAAGGGGTGGGAGCCGATCGCATCGGCGATCCCGCGGCAGCGGGCCAGATCGCCGTTACAATCCCTGATTCACCCCAACACGTCGCCCCCACGACCCCATGATCTCCCGCGAACAGTTCGACGCCTACGCCGCGCAGGGCCACACCCGCATTCCGCTGGTGCGCGAGGTCTTCTCCGACCTCGACACGCCGCTGTCGGTGTACCTCAAGCTCGCCGATGGCCCGTACACCTTCCTCTTCGAATCCGTGGAAGGCGGCGCGACCTGGGGACGTCACTCCATCATCGGCCTGCCGGCCCGGCGCGTGTATCGCCTCCGTGGGCACGAGCTCGAGGTGGAGGAGAGCGGCGAAGTGGTCGAACGCCGCCACCTCGACGATCCCCTCGCGGAGATCGAGGCGCTGCGCAAGCAGTACGACGTGCCGAAGCTCCCCGGACTGCCCGACTTCACCGGCGGCCTCGTCGGTTACTTCGGCTTCGAGACCATCGGCTACATCGAAAAGCGCCTCGCCCAGTGGGACAAGCGCGACGAGCTCGGCACGCCCGACGTGCTGCTGATGCTCGCCGACGAAGTCGCGGTGTTCGACAACCTCAAGGGCCGCCTGTACCTCATCGTCCACGCCGACCCGTCACGCCCGCAGGCGTACGCCGAAGCCTCCCGTCGCCTCGACGCGCTCGCCTTCCGCCTGCGCCAGGCCGGCGTCTCGTACCCGCAGATGCTCCAGCCCGCCGCGCTCGACGAATCGGATTTCAAATCGTCGTTCACGCGCGAGGAGTACGAGGACGTGGTGCGCAAGGCGCAGGAATACATCCGCGCCGGCGACATCTTCCAGGTGGTGCCGTCGCAGCGCCTGAGCATCGGTTTCAATGCACGCCCCGTCGATGTCTACCGCGCGCTGCGCGCGACGAACCCGTCGCCGTACATGTACTTCATCGACATCGGCGCGACGCAGATCGTCGGATCGTCGCCGGAGATCCTGGTGCGCCTGAAGAACGGCCGCGTGGTGCTGCGCCCGATCGCCGGCACGCGTCGTCGCGGCAAGGACGACGCCGAGGACATCGCGCTGGAAACCGAGCTGCTCGCCGATCCGAAGGAACGCGCCGAGCACCTCATGCTGATCGACCTCGGCCGCAACGATGTGGGCCGCGTGAGCCAGACGGGCAGCGTGGAGCTCTCGGAATCGTTCGTCGTCGAGCGCTATTCGCACGTGATGCACATCGTGTCGCAGGTGGAAGGCGACATCAAGGACGACCTCAGCTACATGGACGTCATCAAGGCCACGTTCCCCGCCGGCACGGTCAGCGGCGCGCCGAAGATCCGCGCGCTGGAGATCATCCAGGAGCTCGAGCCGTTCAAGCGCAACATCTACGCCGGCGCGATCGGCTGGCTCGGCTGGTGGGGCGACGCGGATACCGCGATCGCCATCCGCACCGCCGTCATCCAGGACGGCCGCCTCCACGTGCAGGCCGGCGGCGGCGTGGTCTACGACTCCGACCCCGGCGCCGAGTGGGAAGAAACCATGAATAAGGGCCGCGCGCTGTTCCGCGCGGTGGCCCAGGCCGCCAAGGGCCTCTGACGGCAGGGTAGGAGCCGATCGCATCGGCGATCCCGCGGCAGCGGGCCCGAAGCCGGTGTCGCCGGATACTCCCTCGTGACCAACGAACCTCATAAGAAGAAAAACCATGACCACCCGAACCCTGATCGCCGCCACCTCCCTTGCCGTCCTCGCAGCCACCGCGCAAGCGCGCGAACCGTGGAAGGACGACGTGGCCTCCCGCACGCAGGTGCTGGCGCTGCTGCAGTCGTTCAACGCGGACCTGCTCAGCCACCCCAGCGCGACCCTCACGCTCGAACGCTGGTGCGGTGCCCACGGGCTGGCGCCGGAGGCGAAGATCGTCGCGCATCGCATCAAGGGCCAGGACAAACCGCTGCCGGACGACGCGCGCGAAACGCTCGGAATCGGCAAGGACGAACCCGTGCGTTACCGCCGCGTGCAGCTCGCCTGCGGCGAGCGCGTGCTCTCGGAAGCCGACAACTGGTACGTGCCCGCGCGCCTCACGCCGGAAATGAACCAGATCCTCGACACCACCGACCAGCCGTTCGGCAAGGTCGTCCAGGCGCTGCATTTCCGTCGCCAGACGATCAGCGCGGAGCTGCTGTGGTCCCCGCTGCCCACCGGCTGGGAGATGGACGCGCCGCTGCCGCCCGCACGCGACGCCCGCCTCGCGATCCCGCACGACGTGCTCCGCCATCGCGCGGTCCTCTACACCGAGACCAACCAGCCCTTCAGCCTGGTGGTCGAAACTTACACCGACGAGGTGCTGGCCTTCGGCCGTCGTTGATACCTGCGGGCCGCGCTTCGCAGGAATCGCCGATACGATCGGCTCCCACCCTCCGGTAGCCAGTCCTACCTACCGAAGGGGGTGGGAGCCGATCGCATCGGCGATCCCGCGGCAGCGGGCACCCTCGCGATATCGCACCTACCGAAGGGGTGGGAGCCGATCGCATCGGCGATCCCGCGGCAGCGGGCACCCTCGCGATATCGCACCTACCGAAGGGGTGGGAGCCGATCGCATCGGCGATTTCCCGCGGCAGCGGGCACCCTGGCCGCACCCCACCAACCCGCGTATCCCATCCGGCCGACTTGGCACCCGCGCCGGACCGCCGGAAGCTGTCCCCGACCCCTCCCGGAGCGCGACCCGTGTCCTCGGTGCCGATGCCAAAGCGCAAGCCCCCTGCGCCCGCCTTCCGCGGCGCCAGCGGCTACGCCTCGCTGCTGAGCATCAGCAACGCGCCGAAGCTCGGACCGCAGCCCAATTCCCTCGACCTTGCGGTCAGCTGCGCCACGCATTGGGTGCGCATGTCCGACGGGCGCCGACCCGACGCGATGTGGCTCGAAGCCGGTGCGATGATGCAGAAGCTCGTCCCCCGCGCCGAGTGGGTGCGCTACCTGCGCAAGATCCGCCTCGATCGCGGAGCGCTCGTCGGGCGCGAATGGTTCGAAGTCACCCGCGTGCGCGATCCCGCCGGCCTGCCCGCGGGCGATTACCTCAACGTGATCTTCGTCGCGCACTATGCCCGCGCGGTCATCTTCGAGACCGTCTCGCTCGCGCCCGGCAGCGGCGGCTGGCTCCCGGTGGGCTACGTGATCCGCCCGGTGCAACGCGAGATCAGCCTCTCGCAGTAATCGCCCACCGACCTTCGGGTGGGAGCGCGTTCACGCGCGAACGGGTGCTCGCGATCCCGTCACAACACGCCATCCAGCGCCCGATAGAACCGCTCCGGCGCTTCGATCATCGGCGAATGCCCCAGCCCGTCCAGCGGCACCAGCGTCGCGCCGGGAATGCGCGACGCGGCCTCCTTGCCGAGCGTCGAATAATCCCCGAGCTTCGCCGCGACATCGGCGGGCGTGCCGTCCTTGCCGATCGCCGTGCGATCCCGCTGCCCGATGATCAACGCCGTCGGCACGCGGATGTCCGGAAACTCATATACGACTGGCTGCGTATAGATCATGTCGTACGTCAGCGCGCCGGCCCACGCGGACGCCTCGCGCCCGTCGCCTTCGTACATCCCCGCCTGCATGAGCGCCCAGCGGTCGTACTCCGGTTTCCAATTGCCGTCGTAGTAGCTCTTCAGCTGATACGCCTTGATGCTCGCGTACGACGTCTTCACCTCGCTGGCGTACCACGCATCGACGCTTCGCCAGGGCACGCCCTTAGCCTTCCAGTCCTCCAGCCCGATCGGATCGACGAGCACGAGCTTTTCCACGCCCTGCGGATACATCAGCGCATACCGCGCGCCGAGCATCCCGCCCATCGAATGCGCGACCACCGTCGCCTTGTCGACGCCGAGGCTCGCCAGCAGGTCGTGCGTGTTCGCCGCGAGCTGGTGAAAGCTGTACTGATACCCGCGCGGCTTCGACGATTTGCAGAAGCCCACCTGATCGGGGATCACCACGCGGAACCCCTTCGCACGCAGGTGTTCGGCCGTCGCCGCCCAATACGGCCCGCAGAAATTCTTTCCATGCAGAAGCACCGCCGTCCGGCCGTTCGGGTGTTCCGGCTTCAGGTCCATGTACGCCATCTCCAGCGCCTGCCCCTGACTCTTCACCGGGAACATCGACACCGGATAGGGATATTCGGCACGTTCGAGCCGCCCGCCGAGGGCTTCGACCTTCGGAGCGTCGTCGGCGAGGGCGGGTAGGGTGGCGGCGAGGAGCAGGGCGGTGACGAGTGGGCGAAGCATCGGAAGTCTCCGGTGAGGCATCGGTGCAGGCTACCGCAAGGCCTGCAACGTTCCGTCACGTACGAATCGCCGACACGATCGGCTCCCACCCTCCGGTAGCCAATCCGACCTACCGAAGGGTGGGAGCCGATCGCATCGGCGATCCCGCGCAGCGGGCAAGCTCGCCCCACCGACGCGGGCACCGCCGGGTATGGAAAGCCGATACCGCCCCATGATCCCGTCACATTCCGATAGCCATCCCCGAGGCCGATGGCATACTCCTCGAAACGCGCCACGCAGGAAGCTCGATATGCCCGACTTCGACTCAACGAACCACGTCTACACCCGCCCTCCGATGACGCGCGGCGTCGATCCGCAGCGCATGAACTGGCTCTGGCAGCTGATCCTGCAGGCGACGGATCTCGATCCGTCCGACGTGCGCGTGGCGCTCGTCGCCGCCGGCGTGGGTGGCGCGGAAAAGCGCATCGCCAGCTGGCAGGCGCGCGAGGGCGACGACAACTACTTCCCGCTGACGATCGCGGAACTGGAGCGCAATCTGCGCTCGGTCGTGGCGTGGAAGGAAAAGCGCGCGCAGCAGAGCGAAGCGGTCGGCGCGGGGGATGGCGATACCGAAGGTTGACCTCGCCTTTGGATACCGCGCTTCGCAGGAATCGCCGATACGATCGGCTCCCACCCTCCGGTAGCTAACAACAGGTAGGAGCCGATCGCATCGGCGATCCCGCGGCAGCGGGCATCCTTGCGAAGAACTCACCTACCAAAGGGGTGGGAGCCGATCGCATCGGCGATCCCGCGGCAGCGGGCCTATCGCCGATGACGCCGCTCCGCGAGATCAGGAATACCGCTCCGACAGGAACCGGAAAAACGCCCGCAATCCCTGCGCCTCGCCTCCGCGCGGATGCGCCGGCCGATCGCCGTCATTCCACGAATACGTGTCCAGGTGCATCCAGTTCTGGCTGTCCGGCACGAAGCGCTCCAGATACAGCGCCGCGGTGATCGCACCGGCGTGCCTCGACGGTCCCGCGTTCGCGAAGTCCGCGATGCCCGACTCCAGCATCCGCCGGTACGGGCGCCACAACGGCAGACGCCACAACGGATCGTGCACGGACTCGGCCGCGTCGATCACGCTGTCGGCCAGCGAATCGCGATTGGTGAACAGCGCCGGCAGCTCGGGACCGAGCGCCACGCGCGCGGCGCCCGTCAGCGTGGCGAAATCCACGATCAGGTCGGGCACCTGCTCCACGGCGTAAGCCAGCGCGTCGCACAGCACCAGACGGCCCTCGGCGTCGGTGTTGTCCACCTCCACCGTATGGCCCGCGCGCGTGCGAATCACTTCGCCCGGACGCATCGCGTTGCCCGCGATCGCGTTCTCCACCGCGGGCACCAGCAGCGTCAGGCGCACGGGCAGCTTCGCCTGCATCACCAGGCCGGCGAGCGCGATCGCGTGCGCGGCGCCGCCCATGTCCTTCTTCATCCAGCGCATGCCATCGGCCGGCTTGATGTCGAGGCCGCCGGTATCGAAGCACACGCCCTTGCCGACGATGACGAGCTTCGGGTTCGAGTTCTTGCCCCAGGTGAGCTCGATCAACCGCGGCGCACGATGGCTCGCGCGACCCACGGCATGGATCGTGGGGAAGTTCGCCTCGAGCAGTTCGTCGCCCACCCACTCCTGAACCTTCGCGCCGTGCGTGTCGGCGTGCGCGCGGATGGCCTTGGCAAGATCTTCCGGCCCCATGTCCTCGGTGGGCGTGTTGACCAGATCGCGCACCTGCGCCGTCGCGGCGATGAGCGGAGCGACCGCGCGCAGCGTCGCGGGCGTGACGGCCAGCTGCGCCGGTTTGCGATCGTACGTGCGGTAACGATCGAAGCGATAGGCGCCCAACGCCCAGCCCAGCGCGGCGAGCTCGACGTCGTCGATCACGCTCTCGGCGTCGAGATCGTACACACCTTCGGGCAAGCGATACGGCAGGGCGCCCAGCGCCATCAGCGGATGACGACGATCGACGCCGACGATCACGCGGGCGATCTCGCCCTTCGGGCCCGGCACCACCACCAGCGAACCGGGTGTCGGACGGAATCCGGTTGAGGTCAGCCAACGGCGCTGTGTCGCGTCCAGTCGGCCCTCGGCGGCTGCCATGCTCGAAGCGTCGACGGCCTCGATGGCGATGCGTTTTCCGGATTTGCGTTCGATGAGCGGTGACATCAGGCCTCCCGTGCCTCGCGGTTGCCAACCGCGTCAAATGTTTCGTCGGTGAAACGCTATTCTAGCGGCCGTCCGCCGCCGCTGCGTCAATCCAGTCGGCAAGCGATGCCATGTCGGCGAATTCGAGATCCGGTGCCGGCCCATGCGACCAGCGCTCGCCCGTGCGGTTGAGCCACACCGTGCGCATGCCTGCTTCCCGCGCGCCGACGACGTCGAGCAGCGGATCGTCGCCAACGTGGAGGATGTCTTCGGGCGCCATGCCGAGGGCCTCGGCGGCCGCCAGGAAGATCTGCGGATGCGGCTTGGCCACGCCCACGCCGCTGGCGTTGAGGCGCGTATGGAAGAGGTGGTGCAGCCCGATTATTTCAAGATCCGCATTGCCGTTGGAAATGCTGACCAGCGGCATGCGCGACGCGATGCGCTCGAGGGCGGGCAGGGTGTCGGGATACAGCTCGACATTGTTACGAGCCGCGAAATAAATGCGCCACAGCTCGTCGACGGGCGCGTCGTCGATGCCGCAGGCCGCGAACGCCTCGCGGATGGTGATCCGCCGCTGTTCGCTGAAATCGTGCGAGAGGTGCGTGTGTTCCCGCGCCACTTTCTCCCGGAGCTCGCGCATGGCCTCGATGGGCCATGCGGTCGCGACATCCGGATGGTGTTCCTTGAGCCAGCGGTCGACGCAGTACTCGGCCTCGATCAGGGCCGGAAGCACCGGCCACAGGGTGTCGTCGAGATCGAGCGAGACGGCGCGGACGGGCACGGCTTAGCGCGCGCCGACCTTCAGCACCTGGCCGAGGCGGACGTTGTTGTCCTTCAGGCCGTTCATGGCGCGCAGCTGGTTCACGTCCACCGCGTTCTTCTTCGCGATGGAGTAGAGCGTGTCGCCCTGGGCCACCTTGTACGTGCGCGAGGCGGCGGCCGGCTTCTTCTCCGCTGCCTTGGCGACGGCGGCCTTGGCCGGCTTCGCGGCCGGCTTGGCTTCCGCCACCTTCGGCGTCGCGACGGCGTTCGACTTCTCCGAGGCGTCGGCCGGGGCGGTGACCACCGGCTTGGCGACCGGCTTGCCCTTCACGGTGACGGCGTCGGCGAGCACCTTGGCGAACTTGCCGCCGGCCTTCGCGTTGTCCGAGGCGGTGAACGCTTCCGAGCGCACGCCGAAGAAGCCCATGTGCGCCGTGGTGGTGACGCTGGCGACGACGTGGGCGAACTGCGACGGCTCGGCCGTGGTGGCGACCGACGCCTTGGTGTCCTTCGCGGCCTTGGCGCCCTTGCCGGCGACCTGCGCCTTGGCGACCGCGGCTTCCTTCGCGACGGCCGAGGCGGCGAGCGCCGGTGCGGCGGCTGGAGCGGCGCTCGGGGTGGTCATCGCCTGACCCACGTTGGCACGCGTGCCGACGGTGGAAGCGATGGCGGCACGGCGGGCGGCGTCCTTCGAGGCGAGCGCGGCGCCGTCGGCGTAAGGCACGAGGCTGTGCGCACGCAGCAGCGCGCTACCGGCGCTGGAGGTGACGAACGACACGAAGTCCTTCGCCTCCGCGGCCTTCGGGCCGGTCTCGTTGGTGACCAGGTAGATCTCGGTGTACAGCGGGTAGGTGCCGCTGCCGACCGTCGACATCGAGGGCGCGACGCCGTCGATCGAGAGGATCTTCACCTTCTTGTTCGAGGCGACGCCCGCGAGGGTCGTGGCGCCGAGGCCCTGCTTGTCGAGCGTGACGCCCTCTTCGAGCTTCGCCACGTTCACGTAGAGGCGCGGCGCGGCCACCGGCTGGTTGCCGCGACCGAACAGCAGCTTGCGCAGGCTGTATTCCACGCCATCGGCCGGGCTGGCCACCGCGTAGAGGTTGATCGGGGCATCGTTGCCGCCGAGCTCCTTCCAGTTGGTGATGTGCCCCATGTAGATCTCATGGAGCTGCTTGAGCGTGATGTTGCTGACCGGGTTGGACGGGTAGGTGACCATGACCAGGGCGTCCCACGCCACCGGCGTGAAGGTCAGCGACTGCTCCGCGCCGCCGATGCCCGGGCGGGCCGAGCCGGCGAGGTCCGCCGTGCCCTTGGCGACGGCGTCGATGCCCGAGGCCGTGTTGAACGGCTGCAGTTCGAGCTTGCCCTTGCCGGCCTTCTCGTAGGCCTTGGCGACGTCGGTGACCACGCCGCGCGCGGTGGTGATGTCGCCGCGCCAGACCAGTTGCGGTCCCGCGGCAAGAACGGTGGCGGAGGCGCTAAGGCCGATCAGCGTGGCGGTGAACAGTCGCGCGAGACGAAGAGACATGGACGGCAAGAACCTCGGATGGGGCTGGGACAGGCAAGCAAGGCCGCAATTGTGGGCCATCGAGGCCCCGCGCGCCATTGACGTCATTCAACATCCTGCCGAGGCGAAACGGAACGTAGGCTGTCGGGGTGTTCATGGAACCTCGAAGCGCCTATCGCCGATACGATCGGCTCCCACCCTCCGGTAGCCAGACCCACCTATCGAAGGGGCAGGAGCCGATCCCGCGCAGCGGGCACGCTCGAGAAGCACCCACCTACCGAAGGGGTGGGAGCCGATCGCATCGGCGATCGAACGTCACAACACCGCGTAATACACCCCGCCATCCCGCACCACGGTCAGCAACAGCTGCCGCCCGCCCAGCTTGCCCGTGGTGGGGAAGCTCTTCACCCCCATCACCCGCTGCTGCGACACGGCCACCACGATGTCGCCATCCTCCAGCCCCGCGGCGTCGGCACGCGAACCGCGCTTGATGCCGCTCAGCGCCACGCCGTACAGCCCCTGCGCCTTCTGCTCCGCGGTGAGGTCGCTCAGCGTGACGCCCGCCAGCCGCGGATCCACCTTCGCGCCATCCAGCGTCGCGATCTTCGCCGCGGCCACCGTCGCTTCCACCTCCCGCGTGGCGCCATCGCGTTTCACCGACAGCCGTACCTTCGCCCCCAGCGGCAGCAAGCCTTCCGCATTGCGCACGTCCTGCGCCCCGCGCACCGGCTTCCCGTCGACGGCCGTCAGCACGTCGCCCGTCTGCAAGCCCGCGCCATCGGCGGGTGAGCCGTCGTTCACGCGCGTCACCACCGCGCCCGCGACGCCCTTCAGCCCGAGCGCCGCCGCGATGCGCGGCGTGATGTCCTGCACCTCCACGCCCAGGTTGCCGCGCCGGACCCTCCCGTACGCCAGCAGCTGCTTCATCACGCCGGTCGCGAGATCGGTGGGAATGGCGAACCCGATGCCGACGTTCCCGCCCGAGGGCGTGAAGATCATCGAGTTGATGCCCACCAGCTCGCCGCGCAGGTTCACCAGCGCGCCGCCGGAGTTACCGGGATTGATCGACGCATCCGTCTGGATGAAGTTCTGGAAGCCCTTGCCCAGGCCCGAGCGGCCCAGCGCCGAGACCATGCCCGAGGTGGCCGTCTGTCCGAGCCCGAACGGATCGCCCACCGCCACCACGAAATCGCCCACGCGCAGCTGCGACGAATCCGCGATGGGCAGCGCCTGCAGGCGCTCCGCCGGCACCTGCAGCAGGGCGACGTCGGTATCCGGATCGCTGCCGATCAGCTTCGCCTTCAGATCGCGCCCATCCTGCAGCGTGACCGTGATATCGTCCGCGCCCCCCACGACATGGTGGTTGGTCAGCACGTAGCCCTTGGCCGCGTCGACGACCACGCCCGAACCCAGGCTCTGCTGCACGCGCTCGCGCGGCACGCCCTGGTTTCCGAACAACTGGCCGAACAACGGATCGTCGAAATAGGGATCGCGTGCCCGCACGCGCGTCTTCGTCGAGATGTTCACCACGGCCGGGGTCACCTTCGCCAGCATCGGTGCCAGCGAGGGCACGGGCTGGCCGTCGACGGCCGCCGGCAGCGACGCGAACGCGGGCGTCGCGGCGGCGAGCGCGAGGGCGAAAGACAGGGCAAGGCCAGTGGTTCGCCGGTAAGTGCTGGCGGGCATGGGAAAGCTCCTTGAGTGGTGTGTCCGGGACGCATTCGACCACGACACCGCCCACCAGTTTCAACCCCTGAGACGTACGTCCCGGACACTTTACATCGACCCCCTCCGGGCTTAAGGTACACACCGGCCGCAACCACAACATCTTGTGTTCCTTCGTTCGCCACTTACCAAGTGCTGGTGCTGCGGATACTCAGGTACAAGCTTCAAACCATCGCCGGTGAAGGCTTTTCCGGACACCGCGATGGATGATCAGGGATGGTCGACGGGATCCGTGGGGGAGGCCGTCGACGGGTTGCGCCGACGCAAACCAATAAAAGGCCTGTCAAAGGTCGAGACCGAGGACGACACACACATGAGCACTGCACGTGCGCAAGCCATCGGGCTTGAGACTGCCGCCATTCCGCTTCAGCCCGCCTCGTACGACATCTGGGACAAGAAGTACCGCCTGAAGGCGAAGTCCGGCGACCCCGTCGACGCTTCCGTGGACGGCACGTACCAGCGCGTCGCCCGCGCCCTTTCCGATGTCGAAGCCACCGCCGAGCTGCGCGACCACTGGAACGAACGCTTCCTCTGGGCGCTGCGCCGCGGTGCGATTCCCGCCGGCCGCATCACCTCCAACGCCGGCGCGCTGGAGCACAAGCCCGCCACCTCCACGATCAACTGCACCGTGTCGGGCACCATCCACGACTCGATGGACGACATCCTCGAGAAGGTGCACGAGGCGGGCCTCACGCTGAAGGCCGGCTGCGGCATTGGCTACGAATTCTCGACGCTGCGCCCGCGCGGCGCGTACGTGTCCGGCGCCGGCGCCCACACCTCGGGCCCGCTGTCGTTCATGGATATCTACGACAAGATGTGCTTCACCGTCTCGTCCGCCGGCGGCCGCCGCGGCGCGCAGATGGGCACGTTCGACGTGAGCCACCCGGACGCCAAGGAATTCATCCGCGCCAAGCGCGAAGATGGCCGCCTGCGCCAGTTCAACCTCTCGCTGCTGATCACCGACGGCTTCATGGACGCCGTGGAGAACGACCAGGACTGGCCGACCGTCTTCCCGGTGCACGTGAAGGAGCAGGGCGAGATCGACCTGAACGACGCATCCAAGGTCGTCTGGCGCGAGTGGCCCACCAAGGAAAACTACGTCACCCGTGACGACGGCCTGGTGGCCTGCAAGATCTACGGCCACATCCGCGCCCGCCACCTGTGGGACATGATCATGGTCTCGACGTACGACTACGCCGAGCCGGGCTTCATCCTCATCGACCGCGTCAACGAGATGAACAACAACTGGTGGTGCGAGCACATCCGCGCCACCAACCCCTGCGGCGAGCAGCCGCTGCCGCCGTACGGCTCGTGCCTGCTGGGCTCGGTGAACCTCACCACCTTCGTGCGGGATCCGTTCGGCCCGAAGGCCCGTTTCGACTGGGACGAGTACCGCGAAGTGGTGCGCGTCTTCACCCGCATGCTCGACAACGTGGTGGAGATCAACGGCCTGCCGCTGCCGCAGCAGCGCGAAGAGATCATGTCCAAGCGCCGCCACGGCATGGGCTTCCTCGGCCTGGGTTCCACCCTCACCATGCTCAAGATGCGCTATGGCTCCGCCGACGCCGTGACCTTCACGGAAGACGTCTCCCGCGAGATGGCCGTGGCCGGCTGGGAAGTGGCGCTGGATCTCGCCAAGGAGAAGGGCCCGGCGCCCGTGCTCGCCCGCGAGTACGAAGTGACCGGCGACATGCTGCGCAAGCGCCCCGAGATGGTGAAGGACGGCTGGAAGGTCGGCCAGAGCATCAAGGGCAGCGTGCTGCACGCCAAGTACTCGCGCTATATGCAGCGCGTGGCCGAGGTCGCTCCGCACCTGGTCGACGCCCTCGCCGAGACCGGCGCGCGCTTCACGCACCACTCGTCGATCGCGCCCACCGGTACCATCAGCCTGAGCCTCGCCAACAACGCCTCCAACGGCATCGAGCCCAGCTTCGCGCACCACTACTCGCGAAACGTGATCCGCGAAGGCAAGAAGTCGAAGGAAAAGGTCGAGGTCTACAGCTACGAGCTGCTGGCCTACCGCGCCCTCATCAACGGCGACGCCATGCCGTTCTCCGACGACCCGAAGACCCGCCTGCCGGAGTACTTCGTGGCCGCCGACGACATCAGCCCCAAGGAGCATGTCGACATCCAGGCTGCCTCGCAGAAGTGGATCGACTCCTCCATCTCCAAGACCGCCAACGTACCCACCGACTACCCGTACGAAGACTTCAAGGACATCTACTTCTACGCGTACAAGCAGGGCCTGAAGGGTTGCACGACGTTCCGCTTCAACCCCGCCGCGTTCCAGGGCGTGCTGGTGAAGGAAACGGATCTCGAGAACACCCTCTATCGCTTCGAATTGGAAGACGGTAGCGTTGTCGAACTGAAGGGTAACGACGAGGTCGAGTACGACGGTGAAATGCACACCGCCGCGAACCTCTTCGATGCCTTGAAGGAAGGCTATTACGGCAAGTTCTGACCCCGCGGAGAGGGAATACGTATGTCGAGTGAAAACCAGGTCGTCGAGGGTGAGCTGCCCGACGTCGACACCAACGAGACCGACACCACGCCGGTAGCGGAGACGGAAGTCGCCGCTGAAGAAACCCCGGCACCGGTCGTCGCCAAGAAGGTCGTCAAGCGCAAGCCGGTCGCCCGCAAGGTGATCGACGCCGCGTCGCCGGCGCCCGTCAGCGACACGTCGGGTGACGACACCCGCGCCGCCGAAGACATCTTCGAGCCGGTGGTGAAGACCCCGAAGGCTCGCAAGGCCCCGGTGAAGAAGGCCGCCGCCAAGAGCGCCGGTTCCGCCGAGTCCACCGAGACGACGGCCGTCGCCGAAGCCCCGGCAGCGAAGAAGGCCGCCAAGCGCGCACCGGCGAAGAAGGCCGCTGCGAAGAAGGCGGTGAAGAAGGCTGCCGCGAAGAAGGCCCCGGCCAAGAAGGCCGCCGCGAAGAAGGCGACCAAGAAGGCCGCCGCCAAGAAGGCTGCACCGAAGAAGGCCGCTGCCAAGAAGGCGGCACCGAAGAAGGCTGCCGCCAAGAAGGTCGCTGCCAAGAAGGTCGCCGCCAAGAAGGCGGTGAAGAAGGCCGCCGCGAAGAAGGCCCCGGCGAAGAAGACGGCAGCCAAGAAGGCCGTCAAGAAGTCGGCCGGCCGCAAGGTCGCCACGAAGAAGGTCGCCCGCAAGGGTGCGACGAAGACGGCCGCTCGCAAGAGCCCGGCTCGCGCCGCCAAGAAGGCCACCGGCAAGGTCGCTCGCAAGAGCGCTGGCCGCGCCCCGGTAAAGAAGACGGTCCGCAAGGCCGCCGGCAAGACGACCGCCCGCAAGGCGGTTGGTAAGAAAGTCGCCAAGGCGACGAAGAGGTCCACTGCCAGCAAGACCGGTCGCACGTCGGCGCGCAAGAGCGCGGTCCGTGGCCGCCGTAAGTAAGTAGCACCCATCCGGCCCGGCGTACGCGCCGGGCCGGATACCCAAGAGAGAAGACCATGGCGATCAAGATCGAAAAGAAGATCAAGGGCTACAACGTCGTTAAGCCCGAGGACAAGGCCGCCCCGGCCCCGGCCCCCGCGCCCGTGCCGGTGAAGGAAGCCGCGCCCGTGGCCGAAGTGATCCAGATGCACGAGAGCCTCGAGCGTCCGGAAACCCTCGTCGGCAACACGTACAAGATCAAGTCGCCGCTCTTCGAGCACGCGCTGTACGTGACCATCAACGACATCGTCCTGAACGCCGGTACCCCGCACGAACAGCGCCGTCCCTTCGAGCTCTTCATCAACTCGAAGAACATGGACCACTTCCAGTGGATCGTGGCGCTCACCCGAATCCTGTCCGCCGTCTTCCGCAAGGGTGGCGACGTGACCTTCATCGTCGAAGAACTCAAGGCGGTGTTCGACCCCCGCGGTGGCTACTTCAAGGCCGGCGGCATCTACATGCCCAGCATCGTCGCCGAGATCGGCGGCGTGATCGAACAGCACATGAAGTCGATCGGCCTCATCCACGACCCCGAAATGAGCGAGGCCACCCGCCAGCTCATCGCGGAAAAGCGCGCCGCCTACGAAAAAGCCACGGCCAAGCCCACCCCCGCCCCCGCCGCTGTAGGAGCGGACCTGGCCGCGATCGCCCCTAGCGACACCGCCCAAGCCGCCGCCTCCCCAGAACCCCACACCAACGCCTCAGGCTTCCCGCCCGGCGCCACCCTCTGCGCCAAGTGCAACACGCAGGCGCTCGTGCTGATGGATGGGTGCCAGACTTGTTTGAATTGTGGGTATTCGAAGTGCGGGTGAGGTGACGAGAGGACGATTGCCTTCGTTCGTTCTAAATATCCTAGGCGCTGATTGAAAGGAGTTCTGATGCGAGGTTCGGGGGACACGGCCGAGAGGCTGCAGTCGGACTCGCCGGCCGATGCCGACGCATTTGGCGCTCACGAACGAGTAGCCGCCAGCATCTTTCAACTCATAACGAATAGTGAGGGCGGTAAAGCGATCGCTCTCGAAGGGTCATGGGGCGCTGGTAAATCAACAGTAATCAAGCTGTTGGCCTCGAAGTGTCGCTCGTCTGACATTGCTGTCTTCATTTACGACGCATGGGTGCACTCAGGTGATCCTCTCCGCCGTGCCTTTATGGCTTCGCTGATTGAGGATCTCCAGCGGAGAAACTGGCTTCCCACGAACAAGAAATGGGAAGACGAGTTAGCTCTTGTTTCAGGAAAGCAGCGAAGAACTACGCGATCGGTGACGCCTGTTTTCACCAGATTCGGAAGACTGTTGGCGCTTAGTCTCCTTGGTCTGGTACCCGGTGTCACTCTGCTCGGTAAGGGCGTGGACGCAGTTCTGCAGGCGAAATCATTCTATATCGATAAATGGTCCGTTTTGGCGGGATGGCTCGGAGTCGCGCTCTGTTTAATGCCGCCGTTGATCTGTGTAATTCACTATGTTTCATGTTTGATCTCGGGTGCTGCAAAGCGCGACTATTTTGCAGCAGTCTTGAATAAGCAGACGGATGTAGAAGCAATGGTCGTCACCGACTCCGGTGACCCGACGTCCATTGAGTTTCAATCTCTGTTTATCGAGGCGCTTAAGGATGCTTTGGCTCAAGCACCCACTCGTAGGCTGGTGGTCGTCATCGACAATCTCGACCGGCTTAGTGTCGAGGAAGTACAAAAAGCATGGGTTCTCCTTCAGTCATTCACGGAGCTTTCGGCCACTGCGCATGTCCCCGGAAATGAGCGGCTTTGGATTGTGGTGCCCGTCGCGCCGACTGCGCCAGCTGCCGGGGAGGCCGAAAATTCGAGTAGAAACAACGGCGCGACCGCAATTTCGCCACTATTTCTTGAGAAAGTGTTTCAAGCCAGATTTCGTCTGCCGCCGCCCATTTTGAAGAACTGGCAGCCGTTCATGGATCGGCTTCTAAGAGATGGTATACCTGCGGCGAGCGAATCTGATCGTCAGCAGATTCTCGCACTCTACGTTTCGCTTCGTCAGAGCAGACAGATGCCGACGCCGCGCGACATAGTCCTCTTCGTGAACCAACTCGCGATCTTTTCTGCGCAGTGGAGAGGCCGTTACTCCTTAGCGGTAGGTGCCGCCTTCACGTTGGAGTGTTCAACCGACGCGTTGCCTCGGTTGGAGCGGGGAGATGCGCCCTCGGCAACAGCACGTCGAATGATAGCGACTGACCTTAAAGAGGCGTTCGCTTGCATCTACTTCAATACTGGCGACGCAGCGGGAGCACTCGAACTCCTGCAATCACCTGTCGCGCACGACCTACTGGAGCGAGCCGATACGACAGGTATTTCAGCCCGCTTTCAAGAGCATTCTAGCTTCGCCCCGATATTGATTCGCGCATATGCGGGTGCAGCCGATCGTTGGGTGTTCGATAGCCCGATGCTGGTAGTTAAGGCGTCCTTGGCGATTGCGCGGGCGGTCGAATCCTCATCGCTTGGAGACAGTCCAAAAGCTGGCTCGTTCTTGAGAGACGTGCTACAGGCAGTGCATGGGACGGTTGCGTGGGCGCTACAAGAATTCCGCATTGTTCCGGTTGCGGAAGCATCGTTCGTCGATCTGTCGCTCAGGTTGATGCATCAGGAGGAGGGCGAAGCGCCGGTGATTCGCGAACCTCTCGTTACAAAATCGCTCGCCTCAGCATTGTGTAAGTCACCATCGAATGCCGAAGCGCAAGAGGCGACGTCGCAAGAATTGGGCTTGTACATTAAGAGTGTGAATTCGCTGCTGGCGAATGTTGCGCTCCGAGACGCAATTACTGATCTCGGATTGGCATGGGTAGTGCCGTTCGCTCCTGTGGGGTTTAGGCAGCTTTTGGCGGCTCTCGATGAGAGCTTGCCACCAAAACTGCTTGCTCCGGTCGGAGGTGGCACTGCTGTAGCAGATTTTCTCGAGACTCGTATTACCAAAGGCTTAGTGTCCGTCGACGATCTCGTCGTGTTTGATTGGCTTGTGGACGGGAGGCATGAGCGGCAAGAATCGAAGGTATTCGAAGCAATCAAGGTGCAGTTAACGGCAGAAGATGCCCTTTCTTCGACTCTCGCTGTTGCAATAGGGACTTTGACTCTCTCTAAGGCATTGCGCCCCGCGCACTCCGCGATTCCGGATCTTAGGATTTCACTCTACAATGCCGCTGTACGTCAGCATGAGGGAGACGATGATGCCGGCGCTGCGATGCTCCTTCTCGCAGGGATCTCCTTCGCAGCAATGGATGATGGTGACGAAGAGCTAGGCGAGGTGCCTCCCGAGTTCCGGCAAATAGCTTCGAAGCCCAAGCCTCAGTTAGTCAATGGGCTACGAAAGCTCGTGCTCGAACGTCGCCTGGTAGGTATTCTATTGAAAGCCGTCGAGCGAGATAAGTACCTTGGTCCGATTGTGGCAGCCGTAATCGCTGATCGCAGCGAGCTGAACAAGGATCTCCTCGCCATGCCTGATTCCGGCTTGATGGAGCGGGTGGAGGCACTGCGGCAAGCCTTCGGTGACAAGGGATGGGAACTTGTCGACCAAACGCTACGTCTCCGCATGGAGGACGAAAGCATGGAAGGGTATCTGTGTCTGAGTGTCCAAACGCAAATAGGGCGGCGATGGATTTCACGCTGTTTCACCAAAGGCATTGGTGACCGGGCCCGCCTGGCTGGCGAAGCAGCTCAGGCCCTAGTGGCCCTACCGGCTCGAGCTTGGGAAGAAGCTTCGAAGGTGTTTACTTGGGATGCGTTGCTAGCGTGTCAATTGGTCGAGTCGGGCGTCCAGATAGTTCTTCCAAATGTGGCAATCACAGCAATCGCGCTCATCGGGAGGGCTGCAGAAGGCAATCTTCCATGGGATGTAAGCCGTGTGGCTCAGTTTTTGAAGGTACTGAAGCCGGCCCAGCGGCATGAGCTGGCTAAGTCGGAGGCTGCCCGTCTAACGTCGACAACGGTCCCAGCCAGTACTGAGTATTGGACACTAGTCGCTCCGCTGCTTGACACCTATCTGCTGCGACCGACGTCACAAGCGGAGCTGCTCGAAGTCGCCCGAGCAATTCTTGGCGCGCCAAGCGCGCCTGCGCTTGGCTGGCTCCTTCTGTATTTGAAGTCGGGTCCAGGTGTCGCTCGGTCATTCGGTGATCGCGACGTCAAGCGCGCGCTTTACTCCATTATTTCGACGAGCAGTGGTTCTTCATCGCCAGGGGATCCGATACACGCGGAGCTGCGGAAGGTGAAGGCAGCGATCTCTCGGTTGGCGAGTGGCCGAGCAAAGAAAGGTCGGAAGCAGGTTAGAAAAGTGACCTCGTAGTTACCTAGCCCTTCCTCGTCGGCTGCCAAAGGTATCCCGTAGCGATAACGGTAGGAGTTCTGTTGCAAAGCCATGACGGCCTACTCGCGCCTGGCATATGACGCGTCTTGGAGTAGGGTCTAGCCGTTACGAAACGACGCAACTACGCCTACGAGCGAAGTTTGAGATGTCTTTCTCTAAAGAGACCAACATCGTGCACGAAATCTGAGCGATGGATCATACGATGGCAATTCGAGCACAAGACCGCGAAATCTTTCTTTGGGTCTAGCTCGACTCGACCACGTTCGAGGGTCGAAATCGGCTTGAGGTGGTGCGCTTCAATATAGCCATCACCGAGTTCGCCATATTTTTCGCCGAAGCTGGTGCCGCATGCTTCGCATGTAGTTCCCCGAATTCGCTTGACGTCCTTGACAAGGCGAGGGTTCCTCTCAATGCGCTCATGCAGCCGCCGACGCGAGGCATCCTCGTACTGTTTGCGTGAGCTCGGTTCGGGCTCAATTTCCAAAGATGACGCTGTCGCCGATTCAGTCGAGAGAAGTTGGTTGTACAGAAGGCTGAGTTGCTCAAGATCCGTCCTGATCACCGAATCAGCAGGCACTTCGCCGCTTGGGTAGAACTTTGCGAGAACGTTACCGGCTTCATAGAACGACGTGTCGTTCTGAGGGGAGGACGGTGCAAGATCAATATTGTCCAGGTCAAAGTTGTTGGGGCGTCCGCCGATCATTGCTCGAAAGTTCTGGGCTCTTGCCTTTAGGGCGGTCTTGGCGTCGGCACGGTATAGCGCCTTTGCTTCCGTCATCGCCTGAGTCAGGCACAGGTAAGCGCCTCGCATGTCTTCGCGGAAGAGCAGGCAGCCGTAGTATCCCTTTTGGGCTGATGTCGTAACGAAAGGATCGAACAAGGCGATCCAAGGACCGCGAGCCCAATTGCCTTTGCCTGGACTACCTTCAACAATCAGATGACGGCTCTCGGTCCGCAACAGACCTTGGACGAGTGCGGGGAGCTCTGCTCTAATGAACGCTGCCATTGGATGTTTCGCAAATGGCTGCTGCGTTGCCTGCAGATACTCATTGAGTACGCGTTGAATGCCGGTCGACACATGATTCGCAAAAACGGAATCGGCGCTTCTGGGCACAACTGCGTCGCCGCTGGCGTGTTGTTCGCGTACTTGATTCATTGGATTCCCCTTCTATGAGAAGTATCTCAAGAGGACGGGAAGAATCAAGCGACAAACTCTGCGCTGGAAACGCCGCAGCGACGGTTATCCGGGCTCGAGGTTCGAGGACCCTACATACACTAGGCTGTGTTTTTGATAGGGTCTGGACCCTGCGTGAGAGTGAACTCAGCTCTTAACGCAGGAAGCGCGAGCCAGGAGCGTTGCAGCGCCCCTGACCCGCTAACCACAACCAACTGTATTGGAGTCGATAGTGGCTACCCACGATCATACGGCACACGCTCGCCCGCCGAATCCCCCCGGCGACACCCCATCCGGTTACCGGGCTGTCTGCATCCGTCGCAGACGCGGTTGATCGACCGGGCGTCAGCGCTTTTCTGAGGTAATTCTCGGCCGTGTGACCCGGCGCGTCCTCTTGCGTGTCGCTTTCATGGGCTGACGCCTCTCCACGTCGTCAATCAAGCTGTCCGGGGCCCGGTCACGGGCAGCCGGTGAAACCGCGAGTCCTATGGTCCGCGGCACGTCGCTGTGTGGGCGTGCCGCGTCAGGAAGCGGGTGATTCTTTCCAGGGAGGTTCCTTATGTCTTTGCCCGGTCGTTCCTCGACGCTCCGTGCCGTCTATCCGCTCGACCCCGAGACCACCACGCACGACCTGTTGAACGGTGCCGTGGAGTGGCTGGGGTATGCGCGCACCCTTACCGAATTCCTTGCCGATCTGATCCACGAATCCGACACCGTGGAATGCGGGCGCATGGCGTTGTCGCTTGAAGCGATCGCGTCGCTCGTGCAGATCGGGGCTCAGTGCACCGCGCAGGCGCATGCGCGGATGACGTGGGAGAGGGCGCAGGGCGACTAGGTCCGCGTTCTGGCTAGGTACGGGACGGCATCAGGCGGCCGCCAGCGACTCGCCAATCGCCCGGCCAAGCAGTTCGGCATGCTCCGAGTCGGCGTCATGTAATGCCATGACGTGCTCGGTCGCCCGGGTGATAGCCACATAGAGGAGGCGTGCCTCCACGACTGGGTCTTCGCCCGTGGTGGGCATCTGTCCGAGTCTTGGGATGAACACCAGTGGAAACTCCAGGCCTTTACTGCTGTGCATGCTGACGATCTTTACGGACGGTCCGCCCTGGAACAGGGTGGCCTTACCTTGTCGGTCGGCGATTCGCGCGTCGATCCTGGCTCTGACCAATGCGTCGTGGAAGTGTTTCGCGTCGGCGTCCTTGCGGACGATGATCGCCATGTCGGCCAGGGAGCGTCCTTGTGCGCGCTCGTCCCGAATGCGCGCGACGATGACACTCGTCTCGTCGTCACGCCCCTGCGTTCGGATGAGCTCCGGCATCGGGCCTCTACGGCCCGCGCTTTCCGGCGCGATCACTGGTTGCCCGTCGTCGGTGGCGACATCGGCGGTCGGCTGCGCTTCAATAAACGCCTTCGCTACCGACAGGATCTCAAGCGTGTTCCGGTAGTTGAGCTTGAGGATCGTCGTGTGACCGACCGCGTCGATGCCGACACTCTTCCATGAGAAGCGGCGGCGCTCCGCCTTGCCGTAGATGTTCTGCGTGTCGTCGTACAGCACCAGCAGCGAGTTTGTCGCCGGGTCGACCATCTGTGTCACGAGCCGGTACCAGTCCGGTGCGAAGTCATGGCCTTCATCGATGAGGATGGCGCCGTACTGGCCGCGTGGCACAAGTCCTTTCTCGACGCCCTCCATGAGGACCTCGGGGAACCGGTCGAACATGTCGGTTCCGGTCGGCTTCACGAGATGGTAGGCATTTATCTGTGCAAAACACCACGCGTGGAAGTTGTAGACCTGCACCTTACCGCCCAGGCCGCGCTCATGGATCAGCTGCTGGAGGCGAGCGGCGAGAGTTTTGTTGAAGCAGAGCACGAGCACCGGTCGCGTTAGCGCCTTGGCCAGGTGCACGCAGCGGTAGCCGAGGATCATCGTCTTTCCGGACCCGGCGACCCCATGGATGATGCGATGACCATCGCCCAGCGAGCGGGCCAACTGTTCCTGCTGGATATCCATGACCTTGATGAGGTCCGGGATATCGATCACCGCTTTGGGCGCGTTGTCGAATAGGCCGAACTGGCCCTCTCCAGGAACGACGCGAACCTCGGGGAACAGGTGCCAGCGGACGCGATCGATCTGCGGAAGTGTGAGCGCTTGGCCGAATCGCCAGGGGAACATGTCCCATAGCCGCTTCTGGAACGCCTCGGCATCGACGGACGGCACGAACTCGTCCTGACAGATCACGAGATGCGACGGCATAACGGCAGACAGCCTTGCCTCGTCGAACTGGCGTCGGGAGATGTTCGCCAGGACGACACCGTGCGCCCAGGGGCAGATGAGCTTGCCCGCGTATCGAGAGCCTTCGGGCTGGCGGAGCGCGGGGTCCTGCTCGAGCAGCTTCTCCACTTCGAGGGTGTACTGCCTCGCCTGGTCGATGGGGTTGGCGGCCTCAGTGAGGCCTTTGTCGGTCAGTAAGGTGAACGTCTGGGGGCTCGTAGACCGAATGGTCTCAAGCTTCCAGTCTTTGACCTCCAGCGCCAGGATGCCGCGTCGAGGATGGAATATGACGAAGTCCGGCTTCCGATACTTCGACCCGATGGGCACGTCGTACCAGAGAAGGTAGTCGTCATCGAGCTTCTGTTCGAGGCGCTCGGAAACGCGCTTCTCGCCCGCGGTCATTCGACTGACGCAACTCGATCGTGCCGGAATCTGCTTTGCCACCCTGGCTGTTCCCCTGTGTTCCGCCTTGGCTACGGCCTGCGCCGCGGTGCGGATGCAGGCGCGCGGCTAATCTCTGGCTATCGGCGTAAGCCGCCGATACTTGAACGATTTTCCCTGCGATACGGCGTAAACGCCTACGCATTTTCGGCATTGAATGGCTCGTGGTAGTCCATTGCGCTGCTCAAGACGCCTTGCCGTTGCGCGCGGCATCGTCTCGCGGCAATTTTCCGAAAACTTCCATATATCGCACCCGAAGGTTGGCGTAACGTGCCGCTACTTTTCGCGGCGCCGCGCAACAAGGCGCGGGCTTCCCAAGGAGGGACTATGTACGTGGACGAGGTTCGTGGTCGCTGGCGCCGGCCAGTCGGCCGTTCTGCGGGTATGAGGCTGTGGGCGTTGAGCCTGGCAGCCCTTCTCGTGGCGCCCTGCGCCGCACGCGCGAGCGATGCGGTCGTGCCGGATTTGCCTGCCAAGGTCCTTCCCTTCGTCGAGAAGGGAAGGACCGTTCTGGCGTTCAAGGAGGCGCCCGCGGACGAGGCAGGGGTCAACAACCTCGTGTTCGTCACGCGGCATGCGCCTCCGGGAGCCGCTCCGGCGCCGACTGAGGGGCCCGTCGAATACGCGTGCGAGCTCGTGGCGCTGCGCGAGGACAGAAACGGCATTCGTGTGACGGGTCGAACCACCGAGGCGGTCCAATGCTCGGGGAATCGGACGAACCTTCAGGCAGGATTTCGGGAACTCGACGACAACCTCTCGCTTGTCGGGAACGAACTCAGGTTCAAGAACTACTGCAACACCGTCCGGGCGGGGTGGTTCACCTACTCCTTCCGCTTCGAAGGTGGTCGCTGGCGTGTCTCCGCCAGTGAAGCGTCCTGGGATTCGGCCAACGAGGACGGGTTCAACATGGAGGTGACGCAGTCCATATCGGAACAGGATATCCGGCTCACGTACATGGAGGACTTCTCGCAGGCTGGCTTACGCGATGCGCTGCAATCATCCCAAGTAAGGAAAGTCGATTACCGTGGTCTGCTCAACATAAAGCCTGAGGCATCCGAACGAGCCGCCGGCATCCGCACCTCGTACGCGCGGTGCATGGATAGGGCGGAAGCCGACTTCTTCGCGATCATCGAGTGTTCGAATGTGGAGTACCTGTTCCAGGACGAACGGTTGAATGCCAGCTACAAGAGGCGGATGGCGAGCCTCGCTGAGAACGAAAAGGAAAAACTTCGTGCCGAGGAGCGGCTATGGATCAAAGCCAGGGACTCCTACTGCAACTCCAACGAATTCGGCGGCGTGACGTCGCGAGCCGTCATCGCCTCGTGCCACATGTTCCAAACCGCGTATCGAGCGACGACGCTCGAACGTTCCGCTAGCTTGCAGGCGACCGCTGCTCGATCTGGGGTGGCTCGGTGATCGCCGTACGTAAGGCCACCGTCGCGCTCGCCGTGATCGCGGTGTACGCCACGCAAGTGAGTGTAAGGGCTGAGACGGCGACACCGCCAAGTAGAACGGTTCCCGATGAGGCAGTTCCGTTCGTCCCGCAGGGAGGTGTCGTGATTGCCTACGCGGAGGTCGAGGCGGAAGGCGATGCGAAGACCATGGCCATGGCCGTCCGCACTCTGCGCCCGAATCAACCTGCGGATATCGATCCATGGGATGCGGATTACACGTGTGACCTGATTATTCTGCGGAACGAAGGCGGAACGGTACGGGTAACCGGTCGTTCGAGCCGTGCGATCGCGTGTCGAGGAAACCTCCTCAGCCCGGATGTCGGAACTCGTGTTCTGGACGACAGCCTGGACCTGCGAGAGGACGAAGTAACGTTCAGAAATCTTGGAGACACGGCTTTTGAGGGTATGTCCAGCTACTCGTTCCGATGCGCAGCGGGAGCGTGGCATCTGTCGGCCGCGACAGCGGTTTTCTCGTCACATGGACCAAGAGGTGGGGTTACACATAGAAAACAAGCGATCTCCTATCCAAAGGATTTCGGACTAATCCGCATGGAGGACTTCGACCCGGACGCTATTGAGCACGTCATGTCGAAGTCGGAACGAGTAATCGACTAAGCACATTGCGATGCTGCGGAACGTTCGAAGGGCGATGTGCGAAGCGCGCTATACGACTAGGCGACCAGGCGCAACGAAGAATGTGGGGCGCTGAAACAATGAGACTAAGTGCAAAAATAGCGCCTACATTGATGCTAGTGACCGGCATGGCAATTACCACGGTAAGTGCGAGTCCGGATGTGCCGAACTCGCACCCCTCCGAGCGCGATATCGAACGGGGGCGTGCCATCGAAACTCGCGATGTCCCGTCCATCCTCAAGCATCTCACGAAGTATCGGTCGACGACGTTCGGCAAGCGGGCTTGTGTCGTCGGTGCACTGGCGGACGAGGACGGGCTCTACCAAAGCCCCTACGTCTACGTCACGACTGCAAGCACTGACCGCGTCGATTGGATGCGTCGCTTGCCGTACCCGGCTGAGTTCTATCAAGGTCGGGCCACCCACTGCCTTGCCCATGGCGACTACGTCTATGTCCTCCTGCAGGTGGACACGGATTCGCATCAAGCGACAAACCAGACGATCGTGTCCGTCGTCAAGCTCGATGCCCGGAGCGGGCGGCTGGTCAGGGCTCGCGAGGTCGAGATAGACGGCGTAGGACGAGGAGCTTCGCGCTGGTTGAATCGAAGCGAGGATGTCTTCCAGGTGGAAGGCAATTCCATTCGTGTATCCGGACGATACCGGAGCATGGATTCCGATGAGATAGAAGCATTCTCGACAACGGTCGATCTGTAGTCATCTGACGCGATTTCTCCGCTCGTGAAGATCGGGGAAGGCACGGCGCAGGTGCGTCCGCCGATGACGTGCGAGCGGGAGCAGAGCAGTTGGTGGAAATTTTCAGAATAGTCCTATGTACCGCAACCGAGATATGCGTTTTAGTGTCATTCGGAATTGCTAAGCGCGTCGCTCATTGAATCGAGAGCGGCGTGCCCGCTTCCGTGCGAGCAAGGATTGTATCTAGACGGTTCCGTTAGGTGTCTCGACCTAGCAGCGAGGCTTACAAGGAATCGGTTCATCGCGATAAAGAGGAGGCAAACGATGGAACTGAGACAGTTGATGGTGACGGCGTTCTTGGTGTCCGCAGTCGGCATCGGTTTTGAGGCCTACGCCGCCCCAGTCGGGGACAAGGTCGTCAATTCGTCTGCAGAGCTCGGCCCGGAGTACAAGGAGATTCATATCTTCCCAGAATTCAGGAAGAAGCTTCTGGCTGACGGATGGGAGGCGGAAAAAAATCCGGATTGCCACGACGCGGTCAAGGGCGCCCTCTATGACGAATTGTGTAGCAAAGATCCCGGCGATATCAGTTGTCGCCTATGCACGATTACGCCTGAGCTCTTCAGGATGACGTCAGATGGCTACCTGCTCATGAAATACAAGAAATCGGGTGTATCGCTCGGCGTGACGCTCTATGGCGACACGAGAGATTTTGATCATCCAGGCGAATACGGCTTGTCTATCGTCGGCTGGGACTATGAGGCGGGAATGAACGTTCAGCTGCTCGATTAGGGTGGGGCGATCAGCGCAAGCGGAGGAAGACTGCGAAACGCTCACAGGAGCCGAATGTACGCGCACGTTGGAGACGACGATCAGAAGTAGCGGGTCAACGGAAGGACATTGAAAGTGAGCGACCAGAAGCGCGGAAGTATAAGGAAGACATTGGCAAGCTTCGCGGCGACCTTGGTTCTTGTCGTGGGTGTCTGCGGAGCTGATGCCGTCCCTCAAGAAAACACCGAGGCCGACCAGCATGGGATTCGTTCGAGCTATCAGGCCTGCCTCGATGCCTCGGACGCGGTGACCCCGGTCATGAAGGACTGCATGGGCGAAGAAATGACATATCAGGACCAACGCCTTAATGCCGCTTACAGGCGACTGATGAGTCGTCACGGCCTGGACAAGGCCGCGCTTCGTTCCGACGAGCGCTTATGGCTGAAGTGGCGCGACGAGCGCTGTGATGTAGGAAGCAACGCCGGACAAGCAGACGATCTTGTGGCTTACAACTGCATGGTCCGGGAAACCGCGGTGAGGGCCTCCGTGTTGGAGGCAATGTTTAAGAAGTGGCGGCCCGCAAATGAAGGTGGTGCCGAATAGAAAGATGGTGGTGATCCTGGGTGTGGTACCCCGGCGTCGCGAGCCTGGCTAAGCAGAGCCGGCCACGTGCCATCCGAAGAAAAGTCTCGATCCGGGCAAGCTGAAGAAGGCAATGTCTGAGTCAAGGAAGATCTACAAGTAACGGCGTTCTTTTCGGAGTAAATCCATGCATTCAAAAACACCGTTAGCGGCGGCCTTAGTCGCGGCGATCAGCGTCTGCTCTATCGATGTCGTAGCTAATCCAGCTCTTAGCTCGTATACGTTCGTCGAGAATACTGTTGAAGCAAACGATAGGCATCAGCCGGATGAAGTTCCCCCTGCAGTCGATCATTTCAGAAGATACGACTCAGCCGGGTTTGGAGATAGGCGATGCACAGTTGGAGCGTCAACCGACGAAGATGGTCTCAATCAAAAGCCCTATGTCTTCGTATCCGACATAGCCAGCAGGAAGGTCGTTTGGGGTCGATATATCCCTTTCGCGCGCGAGTTCTATGAAGGTCGAGCGACCCATTGCCTCGCACACGATGGCCATCTTTATGTTCTTTTACAGGTTGACACGGATTCGCATCAAGCAACAAATCAGACCATTGTCTCCGTTGTAAAAATGCGTGAGAGCGACGGTGAGGTCATTCGTATTGTCGAGAATCGCTTGCATGGCGTGACCGGAGCCGTGACGGAGTGGGTAAGCCACAGGGAGGGGGCGTTTCGTGTGGAGAACGACCATATTTTGGTCGCTGGGTCGTATCGAAAGCTTGACTCTGAAGACATCAAGACGTTTTCGACGGTTGTGGGTTTCTGACTATTTATATGGAGGTTTGATTCATGGATGCAAATGAGGAGTTCATCAAGCGGATTTATCCGGCCGCGATAAAAGTCGCTCAGGAAACCGGTATGTCATGGGAGCTTCTCTTGGCTCAAGCGGCACACGAGACCGGTTGGGGAAAGAAGGTGCTCGAAGGCACCAACAATGTGTACAACATCAAGGCGAGTTCGGAGTGGAAAGGAAAGACGAAGACTTTCCGCGTCTGGGAGCGGGATGCGGTTAGCAACGAGAAGTACTGGACCGACAGCGCCTTTCGGGTATATGACTCGGTCGAGGAATCAATACGCGATAGAGTGAAGTTCTTGCGTGACAACCCGCGCTACGCGAAGTCGGGATTGTTCGATGAAGGCACGCTAGGCGATCTTCGGAAGGAAGCAGAGGCCCTAGAGCGTGCACGCTTTGCGACCGATGAAAATTATGCAGACAAGATCGTCGAAGTCTTCCACGGGAGAACGATGCGCAGGAGTATTGCCGCAGCGCAAGCGGGCGAGGTGGAATCAGTCAATCCATCAAGGTCGTCTCCTACCATTCTTAAAGAGGGCGCAAGGGGCCAGCAGGTCGCGCAATTACAAATGCAGCTAGCACGCCTTGGCTACATGTCAGCGGGAGGCGAACACGTGGACGGTCAGTTCGGGGAGCAAACTCGGCTAGCCTTGCAGGCGTTTCAAAGGAATCATGACTTGCGGGCGGATGGCATCGCCGGTCCGCTAACGTTCGCCAGTGTTGCCAACGCCATTCGAATCGAGACCCGCACCATTGGGAGTCCTGATGCGCCATACCTACTGGAAGCGGAACATCGTCGATTCGTTGAGCCCTATCAATCGGTACCTTCGCGACCAGTCCCATCACTCGGAGCCGCGTTCGATCGGATGCCGCGCGAAGGTCAAGCGCTTCAGGTAGATGCGCTTCATGCATCGCGCTTCGACGCGCCCGATTCGGCCTCTACGATCCGGCTTCAAGAGAGCCTTAACACGCTAGGCATGACGGACCGTCGCGAAGAGCCTCTATCGGTCCATGGCGTCTACGATCTCTCAACCAAGGAGGCTGTTGCACGCTTCCAGCGGCAGGAAGGTCTCCCGATCACCGGGCTGGCGGATGAGGCGATGCGGCGAACAATTGACAGTCACGCTTTCATGGTGGAGCTACGGCGGGGACATGAGACAAACCGCTACCAGGCTGACTGGACGCACGACGGCGCCGCGACAAGGGAGGGCCATGCGCATTCGATGGCGCGCTCCGCTTCTGTCGAGCCCATCAAGCCTGTCGATGCGGTCTCAATTGAAGGGCCGACCATCCAGTGGCGCGATAAAGAAGGTCCGACCATTCAGTGGAGGCAGTCTGCCGTCGATCCGTTGGAGTCAGACCGTGTGCTTGGACCGGAACGAAGTGCCGACGTCCCGCGTTCAGGGTATGACACACCGCTGACGGAATCGCGAACGCCGGAACCCAAGCCGGGCCTTTCGGACCCCCGCAACCCCGAAAACCCCCAGCACGGCCTCTACACCGAACTCGGCCGCCGCATACCCGACGCCTCAGAGGACCGCCTGCTCCAGTTCACCGCCGCCTGCCACACCAGTCGCATCACTGCGGACAACCTGAGCATCTGTCACCTGGACGAGCAGAACTTGACGATAGGCTTCCTCGGAAATGGCCGTCTCTCCTTGCCCGTTACCGTCGACCTGAAAAAGGCGCCGCCGGAGCCCGAGCAGGCCATCGAGCAGATCGCGCAGTACGACCATCAGCAGGCTCAGGTCCGCTCCGAGTATCTGGCCCAGCAACAGCAGATGAGCAGGAGCGGACCCTCCCTCTGACGGTCTGCCGTTGGCCGATCAGCGCCTCATCCGCTGACGGTCGACCACGCTCAGGTGTCCCGGCCGGGTGGATTCCGGCCGGGACGAGACTTTTTGCGAAGGAAAGCAACGATGTTTGATAAGAAACGAATGGCCGCCATGTTTTTTCTATTGGCGGCTGCGCTCGTGGCCGGCGAGTACGCTTCCGGCTACCTGCTTTATTGGCTCACGAACTGGAATATCGAGCCGGGCTTCCTGACATACTGGACCTATATCCGCGCGGTAGACGTCCCCGAGTTCGCGCCGTACGTCCTGAAGATGAAGCTCAGCGGAGTGATCGGTTTCGCGTTGCCGATCGTTCTCTGGCTTGGTATCAGCTTCAAGCTGCTGCAGGCGCGTCCTGAACCGACGCACGGCAATGCGCGCTTCGCCGACCTGGCCGATCTGAAGAAGGCCGGTCTGCTCAAGCCGAGCCCGGATGCGGTCCTCATCGGCAAGTACAAGGGCTACTACCTCTGGCTCAGCGGCGCAGCACGTCATCACGATCAGCCCGACGCGCTCGGGCAAGACGACCTCGATCGCGACCCCCGTGCTCCTTTCCTACCTGATGTCGATGATCGTCCTCGACATCAAAGGCGAGCTCCACGCCTCGACGAGCGGGTGGCGTGCGGCGCAGGGTCAGAAGATCTGGGTCTGGGCGCCGTACGACGATGCCGGCAAGACGCATCGCTTCAATCCGATGACGACGTTCGTCGGCATGGACCCGGGCAAGCGCATCGGTGAGATTCAGACGATCGCCGCCATTCTCTACCCGGATCAGCCGGGCGGCGATCCGTTCTGGATCTCGCAGAGCCGGGCGGCCTTCACCGCGTTCACGTCGTTCATGTTCGAGCGCTGGGATGAAAGGATGCGGTGGCTCACCAAGAGCAACGCCGCCGACGAGCTCATGCCCGATCCCAACGTCTGCGATCAGTTCCCGAGCTTCGAGCGGGTGCTTCGCCTTTCGAGCGGCACCGACGAGATGGAGACGAAGGAACTCCTGACCACGATCGTCAAGGATCGCTCGTACGCGTTCGTCAGCTCGCAGACCAAAACGGTCTTCCGCAACCTGATCGGTCTGCCCGATGAGACGTTCTCGTCGGTCATCGCGAGCATGCAGGCGCCCTTGCAGCAGTTCCTCAGCCCGATCCTCGCCGCGGCCACCAACGCCACCGACTTCAAGGTGGAGGACTTCCGCAAGATCCTCAGCACCCTCTACGTCATCATCCCGACCAACAAGCTCGACGAGAGCGCGAAGCTGCTGAACATCTTCTTCAGCACGGTGATCGGCAAGAACCTCGACAAGCAGCTGGGCGAAGAACCCGACCTGAAGTACCAGCTGCTGATGCTGATGGATGAGTTCACCGCGATGGGGCGCGTGGACGTCTGGGCCAAGCGCATCTCGATCTCGGCAAGCTACGGCGTGCGCGACCTCTGCATCATCCAGAGCCGTGCTCAGCTGAAATCGGCCTACGGCGAGAACGACGCCCAGAACTTCATCACGAACCACGGCGCCCAGATCGCGTTCGCACCCCGCGAACAAGCGGATGCGAACGAGTACAGCGAGATGCTCGGCTACAAGACGGTGCGCAAGCGTCAGCAGAGCACCAGCCGCGGCGGTGGCGGCCAGCAGGTATCGACGAGCTACGTCGAAGAACGCCGCGCGCTGATGCTGCCGCAGGAGGTCAAGGAAATGCCGGCCGACGACGAACTGGTGTTCTACGAAGGCTGCCGTCCCATCCGCGCGAAGAAGAACTGGTTCTTCAAGGACAAGATGTTCAAGGAGCGGGCGGCCGTGCCGCCTGTCGAGGTGAGTGCGGCTCAGAGGAGTGCGGCGATCATCGCGATGCCTGCGCCACTGGAGATGCCGACGGACGCTGCCAAGGCGGCCCTTTCTCGGGCGGCGAAGGCAGCCTGATACCGAACGATCGAATAGGAGTGGTGCATGAAGAGAAAGGTTACGGTGTTTGCTGTTGCTCTGATGGTGGCGTGTTCTTCGGTCGCTGGGAACGCCCGGGCCGATCCGAGAGAGAAGTCACCAAAGCTTGGGCCTCAGTATCGAAAAGCAGAAACCGTTATGGAGTTTCGACGAATGCTGCTTGCCGATGGATGGATACCGGAAGAGAATCCGGATTGTCTCGAAGCGGTCATCGGCGGTGACTACGAGGAGACGTGTCGTGACGATCCAGAGGAAAGGCGATGCCGCGTCTGTGCGATGGTGCCGGAGATTGCGGTCAGTACGGGGAGCGGACATACGATTCTCGCGTACACCAAGGAAGGGACCAGACTTGACGTGGAGCTATATGGCGAGATCGGCGACGTCGACAGGCCCCCACCGCACGATCTGGCGATCATGGATTGGAGGTTCCACTGATTCTTCAACGACAATAGGTTCCGTAAGACGGGGCAACGCCATCTAGCCGCCTGGATCACCATGAGGATGAATCGATGAAATGGAGTCTCGTGTTCTGCCTGTGGGCGATGTCCAGTGCGGCCGGGGCCGTGATCACCCGGGCCGATGTCGACGATGCGCGCTATCGGGTCGATCCAGGAGCGGTACCTGCGCTGGCGGACCTGCCGGGTGAGGGGCACGGCGTGCTCATCGCCCCCCGGTGGGTGCTGACCGCCGCGCATGCCGCGCCGATGATGATGGAAGGCATGGAAACCGATGTGTCGATCGGCGGAGTCGCGCGTCGGGTGTCGCGGGTGGTCGTCCACCCGGGCTATCGAAAGGTGCCGGAAGCGCTCATCAAGGAAGTCCTGTCGTCGGGCGACTTCGCCAGGCTGTATGCCTCTCTTGGCTCGTCGGACGACATCGCGCTGATCGAGCTGGCGTCGCCCGTCAGCGGTGTCGCGCCCATGCCCCTCTATCGCGGGGACCAGGAAGCCGGAAAGACGGCGGAGCTCTTCGGGAAAGGCGCCACGGGCCATGGCGATCGTGGCCAGGATCCCGCGAGTTCGCACCGCACCATCCTTCGCCATGCCTTCAATGTGATCGAGGGCGCCGACTCGCGCTATGTCTGGTACCGCTTCGACGCACCGCCGGCCGGCCTGCCGCTCGAAGGCATCACGGGTGGTGGCGACAGTGGAGGTCCCTTGGTCATTGGCACGGCCGCATCGGCGCAGCTCGTCGGCCTCGGTTCGTGGAGTCGCTACCCGAAGGATCACCCGTTCTGGAAGGGCTGGGCGCCGGATCGCCCGTTCGTCGGAGGCCTCTATGGTGTGGTGGTGTATGCCGTTCGCGTCTCGCGCTACGCCCCGTGGATCGATAGCGTGATGGCTTCGCCCGAGGAAGCACATGAGGAGACGCCAAAGTGACCACGCCTTCCGACCCGAACGATTCGCCGACACCGCCGACCCCTGCACCCGGCTTCGCGGTGATCTACCGGTGGCGCATCCATGCCGGCCGTGAAGCGGACTTCGTTGCCGCATGGTCGAGGATCACCGGCCTGTTGAAATCCGAGCGCGGTTCGCTCGGTGCACGTCTCCACCGTGGGCAGGATGGCATCTGGTACAGCTACGCCCAGTGGTCGACGGAAGCCGCGCGGGCCGAGGCCTTCTCGCTCGGTCCTGTGGACGAAGCGGCACAGGCCGTGATGAAGGATGCCATCGCTGAATCCTTCCCCGAGATCCCGCTCGAGCCTGTGGTCGATCTACTCATTCGGGCATAAGCTCGAGGAGCTCGTGGCTCCGCCCACCTGAACTATCGGCACGATTTCGTGTCGAGGTAAGTCAGGACGAACCGGGGGCGGGACGATGCAGCCGAGGTACCAGGCATCCGTTGGACGCGGCATCCTTTGGGGAATCATCATCGCCGCGCATGTCGGGCTGATCGCCTGGCTCTACGCCATGCGCGCGAGGCCGGATGTCGAGCTGCCGTACGCATCCCAGGAGCAGCCCATGGATGCCCTTCGCGTCCGGTTCGTCTCCGCCTCCGTGCAACGGCGCCAACCGATCGACCGGCATGCTCCGAAGGTCGTCACGCTGCAGACGTCTGCGTCTCGAACGCTGCGGGCGCCGTCATCCATCCCGTCCAGAACACCAGAACCTGCCTCCGGAAGACCGCCCGGGCAACCGTCCGAGCCGTCCGCTGACTCCGTCGGGCCTACGGGTGGCGCTCAGACGGACGCCGATTCGCTGCCGCATTTCTCGGGGAATCCCGATCTTCGCCAACCCACGTGGAACGCGGCGCCCCGAGCTCCAGGAGCCTCCGATGGCGAGCTGGCGAAGACATTTCATGTAAGGCGCGAAACCAGCATCGACGACAGCGTCCGCGGCATCGGCCGGTACATGGCGTGCAGCCGCGTCCAGATGAAGCGCAATCAGGTCGGCGGAAGCATCGATCCGACCGTTGCCACGGCGTATGCCGCCCTGGGCTGCAAGAAGTAGGCGAACCGAAGCCGGGCGTCCTGCAGGTTCCGCCCAAATCACCGACAAGTGTCTTCAGTCACCGTCGGTGACCAGAAAACCCCGTGCTATATCGAACCTTCACTTCCGGAGGTCGCAGTGAACAGACTCGCATCCGTTGCCATCCTCGCTGCGCTGTCCTTCGGCGCATGGTCCGCAAGCGCCCACGCCGACGGAACCCTCGATGGTCGTTTCGACATCGGCGGTCGCTCCATCAAGCTGAAGTGCGAGGGCAGCGGCACACCGGTCGTGGTGGTGGATGCGGGGCTGGGCACCGCGCCGGCGGAAGATCCGGGCTGGCTTGGCATCGCGGCCAAGGTTGCGCCGGTCACGCGCGTGTGCCTGTACGACCGTGCCGGCGTCGGCGGCAGCGATCCGGTGAAAACGCGCCCGCGCACCAGTAAGGATGCCGCCGAGGATCTGCACGCCGCCCTTAAAGCGGCGCATGTGCCGGGTCCTTATCTTCTGGTCGGACATTCCATCGGCGGGCTGCACGCCCAGGTGTTCGCCAGCATGTATCCGAATGACACGGCTGGCCTCGTTCTCGTCTCGTCGACGCATCCGGATCAATCGAGCGCGTGGCTGTCGGTGCTCGGGCCCGCGAAACCTGGCGAGGAAAAAGCGGTGACCGAGGCACGCACGTTCATCAGCACGGTGCAGACCGATCCGGCGAAGAACGAGGAAGGCCTCGACATCACGCCAAGCCTCGCGCAAGCGAAGCAGCTGCGCTCGCTTGGCGCGAAGCCCGTCATCGTCGCGACGCACAGCCCGCGCTTCCGCATGGTGCCGGGCCTCTCGGAACCGATGTCGATCAAACTCGAAGACGCCACGCAGCGTCTGCAGAAGCAGTTCCTCACGCTGTCGAGCAACGCGCACCAGAACATCGCGGCGACAGCCGGCCATGGGCTGCCGCATGAGGATCCTGCGTTCGTGGTGGCGAACATCCTGCAGGGGGTGAAGGCGGTGCGAGCTCAATCGCCCTGATAGACCGCCTCGACGTTCACGCCATCGGGGTCGAGCACGAACGCCGCGTAATAGCGTGAGTGGTAGTGATCCCGAATCCCGGGCGGGCCGTTGTCCCGGCCACCTGCGGCGAGCGCTTCCTCGTAGAACTGCCTCACCTCGGCGCGGCTGGCCGCCTCGAAGGCCACGTGCATCACCTTGCCCGGCGCGGCGTGGTCGTGCAGCCACAGGCTCGGGTACTCGTTCGCGCCGAAGCCGAGTCGCGTGCCGCCGTTGCGCGTCTCGTGCGGGCCGATGGTGACGAGGAGCGTCACGCCCAGCGGTGCGAGCGCGCGCTCGTAGAACGCCCGGGCCTTCTCTATGTTCTCGACGGCGAATTCGATGTGGTCGATAAGCGGCATGCGTGGCTCCGGCGCGTGGCTGATGGGGCAATGTCGGATAGTTTTGGCTGTAGATCAACGGGTGGAGGGTGGCGAGCCCTTGTTGGCTGCGGCGGAGCGGATCGTGTCGCTTCGTCGTTCGCGCGCGAGCGCGCTCCCACCTGCGGGATGGGCTGCGGTTTGATCGTGCGGCGCAGCAGGGGGTGGGGTCGGAATCGCTGTAGTCTCGCCGGGCGGACCAGCGTTTCCGAAGGATGTCGCGCTGCTCACCGTCGAAGGCTTCCGCGCGGCGAACGCACTCATGGCGCCATACCTTCGGGCCGATTGCCAACCTGGGGAGTAACGATGACCATCACGATCACCGCGTTCGAACGCTCGCCCGATGGCGGCAAGGGTCTGGCGCGCGACACCCGCGTGCGCTGGGCGCTGGAGGAGGTGGGGCAGCCCTACGAGGTGCGCCTCGTGCCGCATCCGCAGATGAAGCAGCCGGACCACATGGGCCTGCATCCCTTCGGCCAGATTCCCACCTACGAGGAAGACGGTCTCGTGCTGTTCGAAACGGGAGCGATCGTGTTCCACCTTGCGGAGCGATATGGCCATCTGCTGCCGGCCGACGCCAACGCGCGGGCACGCGCGATCACGTGGATGTTCGCGGCGCTCAACTCCGTGGAACCGCCGATCCTCGACATCTTCATCGCGAAGATCCTCGAAGGCGACAAGCCATGGGCGGCCGAGCGCGTGCCGATCGTGATGGAGCGCGTGCGTCAGCGACTGAAGCTGCTTTCGGATCGACTGGGCGACGCCGAGTGGCTGGACGGCAAGTTCAGCGCGGGCGACCTGCTGATGGTCTCGGTGCTGATGCGCGCGCGACCGTCGGGCGCCCTCGCGGAGTTTCCGCGGTTGGTGGCATACGTGGAGCGCGGCGAGGCGAGGCCGGCATACCAGCGTGCATTCGCGGCACAGCTGGCCGTCAACACCGCCTGACACTCACCACCGGCTATCACCTTTCGCAGTAGGAGCGGACCCGGCCGCGATCGCTCTTCGCGAGGAGCAACAGGCCCTGCTGCGCAGCGGCGAAAAGCTGTCGCGGCCAGGTCCGCTCCCACAGGTGAAGAGGCGTGGCGAGCACCCATCAGGCGCCGGTGTCGGTGACGACGTCCCGATCGACCGGCTACCCCTCACCGCTGTCGGAGCGGACCTGGCCGCGATCGCTCTTCCCGAGGAGCAACAGGCCCTGCTGCCCAGCGGCGAAAAGCTGTCGCGGCCAGGTCCGCTCCCACAGGGTGACGAGGCGTGGCGAGCATTCTTCACGCGCCGGCGCACGACAACGTCCAGGTCGAACGGCTACCGCCTGCCGCTGTAGGAGCGGACCTGGCCGCGACCGCTCTTCGCGAGGAGCAACAGGCCCTGCCGCCCAGCGGCGAAAGGCTGTCGCGGCCAGGTCCGCTCCCACAACGGCTCGCTTTACGAACGGGCCGCCTGCGACCACTCCACCGCGTCCGCGCCGGCGGGAATGCGCATCGGGGCCGATGCGTCGGTGGCGGCGCGCCAGACGGCTTCCGCGACGTCGCTCGAATGCGTGACCGGGCCGTCGGCCGTCATGCCGCTGAAGACCTGCTGCATGAAGTCGGCATAGGTGGGCGACGGGGGCTGCATGCGGGCGCGGGCGTTTTCGCCGAAGCGCGTGTCCGGGGCGCGGCCGGGGAGCACGAGGTGTGCGCGTACGTTGAAAGGTGCGAGCTCGAGCGCAAGCGATTCGGTGAAGGCGTTCACGGCCGCCTTGCTTGCCGAGTAAACCGACAGCAGCGGCAGCGGGCGGTACGTGACGCTCGACGTGACGTTGATGACGACGCCGTTCTTGCGCTCGCGCAGCTGCGGCAGCACGGCCTGGGTCATGGCGATCGTGCCGAGGGTGTTGGTTTCGAAGACGTCGCGGACGGTGTCCATCGTCATGCCTTCCAGCGCGCTGAGCACGCCGATGCCCGCATTGTTGACGAGGACGTCGATCGGGCCGGCTTCGTCGATCGCGCGACGGATGCTCGCCGCGTCGGTCACGTCGAGCGCGAGGACGCGCATGCGGTCGGACGCCGGGAAGAGATCGGTGCGCGGCGTGCGCATGGTCGCGACGACGTTCCAGCCCTTCTCGTGGAAATGGCGAGCGATATCGAGGCCGAAGCCGGACGAGCATCCGGTGATGAGGACGGTCTGCATGGTGACTCCTGGGGTGAGGGTGCCTGTCGGCCACGATAGGCGCCCCGCCTCGGACTCGCTACACTCTGAAGTCCGAATATCGTTTGCGAGAGTCCGGCCATGATCGATCCCCTGGCGGAAGTGGTCACCCTGCTGCAGCCCAGCCTGCGGCGGTCGAAGCTCGTCTCGGCGGCCGGGTCGTGGGGCGTTCGCCAGGCGGAGCAGGGCAATCCGGTGTATTGCCTGATCCTCGATGGATCCTGCCGCCTGACCCTCGGCGACGACGAGCCGATGGCGCTGCAGGCGGGCGATTTCGTATTGATCCCGGCATGGCGCGACATGCTGCTGTCCGGCAACGAGCCGCCCAGGCCCGAGGACATCGACCGGCATCCCGTGGAACTCCCCAATGGCGAGCACCGTCAGGGCACGCCGGAGGGCCCACACGAGGTGCGCTTCCTCGCGGGCCTGTGCGAATTCGGGTCGCCGGACGCGGCGCTGCTCGTGTCGCTGCTGCCGCGGGTCGTCCTGGTCCGCGACGAGCCGCGGCTCTCGACGCTGGTGCAGCTGGCCAGCGACGAGGCGCGTGCGCAGCGTCCGGCGCGTGAGGTGGTGCTGGCGCGTCTGCTGGAAGTGCTATTCATCGAAGCGCTTCGTTCGACCGCGGGAACCGACGCATCGCCTGGTCTGCTGCGCGGTCTAGCGGATGCGCGTCTCGGCATCGCCATCCGTCATATGCACGAGAATCCCACGCGCGCGTGGACCGTCGTGCAACTCGCCAAAGAAGCGGCCCTGTCGCGCTCGTCGTTCTTCGAGCGCTTCAGTCGGGAGGTAGGTGTCGCGCCGATGGAGTACCTGCTGGCCTGGCGCATGGGGCTCGCGAAGCAACTGCTGCGGCGCGGGGAAGGAACGGTGGCGGAGGTGGCCGAGCGCGTGGGTTACAGCTCGGCCAGTACGTTCAGCGTGGCGTTCGCGCGGCATGTGGGAATGCCGCCGATGCGCTTCGCGCGAGAGTCGGGTGGGCTCTGATCGAACGGCGGTTACATGCCCGCCGCGTCAAGCATCGCATTGCCCGTCTTGCCGGGTACGCCGCCCGCCTTGTAGGCACTGACCATCTTCCCGGCCTTGTCGAATTCGATCACGGTCGATTCGTGCACGCTCGGTCCGCCGGGGAACACCGAAAGGCGCGTGTAGTAGTAGGTCCACACCTCCTTGCCCTTGAACTCCTTCTTCTCGGGCGGATGTCCGATGGCTGCGATCACGTCATCGGTCGTGGTAACGCCTTTCTTGAAGTTCGCGAGTTTGTCCTGCGTTACCTCGATACCGGTCTTGTGGTCCAGAGGGGTCGCGCACCCCACAAGTGCAACAGCGACAATCGCGGCGGCGAACAGAACGGAACATTTCTTCATCGTGGCTCCATAGTTGTTTAGGGATATCCATAAGGCTGCACAGCCGCTCGAGGTTCGTCGCGAATCCAGCGCGGCGACGAATGCTCGCACTCGTCGCCGCTCGACAACAATCGGATGACAAGCGAATCGCGAAAATATCCGGAATTTTCAGAAAAGTTCTATGTCGATACGCATTTTGTTTGAGAAGTAAATAGGCATGTCCCACGAAATGCGTGCATTTTCTGGCTTGCGTCGCTGCTGACATCCGCAGTGGCCGAGCTTGTCTCTTGCCGCCTCACAGCACGTCTCCGGCGATCAGGGATCAGCCATGTCGCGCGCGGGCCGTTCGGGCGGACTAGGGCTCGGCCACTACGTCCAGTGGGGCGTTCTCACGCATGTGGGGTGAGGAGCGCCCGCGGTGTACGGGAAGGGCGCCACGGCGTCGGTCGCCGCTTGATGTCTGCATGAATCTATTCATGTGTCCACTGGAAGTTGAATCAACTTACTGATAAAGAAAGATATTGACATAGAAAATCTATTCATATATCTATTCATGCATGGCAACGATGGTGCGCGCCGAGCAGCTTCTCACCGCCCTGCGGCTGCGGGGTGCCTCAAGCGCGGCCGACCTGGCCGCGGATCTCGGCGTCAGCCAACCCACCGTTTCTCGTCTCCTGGCTTCAGTCGGCGACGTTGTGGCGAGGATCGGCCAGGCCCGACGTAGCCGCTACGCGGCGATTCGGGATGTACGAGGCCTCGGCTCGCGCTGGCCCCTGTTCCGCATCGACGCCCAAGGGCGACCACAGGAGTTCGGCCTTCTGACGGCCCTTTATCCGAGGGGCGCTTTGGTCGCCCCACGTCGGCCGACCGACTGGATGCGCGACGAGTTCTCGGATGGCCTGTTTCCCGGCGTGCCCTGGTTCCTCGACGATCAGCGACCGCAGGGGTTTCTCGGTCGCCAGTTCGCGCAGCGCTGGGCTGGCGCCCTGGGATTACCGTCCGACATCCTGCTATGGGATGACGATGCGGTCATGACGGCGCTGTTGCTTCGCGGGAGCGACGGGCCCGGCGACTTCGTACTCGGCGAGCGATCGCTCGAAGCGGCGCTCGCCGAAGGGCCGTCACCCATTCCGACCGCCGAACGCGGCGAGGTCTATGCGCGGTTCGCGGAGGCGGCGATGGGTGGCGCGGAAGTCGGATCGTCGGCTGCTGGCGAGCAACCGAAGTTCACCACCGCGGTCGCCGACGGGAATAACGAGACGCGCCACGTCATCGTGAAGTTCAGCGAGCCTGTCGATGGCAACGCCACCGCGCGTCGCTGGGCCGACCTGCTTCTGAGCGAACACATCGCCGGAGAAGTCCTTCGGGACCACGGCCACGCCAGTGCACGCTCGGACATCGTCTGGTCAGGAGGGCGCGCGTGTCTCGAAGTGACGCGCTTCGATCGCATCGGCGCGTACGGACGACGCGGCTGCGTCACGCTGGCCGCGTGGAGCGATGCGCACGACGGCGTGCGCGACGATGGTTGGGCGGGTGCCGCCTCGCGAATGCGCGCCGGAGGATGGATCGATGCCGATACGCTCGAACGCATCCGGGAACGCTGGTGGTTCGGTCGGCTCATCGGCAACACCGACATGCATTTCGGAAACCTCGCGTTCTTCCTCGATGACGCGCTACCGCTCGAACTCACGCCGAACTACGACATGCTGCCGATGATGTACCGTCCTGCTGCGAGCGGTGCTGTCGTCGGGCGTGAGTTCACGGTCGCGACGCCGACGCCGGCCGACCTGGCGGTGTGGTCGCTCGCTAGCGGCTGGGCAGTGTCGTTCTGGCAGCGCGTCGCGGAAGACGCCGGCATCAGTCGCGAGTTCCAGGCCATCGCGAATGCCAACGCGCAGATCGTGACCAGGGCGCGATCGCGATTCGCGTCGTGACGGAGTGCGTCATGCTTCGACGTCGACACGGCGGAGCGTGCCGTTGAGACGCTTGAGCAACGCCAGCCCGCGGATGGAAATGTCCCTTTCGGCGATGCGGCCTTGCGCATCAGCGCAAGCGATCTGCTGTTGAATGATTTCGTACGAATTGTCCATCCGGAGATCGAGATATTCATCGTGCGATAGCGAACCGTCGTTCCATATGCCGAGGGTGCATATGAGGTCCAATGCCTCATCACCCGAAATCTGTCCTGTGCTCTGCAGTTCGGATACCGCGTCGAAGAACTGGCGAACCGTCATGTTCGAGAAGTCGTATCGATCGGCCGGTCGCGGATCGCTGACGGATGACGCCTCCACGGTGGCTGGATGGACACTGTCAGCATTGGCGACGGGCGCGAACGTTGCGTTGGAGATAGACGATATATGCATGAATCGGCTTCCTGCGCTCTTGGGATGATTTCTCCATCGTAAGCAAAGCGTCTGTCGACGAACGATCTGATCTCGACCTCGCGGCGTCGTCCTACGAAAAGTGTCGCGTTGGAGGTAACAAAGCAGGCGCCAGTTCTGGCTGTTGGAGCGCACCTGGGCGCGATGCCTTTTGAGGCTGTGTGGCAGGTCCTGAGGCTCTTCGCGAGGAGCCTTCGCGCCCAGGTGCGCTCCAACAAGACAATCTGCGGGCGATGCGGCGACGCGCTGTTGGAGCGCACCTGGGCGCGACATCTTTTGAGGCCGTGAGTGGCAGGTGCTGATGCTCTTCGCGAGGAGCTGTCGCGCCCGGGTGCGCTCCCACAAGCCAAGCTGCGGGCGACGGGTGCGGCTTGGCGAAGCGCTGTTGGAGCGCACCTGGGCGCGACAGCTTTTGGGGCCGTGAGTGGCAGGCCTGTGCCTCTTCGCGACGAGCCAAGCCGCGTTACGGAACCGATGGCGTCGTTTTTTCCAGGATGCGCATCGATTCCGCGTTGGCCGCTTCCCATGCGGCGATTTCCGCTTTCGTGGTCGGGAGGTGGGCTGGCATCGCCGCGTGGCCGTTCATCGTGCTCGCGGGCGACGACTCCACCGGCGTGCCTGGCGTGGCGGGCACGTGGCGGGACGTGATGGCCTGCGCCGCCAGCACGCGCATGGCGCCCTGGGTCGCGCGTGCGGCGTCGGTGCGCGCCTTGAGGACCGTCATCGCGTAGTACTGCCACAGCACGCAGAGCGAAATGGCCATGGTCAGGAAGGCGGCTGCGACCGCGACGATGGGGGCACGGCTGCGCCCGGCGCGCTTCGGTGGATGCCGCGAGGGGCTCCACGACGGCATGGCGTCGAACGAGGCGAACGGAACCGCGGGCTCCTCGATCGGCCCGAGCATCGCGCGCACGGCCTTGCCGTCGATCAGACGGATGTGCCGGAACTTCGCGGCGGCCTCGATCGCGGCGTCGGTGAATTCGCCGGAGGTGATGACGATGGCGCCAGTCGCGGCGGCCGTGTGCATCACGCCGATGAGCTGGTGCACGTCGTTGTGCGGCACCTTCCAGCAGTTCCAGTGCTTGCACTGCACGACGATCGTCTCGAGGCCCTGGCGCAGGATCAGGTCGATGCCGCCGTCGGTGCGGCGCGGGCCGCCGCCGGTGCCGACGTGGTCCACCTCGAACCCCTGCGCACGGTAGTAGTCCGCGATCAGGTGCTCGAACGCGTCCCACGATACGCGGGTGAGCGCGTCGTCGTAACGGAAGCTCACGGGCTTGAAGCCCGTGCTCATCGGATTGTCCTTTGGTGCGGCATGCGATTCCCCTGTTCGCACGACGGCACCGCCCCCCGGCTGGCCACGTGGAATCGGCCGACTATACCCAATTCTCGGGTGCGTTCCTGTAGGCGAAGGACTACAACATTTCCGGGTCGGGAGCGTTCGGCGCGTGTCTCCTAGAATGGTCGGAATGCACCCGCTCACCGAGGAGACGTTTCGTGAGGATCACTGCCACCGTACTGTCGCTCGCCTTCGCGGCCGGCACCTGTCATGCCGCCGGATTCGATTGCGGCAAGGCGTCCACCGCCGTGGAGAAGGCCATCTGCGCGTCACCGGCGATCTCCGCGCTGGATGGCGAGCTCGGCGAGGCCTTCCGGGCGGCGTTGAAGAACCACCCGGACAAGGCCGACGCGCTGAAGACCGACCAGCGCCACTGGCTGGCTGAGCGCGACGCGTCGGTGGCCGCTTACCTTGGCGATCACCCAGGAAAACCACTCGCGGCCGACGTGGCGCGGTATCCCACGCGCATCGCCTTCCTGCGCGGTCTGGATGCGAAGGCGCCGAAGCCGCTCGACACCGTGCAGGCGCTACTGCCACGGTTGCCGAAGGGGTCGGACGATGTGCTGGCGGATCTCGCGAAGGCGGGGGCGTCTGTCGCCGTGGCCGCGGAGGTGTCGCTCGACGATGCGAAGGCGTTTCCGTTCGAGCCCGACGCAGCCGTGACGAAGGCGCTCGCGGAACTCGACGCGTCGTCGGGCTACCGCAAGCTCGACGGGATGCCGGTCAGCTCGGTGTTTTCCGTCGGGGGCACGGCGTCATGCTGGACCGAAGTGCCGTTCCGGATCGAGGGCCGCAAGGCGATCGCGGTCGACGCGCCGGGCGCATGGGCGCCGGACTGCATGTCCCGCCATGGCATGGCGCGCGTCGGCAGCGACATCATCGCGACCGTGCTGTCGAATCCGTCGCCCGACGAGATGAACCTCGGCATCAGTCGCTGGGAAGGGACGCGCTTCGGGCCCGACGCGCAGCTGACGATGCGCTTCGATCACGCATTGGTTTCCGGTGGTAGCGCGTGTGCGCCGAAGCAGTCGCCCTGCGAGGATTTCGCCGCCGTCGCGATGGCGGCGGCTGCGCGCTACGAGCGCAGCCCGGTGCAGGGCACGCTGGATCGCCCGCTGAAGGGCGCCGCGAAGGTGTCGTACGACGCGCTGCTCGCGGCGGCGCGGGCGCCGGGTGGTCTCGCGCCGAAGGGCGAGTCGGCGACGTTCCGGGATCTGCCGGATTTCGGCGGCGCGGTCGGCGAAGGGATGATGACCGGCTACGGCGACGAAGCCACGTTCTTTCCGATCGACTTCCGTGGAGAGACGTTGCTGGGGTACATCGGGCATGGCCACGTGGGCTGGCGCGTCAACGACGATTGGATGCTGTCGGCGTGGCGGCTGAAGGCGGGCACGCTGGAGCCCGTGGCGTCGATGTACGTGAAGGTGGAGCGCGGCGCGCTGTTGCTGTCGGCGGTGGTGCCGGCGCCGGAGCCTCAGTCGCTTTAGTAGGTTTTGCTGTCGCGAGCACCCATCGCGCCCAGGTGCGCTCCAACAGGCTTCTCGCTCCTGTAGGAGCGGCCTTGGCCGCGATGGGGTGGCGGAGGGTTTCTACCTTCGGGTGGGAGCGGCCTTGGCCGCGAAGGGGTGCTTGCCGCGAGCATCCCATCGCGCCCAGGTGCGCTCCAACCGCGGTTTCAGGCCTTGCGGCGGCGCAGGGCGTAGCCGATGCCGAGGATCGCGAACCACACCGGGCTGGCGATCAGCGCCTGGCGCGTGTCGCTTTCCAGTGCGAGCAGCACGAGCACGAACGCGAAGAACACCAGGCAGGCCCAGCACATGAACACGCCGCCTGGCATCTTGTACGCCGACACCGCGTGCAGTTCCGGACGCTTCTTCCGGTAGGCCATGTAAGCGATCAGGATCAGCGACCACACGAACATGAAGAGGATCGCGGCCAGCGTCGTGACCAGCGTGAACGCGGTGACGAGGTTCGGGATGACGTACACCAGCATCGCGCCGCCGAGCAGGCACAGGCACGAGAACAGCAGGCCACGCGAGGGAACGGCGGCCTTCGACAGGTGCCGGAAGGTCGACGGCGCATGGTCTTCCTCGGCCAGGCCGTAGAGCATGCGGCTGGTGGAGAAGATGCCGCTGTTCGCCGACGACGTGGCCGACGTGAGCACGACGAAGTTGATCAGGCTGGCCGCGGCCGGGATGCCGGCGAGCACGAACAGTTCCACGAAGGGGCTCTTGCCGGGCAGCACCTGGCGCCACGGCGTCACGGACATGATCACGACGAGCGCGAGCACGTAGAACAGGATGATGCGGACGGGGATCGAATTGATCGCCTTGGGCAGGTTGCGCTCCGGATCGGCCGTCTCGGCGGCGGTGGTGCCGACGAGTTCGATGCCGACGAACGCGAACACCGCGATCTGGAAACCGGCGAAGAAGCCGCCGATGCCGGTGGGGAAGAGGCCACCGTCGTTCCACAGGTTCGCCAGCGACGCCACGTGGCCGTCCGGCGAGCGGAACGCCCAGGCCACCATGCCGAAGCCGGTGACGATGAGCGCGCAGATGGCGATGATCTTGATCAGCGCGAACCAGAACTCCAGTTCGCCGAAGAGGCGCACGGTGGTTAGGTTGAGGCAAAGCAGGAGCGCCACACACAGCAACGCCGGCACCCATGGCGCGAGCCCAGGGAACCAGAACTGGGCGTACGAGGCGATGGCGATCACGTCCGCGATCGCGGTGATGATCCAGCAGAACCAGTACGTCCATCCGCAGAAGAAACCGGCCCATGGACCGAGCAGGTCGGTGGAGAAGTCGATGAACGACTTGTACTGCAGGTTGGAGAGCAGCAGCTCGCCCATCGCGCGCATGACGAAGAAGAGCATCACGCCGATGATGAGGTAGACCAGCAGGATCGACGGGCCCGCCAGGCTGATGGTCTTGCCCGAGCCCATGAACAGGCCCGTCCCGATGGCACCGCCGATGGCGATCAGCTGCAGGTGGCGGTTCGACAGGCTGCGCCTGAGGTGCTCGGGGGACTGCTCCTGCGGATGCGACATCGGGCGGCTCGGGGTTGGGACGGAAGCGGGCACCATACGGGGGAGGGGGAGGGGTCGGCAAGGCACGGCATCACGCGCACCGGGGCCGCTGCCGCGGATCGCCGATACGATCGGCTCCCACCCTCCGCACGGTCGCCGGCTTCGTTACTATCCGAAACGCCCACCGTGCTGGATACCCTCATGACCGACCCGTTCCGCCAGGCCCTGATCGACGCCTACATCGACGCGTACAACCGCTTCGACATCGAGGGCATGCTCGCCGTGCTCTCCGACGACGTGCGCTTCGAGCACCATGCGGGCGGGGATATGAGCGTGGCGACCGACGGCAAGGACGAGTTCGGGAAGCTGGCGCGGGTGGGTGCGGCGCTGTTCGCGTCGCGGCGGCAGGAAGTGACCGCGGTCCGCGACGAGGGCGACACGGTCGTGGTGGACATCGCCTTTCACGGCGAGATCGCCGAAGACATCCCCGACGGCCCGGGCGCGGGCACCGTGATCGAGATGGTGGGGACGTCCGAGTTCGCGTTCGACGGAGGGAAGATCAGCCGCGTGATCGACCGGGCCTGACTTCCGTCAGGCGGCCAGGTCGCGGATCGCGTTCAGCAGGGTCTTTCGGTCGTAGGGCTTGGCCAGATACCGCATGCCCGGCCGGAGCCAGTCGTGCTGTTCCGGGGCCTCGCCGGAGGTCACCAGCACGCGCATGTCGTGATGGCGGATGGCCAGCTCCTGGCCGCCGATCCGGCCGGGCATGTTGATGTCGGTGAACAGGACATCCGCCTTGCCGGTCGCCAGCCAGTGTTCGGCCTCGTCCCCGTTGCGCACGGAATGCACCTCGTAGCCTTCCATGTCGAGGATCATTTCGGAGAGGTCGCGGATGGCGTCGTCGTCTTCGACGAGCAGTACGACCGGGAGGGGTTGGGACGACATGGGACGGGCTCTGGTAAGGGACGCTGGACGAGGCGATTAGCCCGTCCGCCGTGAACACGATGTCAACGCGTTCGGCGACGAACTGCACTATTCCATTGTGCCGGGTGTGAACGCATCATAGCGTTTTTACAGGGGATGCCCATGGCCGCACTGTCTCAGCGCACTATCGACGCCGTTCGGAAGAACGAATCCAGCCTGCTCGCGGAGTGGACCGCCAATCTGGACGCCAGCGGTGCCTCGCGCGACGCGCGTATCGGCCACGCCGAGTTCGAATCGCAGACGAAGGAATTCCTCCGCCTGCTCGTCACCGGATCGGCCACCAGCGAGATCAACGGTGCCGGCGGCAACGAGTGGAGCGAGATGCGCGGCTTCCTCGAGCGCCTCTCGCGCAGCCGTGCCCTGCAGGGGTTCGACTCGCAGCAGACCGCCAGCTTCATCTTCTCGCTGAAGCGCCCGCTCTTCGACCTGCTCCAGGTGGAATACGCCAGCGAGCCGACGGAGCTCGCCGGTCAGCTCTGGGCCGTCTCGGAACTGCTCGACGGCCTCGGCCTGCACACGATCCGCACCTTCCAGAAGTCGCGCGAGGAAGTGATCGCGCGTCAGCAGGAAGAACTGCTCGAACTGTCCACGCCCGTGGTGAAGCTCTGGGACGGCGTGCTCGCCCTGCCGATGATCGGCACGCTGGATTCCCAGCGCACCCAGGTCGTCATGGAATCGCTGCTCCAGCGCATCGTCGAGACCGGCGCCGAAATCGCCATCATCGACATCACGGGCGTTCCCACGGTGGACACCCTGGTCGCGCAGCACCTGCTGAAGACCGTTACCGCCATCCGCCTGATGGGCGCCGACGCGATCATCAGCGGCGTGCGTCCCCAGATCGCGCAGACCATCGTGCACCTGGGCCTCGACCTGCAGGGCATTGTCACCAAGGCCAATCTCGCCGACGCGCTCGCGCTGGCCCTGAAACGCTCGGGTTTCATCGTCGGCAAGGAAGGCTGATCGCCATGGAGCGCATCCCCATCCTGCGCATGGGCGAGTTCCTGCTCGTCACCATCCAGGTCGACATGCACGATCAGCTGGCGCTGACCCTGCAGGACGACCTCTCCGAGCGCATCAGCGACACCGGCGCGCGTGGCGTCCTCATCGACATCTCGGCGCTCGACATCGTCGATTCCTTCATCGGCCGCATGATCGCCACGATCTCGGGCCTGTCGAGGATCATGGACGCGGAAACCGTCGTGGTCGGCATGCAGCCCGCCGTGGCGATCACGCTCGTGGAGCTCGGCCTGACGCTGCCCGGCGTGAGCACGGCGCTGGACGTGGAGCGCGGCATGAAGCTGCTGCGTGACCGCGTGTCCGCGCGATGAACACGATCAGGCAAGGCACCCAACCGATCCGGATCGAACAGGATGTCGTGCTCGCCCGACAGACCGCGCGCAAGCTCGCCGTCGAAGCCGGGCTGCGCCTGGTCGACCAGACCAAGCTGATCACGGCGGCCAGCGAACTGGGCCGCAACACCGTCATCTACGGCGGCGGTGGCGACATGGACTGGGAGCTGCTGGAAGACGGCGGGCGCAAGGGCCTGCGCCTGATCTTCCGCGACGAAGGTCCCGGCATTCCCGACGTGAAACTGGCGATGACCGATGGCTGGACGTCGGGCAGCGGCCTCGGCCTCGGCCTCACGGGCGCCAGGCGTCTCGTGGACGAATTCTCGCTGGAGAGCGCGGCCGGCGCGGGCACGCGCGTGACGATCTGCAAATGGACGTGACCTTCAGCGGCGAACCGACCCGCATCGTCGCGATCGAGGACGCCACGCAGATCGGCCAGGCGCGGCGCGTCGCGCAACTGGCGGCCGGCGGCGCGGGGTTCGATGCCACCGACGCGGGCCGCGTGGCCCTGGTGACCACGGAGCTGGCCACCAACGTGCTCAAGCATGCGCGCAGCGGCGAGATCCACATTTCGGTCGTGCAGGGCGACGGCGCCTATGGCGTCGAGGTGACGGCCGTCGATCGTGGCCCCGGCTTCAACCTGGCCGATTGCCTCCCCGACGGATTCTCGACCGGCGGCACGCGCGGCGAAGGCCTCGGCGCGGTGCGCCGTCAGTCCGACGTCATGGACATGTACGCCGATCATCGCGGCTCGGTGGTGATGGCGCGCCTGTACCCGAAGGGCTTCGCGAGGGCCGACATCCGCTTCGCCGCCACGCAGCAGCTGATGCAGGACGAGACCGTCTGCGGCGACGGGTGGGGCGTGGCGCTGGACAAGGACAAGGTGTCGATCCTGCTCGTCGACGGGCTGGGGCACGGCATGTCGGCGCACGAGGCGGCGAACGCCGCGCTGGCGACGTTCCGCGAGGCGCCGCTCGAAGAGCCGGTCAACCTGATGGGCGCTCTCAACACCGGCATGACCGGCACGCGCGGTGGCGCGGTCGCGGTGGCGCAGTACCTGCGCGAGAGTGGCGTGCTCCGCTATGCGGGCATCGGCAACATCGCGGGCGGCCTGCTCACCATCGATGGCTCGCGCGGCCTGGCGTCGCATCCCGGCATCGTCGGTGTGCAGGCACGCCGCGCCCAGTCGTTCGATTTCCCGCACTCGCAGGGCAAGCTGCTCCTGATGTACAGCGACGGCCTGCAGTCGCGCTGGAACCACAAGGAATACCCCGGCCTGCCCAACCGGCACCCGGGCGTCGTCACGGCGCTGCTGTATCGCGACTTCAATCGCGGCCGCGACGACACGACCATCCTCGCCATGACCCTCGGGACCGGCCTGTGAGCGACAACGACGACATCGCGCGGCTGACCGCGGAAAACGATTCCCTCCGCGCGGAACTGGAAGAGACCAACCAGGGCGTGCTCGCGCTGTACGCCGAACTCGACAAGCAGGCCGAGCAGCTGCGCCAGGCGTCGGAGCTGAAGAGCCGGTTCCTCTCGTACATGAGCCACGAGTTCCGCACGCCGCTGGGCTCCATCCTCAGCATCGCGCGCCTGATGGCCGACGGCATGGACGGCCCCCTCAACGGCGAGCAGCAGAAGCAGGTGTCGTTCGTGGCCAACGCCGCGCGCGAGCTGAGCGACATGGTGGACGACCTGCTCGACCTGGCGAAGATCGAGGCGGGCCGCATCACCATCTCGCCGGCGTGGTTCGAGCTGATGGACCTGTTCTCGGCGTTGCGCGGCACGTTCCGCCCGATCGTGGACGCGACGGAGGCCGACCTGATCTTCGAGGATCCGGAGCACATGCCGAAGCTCTACACGGACGACAAGAAGCTCGCGCAGATCCTGCGCAACTTCATCTCCAACGCGCTGAAGTTCACGCCGCGCGGCGAGATCCGTGTCTCCGCGCAGCTGGAAGGCGACGATCGCGTGCGATTCGCCGTCAGCGACACCGGCATCGGCATCCCCGAGGAACTGCAGGGCGCGCTGTTCGAGGACTTCACGCAGGTGGACTCCCCGTTGCAGAAGCGGCTGCGCGGCACGGGCCTCGGCCTGTCGATCTGCCGCCAGTTCGCGCACCTGCTGGGCGGCGAGGTCGGTGTGGTGAGCCACCCCGGCAAGGGTTCCGTCTTCCATGTGGTGCTGCCCCTGAAACTCTCCAGTGAGTCGAACGATGCCTCGTAACTCCCGGCTGCTGATCGTCGACGACAACGCGGCCACGCGCTATGCGATGCGGCGAACGGTGGAGCGCGCGGGTTACGAAGCCATGGAGGCCGGCACGGGCACGGAAGGCCTGGCGCTTCTTGCCAGCCACGAGTTCGCGGCGGTGATCCTCGACGTGAACCTGCCCGACATGAGCGGCTTCGACATCGTGCGCCGATTGCGCGAGGCGCCGGAGACGATGCTGCTGCCCGTCGTGCACGTGTCGGCCGCGTCGATCGACACGGGCGACCTGATCACCGGTCTCGACAACGGCGCGGACGCCTATCTGATCCATCCGGTGGATCCGGACGTGATGCTCGCGACGCTGCGCACGCTGATGCGCGTGCGCGAGACCGAAGACGAACTGCGCGCCGCCGAAGCGCGGTTCCGCGAGATCTTCACCAACATCGCGGCGCCGATCGCCGTGGTCGACGGAGCGCTTCGCATCCTGGATTCGAACGAGGCGTTCGACCGGCTGATCGAGGATGCCGGCTGCACCGGCGAACTGGTGTCCTGCTTCGAACCGGGCCAGGATGAAACCCTGGCGCAGATGCGCGAACACCTCGCGTCGAACGAGCGCTGGCGCGGCGTGCTGTGCATGCACTCGCGCGCGGGCGTCCGCGAGACGGAATGGCGGGTCACGCCGTATCGCAAGGAAGGCGGCCTGGTCTTCGTCGAGGACGTCACCGAGCAGCGTCGCCGCGAGCGCGATCAGCTCGAACGCATCGACACGGCGCACAGCCAGCTGGCGATCGAGAAGGCCGAGCGCGAACGCACCGAGCTGCAGCTGTTGCAGGCGCAGAAGATGGACGCGCTGGGCAAGCTCACCGGCGGCATCGCGCACGACTTCAACAACCTCCTGACCAGCATCATCACGGGCATCGACCTGATCAATCGTCAGGTTGAGGCCGGCAAGCCCGACAAGGTGCAACGCTTCGCCGATGCCGTGCTCGGTTCCGCACGTCGCGCCGCCGCGCTCACGCACCGCCTGCTCGCGTTCGCGCGCCAGCAGCCGCTCGATGCGAAGGCCTCCGACCTCAAGGGCAACGTCCGTTCGCTGGAAGACATGCTGCGACGGACGCTTGGCGAGCGCGTCACGCTGGAACTGGATCTTTCCGGTGAGCCCGTGGTCGCCGAGGTGGACACGAACCAGCTCGAGAACGCGGTCATCAACCTCGTCATCAACGCGCGCGACGCGATGCCCGAGGGCGGACGCATCCGGATCGCCACCGGACGACGGCGCCTCGTCGGCGACGGCTCGCTGCCCGATGGCGATTACGTGCACGTGACCGTGTCGGACAACGGTTCGGGCATCGCGCCCGATGTGCTGCAGAAGGTGTTCGAGCCGTTCTTCACCACCAAGCCGCTGGGGCAGGGCACGGGTCTCGGCCTGTCGATGATCTACGGTTTCGCGCGCCAGTCCGGCGGCGAGGCACGCATCGAAAGCGTCGTGGGCCGCGGCACCGAGGTGACGCTGCTGTTGCCCGCCAGCGAAGGCGAGGTGGTGACCGTCACGGCCGGCCAGGGCGAGATCGCCGGCGGACACGGGGAGCGGGTGCTGTTGGTGGAGGACACCGACTCGTTGCGCATGTTCACCGCCGAGGTCCTGACCCAGGCGGGCTACACGTGCGTGGCCACGGGCGACACCGATCGCGCGCTGTCGCTGCTGCGCGGCGACGAATCGTTCGACCTGCTGCTCACCGACATCGGCATGCCGGGCCTCGACGGACGCGAGCTTGCCGACGTGGCGCGCGCGTGGCGTCCGACGCTGCCGGTGCTGTTCATGACCGGCTACGCGGAAAACGCGACCGAGCGGTCGCGTTTCCTCAATCGCGGCATGGATCTCATCGCGAAGCCGTTCGAGATCGATGCCTTGCTGACGCGCGTCAGGCAGATGCTCGATTAGGCTTCAGAAGCCCTCGAGCACGATCTTGCCCTTCGCCTTGTGGCTCTCGATGCGCTGGTGGGCGCGGCGCAGGTTCTCGGCGGTGATAGGGCCGAAGTGCTCGCCGAGCGTGGTGCGCAGGGTGCCGTCGTCGATCAGCGCCGCGACGCGATCCAGAAGCTCGTGCTGCTTGATCATGTCGGGCGTCTCGTAGGTCGAGCGCGTGAACATCGACTCCCAGTGCAGCGAGATCGCCTTGCGCTTCAGCCTGGTCGCATCGAGCGCGTGCGGGTCGTCGATCAGGCCGAACTGGCCCTGCGGCTTAACGATCTCCACGATCTGCTCGTAGTACGCGTCGGTGTGCGTGAGGCTGATCAGGTGATCGACGTGCGCGATGCCCAGCGCTTCGAGTTGCGGTCCGAGCGGCTTCGAATGATCGATCACATGATGCGCGCCCAGTTCGCGGACCCACTGGGCCGTCTCCTCGCGCGAGGCGCTGCCGATGACCGTGAGCTTCGTCAGGCGGCGCGCGAGCTGCACCAGGATCGAGCCGACGCCACCACCGGCGCCGATGATGAGGATCGACTCGCCCTCGTGGCCGCCTTCAGCGATCTTCAGGCGGTCGAACAGCATTTCCCACGCGGTGAGCGCGGTCAGCGGGAGCGCGGCGGCGTGGGCGTCGTCGAGCGTGCGCGGCTTGTGGCCGACAATGCGCTCGTCGACGAGCTGGAACTCGGCGTTGCTGCCGGGGCGGTTCAACGCACCGGCGTAGTAGACCTCGTCGCCTTCCTTGAACAGCGTGACACCTTCGCCGACCGCCGCCACCGTGCCGACGGCGTCGAAGCCCAGCACGCGGGGCGCCGTGGTCTTCACGCCGGCGCGCACCTTGGTGTCGACGGGATTCACCGAGACGGCGCTGACGGCGACCAGCAGGTCGCGCGGGCCGGGGACCGGCTGGGGAATGTCCATTTCGACCAGCGAATTCGCGTCGTCGATGGGCAGGCCGTGATGGGTGTAGACGATGGCTTTCATGCGGGTGGCTCCGTTGAGGATGGCGTCATGCTCCTCCCCGGGGCGTTGCCGAAAAACCATCGCCGCGCGGGATCACTTTCATCGCCACGGTGAAAATCGGACGCCCTGGAGCGCGCTCCCTTCGCATCCGCATGACGGTCCGTCCACCGACCGATCCCGACAGTGGGGCGGCCCACCGACGGAAAGGCTGCCCCCATGACCGACGACTTCTCCCCGACCCGCCGCCGTATCTTCCAGAACGCCTCGCTCGGTGCCGCCGCGGCGGTACTCGCCGGCGCCCCGAGTTTCAGCGCCATGGCCGCCGAATCGACCGGACCGGGTGGCACGCGCCCCCTGGTCGACCCACGACAGGGCTTTCCGCACCCGCCGTTCGCGAACCAGAGCCAGCCCTGGCCAGGACTCGCGGGGAAGATGACGCCGCGGCCCGACCACGGCGAAACCAGCTACAAGGGCAGCGGACGACTCGCGGGACGCAAGGCGTTGATCACCGGTGGCGACTCGGGCATCGGGCGCGCCGTCGCCATCGCGTACGCGCGTGAAGGCGCCGATGTCGCGATCAGCTACCTGCCAGCCGAGGAGGACGATGCGAAGGAAGTCGTCGACCTGATCCGCAAGGCGGGCCGCAAGGCGCTGGCGCTGCCGGGCGACATCCGTGACGAGGCCTGGTGCGGCCAATTGGTGCAGAAGACGGTGGAGGCGTTCGGCGGACTCGACATCCTCGTCAACAACGCGGGCCGCCAGCACAGCTTCGACTCGATCCTCGACATCAGCACCGAGTACTTCGACTGGACGGTGAAGACGAACCTCTACGCGATGTTCTGGATCACCAAGGCGGCCGTGCCGCACCTGCCGCCGGGTGCCGCGATCATCAACACGACATCCGTCAACGCGTACAACCCGTCCGAGAACCTGCTCGACTATGCGATGACCAAGGGCGGGATCATGATCTTCACCAAGGGTCTGGCGAAGCAGCTCGTCAAGAAGGGCATCCGCGTGAACGGCGTGGCCCCCGGCCCGTTCTGGACGCCGCTGCAGGTATCGGGCGGCCAGACGCCGGAGAAGCTGCAGAAATTCGGCGGCGATACCCCGATGGGCCGCCCCGGCCAGCCGGCCGAGATCGCACCGATCTACGTGCAGCTGGCGTCCACCGAGGCGAGCTACGAAACCGGGCAGATCTTCGGCGCCTCGGGCGGGGCGGGTAATCCTTAGCGCTTGATCGCCGATACGATCGGCTCCCACCCTCCGGTAGGTGACTTACCACCGAACCGCTGGGAGCCGATCGGATCTGCACTTCCGCGTCAGCGGGCAATCTTGCGACAACCTATCTACCGACGGGGTGGGAGCCGATCGCATCGGCGATCCCGCGTCAGCGGGCATGCTTGCCACACCCGCCGGAAGGCCTAGGGCCCCCTCCCAAAAACCCGATATCTTTCAAACGGCTTCCCGATTACTATCCGCCCCGTGACGACAGGCGTTTTCAGGGGAACGGGATGTCGGAAGGGAAATCGGGGGCACTCGTCGATCGGCGTTTCGCGGCCGAGATGGACGCGTTGCAGCGTTTCGGGCGGGTGGAAAAAGAAGCCCAGCTCGGCGATGCGGACGCTCAGTACCGCCTCGCGCAGATGTACGCCGCGGGCGATCACGTCGAACAGGACTATGCACGCGCCACGCAGTGGTTCCGCCGGGCCGCCGAGCAGGGACACGTCGAAAGCCAATGCCGCCTCGCCGCGCACTTCGCGGAAGGGCTCGGCGTTCCGCGCGATCCCTTCGAAGCCGCCGGGTGGTATCGCCGCGCCGCCGACACGGGTTCCGCCGAAGCGCAGTGCGCGCTCGGCATGTTGCATGCGCGCGGCCACGGCGTCGTCGCGGATCGCCAGGAGGCCCTGCGCTGGTGGGGTCTGGCGGCCGACCAGGGGCACGTGCAGGCCTGCGTGAACCTCGGTGTATCGCATTACTTCGGACGTGGCGTTCCGCGCGACGCCGAACTCGCCTTCGCGTTCTACACGAAGGCCATCGAGCGCGGCGACCCTGGGGCACGTGGCTACGCCGACGCGTTGTGCAGCGTCGCGCACATGTATTGCGACGGCATCGGCGTGCCACGCGACACCACCATGGGTGCGCATCACTATCGGCGCGCGGCGGAGATGGGCAACGGCACGGCGCAGTTCGCGCTCGCCAAGCTCTATCTCGAAGCCAGCGCGCAGCCCGAGGATCGCGAGCAGGCGCGCCACTGGTTCGCACGCGCGGCGGAGCAGGGCGACAGCGAAGCGCGTCGTATGCTCGCGGAACTGGAAGCGCTTCCCGCCGAGACCGACGCGACGCCGGAACGCATCGCGCAGATCGGCCCGCAGGACGCTTCCGCGCAGTTCCTCCTCGGCCAGCGGCTCGCCTCCGGCGACGGCGTGGCACGGAACGATCGCGAAGCCGTGCGCTGGCTGGCGCTCGCCGCCGAGCGCCATCACGTCGCCGCCCAGTACGCGCTGGCCACGATGATCGACGCCGGCCGCGGCGTGCCCCGTCGGATCGACGAGGTGGTGCGGCTGCTGCGCAGCGCGGCGGGTGCCGGCCATGCCGACGCCCAGTTCGACCTCGGCCTGCTCCACGAGCGCGGGGACGGGGTGCCGAGAAATCCCTCGATCGCCCGGGCCTGGTACCGCAAGGCGGCGGCACGCGGCCACCTGAAGGCGCTGCGCAAACTGGAGAAGCGGTCGTGGTGGCGGTTCTGGTGAAGCGGGGGTCGCAATAACCTGCGTCCGTGACTTCCGGCGCTTTCCCGCGCGCGGCACGAGGACGACCATCGGCGGATGACCGCCGGGCGGATGTCCGCCGGGGTCCGTACATAGGGCAACCCGCATGCGTAAATCCCTCGTCAGCGCGATCGCATTCGCGCTCGCCGGCTTCTCCCTCGCCACCGTCGCCGCGCCCGCGAACGACACGGCCGAGCTCGCCACCACCCAGCTTCCGCGCAACGTGCGGCCGACGCATTACGACGTGGCCGTGGTGCCGCATGCGGACAAGCTCGCCTTCGACGGCAAGGTGTCCATCGCGATCGACGTGCTGCAGCCGACGCCGTCGATCACGCTCAACGCGATGAACATGACGTTCGCCAACGTCTCGCTCGCCGCCGCGAAGGGCAAGGCGTCGTTTGCCGCGCCGAAGGTCGCCGTCGACGCCGACGCGCAGACCGCGACCTTCACCTTCGACCACGCGATACCCGCCGGCAGCTACGTGCTGACGATGGATTACACGGGCAAGATCGGCACGCAGGCCAATGGCCTGTTCGCCATCGACTACGACACCAAGGCCGACGGCAAGAAGCGTGCCCTGTACACGCAGTTCGAGAACTCCGACGCGCGCCGCTTCATCCCCTCGTGGGACGAGCCGGCGTACAAGGCCACGTTCACGCTTTCCGCCACGGTGCCCGCCAGCCAGATGGCCGTGAGCAACATGCCGGTGGCGTCGAAGAAGGACATCGGCAACGGGCTGGCGAAGGTCACCTTCCAGCCGTCGCCGAAGATGTCGACGTACCTGCTGTTCTTCGGCCTCGGCGAGTTCGATCGCGCCACCACGAAGAGCGATGGCGTGGAGATCGGCGTCATCACGCAGAAGGGCCTGACGTCGCAGGCGCAGTTCACGCTCGACACCGGCAAGGCCGTGCTGCAGGAGTACAACGCGTATTTCGGCGTGCCGTACCCGCTGCCGAAGCTCGACAACATCGCCTCGCCGGGCCAGAGCCAGTTCTTCTCGGCGATGGAGAACTGGGGCGCGATCTACACCTTCGAGTACGCGCTGCTGCTGGATCCGACGATTTCCACGCAGTCCGACAAGCAGGAGGTCTTCAACACCGCGGCGCACGAAATGGCGCACCAGTGGTTCGGCGACCTCGTGACTATGCGCTGGTGGGACGACCTCTGGCTCAACGAAGGCTTCGCGTCGTGGCTTGCCTCGCGCACCACCGAACGCTTGCATCCGGAATGGCACACCAACCTCGAGGCCGTGTTCACGCGCGAAGGCGCGATGTCGCGCGACGCCGTGGCGACCACGCATCCGGTCGTGCAGCACGTGGCGACGGTGGAGCAGGCCAGCCAGGCGTTCGACTCCATCACCTACTCGAAGGGCGAGTCGGTGATCCGCATGCTCGAGGCCTATGTGGGTGCCGACAAGTGGCAGAAGGGCGTGCAGGCGTACATCAAGGCGCACGCGTATTCGAACACCGTCTCGGACGATCTGTGGAAGGCGATCGACGCCGCCGCCGGCATGCCGGTGAGCACCGTCGCCCACGACTTCACGCTGCAGCCGGGCATCCCGCTGGTGCGCGTCGAGTCCGTGTCGTGCGCGAACGGTTCCACGACGCTGAAGCTCTCGCAGGGGGAATTCACACGCGACCGCCCGGACAAGAAGCCGCTGTCGTGGCACGTGCCGGTGATCGCGAAGACGGTCGGCGGCGCCACGTCGTCGACCCTGCTGGAGAACGGCGCCGGTTCGCTCACGGTGGCGGGCTGCGCCCCCGTGCTCGTCAACGCGGGACAGACGGGTTACTACCGCACGCTCTACGCACCGGCGCAGATCAAGGCGCTGCAGGGCGCGTTCGCGAAGCTCGATCCCATCGACCAGCTCGGCGTCACCGCCGACGTCTGGGCGCTGGGCATGGGCGGCCTGCAGCCGGCGTCGGACGTGCTGGACCTGATCAAGGCCGCGCCGCTGGATGCCACGCCGCTGCTGTGGGACGGCATCGCCAGCGACTTCTCCACGCTGGACGATTATTACGAGGGCGATGCGACGCGTCAGGCCGCGCTGCGCAAGTACGCGATCTCGCGTCTCGCGCCGAAGTTCGCGCAGGTGGGCTGGGAAGCGAAGCCGGGTGAGGAAGCGCCGGTGGCGATCCTGCGTGCGCACCTGATCGGCACGCTGTCGCACCTGGGCGATGCGAACGTGATCGCCGAGGCGCGTCGTCGCTATGCGAGCGACACGATGCCGCCGGAACTGCGCAAGTCGATCCTCGCCGTCGTCGCCGCGCATGCGGACGGCGCGACGTGGGACAAGCTGCACGCGGCGGCGAAGGCCGAGAAGACGCCGCTGGTGAAGGATCGCCTGTACGCGTTGCTGGCCACGCCGTCGGACGAGGCGCTGGCGAAGCGTGCGCTGGAACTGGCGCTGACCGACGAGCCGGGCGCGACGAACAGCGCGGCGATGATCTCCGCCGCGGCGCGTGCCCATCCCGAGCTCGCGTTCGACTTCGCCGTGGCGCACAAGGACAAGGTCGACCAGTTCGTGGATTCGACCTCGGCCGCGCGCTACTACCCGATGCTGGCCGGCGGTTCGCTGCAGCTGTCGACGATCGACAAGATCAAGGCCTTCGCCGACAAGTACATCGCACCGACCTCGCGTCGTGACGCGGAGACGAGCATCGCCAACATCCGCTACCGCGCGATGGTCCGCAAGGACCGCCTGCCGGCCGTGGATGCGTGGCTGAAGAAGAACGGTTGATGGGTGCCTGAAACGAAGCCGCCGGTCGCGAGGCCGGCGGCTTTCGTGTATCTGGCCGCGCTACGCGCGGATCGCCGATGCGATCGGCTCCCACCCTCCGGTAGCCATCTTGCGGAGTGTGGGAGCCGACCGCACTGGCGATCCCGCGCAACGGGCACCCTCGCGACAAGCTATCGACCGAAGGGAGGGAGCCGATCGCATCGGCGATCCCGCATCAGCGGGCACCCTCGCGACAAGCTATCTACCGAAGGGTGGGAGCCGATCGCATCGGCGATCCCGCGCGCAGCGCGGCCCGGTCGCGCTACCTCACCCGGCCGCGGCGCAGGCCGCGACGAGCGCTTCGCGGAAGCACGGCACATCGACCAGCCGCGCGGCCAGCGTGCCCTTGAACACGTCCCCCGAACCGCAGGTCGGCACGCGGTAAAGCTCCGACTCATCGCCGTGCCGGTCCGCACCATGCGAGACCAGGCAGCTCTTGTCCAGCGACACCACGACGGTGCCCGCGCACAAACGACGGGCGAGCGCGTTGATCGTCGTATCGTCCATGCTCGTCACCGCCTGCGCCGTGATGTCGATCGAGAGGAAACGCCCGCACACGCGAGCGAACTCGTAGACGTCGAGCAGCAGCACGTCGGTGCTGGCGAACTCGCGCACCGAAAGGCCAGGAGGCAGCGGGCCCGGATCCAGCACACGAAGGATGCGCTTCTCGCCGGCCATTTCGAGCGTGGCCGCGACGGCGTCGATGTTCGCCTCGGTCGAGACGAGCAGCACCTTCGCGCCCTCGAAGAGATCGGACTGCGCGGCGATGAAGCCGGCATCGAGCCGGTCGTTCGCGCCGGACGACAGCACGGACATGACCTGGCCCTTCGGATCGACGACCAGTGCGGTGCGGCCGGTGCGCACGCCGGACACCACCTGCCAGCGGGCCACCGCGTTGAGCGGCAGGCCGGAGGGATCGATGGTGTCGTCGCCGATGGCGGCGATGAGGCCGGTGGCCACGCCGGCGTGCGCCGCGGCGACCGCCTGATGAAAGGCCTTGCCGCCGGGACGCCGTTCGAACGCGCTGGCATACGCCGGCTCGCCCGCGCGGGGAAGGCGTGGCGTCTGCCAGCGCTCTTCCTCGCTGTAGCCACCGACGACCAGCAGGCGCGCCGCGGTCATCCGGTCAGAAGCGTTCGAGCACGCCGGCGATGGTCGCCGTCATGAACGTCGCGATCGAGCCGCCCAGCACGGCGCGCAGGCCGAGGCGGGCGAGGTCGCCACGACGGTTCGGGGCGAGGCCGCCGATGCCGCCGATCTGGATGGCGATGGAGGAGAAGTTGGCGAAACCGCAGAGCGCGTACGTGGCGATCAGGCGGCTTTCCGGCAGCAGGTCGGGCAGGTGGCGCGCGAGGTCGGCGTAAGCGACGAATTCGTTGATGACCACCTTCTGGCCGATGAAGCTGCCGACCAGCGTGGCGTCCTGCCACGGCACGCCGATGAGCCACGCGACGGGCGCGAGCACCCAGCCGAAGATCGTTTCGAGGCTGAGCGCGACCGGATGGCCGGCGCTGGCGGTGAGCCACGCGTTGATGCTGTGCTCGCCACCGATCGTGCCGGCCCACTGCACCGGGCCGTTGATCAGGGCGATCAGCGCGATGAAGGCCAGCAGCATGGCGCCGACGTTCATGGCGAGCTTGAGGCCGTCGCCCGCACCGGTGGCCGCCGCGTCGATGACGTTCGCGGTGGTCTTCTCGACCTCGATCTTGACCGTGCCGCGCGTCAGCGGCTCCTGCGTCTCGGGGACGAGGATCTTGGCCAGCACCATCGTGGCCGGCGCGGCCATCACGCTCGCGGTGAGCAGGTGCTTCGCGTAGAACATGCGCTGCGCGGGATCGTCGCCGCCCAGCATCGCCACGTACGCCGCCATGACGGAACCGGCGATGTGCGCCATGCCGCCGATCATGACGGTCATGAGCTCGGCCTGCGTCATGCGCTCGATGTACGGCTTGATGGTCAGCGGCGCTTCGGTCTGGCCGATGAACACGCTGGCGCAGACGCTGGTGGTTTCCGCGCCGGAGACGCGCATCACCTTGGTGATGACCCAGGCCATGCCCTTGACGATCTGCTGCATCACGCCGAGGTGGTACAGCACGCCGGTGAGGGCGGCGAAGAAGACGATCGTCGGCAGCACCTTCACCGCGAAGATCACGCCGAACTTCTCGCTGTCGAGCAGGCTGCCGAAGATGAAGCGCGAACCGACGTCCACGTAATCGAGCAGACGCACGAAGCCGGTGGCGATCGCGTCGAACACGTCGCGACCCAGCGGCACCTTCAGCACGATGGCGGCGAAGGCGATCTGCAACAGCACGCCGGTGGCGACGAGCTTCCAGTCGACCACGCGCTTGTTGTTGGAGAAGCAGAACGCGATGCCGACAAGCACCGCCAGACCGAACAGGCCAAACAGAACATGGCCCAGCAAACCCAGCATCGTGACGTACCCCTTGGGAGGCCGGGGGTAGCCCCGTGACCGCTTTAAAAAACGCGAGGTTACGGGAGGTGGCCTTATGGGGCAAGTTCGGATGTGTACGAGGCGTCACGACCCCTCACCGTCGCCCCGGCGTACGCCGGGGCCCACGTCGTCGGTTCCCGGTTGTGCGAGGCGCTGATGTGTTGGCTCGCGGGGAGGGGCGTCGCGCTCAGGTCCACCGAGGACGTGGACCCCGGCGTGCGCCGGGGTGACGTTTCGGGACGGTAGGATAGGAACCCATGAACCTCTTCCTCACCATCGCCCTCGTGCAGATCGTGGCCCTGGTCACCCCGGGTCCCGATTTCTTCTTCGTATCCCAGCTGGCCGCCAGCCGGTCGCGGCGCGAGGCGCTCGCCGGCGTGATCGGGATCGCCCTCGGCGTCGCCGTGTGGGCGGCGCTGGCGCTCCTGGGCCTGCAGATCCTGCTGCACCGGCTGGCCTGGCTGGAGCGGGGCATCGCCATCGCCGGCGGCGCGTACCTGTGCTGGATGGGCTTCCAGATGCTCCGGGCGTCGTGGAAGGCGAAGGCCGACGCTGCCGCGCCCGTGGTCGACGTTCGCGGGTCCAGTCCGGGGCGTGCGCTGATGCGCGGGCTGGCCACCAACCTCGCCAATCCCAAGGCCGCGATCTACTTCGCGTCCATCTTCTCGGCGTTCGTCGGCGACGGCATGGGCGCCGCGGCGCGCTGGGGCCTGTGGGCGATGGTCACCGTCGAAACCTTCCTCTGGTTCGCCATCGTGGCGGGGATCTTCGCGCTGCCCGCCATGCGCCGGGGCTACGTGCGGGCCAGCCGCTGGATCGACGGCGGGGCCGGCGCCATCTTCGTGCTGTTCGGGCTGCACCTCGTCTTCGGGCGCCGTGCCGCCTAACTCTTGTCGAGGTTCCGGGTGACCTGCGCCAGGCTGGCCGCGAGCACGGCCGGCTGATCGACGCCCTCGAGCGCCGTGCGGGCGAGATCGGCCACGAGGGCGCGGACGCGCTCGGCCATGCGCTTGCCGGCCGGCGTCAGGGCGATGTCCACCAGGCGCCGGTCGGACTCGTTGCGCTCGCGGCGCATCAGGCCGCGCTCGATGCCGGCATCCACCGCGTGCGTGACCGTGCTGGCGTTGACGCCGCATGCGACCGCCAGTTCGGTGGAGATCATGCTGCCGCGGAGGGCGAGCAGCAGGAGCATGTCGCTCTGCAGGGCGGTGAGCCCGAACTCGCGCTGGGCGCGTTTGCCCACGGTGTCGCGCAGCCGGGAGCCGGCCAGCATCAGGTCCCGGCCCAGACCGAGGGCCGTCGTCGTGTCTTCCGATGCCATCTCAGTCGGCCGCCCTGCGCCAGGCACCGGGCGGCATGCCGACGGTGCGCGTGAAAACCCGGGTGAAGTGGCTCTGTTCCGCGAAACCGCAGGCCAGGGCGATGTCCGCCAGCGACAGCGTGGTGTCGCGCAGGAGCTGGCGGGCGCGTTCGATGCGGCGGTCGAGCAGCCAGCGGTGCGGCGGCTTGCCCAGGCTGCGGCGGAACGCGCGGGAAAAGTGATTGACGGACAGGCCACACGCGTCCGCCACGTCCGACACCGGGAACGACTGGTCGAGCCGCTCGTCCATGTAGGCGACCGCGCGGCGCTCCTGCCAGGTGGCCAGGCCGCCGCGCGGGGCGCCGGTCTCCTCGGGCGCGGTCGGCAGGCTGAGGATCGCCCTCAGCGCGAGGGCCACGTGGGCGAGCAGCGGGGCGTTCGGGGCCTCGGCGCGCAGGCTGTCGAACAGCACCTGGGCGAGCGTGCGCACGGCCGGGGGATGGTCGCTGTCCATCGCGCCTTTCGGCTCGCCGCGGAAGAGGATGGCTCCGCCGCCCATGCCATCCGACGCGCAGGCGGTGCGATAGACCAGCAGCAGGTCGTCGGCCGCGTCGTCGAGCGCGATCTCGGTGAGCTGGGAACGGCCGCGCAGGTCGTCGACCAGCCGCAGCCCGCCCTGGCGGTCGTCACGGTCGACCGCGGCGGAGCGCTGCGCGAGGTCGACGATCACCGTGGCGAGGGCGCGGCGATAGGTGCTTGGGCAGGTCGATTCGGCGCGGTACATGGGCCGATCCTTTTCGGGTATCGGAGGGCAGGACAAGGATTGCGCATGCAAGTATCGGCATCCACCCCCATAAGAGGTAGACCGTCCTCCGACAACACCGCGGTGCCTAAAACGCCCACCTCAGGATGGCCGCGACCACGGCGACGACCACCACGATCACGACGACGTGCCGCAGGTAAGGGCCGCCTGAAACACCACCGTCATAACTGGCGTCGTCGTAATCGTGCGACGCGTCGCGGGGATGGCGGACGAACGGGAGGCGGAGACGTTTGCGGGGTTTTCCGGGCATGGCGACCTTGGTGACGTCAGGGTGGGAGCGCGTTTACGCGCGAATGGGTGCTCGCCGCGAGGACGTTCGCGCGTGAACGCGCTCCCACCCGGAGGCAGGCCGCCACCGTCGTCATGGGGACGCCACGCGCGAGGTATTCCTGAGTTCTTCGAGGATCTCGGGCCCGCGCACGTCGATGTGGTCGAGGTTGTTCACGTAGAAACGCACGAAGGGTTTTTCGGCATCCTTCGGCATCCAGGGCTTCGCCCAGACGAACACCACGCAATACCCATCCGACTCGGCGATCAGCTTGTCGAGACGCGCACGCAGGAGGCGGCGCACCGGATACGCGTCGATCTCCTTCGCCGTGAGGGTGATGGTGGGACGCAGCTCCGCATCGTCGTGGCGGAAAGGACGCGAGAAACGCAGGTAATAACCGCCTTCCTTCGTCGCCCGAAGCGAGGCGGTGCCCCACCACACGGCACGCGTGCCGAGCAGGTCGGCGACCTTCTGCCGGTAGACGTTGCGGAAGAGGGCTTCGTAGGTCTGCGTCTCGCCGCCGATCTCGACGGTGGCCTCGTCCAGGTCCTTGTCGCGGCGATGCTCGAGGAACTTCTGCACGAGCGAGGAGAGGCGGTAGTAGTGGCTGGCGCGCGGCCTCGACACCGCGCTGGCCGAGGCGACCGCGCGCTGCGCCGGTGAGGCGACCGCGTCGGCCCGCGGCGTCGCCGCCGGCGCGCGGAAGTGATCCGCGGGGCGTTCGGCTTCGAACACGTCGGGTCGCTTTTCCGCTTTCGATTCGCCGCGACCGTGCGCGACTTCGCAGGTGTCGGCGTGATCTTCGAGCCGGTACGAACGAAAGTAGGGACGGATGCGCAGGTTCTGCTCGGGCTTGTCCAGGCAGGCGCAGATCAGCGGCGCGGAACATCCGCTGCCGACGCACGTGAATCGCGCATCGCGGTCGAGCAGGTCGGCCCAGTGGAGCTCATAGGCGCGCTCGGCGGTGATGCGTTCGTCGTGCCCGGCGGTGAAAGCTTCTTCGATCGACACGTGGCCATCCGGCATCCCTGTTGGCGCCCACTGTAGCGCGATCAGAACGAGCCGAAACCCCGCGCCGGTTCCAGGCCCATGTCGAGCTTCACGCCGCGCAGGAACGCGAGCACTTCCTCGTAACGGCCCAGCGCCACCAGCGCCTCGGCGGTGCGCATGCCGAGCGTCGCGATCGGATCGTCGCGGTACCAGGCGATGCGCGCGGCCTCGTCGGGCTCGACGCGCGCGGCTTCGCGCAACACGTGCCAGGCGTGCGACTTGCGCGGGGTCCCCTCGATCGGGGAACGAATATCGACAATCCGGGCGTATGACATGCAACTAACCTCGAGTGACGGCGGTGGATCGCCCACACGTGCTCTAGACGACAAACGTGCCTAACTTTCCTGTCCTTACCCTTTCCGATACGGAGTGACCGTCCCATGGCCAAAGTCCTCGTTCTGTATTACTCGTCGTACGGCCACATCGAGACCATGGCCCATGCCGTCGCCGATGGTGCGCGCGATGCCGGCGCCACCGTCGATGTGAAGCGTGTCCCGGAGACCGCGCCCGACGAGGTCGTGCGCAATGCCCATTTCAAGACCGACCAGTCCGCACCCGTCGCCCGCGTCGAGGAACTCGAAAACTACGACGCGATCATCGTCGGAACCGGTACCCGCTTCGGTCGCATGACGTCGCAGATGGCGGCGTTCTTCGACCAGGCGGGCCCGTTGTGGCAGCGTGGCGCGCTCAACGGAAAACTCGGTGGCGCTTTCAGTTCGACGGCGACCCAGCACGGCGGCCAGGAGACCACCCTGTTCTCGATCATCACGAACCTGTTCCATCTGGGCATGATCCCCGTCGGTCTGCCGTACAGCTTCACGGGCCTCACCAAGATGGATGAGATCACGGGCGGAACGCCTTACGGCGCAACCACCCTCGCCGGTACCGATGGATCCCGGCAGCCCAGCGAGAACGAACTCGCCGGCGCCAGGTTCCAGGGCAAGCACATCGCCGAAGTGGCCGCGAAGCTCTTCGGCTGATCCGTCAGGCTTCCTGCCAGCGCGACCGCCGCCAGTGGCTGGGGCTCTGCCCCACCAGGCGGCGGAACAGGTTGCACAGGTGCGCCTGGTCGGAAAGGCCGCAGGCCAGGGCGATCTGGCTCAGCGGTTCGCGGGTCTGCAGCATCAGGGTCTGCGCGCGCTCCACGCGGCGACGCATGATGTACGCATGCGGGGGATCGCCGAAGGAGTCCTTGAAGGCGCGGCAGAAGTAGCTGCTGGACAGGCCGGCGATGGACGCCAGCTGGTCGATCGTGATCGAGAAGCCGAGGTTCTCGTCCACGTGCGCCGCCACGCGGCGCGCCTGCCAGGGCGCCAGGCCCGCGCCGACCCGGCGGCGGGGGGCGGCGGGCGGGAGGGCGGGGGAGGCGGCCGGCTCACGTTCCAGCAGCGCGGCCGCACGGGCGACGCAGGCACGGGTCGTGGCGAGGTCGGATTCGGCCGCGGTCAGGGCCTGCTCGAGCAGGCGCGTGACGCTGGATTCATCGTCGACGGTGGGAAGGGGGAAGGAGGCCATGCCGTGCATGGCATCGGAGGCGCGGGCGCTCCCCGTTCCGGCATAAGCATTCGTTTCGTATCGCATCGCGTCTGCTCCACGGAGGGTGGCTCATGGGCGGGTTTGCCCATGTCGGCAGACTATTCGCGAAGAGGGGGTGGGCTGAATTCTACATAGGATGAGGGCAGGCCATACCAAAGGATTAATGGAGGGTTTGTATATTTCTTGTAGCGACCAGCCGTAACGGTCAAAAACCATCACCGGCGTGCAAGACTCTCGCTACGCGAAACCGGAACACTTCGTGCCGATTCCGTACAAGACACCCATCGACCGGACCCACATGACGATGTCGCGATTCCGGCACATGCAGAGCCAGGCGTACGTCCCCGCCACCCGCCCACGGCGGCTGGCGTCCGGCCTGCTGATGGGCGCCAGCGGCCTGCTCGCGCTGGCCGTCTTTCTCGTGGACACCTTCACGCCCCTGCAGAGCGCCGTGGCGGTCGTCTACGTGGTCGTCGTGCTGCTCGTCGCGGCCAGCGGCAGCCGCCGCGCCATCCTGGGCGCGACCATCGGTTGCCTCCTGCTCACCACGATCGCGTACGTGCGCGTCCACGGCATGCCGGCCCTCGACGCGCCGATGCTGCGCTGCGCCGTCAGCCTGGGAGCCATTGGCAGCACGGGCTGGCTCTCCCTGCGCAACCGCGAGCGTCTGATCACCATCGCCGGCCAGGCCCGCCTGATCGAGCTCACCCATGATTCGATCTTCGTCCGCGACATGGACGACGTGATCGTGCTCTGGAACGGCGGTGCCGAACAGCTCTACGGCTGGACCGCGCAGGAAGCCCTGGGTCGGCGCGCGAGCGACCTGCTGGGCACGGCGTTCCCCGGCGACCGGGTGGAGGCCGACGCCGCCCTGTTCGGGGCCGGACGCTGGGAAGGCGAGGTGTTCCAGCGCCATCGCGACGGCCGCATCGTGATCGTGGAAGCGCGCTGCGCCCTGTTGCGCGACGAACTCGGCAAGCCGCGCATGATCCTCGAAGCGGGTACCGACGTCACGGAACGGCGCGCTGCCGCGGCGGCCCTCGCCGAGAGCGAGCGCCGTTACCGCAGCATGTTCGAGACCGCCCGGTTCTCCTTCTGGGAGGAAGACTACTCGCGCGTGATGGATCGCGTGGACGAACTGCGCGCGCAGGGCGTCACCGACATGGCCCGCTACATCGAGGCGCATCCCGAGTTCGTGGCGGAGGCCTGCGCCCTGACCTACGTGACCGACGTCAACGCGGCCACCGTGCGCATGCTCGGCGCCCGCCGGCGCGAGGACCTGATCGGTCCGCTCGATCGCATCCTGCCGGCGTCCGAGCGCACGTTCGCGGGCGTGCTGCTGAAGATCCTCGAAGGCGGCGGCGTCGCCGAGGGCGAAACCCATCTGATCAACCTGCGCGGGGAGCGGCTCACGGTGCTCTTCGCGCTGAACATGCCGCTGGGCCCGACCCGCTACGACCGCGTGCTGGTCAGCGTCGTCGACATCACCGACCGCAAGCGCACCGAGCGCGCGCTGATCGCCATGCAGGCCGAGCTGGCGCAGGCGGCGCGCGTCACGGCGCTGGGCGAGATGAGCGCTTCGATCGCCCACGAGGTGAACCAGCCGCTGGCGGCCATCGTCACGCATGGCGAGGCCAGCCTGCGCTGGCTGCGCCGCCCGCAACCGGACATCGGCGAGGCCTGCGAGGCCATCGACCGCGTGGTGCGCGACGCGCGGCGCGCGAGCGAAGTGGTGCACCGCGTGCGCAGTCTCGCGAGCAAGGAGCCGCGCCAGCACGTGCGCTTCGATCTCGCCGCGCTGGTGGAAGAATGCGCGCAGCTGCTCGATGGCGACATCGCGCTGCATCGCATCGCCCTGCGCGTCGACATCGCCCGCGACGCGCCGCTTCCCCATGGCGACCGCGTACAGCTGCAACAGGTGGTGGTCAACCTGATGGCCAACGCCATCCGGGCGATGTCCGAGGTCGCCGGCAAGCGCCTCCTGACGGTGCGCGCCCGCGCCGACGCCGTCGACGGCCTGCTGGTGGAAGTGGAAGACAGCGGCACCGGCATCCCCGAGCACATCGCCCCGCACCTGTTCGATGCGTTCGTCACCACGCGCGGCGACGGCATGGGCATGGGGCTCGCGATCTGTCGTTCCACGGTAGAATCCCACGGCGGTCGCCTGTGGGCGACCAATCGTCCCGGTGGCGGGGCGACCTTTCATTTCACGTTACCGCTGACGGAGGCGGAGGAGGCCCGCGCATGACTGGCGTACCCGTCGCCAACGCCGCTCGCACACCCATCGTCTGCATCGTCGACGACGATGCCTCCGTGCGCGAAGCGCTCGCCTCCCTGTTCCGTTCCGTGGGTCTCACCGTCGCGGCGTTCGGAAGCACGGCCGATTTTCTCGCGCGCGAGAACGCCGACGCGCCCGGTTGCCTCGTGCTCGACGTGCGCCTGCCCGGCGTGAGTGGCCTCGATTTCCAGGCCCAGCTCGCCGCCATGGAAAACCGTCTGCCAGTGATCTTCATGACCGGCCATGGCGACATTCCGATGTCGGTGCGCGCGATGAAGGCCGGCGCGCTCGATTTCCTGGCGAAGCCGTTTCGCGACCAGGACATGCTCGACGCCGTCACCAGCGCGATCGAGCGCGATGCGGCGGATCGTCGCGGGGCCGATGCGCTCGCAACGCTGCGCAGCGCCTATGCCTCTCTCACGCCGCGCGAGCGGGAGGTCATGACCCACGTCACGGCCGGTCTCATGAACAAGCAAGTGGGCGGCCTGCTGGGGCTTTCCGAGATCACGGTGAAGATCCACCGTGGCAACGTCATGCGCAAAATGGGCGCGAAATCCCTCGCGGAACTGGTGAAACAGGCGGAAGCGCTCGCCGCGAACCCTTGATACCAGCGGCCCCGCGCGCACCGCAAACCTCCGTATGATTCCCATCCCCCATCCGGGGGCGCACTGTATCGACGGCAGGTCGGGCACATACCCGGCGAGGAATTCAGGTTGGCCGCTAACAGGATCGTGGCGATCGTGGACGACGACGAGGCCGTGCGGACGGCCACCGTCAGTCTGGTGCGTTCGCTGGGACACAAGGTACGGAGTTTTGCTTCGGCCGAGGAGTTCCTCAGCCATGGCGACGACGAAGGTGTCGATTGCCTGGTGACCGACGTCCACATGCCCGGCATGGACGGCTTCGTCCTGTACAACCGCCTGGTGGAGCGCGGTCGCACCTATCCGGTCGTGTTCGTCACGGGATTCCTCGACGAAAGCACGCGCGCGAACATCCTCGCCGCGGGCGCCTTTTGCTACCTCGGCAAACCCTTCAGTGGCGACCAGCTGGTCGACTGCCTGCAAAGGGCGCTTGGGGAGGCGCCGCACTAGCGCGAGCGGCGGCCTTTTGTCACCGGGGTTTGCTACGCTCCGGCCCCATGACCCTGACCCTCTTCCTGATCCTCATCGTCATCGGCCTCGTCCTCTTCGCGCGGCGCCGCATCCGGGGAGGCATGGTCCTCTCGCTGCTCGCGCTGGCGTGGCTGTTCTTTGCCGGCTGCGGGCCGCTCACGGGAATGCTCCTCGGTCATCTTCAATCCGGTTTCGCACCCGACGTCGCGCAGTGGGGGCGGAAGAACGCGATCATCCTGCTTGGCGCGGGGACGGTGCGCAGCGGGGCCGGCGCGGTGGAGCCCAGCCTCTACGCCAACGGACGCATCCTGCGCGCGGCGGAACTCTACCGGGCCTGCAAGGCGACCGGGGCGGAGTGCAAGGTGGAGGTGAGCGGCGGCGATGCGATGAAGCTCAAGCAGGCGGAAGCCGACGTCTACGCCATCACGCTCGACCGCCTGGGGCTGCCGCGCGAGGATCTGATCCTCGAGGCCAACAGCATGAACACGTTCCAGAACGCGCAGAACAGCAAGCCGCTGTTGATGGCGTATGGCGCGGACAAGGTGGTGATCGTTTCGTCGGGCGTGCACCTGAAGCGCGCGCTGCTTTACTTCGCGCACTTCGGCATCCGTGGCGAGCCGGTGCGGGCCGATTATGTCAACGCGCGTTACGACTGGCTGCCGAGCTCGGAAAACCTCTCGTTCGCGGACTTCGCGATCCACGAATACGTCGGCGTGTGGCGCTACCACTTCTACAACGCCATGGGCTGGAACGCGCCGAAGATTCCTGAAGATAACGCAACCACGCAGACACCTCGCTAACAATTGGCGTTTTATGCTGTTCAACCGTCCAGCACGGACCTTTCAATCAAGGAGTCGCCCGTGAAGTCACGCCCCATCCTCGCCGCCCTGCTGGCCGCCGCTTCCGTCATGCCGGTCGCCGCGTTCGCGCAGCAGGCCGCGCCCGCTCCGGCCGCGAATCCCGCCAGCCAGATCCCGGCGTCGGACAAACAGGCGATCCAGAACTACAACCTGACCGAAGACGTGTTCAACCGCATCGTGAAGGTGTCGCAGGAAGCCAAGGCCCAGGGCATCCGCCCGAAGGATGCCAAGACCGACTTCTCGAAGATCCACTCGCTCGACGATCTCGCCAAGCAGGTGACCGATTCCGATCCGCGCATCGAGCCGCTGATCAAGAAGAACGGCTTCACGCCACGTGAGTTCCTGCTCGCGAACCTCGCGGTCACCAATGCGGCGATCGCGTCTGAAGCGAAGAACAATCCGCAGATGGCCGCCTATGTCGACCAGTCGAAGGTCAACAAGCAGAACGTCGCGTTCTACGAAGCGCACAAGGCGCAGATCAACGCGCTGATGAACGAAGACGCCCAGGGCGGCGCGCAGTAAGCCCCCACCGGTCCGCTCCTGAGTTGGAGCGGCCCTGGCCGCGACAGCTTGTCGCGAAAGCGCAACAGGCCCTACCCCGCGAAAGGTTGGTAGAGCGGACTCGGCCCGCTCCTGAATCGTGGGAGCGGACCTGGCCGCGACAGCTTCTCGCGAAAGCGCAACAGGCCCTACCCCGCGAACGGTTGGTAGAGCGGACCCGGCCCGCTCCTGAATCGTGGGAGCGGACCTGGCCGCGACAGCTTCTCGCGAAAGCGCAACAGGCCCTGTAGCTTCCGGCCCCAAAACATGTCGCGGCCAGGGCCGCTCCTACAGGGTCGGCGAGGTGTGTAAAGTCGCCTCCATGACCCCTTCCCGCACCACCCCCTGGCTCCCCGCGCTCGCCGTCCTTGGTTCCGTCACCTCGCTGTGCATCGGCACTTCGTTCGCGAAGAAGCTCTTCCCGCTCATCGGTGCGGAAGGCACGTCGGCCCTGCGCGTCGGGTTTTCCGCGCTCGTTCTTCTGGCTTTTTGGCGGCCATGGCGCTGGCCATTGACGCGCCGCGATGCCGCGTCCGTGATTCGCTACGGCCTCACGCTCGGCGCGATGAACCTGATGTTCTACCTCGCGTTGCGGACGATTCCGTTCGGCATCGCCGTGGCGATCGAATTCAGCGGACCGCTCGCCGTCGCCATGTGGTCGTCGCGCCGGCCCGTCGATTTCGTCTGGCTCGCGTCCGCCATCGTCGGCCTCGCGATGCTTCTCCCGCTGGGGCACGGCAGCACGCTCGATCCGACCGGTGTCGCGTTCGCCCTCGGCGCCGCGTTCTGCTGGGCGCTCTACATCATCTTCGGCAAGCAGGCCGGCCATCTGCACGCCGGCCACTCCGTATCGCTCGGCCTCGTCGCCGCGAGCCTGATCGTCGTGCCCTATGGCGTCGCCCACGCCGGCGCGAGCCTGCTCGATCCCGCCATCCTCGCTGCCGGCCTCGGCGTCGCCATCGTGTCCAGCGCGATCCCCATGTCGCTGGAAATGATGGCCCTCAAGCGCTTGCCGAGCGAAACCTTCGGGATCATGGTCAGCCTGGAACCGGCCGTGGCCTCGTTCCTCGCCATGCTGCTCCTGGGCGAGCACCTCACCGCTTACCAGTGGCTGGCCATCGGTTTCATCGTGCTGGCATCGATCGGCAGCACGGTGACGGCGCGGAGGTCATCCGCGCCGTCGGTGGAACTTGCCGGCTGAAACGCGGCTCGCGTGTAGCGAGCCGGTACGGTTACCAGGTGCGACGGATACCGAAGGTGCCGGCGACACGGCGGTAGTTCCGCGCGCCGAAACGTGTTTCGACATCGCCCCAGAAGCGCCAGCCGCTGTGGCGGAGGAACGTGACGCCGAGCTTCAGCGCGTACGCGTTGCGCGGGACGCCGCCGGTGAACGTTTCGCCACCAAGCTGCGTCGCATCGAGGCGGCCCAGTCGACGCAGCCAGTTCGCTGTGAGGTACGGCGAGGCCACATGTCCGCCGGGCGTTTGCCAGCGAGCGGCGCTGCGCAATCCGATGCGGCCGGTGACGCCGCTGGCGTGTCTCGGACTCACGCGCGCCCCATTGTCTTCGGTATGGACTCCGCCGTTGAGGCGGGTCGCGACGATCTGCGCCTGTGGCTCGATGTACGCGTCGGTGTCCTTCGTCAGCGTCGCGCGCCACCGGTGACCGCCTTCGATGCTGCCACTTACGGTGTTGCTGTCGTAGTTCTCAACCGGAAGCCCGCTGCCTTCGACCCGTTCGTTGAAGCGCGCGAACCGGGTCCAGCCGCGGATGTAGCTGCCGGCCTCGGTGCGCAGTCCACCGTAGATGCCGCCGGCGGCGCCGCGCACACGGCCCTTGGCGGTGTAGCCGGTCACGAGCGAGGTACCGCTGGTGTTCGCCTGACCGACAGCTCCCATGACGCCGACGTACGCCTGAGTGGACTCGCCGCCGCGCCATACGTCGGCGCCGAGCGTCAGTTCGTTCGACGCCGTGGTCGTGGTGATCTGGTCGCGGAAATCGAAGGTGGTGTGGTTGCGCTCGAAGCGCGCCCACGCCGCGCCACGTGACACATCGGGCTCATCGTCTTCGCCCGCGCCGGGGCCTGCCTGGAACATTTCGAGCACCGCGGTCTGGTTCGCTCGATAGGTGCCCGTCTCGGGGCGGAGGAGGGGGACACTGGGCGGCACGACCGGCGGCGCGATCGGGTCGTCGTCATCGCCTTCTTCAGGGTCGACGACCTGCTCCGGGACGGCGGAACGCAGGTACCAGTTACCGTCATCCGGCTGGCTCACCGAGCCCTTGTGCAGGAAGTATTCGTTCGAGCCGCCCACGACGCGCCCGGCGAGGGTGAAGGTGCCATCGGATGCGCCATCGACGCGCACGACGGGAATGCCTTCAGCGTTGTAGGCGCCGCTACCGCCGAGGGGCGCGATCGCGAGGCGCGTCGTTCCCGATGTGTTGCCCTGGACGTGGACGAGATCCGATGAGGACGTGTCGTCGCCGAGCCACGTGCGCAGATGGATCAGGCCGTTGCGTCCTTCGTAGTTGCCGGTGATGGTCAGCGTGGAAACGCTGCCCGCGCCGGGCGAAGCGAACGCCACCACGCCGTTGTCGTTGCGGAGCGCGCCGATCACGCTGTCCCCGGTGACGCGCCAGGTGCCGCCGTTTTCGACATCGACGTTACGGACGATGGCGGTCGCGCCGGACCAGACCGCGCCGTGGCGGATGGCGACGGACGCCTTCGTCTCATCGGAGGGCGGCCTCGGGTCGTCGGAGAAGCGGATGTCCCCGAAGGCCTGTGCGGTATCGTCGAGCACGATGGTGAACGGCTTGGTCGACGTGGGATCGATGTCGGCGAAGGCACCGTTGCCGCCCTTCAGGACGGCATCGCCGCCGATGCGGACGAGGCTCGGGTCGAGCAGGCCGAGCGCCGCGAACTGTCCGCTCGCGATGCTGCCGCCCTTGACCGTGAGCTTGCCGCCGGTGAGGACGAGTGCACCGTAGGCGTCTTTGCCGGTCACATGCACGCGGGTGTCGGAGACGCTGACCTCGCCGGCCGCGCTGTACAGTCCATGCCCGTTGGCGCCCGTCGTCTCGATGGACGAGCCCGCGAGAACGATGCGGCCACCCGTTTCCGCTCGTGCACCGTGGGCAAACGAGCCCGCGGTGGTGATGTCGACGGCGGTCGCCTGGAACATCGGAGACATGCCGGGCGCCGCGGCGCCCTTGGCAAGCATGCCGTACGACGAGGCTCCGGTGGTCTTGATCGTGACCCGGTCGACTTCGGCGAAGGCGCCCCGGTTGTCGATCCCGGGCGCCGATTTGCCGGAGGTCTCGATGGTGGTCTGGGCGAGGCGGACCGGCCCGGAGCCATCGTAGATGCCGACTGCGGAGGCTCGCTCGCCGAGGGTGGAGAGGTGGCTGCCCTCGACGGTGACGAGGCCCGCGCCGGAATTGACGTTGATGGCGTGGGCGTCAGTTCCTTCGGTGCCGATGCTCGTATCGATGGCGACGGCCTGCGCGCCACTTTCGACGTAGATACCGTGGCTTTCGTCGCCCTTGGTCATGATGGTGGCGGCATTGGCGCGCAGACCCGTGCCGTCGCCGCTGCCGACCATGCCCGATGCGTTACCTCCGGACGTGGCGATCGCCGTGCCGTCGATCGTCGCGGTGGCTCCGTCCGTGGCGTCGATGCCGTGTGCGGCATAGCCGGCGGTGACGATGCTTCCTTTCGCGAATCCCGCGATGGCGTCGGAGAGCCGGGCGCCCGTGGCGCCGCCCTCGCGGGTCACGATGTCGACATGATCGAAGAGCGAGGGCCGGTTGCTTCCGGTGTTGGCGAGCTTCACCGCGTAGGCGCCGACGCCCTCGGTGGTCAGCGTGGCGTTCGACAGCGAGAGGTAGCTACCGGCACCCGTGATGTTGATGGCATAGGCGTCCTTGCCGGACGTGGTGAAGCGGACATCGTCCGCCGAGGCCGTGCCGCCGCCCCGGATGATGAGGACGGACTCGGAATCGCCGGACGTCGTGTAGTCGCCGGGATCGATGAGGAGATCGTCGCCGGCGTCGACGATGAAGGGCGGCAGCGCCGCGGTGTCGTCGCCGGCGACGCCGGCGGGTGCAAAAAAAGCCGCCATGCAGGCGGCGAGGAAACGGCGGGGAAGGGGGGTGGGGGTATTCAAAAGACAGTCGCTCCATGGCTGGCGGCAGGGGGCGGGGTGCCCGACTGCAACTTCCGGCTGACAGGGTAGGGACTGGCTTCGGAGAGGGGAACGCGATTATTCTGAAAATGTCTGCGAACGCTGTCTGCGCTGCGCCGTCGGACACCGATGTTCCACCCTGCACGTCGCAGCCTTGGGGAATGGCCCGTCCACGGAGGGGTCTTTCAGAGGGGGTGCGTGTTCTTTCTGTCGGCAAGTGCGCCGATTGTCGTGGAAGCTGCGTCGTTTCGGCGCTATGCTCCGCTGCGCTTGCCCAATACATAACAATGAGGAGCCCTACCATGAAGATTGTTTCGATCACTGCCCTGGCTTTCGTCGCTGCCGCCCTGCTGTCGGGCTGCAACAAGTCGGAAGACGCCGCCCCGGCGCCGGCCGCCGCTTCGACCGCCGCCGCGACCGACACGGCTGCGCCGGCCGCTACCGCCGCCGCTCCGGCCGACGCGACCCCGGCTCCGGCCGCGACCGCTCCGGCTGCCGCCGGCACGGCTGCTCCGGCTCCGGCTTCGACCGCCGCTTCGGGTCAGTAAGTCGTTCGACGGCCGCCTCCGGGCGGCCGCCGGATGCGAAGGACACCGCTGCCCCGGCAGCGGTGTTTTTTTTGGCCGTCCGAAAGCGCGTGCGCCGGATGGCGTGGGCCATGGCCCTTCCGGCGGGGATGCGGCACGCTAGGGCGGTTCCTTCGTCCCACTGCCACAGGAATCTCCATGCCGCACCGTCCGCTGTTGCCCCTGCTCGCGCTGTCCCTTGCCATCGGCTCCGCCGTCGCCGTTGCCCAGACGGCACCGATGACGCCCGACATCCCCGCGAAGTTCGACGCCCCGACCACCGCCAACGACTACGTCAAGCGCGTGGTCGAGATCCCCATGCGCGACGGGGTGAAACTGCATACGGTGATCGTCATTCCGAAGAACGCGAAGCACGCGCCGATCCTGCTGACGCGCACGCCGTACAACGCGGATGGCCGCGCGGCCCGCAGCGACTCCCCCACGATGCGCGACCTCCTGCCCCAGGGCGACGAGGTGTTCGTCGACGCCGGCTACATCCGCGTGTTCCAGGACGTGCGCGGCAAATACGGTTCCGAGGGCGACTACGTCATGACCCGGCCGCTGCGCGGGCCGCTCAACGACACGGCGACCGACCACTCCACCGACGCGTGGGACACGATCGACTGGCTGACGAAGAACCTGCCCGAATCCAACGGCAAGGTCGGCATGATCGGCTCCTCGTACGAGGGTTTCACCGTCGTCATGGCACTGATCGACCCGCACCCGGCCCTCAAGGTCGCCGCGCCGGAGAGCCCGATGGTCGACGGCTGGATGGGCGACGACTGGTTCCATTACGGCGCCTTCCGCCAGACCAACTTCGATTACATCGCCGGCCAGAACGCCAAGCGAGGCAAGGGGGCGGCCATTCCGCGCGCAGGTTACGACGACTACGCGAACTTCCTGCAGGCCGGCTCCGCGGGCGACTATGCCCGGGCCGCGGGCCTCGACCAGCTGCCGTACTGGCGCAAGCTGAGCGAGCACCCGGCTTACGACGCGTACTGGGAGGAGCAGGCGCTCGACCGCGAGATGGCGAAGCATCCCCTGAAGGTGCCCACGATGTGGCTGCAGGGCCTGTGGGACCAGGAAGACATGTGGGGCGCCATCCACAGCTACGCGGCGGTGGAACCGAAGGACAAGGGTAACGACAAGAACTACCTGGTCATGGGCCCGTGGCGCCACAGCCAGGTGAATTACGGAGCGGCCTCGCTCGGTGCCCTGAACTTCGATGGCGACACTGCGCTGCAGTTCCGCCGCGACGTGCTTCTGCCGTTCTTCAATCAATACCTGGTGGACGGCGCGCCGAAGGCGAACACGCCGCCCGTGCTGATCTACGACACCGGCGGCAATCATTGGGACCGCTACACCTCGTGGCCGCAGGCCAAGGAAAGCCGTCCGCTGTACCTTGGTGCCAACGGAAAGTTGTCGTTTGAGGCCCCCACCGAGGGGGCCGCCCGATTCGACGAGTACGTCTCGGACCCGGCGAAGCCAGTGCCGTATGTGCCCCGCCCGGTGCACTTCGGCGACCGCCAGTCGTGGACGACCTGGCTGGTCCAGGACCAGCGCTTCGTCGACGGCCGTCCGGACGTCCTTACCTACGTCTCCGAGCCGCTCACGGCGCCGCTGAAGCTGGCGGGCGCGCCGCAGGTGAATCTGTACGCCTCGACGAGCGGCACGGACAGCGACTGGGTGGTGAAGCTGATCGACGTCTATCCGCCTTCGGATGCCTCGGAGCCGACGATGGGCGGCTACGAACTCTCGATCTCGATGGACATCTTCCGCGGCCGCTATCGCGAGAGTTTCTCGGCGCCGAAGGCCCTGACGCCGAATACCCCGCTGCAGTACCGTTTCGGCCTGCCCACCGTGAACCACACCTTCGAGCCCGGCCATCGGGTGATGGTGCAGGTGCAGTCGTCGTGGTTCCCGCTGTACGACCGCAACCCGCAGACCTACGTGCCGAACATCTTCTTCGCGAAGCCCGAGGACTACCGGAAGGCGACGCAGCAGGTGTGGCACGCGCCGGGCACGGCCAGCCGCATCGAACTGCCGGTGGTAGAAGCGAAGTAGCGGGCACTGCGTTTGCTCCTGTGGGAGCGGCCTTGGCCGCGATGGGTGCTTGCCGCCAGCACCCATCGCGGCCAAGGCCGCTCCCACACAAGCCCTCCACGCCGCCGCCCCTATCCTCGCGACACACCCCGCGTCGAGGACCACCCCATGGCTCGCCCGATCTGGACCGGAACGCTGTCGTTCGGTCTGCTCAACGTCCCCATTCGCCTGATGTCCGGCGAGCGCCGCAACGACATCCATTTCCGCATGCTCGACCAGCGGAGCAACACGCCCGTGCGCTACGAGCGCGTCAACGCGGAGACGGGTGAAGAGGTGCCCTGGAAGGACATCGTCAAGGCGTTCGAATACCAGAAGGGCAGCTACGTGGTGCTCGAGGAAGAGGACATCAAGAACGCCGCGAGCGACGCGCACGAGACCGTCGAGATCGACAGCTTCGTCGATGGGGCGGACATCTCGCCGCAGTATTTCGAAAAGCCGTACGTGCTGCTTCCGTCGAAGAAGGCGGAGAAGGGCTACGTGCTGCTGCGCGAGACGCTGAAGAAGACCGGGAAGGTCGGCATCGCGCGCGTGGTGATCCGCACGAAGGAATACCTCGCGGCCGTGATGCCGCAGGGCGACGCGCTGCTGCTGAACATCCTGCGCTACCAGTCCGAGGTGGTCGACGCTTCCGATTACGAGTTGCCCGACAAGGCGGCGTCCGACTACCGCATCACGTCGCGCGAGATGGAGATGGCGACGGAACTCATCGAATCGATGTCGGGCAAGTGGAAGCCCGAGAGCTACCATGACGAATTCCGCGCGAAGCTTCGCGCCGCGATCGAGAAGCGGCTCAAGAGCAAGGGCGTCACCACCACGGTGGAGGAAGACGAGCGGACGCCGGAGAACGCGACGACCAACGTCGTCGACTTCATGGCGCTGCTGAAGAAGAGCCTCGGCGCGAAGACGCGTACACCCGCGGCGAAGGCCGCCCCCGCGAAGAAAACGGCGACGAAGAAGACGGCGACGAAGAAAGCCGCCGCCAAGAAGGCGCCGGCGAAGAAGACGGCGTCACGCAAGGCGCCCGCGAAGCGCCGGGCGGGCTGAGTCGTGACGGGCCTCGTCGTCGGCGGCGTCACCATCACGCATCCCGAAAGGGAGGTGTTCGGCGATGGCGGCCCGACCAAGGGCGATGTGGCCGCCTATTACGAGGCGGTCGCCGCATGGATGCTTCCGGAGCTGCGCGACAGGCCACTCTCGGTGGTGCGCTGTCCGCAGGGTTCGACCGGGCAGTGCTTCTTCCAGAAGCACCATGCCGAGTCGCTCGGGCCGGACGTCAAGGCCGTCACGCTCGACGAGAAGGATGGCGAATCGGCACAGTACATCTACGTCGACGACGTGCGGGGCGTGCTCGAGCTGGTGCAGATGAACACGCTCGAGTTCCATCCCTGGGGCGCGCGCGTCGACGATCCCGATAAGCCGGATCGCCTGATCTTCGACCTCGATCCGGCGCAGGGCGTGGCCTGGAAGGCGGTGGTCGCCGGTGCGCGCGAGATTCGCGAGCGGCTGTCCGCCGCGGGCCTGGAGAGTTTCGTGCGCAGCTCGGGCGGCAAGGGTCTGCACGTCGTCGCGCCCTTCCGGCGCGGACCGTCGTGGGCGGCGGTGAAAGCGTTCTGCGAGTCGCTGGCGGACGATCTCGTGGCGGAGTCGCCCACGCGCTACATCGCGGAGGCGAGCAAGGCGAAGCGCGAGGGAATGATCTTCATCGACTGGCTGCGCAACACGCGAGGTGCGACGAGCGTGACGGGGTGGTCGCTACGCGCGCGCCCCGGCGCGCCCGTGGCTATGCCGCTGCGTTGGGAGGAGATCGCACGACTGAAGACGGGCGGCGCGTTCGATATGAAGAAGGCGCTGAAGCGCGCCAAGACGCTGAAGGCGGATCCGTGGGAGGGGATCGCTTCATTGAAGCAAGCGCTGCCGTAGCCCACCGTCGAGCCTCACGTCATACCGGCGTACGCCGGTATCCACCGCGGTGCGATCGGCCCATGCGTGGAATCGGCATCGGCTTTATGCGCACGAGGCCGCTGCACCCTCGGGGACCGACGCCGTGGATCCCGGCGTACGCCGGGATGACGGTGAGGGCGCAGGGACCGTGAAGGCATAAAAAAAGCCTCCGTCCCTTTCCGGGAGCGGAGGCTTTCTTCGTCTGGCGTTCCTTACTTCTTCTGCATGCGCCGCAGTGACGCCATCACTTCGTAGCACGCGCCCATGGTGTGGTAGTCCGTCTTGCCGGCGGGGCTCTTCTCGTCGTCGTACTTCGTGTTGTCGCGATGCAGGATGCGATACCACGCGCCGTACTTATGGTCGACGAAGTGTTCCCAGCTGTACGCCCAGATCTTCTCGTACCACTCGTCGTACTTGGCCTCGCCGGTGGATTCGAACAGCAGCTGCGCGGCGCCGAGCGATTCGGCCTGCACCCAGAAATACTTGTCGTCGTCGCACACGTCGCCCTCGGGCGAGAAGCCGTACGCGATGCCGCCGTATTCCTTGTCCCAGGCCTTGTCGAGCGCCTCGTCGAAGAGGTGCTTCGCCGTCGGCACGAGCCACGCCTTATGCTTCGGCGTGCCCTTGGTGTAGCGCTCGAGCATCATGAGCAGCTTCGCCCACTCGGTCTGGTGGCCGGGCTGGAAGCCCCACGGGCGGAACAGGTGCTTCGGGTTGTCGAGGTTGTATTCCCAGTCGATCGTCCAGTTCTCGTGGTAGTGCTCCCACACGAGCTTCTGCGGCGTCAGGCCGGCCTGGCGCTGCGTCATGTTCTCGGCGAGCACGAGCGCGCGGTCGAGGAAGCGATCGTCCTTCGTGGCTTCCCACGCGGCGATCATCGCCTCGGTCATGTGCATGTTCGCGTTCTGGCCGCGATAACCGGTGAAGTTCCAGTCCTTGTCGGCCTCGTCGCGGTACAGGCCGTACGACGGCTCCCAGTAGCGCTTCTCGAGTAGATCCCAGATCTCGTTCTGCCAGCCCTTGGCTTCGTCGAAACCGACCTTCACGCCGCAAGAGTAGGCGAGCAGCATGAACGCCAGGCCGTAGCAGTGGTTCATCTGGTCGTCGCGCTTGCCGTCGGCGATCGTCCACGCATAGCCGCCCGTTTCGGGGTTCAGGTGAACCTCGCGCAGGTACTTGATGCCATGCATGGTGAGTTCCTTGTCTTCGGGCTTGCCGAACTCGAGGAACGCCATGGCGTGGTTGAACACGAAGCGCGTGCTGGACACGAGGTGACGGTGGGTGCGGTCGTAGACCGAGCCATCGTCCTTGTAGTACTGGAAGAAGCCGCCGGCCGGATCGACCTCGTTGGGCTTGTAGAACGCCATCGTCTTCGCGACGTGGTCGCGCAGGACGTTCACGTCGTGGAAATCGGGGAGGGGAACGGTCGTCATGCGTGCGTCTCCATGAAGGCCTTGACTTCGGCCTGGTCGGGGATGGCGGTGAACGAGCCCTTGCGCGTGGCCGTGATGGCGCCACAGGCGGCGGCGAAACGGATCAGGTCGACGAGGCGACCTTCGTCCGCGATGAGCGTATCGAAGCGTGCGGGCGTGACGCCCTCGGCGGAAAGACGCGCGAGCAGGCCGCCCACGAAGGCGTCGCCGGCGGCGGTCGTGTCGACGGCGTCGACGCGATAACCCGCGAGCGTGCCGCGCGCGCCGCGCGAGAACCAGCGCATCGGCTCGGCGCCGTCGGTGACGAGCAGAAGGCGGGCGTTGCCCTTCCACAGGCGGTCCAGCACGGCGTCATCGGAACCCGCGCCCGCGTGGATGAACGCGAATTCCTCGGCGCTGAGCTTGATGACGTCGGCCTCGTGCAGTGTTTCCCACAGACGCGGCAGCGGTGCCTCGTCCTTCGGCCACAGCGCGGGGCGCAGGTTCATGTCGAAGCTGACCAGCGCGCCGGCGGCGCGCGCGCGGCGCATGCCCTCGACCGTGGTTTGCGCGATGGCGGCTTCGGTCAGCGAGTTGGAGCAGACGTGGAAGATCGCCAGATCGTCGAACGCGGACGCGCGGAAGTGTTCCGGACGGAACAGCAGGTCGGCGGCGGGCGGACGGTAGAAGCTGAAGCTGCGGTCGCCCTTCTCGTCGTGCGCGACGAACGCGAGCGCGGTGCGCGCCTCGTCCGTGCGGGCCACGTCGTCCGTGCCGACACCGAGGTCGGTCAGGCTCTTCAGCAGGAAGTCGCCGAACATGTCGCGTGCGAGCATGCCGGCGAAGCGGGCGTTACCACCCAGGCGGGCCGCGGCGACCGCGACGTTGGCCGGCGCGCCACCGGCGAAGGGAACGAAGGCGGGAGGCTGACCGGCGCCGCCCTGGGGCTGTGCGTGGAAATCGATCAGCGCCTCGCCGAAGCAGAGGATGGAAGACATGCGTACGGCCTGTCCTTGGGGGCGAGGTGGATGGGAAAACGCGACGGCCGGCCTTGCCGGCCGGCCGTCGAGAGGACGAGGTCAGCGCGTGGCGACCGGGAGGTTGCGGATCTTCGAGCCGCTGATGCCGTAGAACACGATGTAGGCGTAGCAGATCAGCGGGATGAAGAACGCGTGCTGCAGGCCGATGCCGTCGGCGATGATGCCCTGGATCCAGGGGATCAGCGCGCCGCCGACGATGGCCATGATGAGCAGGGACGAGGCCTTGCCGGTCAGCGGACCCATGCGCTCGATGCCCAGCGAGAAGATCGTCGGGAACATGATCGAGTTGAACAGGCCGATGACGACGATGCTGTACACCGCGACGGTGCCGGTCGTGACCATCGTGGTGATGACCAGCAGCATGTTGATCAGCGCGAACACGGCCAGCAGCTTGCGCGGCGAGAACTTGGCGAGCAGGGCGGAGCCGATGAAGCGGCCCACCATCGCGCCGCCCCAGTAGAACGCCACGTGGCTGGCGGCGACTTCACCCGACATGTTGCCGATCTCGGGCAGCTGCAGGTAGTTGATCATGAAGCTGCCGATCGACACTTCGCCGCCGACGTAGAAGAAGATGCCGAGCACGCCGAAGAACACGTGCGGGGTCTTCAGGGCGTCCATCAGCGAGTGATGGCTGTCGTCGGCTTTCTCGGTCGTCTCTTCGAGCGCCGGCAGGTTGAACAGGTACACGCCGATGGCGAGCAGCACGAGCACGATGGCCAGGCCGATGTACGGACCCTGCACCGAAGCGGCTTCGTGCGCGCGGTAGGTGACCTGCTCGGCCGCCGAGAGCTTCTCGACGTCGGCGCTCGACTTCACGGCGTTGGACAGGATCAGGACGCCGCCGAAGAACGGGGCGAGGAACGTGCCGAACGAGTTCAGCGCCTGGGCGAGGGTGAGGCGGCTGGACGCCGTCTTCTCGGGACCCAGCAGGGCGACGTACGGGTTGGCGGCGACCTGCAGCACGGTGATGCCCGTGGCCAGGATGAACAGCGCGCCGAGGAAGAAGGCGTACACGCGCAGACCCGCCGCCGGCCAGAACAGGGCGGCGCCGATGCCCGTGACGATGAGGCCGAGGACGATGCCCTTCTTGTAGCCGACGGCGGCGACGATCTTGCCCGCTGGCAGCGACATGATGAAGTAGGCGCCGAAGAAGGTGAGCTGGATGAGCAGCGCCTGCGCGTAGTTGAGCTCGAAAACCGCCTTCAGGTGGGGAATCAGGATGTCATTGAGACACGTGATGAATCCCCACATGAAGAAGATCGTCGACATGACGCCGAGCGCGAGGGGAAAGTAGGTGTAGCGGTTGTCACCCGCGTTCGTCGAGGACGAGCTGGGCGATGGCGTATATCCGGTGGCCATGGGTTGCTCCAAGTGTCGGTTCAGGGGGAGGACGGCGGGCAGCTGCTTTCGCGGACGACGAGCCGAACCGGCGCGATCGTATAAGCAGTGTCCGTGTCGGGATTGGAAAGTCTGTCGAGGATCAGTTCGGCGCTGCGCCGTCCGAGTCCACGCGGATCCACCGCGATGGTGGTCAGGGGCGGCACGCACACCGAGGCTTCGGCGACGTCGTCGAAGCCGGTCAGGGCGAAATCCTCACCCGGGCGGCGGCCCCGCTTGGTCAGGCCAAGCATAAGCCCGAGCGCCACCGCGTCGTTGTAACAAACCGCCGCCGTGGGGGCCGGGTCGCGGGCGAACAGCGCGCCGGTCTGGCGCGCGGCCTCCAGGCGCGTCGGCGCGCTCTCGACGAGCCAGGCGGGATCCACGGGCAGGCCGGCGTCGCGCATCGCGCCCGCGTAGCCGCGGCGGCGCTGCTCCACCGAACTGGACTCCCGGTGGCCGCCGAAGAACGCGATGCGCTGGTGGCCGAGTGCGATGAGATGTTCCGTAGCCAGCCTGGCGCCGTGCTCGTTGTCCATCTCGAGAGTGTCCCAACGATGGGTGCCGTCGTCGTCGGGCAGCTCGCGGTTGAACACGAGCAGGGGCGTGTGCATGCCGACCGCGGTCAGCACCTGCTCGCCTTCGCTGCCTTCGGCGGGGGAGAGGATGATGCCGGCGGGGCCGTGCTCGATCAGGGAATTGAGCACGGCCTGCTGGCGGGCCGGCGATTCGCCGGTATTGCCCAGCAGGGTGACGTAACCGGCCCGGGCCAGGGCCTCGTCGGCGCCGGCCGCGAATTCCGCGAAGAAGGGGTTGCCCAGGTCGTTGATGACCAGGCCGATGCTGGAGGACGTCCGCCGGCGCAAATTCGCGGCCGCGCGGTTATAAACGTAACCCTGGCGCTTCAGTTCGGCCTCCACCCGGGCACGGGTGGCGGAGTTCACCAGCGGGCTGCCTCGCAGCACCAGCGAGACCGTCGCCCGCGATACGTCGCAACCCTGGGCGATATCGGCCAGGGTCACCTTGCGGCGCTGCGGGGTAGTCCTCGGCATCTGAACTCCTTCAAACGATCTAAACCGGGCGATCATCGCGCGGCGGGCTTTGGGATGCATCACGCACTGCAACATGCGCGATGGCGCTATCTTTGCTACGTTCGACCTGTTTGTCACGATCCAAATGCTCGTGACCGCCCGAAACGTGCTGACCTGAGGGGATCCACCGATGTCGAGAACCACCCGCCTTCGTCGCGGCCTGCTGGCCACCGCCCTGACCCTCGCCCTGCCGGCCCTGGCCCTGGCGGCCTCCAGCGACAAGGGCAGCGCCTACGCGGCGGTCGACCCGATGATCGGCACGGGCGGTGATGGCCATACCTTCCCCGGTGCGACGGTGCCCTTCGGCATGGTGCAGCTGTCGCCGGACACAGCCATGCCGGACGTGAAGCACGGGTACAAGTGGGCCGCCGGCTACCAGTACGGCGACTCGAGCCTGCTCGGTTTCTCCCATACGCACTTCTCCGGCAGTGGCCATTCCGACCTGGGCGACGTGCTCGTCATGCCGATCGCCGGCGACGTGAAGCTGGACCCCGGTTCCCCCGACCAGCCCGGTAGCGGCTATCGCTCGCGGTTCGACCACAAGACCGAGAAGGCCGAGGCAGGTTACTACGCCGTCACGCTGGCCGACTACGACGTGCGGGCGGAGCTGACCGCGGGCACCCGCGTGGGCTGGCATCGTTACACCTTCCCGAAGGGCAAGCCGGCGCACCTCCTGCTCGACCTGCGTCCCAGCATCTACGACTACGACGGCAAGGTGCTGTGGTCCACGCTTCGCGTCCGCGAGGACGGCACCGTAACCGGCGGCCGCACCACGCGCGGCTGGGCGCCGGGCCGCCAGCTCTACTTCGCCATGCGCTTCAACCAGCCGCTGGCCTCGCGCAGCCTGAAGAACCGCGAGGAGAAGATCCCGTACCGCGGCTTCTCCGGCCCGGGCAACCGCGCCGAGGACACCGACGGCATCAGCGGGCGCGCGCTGGAAGGCGTGTTCGACTTCGGCGACCTCGCCAAGCCGCTCGTGGTCAAGGTCGCGATCTCGACCGTGAGCGAGGACAACGCGATCGCCAACCTCGACAAGGACGGCGCAGGCTTCGATTTCGATGCCCGCCGCGCCGAGGCCCGCCAGGCCTGGGAGAAGAACCTCTCGGTGGTCGACGTGCAGGCCCCCGCGCAGACGCGCAAGACCTTCTACACCGCGCTCTATCACGCGATGCTCTCGCCGACCCTGTCGATGGACGTCAACGGCCAGTACCGCGGCCCGGACAACCAGGTGCACACGGCCAAGGGCTTCGATTTCTATTCCACGTGGTCGCTGTGGGACGTCTACCGCGCCCAGCAGCCGCTCATGACCCTGCTCGAGCCGCAGAAGAGCAACGACTTCGTCAGGTCGCTGATCGCCGCCCAGCAGGCCAGCCCGTTCGGCATCCTGCCGATCTGGGCCTATGGCGGCATGGAAACCTGGTGCATGGTCGGCTACCACGCCGTGCCGGTGATCGCCGATGCCTATATGAAGGGCATTCGCGGCTACGACGCCGATGCCGCGCTGAACGCGATGGTCAAGAGCGCCACCTACGGGCCGTACGGCGGCCTCGACGACTACATGAAGCTCGGCTACGTCGCGATCGACCGGACGCCGGAAGCGGCCTCCAAGACCGTCGAATACGCCTTCGACGACTGGTCGCTGGCGCAGATGGCCAAGGCCATGGGCAAGGACGATGTGGCCGCCACCTTCATGAAGCGCGCGGGCTACTGGAAGAACAGCTTCGACACGAAGACCGGCTTCCTCCGCGCCCGCAAGAGCGACGGCAGCTACCGCGAACCGTTCGATCCGTCGTCGGCCGCGTACGGCAGCGATTACACCGAGGGCAACGCGTGGCAGTACTCCTGGTACGTGCCGCAGGACGTCGCCGGCCTGATCGAGGCGCTGGGCGGTAAGGACGCCTTCGTGAAGAAGCTCGATTCCGTGTTCGACGCCAAGGTCGATCCGAAGTCGTTCGCGCACGTGGAGGACATCACCGGCCTGATCGGCTGGTACGCGCACGGCAACGAGCCGAGCCACCAGGTGGCCTACATGTACGACTATGCCGGCCAGCCCTGGAAGGCGCAGGAGCGCCTCAAGCACATCATGGAGACCCAGTACACGCCGACGCCGACGGGCCTGGTGGGCAACGACGATCTCGGCCAGATGTCGGCCTGGTACATCTTCACCTCCCTGGGCTTCTACCCGGTGGCGCCGGGCAGCAACCAGTACGTGATCGGCCGGCCGTTCGTGGAGAAGGCCACCCTGAACCTCGCCGGCGGCAAGCGTTTCACGGTCTCGGCCGACCACCTGGACGCGAAGCACCCGTACGTCGGCAAGGTCACCCTCAACGGCAAGCCGCTGGACCGCACCTTCATCCGTCACGAGGAAATCGTGGCCGGCGGCGAACTGCATTTCTCCATGCAGGAGGCGCCGAACAAGCAGTGGGGCACGGGCAACGGTGCGGCGCCGTACTCCATGAGCGACAAGGCGAACTGAGGCGCTCCTTGCCGTCACGGGTCCTTCACGCCCGTTTCGGCATTAAGCACGCCTCCAATCGGACGGGTACGCCGCTCATCTACCTGGAAACAGGTGGAAAAGCGGCGTACCCGTCGTCGTGTCCGAGGTACGTGCCATGAAATTCCAGCGCTGTGCGGCGCTTCACGTTTACAATGAATGTCCTTACAGGGCAGGAATCGTCGCGGGGATGGCCAGGGCATGATCGAACGCATCGGATTGCGCTGGCGACTCGTCGGCCTGCTGGCCGCCGTGCTCGTGATCGTGGCCCTGCCGTACATCGTCACCCGTTCGGCGGCCGAGGACGCCCTCGACTCGCGCGACTGGGTGACCCACACCTCCGAGGTGAAGGCGAGCGTGTATCGCGTGGCGGCCTCCCTCCGCAGCAGCGAAGCGGCGGTCTACGCACGCATCGCCGGCGCGTCCGACGATCCCGATCTCGACCAGCGTGCGCACGCGCCGCGACAGGTCGTTCCCGGGCTGGTGGCCTCGCTCCGCGAGATGACCCGCGACAACCCCGAGCAGATCGCGCGTATCGGCGCGCTCGAATCCATCGCCAGCGGCCGCATGGCGCTGACCGACCAGGCGCTGCAGCGGCTGAAGGCCGGCGACAAGAACGGCGCCTTCGCGTCCATGGAGGACGCGCGCCAGCTGTTCCCGGTGCGCGAGCAGATCAAGGAGATCGTCGACGAGGAGACCCGGCTCCTCGACACCCGCCGCGCCAGGGCGTCGAGCCTCGCCACCAACAACCGGCTGGTGCTGCTGGTGTCGGCGCTCGCGCAGATCGCGCTGCTCGGCATCGTGGTGGTGGTCTCCGAACGACAGATCGCGATCCGCCTGCGCGCCGAATCGCGCGTGGCGGATGCGGTGCAGCGATCCCAGCTGATCGTGCAGGCGGTGCGCGAGCCGATCGCGATGCTGGACAAGAACCTGCGCACGCTGCTCGCCAATGCCGCGTTCGCCGAGCTGTACGGTTTCGACCAGGAGCGCGACCAGCGCGTGCCGCTCGACCAGATCGGCGACGGCGCGTGGAAGGATTCGGCGCTGCTCCAGCGACTGGTCGACGTGGTGGCGCGCGATCGCGAGCTATGGGACTACGAGCTCACGCAGCGCACCATGGATGGCGTGGACCGCTTCGTGGTCATCAACGCCCGGCGCATCGAGCAGCCGGATAGCGACGATCCGGCGTTGCTGCTCACGGTCAGCGACATCACCGCGCGCGCGCTCGTCGAGCAGAAGGTCAACGAGCTCAACCGCCAGCTCGAAGGCAAGGTCGAGCAGATTTCCGACGTGAACCGCGAGCTGGAGGCCTTCAGCTACTCCGTCTCGCACGATCTTCGCGCTCCGCTGCGCCACATCTCGGGTTTCGCCGGCAAGCTGGAGTCGCAGCTCGGCGACAAGGCCGACGACCGCGTGCGCCACTACATCGATGTGATCAGCAGCTCGTCGCGCCGCATGGCGCAGCTGATCGACGACCTCCTCGTGTTCTCGCGCCTCGGCCGCGGCGCGCTGCGCCTGCAGCCGGTCGACATGCAGTCGCTGGTGGAGGAGGCCAGGGCCCTGGTTGAGTCCGACACCGGTGGCCGCCATATCGAGTGGAAGGTCTCGCCGCTGCCCATCGTGATCGGCGACGAGAACATGCTCCGCACCGTGTGGCAGAACCTGCTGGGCAACGCGGTGAAGTACACCTCCAGCCGCGATCGCGCGCTGATCGAGGTGGAGCTCGCGCGTACCCCGGCGGGCGATTACGAGTTCTCCGTCCGCGACAACGGCGCGGGCTTCGACATGCAGTACGCGGGCAAGCTGTTCGGCGTGTTCCAGCGGCTGCACCGTGCCTCCGAGTTCCCCGGCAACGGCATCGGCCTTGCCAACGTAAGACGTATCATCGCTCGCCATGGAGGGCGTACCTGGGCCGAAGGCGAAACCGGCGTCGGCGCCACCTTCCACTTTTCATTACCGGCCTCGGACGTTCCGGGCGCCAGATTGGGTGATTCATGAACCAGCGCGACCTGCGCACGATCCTCCTCGTCGAAGACTCGATGGCCGACGCCGAAATGGCCATCGACGCGCTGCGCGAGGCCAACCTGGCCAACCCGGTGGTACACGTCGAAGACGGTGTCGACTGCCTCGACTGGCTGCACCGCCGCGGTGCCTACGCGGACCGCACCGAGGGCGACCCGGCCGTGATCCTGCTCGACATCAAGATGCCGCGCATGGACGGCCTCGAGGTGCTCAAGCAACTGCGCTCCGAGGACAAGTGGAAGCGCCTTCCGGTGGTCATCCTGTCGTCCTCGCGCGAGGAGAGCGACCTGGCACGCAGCTGGGACCTCGGCGTCAACGCCTATGTGCTGAAGCCCGTCGACGTGCAGCAGTTCTTCACCGCGGTGCAGACCCTCGGTCATTTCTGGGCGGTGCTCAACCAGCGCCCGGACGGCGAATAACCCGGAGCGACGTCGGAACATGGCTGGGATGGGCGGGCAAGGCCAGAAAGTCAGGATCCTGCAGGTCGAGGACAATCCGCTCGACGCCGAGCTCGTGCTCGGCGAGCTGGAAGACGACGGCATCGACTTCGAAGTGAGGCTCGTGGAAGACGAGGCGGCCTACGCCGCCGCGCTCGACGAGTTTGAACCCGACATCGTGCTGTCCGACCTCAGCCTGCCGGCCTTCAGCGGCGAGCGTGCGCTGCAGGTACTGCGCGAGCGCCGGTCCGACATCCCGTTCATCTTCATCTCGGCCACGCTGGGCGAAGAGGCCGCGATCGAAGCGCTGCGCAACGGCGCCACCGATTACATCCTCAAGCAGAACACCGCGCGCCTGGCGAGCGCGGTGCGTCGCGCGCTCCGCGAAGCCGACGAGCAACGTGCCCGCCAGCGCGCCGAGCAGGAACTCATCCGCGCCCAGCGTTTCGAGAGCCTCGCGCTGCTCGCCGGTGGACTCAGCCACGACCTGCGCAACCTGCTGCAACCGCTGTTGCTCGCGGGCGACACGCTCGAAGACTACGCGGACGATCCGCGGCTCTCGCGCCTGGGCGCGCTCGTGCGCGACTGCGGCCGCCGTGGCCTGGAAATGGTCTCGTCGATGCTCTCGTTCGCGCGTGGCGCCCGCCGCGCGGAGCAGGTGAAGCTCGGCGCGCTGCTAGAGGCGCTCAACCTGCTCCTGCAGGGCAGCGTTCCGCGCACGGTGCGCATGGAAGTCGACGTCATCGACCCGGACGTGGCGTTCGAAGGCAACCACACCGAGCTGCAGCAATGCCTGCTGAACCTCAGCCTCAATGCCATGCAGGCGATGCCGGACGGCGGCGTGCTGCGCATCGAGACGGATGTCGTCACGCTCGCCGACGATTTCTTCGCCGACGGCGAGGACTCGGCGGCTGGCCGCTACATTCGCCTGTCGGTCATCGACACGGGGCAGGGCATGCCGCCGGACGTGCTGCAGCGCCTCTTCGAACCGTTCTTCACCACGAAGGAAGCCGGCACCGGCCTCGGCCTGCTCTCGTGCAAGCGCATCGTCGCCAGCCATGGCGGACTCATGCGCGTGCGCAGCGTGGTGGGCGAGGGCACGGCATTCCACCTCTACCTGCCGTTGAAGGCGGAGGAGGGCGAGCACCTCGATCCGCAGGTGATGGATGCGAGCCTGCAGGGCGAGGCCGAGCGCGTGCTCGTCGTCGTCGAGGAGGCGGTGCAGCTGTCGCTGCTGGTCGACACGCTCGATGCGTACGGCTATCAGGCCGGCGCGAGCCAGAGCGGCACGGCCGCGCTGCAATGGATCGAAGCGCACGGCGTACCCGACCTTGTCGTCATGGACGCCGACATGAATCTGTTCACCGGCGTGCGCACGCTGGCCGCGCTGCTCGAGCATGGTTACAGCCGCGCGGTGCTGCTGCTGGCGCGCCCGGACGCGCCGCCGAACTTCGACGAACTGCCGCAGCTGGATCACCTCTACGTGATCGACAAGCCCGTGCAGTCGCGCGTGCTGCTGCGCAAGGTGCGCGAGGCCCTGGAAGCGAGCGACGTTCCGAAAGCCTGAGGCGTCCCGAGGGCCGCGCCCTCGCGCGGCCGCAGAAAGTCGCGATTTTCCGATTTCTTCCATAGCCCGTTCGACGATGCCCATTTAGCGTTGCGTTTTCGCAACGGAGCATCGCCATGGATCTCGACATCACCGAGCGCTGGCATCGCCGCCTCGTCTTCGCCTGCCTGTTCGTGCTCGCCACGCTCATGCACCTCCTCGTCGCGCTGCTCACGCTCGGCGCCCGCACCTCGTGCGCTTGGCCACCCTGTCACGATGCATGGGTGTTCCGCGCCTGGTCGTGGTTGTGGAGCGCGCCGATCTTCGTCACACCGTGGGCACGCCTGCCGATCGAGGAGATAGAGTTCGCGTGGACGCCGGGGCTCGTCGCGATGACGGTCGCGAATTCGGTGTTGGCCGTGGGGCTACTCGTCATCGCAGGTGCGGCGATGTGGCATGTCGTGCGGGTGATTCGGGGGCGCGTCCACTCCCCCGATGCGTGAGAGTGTCGCGGGATGTAACGTTCGAACCGTTCACCGGTCGCCGTTTCGCGGCGATCGTTATGCGCTTCCATTCGCTTGTGGCGTATCCGGTTGAACGGTCGGCCGAATCGCTGCGGCGCACGCTGGACCATCGCGCCCGATCCGGCGCTACCATCGGTGCATCGTCGGTCGCAAGGAAGCGAACATGAAGAAGAGCAAGTCTTTCCGCTCCGGGGCGGCGTCGGAAGCTCGCGCCGCCGGCCATATCGAACAACAGTTCGTCATGCCGGTTCCCAACTCCAGGGCCATGAGGAATGCTCCGGTCGTGTGCTCGTCGGCCGACGGTCGGCTGTACGTGGCCGACGCCGAGGCGTCCGAGCGAACGGCGGTCTACGTCGCACGCATGAAGACCGATGGATCACTGGATCCGCCGTTTGGATCGTTCGATGGGCTCGCGATCGTGTCTCTCGACATCTCCGGGGGCGGAGTGACGGCGCTCTTGCCAACGAGCGATGGTGGGGTCATCGCCGTGGTGCGGGCAGGCACGAATATCGATCTGAGTATCGGGTTGGTCCGCTTCCGGTCGGACGGCACGCTCGATCCGACCTTCGGCCAGGGCGGGAAGATCGTTCATCGTATCCCTCCGCCCGCCGCGCGGGATGGCGAGAAGGTGGCGGCTGGCCCGGTTTCTGCCAAAGTCGCGGCATACGACCAGGGGTTTTATTGTCTGATCGCTTCAGACGGGCCCTTCTACGCCGTGATCCGTTGCACGGCCGACGGCCAGCTGGATACGGCCTTCGCCGGAATGGGGTATCTGACGAACGGTGCATTCTTCAGTGACGAATGGGGTGCGTACGACATGGTGGTCGCTCCCGATGGAAGGGTAACGCTGGTCGGGCAGCACAACGATCACGCCGCACCGGTCCGCATCGTTTTCTGGCGCCTCCTGGCGGACGGCCAGCCAGACATCACTTTCGGAGAGGCCGGATACGCGTATTTCGGCGCCGCCGATATCGATATCGGTGGCGACGCGCTGGAGAGGGCGGTACTCGTGAGCCTCGAACGGCTTGACGATGGCGGTCTTCTGGCTGGAGGGTATGTGCGACGGACGCGGGGCGGGAGCGCGTCCTACAGATCCGGGCTTCTGCTTCGTCTGGATTCGGACGGTCGTCCTTCGCCCGACTTCAACAACGGGCGATGGAAGGTCGTGGCGAATCGGAACGACGCCACCGTCGATCTCGCTTTCGGACGCGTGGCCGTCGATCCGGATGGGAGGTTGTATGCGGGTGGCGCCGTTGCCCGACCGGCTTCAGGCAGCGAGTTATGGTTGGGCCGTTTTCAGGAGGATGGGGCTCTGGATCCAGGGTTCGCCAACGACGGCATCGCGACGTTCAAGGGCGGCGAGTCGCACGTGAACTACATGACGCATCTTTCCGTCGATGTCGCAAGGAAGGTCCTTTGCGGATCGGCGGGCGGCCCGGACCATCAGGTCAATTCGATGAAGGCGTTCGTGTCCGTGATCAGTAGCCGAGGACGTCGCTCTTGATGCTCGTGGGCGTCGCACAAGAGCGCCCACGAGCCATCGAGTTCGTCGGGCAATCCGTCGCGAGCACCCTTCGCGCGCTAGCGCGCTTCCCACAGTGGCGTGGCTTCGATCACTGCACAGGCGTCGATCAATCGATGCCGAGCTTCTTCAGCTTGTAGCGCAGCGCGCGGAAGGTGATGCCGAGTTTCTTGGCGGTCGCGGTCTTGTTGTAGCGCGATTCTTCGAGCGCCTTGATGATCGTGTCGCGCTCGATGTTGGAGATGTAATCCTCCAGCGAGCCATCGGTGGCGGCGACGCGCGCGGCTTGCGGCGCCTGCGCCGTGGCTTCGGCGAGAACCGGCTGTGCCGGTGCGCTCGTGGCGGCCGGGGCGCGCTGCGGCAGCATCAGGTCGTCGGCTTCGATGGTGTCGCCTTCGCACATCGCCATCGCGCGTTCGAGGATGTTCTCCAGCTCGCGCACGTTGCCCGGGAAGTGGTAGGCCTCGAGCGCCGCGAGGGCTTCGGGCTTGAGCTTCCCCGGCGCACCGCCGGATTCGGTCGCGAGCTGGCGCAGCACGAATTCCGCCAGGCGGGGCACGTCGCCGCGGCGTTCGCGCAGCGGCGGCACGCGCAGTTCGATGACGTTGATGCGGTAGAAGAGATCCTGGCGGAAAAGACCCTGCTCGACGAGCGCGGCGAGGTTCTTGTGCGTGGCGGACAGGATGCGTACGTCGACCGGGATTTCGTCGCGTCCCCCGATCGGGCGCACGGCCTTTTCCTGGATGGCGCGCAGCAGCTTCACCTGCATGTGCAGGGGCAGCTCGGCGACTTCGTCGAGGAAGAGCGTGCCGCCCTGCGCCGCCTGGAAGAGGCCTTCCTTGTCGGCGTGGGCGCCGGTGAAGCTGCCCTTGCGGTGGCCGAAGAACTCGCTTTCCATCAACTCGGACGGGATGGCGCCGCAGTTGACCGGCACGAAGGCACCGGCCGAACGGGGACCCAGTTCGTGGATCAGGCGCGCGACCAGCTCCTTGCCCACGCCGGATTCGCCGGCGATGTAGACCGGCGCCTGGTTGCGGGCGAGCTTGGCGATCTTGCCGCGGACTTCGGTCATCGCCGGGGAGTCGCCAATGAGCCGGTCGGCGCCGGGCGAGGCCTTGGCTCCGGCATCGGCCTTGCGTTCCTCGGACAGGCGCAGCGCCGTGCGCACGAGGCGGCGCAGCAGGTGGATGTCCACCGGCTTGGAGACGAAGTCGAAGGCGCCGGCCTTCAGCGCGTTCACCGCCGCGTCGACGTTGCCGTACGCGGTGATCATCGCCACGGGCATGTCCGGGAAATTCGACGCGATGAGCTCGATGATCTCCTGGCCGCTGCCATCGGGCAGGCGCATGTCGGTGAAGCACAGGTCGTATCGCCGTGCCGCCAGTGCGCTCCGCGCTTCGTTGACGCTCCCCACGGCGTCGACGTCGAGTTCCATTCGACCGAGTGTGATGGTCAGCAACTCGCGGATGTCCCGCTCGTCGTCGATGACCAGAACGGTCTGCTTGCTCATTGGGTCCGAGAGGTTCGGTGAAGGGTCCAAATGTACCCGCCCGACGGGCGGACGCATAGGGCGGCCGTCACGCGCTGGCCGCCACGGGTGCCGACGCGGCGGTGCGCGCGGGCGGCGTCAGGCTGATGCGGAAGCAGCTGCCGCCGCCCGCGACGCGCACGTATTCGAGCGCGGCCTGGTTCGCCTCGGCCATCTGGCGGGCGAGGTAAAGGCCCAGTCCCGTGCCGTATTCGTGCGTGGTGAAGAAGGGCTCGAAGATCTGCGCGGCCACCTTCGGCGGGATGCCGGGGCCGCGGTCGATCACCTCGAGGATGGGAATGCCGGCATCCGAATGCCGCGCCACCAGCATCACGCGGGCTGGCTCGCCGGGCAGGCGGCCGTAGCGCAGGGCGTTCTGCACGAGGTTCCAGATCACCTGCTGCAGGTGTTGAGGATCGGCGACGGCGGCGACCGGCTCGCTGCCGGACACGGCCCGGAGGATGTCCGCACCGAGGTCGTTGCCCTGGCGGTATTCGGTGACGAAGTGATGCACCCAGCGGCCGAGGTCGAGGGTCTCCGGTCGCGAGCGTTCGCGGCGCGAGAGCTGCAGGATGTTCTCGATGATCTCGTTGAGGCGCGAGCAGTGGTTGTTGATGATCTCGACCATCCGCAGGTCGGCGTCGTTGAGGTCGGTCGACTCCGCCAGCAGCTGCGCCGAGTAATGGATCGCCGCCAGCGGATTGCGGATTTCGTGGGCGATGGACGCGGAAAGCCGCCCGAGCGAACTCAGCGTGAGCTCCTCGGCGCGTCGCGAGACGAGCGACGTGTCGTCGAGGAAGATCAGTACGTGGGAATCGTCGTTCGGCGCGAGGCGCGAGAAGCGCGGCACCACTTCGGGCGTGCCGTCGGCCAGCATCGTGGCGCTCTCGTCGAGCTTGCCCGAGGTGCGCCAGTGGTACAGGCGCCGCGACAGCTCGGGCGCGAGCGTGCCGAGGTCGCGCTGGTCGGCGGACGGGTTGCCCATCAGCATCCACGCGGACTCGTTGAGCTGGTGGATGCGGTTGCCTTCGTCCACCAGCAGCACGCCGGTCTTCATGCGGCGGATGATCAGTTCGTTGACCTGCGACAGGTTGGCCAGGTCGATGCCGCGCTGCTCCGCCAGGGCCTCCGAGGCGCGGATGTTGCGCCCCAGGACGTAGCAGAGCGAGGCGCAGGCGAAGTACGCCGCGCCGAAGAGGCCGTACTCGGCGTACTCGCGATCGGAGGTGCCCGAGTCCACGAAATCGAAGACGGAATGGCCGAGCATGCCCAGCGTGGCGAGCGCGGCGAAGAACATCGACAGCCGGAACGGCAGCAGCAGGGCACCCGTGGCGATGTTGACGGCGAGCATCATCGCCACGCCCATCCGCACGTCGTGCATGAGGACCAGCGCGCAGAGCGCGGCGAGGATGTCGAGGGTCAGTCCGACCGAGACCGTGAGCACCGGCCGGTGCAGCGTCTGCCGGGTGCGGGCCACCATCACCAGGGCCGCCAGCAGGTAGGCCATCGCGAAGAGTCGGGCGATCAGAGGCTCGGGGAGGGCGGGCCACTCCATGTGGCCGGGGCGGAAGGCCAGAGCGGTGTAGACGGCGGCCTGGCCCAGCCGGAAGTAATTGAAAAAGAAGAGTTCGTGGCGGGGCGCCCCCTGGCGCGCGCTGGCTCGTGCCGTCATCGTCGTCGCGGGCGTGGACACCTTGCTGCTTCTCCGCCGATGGCCCCCCGAGGGCCGTGGATGACCGCCAGTATAGGGGGCCTTGGCACCCCGGCAAGCCGTCCGGGCGACGCTCCCGGCCCGTCCCTCCGCGGCCCGATGCGGCACCGCCCCTTTCCATCCGGGGCGCCTTCCGGGAAAATACGCGGCCGTATTGCGTGAATCGCGCGCATTCGACCGTTTCCCCCTCCCCGTGCAGGCCTCACGGCCGGCACGCTTTCACACGCTTCTCCCGTTCGCTCGAGGTATCGAATGAATTTCCACGAGTACCAGGCTAAAGAACTGTTCGCGAAGTACGGCATCGCCGTGCCGCCGGGCAAGGTTGCCAACTCTCCCGACGCCGCCGTCGACGCCGCCAAGCACCTGGGCGGTACGCAGTGGATGGTCAAGGCCCAGATCCATGCCGGTGGCCGCGGCAAGGCCGGTGGCGTCAAGTTCTGCCGCAGCCTCGACGACGTCCGCGCCGCCGCCAAGGGCATGCTCGGCACGAACATGGAAACCTACCAGTCGGCCGGCCGCGCGCTGCCCGTGAACCTGGTCCTGGTCACCGACGCGACCGACATCGCGAAGGAACTGTATCTCTCGATCCTCACCGATCGCGACACCAAGTCGATCTCGTTCATCGCCTCGAAGCACGGCGGCGTCGACATCGAGCAGGTCGCGCACGACACGCCGGAAGACATCCACACGATCGTCGTGGATTACGTCGAAGGTCTGCAGCCGTACCAGTGCCGCGACCTCGGGTTCAAGATGGACCTGAATCCGAAGCAGGTCGGCCAGCTCGTCAAGATCATGCTGGGCCTGTACAAGCTCTTCAACGAGAAGGACCTCTCGCTGGTCGAGCTGAACCCGCTCGCGATCCTCGAAGACGGCAACCTCGCCGCCCTCGACGGCAAGGTGAACTCCGACGACAACGCCGAGTTCCGTCACGCCGATCTGGCCGCCATGCGCGACCTCACGCAGGAAGACGCCGCCGAAGCGGCCGCCGTCCAGCACAACCTCAACTACGTCACGATGGACGGCACGATCGGCTGCATGGTCAACGGCGCCGGTCTCGCGATGGCGACGATGGACGTGATCAAGCTGGCGGGCGGCGAGCCGGCCAACTTCCTCGACGTCGGCGGCGGCGCCACGAAGGAGCGCGTCACCGAGGCGTTCAAGCTCATCCTCTCGTCCGACAAGGTCAAGGCCATCCTGGTCAACATCTTCGGCGGCATCGTGCGTTGCGACCTGATCGCCGAAGGCATCATCGCGGCCGTGAAGGAAGTGGGCCTGAAGATTCCGGTGGTGGTGCGCCTGCAGGGCACCAATGTCGAGAAGGGCCGCGAACTGCTGGCCAACTCGGGCCTGGCGATCACGCCGGCCGACGATCTCAACGACGCGGCCCAGAAAGCCGTGGCTGCCGCGGGCTGAGGAGCGAAGCAACATGAGCGTCCTGATCAACAAGAACACCAAGGTCCTCGTCCAGGGCTTCACCGGACAGCAGGGTACCTTCCACGCCGAGCAGGCGATCGATTACGGCACCCAAATCGTCGGTGGCGTGACCCCGGGCAAGGGCGGCACCGAGCACATCGGCAAGCCGGTCTTCAACACGGTGCGTGACGCGGTCGACCAGACCGGCGCCGACGCCTCGGTCATCTTCGTGCCGCCGCCGTTCGCGGCCGACTCGATCCTCGAAGCCATCGACGGCGGCATCAAGGTCATCGTCGCGATCACGGAAGGCATCCCCGTGCTCGACATGATGCGCGTGAAGAACGTGCTGAAGTCGCACCCGGACGTCGTCCTGGTCGGTCCGAACTGCCCCGGCGTCATCACCCCGGGTGAGTGCAAGATCGGCATCATGCCGGGCCACATCCACAAGCCGGGCAAGGTCGGCATCGTTTCGCGCTCGGGCACGCTCACGTATGAAGCGGTGTTCCAGACCACGAACGAAGGCCTCGGCCAGTCCACCTGCATCGGCATCGGTGGCGACCCGATCAACGGCCTGAACTTCATCGACTGCCTGAAGCTCTTCCAGGACGATCCGCAGACCGAGGGCATCATCATGGTCGGCGAGATCGGCGGCAGCGCCGAGGAAGACGCGGCCGAGTTCATCTCGCAGTACGTCAAGAAGCCGGTCGTGTCGTTCATCGCCGGTGCGTCGGCCCCTCCGGGCAAGCGCATGGGCCATGCCGGCGCCATCATCTCGGGCGGCAAGGGCACGGCGGAAGCCAAGTTCGCCGCGCTGGAGAAGGCGGGCGTGACCACGGTCAAGTCCCCGGCCGACCTCGGCAAGACCCTCGCCGGTCTGATGAAGTAATCGCGTTTCCCGCCACGGCGGGGCGTGTGCGACACGAAAAGCCGCGGCCTCCGGGTCGCGGCTTTTTCTTTTCCGGGCATGTCGATTCGGGGCGAGGTCGTTCGTCGTGGACAATGAGGGCTCCTCCTCGCCGAAGGAACATCCCATGTCCGGCACCGTCCGCCTGCTCCGCGTCTTCACCGCCCCCGCCGAGCGCGTCTACCGCGCCTTCCTCGATCCGGCCGCGAACGCCAAGTGGCTGCCGCCGGATGGCTTCACCTGCACCGTGCACGAACTGGACGCGAAGGTCGGCGGCAGGTACCGCATGACCTTCACCAACTTCTCGACGGGCGGCGGCCACAGCTTCGGCGGCACGTACCTCGAACTCGTGCCCAACGAGCGTATCGTGCACGACGACCGCTTCGACGATCCGAACCTGCCGGGCACGATGAAGACGACCATCACGTTGCGCGCGGTGTCGTGCGGCACGGAAATCGACATCGTGCAGGAAGGCATCCCCGACATGATCCCGCCCGAGCAGTGCTATCTCGGCTGGCAGGAATCGCTGACGCTGCTGGAGCGGTTGGTGGAGGTGACGATTCTGGCGTAGGGCACAGTCGCGGCACGATTCGGAGAGCGTCGCCGAGAACCGCGGCCCGGGCCGCGGTTTCTCCTACACACCGAAACCGTGCCTTTTCAGAATCGTCGTGTTCTCACGTCGCGATGCGCCACCCAGACTCCTTCGTGCGGCAACCGTCGAGGCGAACGTCGTCCGACGCAATCGGCCGCCGACGCATAAGGAGATGGACATGCATCAGGTAGTTTCCACACGTCACCCGAGCATAAGCCTTCGCGGCATAGCCCTCGGTCTGCTCACGCTTTGCGCGCTTCCCGCGACGGCCCACGCCGCAGGTCGAGTCGTGCTCGAACTGCGACCCGCGACGCGCACCTCCGCCGACGGCTGGATCACCGTCGTGGCGAGGAACGTCGGGGACGAGTCGGTTCCGATCATGCGCCTCGACACACCTTTCGCTCGCAAGACCGGGACGCTGCCTGGCGCGGCCCTCGACGTGGTCGACGCGGATGGTAACGAGGTGCGCTATCGAGGAGGGTGGGACTACTTTGGCCGGCTTACCATGGATCACTTCACCGAACTAAGACCGGGCGAACAGTGGGAGAACGATATCGATGTCGGGCATGAGTACGAAGTGCGGCCGGGCGGCACGTATCGCGTTCGTTACCGCCTGCGCCTGGACCATGAACCGGACGTCGACGTCGTGCCCGCGGCACTTCGCGAAACCTTCCGTCGTCCTGCGCAGGCGCTGGCGGAATCCAACGAGCTCACGCTTCACATCGTGGGGGACCCGACCGCAATGCCGACAATTTCGAGTACTTCGTCATGGATACCCGCCCATACGATCCGTGACATTCGCCATGCGTGGGACCGCCGCCGACCGTCGTGGCCGGCGGCGTATCGCGGAAGTACGGTGGGTGGCAAGCACCCATTCGCCCGCGAGCGGGCTCCCACCGCACCTTGCCATGCCGACGCGGGCACCCGTTCGCTCGCGAGCGCTCCCGTCCGGAGGCTAGCGGTGTCGCACGGATAAGACATCGCGCAGGAAGGCATCCCAGAGATGATCCCGCCCGAGCAGTGCTATCTCGGCTGGCAGGAATCGCTGATGCTGCTGCAGCGGTTGGTGGAGGTGACGATTCCGGAGTGATCCGGGACCGTCTCGCCGCGGCATGTCGGAATCCTCCGATTTCCTCCGCTTGCGGCGATTGCTAGGTTGGGGGCATCACGAGGGCGGTCCTCGTGGTGTCGCCGCCAGCCATCGAGGAACGATCCCATGTCATCGAGGTACCGCACGTCATGTTTCGTTGCTTTCGCCTGCCTGGGTGCGATCGCGCCCATCGAATCTGGTCGCGCGGCATCGCGCGTGGAGGTAACGCTCGGTGTCCCGGAACCTCGCGACGCGACACATCCTGCCGTCATCACGCTCGTGCTGCGCAACGCGGGCGACGCACCCGTCTCGGTTCTGAACTGGCAGACGCCTTTCGTGGAGGCCAACGGTCGGCTCGCCAACCCGCAGTTCGAGGTGAAGGACGCGGAGGGAGCGCCGTTGAGATACACCGGGTTCAACCTGAAGTTCGTCGGCCCCGAGATGACTTCGTACATGCTGATGATGCCTGGCGAGACCCGGCGGAAAGACGTGGACCTCATCGACGAATACGACTTCTCCGCAGGCGGCGATTTCACGGTCAGCTATGAGCTATCGCTGGATATACCACCGGATCCACGGATGACAACCGAGATGGAACGGCGTGCTTACTTCGCACCGTCGCAGGAGCGCGTCGTTGCCAACCCTGTCACGATCCATGTCGATGCCGCCCAGGCTGGCCGGCGCGACTGAGTCGGTCACGGCAGGCCGACCATCGGGAACATCGCGATTCCCGTGATGAGACATCTAGACGTCCAAATGCTTGACATGGCCATATTGGGTCGTGTTACGGTGACGCATCGCAGCAAAACGAGGGGCCGTCCATGCGTCACCTTCACGTAGCCGGTTCTCTTCACGCGCGCGCCGCTGGCGCCGCGCCGCGATGTTGTTGTCGCCGCTGATCCGGCGGCCTACGCGTTCGGCCGGTCGCTTCCGGCCATGAACGCCTCCGACTGAATTCCTTCGGTTTTCGACGCCTCGCAGGCGTGACGGGCGGTTGCGTCCGTGCTCCGGCAAAGCCACTGCGGTCGATCCACCGCCCACATGGGGAGGGCGGTGCGGTCGGGGCTTGCCTTCCTGTTCGATTTCAAGGGTTTCCATGCGCAAGACGTCGTTGCAGCGGTCGCTGTTGGCCACCGCTTTGTTTTCTGCCCTGTCCGGCGGCGCCATCGCGCAGTCCACCACGGGCTCCATCTATGGCCAGGTGCAGGCGGGGGAAGGGGATGTCGTCCGGGTCGTGAACGACACGGGCCTCACGCGAGAGGTGCCGGTCGATGCGCGCGGCCGCTACTCGGCGTCGCAGCTGCCGCTCGGTACCTACACGGTCTCGGTGATCCGTGGCGGGGCGGCGGTGCGGAGCCGGGAGAACGTGGCGCTCAGGGTCGGCTCGGGCGTGGAGGTATCGTTCGCGCCGGAGGCGGCGCAGGATCTCGGCGCGGTGAGTGTCTCGGCCAACGCGTTGCCGACGATCGACGTCTCGACCGTGGATTCGCGCACGGTGGTGACGGCGCAGCAGCTCGCGAAGCTGCCCCTGGGGCGCAACTCGGAAGCCATCGCCTTGCTGGCGCCGGGGGCGGTGGACAACAGTGGCAGCTACAAGAGCGCGACGGGCAATTCGCTCGTCTCCTTCGGCGGATCCGCCGCCAGCGAGAACGCGTACTACGTCAACGGTTTCAACACGACCGATCCGTTGCGCGGGTTCGGTGGCGTGTCGCTGCCCTACGGCGCGATCGAGCAGCAGGAGGTCTACACCGGCGGCTACAGCGCGCAGTACGGTCGCTCGGACGGCGGCGTGATCAACGTCGTCGGCAAGCGCGGCACGAACGAGTGGCACGCAGGCGCTCAGATCATCTGGGAACCGAACGGGCTGCGCGCGCGGGAGAAGGACAGCCACTACACCAACGGACTGCCGCCGCAGCCGAAGGCCGGTGACCTCTACGCGGCGAACCGCGGCAACACGGTGACCTCGACGACGGCGAGCCTCTACGCGGGCGGCCCGCTGATCAAGGACAAGTTGTTCCTGTTCGCGGCGGCGGAAGTCGAGCGACAGACCGGCGACGTGATCAGCAACGTCACCCTGCCGCAGTCGCCGGATCGCTCGTATCGTTACCAGCTGCCGCGCTGGTACGGCAAGCTCGACTGGAACATCACCGACAGCAACATCATCGAGGTGACCGGGGCATCGGACAAGACGGAGCGCTCGGGCACGATCTACGATTACGACTACGCCAATCACCGGCGTGGCGCGCGGATCGCCGGCGCCAACAACGAGAAGTTCGGTGGCGACGTCTACACCGCGAAGTACACCGGCTACATCACTGACAACCTGACGATCAGCGCGCAGTACGGCAAGATGAAAACGGTGAACTACGTGTCGCCGTCGGGCTACAACCCCGATGCCGTGTACATCGCCGGTCAGGATTTCCAGAACCCCGCTTACACCGGTGGCGTGGCGTTGCAGAACGGGCAGACGGTGTCCACGCTGGCGAATCCGAACCGTGGCAACGAGACGACGAACACGCGCTTCGACATCCATTACACGCTGGGCGATCACACGATCACGGCGGGTATCGACAACCAGCAGGCGCGCGCGCGGGATCAGGGTACATCGAGCTCCGGCCCGGGCTACATCTGGACGTACAACCAGTCGTCTCCCGATCTGCCTATCTCGACGGGCCTCGGCGTCGACGCGCCCGGCAACTACCCGGGCGGCGAGGACGGCTACTACGTGGTGCGCGGCGTCTCGTCGAGCCTGGCGACGGTGCGCTCCAGCCAGCGCGCGCAGTACATCGAGGACGCCTGGCAGGTCACCGATCGCTGGCTCGTGACGCTCGGCCTTCGCAACGACCAGTTCACCAACTACAACGCGAACAGCCAGGCGTTCATCAAGCAGACGCGTCCGCAATGGGCGCCGCGCATCGGCGCGGCGTGGGACGTGTTCGGCGATGCGACGTTCAAGGTCTACGGCAACGCGGGCCGCTACTACCTCGGCCTGCCTCTCAATCCCGCGCTCAATGCCGCCGGCGGCGCGCTGGGCACCTCGCAGTACTTCACCTATACGGGCATCGCGCCGGATGGCCAGCCCACCGGGCTGACCGCCATCGCGCCGGGCGTGCCGGTGTCCGCCAACAACAACTTCGGCCAGCTGCCCGATCCGAAGACGGTCGCTGCGCGTGGCATGAAGGCGGAGAACCAGGACGAGTACATCCTCGGCTTCACGAAGACGCTCGGCAGCGACTGGGTCTATGGCGCGAAGGTCACCGTGCGCAAGCTGCGCGACGCCATCGACGACTACTGCGACATCGACCGCATCGTGGAGAAGGGGCAGTCGCTGGGCCTGGACATCGATACGAACCAGGTGAACAGTTGCTACCTCTTCAATCCGGGTCGCGCGAACACGTTCACGCTGCTCGACACCGCGGGCAATCACGTCCAGGTGCCGATCACGAACAAGGAGCTCGGCTTCCAGGGACTGAAGCGCAAGTATTACGCGCTCGAGCTGCTCATGGAGCACCCGTTCGACGGCACGTGGTATGCGCGCGCGACCTACGTTTTCTCGCGCAGCTACGGCAACACCGAAGGCCAGCTGCGTTCGGACCTGAACCAGACCGCGGCGTCGACCAGCGAGGACTGGGACAACGCGGCGATCATGGAACACACCAACGGTCCGCAGAGCAACGACCACAAGCACCAGTTCAAGGTCTTCGGTTACTGGCAGATCGCGCCGGAGTGGCTGGCGTCGGCGAACGTCAGCCTCGTTTCCGGTACGCCGCGCCATTGCCTGGGCTACTACGGTCCGGATCGCGAGGATCCCGCCGGTTATCAGGGCGACTACCACTTCTGCGACGGCGAGCCGTCGCCGCCGGGTGCGCAGGGACGTCTGCCGTGGATCCGCCAGATCGACCTGGGCGTGACGTGGCGGCCGGCCTTCGGGGAAGGCAAGCTCGCGTTCAGCGCCAACGTGTTCAACGCGCTCAACGAGCGCCGCGCGCTGCAGAAGTATCCGTACTCGGAAGCGGGCCCGGGCCTTCCGGAACCGGCGTACGGGGTGATCACCGCGCGGCAGGAGCCGCGGTACGGGCGGCTGAGTGTGTCGTACGATCTTTGAGGGATGGTCGGCCTCGCGTCGGCCATGCGCTCTCGCGGGGTCGAATCGCCGATACGATCGGCTCCCACCCTTCGGTAGGAAGGTGAGGTGGGAGCCGATCGCATCGGCGATCCCGCGGCAGCGGGCATCGTGCGCTTGTAGCGGCGCGCTCAGCGGGCGAGGCGCGCCGGGCTGAGCATCGCCGCCGTGATGCCTTCGTCCGCGAGGTGCGACGGTATCGGCTTGTCGAGGACGAGCGCCGCGCAGGCCTCGGCCATCGCGGCGCTGGTCTGGATGCCGTAGCCGCCCTGCGCCGCGAGCCAGAAGAACCCGGGCGCGTCCGGTGCGAAGCCGCCGACGAGATCGCCGTCCGCCACGAAGCTGCGAAGCCCCGCCCATGTGCGCGTCGGGCGGCGGATCGTCATCGTCGTGGCTTCCTCGATGCGATGGATGCCTAGCGCGATGTCGTATTCCTCCGGCTGCACGTCGTGTGGATGCGTGGGATCGGCATTGGCGGCGGAGCCGAGCATGAGCCCGGCATCCGGCTTGAAGTAGAACGTTTCGTCGATGTCGACCACGAACGGGAACGCGCTCGCGTCGAGCCCCTGCGGCGCCTCGAACAGAAAGGCCGAGCGGCGGCGCGGTTCGAGGCCGATCGGCGCGACGCCGGCCATCGACGCGATCGTGTCGGCCCACGCGCCCGCGGCATTCACGACCACCGGCGCGCGCCATTGCCCGTTGACGACCCAGTCGTCGTCGTCGCGGCGGATCGACTGCACCGGCGTGTCGACGTGGAGCGCGACGCCAGCGGCCTTGGCGCCGCGCAGGAAGCCCTGGTGCAGTTCGTTGACGTCGATGTCCGCCGAGTCGGGTTCCAGGAACGCGATGGCGGCGGCTTCGCGCCGGAGCACGGGCACGCGTGCCGCGATGGCCTCGGCGTTGAGCAGGGTGAGCGACGGCGTGAACGCGCGCACGGCTTCGTATTCGGCGAGCACGCGTGCCGCCTGCGCGGCGCTGCCGACGATCATCGCGCCGCGCGGCTGCAGGATCGGGTGGCCGGCGAAGCCCCGCGGCGGATGCTCGAGGAAGGGGCGCGTGGCGCGGCTGAGCGCGCGCACCTGGGGCGAGCCGTAGCTCTCGCTGAAGTGCGCGGCGGAACGCCCGGTGGTGTGGAATCCGGCGAACGGCTCGCGCTCGAGCACGGCGACCCGCGCCTCCGGCGCGAGGAACCATGCCACCGAGGCGCCGGCGATACCCGCGCCGATGACGATCACGTCGAGCTGCTTCTGCTTCATACCTCGTCCTTGGTCGATCGCGCCGCGTTCATGGGCTCGGCAGGTTCCAGGCGTCGCGCAGACGTGCGTATTCGGTCTTCGGCAGCAGTACGAAGACGGGCTTCTTCGACGGATCGAGCCAGGCGAGCAGCCGCTCCATCGTCGCGTCCGTCATCGCGGTGCAGCCCGCGGTGGGCGAGGTCGGCGACTTCCACAGGTGGGCGAAGATGCAGCTGCCGGCGCCCTTGCGTCCGTCGGGGTTGTGCTCGATCACGAAACCGATGCGATAGGCGCGGTCGCCATCGAAATGCAGGTCGCGGCGCATCGCCTCGGTCGCGCCGCCGACCGCCGCGGCGCCGACCTTCTTCTCGTCGACGAGCTGGTTGTAGTACGGCGAGCCGTCGACGTCGACGCAGAAATCGGACGCGGTCAGCCCGCGGTACGGGAGCGCCGTCGGATTCGTTTCGGCATAACCGAACGCTTCACCGATGCGGAACACGCCCGCCGGGCTGCGGCCGTCGCCTTCCTTCTTCACCGGACCGTCGTGCTGCGGGGGACTGAGGCCGACGCCCCAGGCGCTGCCGTGGCGGCCGATCGTCACGTCCGACGCCTGTCCTTGCTCCTTCCACTGCGTGCCGTCGCGCACATAGGTGCGCAACGTGCCGTGGTCGACGTTCCAGCCGTCGGTCGTGACCACGATCATCTGCCGCGATACGGACCACGCGGCGGGGGCCTCGAACGCGCCGGGCGACGAGGCGAACAGGGTGGCGACGAGGCCGAGCAGGCGAAGGAGACGAAGCGGCGGCATGGGCGTTCCTAGGACTCCAGCATCTGCTGGATGCGGTCGAGGTTCTGCACGAGCCGCGCGTGACGCGCCTCGTCGTGCTCGCACAGGTGCACGAACACGGTATCCAGAAGCTGCTGCACGGTGGACTGGTAGATCAGCGACTGCACGTACGAGGCGTCGTCGTAGGCGGCCACGGCGAGGCCCACGTCGGCCAGCGCGCGGACGGGATTGGAGGTATGCCGCGTCACGGTGATCACGCGGCCGCGCTGCTCACGGAAGTAGCGCGCGATCTTGACCAGCGCGGGATGCTTGCCATGTTCGGTGAACACGACCAGCGCATCGCCCGGCTGGCAGAGGGCGACCTGCGCCGCCATGCGGCCCACGTCGGCGTGCCGGATCGCCGTGATGCCGAGCAGCGACAGCCGCATCGCGAAGCCGCGCGCATGCAGGTCGTCCTCGCCGAGCCCGATGAGGTACACCTTGCCGGCCGCGGCGAGCGCGTTCGACAGCTCCTGCATCGTGTCGCGGCCATTGAGGAGCCGGGTGGCCTCCTCGGCCTGCGCCTTGCGTTCCCAGAGCATGGCGCCGAGCAGGTCGTCCTCGGGGCGCTCGCCCGAGGGGGCGGCGGTCGCGGTGTCCTCGCTGCGGGCGATGGTCTCGCCGACGGAGTACTTGAGGTCGGGGTAACCCCGGAAGCCCAGCTTCTGCGTGAACTTGACCACGCTCGACTGGCTGATGCCGAGGGCGTTGGCGAGCTGCTGGGACGAGTAATCGCGCAGCAGATGCGCGTTCTCGAGGATGAAATCGGCGATACGCCGCTCCACCGCGGACATGCGGTCGCGTTCGGAGCGGATCTTCACCAGGGGCGACATGGACGCTCCTCGTTACAGGGGTTCGAGGCCGCGGATCTCGCGGATGCCGAGGCCGGGTGCGTCGCTGACCGAGATCTCCGATTCGTTGAAGTGGACGCCTCCGTCGACCGGATCGTACGCGCACAGCGACGGACCATCGAGGTCGACCTTGGTGATGACGTCGGACTTGGCGACCGCCACGTGCACGGCGGCCGCCACGCTGATGCTGGATTCCAGCATGCAGCCGATCATGCAGTCGATGCCGTAGAGGCCGGCGATGTCCGCGATGCGGATGGCGTTCGAGATGCCGCCGGTCTTCATCAGCTTGATGTTGATGATGTCGGCGGCGCGCATGCGGATGAGGTCCATCACTTCCGCGGGACCGAACACGCTCTCGTCCGCCATGATCGGGGTATGCACGCGCTCGGTGACGTAGCGCATGCCTTCCAGGTCGCGCGCCTTGACGGGCTGCTCCACCAGTTCCAGGCGCACGCCGGCGTCTTCCAGCGTGTTCAGCGCGTACACGGCTTCCTTGGCCGTCCAGCCCTGGTTGGCGTCGAGCCGGAGCAGGGCGCGGTTTTCGACGGCGGCGTAGATGGCGCGCACGCGTTCGATGTCCACGCCGATGTCCTTGCCGACCTTGATCTTCAGCGATTCGAAGCCGCGTTCGACGGCGGCGATCGAGTCGGCCACCATCTTGTCGATGTAGTCGACGCTGATCGTGATGTCCGTGGTGATGACCGGATCGCCGCCGCCGAGCAGCTTGTACAGCGGCGCGTCGTAGAGCTGGCCCCACAGGTCGTAGAGCGCGATTTCCACCGCGGCCTTCGCGCTCGTGTTCTTTTCGAGCGCGCCTTGGACGAGCCGCGTGAGGCGGTTCAGATCGGCCACGTCCTGCCCGATCAGGCGTGGAGCGATGTAGTGGCGGATGGCGTCGACGATCGAACCATGCGTGTCGCCGGTGATCACCGCCGTGGCGGGGGCTTCGCCGTAGCCGATGCGGCCGTCGTCGGTATGCACCATGACGACGATGTCCTCGACGGTTTCGACGGTACGCAGGGCGGTCTTGAACGGCGTCTTCAGCGGTACGCGCAGCATGCCGAAGCGGATGTCGGTGATCTTCATGGAGTCTCGCCTGGCGGTTTAGCGGATGCGCACGATGCTGGTCATGCGGTCGACGAAGGTGGCGTCGTCGCTGAACATCATGGGCAGGAGCGGCGTCACCGACACCTCGTTGAGCACGACGCGTCGCAGGCTGCCGTCCGGCTGCTTCCAGCTCATGCCGCCGACGTCGTGGATCACATAGGGCTGCCCGTCGACCTTGCCGATCACCATCATGACGTGCCCGGGAATGTAGACGAGGTCGCCGACCTCGAGCGCCATGGCGGCCTTCAGGCGCGCCTCGTGGCTGTCCTTGTCCGTATACAGCGTATGCGTGAGGCCGGGGCTGATGCTCTGGTCGCGCGTGTTGCGCGGCATCTGCACGCCCATGCTGCGATAGACGTCGGACACGAAACCGCTGCAGTCGCGGCCGTTGTACGCATGGCCCCAGCCATAGCGCTCGCCGAGGAACCGGAACGCCTGGCGCACGACGTTCGCGCGGGTGAGCGGGAGGTAGTCGGGGGCCGAATCCTGGTTGCGTTGGAGGAGGGCCGGGTGGAACGACAGCGCACCCTGCGCGTCGCGCACCGGCAGGCTCAGCACCCACGAGGTGTACGGGCTCTGGCCGTTCACCGGCTGGTCCGGCGGCGCCGTCGTATCCAGCGGCACGCGCGTGCCCATGTCGAGCTGTAGCTCCGACACCGCGGGCGCTTCGGGCGTGTAGACGGTCTTCGGCTTCGCGCCGGTGATGACGCGATAGGGCGTGGCATCCGCATGGGCGAAGATCGCGGCGGCGTCGCGGTAAGCGATGCCGTCGCTGCGAACCCACGCCGCATAGCGCGCGCTCACCACGAACGTCCATTGGCCGTCCTTGCTGGTGTGCACGGCGACGACCGGATCGCCCGGAAAAAGCGTGCTTTCCTGGAAGCGATCGATGTCGGTGTCGCCGGCACGGCTGAAGACGCGACGGTCGGTCGGATAGCCGCGCAGGGCCGCCCGACGGACCGCCATGCCGTAACGTGGCGTCACCTGCGCCGGCACGGCGTCGAGCGCGGCGTTGCCGAGAATCGCGTCGATGGTCGACGCATCCACCGGCTTGCCCTCGGCGTCGAACAGCGGCTTCGTCGGCCGTGTGGTGAGCTTGCCGATCCAGCCGGTGACCTGCGCGCGCGGTAGCGTCGCGGGAAGGTGGCGGATGTCGTGCATCGAGGGGTCGAGCCGTGCGACGCGTTCGTTGAGCGCGGCGATGGCGGCGCGATCGAGGACGAGCTTGTCCGCGTCGGCCAGCCGCGCCACCCAGAAGTCGGGCGAAAGCTGCGCGTCGCTGACGCCGGGGATGCCCGAGGCCGGCACCGGCATGTCGACGGCCGCGGCGGGCGTGCCGATGGCCAGTGCGAGCAGCGCGACAAGCAGGGTTTGGCGAAGCAGGGGCATGATTGTTCCTGATCAGGTGGCCAGCTGCGAAAGCACCGCGGCCACGACGAGACCGAAGCCGGTTCCGAGGATATAACCGAGCAGCGCGAGCAGGATGCCCACCGGCACCAGCGAGCGCGAGTACGTGGCGGCCAGCACCGGAGTCGCGGCTACCCCGCCGATGTGCGCGAGCGACGAGATGCCGCACAGGTACAGATCGAAGTGGAACACCCGCGCGGCGAGGCAGAGCAGCACCGCATGGACCCCGATCACCGTCACGCCCGCCAGCAGGTACAGCGGGGCGGCGGCGATTCCGGCGAAGCTGCTCTGCGAGGCGAGCACCGCCACCACCGAGATCAGCAACGCGCTGGAAACGGCCTGCGCGCCGGGCAGGCGGGCAAGCGGCGTGTGCGCGGCGACGAGGCCCGCGACGGTGGCGATCAGGATCGTCCAGGTGGTCGGCGAGATCATGCTGCCCACGGGCAGCCGGCTGCCAAGCGCGGCGGATAGCACGGACACCAGCACCGCGAGGCCGAGCCAGAGCAGGACGCTGTCGCCGGTGGCGGGTACGCGTGGCGCCGTCTCGGCGACCGCCATGTCCGCGCTCGACGTCGCGCGGGTCCAGCGGTTGAAGGCCGGCGCGAGGCGCGCGACCGCGAAGAGCACCACCACCCACATCGAGTAACAGAGCGCGTCGGTGAGCAGGGTGGTGGCGAGCGACGTGTCGGACATGCCGATCGCCTGCTTCACCGCGATCATGTTCGCGGTGCCGCCCATCCAGCTTCCCGACAGCGAGGCCAGCGGCTTCCAGCCGTCGCCCGGCATCCAGTGCCGGTAGAGCAGGAAGGTGAGGACGAACGCGGCGAACAGACTGATGGACGTGCAGACGAAGACGCCAAGCACGCGCGGTCCCAGCGCGAGGATGGCGCGCAGGTCGCAGTTGATCATCAGCAGGAACAGCAGCGCGGGCACCATGCGCGACACCAGGGTGTCCTGCGCGAGATGGATGTCGGGGCTGGCCGTCCAGAGGCCAGCGACGGACAGCGCCGTGACGGTCAGGTACGTGAGGACGATGGGCGGCAGCACATCGAACACCTTCCAGCCGAAACGCCGTTCGATCGCTGGCCAGAAACCGGCGGCAAGCAGCATGACGGCCAGGTAAGGCCATACCGACTGGATCACGCGTCCCTCCCCGGGGTTGTGTCGCGACGGCCGCCAGGAATAGCTATTCCTGAAGAGTTGGCCTGAAGCATAAATTATTGACCGTCGTTTGCAAGCATGTTACACAGCCCTGACGCACGTCCACCCACCACGGTCGCATCGGGGATACCGAACGGTGAAAGCGGCTTTACGATGTTCGATCCGACGTGCCGCGTTCGCGGCGGTTGTGCTGACGGCGACATCGGTCGCGAGCACCCTTTCGGCAGCCGATTCCCGAACGCCTGCCACCGAAGGGGTGGGAGCCGATCGTATCGGCGATGCCCCGTCGAAAGCGATCGACGCCGGGCAATTCACGCAAGCCGAGGCCGCCATTGCAAAGGCGCTTGCCGATCCGCGAATCACCCCCACCCAGCGCACCTCCCTCGAGTTCCAGCGCGAGCGCATGCGCCGCATCCTGATCGACTTCACGCTGGACGCCGAGGCCGTGAAGGCGCGCCTCCGAAAACAGATTCCCGATCTGACCGACGCGGAATTCGCGACATGGGATGCCGCGGGCCTGCTCGAGAAGCAGGTGATCGACGGGCGCACGCTGTACTTCAAGCGCGCGCCGGCGAACCTGTTCCGCCTGAGCGCGGATGCCCGTGCGCGCCGCAAGGAGCAGACGCCGTTCAACGACGGTCCGAACGAGGTCCTCAACGACCACCACCGCGCGGTGCGTGCGGCGGCCCTCGCCGAACATACGACGAGCGTGCTCCCGCGTCGCGAGGAAGTGACCCAGATCGTCACGGTGAAAGCCGACGCGGTTCCCGCGGGCGAGACGATCCACGCATGGATTCCGTATCCCCGCGCGATTCACGGCCAGCAGGAAGACATCCGGCTCGTCGGCAGCGAACCGGCGGAGGCGACCATCGCGCCCGAGTCGGCGTGGCAGCGCACGGTCTACCTCGAGAAGCAGGCGGTCGCCGGCAAGCCGACCACATTCTCGATCACCTACGACGTGACGCTCTACGCGCGCTACGTGGACATCGACCCCGCGAAGGTGACGCGCGCCGCGATCACGCCGGCTCTCGCGCCTTACGTGGCCGAGCGCGCGCCGCACGTCGTGTTCACCGACGCGATGCGCGCGTACTCGAAGCGCGTGGTCGGCGACGAGACCGATCCGTACCGCATCGTGCAGAAGCTGTTCGCCGCCGTCGACACGATCCCCTGGGCCGGCGCGCGCGAATACTCGACGATCCCGAACATCGGCGACTACACGCTGCATGCCGGTCACGGCGACTGCGGCGAGCAGACGCTCCTGCTCATCACGCTGCTTCGCCTCAACGGCATTCCGGCCCGCTGGCAGTCGGGCTGGATTTTCTCCGACGGCACGTACAACAACATCCATGACTGGGGGCAGGTCTATCTCGCCCCGTACGGCTGGGTGCCGATGGACGTGACCTTCGGCCGTCTCACCGGCACGAAGCCGGGCGACGACAAGCTCGAGGGCTTCTATCTCGGTGGCCTCGACGCCTACCGCATCGCGTTCAACGACGACTGGTCGCAGCCGTTCACGCCGGCCAAGACGTCGTTCCGTTCCGACACCGTCGACTCGCAACGCGGCGAGGTCGAGTGGAAGGGCGGAAACCTCTACTTCGATCAGTGGGACTACGACTTCCGGTGGCACCGCGTCGACACACCGCGTGGGGGCGGTGACCCGACCCGCTAGCCGGTCAACGCACGACAACCCGAAACGTCATCTTATGGGAGTGGGGAGATGGGGGAGATCAAGACGAACCGGCGCGCATGGCGTCACGGCGCCTTGTGCATGGCCATCGGCATGGGCCTCGCGATGTCCGGCGCGGCCGTCGCCGCCAATACCGACGGTTCGATCGTGGGCCGCACGAAGGCCGGGGCCACCGTCACCGTCCGCGACCCGTCGACGGGCCTGACGCGCACGGTCACCGCCGGCGACGACGGCACCTACCGCTTTCCTTTCCTGCCGGTCGGACACTATCGGCTGGAGAGCAGCAAGGACGGCCAGGCCGTGGCCGAACCCGCCGAGGTCAACGTGAGCCTCGGTACCGCCACCACGGTTAACCTCGTGGAGCGCGGCTCGGCGACCACCAACCTCGAAGGCGTGCAGGTCAGCGCGCCGGTGGTGATCTCCGCCGTCGACGTCAGCTCGACCGAAACCGCCACGAACATCAGCCGCGAGGAGATCCGCCGCCTGCCGGTGGATCAGAACGTGGCGTCCGTCGCGCTGCTGGCGCCGGGCGTGAACAAGGGCAACGCCAGCTTCGGCGGCATCTCGTTCGGCGGCTCGTCCGTGGCCGAGAACTCGTTCTACGTGAACGGACTGAACGTCACCGACTTCTACAACCGCAACGGGTTCTCGGAGGCGCCGTTCGCGTTCTACCAGGAGTTCCAGGTGAAGACCGGCGGTTACTCGGTCGAGTTCGGCCGCACGACCGGTGGCGTGGTCAACGCCGTCACGCGCTCGGGCACGAACGAATTCAAGACCGGCGCGGAGATGACCTTCGAGCCGAGCGCCTGGCAGGCGACCACGAAGAACCATTACTGGAACGGCGAGCGCTACATCACCTCGTCGGAGGACAACTACTCGCGCACGAAGATGAACGTGTACGCGTCCGGTCCGATCGTGAAGGACAAGCTGTTCTTCTTCGCGATGTACGAGGCCCGTGGCTACACGCCGCAGAACACGGACAACCTGGGCACCGTGCTGACGCAGAACGACACGGACTCCGGTTTCTGGGGTGCCAAGGTCGACTGGCACATCGACGACAAGAACCTGCTCGAGTTCATGGCCTTCTCGGACAAGAACAAGAACCTCGGTTCCGTCTACAACTACGACTACGACACGCACACCAAGAGCGCCCGCAAGGACGTGATCACCAGCAACACGGGTGGGCGAAACTGGAACGGCACCTTCACCAGCTACCTCGTCGACGACCTGTCGATGAAGCTCATGTACGGGCGGAACGAGCGCGAGGATTTCACGCGCGCCCAGTCCGACATCGACTGCAACCCGGTGGCGAGGGCATCGGCCGTGCCGGGCCCGGGCGTGCCGCTCGGATGCAGCACCAGCACCGCGGTGGAGAAACGCAACGACACCCGCAAGCAGGGTCGCGCCGATTTCGAGTGGACGCTCGGCGACCACGTCGTGCGCTTCGGCTACGACCACGAGGTGGACACGTCGATCTACTCGCGCCGGTATCCGGGTCCGGGTTCGTACTACTACAACATCTACGCCACCACGCCCGGCGCGACGATCGAGAACGGCGGCGTGGTGCCCGCCGGATACAACGCCTACGTCCGCGCGCGGCGCTACGAGATCGCCGGCACCTTCGAGACGACGAACAACGCGTACTACGTCGAGGACAACTGGAACATCACGCCGGACTTCCTGCTCAACGCGGGCCTGCGCCGGGACGCCTTCGACAACAAGACGGGCGAAGGCGCCTCGTACATCAAGATGGACGACATGATCGCGCCGCGCCTTGGCTTCTCATGGGACCTCAAGGGCGACGGCACGATGAAGGTGTTCGGCAACCTGGGCCGCTATTACCTCCCCGTCGCCAACGTGATCAACATCAAGCAGGCCGGCGGCCTGCTCGACCAGCGCACCTATTACGCGTTCGACGGCTACCAGGTGCTGGACCGCAACGGCTCGCCGTACGCGATGCCGATCCTCGGCCCACAGATCGGACCGGTCGACGACTCGCAGGGCGACGGCACCGTCGGCGACCTGCGCGCCGAGGTCGACCGGCACATGGATTCGGTCTACCAGGACGAGGCCATCCTCGGTTTCCAGCAGGCGATCACGGATACCTGGTCGTGGGGCGTCAGCGGCACGTATCGCAAGCTGCACAACGCCATCGACGACATGGAGATCAGCGCGACGCCGCAGTGTGGCGGCGACGGCTACATCGGCTACGTGATGGGCAACCCGGGACGCAAGCTCACCGTCTACGGCGACACGAACTGCGACGGCACGCCCGACGGCTACATCGACATCGACACGTCGAAGGCCGGCTGGGCCCTTTACGACGCCGACGGCAACTACCTCGGGCAGCGCGGCTGGAAGAAGCCGCGCCGCACGTTCGGGTCGCTGGAGTTCCAGGTCGACCGCGCGTGGGACGAGAAGTGGATGTTCAATGCGTCGTACGTGCTCTCGTGGAGCCGCGGCAACGCCGAAGGCCCGGTGAACTCCGACACCAACTTCGACGACACGGGCCGTACCGAGAACTTCGACGACCCGTGGGTGAACCTGTCGGGAGGCTACCTGCCGAACGATCATCGCCACCAGTTCAAGCTGCGCGGCACGTACGCGATCACGCCGCAGTGGCAGGTGGGCGCGGATCTCACGGCGCTTTCGGGCAGCCCGATCACCGGCTATGGCGTCGGCAACCCGTTCGATGCGACGGTGTACCACAGCTACTTCATCTGCGTGGACAACTGCGCCGACCCGGTCTCCGAGAACCGCGTGTACGAGCGCTCGCCGCGTGGCGACAAGCGCACGCCGTGGACGTTCAACCTCAACGCGAGCATCACGTACCTGTTGCCGATCGACGAGAAGAACAACCTGCGCGTGAAGTTCGCGGTGTATAACCTCCTCAATCAGCAGCGCACGCTGGGCGTCGACCAGGACCTGCAGACGTCGGTGGGCGGTCTCAATCCGACCTACCTGCAGCCGCAGCGCTTCCAGTCGCCGCGCTTCGGGCAGCTGACGGTGTCGATCGATTTCTGACGGTGGCCCCGGTCACCGTCCCGAAGGGAGGATCATGAAGACGCTTTTCGCCACGATGCTTCTCCTGGCACCGGTCGTCCATGCCCAGGACCATCCGCTCACGCTCGACACCCACGTCGACATCCCGCTGTCGTATATGGAGGATCCGAAGTTCGACGCGGGCAAGGACGGTCCGCTCAAGGTCGACCTGCCGAAGATGCGTCGCGGCGGCCTCGATGCGGCCTTCTTCGTGATCTACGTGGAGCAGGGGCCGCTCACGCCCGCCGGTTACGCGAAGGCTGTCGCCCAGGCGGCCCGCAAGTACGACGCGATCGACCGGATGCTGAAGACGTATCCGGACCAGATCCGGCTGGCGCTGACGCCTGACGACGTGCGAGCCAACAAGGCGGCGGGTCGATTGTCGGCGATGATCGGCATCGAGAACGGGTATTCGCTGGGTCACGACATCCGGCGGCTGGATGCCGCCTATGCGCGCGGCGCCCGCTACATCGGACTCGCGCATGTGGGCAACAACGATCTGTGCGGGAGCTCGCTGCCGAAGAAGGAGCTCGGCGACCGGCCGGACAGCAATGTCGGTTTGACTGGATTCGGGCGCGAGGTCGTCCGCCGCGCGAACGCGCTGGGCATGATGGTCGACGTCTCGCACTCGTCGGACGCCTGCGTCCGCGAAGTGCTCGCGCTGTCGACCGCGCCGGTGATCGCCTCGCACTCCTCGGCGCGCGCCGTGACGGATCATCCGCGCAATCTTCCGGACGACCTCCTGCGGGCCATCGCGGCGAAGGGCGGTGTCGTCCAGGCGGTCGCGTACAAGGAGTTCCTGAAGAAGGACCCGTCACGCGAGCAGGCCGAGAAAGTCCTCCAGGTGAGCGTCGCGAAGGCGGCGGGCGACACCGGATACGACAGCGAGAAGCACGATTACCTGCCCGCGTACGCCGAGGGCATGAAGGCGATCCAGCGCGAGCATCCGCTCGCCACGCTGGACGATTTCCTCGATCACATCGAGCACATGGTCAAGGTCGCCGGTATCGACCACGTGGGCATCGCGTCGGACTTCGACGGTGGGGGCGAGGTGACCGGGTGGATGAACGCTTCGCAGACCGCCAACGTCACGGCGGGGCTCAGGCGCCGCGGCTTCTCCGACGCGGACATCGTGAAACTGTGGTCGGGAAACCTGCTTCGCGTCTGGGCGGCCGACGCCGCGGCGCCACCGCCCAAACTGTCGCCGGCGCGTACCGTCGCGGAGGCGGGGCTGACGGACATTCGCAGTCTCGTCCCGGGCATCGACGAAGACATGCGTTATGCCGGGTCCGACAATTTCACGGGTGGCGTGGTCGACGGGTACCGCGCACCGAAGTGCCTCCTGCGCACCGGCGCGGCCGAAGCGCTCGCCCGCGTGGAACGCACGTTGCGCGAGGAGGGCTACGGTCTTCGCGTATGGGACTGCTACCGGCCCGCGCGCGCCGTCGCGGCGTTCGTCCGCTGGGCGGGGAACCTGGCCGACACGTCGACGAAAGCCGCGCATTATCCGAACCTCGGCAAGGAGGCCTTGCTGGGCGAGTACATCGCACCGGTCTCCGGTCACAGCCGCGGCGCGACCGTCGACCTCACGCTGATGCGCTGCCACGCCGATGCGTGTGCGCCACTCGACATGGGAACCCCGTTCGACTTCTTCGACCCGCGCGCCCACACCGACGCCCCGGGCATCGACGCGGCGCAGCGCGCGAACCGTCAGCGACTGCTCCGCGCGATGGCCGCGCAGGGCTTCGTGAACTACCCGCAGGAATGGTGGCACTTCTCGTTGCCCTCGGCTGCCGGCGACGCGTTGTACGACGTGCCGGTGCAGTAGGGGAGGCCTGATCGCCGATACGATCGGCTCCCACCCCTTCGGTAGGAGGGCTGCTACCGAAGGGTGGGAGCCGATCGTATCGGCGATCGGGGAGCCGCCCCGATCCACCCAGGGCGTTATCATGGGCGATCCCCCGCGACCGCACGGCTTCCCATGTCCATCTTCCGCTTCGCCCTGGCCCAGTTCGACTTTCCCGTAGGCGCCACCGCGGACAACGCGAAGCGCGTCAAGGCGCTGGCCGATGAAGCCCGCGATCGCCTTGGCGCCTCGCTGATCGCCTTCCCCGAGCTGACGATCTCCGGTTATCCGCCGGAAGACCTGCTCCAGCGGCCGAGCTTCCTCGAGGCCTGCGGCAGGGAACTGACCGACCTGGCGCCGCAGGTGACGGGCATCGCCGCGGTGGTGGGGCATCCGGCGTCGAAGGGCGTGGTGTACAACGCCGCGTCGCTCTTGCGCGAGGGTCGCGTGGAGTGGACGTACCACAAGCAGGCGCTGCCCAATTACACCGTCTTCGACGAGAAGCGTTATTTCGAGCACGGCGAGGCGACGCGCGTGTTCACGATCGAGGGCGTGCGCGTCGGCATGCTGATCTGCGAGGACATCTGGGAGGCCGAGCCGGCCGCCCACGCCGCCGACGCGGGCGCGGAGCTGATCCTCGTGATCAACGCGTCGCCGTACGACCGCCGGCAGGCCGCGACGCGCGAGGAACTCCTGCGCCGGCGCGCCACCGAGAACGGCGTGCCGATCGCCTATGTGAACCTCGTCGGCGGGCAGGACGACCTGCTCTTCGACGGCCATTCGCTGCTGGTGCAGGCCGACGGCGAGATCGCCGCCCGCGCGCCGTCGTTCGAAGACATGCTGCTGGCCGTGGAATTCGACACGGCGTCGAAGCGCCTGAAGGCCGTCGACTGGCCGGCTGCCGATACGCGTTCGCCGGAAGCGATCATGTACGCGGGCATCGTGCGCGGCATCCGCGATTACATCGGCAAGAACCGATTCTCCGGCGTGCTGCTGGGCCTCTCGGGCGGCATCGATTCCGCGCTCACGCTGGCGCTGGCCGTCGATGCGCTGGGCAAGGACAAGGTCACCGCGGTGATGATGCCCACCGAGTACACCTCGGACCTCTCGCTGCGCGAAGCGAAGGCGCAGGCCGAGCACCTCGGCGTGGAGTACCACGTGCTGCCGATCGAGGGCATCTACGAGGCGTTCACCGGCGCGCTCGCGCCGGTGTTCCAGGGTCGCGAGCCGGACATCACCGAAGAGAACCTCCAGTCCCGCACGCGCGGCGTGCTGCTGATGGCGATGTCGAACAAGACAGGCAGGCTGCTGCTGTCGACGGGTAACAAGAGCGAGATGGCGGTGGGCTACGCCACGCTCTACGGCGACATGTGCGGTGCGTACGCGCCGCTGAAGGACGTCTACAAGACCACCGTGTACGCCCTTTCGCGCTGGCGCGCCGCCATCGACGGCGCGATTCCGGTCGCCGTGATCGACCGCCCGCCGTCCGCCGAGCTCCGCCACGAGCAGACCGACCAGGATTCCCTGCCACCCTACGACGAGCTGGATGCAATCCTCGAGCACTTCATCGAGGGCGAGGCGTCCGCGGAAGACATCATCGCCGCGGGACACGACGACGCGACCGTGCGCCGCGTCATCCGGATGGTCTTCGTCAACGAGTTCAAGCGCCGCCAGTCCGCGCCGGGCCCGCGCGTCACCACGAAGGCCTTCGGCCGCGAGCGTCGCTATCCGATCACCTCCGGGTGGCGGTAAGGGGCTAGCGACGCCGTCATTCCGGCGAACGCCGGGATTCGTCGCGAAAACCGACTGCACCGCCGTGGGCCCCGGCGTGCGCCGGGGCGACGGTGAGGGGTGCTCGCGACGGCGTCATCCCGGCGAACGCCGGGATCCACGGCCTCGGTCCACGGGCGGGCCTTTCCGCGAAAACCGACCGCCTCGCCGTGGGCCCCGGCGTGCGCCGGGGCGACGGTGAGGGGTGCTTGCGATGGCGTCATCCCGGCGAACGCCGGGATCCACGGCCTCGGTCCACGGGCAGGGCGGCGCGCATGAAAAAGCCGGCTTTCGCCGGCTTTTTCGTCAAGCGTGTCGCGAGGGGCTCAATGGTGACCCGAGAACGGGATCGCCTTGCGCCAGACCGACGGGTGGTGCGGCCAGTTGGCGTCGGTCAGGTACGGGTGGTCCGGGTAGTTCAGGGCCAGCACCTGGCGGGTCTGGTCGGCCAGCGGCTGGCGGTCGAGGGCGATGTAGCTGCGCGTCAGGATCGCCAGGGCGTCGGCCGTGGCCGGCGACTGCTGGTAGTGCTCGATGACGTACTGGGCGCGGTTGGCCGAAGCGATGTACGCCTTGGTGCGCAGGTAGTACTCGGCGACGTTGATCTCGAAGCGGGCCAGCTGGTTGCGCAGGAAGATCATGCGCTGGCGGGCGTCCGTGGCGTAGGCGCTGTTCGGATAGCGGCGCGTCAGCTGGCTGAAATCGTCGAACGACGTCAGGTTGAAGCCCTGGTCGCGGCGGGTCGAGGCGCCGTCGCCACGCTGCAGGTAGCGCTCGATGATGCCGCCCGTACGGTCGAAATTGATCAGACCGCGCAGGTAATAGGCATAATCTGCATGCTTGTGGGTCGGAAACGTCTTGATGAAGCGGTTGATCGTCGAGTAAGCGTCGTCCGGCTTGTTGTCTTTGTACTGCGCGTAAGCCAGTTCGATCTGGGCCTGCTCGTTGATGTCACCCGACGGGAAGCGCGCGATCAGTCGCTCGTAGGCCTTCTCGGCCGCGGCGTAGTCGGAATGCTCCAGCGATTCATGGGCGTTGGCATAGAGCCGTTCGACCGGCATCGTGTCGATCGTCTCCTTCTTGCTGCGGAACATCGAGCAGGCGCTCATCGACAGGGCGAGGACGAGCAGAATGGTGATCTTGGTTGCACGCATTGAGAGAGTTCGGATGCTTGAGCGAAACGGCATGATAGCCGAAACCGGCCGCGGGCCGGGCGAGGCGGTATGACGACGGTACGACATGAGGCCACCGTGCCGGTAGCGGCGGCGGGTCGGCGTTTCGACCAGTCGCTGGCCGAGATGTTCCCCGATTACTCCCGATCCCGCCTCACGGGCTGGATCAAGGAGGGCAAGGTGTTGCTGGACGGCGCTCCGGCGGCCCCCCGGCACCTGCTGCGCGGGGGCGAGCGCGTGGAGCTGGAGGCCGAACTGGCCACCGAGGTGGACGCGCAGCCCGAGGACATCGCCCTCGACATCCGTTACGAGGACGACGACCTGATGGTGATCGACAAGCCCGTGGGGCTGGTCGTGCACCCCGGGGCCGGCAATCCGGCGGGGACGATGCTGAACGCGCTGCTGCACCACAGCCCGGCGCTGGCGGAACTTCCCCGCGGTGGCATCGTCCACCGCCTGGACAAGGACACCGCGGGCCTGATGGTCGTGGCCAAGAGCATCGCGGCCCATACGGCCCTGGTGGCCATGCTGGCGCGCCACGACGTCCACCGGCAGTACGAGGCCGTGGTGCTGGGCACCATGGTGGCGGGCGGCACGGTGGACCAGCCGATCGGCCGCCACCAGCACGACCGCCTGAAACAGGGCGTCCGCGACGTGGAGGATGGCGGCAAGGAGGCGGTGACCCATTACCGCGTCCGCGAGCGCTTCCGCGCGCACAGCGTCATCCAGTGCAACCTGGAAACGGGCCGGACCCACCAGATTCGCGTGCACATGGCGCACCTGGGCCACCCGCTCGTGGGCGACCAGCTCTACGGCAACGGCCTGCGGCTGCCGCGCGGCGCGAGCCAGGAGCTGATCGACGCCCTGCGCGGCTTCCGTCGCCAGGCGCTGCATGCCGAGAACCTGGCCTTCGAGCACCCGATCACGGGCGAGTACCTCAGCTTCGACTCGCCGCGCCCGGCGGATCAGGAAGCGCTGATCGAGGCGCTCCGGGCCGATACGGCGCTCCATCCCATCGAGGACTGACGTGACCGAGCCCTGGATCGTTCCCGACTGGAGCGCGCCCGAGAACATCGGTTCGGCGGTGTCGACGCGGCTTGGTCCGGGTGTCTCCGTCACGCCGTACGACCAGCTGAACCTCGGCCTGCGTTCCGGGGACGACCTCGCGGCGGTGATCGCCAATCGCGAGGCGCTGGCCCTGGCCCTGCACCTCCCGGAGCGGCCCCTCTGGCTGAGACAGGTCCACGGGACCGTCGTGGCGGATGCCATGACGCCGGGCGACGACGAGCCGGAGGCCGATGCGGCCGTGGCCCGCGGGCCCGGCAAGGCGCTGGCGATCCTCACGGCCGATTGCCTGCCGGTGCTTTTCGCCTCGGACGACGGCGGCACCATCGGCGCCGCTCATGCGGGCTGGCGCGGTCTCGCGGGCGGCGTGCTGGAGAACACGGTGGCGTGGATGGACGTGCCGCCGTCGACGATCCAGGCCTGGCTCGGCCCGGCCATCGGTGGGCCGTCGTACGAGGTGGGCGCCGAAGTGCGCGCCGCCTTCGTCGAGGCGGATCCCGGCGCGGAGGCCGCCTTCACCCCGACGCGGCCGGGCCACTGGCTGTGCGATCTGTACCTGCTGGCGCGCCGCAGGCTGGCGGCGGCCGGCGTCGGACGGGTGTCGGGCGGCGGATTCGACACGTTCCGCGATGCCCGGCTCTACTCGTACCGCCGGGACGGCGCGGCGAGCGGGCGGTTCGCGTCGCTCGTCTGGACGAAGTAGCCGGACGCGACCGCATCCGTAGGAGCGGACCTGGCCGCGATGGG
>NZ_FOJE01000001.1:2320083-2336850 GCF_900111665.1 Luteibacter sp. 329MFSha | reverse complement strand
CCATCGCGCCCAGGTGCGCTCCCACAGGGGGCACCAGCGAAGTAGCCGGACGCAACCGCATCCGTAGGAGCGGACCTGGCCGCGATGGGTGCTCGCGGCAAGCACTCATCGCGCCCAGGTGCGCTCCCACAGGGGGGCATGGGGCATGCCGGGTGTCAGGGGGCCGTCATCGGCGTCGGCACGTAGATTTCCGGTTTGACTCGTGGTGGCTCGGTGAGCGCATGCAGGAACGCGTTGCGCCACGTGGTGATGTCGTTGCGTTCCAGCACGTCCATCATCGACTGCCAGCGCATGCGGCGCTCCTTCAGCGGCATCTCCAGCGCGCGCTTCAGCGCTTCGGAAACCTCGTCGAGGTCGGACGGGTTCACCAGCAGGGCGGCGTCCAGTTCCTGCGCGGCACCAGCGAAGCGCGAAAGGACGAGCACGCCCGGATCCTGGGGATCCTGGCAGGCGACGTATTCCTTCGCCACGAGGTTCATGCCGTCGCGTAGCGGCGTGACCAGGCCCACCTTCGCCACCCGGAAGTAACCCGCCAGCACCTTGTGCCCGAAGGACTTGTTGACGTACCGGATGGGCACCCAGTCCGGCTCGGCGTACTGGCCGTTGATGTGACCGGCGCTGCGCTCGAGCTCGCGACGCAACGAGCGGTATTCCGGCACGTCGGAGCGCGAGGGCGGGGCGATCTGCAGCAGCGAGACGCGGCCGCGCATGTCCTTGTGGTCGCGCAGGAGGCGGGCGAAGCCCTCGAAGCGCTCCGGAAGGCCCTTGGAGTAGTCGAGGCGGTCCACGCCGATGATCAGCGAGCGGTCGTCGATCGAGGCCTTGAGCCGCGCCACGGCGCCACTGTCTTCCGCCCTGTGCGCCAGTTCGACCGCTTCCGCGGTGTCGATGCTGATCGGGAACACGCCGGCGCGGAAGATGCGTCCGTTGGCGGCGCGGATGCGGCCGCCGGTGCGCATCGCCGCGCCCAGCTCGTGCAGGAAATAGTCCTCGAGCGCGCGCAGGTCGCGCTGCGTGTGCAAGCCGACGAGATCGTACGAGGCCAGCGGCTCCAGCAGTTCGCGGTGCCGGGGCAGGGTGATCAGCAGGCCCGCGGCGGGCAGCGGCGTGTGCAGGAAGAAACCGATCCGGTTCTCGACGCCCAGCTCGCGCAGCATCGCGGCCAGCGGGATCAGGTGGTAATCGTGCACCCAGATGATGTCGTCCTTGCGGAGCAGCTTTGCCACCCGCTTGGCGAAGATCCGGTTGACCCGCAGGTACCCTTCGAGGTGGTCGCGGCGGTAATCGACCAAGTCGGCCCGATAGTGGAACAGCGGCCAGAGGGCCCGGTTCGCGAAACCGCTGTAGTAGTCGTCATGGTCCGCCTTGGACATGTCGATCGTGGCGTAGCTGATGTGGCCGTCCTCGACCTCGTGCAACTCCTTGCCCGTTTCGGCGGCGATGTTCCCGCTCCACCCGAACCACAGCCCACCCATTTCCTGCAGCGCCGCGTTCATCGCGGACGCCAGTCCACCGGTCTGCGTCTGCTTCGGCAGCGCGACACGGTTAGATATGACGACTAGTCGGCTCATTTTTCGCTCGCGGCTCCTTGCGTCAACAGGGCTTTCACGGAATCCAGCCAAGCATGGACATCGGCCGGGCTAGACAATGTGAACGCCGCTTGTGACGGCACCCTTTCACCGACGCGGATCGACACGCCGCCGCGCTCGTTGACGACCGCGAAGGCGTGCTCGTCGGTGAGGTCGTCGCCGAGGTAGATGGGCGTGCGGCCGCGGAACGGCGGGGCGTCGAGGAAGGCCGCGACCGCCGCGCCCTTGTCCATCCCGCGTGGCTTGAACTCGTAGACGAAGTTGCCCGGCTGGAGCTCGAACCCGGGGAAGCGCCGGACGATCGCAGGTGCGATCCGGCCGAGCTCGTCGGCACGCTCGGGGTGCTCGCGGCAATGCAGGGCGACCGACCAGCTCTTGTCCTCCACGCGCACGCCCGGCAGCAGGGCCGCCAGATCGTGGACGGCGGCGCGCAAGGCCTTCAGTTCAGCCTCGTCGATCCGGACGGCGGTACGGTGGCCGTCGCCGTCACGCCGTTCGAGCCCGTGCTGGCCGGCGGCCGCCCACTCGCAGCGGGCGAAGATGCGGTCGAGGCCCGAGATGGCGCGGCCGCTGACGAGGGCGATCGCCCCGCCGAGGGCGTCGTGCAGCGCATCGAGGGTGTCCATCAGGCCGTCGGCGACGAACACGGCGTCCGGATCGTCGGCGAACGCGAGCAGCGTGCCGTCCGCGTCAAGAAAAAGAGCACTATCGCGGGAGACGAGCTCCACGGGAGGCGAGGGCAGGGTGTCGCGGGCGGCGTTCACGGTGACTCCAGGGACATCGACCCTGTCAGGATGCCTTCGGAGCCGTGAAAAAAGCGCTGCGTCGACCGTCCCCAGCCGTTGAAGGCGCCGGGTGCGGGCCGCATCTGTTTCATCAGAGGCGGTCGCGGGGAGGGCCCGGGGCGCGCCAACATCTTCGGGAGACACCAACCATGCGAATGGACAAACTGACGTCGCGCTTCCAGCAGGCGCTGGCTGACGCGCAGTCGCTGGCCGTCGGCCGCGACAACAACATACTCGAACCGGCGCACCTGCTCGCCGCGCTGCTCGACCAGCAGGGCGGCTCGACGGGTCCGTTGCTGACCCAGGCGCAGGTCAACGTGCCCGCGCTGCGCCAGCGCGTGAGCGAGATCCTCGACCGGCTGCCGAAGGTCAGCGGCCAGGAAGGCAACATCAGCCTGGGCAACGACCTCAACCGCCTGCTCAACCTCACCGACAAGCTGGCACAGCAGCGTGGCGACCAGTTCGTCGCCAGCGAGCTGTTCCTGCTGGCCGCCCTGGACGACCGTGGCGAGGTCGGCGGCGCGCTGAAAGCCGCCGGCGCGACGAAAGAGCGTATCGAGGCCGCGATCGAAAAACTCCGCGGTGGCGAGAAGGTGCAGTCCGAGAACGCCGAAGAGCAGCGCCAGGCGCTGGAGAAGTACACCATCGACCTCACCGAGCGGGCCGAGAGCGGCAAGCTCGATCCGGTGATCGGCCGCGACGAGGAGATCCGTCGCACGATCCAGGTGCTGCAGCGCCGGACGAAGAACAACCCGGTGCTGATCGGCGAGCCGGGCGTGGGCAAGACGGCGATCGTCGAGGGCCTCGCGCAGCGCATCGTCAACGGCGAGGTGCCCGAGGGCCTGCGCGACAAGCGCGTGCTTTCGCTCGACATGGGCGCGCTGATCGCGGGCGCGAAGTTCCGCGGCGAGTTCGAGGAACGGCTCAAGGGCGTGCTCAACGATCTTTCGAAGCAGGAAGGTCGCGTGATCCTCTTCATCGACGAGTTGCACACGATGGTCGGCGCCGGCAAGGCCGATGGCGCGATGGACGCCGGCAACATGCTCAAGCCCGCGCTGGCGCGTGGCGAGCTGCATTGCATCGGCGCGACGACGCTCGACGAATACCGCAAGTACGTCGAGAAGGATGCCGCGCTCGAGCGCCGTTTCCAGAAGGTCTATGTGGGCGAACCGAGCGTGGAGGACACGATCGCGATCCTGCGCGGCCTGAAGGAGCGCTACGCCGTGCACCACGGCGTGGAGATCACCGATCCCGCGATCGTCGCGGCGGCCACGCTGTCGGCGCGCTACATCCCCGATCGCCAGCTTCCCGACAAGGCCATCGACCTGATGGACGAGGCGGCGTCGCGCATCCGCATGGAGATCGATTCCAAGCCGGAAGAGCTCGATCGCCTCGAGCGACGCCTGATCCAGCTGAAGATCCAGCGCGAGATGCTGAAGAAGGAGCAGGACGACGAGTCGAAGCAGCGCCTCGCCACCCTCGAGGCCGACATCGAAAAGCTCGACCGCGAATTCTCCGACCTCAACGAGGTGTGGAAATCCGAGAAGGCCACGCTGCAGGGTGCGACCAAGATCAAGGAACAGATCGAGCAGGCGCGTCTCGAACTCGAAGCCGCGCAGCGTCGCCAGGACTACGGTGCGATGAGCGAGATCCAGTACGGCCGCCTGCCGGCGCTGGAAGCGCAGCTCGCCGCCGCGCAGCAGGCCGAGAAGCAGGACTTCACGCTGCTGCAGGACCGCGTCACGGCGGAAGAGATCGCCGAGGTGGTCGCGCGCTGGACCGGCATTCCCGTGTCGAAGATGCTCGAAGGCGAGCGCGAGAAGCTGTTGCACATGGAAGAGGCGTTGCACGGGCGCGTCGTCGGTCAGGACGAGGCGGTGCGCGCGGTGTCCGACGCGATCCGTCGTGCGCGCGCCGGCCTGTCCGATCCGAACCGCCCGTACGGCTCGTTCCTGTTCCTCGGTCCCACCGGCGTGGGCAAGACCGAACTGTGCAAGGCGCTGGCCGATTTCCTCTTCGACACGCAGGATGCGATGGTCCGCATCGACATGAGCGAGTTCATGGAGAAACATTCCGTGAGCCGTCTGGTCGGCGCGCCTCCGGGTTATGTCGGTTACGAAGAAGGTGGCTACCTCACCGAAGCGGTGCGCCGCCGCCCGTACAGCGTGATCCTGCTCGACGAGGTCGAGAAGGCGCATCCGGACGTCTTCAACATCCTGCTCCAGGTGCTGGACGATGGCCGCCTCACCGACGGTCAGGGCCGCACCGTCGACTTCCGCAACACGGTCATCGTCATGACGTCGAACCTCGGTTCGAACCTGATCCAGGAACAGGCCGGCGACAGCGAAGCCGACTACCTGCAGATGAAGGCCTCCGTGCTCGGCGTGGTGCAGGCGCACTTCCGCCCCGAGTTCATCAACCGCCTCGACGACCTCGTCGTGTTCCGTCCGCTCGACAAGAAGCAGATCCGTTCGATCGCGCGCATCCAGCTCGATTACCTGGCCAAGCGTCTGGCCGAACGCCAGCTGGGCCTGGAGATCACCGACGCGGCGCTCGACCTGCTCGGCAGCGCGGGCTTCGATCCGGTGTACGGCGCGCGCCCGCTCAAGCGCGCGATCCAGCAGCAGCTGGAGAACCCGCTGGCGCAGCGTATCCTGCAGGGTGCGTTCTCCCCGGGGCAGACGGTGAAGGTGGACTCCGATGGCAACCACCTGAGCTTCGTCGCGGTGTGACCGAAGAGCCATCGTGCATCCGTGCACGATGGCTCTCCCGCCGCCGTCGGCTCAGAAGCGGAAGCCGACCTTCGCGTAGTAGTACCGCCCGTTGAAGCCGAACGGCGACAGCGACGAGTATTGCAGGCCGCTGAAATAGTCCTCGCCGGTGTTCGTCGGGCTCACGCGCGTCGGGTACTGGTTGGTCGCGTTGTCGACGCCGAGCGTGAAGCTCCACGCGTCGAGCGTGTAACCCACGGAGGTGTTCAGCAGCCATCGCGCGGCGAACGTCTGGTCGGTCGAGGCGTCCGTCGTCACGCGCGTGACGGTGCCGTACCGCGTGAGGTCCGCGTGCGCACGGAAGCCGGCGAGCGACCAGTCGCCACCGAGGACGAACTTGGTGCGCGGCGTGGCGCGGGTCAGCAGGCCCTGGCTCGCACGGCCGAACAGCTCGATGCCTTCCGACGCGTTCGCCTGCAGGATGGCCGGGGTGGCGGCCACGTCGAGCACCTTCACCTTGTTGTAGTTGCCGCTGGCCATCAGGTTGAACTCGCCGGCGTTCGTCGTCGGGATGCGGTAGTTGATCACGAGGTCCGCGCCGCGCGTGCGCGTGGTCGCCGCGTTGGCGAAGTACTGGACGGCGGTGACCTGCTGGCCGGGCACGACGCTGTTGAAGTACGCGGCGAGCACGGGGTCGGTCAGGCTGATCGTGTCGGAGTAGAGGATCTGGTTCCAGATGCGGATCTGGTACACGTCGAGCGTGGCGCTCAGGTTAGCGATCGGCTCCCACACCGCGCCGATGCCGTAGTTGGCGGATTTCTCGGGCTTCAGCGCCTTCGCGCCCAGGGCGATCGCCGCGGGGTCGGAAGTGCGGTAGGTGCCGGTCTGCGCGAGCTGTCCCGTGCTCGGGTCGATGATGGTCACCACCGACTGGTAGTTCTGCTGGGCGAGCGACGGTGCGCGGAAGCCGTTGGAGATCGTGCCGCGCAGCGCGAACGTGGGCGTGAACTGGTAGCGCATGGAGACCTTGCCCGAACGCGTCGACCCGGCGTCGCTGTAATGCTCGTAGCGCCCGGCGACGCCGGCGGAGAAGCGGTCGGTCACGTCGGTTTCGAGATCGACGTAGGCGGCCTCGCTGTGGCGGGTGAAGCTGCCGGCGGCGGAGGGCGGTAGACCCGGGAAGACCTGCGCGCCGCCCGCGTACGGCGCATCGGTGCCCGGGATCAGCGTCGCCGGGTTGAAGTAGTACGAATCCGGATCGCCCGCGTCGATCTGGTACTTCTCCCTGCGGTACTCGGCGCCGAACGCGAGGGTGAGCGGGTTGGGCAACCAGCCCACGCTGAAATCCTTGCCGATGTCGACGTTGGCGAGCGCCTGCGAGTTCTTGAAGGTGCCCGCGTTGAAATACGTCGGCGAATTGCCGGTGGAATAGAAGAGGTTGGTGTTGATGCTGTTGGCGACGTCGAAGACGAGCGAATTGATGCCGTAGTTGCCCGATGCGTCCCAGCGCCAGCCGCCGTCGGTCGTGCCTTTCACGCCGAGGATGGCCGTGCTGTCGTTCGTGTGGTTCACGATCTGCGGAAGGAAGCCGTCCGGGTACACCTCGGGCACGTTGCGCGCGTTCGTGGCGCCGCGGTAGTAGCCGTTCGAGGTCACGTCGCGCCGGCTCAGGCTGAGCACCCCGTACACGTCGACGTTGTGCGCCACGGCGTACTGGAAATTGGTGAGCGCCTGGTACGTCTTGATCGCGGGGTCGCCATAACGCTGGTGCGCGATGTTCCCGTCGGCCGCTTCCTCCGGCGTGAACAGCCCGACGGACGCGGCGCGGTTGGTGTTCATCGAGTTCTGGTAGTTCCACGCGACGCGGAGCCAGCCCTTCGCATCGGCGCCCTTGCCGCCGAGGTCGATGCCCACGGAGCCGTCGATGCCGTTCGTGGCACCGTCGCCCTTGTCCATGATGCCGCCGTTGGCGGTGATCACGTTCGATCCCGCGGCGGCGCCGTGCTTGAGCACGATATTGATCACGCCCGCGATGGCGTCGGAGCCGTACTGCGCCGCTGCGCCGTCGCGCAGGACCTCGATGTGGTCGATCGCCGAGATGGGAATGGAGTTCAGGTCGGCCGGTGCCGAACCGCGGCCGACGGAGGGGTTGTAATTGACCAGCGCCGAGGTGTGATAGCGCTTGCCGTCGACGAGGACGAGGGTCGCGTCGGGCGACAGGCCGCGCAGGCTCGCCGGGCGGATCGCGTCGTTGCCGTCGTTGATGGCCGGGCGCGGGAAGTCGAGCGACGGAAGCAGTCGGGCCAGCGCGGTGGCCAGTTCGGTGCTGCCGGTGGAGGTGAGGTCGCGTGGCGTGAGCACGTCGATCGGGGAGAGCGAACTGGCTTCGGTGCGCGTCGTCGATCGGGTACCGGTCACGACGACCTGGTCGAGCTGGCGTGCCTCGCTCGCCTGCGGCGGCGGGCTGGCGTCCTGCGCGTAACCCGGTGTCACGATCATGAGTCCCAGGGTCGGCAGCCAGCGGGTGGCGGGTTTGCGTCGGAGGATCTTGCCTTTCGTCATCGGTGGGTTCCCCAGGGCGAGCTCGTCGTCACGCGGGGCGCGGCACACCCCGCGACACGGCCGGCGGCCGTGCTGGAATCCAAGCTAGGCAGGGCTGCTGCGGCGCGTCAATAAGACGGTTTCACTTTGCGCCAATAAGGGGAAAAACGCAGAGAATGTCTCCTGAATTATAGGGTTGGTACGAAATTGGCTTGTCTCTCCATTTTGGTGCAAGGCCGAATCGTGACCGCGCCGGAGCTCGTCGCGATGCCTCGCGCAGCGGTCTCCGCATTGAAAAGGGGCGATGCCGCCCGATAATGGCCGGCTGGTACATCCGAGGACGTCTTCCCATGCCCATCTACGAATTCCAGTGCCAGGCCTGCGGCCACCGCTTCGAACGGTTGCAGAAGATCTCCGACGCCGACCCCACCGTGTGCCCGAACTGTGGCGAGCCGCGCGTCGGCCGGATGCTGAGCGCGCCGCAATTCCGGCTCGCGGGCGGTGGCTGGTACGAAACCGATTTCAAGAAGGACGGCGATCGCAAGCGCAATCTCGTCGAAGGGTCGACCGGCGCGCCCGCGGCGAGCCCCGCGCCCGCTCCGGCGCCCTCGCCGGCGCCCGCGACCGGTAGCAAGTCCTCGTCCGACTGAGCGTCGAGGCCAACGCCGGATAACCGGAGCGGCGGCCTACACATGTGCTCGGCAGATTCCTACGATCCGTTCAAACATCGTTTCGTATTCCTCCGATAGCTTGGCGCCACACACATCGGAGGTAGGGACATGAAACGCATTCTGGGACTGGCCGCCACCGTCGCGCTCGGCGCCGCCGCGTTCACGGCCGCGCCCGCGGCGCACGCGCAGCGGGGTGGCGACACCGTCAACTGCTACAGCGACAACGGGCGTCGGTCCTACTGCCGGGTGCCGTGGCGCGACGCCCGGCTGGTTCGTCAGGATTCGAAGACCGCCTGCATCCGTGGCCGCACCTGGGACATCGACCGCGGCGGCCTCTGGGTCGACGACGGCTGCCGCGGCATCTTCCAGGAGGCCCGTGGCTGGGGCGGCGGACGTCCGGGCGGTGGCTGGGGCCACGATGACGACGATCGCCCGGGCTGGGGCGGCGGGCGTCCCGGTGGTGGCGGTGGACAGATCGTCAGCTGCGATAGCAACGACAACAAGCGCGTGTTCTGCCGCTGGCCCATCGGCCGCGGTGCCCGCCTCGTCCAGCAGACCTCGAAGAACCAGTGTCGCGAGGGCTACAGCTACGGCTTCACCCGGGACGGCATCTGGGCGGATCACGGCTGCCGGGGGCAGTTCGACATCGGCCGCTGAGGCCGTTTCCGGCAGGTGGGTGACCCCGGCTCGTGATACGATCCGGGGTCTTTTCCCCCGCCTTTGATCGCCCACGCGGCAGCCGGAGCTCCAAGCGCATGCGCACCCATTTTTGCGGCCTCATCGACGAGTCGCTGATCGGCCAGGACGTCACCCTTTGCGGGTGGGTCAACACCCTCCGGCTGCAGAGCCACGTGGCCTTCGTCGACCTCCGCGACCATGAGGGCGTCGCCCAGGTCGTGATCGAACGCGAGAACGCCGACGCCTTCGCCGTCGCGGGCGAACTGGGTTACGAATACGTGGTCAGGGTCACCGGGCAGATCCGCAAGCGCCTGTCGGCGAACGACAAGCTGAAGACCGGCACCGTCGAGCTGATCGCCGACAAGGTCGAGATCCTCAATGCCGCGCGCGACCTGCCGTTCGCGCTGCACGAGAATCCGAACGAGGACATGCGGATGACCTACCGCTACCTCGACCTGCGCCGTCCGGAGATGCAGAAGATGATGCGCACGCGCACCGCGCTGGTGCGCGAGCTGCGTCGCTACCTCGATGCCGCGGGCTTCCAGGACATCGAGACGCCGATCCTCACGAAGGCCACGCCGGAAGGCGCCCGCGATTACCTGGTGCCGAGCCGCGTGCATCCGGGCCAGTTCTACGCGCTGCCGCAGTCGCCGCAGCTGTTCAAGCAGATCCTGATGATGGCGGGCTTCGACCGCTACTACCAGATCGCCCGCTGCTTCCGCGACGAAGACCTGCGCGCCGATCGCCAGCCGGAATTCACGCAGCTCGACCTCGAGTTCGCGTTCGTGCAAGAGCACGACGTGCAGGACTTCGTCGAAAACCTCATCCGCCACGTGTTCCGCGAAGTGCGCGGCGTCGAACTGGACGCCAGCTTCCCGCGCATGACGTACGAGGAGGCGATGCGCCGCTTCGGCTCCGACAAGCCCGACCTGCGCAACCCGCTCGAGCTCGTCGACGTCGCCGATGCCGTGAAGCACATCGAGTTCAAGGTGTTCGCCGAGCCGGCGAACGATCCGGCCGGACGCGTGGCCGCGCTGCGCGTGCCCGGTGGCGCCGAGCTTTCGCGCAAGGACATCGACGGCCTCGCCGAGTACGCCGGAAAGTACGGCGCGAAGGGTCTCGCCTGGCTGAAGGTCGACGACCTGGCCAAGGGCCGCGAGGGCATCAACTCGCCGGTCGCGAAGTTCCTCGACGACGCCGCGCTCGCGCAGGTACTCGCGCTCACGGGCGCCGCCAACGGCGACATCGTGTTCTTCGGCGCGGGTCGCTGGAAGACGGTCACCGACTTCATGGGCGCCGTGCGCCTGAAGGTGGGTCGCGATCGCGGCCTGGTGGAGAACGCCTGGAAGCCGCTGTGGGTCACCGACTTCCCGATGTTCGAATACGACGAGGAAGAGAAGCGCTTCGTCGCGCTCCACCACCCGTTCACCGCGCCGAAGGTCGACGACATCGCCGATCTGCGCGCCAACGCGGCCGTCGCGGTGAGCCGTGGTTACGACATGGTGCTCAACGGTAACGAGATCGGCGGCGGTTCGATCCGTATCCATCGCCCCGAGATGCAGAGCGCGGTGTTCGACCTGCTCGGCATCGGTGCGGAAGAGGCGCAGGGCAAGTTCGGCTTCCTGCTCGACGCCCTGCGCATGGGCGCGCCGCCCCATGGCGGCCTGGCCTTCGGCATCGACCGCATCGCCGCCCTGATGGCCGGCACGGAATCGATCCGCGACGTCATCGCCTTCCCGAAGACCACCAGCGCCCAGGACCTGATGACCGACGCGCCGTCGCCCGTCTCCGAGCCGCAGCTGAAGGAACTCCACGTCCGCGTCGCCGCGGAGTCGGCGAAGGCCTGATCCTCGTGGAAGACGTCAGCGCCCCACAGCCCGATGTCCTGTTGTTGCACGGGTTGTGGATGCGCGGCTTCGCCATGGCGATGCTGCACCGTCGCCTGCGCGAGGAGGGCTTCCGGGTCCACCAGTTCGAGTACATGAGCGTCGCCGCGCCGCCGGAGCAGGCGATCGCGCGGCTGCGCAAGCGTATCCGCAGCCTGGAGCCCGGGCCGGTGCACGTGGTGGGGCACAGCCTCGGCGGCATCCTCGCGCTGCTGGCCTGCCGCGACGACGACCTGCCGGACGGTCGCATCGTCTGTCTGGGCTCGCCGCTCAATGGCAGCGGCGCCGCGCGGGGGCTCACGCACCGTTGGGGTGGCGACATGCTGCTCGGGCGCTCGAAGGAGCTGCTCGAGCACGGTCTCGACCGTTGGGATGGTCATCGCGAGGTCGGCGTGATCGCCGGCCGCCAGCCGGTGGGCCTCGGCTCGCTCGTCGGCGACGTCGGCTCCGAGCACGACGGTTCGGTCGGCGTGGAAGAGACGCGCCTGCCGGGCCTGACCGCCCATTGCATCCTCGAGACCAGCCATACCGGCATGCTGGTATCGGCGGACGTGGCACGCCAGGCGGCGGTGTTCCTCAGGGAAGGGCGGTTCGACACCGAGGCGTGACCGGCGCGCGCAAGGCGCGCTCCTACGCTAGAATCCCGCCCCTGTCCTTCCGGTATCACCAGGAATCGAACATGGGTAGAGGCCCTTCCATCGAAGGTCGCAAGAACGCCGAAGACGCCAAGCGCGCCAAGGTGTTCACCAAGCTGATCCGCGAAATCACCATCGCTACCCGCGGCGGCGTGCCCGACCCGAACGGCAATCCGCGCCTGCGCGCGGCCGTCGACAAGGCGCTGGCCGCGAACATGACCAAGGACACCATCGAGCGCGCCATCAAGCGCGGCTCCGGTGCCGACGGCGGCGCGGACATGCACGAGATCCGCTACGAGGGCTACGGCCCGGCGGGTACCGCGCTGATCATCGACTGCGTCACCGACAACCAGACCCGCACCGTCGCCGACGTGCGCGCGGCGCTGAACAAGCTCGGCGGCAACATGGGCACCACCAATTCGGTGGCGTTCCAGTTCACCCGCGTGGGCCAGGTCGTGGTCCACACCGGCGGCGACGCCGATGTCGAGGCGAAGCTCGAGGAAGCCGCCATCGAGAACAACGCCGAGGACATCGTCATCGAGAACGGTGTCGGCACGGTGCTGCTCGCCGCCGATCCGATCGCGGTGGAAGCCATGCGCAAGGCGCTGTCGACCGCCGGTTTCGACATCGACGGCTCCGACGTCGTCATGCGTCCGAACGGCCCGCTGGTCACCCCGACCGGCGAGGCCCTGGAGCAGTTCCAGAAGCTGCTCGAACGCCTCAACGGGCTCGACGACGTGGACGAGGTCTACCACAACGCCGTCCTGCCGCAGGAAGCGGACGACGAGTGAGGCCCTTGCGGTCTCCTTCGCCACGCGCGCAAGCTGCCTTCCGTCATGACCCGCATTCTCGGCATCGACCCGGGTAGCCAGCGCACGGGCGTCGGCGTCATCGACGTCGCGCCCGGTGGCGCCATCAGCCATGTCTGGCATGGCGCCCTGGTGGTGGTCGGGGAGGAAACCTTTCCGCTTCGCCTGAAACGCATCTTTGACGGGTTGTGCGGCATCATCGGCACGCACGGTCCGGCGGAAGCCGCGATCGAGCGTGTCTTCATGGCGCGCAACGCGGATTCGGCCCTCAAGCTGGGCCAGGCGCGCGGCGCGGCCGTCTGTGCCGTGGTCAGCCAGGGAATCGTCGTGCACGAATATGCAGCGACCGAGGTCAAGCAGGCGGTGGTCGGTACCGGCCGCGCCGACAAGACCCAGGTCCAGCACATGATCGGGATGATCCTCGGCATCAAGGGTCCGCTGCAGGCGGACGCCGCCGACGCGCTGGCGATCGCGATCGCCCACGCGCATACCCGGTCCAGTATCGAACGCGTGGGTATCCCGCGCACGGCATGGAGACGTCGCCGATGATCGGCCGCCTGCGTGGCACTCTCATCACCAAGCAGCCGCCGTCGCTCCTCATCGAGGTGGGCGGCGTCGGTTACGAAGTCGACGCCCCGATGTCGACGATCTACGACCTCCCGGCCACGGGCAAGGAAGTGACCCTCCTCACCCATTACGCGGTGAAGGAAGACGGCGTGGCGCTCTACGGCTTCCTGCGCGAAGCCGAGCGGGCCATGTTCCGCCACCTGCTCAAGGTCAGCGGCATCGGCGCGAAGATCGCGCTGGCCGTGCTTTCGGGCGTGGCGACGGACGAGCTCTCGCGCCTGGTGCATGCCGGCGACGTCGTGGCGCTGACGAAGATCCCGGGTATCGGCAAGAAAACCGCCGAGCGCATGGTCGTCGAACTGCGCGACCGCGTCGACGCCGTGGGCGTGCGGCTGCCGGTGAGCGCCGTGGGCGACGCGGCTCCGGTCGATCCCGTGGGCGAGGCGACCGTGGCCCTGCAGCAACTCGGTTACAAGCCGGTGGAAGCCTCGCGACTGGTCCAGAAGGCCGCCGCCGACGGTGACACCGCCGAAGCCATCATCCGCAAGGCGCTGCGCGCCGCGTTGGGGACCTGATCCATGGGCCAGCACAACCACGCCGAAGAGCTGCAGAACGCGCACGGCAAGAAACTCGCCGCGCTCGCGCTCGGTGCCATCGGCATCGTGTTCGGTGACATCGGCACCAGCCCGCTGTACACCATGAAGGAAACGCTCGGCACGCACGGTATGACGCCCGAGCCCATGGCCGTGCTCGGCGTGCTCTCGCTGATCTTCTGGTCGCTGCTGATGGTGATCTCGCTGAAGTACGTCACGTTCGTGATGCGGGCGGACAACAAGGGCGAGGGCGGCATCATGGCCCTGATGGCCCTGGCCCAGCGAAGCATGAGCGGATCGCCGCGCGCGCGCTGGGTGCTGGCCGCCATCGGCATCTTCGGCGCGTCGCTGTTCTACGGCGACGGCGTCATCACGCCGGCGATGTCGGTGCTCTCGGCCGTGGAAGGCCTGGAGGTGGCGGCGCCGTCGCTCGACACGTACATCCTGCCGATCTGCCTCGTGATCCTGCTGGTGCTTTTCGCCATCCAGCGCCACGGCACGGAGATCGTCGGCAAGGCGTTCGCGCCGGTGATGACGACCTGGTTCCTCGTGCTCGCCTGGCTCGGCCTGCGCCAGCTGATCGCGCACCCCGAGGTGCTCTGGGCGCTGAATCCGAAGTACGCGGTGCACTTCTTCATGGAGCACGGGCGCCAGGCGTTCATCGCGCTGGGCGGCGTGGTGCTGGCGCTGACCGGTGGCGAGGCCCTCTACGCCGACATGGGCCACTTCGGCAAGAAGCCGATCCGGATGGCCTGGTTCTTCTTCGTGCTGCCGGCGCTGCTCATCAATTACTTCGGTCAGGGCGCGCTGCTGCTGCACAACCCGGACGCCATCGAGAACCCGTTCTACAAGATGGTTCCCGAGGACCTGCTCTACCCGATGATCGCCCTGGCGACGGCCTCGGCGGTGATCGCCTCCCAGGCGGTGATCTCCGGCGCGTTCTCGATGACCCGCGAAGCCATGTCGCTCGGCTACTCGCCGCGCATGGCCGTCGTGCATACGTCGCACGAGATGTCGGGCCAGATCTTCGTGCCCTGGGTGAACCGCCTCCTGCTCGTGCTGGTGTTCCTCGCCGTCATCGGGTTCCGCTCGTCGAACAACCTCGGCGCGGCGTACGGCATCGCGGTGACCGGCACGATGACGATGACCACGCTGCTGGCGCTGGTCGTCGCGCGCCGCCGCTGGCACTGGCACTGGTCCGCGGTCATCACCGTGGGCGTCATCTTCCTCATCGCGGACCTGGCCTTCTTCGGTGCCAACGCGCTGAAGATCGCGCACGGCGGCTGGTTCCCGCTGGTGCTGGGCGTGGTGATCTTCACGGTGATGACGACGTGGCGGCGGGGCAGGGACCTCGTCGTGCGCGAGATCAAGCAGTCGGGCCTCGCGCTGGAACCGTTCGTGGCGAACATCGCCGACCATCCGCCGGTGATCGTCCCCGGCACGGCCGTGTTCCTCACCGCGAACCAGAACGCCGTGCCCCACGCGATGCTGCACAACCTCAAGCACAACAAGGTACTGCACGAACGCAACGTGCTGCTGACCGTGGAGATGCTGGAAACGCCCGTCGCCGATTACGACGAGCGCATGGAAGTCATCGAGTACGGCAGCGGCTTCTACGGCCTGCAGCTGCGCTACGGTTTCGCGGAAGACCCGAACATCCCGCTGTCGTTGTCGCGGGCCAGCGCCAAGGGCCTCGACTTCGACATGATGGACACCACGTTCTTCCTGTCGCGCGAAACCATCGTCGCGGACATCCGCCGCCCCGGCATGGCGATGTGGCGCGACAAGCTCTTCGCCTTCCTCGCCCGCAACGCGCTACCCGCGACCGCGTTCTTCCAGATCCCGGGTAACCGCCTGATCGAGCTGGGCGCGCAGGTGGAAATCTAGCGCTGGCGCGAGTGCTGCCGGCGCGCGAAGGGTGCTCGCAAAGAGCACCCTTCGCGGCGAACCGCTTACCGGATCAGGAATCCACCAGCTTCCGGGCGATTTCCAGAAGGCGGGCCTGATTTTCCACGGTCGCCTCTGGGTGGTTCGGCTGCAGCTGTAGCGAGTACAGCTTTCGCTGAGTCGCCCAGCTGACGGAAACGAGCGTGCGACCGGACGTGCTGCGCGCGGTCTTGACGGTGCCCTGTTGTCCGTTCACGTCGGTGTTCAACCACTCCTCGACCACCGTCACGGATTCCCTGCTTGCGGCATGGTCTGCCTCGTCCATTATGACGAGGCCGAGGTCGGCGACTTCGAACGTTCTGGCGAGACCTGACCATTTCCCCCTGAGGCAGGCGCCGCCGAGGCGTACTTCCAGTAGCCTGGCCGACGATAGCGCGGACGGCCCGAGGTCGATCGGCTTGACCAGGATGTCGTCCTGGATTTCAGTCAAGGAATGGAAGGTCCGGTCGTGGCGAGGAATGTATCCGCGCTGATTGGCGGCGGCTCTCACCGCGGCTCGCAGGTCCGGAACCTTGTCGTTCTCCGCCGGATAAAAGCCACGACTCCGCTGTTCATCGATCTGCCGTCGTATCTCCTTCGCCTGTTCCGGAGTGCTCCACGTGTCGCTCAGTGGGACCGTGTGGAGGCCCGGCGTCGGGTCGACCTTGCGCAGGTCGACTCCGGCGTCGAGCGCCGCATCGATCTGTTCGCGTGAGAACGCCGGCGGCAAGTCCGGTGCGCTCTGGCCTGAAGACGCGCTGCTGAAAAGACAGGCGACGTGCAGAACAAAACGAAGTGTCTTCGAAGGGGTCATATCGCCATGCTCCTGAGGTCCGATCCGTGGCGAGGCAGCGATGCGCTCCTGAGATGGCGCCTGTCGCCCTCGTGGAGCTCCACACGTTAGAAGCGCAGCCGCAGCCGGAGCAGTCGGCGTCGCCCTGCATGTGCGGTGCTCATGACGGACTGTGCTGTGAGAGGAATTCTTCCGTAGCGGAGGTTTTATCCACACGCGGTGTGGATACGCCTTGCATAATCGTGTGGACAAGTCCGCTTCGCGTTTCGGCGTCAACGGGTTGCGTTGTGCTGGTCAGTTCTTGAGCACCGTCGGTGGGCCGTGTAGGAGCGCGCCCTGCGCGCGACATGTTTTGAGGCCGTGAGAAGCAGGGCCTGAGCTCCTCGCGAAAGGATGTCGCGCGCAGGGCGCGCTCCTACAGCCGCGTTATCCACATGTCGTGTGGATACAGCTTGCATAACCGTGTGGACAAGTCCGCTTCGCGCTTGGGCGTCAACGGCTTGCGTTGTGCTGGTCAGTTCTTGAGCAGCATCGGTGTGCGGCGTAGGAGCGCGCCCTGCGCGCGACATGTTTTGAGGCCGTG
>NZ_FOJE01000001.1:1890469-2319678 GCF_900111665.1 Luteibacter sp. 329MFSha | reverse complement strand
GGCGGAAAGGATGTCGCGAGCGGTTATCCACACGCGGTGTGGATACGCCCTGCATAACCGTGTGGACAAGTCCGCTTCGCACTTGGGCGTCAACGGCTTGCGTTGTGCTGGTCATTCGGTGACCAGGGCGCGGGACGGCCGCGTCACGGGCCGCAGACCTGCCATAATGCGCGCATGTCCGAGCACCGCATCATTTCTTCCGCCGCCGCCATGGACGACGAGGCGCTGGAAGCGAGCATCCGTCCGAAGAGGCTTGCCGAGTACCTCGGGCAGCGGACGGTGCGCGAGCAGATGGCCATCTATATCGAGGCCGCCCGCCGTCGCGGCGGGGCGCTGGACCATACGCTGATCTTCGGGCCGCCCGGCCTCGGCAAGACGACGCTTTCCCACGTGATCGCCAACGAGCTCGGGGTGAGCGTCCGCTCCACGTCGGGTCCGGTGCTCGAGCGCGCCGGCGATCTCGCCGCGCTGCTGACGAACCTCGAGGCCAACGACGTCCTCTTCGTCGACGAGATCCACCGCCTTTCGCCCGTGGTGGAAGAGGTGCTCTACCCGGCGATGGAAGACTTCCAGATCGACATCATGATCGGCGAGGGCCCCGCGGCCCGCTCGATCAAGCTGGACCTGCCGCCCTTCACGTTGATCGGCGCGACCACCCGTGCCGGCCTGCTCACGGGCCCGCTGCGCGACCGCTTCGGCATCATCCAGCGGCTGGAGTTCTACAGCGTGGACGAGCTGACCGCGATCGTCCGCCGCGCGGCGCGCATCTTCGGCATCGAATGCGAGCTCGAAGGGGCGGTGGAAATCGCCCGCCGCTCGCGCGGCACCCCGCGTATCGCCAACCGCCTGCTGCGCCGCGTGCGGGACTTCGCCGAGGTCCGGGGCGACGGCCGCATCACGCACGAGCTGGCGCGCGCCGCGACCGACATGCTCAAGGTGGATGCCGAGGGTTTCGACGACCTGGACCGCCGCCTGCTCGGCACGATCATCCGCAATTTCGACGGTGGCCCGGTCGGCGTCGAATCGCTCGCCGCCGCGCTCAGCGAGGACCGCGGCACGCTCGAGGACGTCGTGGAGCCCTACCTGATCCAGCAGGGGTACCTGATCCGGACCGCCCGCGGCCGCATGGCCTCGGCCAAGGCCTGGCGACACCTGGGGCTCAATCCGCCGCCGCGCCAGAACGCCACCCCGGACCTGTTTTCGGACGAGGCATGAGCGTCTTCCGCTGGCCCGTGCGCATCTACTGGGAAGACACCGACGCGGGCGGGGTGGTCTACCACGCCAACTACGTGCGTTTCATGGAGCGCGCCAGGACGGAGTGGCTGCGGGCGCAGGGCATCGACCAGCTGGCCCTGCGGCGGACGACCGGCCTGGGCTTCGTGGTGCGCGACATGCACCTCGATTTCCTGCGGCCGGCCCGTCTGGATGATGAACTCCAGGTCAGCGTGGTCGTCAAAGAACGCCGTTCAGCCAGTATGCTGTTCGATCAGGAGATCGTGCGAGGGGACGAATCGCTGGTGCGCGCCACGGTGCGCGCGGCCTGTGTGAACCTCGATACGATGCGCCCGGCCCAGATCCCCGCGGATCTGTTCCCAGAAGATTTTTCCTTTACCCGATAGCCAGATACCCGGCGGAGAGCCTGCAAGCGATGAACGGTGGACTGAACATTTTCAAGCTGGTCGCGGAAGCGAGCCTGCCGGTACAACTGGTGATGCTCCTCCTGCTGGTGTTCTCGTTCCTGTCGTGGGTGATCATCATCCGCAAGTACAGCCAGCTGAAGACGGCCCACGACAACGCCGAGACCTTCGAAGACCGCTTCTGGTCGGGCGCCGACCTTGCCGCCCTGTTCCGGGAAGTGGGCAACCGCGACGGCCAGCACGGCATCGAGAACGTGTTCGAGGCCGGCTTCCGCGAGTTCGCGCGCCAGCGCCAGCGCCGCGTGACCGACGCCAACCGCGTCATCGAGGGCTCCGAGCGCGCCATGCGCGTGGCCGGCACCCGCGAGATCGGCAAGCTGGAGCAGAACCTCGAATTCCTCGCCAACGTCGGTTCGATCAGTCCGTACGTCGGTCTGTTCGGTACGGTCTGGGGCATCATGGGCGCTTTCCAGGGCCTGGGCGAGATGAAGGACGTGACGATCTCGGTCGTGGCCCCGCACATCTCCGAGGCTCTGATCGCCACGGCCATGGGTCTGTTCGCCGCCATTCCGGCCGTCTGGGCTTACAACCGCTACGCCAACAAGGTCGAGCGCATCGCGTCGCGCTACGAGGTGTTCCAGGAAGAGTTCTCCTCGGTCCTGCAGCGCCAGATCCACTCCGACGAAGTGGCCTGAGCCCCACATGGCCACGCGTAACGTCTACCGCCGGCACAAGCGGAAGCTGAAGTCCGAGATCAACGTCGTGCCGTACATCGACGTGATGCTCGTGCTGCTGATCATCTTCATGGTCACCACGCCCATGATGAATCTCGGCGTCGACATCCAGCTGCCGCAGACCAAGGCCAAGTCCCTCCAGGACAAGAAAGACCCCGTCGTCGTGTCCGTCGACGAGGCGGGCCAGATCTACCTCACCGCCAATGGCGCCAAGCGCGAGCCGGTGAGCGCGGACGAGTTCAGGACGAAGATCACGGCGTTCCACAACGCCAACCCGGAGCTCCAGGTGCTCGTGGCGGGCGACCAGCGCGTCGGCTACGGCAAGGTCTATTCGATCCTCCCGATCCTCCAGGAAGCGGGCGTCTCCAAGATCGGCCTGATGAGCCAGCCGGAGTCGGGCGCGCAGAATGGAAAACCGTAACGGCACACCCCGCGCGGTCGTCCTCGCCGCGCTCCTGCACGTCGCGATCGTGGCCTTCCTGGGCCTCGCCGTCATCCCGTGCTCGGATTACGAGAAATGGGCCGAAGCGCTCGGCCTGCCGGCGGAGTGGAACCCGCTGAAGTGTCCCGCGCCGCTCGAACTGCCCGGCCAGATCATCGAAGCGACGCTCGTGGGCCCGACCGGCAGCCCGCCGCCGAAGGCCACCAAGGTCAAGCCGACGCCGGATACCACGCCGCCGCCGCCCGTGGTGCCGACGCCGCCTCCGCCGCAGCCCGAGAAGCCGAAGGTCGAGACCCTGCCGCCGCCGCCGAAGCAGCCGGACCTCAAGGACCAGGAAGAAGTCGTCGACGACGCGGTCCAGAAGGCCGAGGACGCCAAGCGCCTGCAGGAGGAGAAGCAGCGCCAGCGCCAGGCCGAGCTCGACGCCCAGGCCGAGCAGAAGAAGAAAGAGAAGCAGAAGGAAATCGACGACATCTTCAAGCAGCTCGACGCGGCGAAGGCGCAGACCAAGAAGGCCGACACCACGAAGAAGCAGGCCGAGCAGCAATTGAAGGACCTGCAGAACGCCAAGGACGACGGCCTGCCGGACCTGCCGCCGGCCGACCAGAAGCAGTCGGGCACCAACGGCCGCGACACCGGAAAGCTGGGGCAGTACCTGGCCGCGATCCAGAACTCGGTGACGAGCAACTGGCTGCGTCCGGACAACATGCCCAACGCCTCCTGCCAGGTGCATATCGTCCAGGTGCCGGGCGGCCAGGTGCTGAGCGCCAAGGTCGACTCCAGCTGCCCGTACGATGCCGCCGGCCGGGCGTCGATCGAAAACGCCGTGCTGCGAGCCCAGCCGTTGCCCTACCAGGGCTTCGAGGACGTCTTCCAGCGCAACCTCACCTTCACGTTCAGGCCGCAATGATGGTGCGCGTCCCGCCCCGGGCTCATGCCGGGGCGGGGCGGTTCATAGACCGGTCACGCACGAAGCGACCGTCGCGCTAACATTTCGCCGCCGTCCCACATCTTCAGGTCGCAATGAACCAGCCCATGCGCAGAATGCTTTCCCGACTCGCCATCCTCGTCGTCGCGCTGACCGGCTTCGTGGCCGGCCCCGCCGCCGCCCAGTCGCTCAACGTGGACATCGTCGGCGGCCTGAAGACGGCGACCCCGATCGCGGTCGTTCCGTTCGCCCAGGCCGGCGGCGCGCCGCTGCCGACCGACGTCGCGGACGTCATCCGCAACGACTTCAACCGCTCGGGCAAGTTCCGCTCGCTCGACAAGGCGGACATCGTCGAGACCCCGTCGCAGGGCTCGGACATCAAGTTCGCCACCTGGCGTCTGCTCAAGCAGGATTTCCTCACCATCGGCCGCATCAGCGACGCCGGCGGCGGCATGCTCAAGGTCGACTACGAGCTGTGGGACGTGAACAAGCAGCAGAGCCTGCTGGCGCAGTCGTTCACCGCCCCGGCGGGCGACCTGCGTGGCGTCGCCCACCAGATCGCCGACCAGATCTACGAAAAGATCACCGGCGTCCGTGGCGCGTTCTGGACCCGCATCGCGTACATCACCGCGGTCGGCGTCGGCAACAACACCACCTATTCGCTCATCGTGGCCGACTCCGATGGCTTCAATCCGCAGGTCGTGGCCCGCTCGCGCGAGTCGCTGCTGGGTCCGGCCTGGTCGCCCGACGGCAGCAAGATCGCCTACGTCTCGTTCGAGAGCGGCAACTCGGCGGTCTACGTGCAGAACATCAACACCGGTTCGCGTAGCCTGATCGCCTCGCACCCGCGCGGCATCAACAGCGCCCCGGCCTGGTCGCCGGACGGCAGCAAGCTCGCCGTGAGCCTGTCGTACGTCGGCAACCCCGAGATCTTCGTCATCGACGTGGGCAGCCGCGCCGAAACCCGCCTGACCAACAACTTCGCGATCGACACCGAACCGACCTTCACCCCGGACGGCCAGAGCATCATCTTCACCTCCGATCGCTCGGGTAAGCCGCAGCTCTACCAGATGTCCGCATCGGGTGGCGCGGCCCAGCGCCTGACCTTCCAGGGTGGCTTCAACGCCAGCGCGTCGGTGAGCTACGACGGCAAGCAGATTGCGATGGTGCAGGGCAACGGGAACGTGTATCGTATCGCCATCATGGACCGTAGTCTGGGTGGGCAGGTGCGCTTCGTTTCCCCGGGTAACGTGGACGATTCGCCCAGCTTCGCGCCCAATGCCAGCATGCTGCTCTATGCGGCGTCGCAGGGTACGCGAGGCGTCCTGTATGCGGTTTCGGCAGACGGTCTGGTGCGCCAGCGTCTCGTCCTCTCGGACGGCGACGTGCGCGAACCGTCCTGGGGACCCTATCGACAGCGCTGATGGCGCGCCCTCGCGGGCGGCGACATAAGCAAAGTCCAGGGAGGGGCGCGGCGTGGCCGCGCCTTTTCTGCGGACGGAGTTCCATCGGCGGTCGCCCCCTGGGCGGCCGTCGGTACGAAAGACGACGGGTGCGGGACAGCACCCGTCGGCGTAGATGTAAGTAGAAAAACAGCCGGACAACCGGCGGTGCCTGTCCCGAAACGAAAACCGACTGTCGGAACTCAACTGTTGAAGGAACGTCCCATGAATAAGACCGTTACCGTCACCCTGGCTGCCCTGCTCTGCGTTGGCGCGGCCGCGTGCTCCAAGAAGAACACCAAGCCAGCTCCGATGCCGGAGCAGCAGCCGGTCGCCCAGACCCAGGCCCCGACCAGCGATGGCAAGTACCAGCCGTCCGATCTCGACACCGACGCTTGCCTGCGTCAGCGCGTCGTCTACTTCGACTTCGACAAGAACGACGTCAAGCCGGAGTTCCAGCAGATCATCGCTTGCCACGCCAAGTACCTGCAGGACCGTCCGCAGTCGGCGATGACCCTCGAGGGCAACACCGACGAGCGCGGCACGCGCGAGTACAACCTGGGCCTCGGCGAGCGCCGTGGCAATGCCGTCTCCAGCGCCCTCCAGGCCGCTGGCGGTTCGGCTGCGCAGGTCAACGTGACCAGCTATGGCAAGGAAAAGCCGGTGTGCCGCGAGCACAACGAAGACTGCTGGGCCAAGAACCGTCGCGTTGAGATCGTCTACACCGCGAAGTAAGTAATGAAGAAGACACTGGCTACCAGTTACATGGCCAGGCTTGGCGTGGCGGGCGCATTCGCGTCCGCCACGCTTTTTGCCGTCGTGGCCCATGCCCAGGACTCCCGCCTCAGCCTCGCCGACCGCGTGTCGCGGCTCGAGCAGCAGTCGCAGGCGCAGGCCGGCACGACGTCGCTGGTCAACCAGGTCAACGATCTCCAGCAGCAGGTGTCGCAGCTGCAGGGGCAGATCGAAGAGCTGCAGCACCAGAACCAGCAACTCCAGGATTCCCAGAAGGCGCAGTACGCGGATCTCGATTCGCGCCTGGGTCGTCTCGAAAAGGGCGGTGCCGCCTCCGCGCAGCCCGCGCCCTCGGCCACGACGCCGTCGGCTCCGCCTCCGGCGGCCGTCGCCGCCACCCCGGCCGCCCAGGCCACGCAGGCTTCCGCCGCGGCGCCTCAGAGCGCGCCGTCGCAGCCGGCCAGCGCCGACCAGCAGGCCGCCTACGACGCGGCGTTCAAGTCGCTGCGCGCCGGCGATTACGTCACGGCCTCGCGCGGTTTCCGCGACTTCCTGGTGAAGTACCCGGACAGCCCGCTCGCGCCCAACGCCTATTACTGGCTGGGCGAGTCGTACTACGTGACCATGAACTACCCGGTCGCGATCGAAGCGTTCCAGCGCCTCGTCAAGCAGTACCCGCAGAGCGACAAGGTCTCCGACGGCCTGCTCAAGGTGGGCTACTGCCAGATCGAACTGAAGCAGCAGGACGCCGCCGTGGCGACCCTGAAGCAGGTCACCGCCAAGTATCCGGGCACCAAGGCCGCGGGTCTCGCACAGGAACGCCTGCGCCGCCTGCAGCGCCAGACGGCCAACTGACGTCATGACCGGCAACACCGCAACTCCGGCGGACGTCTCGCCGGCATCGCCCGTCGCGGAACGCCTGCGCATCACCGAAATCTTCCACTCCGTGCAGGGCGAGGCCGACGCGATCGGCTGGCCCACGGTCTTCGTCCGCCTCACCGGCTGCCCGCTGCGCTGCGTGTGGTGCGATACCGAGTACTCGTTCCACGGTGGCCAGTGGCACGACATCGACGCGATCCTCGCCGAGGTCGCCAGCCACGGCGCGCGGCACGTCTGCGTGACCGGCGGCGAGCCGCTGTCGCAGAAGCGCTGCCTGATCCTGCTGCGCAAGCTGTGCGATGCCGGGTACGAGGTGTCGCTCGAAACCTCGGGCGCCCTCGACGTCTCCGCCGTCGATCCGCGCGTGCGCAAGGTGATGGACCTCAAGGCGCCGGATTCCGGCGAGAGCGCCCGCAATCGCTGGGCGAACCTCGACCACCTGCTGCCGCACGACCAGGTGAAGTTCGTGATCGCCAGCCGCGCCGACTTCGAATGGTCGCGCGACGTCGTGGCCGAGCACGCGCTCGACCGCAAGGTGATGGTGCTGTTTTCTCCCGTGTGGTCGAAGGTCCAGCCGCGCGAGCTCGCCGAATGGATCCTCGCCGAACGCCTGCCGGTACGTTTTCAGTTGCAGCTGCACAAGCTGCTGTGGAACGACGCCGCGGGCCACTGATTCGAATCAGGTAACGACGTCATGAATGCTCCGAACGCTCCCCGCAAGGCCGTGATCCTGGTGTCCGGCGGCATGGATTCCGCGGTCACGATCGCGATGGCCCGCGAGCAGGGCTTCGAGGTGTATGCGCTGAGCGTCGCCTATGGCCAGCGCCACAGTTCCGAGCTCGAGGCGTCGGAGCGTGTGTCGAACCTGCTTGGCGCGGTCGTGCACAAGACGGTGCACGTCGACCTGCGCAGTATCGGCGGCTCGGCGCTCACGGCGGACATCGATGTGCCGGAGGAAGGCGGCGACGGCATCCCCGTCACCTACGTACCCGCCCGCAACACGATCATGCTGTCGATCGCGCTGGGCTGGGCCGAAGTGCTCGGCTCGACGGACATCTTCTGCGGCGTCAACGCTGTCGACTACTCCGGTTATCCCGATTGCCGTCCCGCGTTCATCGAGGCCTTCGAGGCGCTGGCGAACGTCGCGACGAAGGCGGGCGTCGAAGGCGCTGGCATCCGCATCCACGCACCCCTGATGCAGATGGGCAAGGGCGACATCGTGCGCGAGGGCATGCGCCTCGGTGTGGATTTCGCGGAAACCGTGAGCTGCTACCAGGCCGATGCGCAGGGCCGCGCCTGCGGACACTGCGACGCCTGTCGCCTGCGCGCCGAAGGCTTCGCCAAGGCCGGTGTGCCGGATCCGACGCGTTACGTGTGATTCGCCGTGCCGTGGATACCGGCGTGCGCCGGTATGGCGTATCGGGAGCGCATGGCGCGCAAGAAGCGAATGGTGGGTCGTGCCGGATTCGAACCGGCGACCTACGGATTAAAAGTCCGCTGCTCTACCAACTGAGCTAACGACCCACACGCGGGAACCGGCAAGTTTACGAGGCGGCGGCCGACGGCACAACCCGAGCGGGTGCCGCGTTCAGGTGGCGACGACGATCGCCTCGACATCGCCACCCGCTTCGCGCCACGCGCCAAGACCCCCCGTGAGAGGGCGCACGTTGGCGAATCCAAGCTTGCTCAGCCGCTCGGCGACCTTGGCCGCGGAGACTTCGTTGGGGCACGAGCAATAGATGACCACGGAGCTGTGACGGGGCAGGGTGGCCAGTTCGACGTCCGCGGTCGCGAGATCGAACAGCTTCGATCCGGGAATGACGAACGGGTCGTCGCGCCGGCTCATCGCCGAGCGCACGTCGACGATCAGCGCGCCGGGCTCGCTGGCGAGCAGCATCGACAGTTCGTCCACCGAGATCCGCGTCTTGCGCAGGCGCATGATCAGCACCGTGCGGCGCACGTAGCGGAACACGATCCACAGCGCCAGCGCGATGAGTCCCGCGGCGGCGAGGCCGATGCCGAACTGGCGCAGGATCGCGAGCACCGCGTCGATCTGCCGGTAGAACAGCATGCCGGCGGACAGGCCCACGGAAATCCACAACGCCGCGCCGAGGAGGTCGTAGACGGTGAAGCGCGAGAACCGCGTGTCGCTGGCGCCCGCGATCGGAATGGCGACCAATGAGAGCCCCGGTATGAAGCGCGACACCAGCAGGAGCTTGACGCCGCGCTTCTCGAAGAAACCGCTCGCCCGGCGCACGCAGGTGTCCGGCGAGAGCGAGATGCGGCAGAGCCCGTCCAGCACGCGGTAACCGAAGCGACGCCCCGTCAGGAACCAGGCGGCGTCGCCCAGGAACGCGCCGGCGAGGGCGGCGACGAACGTGCCGATGATGAGCAGCGGATCGCGCGCGGCGACCAGCGTGCTGCCGACGACGATGAGCGTCGGCATCGCGGGCACGGGCAGCCCGACGGCGCCCGCGAACACGCCGACGAACGCCACGATGGGCGCGGTGTCCGACCAGTTGATGCTCGCCACGCCCGCGTTCCTCGAAAAGGTTCTTCAGGTAGCAATCCGCGAACGATACGCCGGTCCGCGGTCGGCGGACAGAGGCCGGTCAGATCGCCGGGTGACGGCTCAGCGCGGCGGCCGTGCGGGCGGACGCGCCGATCGCCATGGCATCGAATTCCGCCCAGAACAGGCTGCCGCGCCCCGGGCTCGAGCGCACCCCGATGCGACCCCCGAGCGTGTCGGCGATGCGCCGCGCGACGGCCAGTCCGAGCCCGTATCCTGGATGGCCGGGGAGTCGGGTGAACTCTTCGAACACGCGCGTTTCCAGGCCGGGCTCGAGACCCATGCCGTTGTCGCGCACCTCGAGCCGGATCGCGTCGCCGCGTCGACGGAGCGCCACCAGCACGCGGCCGTGCGGCGTGCTCAGCACCGCGTTGGCGACCAGTCGATGGAGCAGTTCGCCGAACAACGTGGGATCGGTCCGGATCGGCAGGCGGCCGCCGCGCCAGCGGACGTCCACGCCGAGGCGCGCCGCGTCGGCCTCGATGCCCGCGCGGCCGCGCACGAAGAGATCGGACGCGATGAGGTCGACCGTGGCGGGTTCCACGGCCCCGGCGTCGAAGCGCGCCATCTCCAGCAGGCCGTCCAGCAGTTCGCCAAGCCGGGTGAGGCTGCTGCGCATCTGCCCGAGCACCGCGCGCTGGCGCAGGTCCTCGCCGGGCTGCATCCCGGCGACGAACAGGGAAAGCGCCTGAAGCGGCTGTCGGAAGTGGTCCCCGACCTGTTCCACGAAGCGCGTATGCCGCGCGATGTCCTGCAGGCGCTGGCGCAGGGCATCGGCGAGGGCGGCATCGTGCCGCGCACGGAGCTCGACGAGCTCGTCGAGCAGCGCGTCGATCTGGTGCCACTCGTCGGCGTCCGGCGCGACGTGCGTGCCGCGCGGATGCAGGAAACGGTCGATGCGGCTGCGGACGCGCTCCACGGGCGCGACCACCTCCCGCTCGATCGCACGCCGCGCGAACGCGAAGACGATCATGACGCCGGCGCATAACAGCAACGTCATGAGCAACCCGGCAACGCGACGTTCGTGTGCCGCGCTGCCGTCGCTTACCGTTTCCAGGTTGCCCTTGCTGGTGTTCACGAGCAGACGCAGCGCGCGCGCCTCGTCGAAACGGCGGCCGCTGTCCACGACGAGATCCGGGGCGTCGTCGCGGTGCAGGATCGCAAGCCGCGTCGACGGGCTGCGCGAGAGCGCGCTAGCCAGCGCGTTGCGCAGCGCGTCGTCGCCGCTCCATCCCTCGAGGGACGAACCGATACGCATGGACTGGATGCGCGCCACGGCCTGCGATTCGGCATCGATCGCGCGCATGTGCTGCACACCGAGCATGATCGACAGCGCGAGCGCGACGACGACCATCGGCAGCAGTCCCTTGAGGACGAGCTGCCGTCGCAACGATGCTGGCCTTCCTGGCGTTGGCGGCGACGCGGTCATGAGGCGGCCTTCTGGCACGAAGCTTCATGACGAATCTATGAAACGCGCGTTCGTCGCGCGATAGACAAGGGGAGCTAACCTTGCCGGCCTATGCCTTTCGGTCTATCACTTGTCGCGGAGCCGCGCGATGAGCGCGTCGTGATCGATGCGGATCTTGCGGAATCGCGCGTCGCGCGCGCCGTCGCTGACCCACTGCGCCGACTCGGCGCGGCGTTTTTCCAGGGCGTATTCGATATCGGCGAAAGGCACGAGCTCCGCGTTGCCGGCCGGCGCGAAGCCGCTGATGTCGTGGATGAGCTTCAGGTTCGCCTCTTCGCGCGCACCGTCCTTGCCCTTGCCGTAGCCCGTGATGAAGGCGGCCACCTGTTCGCGCAGCGCGGGAGGCAGGTCGTTGCGGATGACGATCACCGCGTGCGGAATCAGGGACGATTTCCACAGCACGCGCAGCCGCGCGTACTGGTCCGGGAAGTGCTGCCGGAAGCGCTCCAGGTCGGCCGAGTTGTTCGTCGCGACGTCCACCTCGCCGTTGGCGACGGCCAGCGCGTTGTTCTGGTGGTTGTCGATGTGCACGCTGGCGAAGAACGTGTCCGAATCCAGCCCGCGTGCCGCGAACAGCTGGGTTTCCGGCACCAGGTAGCCCGAAACGGAGAGTGCCTCGCCGCGCGCGAAGCGCCACTTGCCGGGCCGCGCCAGCAACTGGTCGACGGTGCGGATGCGCGAATCGGTCGCCGTGAGCAGCACGGCGTAGTAGCCGCGGGAGCCGTCGCCGCGCGTCAGCCGGCCGATCACCTGCATGTTCTGCCGGGTGACGGCGTCGAGCGCGAGGCGTCCCGAGAGGAACGCGATGTCCACGCGCTGCTCGCTGATCGCCTGCGCGATGCCTTCGTAGGTGGTCACGGAGATGGCACGGATGGGGCGACCCAGTGCCTTGTGCAGGTCGTCCAGCATCGGCCGCCACGCGTCCAGCGATTCGGCGGGACCGCCGATGGGGAGGATGCCGAAGGTCAGTGGCGCATCGGGATCGACGCTGCCCGCCGAGGTGCCCATCGCGGGCATCTGGAACAGCACGCAGGCGAACCACGCGGCAAGCCAGCCGCGCAGCCACAACCTCGCCGCACCGTTCACGCCTGATCGCATCGCGCCTGCCCCGCGTCGTGTCCGCGTACTTCGCGATCCGTGCGTCCCCCGACCCGCATCCAGGCCGGCGGTATGGTTCCGGTGCCGGTCGTCAGTCGCCCAGGTGCTGGGCGGCGACCAGCGCCTCGAGGCGGTTGCGCACGTGGAGCGCGCGGAAGATCGCCGCGAGATGAATCTTGACGGTGCCCTCGCTGATGCCGAGCTCGCGTGCGATCAACTTGTTCGGGCGGCCCTTGGCCAGCAGCTTGAGCACGTCGATCTGGCGCTCGGTGAGCACGGTGGCCAGGCGCTCCTTCGTCGTCAGTCCGTCGCCGTTGGAAGCGAACGCCGGCGCCATCGTCGGTACCGAGGCGGATTTCATCGCTTCGGGCGGCACGTAGATGCCGCCGCCGACGACGAGCCGTACGGCGTTGAGGATGACGTCGGGAGGCGACGACTTCGGTATGTAGCCCTGGACGCCGAGATCGAGCACATGGCGAATGGCCGAGGGGTCTTCGGTGCCCGAGAGCACGATGACCGGCCGCGCCCGCGACGAGCCATCGTCGCCCGGGTCCTTCAGCGCCGCCACGGCATGCTCGATGTGTTTGACGCCATCGGCGCCGGGCATGGCCATGTCGATCAGCGCGACCTCGGGAAGCGGCTGGGTCGCGAGCACGCGTTCCAGCTGCGCCACGGTTTCGGCCTCGACGAAAACGACGTCGTCGCCCAGCTCGCGAAGCTTGAGCTTCACGCCTTCGATGATGAGCCGATGATCGTCCGCGATCAGGACACGCATGCCTTCCCTCCGCCCGCGTGGACCGCGAGCCACCCCGTTGACCGGGACCATAGCCTCACCGGGGCGCCACGGCAAGCAGGCCATCCGGTCTCAGACGGCCGCATGATGGACAGTCCACGCCGAAACCATTACCTGGTGCAGCCGCTCGGGTGAGACGGGCTTGAACAGCACCTGCGTCGTCGCCTGGTCGATGTTGCGCAGGAAGTCGCCGCGCGTCTCGCCGGTGATGAGTACGCGGGCGAACGGCGGCGGATCGCCGGGACGCCGCCGGTAGTAACGATCCAGCAGCGCGAGCACGTCGAGGCCGGTGCCCTCGCGCAGGCGCAGGTCCGAGATCACGATGTCCGGCGGCTGCATCCACTGATGCACGGCCTCCATGGCCTGCTGCGCGTCTTCGGCCGTCATCACCTCGCAGCCCCAGCTGCCCAGCAGATAGCTGATGCCCGCAAGGATGGTCGGCTCGTCGTCGATGACGAGCACGCGCATGCCGACGATGTCGCGCGGGATGCCGGGGGACGGTGCGGGCGCGGCCACCGGCTCGGCCGTGCCGACACCCGGCTGCGCTTCCGGCAACGTGACCGAGAACAGCGTGCCCTTGCCGGGTTTGGACCGCACGCTGGCGCGCGTGCCGAGCAGGCCGGCGAGCTTCTGCACCGTGGACAGCCCGAGGCCCAGACCCCGCCGCGTGCCCTCCGGTCGTCCCGCTTCGGGGCCGCTCTCCACGCGGTAGAACTCGTCGAAGATGTGCTGCAGGTGTTCGCTCGCGATGCCGAGGCCGGTGTCCCAGACATCGACCCGGACGGAGCCGTCGAGCCGGCGCCGCGCGCCTACCAGCACGCCGCCGCAGCGCGTGTAGCGCAACGCGTTGCTGACGAGGTTGTTCAGTATGCGCGCGAGCATCGTGCGGTCGGCGCGCACCCAGAGGCCCGTGGTGCGCACGACCAGGCGCAGATCGTGCTGCTCGGCCACCATGCGGAAGTTCACGCTCACTTCCTCGAACACCTCGTCGAGCGGCACGTCGCGCACCACCGCCGGCATCGCGCCGGTCTCGAGCCGGGAGAGGTCGAGCAGTTCGCCGAACAGGTGGTCGAGGGATTCCACGCACTCCTGGATGTGGGCGATGCGGTTGAGCCGGATCGGATCGTATTCGTCCACCGCGAGGCCGGACGAGAAGAGGGTCAGCGCGTAGAGCGGCTGGCGCAGGTCGTGCGAGGCCGCGGCGAGGAACCGCGCCTTGGCGACGCTGGCCGCCTCCAGCGCGGCGTTCTTGCGGGCCAGTTCCTCGGTGGCCGCGACGATCTCGCGTTCCATGCCGATCTGCGCGTGCAGCAGCTTGGACGCGGCGCCGTTGAAGCCGCGTTGCAGGTCGCCGATCTCCGTGTCGTCCGTGACGGGAACGACGACGGTGCGGTCGCCGAGGCCGAGCTGGCGCACCGCGATGGCCAGGCTCCGCAGCGGCGCGCTCAGCCAGCGCGCGGTCGACCAGCCGATCATCACGGCGATCAGCAGGCTGAGCGCGAGCCACACCAGCGCGTTGTGCACGCTCGCGCGTTGCGCGGCGATCGCGTCCTCGACGCTGACGTCCACGGTGACGGAGCCGACCGCGCGGTGCGTCGTCGGATCGAGGATCTCGCGCGCGACCGTCAGGCTGTCGTCGTCGCCACCGACCGAGCCGTTGACCCGGTCGGCCACGATCTCGCCGTCGCGGTTCGCGATGCGGACACGCGATACCTGCGGCAACTGCACGATCGACTGCGCGATGCGCCCGAGCTCGCGGCGCTCGCCCGTCCGTAGCGCGTCGCCCGACACCGAGGCCGCCTGCTGGGCGATGGCGTCCGCGGTGGAGCGGCCCATCTCGTGCAGGGTGTCCATCTGGTGGCGGGTGAGGAGCGTGACCAGCAGGACCGCGCTGATGGCGGTGGGGACGAGCGCGACGCACGTCAGGCGCTGCACGAGCGACGTGCGGCGCCAAACCTTTTCCAGCCATGGAGCGGTCATGTCACGCATTCGGTTCCCCCGGCACGGCGCCTTGGGGCGGCGAGCGAGGCTTTAGCCTAGCGCAGAAACCCGGGTGGGTCAGTCGTCGCGGCGCAGGCGCGAACGGATAGTCCGGATGGCCAGGGGCAGGATCGTGAGCACCGCGAACGCGCCCAGCGGGAGCAGGATGCGGCCGTCCAGGAACCTGCCGGCCGTGACCGGGCCGTCGCTGGCGAGCGTGGCCGCGAGGCCCGCACCGACCGAACTCTCCACGAAGAGCGAGACGGTGCCGCCCAGCCACGTGGCGCCGAGGAACAGCCAGAGGGGACAGCGCAGCCAGGCCAGCGCCACGGTCATGGCGCCCAGCGGCACGATGGGGACGAAGCGCAGCGCGAGGGTGTACGTGACGGGGTGCGCGGCGTAGCCCTCGCGCAGCTTGCGCGCGAAGGCCGGGGGTTCGCGGCCGCCCGGGCCGAACGCATAGCGGCTGGCGAGATAGAGCAGCAGCGAGCCGAGGACGAGCGCCACCGACGACAGGGCCGTGCCTTCCAGGGCGCCGAAGAGCAGGCCACCCGCGAGGACGATCACGATCGTCCCGGGCACGCCCGTCGCGATGGCCAGGGTCAGCACGCCCACGTACGCGAAGCGCGCGAGGACGGGATTCGCGGCGATGCCCGAGCGGAGCATGCCTTCGTCGGCCAGCAGGCGGTGCGGGTCGAAGCGGTCGAGCACGCCGCCGGCGAGCAGCGCCGCGCCGGCGGCCAGCAGCAGGCACAGCGGCAGGATGGCGCGCCAGCGGGTCACCGGGCGCGCCGCGCGATCAATATGCGACGCCCGATTCGCCGTAACGGCGCAGCACCTCGCGCGCGCGGTCGCGCAGGATGTCGCGCCGAACCGCGATGCCGCGACGCTCGAGCTCGCCGATCCAGTCGGCGGGCAGGGGGCCTTCGTCGAACGGGGTGAGTTCCTCGACGTCTTCCGAGCGGGCGCCGATCAGGAGCTCGTCGATACCCGCCCAGACCGTTGCGCCATAGCACTGGCAGCAGGGCTGGGAGCTCGTCGCCAGCACGAAGCGGCTGCCGTCCTCGTTGAGGCGGAACCGCTGCAGGCGCTGCTGCGCCGTCATGTACGCCATCATCTCGGCGTGCGCCACCGAGCAGGTGTGCGGCACGACGCGGTTGGTGCCCACCGAGACGATGCGGTCGTCGCCGTCGAACACCACCGCGCCGAACGGGCCGCCGGTGGCGAGATCGACGTTGCGCGCCGAGAGCTCGATCGCGAGGCCGACCTTGGCCTCGTCGCCGGGGTACGTCGTGGTCGTGTCGACCGCGTCGTGCACCCAGGCGGGCAGCGTGAGATGGATCTGCGCGTAGAGCATCAGGCCTGCTTCGCCCACGAATCGCGCAGGGTCACCACGCGGTTGAACACCGGTGCGTCGTGCGTGTGGTCGTGCATGTCGGCGACGAAATAGCCCAGGCGCTCGAACTGCATGCGGTCCTCGCGCGCCGCGCCGGCGGCCGCGGGTTCGACGAAGCCGTGCACGACGCGGCGCGAATGCGGGTTGATGTGGTCCTTGTACGTCTTGCCGTCGCTGTCGTCGTCGGGATCGGTGACGTCGAACAGGCGATCGTACAGGCGCACCACGGCCGGCACGGCGTCGCGCGCGCTGACCCAGTGGATCGTGCCTTTCACCTTGCGATCCGAGCCCGGCATGCCGGTGCGCGTTTCCGGATCGAGCGTGCAGCGCAGCTCGAGCACGTTGCCCGCGTCGTCCTTGATCACCTCGTCGCAGCGCACGATGCCGACGCCGCGCAGTCGCACCTCGCCTTCCGGCTTCAGGCGATGGAAGCCCTTCGGCGGCACTTCCGCGAAGTCCTCGCGCTCGATCCACAGCTCGCGCGAGAACGGCACGCTGCGGCTGCCGAACGATTCGTCCTTGGGATGGTTGGCAAACGTGAGCGTCTCGGCGTGCGCGTCGTCGAGGTTGGTGATCGTGAGCTTCAGCGGGTCGATCACGGCCATGCGGCGCGGCGCGGTGCCGTCGAGGTCTTCGCGCACGGCGCCTTCGAGGACGCTCATGTCGATCGTGCTGTTCTGCTTGCTGACGCCGATGCGCTCCCAGAACAGGCGAATGCCGGCCGGCGTGAAGCCGCGACGGCGCACGCCGGCGATCGTGGGCATGCGCGGATCGTCCCAGCCGTCGACCAGGTTCTCGGACACCAGCGTGATCAGCTTGCGCTTGCTCATCACCGTGTAGTTGAGGTTGCCGCGCGAGAACTCGATCTGTCGCGGCTTGCTCGGCGACGTGGGCAGGCCAGCCTTGAGCAGGGGCTCCCACAGCGCCGGATCGTTGGCGAGGTCGACCTTGTCGACGCACCAGTCGTACAGCGGGCGGTGATCTTCGAACTCGAGCGTGCACAGCGAGTGCGTGATGCCTTCCAGCGCGTCCGAGAGCGAATGCGCGAAGTCGTACATCGGGTAGATCGGCCACGCGTCGCCGGTGTTCTGGTGGTGCACCTTGCGCACGCGGTACAGCGCCGGATCGCGCAGGTTGATGTTGCCGGCCGTCATGTCGATCTTCGCGCGCAGCGTCTTGCTGCCGTCGGCGAACTCGCCCGCGCGCATGCGCTGGAAGAGGTCGAGGTTCTCCTCGATCGAACGGTCGCGGTACGGCGAGTTGCGGCCGGGCTCGGTCAGGGTGCCGCGGTACTCGCGCACTTCGTCGGCGCTGAGGTCGTCGACGTAGGCGACGCCGAGACGGATCAGCTTGAGCGCCGAGCGGTAGAACACCTCGAAGTAATCGGAGGCATGGCGCAGTTCGGCCCACTCGAAACCGAGCCACTTCACGTCGCGCTGGATCGCCTCGACGTACTCGACGTCTTCCTTCGACGGGTTGGTGTCGTCGAAGCGGAGGTTGCACGTGCCGTGGAATTCCGCGCCGAGGCCGAAGTTCAGGCAGATCGACTTGGCATGCCCGAGGTGCAGGTAGCCGTTCGGCTCCGGCGGGAAGCGCGTATGAATGACCTTGTGCTTGCCGGAGGCCAGGTCGTCGCGGACGATCTGGCGGATGAAATGCTGCTGCAGGACGGGCGTTTCGGTCGACATCGAAAGGACTCGGAGAAGTGGGGCGCGCAAACGGGGGAGTTTACCTCCGTTGGGCCCCGGACGCTTGCCGGACGCGCCGCCGACGGGTAGCGTGGAACCATGCGCATCGCCTACCACGCCGAGTCCCTGATCGACGCCCACCTCGTCAAGGACGCCCTCGAGCGGGCGGAGATCCCGGCGTTCATCGCCGGCGAATTCCTCACCGGCGCGGTGGGTCAGTTGCCGGCGCGCGACTTCCTCGCGGTGATGGTGCCCGACGGCGCGGCGGAAGCCGCCGAGGGCATCGTGCGCGCGATCGACGCCCAGCTGGCCGAGGCGCGTGCCGCCGCCGCGTCCGACGACGACTTCGGCGCGGTCACGTTTCCGGCCTGAAACGCCCCGACATTCTTCCAGGATCACCCATGCAGGCCTTCCACGACCTCGTCCGCGACGTGCCGGACTTTCCGCGTCCCGGCATCATGTTCAAGGACATCACCCCCTTGCTGGCCGATGCCGCCGCGTTCGGCGCGTGCATCGACGCGCTGTGCGAACCGTGGCGCGGGCAGGGCATCGGCGCCGTCTGCGGCATCGAATCGCGCGGCTTCATCTTCGGCGCGGCCATGGCCCGGGCGCTCGACGCCGGCTTCGTGCCGTTGCGCAAGGCGGGCAAGCTGCCGCCGCCGGTGGTCGGCGTCGACTACGGCCTCGAATACGGCATGGATCGCCTGGAGATCGGTTCGTCCGCGCTGGCGCCCGGCGAGCGCGTCATCGTGGTCGACGACGTGCTGGCGACCGGCGGCACGCTGGAGGCCGCCCGCCGCCTCGTCGAGCGACTGGGCGCCGAGGTGCTCGGGGCGAGCGTCGTCATCGAACTGCCGGGCCTGAACGGCCGCGGCAAATGGCCCGCGGCCCTGCCGCTGCACACCCTGCTGGCTTACTGATCGAAGACCTGCGCGCCGCCGGCGCCGGCGGCGCCGATGGACTCCACGAGCACGATCTCGCAGCCGCCGGCGCCGGTGTCCTCGCGCGTCAGCGAGGTGTTCCAGTGCCAGCCGTCGTCGCGCTTGATGTCCACCAGGAAGCCCTGTAGACGCACCACCTCGCCGGGCCGCACCTCGCGCAGCTCGCGCGCCACGGTGTCGTTGGCGGGGATCATGTGCATGTTGGCGCTGGAATCCTCGATTTCGCGGCGCGGAATCGGGTAGTGGTCGGTGTACCAGTAGTAGAACCGGTTCGACTGCGAGATGCGGATCCGGTCGAGCACCCCGCTGTCCGACATGCGGCCCCAGCCCATCGCCAGGTCCGTGGGCGCGATCGGCGCCAGGTCGTCGAACTGGTAGTCCTCGCGCGAGAGGACGCGGCCGGTCATGGCGAACGCGGCGCGCGTGGTCAGCGTGAAGCGGCCGCGGCTGAGCGTCGCCGCTTGCCCGATGTCTTCCTGGTCCGGTACGCCGCCGGCCAGCACGCCGGGGGCGTTGTGCACGGGCCGATGCTGCCACCAGGAGAAGGCGCCCCAGCCACAGAGAAGGAGCACTACCGCGAGCCAGACGCGCATGTCACCGAACCGTCAGGAAGAGGGAAGGGCAACGCCCGTCGCCGATTCCCGTTGACCGGCGGTGCAGTCGCGGGTGTCGAAGAGGCCTGCAGGCACGTCGCGGATCACGGCCGCCAGGGCCTCGAAGAACGGCGTCATCGCGGAACTCTTCCGCCAGAGCATCGCGATGCGACGGCTGGGCGCGGGCGCGTCGAAGGCGACCAGGCTGACGTTCGGCGACTGGGCGACCGGCGGCTTCACGGCGAGCGACGGCAGCAACGTGATGCCGACGTTCGCCGAGACCATCTGTCGGAGCGTCTCGAGGCTGGTGGCGCGGAAGCCGGTCTTCTCGCCGGCGCCGGCCAGCTGGCAGACTTCCAGCGCCTGGTCGCGCAGGCAGTGGCCGTCCTCCAGCAGCAGGAGGTTCTGCTCCGAGAGGTCGTCCATCCGCAGCGAGCGCCGCGAGGCGAGTTGGTGGCTGCTGGGCACCGCCAGCACGAACGGCTCCTCGAACAGGAATTCGGTGTGCAGCGAATCGTCGTGGACGGGCAGGGCGAGAATGCCGGCGTCCAGCGTGCCCTCGCGCAGCATGTGCAGCACCTGCTCCGTCTTTTCCTCGCGCAGCAGCAGCTCCAGCCGCGGGAAGCGCTCGCGCAGACGCGGGATCACGTGCGGGAGCAGGTAGGGCCCCAGCGTGGGGAAGATGCCGAGCCGGATCGTGCCCGATTCCGGGTCGCGGGTGCGCTGGGCGATGGAGCGGATCTCGTCGACCTGCGAGAGCACTGAACGGGCGCGGCGGGCGATTTCACGGCCCGTTTCCGTCAGGAGGACTTTCCGCGGGGTACGTTCCACGAGCGCCACCCCGAGTTCGTCCTCCAGCTTCCGGATCTGGGTCGACAGGGTCGGCTGGCTGACGAAGCTGGCTTCGGCCGCCTTGCCGAAATGCCGGTGCTCGGCCAGGGCGACGAGATAGGAGAGGTCACGCAGGTTCATGGCGGCACGCTCGGGGACGACCAGACAATAGCCGTAGCCTATCACATTCATGCCAACAATCGATTTGGAATATATCGGCAGGACCGGTAAGCTTGCCTTCTGGTCGCGCCATGTAGCGCGCAAACGCGTTCAACCCACCCTCAACGGAGAGTCGAAAAGATGCTGAGCATTGGCGATAAGTTCCCCCAGTTCAACCTCAAGGCAGTGGCCGGTGGCCCCCTCGCCAACAAGATCGAAGACGCGTTCGTCGACATCTCGGACAAGTCGTACGAGGGCAAGTGGAAGCTCGTCTTCTTCTACCCGAAGGACTTCACCTTCGTGTGCCCAACCGAGATCAAGGGCTTCAGCGACCTCAACGAGCAGTTCGCCGACCGTGACTGCCAGATCCTCGCCGCTTCGACCGATTCCGAGTTCGTCCACCGCGCCTGGCGCATGGACCACGCCGATCTGAAGGACCTCAAGTTCCCGATGCTCGCGGACATCAAGAAGGAGCTGACGACGGCTCTGGGCATCCTGACCGACGAAGGCGTCGCCCAGCGCGCCACCTTCCTCGTCGACCCGAATGGCGAGATCCAGTTCGCCTACGTGACCGCCGGTTCCGTCGGCCGCAACCCGGACGAAGTGCTGCGCGTCCTCGACGCCCTGCAGACCGACGAGCTGTGCGCCTGCAACTGGAAGGCCGGCGACGAGACCCTGAAGGTCGCCTAAGCCTCACCCGGTCGTAAGTCCCTCGCCGCGGACCCTCCCTCCCCCCGCGCGGCGCGGGCAGTCCAGGGGCGGTGAAGTCCTCTTCACCGCCCCGTTTTTTACCTCTTTCCCCCGACACCCCACGTGTCCCGCGTGAACCGGCGCCCTCGCGCCGAGCCATTCCGCGCCCCATTCATTCGAAAAAGAAGGTGCATCCATGAGCGTCGCCGATCTTCGCAGCCAGCTTCCCGAATACGCCAAGGACCTGAAGCTCAACCTCGATTCCGTGCTGAGCGAGGCGGGTGCGCCCGGCCTCAACAAGGCGCAGATCGCCATGGTCGCGCTCGGCTCCGCCTACTCCGCCCGCTACAAGCCGCTGACCGAAGCCATCGCCGCGTTCGCCGCCGAGCACGCCACGGCCGAGCAGCTGACCGCCGCCAAGGGTTCGGCCGCGATCATGGGCATGAACAACATCTACTACCGCTTCCAGCACCTGGTCAGCCATCCGGAGTACGCCACCATCCCGGCGAAGCTGCGCATGAACGTGATCGGCGCCTACAAGGGCGACGCCAAGAACGACTTCGAGCTCGTCTCGCTGGCCGTCTCGGCGGTCAACGGCTGCGGCATGTGCATCGACTCGCACGACAAGGTGCTGCGCGATGGCGGCGTCAGCGTCCAGGCCATCCAGAGCGCGGTGCGCATCGCCTCGGTGATCCACGCGGTCGCGGTCGTGCTCGAGCAGGCCGACGCGGCCGGCTGATTCGTCGCCCCGTTTGAGAAAGTCCGCAAAGGCCGCGTTTAACGCGGCCTTTCTTCGTTCTGCGCCACCCTCGCCCCCACCACACCGAGGGAGGGTCGCACCATGAGTTACGTCGATGGTTTCGTCGCGCCGGTTCCGCTCGACCGGATGGCGGACTACAAGAAGATGGCACGCAAGGCCGGGAAGATCTGGATGGAGTTCGGGGCGCTCGCCTACTCCGAATGTGTCGCCGACGACGTCAAGCCCGGCAAGGTCACCTCTTTTCCGCAGTCCGTGAAACTGAAGGAGGGCGAGGTCGTGGTCTTCTCCTGGATCGTCTACAAGAGCCGCCGCGACCGCGACCGGATCATGAAGAAAGTGATGGCGGATCCGAGGCTTGCGGAGTATTCGGACCCCAGGAACCTGCCCTTCGACGGCAAGCGGATGTTCTTCGGCGGGTTCAAGCCGATCGTCGAGATGTAAGCCGCCAGGCGCGTTCTGACGCGCCGCAACGGGGACGGGGTGCCTTCTGGCACTGTGTCGAACGTCATGCTTGTTCGCAGGATGGGGGTTCAACCACAGGGAGTCCCACCTGCCATGCGTCGTTTCGTCCGTCCCCTCATCCTCACCGCGCTCGCCACCTGCTGTGGCGCCGCGCTCGCCGCCGGCACGGACGCCGCGCCACCGCTTGGCCATCTCCCGACGTGGGCCCAGCCCGAGTCCTACAAGCTCGCCTTCAAGGTCGACCCGAAGCAGGAGGACTACTCCGGCTCGTCGACCATCCGCATCAAGCTCACGCAGCCGTCGGACTTCGTCTGGCTGCACGGCAAGGAGCTGAAGGTCTCGAAGGTCGCCGTGACCGACGCCGCCGGCAAGAAGCACACCGGCAAGTACACCGTCGCCGCCGAGAAGGAAGGCGTCGCACGGGTGGATCTCGGCGCGAAGCTGGAAGGTGAGATCACGCTCGCGATCGAGTTCAGCGCGCCGCTCAACAAGCAGCTGCAGGGCCTGTACAAGGTCTCGCACGAAGGCATCCCGTACGCGATGACGCAGATGGAGCCGGTGTCGGCCCGCTATGCGTTCCCGGGCTTCGACGAGCCCTCGTTCAAGGTGCCGTTCGACATCCAGCTGACCATCCCGGCCGACGACCAGGGCGTCGCCAACACGGCCCAGATCAAGGAAGAGAAGGCTGGCGCGGGCTGGAAGACCCTCACGTTCTCGACCACCAAGCCGCTGCCGACCTATCTCGTCGCGTTCGCCGTGGGCCCGTGGGACATCGAGAAGGGTCCGGACATCACGCCGACGCAATACCGCACGACGGCCACCCCGTTGCGCGGCATCGCCGCCAAGGGCGAAGGCCACCGCATGAAGCACGTGCTGGGCGAGACGAACTCGATCATCCACACGCTCGAGGACTACTACGGCTTCGGCTATCCGTACGACAAGCTCGACCTGCTCGCCGCGCCGGACTTCAGCGCCGGTGCGATGGAGAACGCCGGCCTCGTCACGTTCCGCGACTGGCTGCTGCTGATCGATCCGGATTCGGCCGCGCAGTACGTGCGTGGCTCGTTCAACGTCAACGCGCACGAGCTGGCCCACCAGTGGACCGGCGACACGGTGACGATGGCCTGGTGGGACGACCTCTGGCTCAACGAGGCGTTCGCCACCTGGATGCAGCAGAAGGTCACCATCAAGGTGCACCCGGAATACCGCGCCGACCTCGACCGCGTTCGCGGCGCGCAGGGCGCGATGAACAACGACAGCCTCGTCAGCGCGCGCAAGATCCGCCAGCCGATCACCGGCAACGGCGACATCGAGACGGCGTTCGACGGCATCACGTACCAGAAGGGCGCCGCGGTCCTCGGCATGTTCGAGGGCTACGTCACCGATCCGGTGTTCCAGAAGGGCATGCGTGCGTACATCCAGAAGCACAAGTTCGCCAACGCCACGGCCGACGACCTGATCGATGCGATCGCCGAGGCCGCCGGCCAGGGCGACGCGTTCAAGAAGGCGTTCCGTACCTTCCTCGACCAGTCCGGCGTGCCGTACGTCAGCACGGAAGTGAAGACGGAAGGCGGCAAGACCGTGCTGCACCTGGCCCAGAGCCGCTACCTGCCGCTGGGCAGCACCGGCGACGCGAGCCGCGTGTGGGGCGTGCCGATGTGCGTGCGCTACGGCGTGGAAGGCGGCGGCAACAAGGTCAAGTGCGAACTGCTCGACAAGGCCACCGGCACGATGGTTCTCGACGGCGCGGCGAAGAACAGCTGGGTGCTGCCGAACGCCGACGGTCGCGGTTACTACCGCTTCTCGCAGAGCAAGGCCGACCTGGCCGCGCTGGCGAAGGTGGTCTCGACGCTGACCGACGCCGAGCAGCTGGCCTATGCCGACGCCGTGCGCGCCGGCTTCCAGCACGGCGACCTCGACGCGGGCGACTACCTCGCCGCGACGAAGCCGCTGACCGCCTCGAAGACGCGCGAAGTGTTCACCGCGCCGATCGGCACGTTCAACTGGATCCTCGACAACGAAGCCACCACCGACGCGCAGCGCGAGCGCCTGCGCAAGTGGGCCACCGACGCCTACCTGCCGAAGCTCAAGCAGCTGGGCTACCGCAAGAAGGCCGGCGAGCCGGACAACGACACGATCACGCGCACGACCCTCGCCGGCTTCCTGGCCGACAAGGACATCGGCGTGCCGGAAGTGCGCGCCGAACTGCTCAAGCAGGGCGACGCGGCGCTGAAGACGAAGGACGGCAGGCTCGATCTCGACGCGGCCGATTCCGACATGCTCGCTTCCGCGCTCGGCGTGGCGGTCGAGGAGCGTGGCGCCCCGGCGGTCGAGGCCCTGATGGCCGAAGTGCCGAAGACGTCCGATCCCGCCAAGCGCAACGCGATGCTCATCGCGCTGGGCGACGCGACCGACCCGGCCCTCGCCAACAAGGTGCGCGACTTCGCCCTCGGCAAGGACGTGAAGGTGGGCGAGATGGCGATGGTGCTGCGCGCCGGTCGCGAGTCGGAAGCGACGCGTGCCGATCTGTGGAAGTGGTTCACGACGAACTACGACAAGATCGTCGCCCGCACCGGTAGCTTCGCCGGCGGCAAGCTGCCCGAAATGGCGGCCGGCGGCAGCTGCTCGAAGGCCGAGGCCGATCGCATGAGCGCGTTCTTCAAGCCGCGTCTCGGCCAGGTCAGCGGCGCCGACCGCGGCCTCGCGCAGACCAGCGAGCAGACCCTGCTCTGCGCGGCGCTGAAGGACAAGCAGGACCCGAAGGCGATCCTGCGCTAAACGACCATCGGTGCCACACGAAAGCCGGGCGAGCGATCGCCCGGCTTTTTTTTGCGCCGAGCCGGTGGGAGCGGACCCGGCCGCGACAGCTTCTCGCGATGAGCCGCCGGCCCTCTTTGCACGGCGCAAGACCCCCCCCCCCCCACGCGGCCCGCTCCCACCGCGCGACTGCGCTAACCTAGTTCGCATGAGCTTCCGCCCACCCGTTTCGCAACGCCCCACCGCCCGCGACGTCGCCGAGGCCGCGGGCGTGTCGATCTCCGCCGTGTCGCGCACCTTCACCGAAGGCGCCAGCGTCTCGGCGAAGACGCGCGAGCGAGTGCTCGAGGCCGCGGCGGCGCTCGGCTACCGACCGAACCAGCTCGCGCGCAGCCTCATGACCGGCCGCACGGAACTCATCGGCCTGGTCTCCAACCATTTCGCGAATCCCACCTTCATGGAGGTCTTCGACCTCTTCACCCGCGAACTCCAGGCACGGGGCCTTCGCCCGCTGCTGGCGAACCTCGGTGAGGGCGAGGACGGCAAGGCCGCGCTCGACATGCTTCGCCAGTACAGCGTCGATGCCGTGCTGATCGCCACTTCGGCGCCGCCGGCTGGTTTCGCCGCGTCGTGCCGGGCGGCGGGTCTGCCCGTGCTGCATGTGTTCGGGCGGGCGGGGCGCTCGTCCCCGGTGCCCGTGGCCACCGTCGATAACGTGGCCGGCGGTGGGCTCGTGGCGGACGCGATGCGTGAGCGAGGCCTTCGGCGGCTCGCGTTCCTCGGAGGGTCGGCGCACGACGCCTCGACGATCGACCGCGAGAAGGGCTTCGCGGACGCCGCGCGCAAGCTCCTGCGCCAGACGATCCACGCCGGCAACTACACGCACGAGCACGGGCGCCTCGCGATGCACGCGCTGCTCGATCGCGACGACGACCTCGACGGTGTGTTCTGCGCCGACGACGTGCTGGCGATGGGCGCGATCGACGCGTGTCGCGAGCGCGGCGTGCGCGTGCCGGCAGACGTGAGCATCGTCGGCTTCGACGACATGCCACTCGCCGCGTGGGCCTCCTATTCGCTCACCACCGTGCGACAGCCCATCCACGACATGGTGCTCCATGCGATCGACCGCATCGTCGCTTGGATGGAACACCCCGATGCGGTGCCGCGCAGCAAGCTCTTTCCCTGCGAACTGGTGACGCGCACGAGCCTGCGTTGACGCCTGCCGGGATTCGCCACGTCAAAGCGATACCCAGCGCCGTTCACGGTGCGACACCAGCGCGGCCGCGATCACGCGGTCGACCTCGAAGCCGTCGCGGAAGGTCGGCCACACGGCGTCGCCGGTCGCGATCGCCTGCAGGAAATCGCGCGCCTCGATCGTGATCTGCTCGTTGTAGCCGGTGCCGTGGCCGACGCCCTGGTTGAACGCGAGGTAGTCCGGGTGCGCCGGGCCCATCAACAGCCTCTGGAAACCGCGCCGCGCGGGGTCGCGCGACGCGTCGTACAGCCACAGCGCGTTCTGGTCTTCCTGGTCGAAATGGATCGCGCCGCGGGTTCCCGTGATGCGGTACGTGTAGCCCATCTTCCGGCCCGCGGCCATGCGGCTGAAGCTCAGGCTCCCACTCGCGCCGTTGGCGAAGCGCAGCAGCATCTGGCCCTGGTCGTCGTTCTCCACCGCCTCGGGCCCGTCCGGACCCTCCCGCATCGGTTGAACGATCGCCAGGTCGGCCACCAGGCTCTCGACGGGCCCGACCAGTCTCAGGCAGGCGTTGACGATGTGCGTCGCGACGTCGCCAAGCGCGCCCGCCTCGGTTCCCGTGGCGATCCGCGTGCGCCACGAGGCCGGCAGCGACGGATCGTGCAGGTAATCTTCGACGTGCTCGGCCGTCACCTGGATCACGTCGCCGATCTCCCCGGACGCGACGATCTGGCGGGCGAGCTGGCTCGCGGGCGTGCGGATGTAGTTAAAGCCGACCATGTTGGGCAATCGCGCGATCTCGACGGCCTCGGCCATCACCAGCGATTCCTCCGCCGTCGCGCCGAGCGGCTTCTCGCAGAACACCGGCTTCCCGGCCGCGACGCAGGCCAGCACCATCGGCAGGTGCGTGCGCGGCGGCGTGGCGATCACGACGGCGTCCACGCGCGGATCTTCGACGAGTTGCTTCCAGTCGCCGGTCGATCGCGCCCAGCCCCAGCGGGCGGCCACCTCGGCGGCACCCGCGGCGGTGGATGTCGCGATCATCTCGCACACCGGTCGCATCGGCGTGTCGAAGGCGGCCGCGACGCTCTGGAAGGCCAGCGTGTGCGCCTTGCCCATGTAACCGGCGCCGATCAGGCCGATGCGCAGCTCGTGCTTCAAGGCGAGTCTCCCATCCGTCGATGGCCCGACTCTACGTATGTTGCAGCGCAGTTTGCAAGCGCTTGCAAATCGGCCTAGCGTAGATGCCGAACGTGCCAGCCATCGCCCTTCGACACGCCGCAGCCACGCGGCAGGAGCCCGCCATGAACGCCACCGCCCAGACCATGCGCTCGCCGTCGCATCCCATCCCCGTCTACACGGAGGACAACCTCGACACCGACGCGATCGTCCACGAGTTGCTCCGGGGCCTCGGCGCGGTCACGTTGCGCGGCCTGTTCACCCCGGCCGAAATCGCCGAGGCGCGCGACATCGTGATGCGTGAATCGAACCGGGACGAGAAAGGCGGCAAGGTCACGCATTTCCAGGGCGACGCGGAGCGCGCCGGACGCATCAACCTGCAGCGCCGCGTCTGGAACCTGCTGGCCAAGGGCGAGATCTTCTCCCGCATGGCCGCCCATCCCGCCATCATGAAAGTCATGCGCGCCTTCATCGGCAGCGAATTCATCATGGGATCGATCGCGGCGAACCGCATCCTTCCGGGCGGTCCGGGCCAGGAACCGCATATCGATTATCCGTACTGGGACTTCCATTCGCCGCAGACGCATCCGGCGCTGATCAACTCCAGTTTCGCCCTGAACGCGCAGGCGACCATCATGCTCGACCCCTTCACCGAGGAAACGGGCGCCACCGCGTTCGTCCCCGGTAGCCAGCGCGAGCTGCATTACCCCGACGAAAGCGATCGTTTCTTCGAGCGCTGCGAGCGCATGCTCGGCGAGCCGGGCGACACGGTCCTGTTCTTCGGTGCGGTGTGGCATTGCGCGATGCCGAACCGCAGCAGCATCGATCGCTCGGCGATCATCACGCAGTACCTGCCGAAGTTCGTCAAACCGATGGAAGACCTGCCCGCCGCGCTGCCCGAGGCGTTCGTGAAGAACGCGAGTCCGGACATCCGCCAGCTGCTGGGGCTGAACTATCCGTATCCCGAAGTCCTCGACGCGGCGCGTGGCGGCAACGCGGAGGGGCGCGACGTCATGAAGCAGCGCTGATCGAAACTACGGCCGCGGCGGCTTCGTCCTGCTTCGGATGAAGGTCACGACGTCCCGCATCACCGGCGCCTCCTCGTGCAATGGCCCCAGGGCGAACAGCAGCCTCTCGTGGCCCAGCTTCGGGTAGAGCTTCAGCTCGACCGGCTCACCCATCTGACGGTAGCGGCCCTCCATGGCGATGGCTTCGGAAGGAAACACGATGGTGTCGGCTTCACCCTGCAGGAGCAGGGCGGGCGGTTCGTCGCCATCGACGAAGTTGATCGGTTGCGATCGCGCCTGTTCCTGGGGCGTGGAGCCGAACATGTCGATGAAGTCGGGGTCGTCCAGGGGCAGGAAATCGTATGCGCCCGCGACGCCGATCCAGCCCGCCAGGTCACGGGGCCTCATGCCCACCCCGGCAAGCCACTGTTTGTCGGTCGCGAGCATCGCCGCGATGTGGCCGCCGGCCGAATGCCCCATCACGAACAGGTGTGCGGGATCGCCGCCGTAGTCCGCGGCGTGGTCGCGCGCCCAGCGCACGGCTTCGGCGCCGTCGTGCAGGAAGCCGTCCATGCGCGTCTTCGGCCAGAGACGATAATCGGCGACGACCGCGACGATCCCCTGCGTCGCCAGCGCCTGGCCGAGCCAGCGATACCATTCGCGCTTGCCGTGCATCCAGCTGCCGCCGAAGAAGTAGACCACCACCGGTGCGTGGTCGGCATGCTCAGGGGCGTATACGTCGAGTTTCACGTCATGCGCGGCATCGTAGACGTTGTCGCGATGGGCCACGACGCCGGTCGAGGGCTGCCGCGCGTTTACGGCCGCGAAGAATGTCGCCTGGCAGCCGCCGAGGGCGAGGAGGGTGGCGAGCAGGAGAGGAAGGCGCATCGGCGCATTGTAGGAGCGGCCAGCGGATAGAATCCGTGCATGACCGATATTCGTACGATCCTGCGCGAGGCCGCCGAGATGCTCGGCGAACGCCTCGAGGCCGAACTCCTCCTCGCGCACGCACTGGGCGTCGATCGTGCGTGGTTCTTCGCTCACGCGGACGATACGGCGGATGCGGAGGGCATGGCGCGGTTCGACGCGCTCGTGCGTCGACGCGCGGCAGGGGAGCCCATCGCCTATATCACCGGCCGTCGCGATTTCTGGTCGCTGTCCCTCGAAGTCACGCCGGCGACGCTCATCCCGCGGCCGGAAACGGAGTTGCTGGTCGAGCTGGCGGTCGCGCGCCTGCCGCAGGGTGGCCGGGTCGTGGACCTCGGCACCGGTAGCGGCGCCATCGCGTTGGCCATCGCGAAGGAACGTCCCGATGCCGACGTCACGGCCGTGGACGCGAGCGAAGCGGCGCTCGCGGTCGCGTCACGCAACGCCGTCGCCCTCGGGCTCCAGCATGTGACCTTCGCTCACGGCGACTGGCTCGCGCCGCTCGAAGGGCGGCGCTTCGACCTGATCGTCAGCAACCCGCCATACATCGAATCCGACGACCCGCACCTCGCGCAGGGCGACCTGCGTTTCGAGCCGGCCACGGCGCTCGCCTCGGGCGCCGATGGGCTCGACGACATTCGTCGCATCGCCGCCGCCGCGGGCGCGCATCTGGAGCCGGGCGGCTGGCTGCTCCTCGAGCACGGATGGCAGCAGGGCGAAGCGGTGCGCGTCGTGCTCGTCGGGATGGGGTTCGCCGACGTGTTCACCGCCACCGATCTCGAAGATCGCGACCGGGTCAGCGGCGGTCGATTCGGGAACTAGTTTGCTCAGGCCGTCAGTCAGTACCCGCCGTCGCGATTACCGGTCGAAAACATAGCACTGACTTCACTGGCAGCGCTTCTGCCAACTCAGCGGCGGGTGGGATCGACGAACTCCTGGAGCTTCTGACCCCACGGACTCTCCGCAGGACAGATCATCGTCCCGCGCGAGGATTTGAGGCAGGCGCGAAGCCCAGCGACGATCTGAGCGACTTCCTTTCTCTGAGCATCGGAATAGGTCGCGAAGACATGCAGTCGCATCCGTTTGTCATCGCGCGGCACGATGACGATGTCCAGCCGGGTCTTGCCATCGCGTTTATCCAGGAACACCTGAGCGTCAGCCTCTTTCGATGTGAGCTCGAGCGCGACTTTCGCCTCGGGTAGTCGAGGCGCATCTCCCAGATATGCCGACAGGATCAACTCGCCAGCACTTCTGAAGCTGTAAATTCCGTAGTCGGCAGGAACCTCGTAGGTCACGGACATGCTTTCTGGAAGTCGAACACATCCGAGGGTCATGTAGACATCACACGGGTAACGCCACCGAGTCATTTGTCCGAGTACAGGGTGAGCGATTCCGAGCGAAACTGCGCACGCAGCGATAGCGGATAGAAGAAGCGGTCTTTTCATTTTTCCACACGCTGAACATTGTGATGGCTGTTGATGATTGTTTCGACAGTCGCAGAGTCGACAATGCCCGGCACTCTGTTCATGATGCCATCCTCGAATTCATCGTTCATCGCTGCGGGCGGTACTCTGATGCCGAATGCTCTTCGTCCGAGCGGGGTATGGCATGCTGGGCTGCTTCGCGCTCTTGATCTGCTAGTCGATCGCGATGTTCGCGTGTTCGGTGTCGAAGGTTTCCACCTTTCGGGAGCGCGACTGATCAAAGCCGCGATCGGTCGAGAGCTCGACAGGCATCTCGTCTACGATCTTGTAACAACGGTGGGCGAATAACCGTCTCGATGCGTATCACTGTCCGAAGCCAAGCATTCCTCCGCCATGACGCATCGATATATCGAGATACTGCATTCCCGGCTCTGCGACGCAGCCGCGGTTTACATCCAGCCGGGCGCCGATCGTGAGGCCTATCTGGACGGTTTGGCAGCCACGATTCGAGAGCATTCGTGCGAGCCGTTTCAGGTCAGCGCGGAGGTCACCGCACCGGGTTCCCCGACGCGGATATCGGAACGATTCAGTCCGGTTGGTGTGTCGCTCACGACGCCGGTTATTGGCTCGTCTATCAGCCCGAAAGGGATCGCTACTGTTGTTTTTGGGGGACGGACGTAACGGCGCTGGGCGCACCGGGCATCTATGGCGAGCCGTTGTATTGCTGGTCGGCGTGATCCGTTGGGCTCCCACCCGAAGGTAGGGTGGGAGCGGCGTGCTGAGGCTTAGCCCGCGCTGGCGACCGGCGAGGCGACGAACTGCGGGAAGCGGGCGCGGATGGCGCTGCGGATCTGGGGCAGGTCGAGGCCGGCCATCGTGAGCACTTCCTCGCGGCTGCCGTGCTCCAGGTACGCGTCGGGCAGGCCGAGGTGCTGGACGGGCAGCGTGATGCCGTGGGCGGCGAGGAGTTCGGCGACCGCCGCGCCGGCACCGCCGGCGACGGCGTTGTCTTCGATCGTGACGAAGGCCTCGTGCGTGCGTGCGAGTTCGAGGATCAGTTCCTCGTCGAGCGGCTTCACGAAACGCATGTTGATCAGCGTGGCGTCGACCTCCGCCGCGATGACGGCCGCCGGGGCGAGCATCGTGCCGAAGGAGAGGATCGCCAGGCCGTGGTGGCCGCGACGACGCACTTCCGCCTTACCGATGGGATACGTGTCGAGCGCGGTGGACAGCTTCGCGCCCGGGCCGGTACCGCGCGGGTAGCGCACGACGGCCGGGCCGTCGTAGTGGAAGCCCGTGCTGAGCATGGTGCGGCATTCGTTCTCGTCGGCCGGCGCCATGATCACCATGTTGGGCAGGCAACGCATGAACGAGAGATCGAAGCTACCGGCATGCGTGGCACCGTCCGGGCCGACGACGCCGGCGCGATCGACCGCGAAGACGACGTCGAGGTTCTGCAGGGCGACGTCGTGGATGGCCTGGTCGTACGCGCGTTGCAGGAACGACGAGTAGATCGCGACCACGGGCTTCGCGCCCTCGACCGCCATGCCCGCGGCGAGCGTCACGGCGTGCTGTTCCGCGATGGCGACGTCGAAATACCGCTGCGGGTATTCCTTCGAGAAGCGGACGAGGCCGGAGCCTTCGCGCATCGCCGGCGTGATGCCGAGCAGGCGTTCGTCGGCGGCCGCCATGTCGCAGAGCCAGTCGCTGAAGATGTCGGTGTACGTCGGCTTGGCCGGCGCGGTCTTCTTCACCAGACCGGCCACGGGGTCGAACGGACCGACGGCGTGGTATTCGATCTGCGCCTTTTCGGCAGGTTCGTAGCCCTTGCCCTTCGTGGTCATCACGTGGAGCAGCTGCGGGCCGGGAAGCGCCTTCACCGTCTCCAGCGCGTTCACCAGCTGGGCCATGTTGTGGCCGTCGATCGGGCCGGTGTAGTGGAAGCCCAGTTCCTCGAACAGCGTGGACGGCACGAACATGCCCTTGGCGTGTTCCTCCCAGCGCTTGAAGAAGCGGCCGAAGAAGGACTCGCGCGGCATCGCCTTCTTGGCGCGTTCGCGCCAGGCGTTGAGCGTGCGGCTGGACATCGCGCGCGCCATCATCTTGGTCATCGCGCCGACGTTTTCGCTGATCGACATCCCGTTGTCGTTGAGGATCACGAGCATGTTCGGCTCGACGTCGCCGCCGTGGTTCAGCGCCTCGAACGCCATGCCCGCGGTCATCGCGCCGTCGCCGATCACGGCCACGACCTTGCGCGGGTCGCCGCGACGCTGCAGCGCGATGGCCATGCCGAGCGCGGCGGAAATCGAGGTCGACGAGTGACCGACGCCGAAGGTGTCGTACTCGCTTTCCTCGCGACGCGGGAACGGCGCGAGGCCGTCCTTCTTCTTGATCGTGGTGATGCGGTCGCGGCGGCCCGTCAGGATCTTGTGCGGGTAGCACTGGTGACCGACGTCCCAGACCAGGCGATCGCGCGGCGTCTCGAAGACGTGGTGCAGGGCGACGGTCAGCTCGACGACGCCCAGGCCCGCGCCGAAATGCCCGCCCGACGACGCCACCGCCTCGATCAGGTACCGGCGCAGTTCATCGGCGATGGCCGGCAGTTCGTCCGTCGGGAAACGGCGGAGGTCCTCCGGCGAGTCGATCTGCGCCAGATAAGGGTAGCGGGAGAGGTCGTTCATCCGCCTATTGTTCGCCTAGCGGGGTGGCGGGGCAAGGGACGGGGCGTGAACGGGGGGGGATGCAATGGAGGAGGGGGATGGGAAGTGGGGGCGCAGTTCCGGCGGACGCTCGAGGGGGCCGGCTGCGTTAGGGAGGCCGTATCGCCCGCCGGGCGCCTCCGGCCCCCTCGAGCGCTCGTCGGATGGCGCCCCCATTTCCCATCCCCCAACTCCCGGAAGCCCTCAACCCGGCCGCCGGTCCCGCGGCAGGTGGCTGACCAGGAACTCCATCTGGTCCGCGAGGATGTTGCGGTTGGAGAGGATCAGGTGCTCGACCCAGCTGGGGCGGTAGGGCACGGCCAGCAGGGGCATGTTCGCTTGCTGCGGGGTGCGGTTGCTCTTGCGCAGGTTGCAGGCCAGGCAGGCGCTGACCACGTTTTCCCACTCGTCGGCGCCCCGCTTGGACAGGGGGACGACGTGGTCGCGGGTCAGTTCGTGGCGCGTGTACTGGTGCCCGCAGTAGAGGCAGATGTGCCGGTCGCGGGCGAAGAGCGCGGTGTTGGTCAGGGCGGGTGCGGGGTCGATCGCGTGCTCGCGGCAGTGCCCCGTGCTGGCGACGATCGGGTGGAGATCGAGGCTGCTGCGCAGGCCGTTGGCCCGGCTGATGCCGCCGCGCACCGTCACGCAGGGGTCGCCCAGGGTCCAGGCCACGACGCCGCGGACATACAGGCAAACGGCGTCCTGCCAGCTGATCCAGTCCAGGATCCGACCCGCCGCGTCCAGGGAAAGCACCCGCGTCGCGTGGAGCGCGGTCACCCTGGGCAGGTCTTCGTGGAGCACTTCCATCGTCATCGGGTCTCGTCCTTCACATATGCGAAAGAGCGTTCCAGCAAGCCGAACTCCGTGCGGACCGGTCGTCCGGTCCAGGCCACAAGGGCCCCTTTGGCCCGAGCATAGCCCATATCCATGACGGAAAAGAATCTCGCAGGTACGCTTCTTGCGGGGCTTTTCCTGTCACCGGCCGCTGCTATAGTGGGGATTCGCATTCGAAGCCCGGCGGGTTTGGAAGGGGGGCCGGGGTGGCTTCCCAGGTCCGGCGGGTCCATGAGGGTTACACAGTGGCAGAAGTGCTTTTCTACGAGCGTCCGGTTCCCCTGAACCGCACCGCCCACCGCGACCTGCGCCTTAAGGCCGTGAACAACATCCGTTTCGCCGCCGCCGCGCACTCCGTGCCGCTGACCGGCGTCGAATTCGCGCCGGCCGCGCGCGACTTCCCGATCCTCTTCGCGGGCAACTCGATCGAAGAGGCCGGCCCGATGGCCCTGCTCGGTCTTCGCCAGGGCGAGAACCTGCTCGTCGGCGACAACGGTTTCTGGGAGACGGGCGTCTACATCCCGGCCTTCGTGCGCCGCTATCCGTTCGTGCTGGCCGAGAAGCCGGCCGGCTCCGAGGGCGACGATTTCACCGTTTTCCTCGACGAGGCCTATGAAGGCTTCAGCAACGAGGAAGGCGAGCGCCTGTTCAACGAGGACGGCACCGATGCGCCGGCCCTGACCAACGCCGTGAACTTCCTCGGCGAGTTCCAGGACCACGTGTCCCGCACGCAGTGGTTCATGGGCAAGCTGCGCGAGCACGACCTGCTCGAGCCGCGCACGGTCACGCTGCAGAAGGAAGGCAAGGGCATCAACCTCAACGGCCTCTTCGTGATCAACGAAGAGAAGCTGCGCGCCCTCGACGAGAAGACCGCCCACGAGTTCCTGCGCGAAGGCGCGTTCGGCTGGATCTACGCGCACCTCGTGTCGCTGGCCAACATCGACCGCATGGCCGCCCGCCTCGACGAGCGCGAGCGCAAGGAAGAGACGACGGTCAAGTCGTAACTTCCGCCGATCCGCCGGAAACGAAAAGGCCGCGAGCGATCGCGGCCTTTTTCGTTGGAGCGACGCCGGTGCTCAGCGCACCGGCTTGGCCATGCGCATCAGGTCGGTGTCGAACCCGTAATTGCGGTACAGGCGCTGCGCGTTCTCGTTGCCCGGCAACACCGCGAGGGTGACGAACTGGCAGCGATGTTCCTTCGCCCAGCTGTACGCATGGTCGAGCAGCACCTTGCCGACGCCCGCGCCCTCGAAGGCCTCCGCCACCGCGATGTCGGAGATGTGGCAGTTGTCGCGATGGGTGAAGAAATCCTTGGTCTTCTGGATGTGCACGAAGCCGACGGCGTCGCCGTCTTCGTTCTCCGCCACGAAGATGTAGCTGTTCGAGGGTTGCTCGTCGAGGTGTTTGACCAGATCGGCCTCGATGCCCTTGAGGCAGTCGGTCCGCGTTCGTCCGTTCGGCAGCGGAAAGTTGATGAAACGAGGGACGAGGCCAAGGATGAAGTCGTCATCGTCGCTTTCGGCGAGACGGATCAGGAACGTCGAGTCGCTCATCGGGTCGGGCACCGTCTCGGTGGGAAGTCGGGGCGAAACCTTTTTCTACACCCTCGGGGTTTCCGGCGGAAGCCCCGAGGACGATTCTCTGCATCGATGCGACGTGCTCAGAGCACCTCGGGCAGGGTCGCGACGCCGGCATCGATCGCCGCCTTGTGCATATGGATGCGGGGCAGGATGCGGGTGAAGTAGAACGTGGCGGTGTCACGCTTGGCCTGGCGGCGCTCGGTGGCGAGGCTGCCACCCTCGGCGGCGAGGACGCTGCGGGCCCAGAAATAGGCCAGCGTCACGTAGCCGGAGAAGTGCAGGTAATCGACCGCGGCGGCGCCCAGTTCCTCCGGGTTGCCCTGCGCCGTCTGCGCGATCGCCTGCGTGAGGTCGCCCCACGTCTTCGCCGCGACGGCCAGCGGGCCGATGAAGGCGCGGACGCTGTCGTTGGCCTGGTTCGCCTGGCAGAACGCCGAGATCTCGCCGAGGAAATGCTTCAGGCCGGCGCCCTGCAGCTGCATGATCTTGCGGCCGAGCAGGTCGAGCGCCTGGATCTGCGTGGTGCCCTCGTAGAGGGTAATGATGCGGGCGTCGCGCACGTACTGCTCCATGCCGTGCTCGGCGATGTAGCCGTGGCCGCCAAAGATCTGCAGCGCTTCCTTGGTGCACTCCTGCGCGGCTTCGGTGAGCAGGCCCTTGGCGATCGGGATGAGGAACGAGAGCAGCTCGTCCGCCGTCCTGCGCGCGCCGGCGTCCGGGTGACGCGCCGCGATGTCGCTCTGCAGGCCGGCGTACACGGCGAGCACCCGGCCGCCCTCGACGAACGCGCGCTGCGTGAGCAGCATGCGGCGGACGTCCGGATGCACGGTGATCGGGTCGGCCGGCTTGTCCGGCGACTTCGCGCCCGAGAGCGCGCGCATCTGCAGGCGCTCGCGGGCGTAGGCGAGGCTGCGCTGGAACGCCCGCTCGGAAACGCCAAGGCCCTGCACGCCGACGCCGAGGCGCGCGGCGTTCATCATGGTGAACATGGCCATCAGGCCCTTGTGCGGCGGCCCGATCAGCCAGCCCTGCGCGTCGTCGAAGTTCATGACGCAGGTGGCCGAGCCCTTGATGCCCATCTTGTGCTCGATGGCGCCGGCGGCGAGCGAGTTGCGCTCGCCCGCGTTGCCGTCGCGGTCCACGCGGAACTTCGGCACCACCAGCATGGAGATGCCGCGGCTGCCGGCCGGTGCGTCGGGCAGGCGTGCGAGCACGAGATGCACGATGTTGTCGGCGAAGTCGTGCTCGCCGGCGGAGATGAAGATCTTGGTGCCGGTGACGCGGTAGCTGCCGTCGTCGTTGGGTTCCGCGCGCGTCTTCAGCAGGCCCAGATCGGAGCCGGCCTGCGGCTCGGTGAGGCACATGGTGCCCGTCCACTGGCCGTCCACGAGGCGCTTGAGGAAGACCTGCTTCTGCCAATCGTCGCCGTGGTGCTCGATCGCGTCGATGGCCCCATGCGACAGCAGCGGATAGATGCCCCAGGCGAGGTTGGCGGAGTCGATCATCTCCTTCGCGAGCACGCCGACCGTGGCCGGCAGGCCCTGGCCGCCCGATGCTTCGCTGGCCGTGAGTCCCGTCCAGCCGCCGTCGGCATACTGGCGATAGGCCTCCCGGAAGCCCTTCGGCGTGGTCACCGAGGCGGTCGCCTTGTCGTAGTGGCAGCCCTCGGCGTCACCGGACGCGTTGAGGGGGGACAGTACCTGCTCGGTGAAACGCGCGGCTTCCTCGATCACGGCATCGATCAACTCGCGGTTGTGCGCTTCGCCGCCATCGAGGCCGGTCAGCACGGCTTCGGCGCCGAGTACGTCGTAGAGCGCGAAGCGCATGTCGTCGAGCGGGGCTTTGTACGTCATGGAATGTCCTGGGCTGGCGCGGATGTGGCGGATCAGGGCGAGCGGTAGGTGTCGGGAATGCCGGGCACCGGCGAGAGCCAGTTCTTGCCCTGCACGGGGAAGGACCGCGATTCCTTCTCTTTCTCCGGCGTGGCGCTGATGCGGCCGTCGATGGCGTAGGGCAGGGCGCCGGAGCTGCCCTTGGCGGCGAGTTCCGCCAGCGCCTTCGACATCTCGGGCGTGGGCAGCAGGTCGATGGTCGCGACGTCAGCCGCGAACGACGGGATGTCCTGGTCGACCCGGGCGTCGAGCAGCACGCCGCCCAGATCGCCGACGCGCAGCGTGCCCTGGAAGGTTTCGAACGACATGCCGCCGTAGCTGTTGTTGCGGATGCGCAGGGTCACGTGCCAGACGCCGCCCGGCTTCGCGGTGACTTCCTGCAGCGAGACGGCTGGCGGGAACACGCTTTTCTTCGGCGGGCCGCACGCGGCCAGCAGGGCGACGCCGGCGATCAGCGCGGCGCGGACGAGGGGGTGTCGGATGATCGGAGTCATTCCCTTAGGCTTCCGGCGTGGTCGAACGGTCGTTCGATGGTAGCGCCGGGCGGACCGCCAGTGCGAGGGACACGTTTGAAACGCGGTTCCCAAGCGGCGGCCGAGCAGGCATCATCGAAGATTGTCCCCTTCGATCACCGGAAACCATGTCCCGACGCATCGCCGCACGACGTTCGCCCATCCACGGAAATGGCGTGTTCGCCACCGCACCGATCAAGGCCGGCGAGGAGATCGTCGAGTACAAGGGCGATCGCATCACCCACGCACAGGCCGACAAGCGCTACGGCGACGGCGGCGAGACGGGGCACACCTTCCTGTTCACGCTCAACGAGAAGTACATCGTCGACGGCAACAGCAACGGCAACACCGCGCGCTGGATCAACCACGGGTGCGAGCCGAACTGCCAGGCGCTGATCGAGGAAGCCGTCGAAGGCAAGCCGTCGAAGCACGATCGCGTGATCATCGAGGCGATCCGCGACATCGCCCCGGGCGAGGAACTCACCTACGACTACGGCATCACGCTGGACATGCCGCACACCGCGCGCCTGAAGAAGATCTGGGCCTGCCTGTGCGGTTCGCCCAATTGCATCGGCACGATGCTGAAGCCGAAGAAGAAGGGCGCGTAAGGTTCGTTCACGTTTGCCCATGGTGTGCCGACGGCGATGCGACGCGACGGTCATCCGTCGGGGTCGATCCTGTGGGGACCTTTCCTCCCCACGGAGATCCCCATGGCAGACAAACGACTCGACGGGCGCCGCATCGCGGTGCTGGCTACCGATGGCTTCGAACAGGTCGAGCTGACCGAACCGAAGCGCCTGCTGGAAGAAGCGGGCGCGACGGTCGACGTGATCGCTCCGGGCGACGCCCAGCGCATCAAGGGTTGGGACGTGAAGGACTGGGGCGAGGACGTTCCGGTGGACGTCCAGCTCGACAAGGCCGACGCCGGCCGCTATGACGCCCTCGTGTTGCCGGGTGGCGTCATCAATCCCGACAACCTTCGTACCGACGAGAAGGCGCTCGCCTTCGTGAAGACCTTCGCGCAGGCGAACAAGCCGGTGGCGGCGATCTGCCATGGGCCTTGGACCCTGATCAATGCCGGGCTCGTCAAGGGCAAGAAGGTCACGTCGTGGCCGTCGCTGAAGCAGGACCTCACCAACGCGGGCGCGAACTGGGAAGACAGCCAGGTGGTCAAGGACGGCAACTTCATCACGAGCCGCAAGCCGGACGACATTCCGGCGTTCACTAACGCGCTGATCGACACGCTGGCGGCGTGATCGCGGCAAGGCCGGGCGGCTTGCGCCGCCCGGATCGCCGATACGATCGGCTCCCACCGTCACCCCAGTTCTCCTCCGCCCGTTTCCAGCCTTGCCTCATGCCGGTGGGAGCCGATCGTATCGGCGATTCCCGCGGCAGCGGGCCCGATCGCCTCAGTCATCCTTCCTCCGTTTCCAGCACGATTGCCTCATGCCGGTGGGAGCCGATCGTATCGGCGATTCCCCGCGGCAGCGGGCCCGATCGCCTCAGTCATCCTTCCTCCGTTTCCAGCACGATTGCCTCATGCCGGTGGGAGCCGATCGTATCGGCGATTCCCGCGGCAGCGGGCCCGATCGCCTCAGTCATCCTTCCTCCGTTTCCAGCACGATTGCCTCATGCCGGTGGGAGCCGATCGTATCGGCGATTCCCGCGGCAGCGGGCCCGATCGCCTCAGTCCTCCTCCACCTTCGGCTTCCACGCCTCGGCCAGCTTCTTCTGCACGCCGGGCGGCACCGTGTCGTAGTGACTGAACGCCATCGCGTAGCGCCCCTGTCCACCCGTCATGGCCTTCAGCTGCGTCGGGTAGTCGACCAGTTCCGCGAGCGGCACGCGCGCCTTGATCAGCGTCTCCCCGCCACGTAGCGAATCGGTGCCCATGATCTGCGCGCGTTTCGACGCCAGGCCGCCGGTGACGTCGCCGACGTGCTGATCGGCGATCGATACCTCCAGGTCGACGATGGGTTCGAGCACCTGCGGCCTCGCGCGCGAAACCGCGTCGAGGAACGCCTTCCTCCCCGCGCTGATGAAGGCCACCTCCTTGGAATCGACCGGATGGTGCTTGCCGTCGTAGACGACCACGCGAACGTCCTGGATCGGGTAGCCGGCGATCGCACCCGCGTCGAGCGCCTGCCGCACGCCTTTCTCGATCGCCGGCATGAACTGCCCGGGAATGACGCCGCCCTTGGTCTCGTCGTCGAAGACGAAGCCCGCGCCGCGCTCCAGCGGCTCCACACGCAGGAACACTTCGCCGAACTGGCCTGCACCGCCGGTCTGCTTCTTGTGCCGGTGATGACCCTCGGCGCCCGCGCCCACCGTCTCGCGGTACGCGATGCGTGGCGTATGCGTGACCACGTCCACGTCGTAACGCGCCTTCATGCGTTCGAGCATCAGCTTCAGGTGCAGGTCGGACAGTCCGCGCACCACGGTCTCGTTCAATTCCTTGTGGTGCTCGACGCGGAAGCAGGGATCCTCTTCCGCGAGCTTGCCCAGTGCCTGCGAGAGTTTCTGTTCCTGCCCCTTGTGCGCCGGCTCCACGGCGAGGCCGTACATCGGCGCCGGATACGCGGCGGGCTCGAGGTGGATGCGTCCTTCGTCGGCGGCATCGTGCAGCACGGCGTCGAAATGGATGTCCTCGATCTTCGCCACGGCGGCGATGTCGCCCGGAAGGGCCTCGTCCACCTCGACGTGTTCTCGTCCCTTCAGCCGGAACAGGTGCGCGACCTTGAACGGCTTGCGGCCGTCGTCGACGAGCAGCTGGGCATCCTTGCGTACCGTGCCCTGCCAGACGCGGAAGACGCCCAGCTTGCCGACGAAAGGATCGTTGACGATCTTGAAGACGTCGGCGACGACGTGGCCGCTTTCGTCGGCGGCGATCGGGAACGGCGCACCCGCGGCGTCGCGGAACGGCGGCGGGTTGGTTTCCTTCGGACAGGGCAGGATGCGCTCGACGAGTTCCAGCAGTTCGTCGACGCCGATGCCGTCGCGCGCGCCGGTGAACACGATGGGCACGAGATGCCCGTCGCGCAGGCAGTGTTCGAGCGCGTCGCGCACTTCCGCCGCGGAGAGCGCCGATTCGCCCGCGTCGAGGTAGTGCTCCATCACCTCGTCGTCGATCTCCACCACCTGGTCGATGATGCGCTGGTGCGCCTCGCCGGGCGACGAGAAATCCGTGTCGCCCGCGGTCTGGAAGAAGGCGTCGCGTACCGCGTGCCCCTTCGACGCGGGCAGGTTGAGCGGAAGGCATTCGCTGCCGAATTCGTCGCGCAGCGCGTCGACGAGTCCGGGAAGATCGACGCCCTCGGCATCGATGCGGTTGACGATGAGGATGCGCGCGAGCCCGCGTTCCTTCGCGTGCGCCATCATGCTGCGCGTGCCGTGCTCGATGCCGTTGGCGGCGTTCACCACGATGGCGACGGTGTCGGCGGCGGCGAGCGCGGCGAGCGCCGGTCCTCGGAAGTCCGCGTAGCCGGGCGTGTCGAGGAGATGGATGCGGTAGCCGTTGCGTTCGATCGAGGCGATGGAGGCGTCGATCGAATGACCGCGCGCCTTTTCCATGGGATCGGTGTCGGAGACGGTGCTGCCGCGCTCGACGCTGCCGACGGCGGTGAGCGCGCCTCCGGCATGGAGCATGGCTTCGAACAGGGTGGTCTTTCCGGCGCCGGCATGGCCGGCGAGAGCGAGACTGCGGATGCGTTCCGTGGATGGCGACACGATGCGACCCTCCTTCAGTGAAGGGGACGCGTGGCGATTGCGGCGTCATGATCGGCGTCGCCCTCTCGCACACCTCCCCGGCGTCGCGATGGCGGGCCGTCACGGTCGTCCGGTGGCCTGGACGGTCATGGCGGTGGTTCGGGCGGGTGCCCGCTCCAAGCCTTCTCCTTCCCGGCGCCGGAATCAAGTGGCGAGGGAATCTTCCGGCACGGGCGGTGTCCGAGGACCCGGGCTTACGCTGTGTTTAGCGGACCGCCGCTATCCTGTCCGACTTCCTCTCGACCGCAACGGGACACACGCACGCGTGCAATACCCCGGCAAGGCGCCACCGCCGTTCGTCGAACCCCACCGGCTGGAGCCGGGGGCGTCGACGCGCGCGCGCGGGCTGGTACCGCTCGACGGCCCGACCGTCGCCGCCCTGCACGCCATCGGCCACCGGCCGCCGCCGCGTCATCACGTGCGCAACGTCCTCGCGATGGCCGCGGCGATCGTGCTGCACGTGCTCATCGTGATGCTGGTGCGCTACGAGATGCAGCCACGCCCGCTGGTGGGGTACGCGCCCCCCGACGACCGCGACGACGTGCTCGAGGTGCGCTTCATCGAGCCGGCGAAACCGCCGCCGGCCGTCGCCGCCGCACCGCCACCGCCCCCGGTCAGCGAGCCGCCCCCGAAGGTCCGTTCGCCGGAGGCCACGCGTCCCGAGCCGCCGCGCCCGAAGAAGGAAGCCGAGACGGCCGACGCCCCGCCGCCGGAAGCGACGCCCGCGCCCCAGGCGCCGGCGGCTCCCGCCCTGTTCGGTCCGGACGGCACGGTCAGGATGCCGACCCAGGGGCCGGGAAGCCCGACGCAGGCCGACTTCGTCGCGCGCAAGCCGACCGGCGACAGCCAGATCATGTCGCACAAAACCACGGTGACCTACAAGGAATCGCGCTTCGAGAAAGACTGGGCGCCGAGCAACGAGAACCTGCTCAACGCGGGGCTGCGCCACGCGGTCGAGGCCACCACGGTCAAGAAGACGATCGACCTGGGCCACGGCACGCGCGTGAACTGCAAGACCGTGTTCTTCGTGCTGCCCGTCGGGTGCGGTGGCGAAGCGCCTTCGAAAGCCGCGAAGAAGGACGGCGACGTCCGGCTCAACATGGCGCCCGCGAATCCCCCGGTGAAGGATCTGCCGGACCAGCCGCCACCGCCGACGGAAGCGCAATGCATCGCCGCGTTCCGCGCGGAGAAGCCGCTGCCCCAGGGCTGCGCGTCGGACATCCCGCTCAAGGCGATGGACGAGGAGAACGCCGAACGGGAGCGCCGCGCGGGCAAGTGAAGGCGCGGCGATTGTGTGGCGGCGCCGCAGCATGGACACTAGCGCCCGATGCCCACGAACCTTCCGGACAGCGACCGCTCGATCGCCGCCAGCTCGCTGCCCATCTCGCCGCGCGAGGCGGCCATGCGCGCGCTCGTCTACCGTCGGCGTCTGCGCCAAAAGCCGCGTGAGAGCCTGCTGCGCATCGCCGGCTGGGTCGGCACGATCCTCGTCCACCTGATGTTCCTGTTCGGGATGATCCTCGGGCCGGCGTACGACCTGTTGCCCCCGCCGCCGGAACCCGAAGACACGGACGCGTTGCAGGTGCGCCTCATCGATAAGCCCCCGCCGCCGGCCCCGCCGGTCCGTGGCACGCCGTCGAAGGCGCCGGTCGCGAAAGCCCGCGCGAACAAGGCGCGCGCGACGGCGAGTCGCGCGTCGCGCGGTTCGCGCGCGGCGGCGGTCGCGTCCGCCGCGAAGCCGCTTCCCGCGATCGCGGTGCCCGCCGCCGAGCCGCCGCAGGTGAAGCCTGACGTGAAGCTGAGCGCCCCGCCGCCGAGCGTGGTGGCCGCCGTCGAGCGCCCGTTGTCGCAGCCGAAGGCGCCTCCGCCGCAGCCCGAACTCGAGAAAGTGCCGGTGCCGGCGCAGGCGCCGCCGGATCTCGCCGTCGACACGCCGAAGCCGCAGGTCGTCCCGCCGCGGTTCCAGCCCGAGCCGGTGCGCAAGGCGGAGGTGGAAGGCACGGCGCCGATGCCACCGCCCGCGTCGCTGGCGCTGCCCGAAACGCCGGCGGCGCAGATGGCGGTGACGCCCGCGCCACCCACCATCACCTCCGAGCGGACCGCGCCGGTGCCGACGACCGCCATGACGCTCGCGACGGTGCCGCGCCCGGAGGTCGAGGAGTCGTCGGCGCCGCCGACGCCCCAGGACACCCCGGTGCCGGACGTCGCCCCGGTGCCCACGGCGCCGAAGCCTGACCTCGCCGCCGACCAACGCCCCGTGCCCGAAAAGATCGCGGTCGAACCGATCCGCGCGCCGGCCGTGGACGCCACGGCCGAGCTCGAGGCCGTGCCGCTGCCGGACGCCACGTCGCGTCCGGTGGTCGCCGCGCCCGAGGCGAGCACGGATCGTCCCGTCATGCAGGCGCCGGCGGTGACGCCGGCGGACGTGCAGCGGCCGCTGGCCGGCGTCGACACGGCGCCGGGCGAACCCGGCCAGGCGCCCGGCGACATCGCCGCCGGACAGACCAGCGACGCGCAGGCGCAGGCCGAGCAGGGCAAGGCCGCCGATGCCTCCTCGACCGCGGCCCGGCAGGGCGAACCGGCGCCGGCCTCCGCCGCGGGCGACGCGGCCGCGAAGGCGTCGGGCTCGAACGCGCCGGGCGCGGCGGCCGACACCGGCAAGCCCGGCGCCGCGAAGGGCGTCGACGAAGGCGAGCGGCTCACCGGCGCCAACGGCACGTCGCAGCGCGACGACGGCGTGCCGGGAGGGCAGGGCGACAAGGCGGGGCAGGTAGGCGCGTACGTCGAACTGAAGCCCCGCGGCAAGCTCGAGCCGCAGTCCGGCAGCCGCGTGAAGATCCACTACGAGAAGACGCGCTTCGACGATGCGTGGACGCCGAAGGGCGAATCGTCCGTCGACACGGCGATCCGGCGTGGCGCCGAAGCGGCGACCGTGCGGCCGACCATCTCGCTGCCTCGCGGCATCCGCATCAACTGCGTCGCCGGTCCGGGCAACGCGGGTGGCGCCATGAAAGCCGTCTCGCTGTTCACCCTCGGCTGCGGCGGCGACCCGCCGCCCAAGCCCGCCAATCCGGACGAACTGGCGAAGAACCAGACGATGGCACCGGCGAAGCCGCTGGCGGAAAACCTGCCGCCGGCGAACAGCGCGACGGTCGCCGCCGCGCCGGTCGTGCTCGACAACACGGCGTTGTGCACCACGGCGCGGATCACCGGCGGTCCGCTCCCCGCGGGCTGCGAGCCGTCGATCAAGATCAACGTGCCGGTGGCGAAGCCCGGCTCCGACTCGTGGGTGCCCGCGAGCGATCAGTTCAAGTAGCGGTGCGGCGGATCTCGGTGCGCGCGACCATGTCGTGCAGCGCGCGACGGCGCGTGTCGAAGAAAGACGGCAGCAGCCAGAGCGCCCATGCCACCAGCGGCGCCCACAGCGCGATGCGCACCGAGGTCAGCGGATAGATCGCCAGCAGCGCGAGCGGTGCCGCGGCGACGACGAGGCGAAGCAGGCCTCGCCGCCAGGTCACGGCGCGTCCGTCCGCGTCGCTCACGCGGATCCGCCACGGTCGCATGCCGAGCGTCTGTCCGCCGCGCACCCACGACCACAGGAAGTAGCCGCCGATGGCGAGACCTTGCAGCGGGCGGTACCACCAGGCGACGATCTGTCCGTGCGCGTCGACCAGCCGGCCGCCGGTCGCGAACTGCGCCACGAGTCCCACGACCATCACGATGGCGACCACGAGCAACAGGTCGTAGACGATGGCGGCAAGGCGGCGCCAGGCCGGCGCGGGCGAAGGAGAAGTGCTCACGAAAGTCCGGCGACGGCAGTGGGACGAACGCGCATTATGCCCGCCGGTCCTGGTGGGAGCGGTCCTGGCCGCGACATCTTTTCGCGAGGAGCGGCAGGACCCTCGGCTCACGGCCCCAACGGCGTCGCGGCCAGGGCCGCTCCCACAACGACGCTTCGCGCCCTAACATCGCAGCATGCCTACGTCATCGTCTTCCTCCGATAACGCGTCGAGCGACGCCCGCCTGATCGAGCGCTTCATCGAGCGCGTCTGGGCCGAGGACGGCCTGGCCGATCGCACGCTCGAGGCCTACCGGCGCGACCTGCAGCAGCTCTCGCGCTGGCTGGAAACGCGGCAGCGCACGCTGGCGACGGCGGGTCGCGACGATCTTTCCGCTTACCACGGCAGCCAGCCGGTATCGGTGCGCAGCATGGCGCGGCGGCAGTCGGCGTTCCGGCGGTTCTATGCGCAACTCGCGCGCGACGAGGGGCATCGTGAGGACCCGACGCTGCTGATGCAGCGCCCGCGGATGCCGCGCGGGCTGCCGAAGGCGCTCGCGGAGCGCGAGATCGAGGCGCTGATCGTCGCGCCGGACATTTCTACGCCGCTCGGCCTGCGCGATCGCGCGATGCTCGAATTGATGTACTCGTCGGGGCTACGGGTTTCGGAACTGGTCGATCTGCCCCTGGCCGGCCTGAACACGCGCCAGGGCGTGCTGCGCGTGACGGGCAAGGGCGGCAAGGATCGCCTGGTGCCCGTCGGCGAGGAGGCGCTGGCGCACGTCGAGGCCTATCTGCGCGACGCCCGCCCCGGGCTGGCGCAGGGCCACGGGCAACCGGTCGCGCTGTTCCTCTCCCGACGCGGCGACGCGATGACGCGGCAGATGTTCTGGACGCTGGTGAAGCGCTACGCGGCGCAGGTGGGCATTCCGGCGAAGCGCGTCAGTCCGCACGTGCTGCGACATTCCTTCGCCACCCACCTGCTCAACCACGGCGCCGACCTGCGCGCCCTGCAGATGCTGCTCGGCCACAGCGCGCTGAGCACGACGCAGATCTACACGCTGGTGGCCAAAGAGGGGCTGAAGCGCCTTCACGCCCAGCACCACCCTCGCGGGTAGGCGGATGCCGCGCTGTGCCACAATCGGGGAACCGAACGGGCCGCTGGCGATCCAAGGCAGTCCCGTGTTCCCCCGGTGTTCGATGGAGTCGTACCGATGATGTTCAAGAAAATCCTGCCCGCGCTCATGGCCGGCGCCTTCGCCATGACGGCTTGCGCGGCCGACGACGACAAGGCCGTGCGCGACGCGGTGGAAGCGCTCGGGCCCGGCATCAAGGTGGACAGCATCGCCCCCGCGCCGATGCCCGGTTTCTACCAGGTGGTGGCGTCCGGCCGCATGGTCTACGTGAGCGCCGACGGGCGCTACATGCTCAACGGCAACCTCATCGACCTGAAGAGCCGCACCGACCTCAGCGCCGCGAGCTGGGCGACGACGCGCAAGGCGGAGCTCGCCAAGGTCCCGGCGTCGCAGCGCCTCGTGTACGCCCCGGCGAATCCCAAGCACACGGTCACCGTGTTTACCGATGTCGACTGCGGGTTCTGCCGCCAGCTGCACGCCCACATCGACGAATTCAACAAGCAGGGCATCGCCGTCGAATACGTGTTCTGGCCGCGCGAAGGGCTGAAGACCACGGCCGGCAACGACACTCCCTCCTATACCAAGGCCGTCTCGGTCTGGTGCAGCGCCGACCGCAAGAACGCGTTCAACGAGGCCATGAAGGGCGCGACCCCGAAGGCCGCCACCTGCGCCAACCCGGTCAAGGACGAGTTCGAGCTCGGCGAGCGCCTGGGCGTGAACGGCACCCCGACCATCGTGACCGAGAACGGCGACGTGGTCGGCGGCTACGTCACCCCGGCCCAGCTCCTGCAGTCCCTGAACGCCCCGGCCGGCACGGCCAAGCGCGGCGGCTGACCGCCGAATGCGGGGGCGCGCCCTGTGGGAGCGGCCCTGGCCGCGACATCTTTCGAGGCGGTGAGCCACAGGGCCCGTTGCCCTTCGCGAAGAGCTGTCGCGCGCAGGGCGCGCTCCCACGGGCCGCCGGCCTTCGACCAGCCTGCCCGATGCTGCCGCGCAACATCATGTAGAATAGGCGTTTTCCCTTAGCGCCTTTTCCCCCCGCATGATCGCACTCGACGGGCAGAGCGCCCTCTCGCCTTTCCGCCTCGAACGACTTAACGCCCACCTGGATGCCCTGCATCACGGGACGCGGGTGCAGGCCGCCTGGTTCACTTACTTCGTCGACGCCGACGCGCAGCCGGAAGGCGACGCGCGCGCGCGTCTGCTCGCCGTGCTCGAAGCGAAGGGCGCCGCGCCGGAAGACGCGACCTTCTGGGTCGTCCCGCGACTCGGCACGATCTCGCCGTGGTCGAGCAAGGCCACCGACATCCTCCACGGCGCGGGCTTCGACGTCCGCCGCGTGGAGCGCGGCACGGCGTGGCGCGTCACCGGCATGCCGGACGCGAACGATCCGTCGTATGCCGCGGTGATGGGCGCCTTCTGCGACCCGATGGTGCAGTCGCCGCTCGCCTCGCTCGACGAGGCGGCCGGTCTGTTCCTCGCCGGCGAACCCGGTCCGCTGGGCCGCGTCGAACTGGGCACCGATCCGCGCGCGGCGCTGTCCGCCGCGAACGCCGAACTCGGGCTGGCGCTCGCGGACGACGAGATCGACTACCTCGCCGATCGCTACGCGGAGATGGGCCGCGCGCCCACCGACGCCGAACTGATGATGTTCGCGCAGGCGAACTCCGAGCATTGCCGCCACAAGGTGTTCAACGCCACGTGGACGCTCGATGGCGCGACGCAGGACGCCTCGCTGTTCGGCATGATCAAGAACACCCACCAGAAGTCGCCGGCGCATACGCTCTCCGCGTATCACGACAACGCCGCGGTGATCGAAGGCTACGACGGCAAGCGCCTGTTCGTGAGCCCGGAAGACGGCGTGTTCCGCACCGTCGCCGAAGCCGCGCCGTACGCGATCAAGGTCGAGACGCACAACCATCCGACGGCCATCGCGCCGTGGCCGGGCGCCGCCACCGGTGCCGGCGGCGAGATCCGCGACGAGGGTGCGACGGGCCGCGGCGGCAAGCCGAAGGCTGGCCTCACCGGCTTCTCCGTCTCGCACCTGCGCATCCCCGGCCTGCCGCGTCCGTGGGAAAAGGACCGCCCGCTGCCGCCGCGCATGGCGTCGGCGTTTGAGATCATGCGTGACGGCCCGCTCGGCGCCGCCGCGTTCAACAACGAATTCGGCCGGCCCGCGCTGGGCGGCTACTTCCGCACGTTCGAGCAGGAGACCGGCGACAAGGGCGTCCGCCGCGGCTACGACAAGCCGATCATGATCGCCGGCGGCCTCGCCGCGATCCGCCCCGACCACGTGCAGAAGCGCAAGGTCCGTCCCGGCGACAAGGTCATCGTGCTCGGCGGCCCGGCCATGCTCATCGGCCTCGGCGGCGGTGCCGCCTCGTCGGTGGCGTCCGGCACCTCCAGCGCGGAACTCGACTTCGCCTCGGTGCAGCGCGACAACGCGGAAATGGAACGCCGTTGCCAGCAGGTGATCGACGCGTGCTGGGCGCGCGGCGACCACAACCCGATCGTCAGCATCCACGACGTGGGTGCGGGTGGCGTGTCCAACGCGATTCCCGAAATCCTCAACGACGCGGGCGTCGGCGGCGTCATCGATCTCTCGAAGCTGCCCTGCGACGACCCGACGCTCTCGCCGATGCAGGTGTGGAGCAACGAGTCGCAGGAGCGCTACGTCCTCGCGATCGGTCCGGAAGACATCGAGCTCTTCGAATCGTTCTGCGCGCGCGAGCGTTGCCCGTTCGCCGTCGTCGGCGACGCCACGGAAGAGGCCCGCCTGATCGTCCGCGACACCCGTCGCGACATCACCGTGATCGACCTGCGCATGGATGTCCTGTTCGGCAAGCCGCCGCGCATGCATCGCGATGCGAAGCGCGTGAAGCCGCGCGTCGATCTGGTCGCCGACCTCACCGGCATCGGCATGGACGAGGCGCTGATGCGCGTGCTTCGCCTGCCCGCGGTCGGCAGCAAGAACTTCCTCATCACCATCGGCGACCGCACGGTCGGCGGCCTCAACGCGCGCGATCCGATGGTCGGCCCGTGGCAGGTGCCCGTCGCGGACGTCGCGGTGACGATGACCGACTTCGAGGGCTACACCGGCGAAGCGATGGCGATGGCCGAGCGTGCGCCCGTGGCGCTGCTGTCCAGTGCCGATGCCGCGCGCATGGCGGTGGGCGAGGCGATCACCAACCTCGCGGCGGCGTCGATCAAGCTCGACGAAGTGCGCCTGTCGGCGAACTGGATGGCCGCCGTGAACCACCCGGGCGAGGACGCCGCGCTCTTCGACGCCGTCAAGGCCGTCGGTCTCGAACTGTGCCCGTCGCTCGACATCGCGATCCCCGTCGGCAAGGACTCCTTGTCCATGCAGACCGTGTGGACCGACGAGAACGGCAAGGCGCAGAAGACCGTGTCGCCGGTGTCGCTCGTCATCACTGGATTCGCGCGCGTCGACGACGTGCGCCGCACACTCACGCCGCAGCTGAAGACCGACCGCGGCGACACCGACCTCTGGCTGATCGACCTCGGCGCGGGCCGCGACCGCCTCGGCGGCTCCGCGCTCACGCAGGTCTTCAACCGCGGCGGCGGCGTGCCGCCGGACCTCGACGACGCCAAGCGCTTGCGCGCGATGTTCGAGCTCATCCAGGAAGCGAACGCGTCGGGCCTGCTCCTCGCCTATCACGACCGCTCGGATGGCGGTGTCATCGTTACGCTCCTGGAGATGGCGTTCGCGGGCCACTGCGGCCTCGAACTGCGCCTGGACGGCTGGGCGGACGCGACGCTGCGCGCCCTGTTCAACGAAGAACTCGGCGCCGTCGTGCAGGTCGCCTCGGCGAATCGCGAAGCGTTCGAAGCGCTGCTGGTGAAGCACAACCTCGCCGGCATGACGCATCACGTCGGTCGTCCGAAGGAGAAGCTCGGCATCAAGCTCCATCTGAACGGCGAAACCGCGTTCAAGTGGAACTGGACCGAACTCTTCCGCGCGTGGAACGAAACGAGCTACGCCATGCAGCGCCTGCGCGACAACCCGCTGAGCGCCGACCAGGAAAACGAGTGGCGCCTCGACGACGCCGATCCGGGCATCACCCCGAAGCTCACGTTCGATCCCGCCGACGACATCGCCGCGCCGTTCATCGCGAGCGGCAAGCGTCCGCGCGTGGCGATCCTGCGCGAGCAGGGCGTCAACGGCCAGGTGGAAATGGCCGCCGCGTTCTCGCGCGCCGGCTTCGACGCGGTCGACATCCACATGACCGATCTCGCCACCGGCCGCCACCACCTGAAGGACTTCATCGGCCTCGCGGCCTGTGGCGGCTTCTCGTACGGCGACGTGCTCGGCGCCGGCCGCGGCTGGGCCACGTCGATCCTCTACAACGACGCGCTGCGCGAGCAGTTCGCGCGCTTCTTCGAGGACGGCAGCAAGTTCGCGCTCGGCGTGTGCAACGGCTGCCAGATGATGTCGGGCCTCAAGGACATCATCCCCGACGCGAAGCACTGGCCGCAGTTCCTGCGCAATCAGTCCGAGCAGTACGAAGCTCGCGTCGCCACGCTCGAGATCCTCGATTCGGGCAGCGTGTTCTTCCGCGGCATGGCGGGTTCGCGCATTCCGGTCGCCGTCGCGCACGGCGAGGGCCGGGTGCATTTCCCGAACGTTTGCAGCCCGTCGAAGAGCCACGCGGCGGCCCGCTTCGTCGACAACCGCGGCAAGCCGACCGAAAGCTACCCGCTGAACCCGAACGGTTCGCCGGGCGGCCTGGCGGCGTTCACGGCGGCCGACGGTCGTGTGACGATCATGATGCCGCATCCGGAACGCGTGTTCCGCAGCGCGCAGCTGAGCTGGCACCCGGAGCAGTGGGGCGAGGATTCGCCGTGGATGCGCATGTTCCGCAACGCCCGCGTCTGGGTGGGCTGATCGCGCCACGCCGATGAACGCCGTCCCCCTCACGAGCATCGTCATCGTCCTCGCCGACAGCGGGGCGCTGACGCGGGAGTGCGTGGAACACGCGCTCGCCAGCGATGTGCCGGTGGAGCTGCTCGTCGTCGACAACGGTTCGACCGACGGCATCCCGGAATCGCTCGACCGGGCCTACGCCGACGACGACCGCGTGCGCGTGATCTACAACCGGGCGAACCTCGGTTTCGGTCCCGCGGTGAATCGCGGTGCCGCGCAGGCGCGCGGTGCGCGGCTGCTCGTGCTCAATCCGGATTGCCTGATCGAACGCGACACGATCCGTCGCATGGCCGCGCACATGGACATCCACACGGGTATCGTCGGCGCGGTCGTGTGCGACAGCCACGGACGCCCCGATCCGGCGTCGCGCCGGCGCGACCCGCTGCTGCGCCGTTCGCTCTCGACCAAGTTCGGCGGTAAGGGCGACGGCGGCATCGACATCCGCGGTCCGATCCCCGATGGCGCGGAAGAGGTCGAGATCGTGTCCGGCGCCATCATGCTGATGCCGCGGCCCGCGTTCGATCGCCTGCATGGCTTCGACGAATCGTTCTTCCTGCACTGCGAGGACATGGACCTCTGCCGCCGCGCGCGCGATGCCGGCTACAAGGTGATCCTCGCCGGCGACGTTCGCGTGCTCCACGGCAAGGGCGGTTCCAGCCGGCATCGTCCGGTGTTCGTCAGCCGGCACAAGCATCGCAGCATGTACCTGTGGTTCCGCCGGCACGATCCGGCGGCGCGCAACGCCTTCGTTCGCGCGGTCGTGTGGCTCGGCATCTGGGCGCATTTCGTGCTGAAGGTGCCCGCGCAGCTGCTGCGGAAGCGCCGGTGAGCGAGGCGTCGCGCGGGAGCGGCGTCGCCACCCTGGGCCTGCTCGCGGTGACGGCCATCTGGGGTTCCACGTTCGTGCTCATCAAGGACGTCGTCGGGCGCATGTCCGTGGCGGATTTCCTGGCGGTGCGCTTCGTCATCGCCGCCGTGGTGATGCTGCTGTGCTTCGCGGTGCCAGTGATGCGCCTCGGCCGCGTCCAGCTCGCGCGGGGCCTCGCGCTCGGCGTGCTCTACGGCGTCGCGCAGTGGCTGCAGACCGAGGGCCTGGCGCGGACGTCGCCGAGCGTCAGCGGCTTCGTCACCGGCATGTATGTGGTGATCACGCCCATCCTGTCGTTGCTGCTTTTCCGCCAGCGCATGCCGTGGACGACCTGGCTCGCCGTGCTGCTGGCGACGGTCGGCCTCGGCGTCCTCGCGCTCAACGGCTTCGAGGTCGACGGCGGCGTGCTGCTGACGCTGGCGTCCGCCGCGCTCTACGCGTTGCACATCGTCGGCCTCGGTCACTGGTCGAAGCCCGGGGATGCGTTCGGGATGTCCGCGATCCAGATGGTCGGCATCGCCGCGGTCTGTTTTGCGATCACGCTGCCGCATGGCGGCCCGGCGCTGCCGCCGGACGCGAAGGCCTGGGTGGCCGTCCTCTACATGGCGCTGGTCGCGGGCGCGGTGGCCATGCTGGTGCAGACCTGGGCGCAGGCGCACATGCCGGCGACACGCGCGGCGATCGTCATGACCACCGAGCCGGTGTTCGCCGCGGGCTTCGCTGTGCTGCTGGGCGTGGACGCGCTCACCGGCCGCATGCTCGGCGGTGGCGCGCTGGTGCTCGCCGCGATGTACATGGTGGAACTCGCGCCGCGCTTCCGCCGGCGCAAACCGGCGGAAGCGTTGCATCACGAGGTGTGACGACGGAGTGGGAGCCGATCGTATCGGCGATCCCGCGGTAGCGGGCCGGTCGCGAGCACCTTTCGCCGATACGATCGGCTCCCACCCTCCGGTAGGCATCCGTTCGATAGTCAGTGCGCGGTGGCCTTGTCCACCGTGAACTTGTAGGTCATCGTGTTGCGATAGGTCTTGCCCGGGTCGAGGCGTGCCGAGCCGAAGTCCGGCTGGTTCGGCGTATCGGGGAACAGCTGCGGTTCGAGTGCGAACGCGTCGCCCTGGCGATAGATGCCGCCGGACTTGCCCGAGGTGGTGCCGTCGAGGAAGTTGCCCGAGTAGAACTGCAGGCCCGGCTGCGCCGACCACAGCGACAGCACGCGGCCGCTCTTCGGGTCGGTGACGCGTGCCACCTCGCGTGGCTGTGCCGCCTCCTTCCGGGAGATCACCCAGTTGTGGTCGTAACCACGGCCGAAGACGATCTGCTGTTCCTTCGCGTCGCGCACGTCGCGGCCGATCGGCTTCGCCTTGCGGAAGTCGAAATCGGTGCCCGCCACGGAGCGGACTTCGCCCGTGGGAATCGCGGTCGCGTCGGTCGGCAGGTAGGCATCCCCGGCGATCATGAGCTGCTGGTCCATCACGCTGCCGGTGCCCTCGCCGGCGAGGTTCCAGTACGCGTGGTTCGTGATGTTGACGATCGTCGGCGCGTCCGTGGTCGCCGTGTACTCGATCGTCAGTTCGTTGCCTTCGCCGATCGAATACGTGGCGTGCGTGGTGACCTTGCCGGGGTAACCCTGGTCGCCGTCCGGGCTCACGTAGCTGAGGGTGACGCTCGGCTTCGCGCCGGATTCGACCTTGTCGACGGTCCACACGACCTTGTCGAAGCCGACCTTGCCGCCGTGCAGCGAGTTCGGTCCGTCGTTGACCGGCACCGAATACGTCTTGCCGTCGAGCGTGAAGCGGCCCTTGGCGATGCGGTTCGCGTAACGGCCGACGGTGTCGCCGAAGTACTGCGGCTTGGCGAACGTGCCCTTCAGGTCGGGGTAGCCGAGCACGATGTCGCCGGGCTTGCCGTGGCGGTCCGGCACCTCCACGGCGTAGAGCGCCGCACCGAGGGAAAGCACCTTCACCGTCATGCCCTTGCCGTTCGTCAGCGTCACGAGCGTGACGTCCTTGCCGTCGGGCGTCTTGCCGAACGAGGCCTTCGATGCGTCGCCGGCCGCGGCGGCGCCGCTGCACGCCAGCGCGATCGCGGCGGCCAGGATCGTAGCTTTCTTCATCGCGGTTCCACTCCAGTCGGTGTGATCCCCGCGACCTGAACATATTTGTAAGACAAATGACAAGCTGCGCCGCGTCATCGGCCCAGGTCGGCCTGCGCTAGGATGCACACGACACGGGAACGGAGAGCCTCATGCCCCCGAAGGCGGCAAGCCCAAGGAACCTGCACGTCCAGGTCATCGAAGAGCTCGGCGGGCTGATCGTCGGCGGCGTCCTGCGTCCCGGCGATCCGTTGCCCGGCGAAGCGCGCCTGGCGGAGCAGCTTGCCGTCAGCCGCACCGTGCTGCGCGAGGCGCTGAAGGTACTGGCGGCGAAGGGGCTCATCGAAACGCGCCAGAAGACCGGCATGCGCGTGCGCGAGTCGCGCTTCTGGAACCACCTCGATGCCAACGTTCTCGCCTGGCGTTGCGCGGCGATGCCGACCGAGGACTTCGTCGACAAGCTCGTCGAGATGCGGGCCATCATCGAGCCCGCGGCGGTGGCTGCCGCCGCGCGGCGCAGGGACCCGGCGCAGCTGGCCGCCATCGGCGAGGCTCTCGAGGCGATGGAGGAGGCGCAGACGCTCGACGACTGGGCGGAGGCCGATCTGCGTTTCCACGAAGCGGTGCTGACGGCGACCAACAACGAGCTGCTCAGTTCGCTGTTCGGCGTGATCGAAACGGCGCTGGGCACCTTCTTCGTCATGTCGGCGCGCACGGCGAAGAACTTCCGGTATTCGCTACCGCATCATCGCGCGGTCTACGAAGCGATCCGTCGCCGTCGTCCGAACGAGGCCACCGCGGCCATGCAGGCGATGATCGCGGACTCGCGCGCGAACATGCGCAAGGGCAAGAAGTCGGCCTGAGTGCCTCGCCGGTCGGACCTCGAGCGCGGAAGCGAAGAGCCGATGCGACGTGTCCGCTCCGCGCCGGTATGACGATCCTTACTTCCCCGCCGAGCGGATACGCACGTCGCCGCTGAAGGATTCCACGTGGATGTTGGCGCTGCCGCCACCGATCGTGGTCTTGAGATCCTTGCCCGGGCCGTCACCGCGGGAGACGTCGCCCCAGTCGCTGCGTAGGTCGCCGCTGAACGTCGAGGCTTCGACGCGGGCGGACGTATCGGCGGGGAGCTGGAGCTGGACGTCGCCGCTCATGGAGTCGACATCGAGCTTGCCCTCGCGGGTCGGGCCGCCCGCGATCTGCGTGTCGCCGGAGACGGTGCTGAAGTTGGCGTCCTTCCATGGACCGCCGCCGATGGTCATGCGGCCGGACACGGTCTGGGCGTCGATCTTGTCGGCGACGTTCGGCGCCGTGATGTCGCCCGACACCGTCTGCAGATCGGCACGGCCGGCGCGGCCCGCCAGGTCGATGGTGCCGCTGACCGTCTGCATGCTCACTTCCGGCGAGCGGATGTTGGCGCGGATGCGGCCGCTGACCGAGTCGACGTCGACCTTGCCGCCGTCGAGGCCGTCGATGCTGACCGGGGCGCTGACGACGTTGATGCTGACCTCGACGGACTTCGGCACGCGGACGTTGAGGATCGTGGGCTGCATGCGCGAGTCGTTGCCCCAGCTGAACCAGTGGCCCTTCTTCTCGTCGCCGCCGACATGGACCTCGACCTCGCGGTCGTCGCCCTCGATCTGCAGCGGACGCGCGCCGTCGCCGAGCGTGCCGGAGACCTGGATCTGGTTCTTGTCCCAGGCGGTCACGGTGACTTCGCCCTTGACGTTCTCGATGCTGACCTTCGCGTTCGGGCGGATGTCTTTCGACAGGTTGATCGGCGTCGAGGCGAAGGCCTGACCGATCGAGAGCGCCAGCAGCAGGGGAGTGAGATGGATCGTTTTCATGGTCGTGGGTGTCCTGGCTGGTCGCGTTAGCCGGCTTGCTTGTCGAAATTGCGCAGGCGATCGCGCTGTCGTTCGGTCTTCAGGAGCAGCCGCTGCAACGCGGCCGAATCCGGGGAATCCTGCATGGCCTGGGTCAGCTCCATGCGCGCCGCGTCGAGCTCCACGGCGGCGCCGGCGAGGCGCGGATCCGTGGGCTTCCAGGCGTGTCCGCTGGCGGCGATCCCGCCGTCGGATGCCGGCGCGGCGAGGTGCAGCCCGATGCCGCCGCCGAGCACCGCGACGCCGGCGATGGCGGCGGCCATCAGCCAGGGACGCGCGCGGTGCCGGCGCGCGACGGTGGGGGCCGCCGCTTCGTCGAGGCGGCTTTCGATGCCGGCCCAGAGATCGCGGTGCGGAACCACCGGGCGGTTGAGCGAGCGCATCTGGCGCAAGTAGTCGAGTTCGTTCATGGCTTATCTCCCAGCACGCGGCGGAGCAGGCCGCGCGCACGGTGCAACTGCGCTTTCGAGGAACCGACCGCCATCGACAGCTCGGTGGCGATCTCCTCGTGTTTCCAGCCTTCCACGTCGTGCAGCACGAGGACGGCGCGGGCCCGCGGCGGCAACGCCGCGATGGCCTTTTCCAGTTCGTCGCGCTCGAAGGCGCGGACGGGATTGTCGATATCGGTGATGTCCGGCAGGTGTTCGTCGTCGAGGATCGTGACCGGGTCGGCGTTGCGGGCGCGTATGGACATCAGCGCGACGTTCACGGCGAGACGGTACACCCACGTGCCGAACGAGCTTTCGAAGCGGAACCCTTCGAGCTTCTGCCAGGCGCGGACGAAGGCTTCCTGCGTGAGGTCTTCCGCGCGCGCGTGGTCGAAGGCGGCCAGGCGCAGGACGGCGCCGTAGACCCGGTCCGCGTGGCGGCGGTAGAGAACCTCGAAAGCCTTGCGGTCACCCGCCACCGCGGCGCGCACGGTCTCGTCGTCCGACGAGGCGGCGGGCAGCTCAGGCTGCATGAAGGAGGTGGCGGTGAGGCATAGGGCGTTCATCTTGCCAGCTTGGATGCGGGCAAGGGGGAAACGGTTTAAGGGACGGCGCGGCGTTCCGCCCCATCCCTCCGGTAGCGAACTTTCTACCGAAGGGGTGGGAGCCGATCGTATCGGCGAACGGAGATGGCCTCAGGCCACCTGTGCCGGGCGCCGTTCCTGGGCCGCCTCGAGCGCCTTGCCCACGCGCAGCCTCTCGGCCTTCAGCCGCTCCGGCATGCGCTCGCCGAAGCCGTCGAGGTAGGTTCCGATGGCGTTGAGCTCCTCGATCCAGCCTTCCACGTCGACGCGCGTCAGCTCGTCGAGCGTCGCGGGGGAGACGTCGAGGCCCTCGGTGTTGAGCTCGCCCTTCGCCGGCACCGTGCCGATGGGCGTTTCATGCCCGGTGGCCAGCCCCGCGACGCGCTGGATCATCCAGTCGAGCACGCGGAGGTTCTCGCCGTAGCCCGGCCACATGAAGCGACCGTCGGCGTCCTTGCGGAACCAGTTGACGTGGAAGATGCGTGGCAGCTTCGCGCCCGGCTTGTCGAACGACAGCCAGTGGGCGAAGTAGTCCGCGAAGTTGTAACCGCAGAACGGCTTCATCGCCATCGAGTCGCGGCGCAGGACGCCCACCGCACCCGTGGCCGCGGCCGTGGTCTCCGAGCCCATGGCGGCCCCGACGAGCACGCCGTGGGCCCAGTCCTTCGCCTCGAACACGAGCGGCACCAGGGACGGACGCCGGCCGCCGAACACGATCGCCGAGATGGGCACGCCGGCGGCGTCTTCCGACTCGGGCGCCCAGCTCGGGCACTGCTTCGCGCTGACGGTGAAGCGGGAATTCGGATGGGCGGCCGGTCCGTTGGCGGCGTCGAACGGGCGCCCCTGCCAGTCCGTGACGGGCTCGCCCTCACCGAGGCCTTCCCACCACGGCTGGCCGTCGGCGGTGACGGCGACGTTGGTGAAGATCGCATCGTGGCCGAGCGTCGCGAGGGCGGTCGGGTTCGTGTTGGCTCCCGTGCCCGGGGCGACGCCGAAGTAGCCGGCCTCGGGGTTGATCGCCCACAGGCGTCCGTCGTCGCCGGGCGTCATCCAGCAGATGTCGTCGCCGACCGTCCAGACCTTCCAGCCGGCCTTGCGGTAGCCCTCGGTGGGAATCAGCATCGCGAGATTGGTCTTGCCGCAGGCCGACGGGAACGCGGCGGCGATGTAGTGCTTCTCGCCCTTCGGATTCTCGATGCCGACGATGAGCATGTGTTCCGCGAGCCAGCCTTCGCGGCGCGCCTGGTGGCTGGCGATGCGCAGCGCGTGGCACTTCTTGCCCAGCAGCGCGTTGCCGCCGTAGCCGGAGCCGATCGACTTGATCGAGAGCTCCTCGGGGAAATGCATGATGAAGCGGCGCTCGGGATCGAGGTCGCCCGTGGAGTGCAGGCCCTTCACGAAGCGGCCTTCGCGCTCGATGCGCGCGAGGGCGGCGGCGCCCATGCGCGTCATGATGCGCATGTTGGCGACGACGTACGGGCTGTCCGTGATCTCGACGCCGCAGCGGGCGAGCGGGGAGTCGATCGGTCCCATGCAGTACGGGATGACGTACATCGTCCGCCCGCGCATGGCACCGGCGAACAGGGCGTCGATCTTCGCGTGCGCCTCGGCCGGGGCCATCCAGTGGTTGTTCGGGCCGGCATCGGCTTCGTCCGGCGTGCAGACGAAGGTGAGGTGCTCGACGCGCGCCACGTCGGAAGGGTGCGACCGGTGCAGGTAGCTGCGCGGGTTCGTTTCCGCGTTGAGCGGAAGGAGGTCGCCGCTGGCAAGCATCGTCTCGACGAGTCCGGCGTACTCCGCATCCGAGCCGTCGCACCAGCGAATGGAGGCGGGCTCCGTCAGCCGGGCGACCTCGTCGACCCATCGGTTCAATGCATCCAGTGAACTGCCGTGCGCTCGCATCCTGTGTGGTCTCCAGTTAAACGTCAGTGGAGACAGTAGTTTGCGATTGTTGGTATGCGCAAGGCACGGCGCAGCAAAAGCGGCCGCGCCGTTCAGGATCCTTCGCTGGACCTCGCGGGCGTGAGCGTGGCGATCATGTGCTCGACGTACGCGTCGAACTCGTCGTGGCTCAATCGCGGCAGCCCGAGGGTGAAGTTCAGCTGGAGGAAACCGACATACGCGGCATAGGTCAGGCGCGCGCGATGCAGCGCGACTACCGGCTCCAGCCCGGCCTCCTGGTAGAGGCGGGTGAGGAAGTCCATGCGCCGTTGCGAGACGCGCGACATGACCGGCACGACCTGCGGGTGGTCAAGCGCCTTCAGCAGCGCCGCATAGACGCGGTGCGGCTGCATCTCGTGGGCGACCCGGCGGAACAGCTCGGGAAAGCGCTTCAGGGGATCGGGAATGCGCTCGATTTCGGCAAGAACCTCGCGCTCGCCGTACTCTTCCCACCGCTCGAGTGCCGCCTGGAGCAGGGCCTCGCGCGTGCGGAAATGCCAATAGAAACTGCCCTTCGTGACGCCGAGGCGTCGCGCGAGGGCCTCGACGGCGAGGGCGCCGACGCCCTGTTCGGCGATGAGGGCAAGCGCCCCGTCTTCCCAGTCTTCGGCGGAGAGGCGGACCCGTTCGGTCTTGGAACTGTCGTTCATCGACGCATGGTAGCGGAGACGCCGCCGTTTGCAATCGGGGCGGCCGTCGGCATGCTGCATAAGACCTTGACTTCGAACACGTTACATGACCGTACGCCGGCGTATTGACGTGCCTCCGGCGGGGCTACATACTCGGCCGTATGGTAGCCAATCCCGCCCACGTCGCATCTTCGGTCAACCGGCTCGTCGCCGACGACGGGATCGTGCTCGCGACCCAGCGCTGGCAGGGCGAACGCTCGCCCGGCCTCGTCTTCGCGCACGGTTTCGGCCAGACGCGTCACGCCTGGCAGGGCGCCGCCCGGTCGCTCAACGCGCGGGGCTTCGACGCCACGACGTTCGATGCGCGCGGGCATGGCGAGAGCGAGCACGTGCCGCGCGGCGATTACCACATGGAACAGTTCGTGGCCGATCTGCTGCTCGTGGCGCACGACGCCACGCCGGCCGGCGGACGCGCGCCGGTGCTGGTCGGCGCGTCGATGGGCGGCCTGCTCGGCCTCGTCGCCGCCGGTGAGTCCGATCCGGCGCGTCCGCCGTTCTCGGCGCTGATCCTGGTCGACATCACGCCCCGGTGGGAAACCGCCGGCGTCGAACGTATCCTCGGTTTCATGCGCGCCCATCCCGACGGTTTCGCCGACTACGAGGAGGCCGCCTCCGCGATCGAGGCTTACCTTCCGCATCGTCGTGAACGGAAAACCGAGGCGCAGCTGAAGCCGCTGCTGCGCCAGGCTTCCGATGGCCGGCTGCGCTGGCACTGGGATCCCGCACTCCTCGACGGGGTGGTGCAGGAAAGCGAGCGCTACCAGCCGCGGCTGTTCGCGGCCGCCGCGCGCGTGCGGGTGCCGGTGCTGCTGCTCTCGGGAACGCGCAGCGACGTCGTCTCCAGTCACACCGTCGACGAATTCCTCCGCCTCGTGCCGCACGCGCGTCACGTGGCACTGAACGACGCCACCCACATGGTGGCGGGCGACGCGAACGACGCGTTCACGCGCGAGATCGCCAGCTTCATGGAAACGCTCTGATCCACCGCTCCACCTTCAACGACCGCAATGAACCACAGTAAGAGGTGATACCCATGTCTGCGATCCTGGTTGTACTGGCGGCGCTCATCGCCTCCGGTGCCTGCGCCTACCACCGCACGTCCCTGAAGACGTGGGCCATCGCGACGGCGGCGACGATCCTCGTCGTGGGCCTCCTCGCCGGCGCGCCGGTGACCACCGTCGTCCTGCTGATCCTTCTGGCGATCGTCGCGGTGCCGCTCCTGATGGTCGACTTCCGCCGGAAGAAGATCAGCGCCCCGCTGCTGTCGATGTTCGCCAAGGTGACGCCGAAGCTGTCGGACACCGAGCAGACGGCGCTCGAGGCCGGCACGGTCGGTTTCGAGGGCGAGCTGTTCTCGGGCAAGCCGAACTGGTCGGTGCTGCTGCGCCAGCCGAAGCCGGAGCTCTCGGTCGAAGAGCAGGCCTTCCTCGACGGCCCCGTCGAAGAGCTCTGCGGCATGATCGACGACTGGCAGATCACGCATGAACTGGCGGACCTGCCGCCCAACGTCTGGGAGTTCATCAAGAAGAACAAGTTCTTCGGCATGATCATCCCGAAGAGCTACGGCGGTCTCGGCTTCTCGGCGCTGGCGCATTCCGCCGTGCTGCAGAAGCTCTCGAGCATGTCGCAGACGCTTGCATCCACGGTCGCCGTGCCGAACTCGCTCGGACCGGGCGAACTGCTCATGCACTACGGCTCCGACGAGCAGAAGAACCACTACCTGCCGCGCCTCGCCGACGGTCGCGAGATCCCGTGCTTCGCGCTCACCGGCCCCTACGCCGGCTCGGACGCCACGTCGATTCCCGATTTCGGCATCGTCACCAAGGGCATGTGGAACGGCGAGGAAACCGTCGGTATCCGCCTGACGTTCGACAAGCGCTACATCACGCTCGCGCCGGTCGCGACGATCGTCGGTCTCGCGTTCCGCATGTACGACCCGGACAAGCTGCTGGGCGACAAGGAAGACCTCGGCATCACGCTCGCGCTGCTCCCGCGCGAAACGCCGGGGATGCAGATCGGCCGTCGTCACTTCCCGCTCAACACGCCGTTCCAGAACGGCCCGGTGCATGCGAAGGACATGTTCGTTCCGTTGTCCGTGCTGATCGGCGGTCCGCACATGGCCGGCCAGGGCTGGCGCATGCTGGTCGAGTGCCTCTCGGTCGGCCGCGCGATCTCGCTGCCGTCCAATGCCACCGGCGCGTCGCGCATGGCGGTCGCCGCCACCGGTGCCTATGCGCGCATGCGCAAGCAGTTCGGCCTGGCCATCGGCCGCTTCGAAGGCGTGGAGGAAGCGCTCGCCCGCATCGGCGGCCTGACGTACGCCACGCAGGCGCTGTCGCGCGCCACCGCCGCGGCGGTGGACCGCGGCGAGAAGCCGGCGGTGCCGTCGGCGATCGCCAAGTACCACGCCACGGAATGGTGCCGCCAGATCGCGTCCGACGCGATGGACGTCCACGGCGGCAAGGGCGTGATCCTCGGTCCCAAGAACTACATGGGCCGCGGCTGGCAGAGCGTGCCGATCGCCATCACGGTGGAAGGCGCGAACATCATGACCCGCAGCCTGATGATCTTCGGCCAGGGTGCGATCCGCTGCCATCCTTACGTGCTGAAGGAAATGCAGGCGCTGAACATCGCCGACTACCGCGAGCGCCTCAAGACGTTCGACAAGGCGCTGTTCGGCCACATCGGCTTCGGCTTCTCCAACGCGGTGCGCAGCTTCGTGCTGGGCCTCACCGCCGCGAAGATCGGCGATACCGCCGGTGACGCCTACACGCGTCGCTATTACCGCAAGCTCAATCGTTACTCGGCCGCGCTCGCGCTGTGCGCCGACGTCTCGATGGGCGTGCTCGGCGGCAAGCTGAAGTTCAAGGAAAAGCTGTCGGCCCGCCTCGGCGACACGCTGTCGTACCTGTACATCGCCAGCGCGATGCTCAAGCGCTACGAGGACACCGGTCGTCCGGAAGCGGATCGTCCGCTGCTCGCCTGGGCGTTCCACGAGTGCGTGTGGAAGATGCAGATGGCGCTGGATGGCGTGATCCGTAACTTCCCGGTACGCCCGGTCGCCTGGCTGCTGCGCGCCCTGGTGTTCCCGTTCGGCCGTCGCGAAGTGCCGCCGTCGGATCGCCTGGGCCGCCGCGTCGCCGCGCTGATCACCGCGCCCAGCGAAGCCCGCGACCGCCTGACGAGCTGGACGTACATGACGCCCACGGCGAACAACACCGTCGGCCGCATGAACGCGATCCTGCCCGACGTGATCGCCGCCGAGCCGGTCGAGCGCAAGTTCCTCAAGGCGTTCAAGGGCGGCCAGCTGACCTCGCACACCTACAACGAGCAGCTCGCGGAAGCCGAGAAGCTCGGTGCGATCACTGCCGCGGAACGCGACCTGCTCCAGCGCGTCCGCGACGGCGTCGCCGAGTTCATCTCGGTCGACGACTTCGACAGCGAGGAGCTGCGGGCGAACGTGGTGAGCAACGCGGAGAAGATGGCCGCGGTACGCGCCGCCTGATCGAGGCAGCAAAGTAACAGAGAGGGCCGCGAGCGATCGCGGCCCTTTTTTTTCGTGAGATCACCGTCACCCCGGCGCACGCCGGGGTCCACCGACTCGGTTTCCGGTAGGAACGTTGAGACTGCGCGGCAAAACCGACCGCCTCGCCGTGGATCCCGGTTTGCACCGGGATGACGCTGAGGGGGGCCGAAGCTTCGCGAAAAGTCCTCACCGTCGCCCCGGCGCACGCCGGGGCCCACCGCCTCGGTTTGCGGACCGAGCGTGGGCGCCGCATCGATGTGCGTGGCAGGGTGCGACTCCGCGTGTTGGAACCGTACCGCGAAAACCGATCGCATCGCCGTGGATCCCGGTTTGCACCGGGACGACGGTGAGGGGGGCCGATCGTGTCGCGAGTGTGCCCGCTGCCGCGGGATCGCCGATACGATCGGCTCCCACCCCTGCTTCGAAGCGTCGGCGCTGCATCGATATGCGCGGCACGGCGCGGTCACTCGCCCTGGAACCGTACCGCGAAAACCGATCGCCTCGCCGTGGATCCCGGTTTGCACCGGGATGACGGTGAGGGGGGCCGAAGCTTCGCGAAAAGTCCTCACCGTCGCCCCGGCGCACGCCGGGGCCCACCGCCTCGGTTTGCGGACCGAGCGTGGGCGCCGCATCGATGTGCGTGGCAGGGTGCGACTCCGCGTGTTGGAACCGTACCGCCTAAACCGATCGCCTCGCCGTGGATCCCGGTTTGCACCGGGATGACGGTGAGGGGGGCCGAAGCTTCGTGAAAAGCCCTCACCGTCGCCCCGGCGCACGCCGGGGCCCACCGCCTCGGTTTCCGGTGCGGGCGTGGGGGGCCGCATCGATGTGCGCGGCACGGTGCGACTACGTGTGTTGGAACCGTATCGCGAAAACCGATCGCCTCGCCGTGGATCCCGGTTTGCACCGGGATGACGGTGAGGGGTGCCGATCATGTCGCGAGGTTGCCCGCTGCCGCGGGATCGCCGATACCATCGGCTCCCACCCAACTTCGAGGCTCCTGCGAGGGCGAAGCCCTGCCCGACGCGGCTACGGGCAGTCCGTCTGCTCGGCGACCACCTCGAGCAACCGTGCCTCGACTTCATCGCGCGTATGCGCACGGAACAGCCTGGGCGCCGCGCGGCGCAGCGCCGTGCAGTCGAGCTTGGTGAGGCGGTCGCGGACCTGCAGGAGTTGTCCGGGGTGCATGCTGAATTCCTCCAGGCCCATGGCGAGGAGGAGGGCGGTGAACTGCGTGTCGCCGGCGATCTCGCCGCAAAGGCTGACCGCCTTCTTCGCGCGTCGGGCGCTCGCGATCACGTGGGCGATGAGGCGCAGGAACGCGGGCTGCAGCGGATCGTAGATGCCGTCGAGCGCATCGTTGTTGCGGTCGGCGGCGAGCACATACTGGGCGAGGTCGTTCGTGCCGATGGCGAGGAAGTCGGCCTTGCTCAGGATGGAGGTGACGCCGATCGCCGCGGCGGGCACCTCGATCATGGCGCCGATCTCCAGACGTTCGGGCAGTTCCTGGCCACGCTGCGTGAGGTCTTCGCGCGCCTTCTTGATCAGCGAGCGCACCTGGATGAGTTCGCCGACGTGCGTGATCATCGGAACGAGGATCCGCACGGGTCCGTAACAGGCGGCGCGCAGGATCGCGCGCAACTGCACGCTGAAGATGTCCGGGTAGCGCATCGAGAGGCGGACGCCACGCACACCGAGCGCGGGGTTGTCCTCGCCACGGATCGCGAGACCCGCGGCGTCGGCCTTGTCGGCGCCGAGGTCGAGCGTGCGGATGGTCACCGGCAGGCCGCCCATGCCGAGCACGACGTCGCGGTAGGCGGCGAACTGCTCGTCTTCCGAAGGCAAGCCGCGCTGACGGAGGAACAGGAACTCCGAGCGATACAGACCCACGCCATCGGCGCCGCGTGCGCGAGCCAGCGTGACGTCGCCCGCCAGTTCGGCGTTGGCGTAAAGGCGGATATGCGCGCCGTCGCGCGTGAGCGTCGGCGCGGTGGCCAGCGCGGCGAGGCGCCGGCCCTCGGCGGCCGCCTGGCGCTGCCACTGCCGGTAGCGCGCGAGGTCCTGCGCGGTCGGGTGGACGATGACCTCGCCGTGCTCGGCGTCGATGAGGACCAGGTCGTCGTCGTTGATCGTGGCGAGCGCATCGCGCGTGCCGACGAGCATCGGCAGGTTGAAGCTGCGCGCGAGGATCGCGCTGTGCGAGTAGATGCTGCCGGCGCTGGCGATGACGCCGAGCATGCCCTGGCCGGCCATGCCGGCCATGTCGGCGGGCGCGACGGTGTCGCTGACGATGATTTCCCCGACGCGAGCCGCGAGCTTGCGTTCCTCGCGGCTCGACTGCTGGTTGAGCGCCGACATGACGCGGCCGATGACCTGGTCGATGTCCTCGCCGCGGCTCTTCAGGTACGGGTCGTTCATGGCGTCGAACACGGCCGCGAGGCGATCGCGCTGCATCTTCAGCGCCGCGCTGGCGGTGTAGTGGCCGATGGAGACCAGTTCGTCGAGGCCGCGGAGCAGTTCCTCGTCGTCTAGCAGGAGGCTGTGCGCGTCGATGAAGTCGCCGACCTCGCGGGCGAGGGCGCCGTGCAGCTTGCCGCGCAGCTCGTGGAGTTCGGTGCGCGCCGTGTCGATCGCCTTGTGCAGGCGCTCGATCTCGGGACCGATCTCGTCGTCCTCGAGCATCCGCGTGTCGACCGCCAGGAGGCTAGGCTGGACCAGTCGCGCCCGCCCGAGGGCCATGCCCCGGGAAGCCGGCGTGCCGGTCAGCACGATTCTCATGGATGCCTCATGCCGTGCGGATGCGTCATGCGTCAGGCGCCTTCGTCGAACTTGCGGTCGAACAGATCGGCCACGGCCGCGATCGCGGCTTCTTCGTCCGCGCCCTCGGCGCGGATCGTGAGCGACGTGCCCATGCCAGCGGCGAGCATCATGACGCCCATGATGCTCTGGGCGTTCACCTCGCGGCCCTTGCTGAGGAGCCACACCGTGGATTTGAAACTCGCGACCAGCTGGACGAGCTTGGCCGACGCGCGCGCGTGCAGGCCGAGCCGGTTGGATACCGTGATTTCCCGTTCAAGCATGGTCGATGAATATCCCTCCGCGCCCGCCGCTGGCCGCGATCTCGGCCAGTTCGGACAGCGATTTTTCCGAGTAGTTGAGAACGCGCAGCAGCATCGGCAGGTTCAGCCCCGAGACGCAGCGCAGGTGCACGCCGAGCTCGCTGAGCGAGAGGCCGATGTTGCAGGGCGTGGCACCGTAGAGGTCGGCGAGCACCAGCACGCCCTCGCCGTGATCGAGCTCGCGGGCGTGTTTCGCGGTAAGCATGCGCATGACGTCGGGGTCGGCGCTGGGCGGCACCTCGACGGCGTCGACGTCCAGCGGCAGCTTCGGCATCACGTGGCGCGCGGCCGAAATCAGCGCCTTGCCGACGGCTTCGTGGGTCATGAGGAGAACACCGACGGTCATCGCCCGGATACTCGTTGTGGCTTGGGGATGATCATCGGTCACTCGAGCTCGCGATGGAAGGTCAGGACGTTGCCGCGCTGCGAGCGGTAGTGCTGGGCGAGCTTCTCCACCAGGTAGACCGACCGGTGCCGGCCTCCGGTGCAGCCGATCGAGACGGTGACGTAGCTGCGGTCCTCGCCTTCGAAGCGGGGCAGCCAGGTGTCCAGCCAGCGGGCGACATCGGCGTAGTACTCGCCCACCAGCGGGTTCGCGTCGAGGAACTCGCGCACCGGCAGATCCTTGCCCGAGAAGGGCCGGAGCCGCGGCTCCCAGTGCGGATTGGGCAGGCAGCGGGCGTCGAAGACGAAGTCGGCGTCGGAGGGCAGGCCGCGACGGTAGGCGAACGATTCGAACAGCAGCGTGGTGCCGTCCGACGCGGCCGCGTAGCCCGTGGCGAACAGGCGGCGCAGCTGGTGGACGTTGAGGTCGGAGGAGTCGATGACCTTCTCGGCGATCGAGACCAGCGGCCGCAGCAGCTTGCGTTCCTGGGCGATGGAGTCGGCCAGCGAGAGCTTCTCCGCCGCGAGCGGGTGCCGCCGGCGGGTTTCGGAGTAGCGCTTGATCAGGACGTCGTCGCGGCTGTCGAGGAAGATCAGGTGCACGTGCACGCCGGCCGACGACAGCTCGGACAGCACGTGCGGCATGCGCGAGAGGTCGACCCGGCGGTTGCGCACGTCGACGCCGACCGCGATGCGGCGGCGGGGGCCGTGCTCGCCCTGGCTCACCGCGGCGACGAGCTGCGGGATGAGTTCCGCCGGCATGTTGTCGACGCAGTAGAACTCGAGGTCTTCCAGTGCGCGCAGCGCCACGGTCTTGCCGCCGCCGGACATGCCGGTGAGCACGACGAGGTGGATGCCGTCGGGGTCGACGATGGGGCTGATGAGTTCGTCGGTCACTCGGGTCACCACGGGGAGAACCGGCGCATCTGGTGCGCCTGGCGGTCGATGAAGGTCTGGGCGGGATCGATGCCCTTGCTCTTCAGCACATGGTTGCGCACGGCGGCCTCGACGAGGACGGCGAGGTTGCGTCCGGGCGCGACCGGAATCGTGATCATCGGCACGTCGACATCGAGCACGTTACGGCGGCTGACGTCGCCGGTGAGGCGCGTCATGGCGTCGTTCTCCTCGCCTTCGCGCATGGGCTTCAGGTGGACGACGAGCCGAAGGTACTTGGAGGGCTTGACCGCGGTGTGACCGAACATCTCGCGGATGTTCAGCACGCCGAGGCCACGCACTTCGAGCAGGTCCTGCAGCAGTTCCGGGCACGCGCCGTCGATGACGTCAGGCGCGATCAGCGTGAACTCGGTGGCGTCGTCCGCGACGAGTCGATGGCCTCGGCTGATCAGTTCCAGCGCGAGCTCGCTCTTGCCGGACCCCGGATCGCCGGTGATCAGCACGCCGATGGAGAACACCTCGAGGAACACGCCGTGCAGCGTCGTGCGCGGCGCGAGCGTGCGGGCCAGGTGGTACTGCAGGTAGGTGAGCAGTTCATGCCCGCGCTTGGTGCTCTGCCACAGCGGCGTATCGGTTTCCTCGGCGACCTCGCGCAGGTCGGGGGGAATCGACTGGTCTTTCGTGACGATCAGCGCGGCCGGCTGGTAGGCGGCGATCTTGTGGATGGCTTCCCAGCGCTGCCGGGAGTCCAGGCCGTCGAGGTAGTTCAGCTCCTCGGTGCCGATGATCTGGACCTTGTTCGGGTAGATCACGTTGAGGTAGCCGACCAGGGAGGGTCGCCGGCTCTGCTTGGCGTTGGGTTCGAGCACGCGCGCTTCGCCGCGCATGCCCGCCGCCCAGCGCAGGGCCATGCGCTCGTGTACGCCGTCGAAGAGTTGTCTGGCGGTCAGCCGGTCCACGGAATGGGTCCCTAGAAGGAAAAAAGCCGGCACGCGGGGCGTGCCGGCTTGCGCCTATTGTGCCATCAAGGGGCGGTCCGGAGGGCGGCGGGCGCCGCCATGGGACCGCGTCAGGTGGCCGCGCGGGCCTCGCGGACCTCGGCGTTGTGGTGATCCTTCAGCTTTTCCTTGTGCTTCTTCAGCTGGTCGGCGAGCTTGGCGATCATGGCGTCGATCGCGTTGTAGAGGGTGTCGCCTTTCTTGTCGTCGTCGAGCCGGGCAAGGCCGTCGGCGTGAAGCCGCGTGCCGGCGCAATGGAGCGTGCCGCTCGCCTTGTGCTCGTTCTTGTCGACGGAAAGCACCACGTCGAGGGCCTTGATGTTGTCGAAAAGGCGTTCGAAGCGACCGATCTGCTGTTCCACGCGCTCACGCAGGGCGGGGGTGATCTGGATGTGCTGGCCGCTGATCTGGATTTGCATTGACGCCTCCTACTTGCTGAGGGTGCCGCCGTTCGGCGACGAGATCGGAACGACACGGTGCCGTTCCTCGAGCCTTGAAACGTTGGGACCGTTCTCCTGTGCCGAGGTTCCCGGTCACCGTCAATGGGCGCGGACACGTTCGCTGGAACTGGGTATACGCATCGCTTCCCGGTACTTGGCTACCGTACGTCGGGCGACCTGAATGCCGCGTCGATGGAGTTCCTCCGCGAGCGCCTGGTCCGAAAGGGGTCGGCGCGCGTCTTCCGCCGTGATCAGTTTGCGCAGCATGGCCTGGATGGCGGTGGCGGACGCGCTGCCGCCGTCTTCCGTCGCCACGCCGCTGGAAAAGAAATGCTTGAGTTCGAACGTGCCGCGCGGCGTATGCATGTACTTGCGCGTGGTCACGCGGGATATGGTCGATTCGTGCATCCCGACTTCCTCGGCCACTTCGCGCAGCACCAGCGGATGCATCGCTTCGGGGCCGTAGTCGAGGAAGGCGCTCTGCCGGCGCACGATCACGTCGGCCACCTTCTGCAGCGTCTCGGCGCGCGACTGCAGGCTCTTCAGCAGCCAGCGGGCTTCCTGAAGCTGGCCCTTCATCCACGTGGCGTCGTCGCCGCGCGCGCGGGCGATGAGGTTGCAGTAGTGCTGGTTGAGGCCGAGCCGCGGCTGGGCGTCGGGATTCAGGCTGACCTGCCAGCGGCCGTTCTCGCGGCGCGCGTAGACGTCGGGCGCGACGTACTCGACGGGCGTGGCGTCGAGCGCCGCGCCGGGCCTGGGATCGAGGCTGCGGATGAGGTTCGCCGCCGCGGCGACGTCGGCCTCGGGCGCCTTGAGCTTGCGGGCGATCTTCGTGCGGTCGTTGCGCGCGAGCAGTTCCAGTTCTTCGTTGACGATGCGGATCGCGAGCTCGCGATGCGGCGTGTCGAGGGAGAACTGCGAAAGCTGGCAGTCGAGGCAGTCGCGCAGGTCGAGGCTGGCGATGCCCGTGGGATCGAAACGTTGCACGCGCTGGCGCACGGTTTCGATCTCGGCGGCACGTGCGCCGAGCTCCGCGGGCAGGGCGGCTTCCACCGCTTCCACGCCGTCGCGCAGGTAGCCGTCTTCGTCGAGCGCATGGATGATCGCGGTCGCGATGGCGTGGTCGCGTGGCGAGAACTGCGAGAGGTTGAGCTGCCACTCCAGGTGTTGCTGCAGGCTCTCCGGGGCGGCGTTCTGCGGTTCGAAGCCGTCTTCGTCGAGACCGCCGGCGCGCGACGGGGCGCCGGCATAGTCACCGGCCTCGCCGTGGAAACGGTCGTCGTCCCAGTCCGGCGCGAGCTCTTCGGAAGGCGCCGCGGTGGATTCGTCGTCGTCCTTGGAGGCCTTCTTCGGGACCTCGTCGCGGGGCGGCGTGTAATCGGCGGCCTCGAAGCCCTCGTCGTCGGCCGCGTCCGCCTCGGATTCGGCATCTTCGGCGAACTCCAGCAACGGGTTGCTTTCCGCGATCTGGCGGAGTTCGGCCTCGAGCTCCAGCTGCGACAGCTGGAGCAGGCGGATGGCCTGCTGCAGCTGAGGTGTCAGCGTGAGCTGCTGGTTGAGGCGAAACTGAAGTCCGGGTTTCATGCCTGCGACGCGTGGGGTTCCCGATCCATCCTAACCCCTGTTGGCCCCCGCAAACCAGCGCCTCGGCGAGCTATTCCCAAGGTGGGGTAGGGCGGGGCGTCAGATCCGGAACTCACGTCCCAGATACACTTCCCGGACCTTTTCGTCCGCGAGGATGTGCTGGGGCGTACCGCGGGAGAGCACTTCGCCGTCGTTGAGGATGTACGCGCGGTCGCAGATGCCGAGTGTTTCGCGGACGTTATGGTCCGTGATGAGCACGCCGATGCCGCGCTCCTTGAGATGGCGCACGATGCGCTGGATCTCGCCCACCGAGATCGGGTCGACGCCCGCGAAGGGTTCGTCGAGCAGCATGTAGCGCGGGCGGGCGGCCAGCGCGCGGGCGATTTCGACGCGACGCCGCTCGCCGCCGGAGAGACTGATGCCCTTCTGCTCGGCGATATGCGAGATCTTCAGTTCGTCGAGCAGGCTTTCCAGCTCGTCTTCCCGCTGCTTCTGCGTCATGCCGTCGCGCAGCTCGAGCACGGCCAGGATGTTGTCGGCGACGCTGAGTCGACGGAACACCGAGGCCTCCTGCGGCAGGTAGCCGATGCCGAGCTTCGCGCGGGCGTGCATGGGCAGGCCGGTGATGTCCTGCTGGTCGAGCTTGATCTGGCCGGCGTCGGCCTGGATCAGGCCCACCACCATGTAGAAGCAGGTCGTCTTGCCGGCGCCGTTCGGGCCGAGCAGGCCGACCACCTCGCCTTCGCGGATGGAGAAGGCGAAATCGCGGACTACCTGGCGTGCGCGGAAGCGCTTCTGCAGGCCTTGGGCTGAAAGCATGGGTCAGGGCTTCTTCGTGTCGGACGCCGCGGGCTTCGCGGGTGCGGCCGCGGGCGTGGTGTTCTTGGGCTGGAAGGTCATGTGCACGGGGGCGCCGCTATTGCTTTCGCCCGTCATCGTGCTGTCCTTCGTGTTGTACGTGAGCTTGTCGCCATCGGCGGTGCCCTTGACCGGCTGGTCGATGTGCGCGTTGCCGGTAAGCACCGCGTAGTCCTCTTCGACCTTGTAATCGACGTTGTTGGCGCGGCCGTGCATCCAGTTGCCGTCGTCGTCCTGCTGCTGCATGGTCGCGGGGCCGCCGTCGACGATGACGCGCTTCACGGAGTTGTCGTCGTTGAGGTACACGGTGGCCTTGGCGCCCGTCACCTTGAGCGTGCCCTGCGTGATGATCACGTTGCCCGTGTAGATGACGATGCCCTGCGGCTGCTGCTTGCCGTCGAAGGACTTGGCGTTGATGTCGACCACGGCGTTGCGGTCGGACTGCTTCGCCGCGACGGGCAGGGCGGCCAGCATCCCGGCGCCCAGCACGACGAGAAGGGCCTTAGCGCTTGCGCGGCTGATACGTGCTGTGGACTGCATCGAGGAGCTCCAGGTGCTTGCTGTCGAGATTGGCGCGCATGCCAACGCCATCCATTGTAGAGGTTCCCTGAACGATACGGGCCGCCTCGGCCGTCTCCAGGCGATTCTCCTTCGGCCAGGCGCTGACCTCGGAGGTGTCGATGCTGGCGGGGGGCGTCGTGCCGAAGGCGACGCGGTCCATGTGCACCTTGCCCTGCAGCTTGAGCATGCTGCCGTCCTTGTTGACCCAGCCGTACTGCGAGTGGCCGGTCCAGGGCGGTGCGTTGGTCTCGTTGGTCGAGGGCAGCACGAAATCCGGCGCGTTGATGTACAGCGACTCGTCGCCTTCGCGGCGCTCGAGATGCGGGGCGGTCAGCGTGAAGGCCGCCTTGCCCTCCTCGTTGAACGAGTCGAGGTTGAAGTTGGTGAGCACGTAGCCCGATCGCGGCGGCCCCACGAAATCCTGCACCTTCTTCTCGGGCGCCGTGGCGTAGTAGAGGAGCACGCTCGCGCCCAGCGCCACGGCGAGCATGCCCGCCACGCCCGTCGCGCTGCGGTCGCGGAAGAAATTCAGCACGCTCACAGCCAGCGGTCCCGCTCGGCTTCCGCCTTGCCCTGCGCCGCGAGGATCAGGTCGGATACCTCGCGCGCCGCGCCGTAGCCGCCCGTCAGCCGCGTGCGCCAGTGGGCGCGTTCGGCCACCCAGGGATGGGCGTTGGCGGTGGCCACGGCCAGGCCGGCGATGCCCATGGCGGGCAGGTCGGGGAGGTCGTCGCCCACGAACGCGGCCTGCTCGGGCGCGAGCTGCAGGGCGTCCAGCAGGCCGGTCAGGCAGGCGCGCTTGTCTTTCTGGCCCTGGTAGACGTGGGCGATGCCGAGTTCCTCGGCGCGCAGGGAGACGGGGTGGCTGATGCGTGCCGTGATGATCGCGACCTTCACGCCGTTGCGCTCCAGCGCCTTCAGGCCAAGGCCGTCGTGGACGTGGAAGACCTTGGTCTCGCGGCCGTCTTCGCCGTACCAGAGGCGCCCGTCGGTCAGCGTGCCGTCGACGTCGAAGACGACCACGCGCACGCGCGCCGCGCGCTCGGCGACGTCGGCGGGAATCTCGGTGTAGTGGGTGTAGGCCATGGTTCGCTATGTGGGGACGAGGAGGCGCGTGGGGAACGCCTGGATGCCCGTCGTCAGACGACGCGGGCCCGGAGCAGGTCGTGGATGTTCAGGGCGCCGACGGCGCGGCCCTCCGCATCGACGACCAGCAGCGCGTTGATCTGGTGCTTCTCCATCAGCTGCGCGGCCTCGACGGCCAGCTTGTCCGAGCCGATGGTCTTCGGGCCGCGGGTCATCAGCTGGGCCACCGAGGCGCTGCGCAGGTCGACGCCATCGTCGTCGAGCGCGCGGCGAAGGTCGCCGTCGGTGAACACGCCAAGGAGGCGGTCGTCCTCGTCCACCACGGCGGTCATGCCCAGGCGCTTGCGCGACATCTCGACCAGGGCCTCGCTCAGCGTGGCGCCGAGGCGCACGCGGGGAACGTCGTCCCCCGAATGCATGACGTCGGAAATGTGCAGCAGGAGGCGGCGGCCCAGGCTGCCGGCCGGATGCGAGCGCGCGAAGTCGTCGGAGGTGAAACCGCGCGCTTCCAGCAGCGCCACCGCCAGGGCGTCGCCCATCACCAGGGCGGCCGTCGTGCTCGCGGTGGGTGCGAGACCGTGCGGGCAGGCCTCGGAGGCCACGTTGGCGTCGAGGTTGAGATCGGCCTGCGTGGCCAGCGACGACTTCGGATTGCCCGTGATCGAGATCAGGGCGATGCCCTGGCGCTTGATCGCCGGCAGGATGTAAAGGAGTTCGTCCGTCTCGCCGGAATAGGAGATTCCGAGCAGGAGGTCGTCCGGCTGGATCATGCCGAGGTCGCCGTGGCTGGCTTCCCCCGGATGGACGAAGAACGACGGCGTGCCCGTCGACGCCAGCGTGGCGGCGATCTTCCGCGCGATGTGGCCCGACTTGCCCATGCCGGACACCACCACGCGGCCCTTGCAGGCCAGGATCATCTGGCAGGCCTGGACGAAGGCGGCGTCGACCCGCGCTTCGAGTGCCCGGATGGCCGCGGCCTCCGTCTTGATGACGGTGCGCGCGCTGCGGATGACGGTATCGGCATTCACGAGGCTGGCGGGCGGGGCTGTGCGTGCGTTCATGCGAGCTCGGTTCCGGGCGGGGGCTGTCCCTGGTCACCCGGGATGTCCATTTCTGCGACACCGGATTTCCATTACCATTACATATTCTCATTTTATCGTCGCTGGCATCGACGGGTGATTCAGGGACCGTTTCGGAACCCCGCCCCCGCCGCGACCCCCTTACCGGAGACTCCATGGACGCTGCGCGCATCCAGGCATTGATCGAAGCCGGCCTTCCCGGCGCGCAGGCGGACGTTCGCGGCGACGACGGCGTCCACTTCGAAGCGGAAGTGATCTCGGAACAGTTCGCCGGCAAGCTGCCGCTCGCCCGCCACCGCCTCGTCTACGCGACGCTCGGCGACCTCATGGGCGGCGCCATCCACGCCCTTGGCCTCAAGACCCTCACTCCCGAAGAAGCCGCCGGTCGCCGCTGAACACGCGCGCCGGGGACTCCTCGCTCCGTCATTCCTTCCAAGGCACCCCTTCCATGGCCAAGATCCTTATCAGCGGCGGCCAGCCGCTCCACGGTGAGGTGAGCATTTCCGGCGCCAAGAACGCCGTGCTCCCGATCCTCGCGTCCTGCCTGCTCGCCGACGAACCGGTCAGCATCGGCAACGTGCCGCACCTGCACGACGTCACCACCTTCATCGAACTCCTCGGTCGCATGGGCGTCCGCGTCGTCCTCGACGACCGCATGAAGATGCACATCGACCCGCGCCCGGAGAATTCCTGCGTCGCGCCGTACGACCTGGTGCGCACCATGCGCGCCTCGATCCTCGTGCTCGGCCCGCTGGTCGCGCGCCACGGCAAGGCCGAAGTGTCGCTGCCCGGCGGCTGCGCCATCGGCTCGCGTCCCGTCGATCAGCACATCCGCGGCCTGCAGGCGCTCGGCGCCGAGATCACCGTGGAGAACGGCTTCATCAAGGCGCGCTCCGGCCGGCTGAAGGGTGCGCGGATCGTGATGGACATGGTCACCGTCACCGGTACCGAGAACATCCTGATGGCCGCCACGCTGGCGGAAGGCACCACGATCATCGAGAACGCCGCGCAGGAGCCCGAGGTCGTCGACCTCGCGCATTGCCTGATCGCGATGGGCGCGAAGATCGACGGCATCGGCACGTCCACGCTGATCGTCGAGGGCGTCGAGCGCCTGCACGGCGCGCATTACGAAGTGCTGCCCGACCGCATCGAGACCGGCACGTTCCTCGTCGGCGCCGCGATGACGGGCGGCAAGGTCCGCGCCCGCGGCGCCCGCGCGAACACCATGGACGCCGTGCTGCAGAAGCTCGAGGAATCCGGCGCGCACATCAGCACCGGTCCGGACTGGATCGAGCTGGACATGCAGGGTCGCCGTCCGAAGGCGGTGAATCTCGTCACCGCGCCGTACCCGGCGTTCCCGACCGACATGCAGGCGCAGTTCACGGCGCTCAACTGCGTCGCCGAAGGCGTCGGCGTGATCACCGAGACGGTCTTCGAGAACCGCTTCATGCACGCGCTGGAACTGCAGCGCCTGGGTGCCGACATCCGCCTCGAGGGCAATACCGCCATCATCACCGGCGTGCCGAAGATGAGCGGCGCACCGATCATGGCGACCGACCTGCGCGCGTCCGCGTGCCTGGTGCTCGCGGGCCTCGTCGCCGAAGGCGATACCACCGTCGATCGCGTGTACCACATCGATCGCGGCTACGAGAACATCGAGGAAAAACTCGGCGTCCTCGGCGCGATCATCCGGCGCCTGCCGAGCTGAGACGAAAAAAAGCCCGCTCGCGCGGGCTTTTTTTTGGGGCCTGTCGCAGAACCGCGCCGCTTACTTCCCGCTGTAGCTCACGAGTTCCAGCGTCAGGTCGCCGCCGTCGGTCTGGGCCAGCTTCACGGGCACCGGGTACTTCTTCGGAACATACCAGGCGGTGAAGCCGCGCTTCTCGTCCACGCGGTCGACGCGGACCGCGTTGAAGGTGCCGGCTTCGACCTTGACCTGCTCGTTCGCCGCCGCCCTGAACTGCTGGTTCTCCACCGCCTGCTTCACCGCGACAGGCAGCGTGACGTCCTTCTGTCCGGCTCCGAGCGCCACGCCCAGCGCGAGCGGAAGCGTGTTGCGATCGACCATGCCCGGCACCGACGCGTAGCTGTAGCTCTTCTTGTTGTCCTGGACCTGCACCGTGGCGCCCTGGACGGTGACCTCGCGCGTCTTCGGCTTGATCGCCTGCATGTCGTACCTATAGCTGACCAGCTGCGGCACGTTGCCGGCCCAGCTGAAGCGCGAGGTCTCCGACACGCTGGCGCCGAGCATCGCCGCGATGCCCGCCGTGCCCTTGCTCTGGTTCGTGTATTCGAACTGGCCGTTGCCGGTGGGCTTGAGCTGGATCGTCGCGGTGCCGAGCGGGCTGCCGCCCTGGAGCACGTTGTAGGTGGCCGTGAAGGCCTGCGGCACGCTCGCGGCGAAGGCGGCGGCGGGCAGGGCGAGGGCCAGCGCGAAGCCGGCGCGAAGCAGGGTAGTGGTCTTCATGCCGTCGAGTTTAGCGACGGCGGCTGAACGGAACGTAGGGCGCGACCCTCAGGCCGTCACAGGTCGGCGAGACGCAGGGGAGACGTCAACGCCTGCCCGTCGAACACCGGGCCACCGTGCCAGCGCAGGCGTCCCGACGCGATGGCCGCGACGACGGCGGGCAGGAGCCGGTGTTCCTCGACCAGCAGGCGTTCCGCGAGATCGGCCTCGGTGTCGCCCGGGTGGACCGGGATGCGCGCCTGGGCCACCACCGGTCCGCCGTCCAGTTCGGCGGTGACGAAATGCACGCTGGCGCCGTGTTCGGTGTCGCCGGCCTCGAGGCAGCGACGATGCGTGTGCAGCCCGCGGTACTTGGGCAGCAGCGACGGATGCACGTTGATCGCACGGCCTTCCCACGCGGCGACGACGGCCGCGTCGACGATGCGCATGTAGCCGGCCAGCACGAGGAGATCGGCGCCGCTGTCGGCGACCCGGCCGAACAGCGCCGCGTCGAAGTCGGCGCGGGTGGCGTAATCCTTTGGCGAGAGCGCGACGGTGGGGATGCCCGCGTCACGGGCGACCGCGAGCGCGCCGGCCTGCGCCTTGTCGCCGCCGACCAGGGTGAATTCCACCGGCAGCCGGCCGGCGTCGCGCGCGGCGATGAGCGCGGCGAGGTTGCTGCCTCGCCCGGAGGCGAGCGCGGCGACGCGCAACGGACGATCCATGGCCGCGATCAGGCGATGTGCACGCGCTCGCCGCCCGTGGCGGCGACGACGGAACCGATCGTCCAGCTGGCGAGGCCGTGCGCGGCGAGCGCGGCCTTCGCGGCCTCGACCTGGTCCTGCGCCAGCAGCACCGTGAAGCCGATGCCGCAGTTGAACGTACGCCACATCTCCTCGCGGGCGACGTTGCCTTCGCGCTGCAGCCACTGGAACACGGGCGGCAGTTCCCAGCTCGACGCGTCGATCGCCAGGCCGAGGCCCTCGGGCACGACGCGGATGATGTTCTCGGTGAGGCCACCACCGGTGATGTGGGCCATGCCGTGGACGTCGACCTTGCCGATCAGTTCGAGCATCGGCTGCACGTAGATCGTCGTCGGAGCCATCAGCGCGTCGACCAGCTTCACGCCACCGACCTCGGTCTCCAGCGGCGAACCGGCGCGCTCGAGGATGCGACGGATCAGCGAGTAGCCGTTCGAATGCGGACCCGAGGACGCGACGCCGAGGATGACGTCGCCGGCGACGATCGACGAGCCGTCGTTCATCGCGGACTTCTCGACCGCGCCGACGGTGAAGCCGGCCAGGTCGTACTCGCCCGGCGGATACATGTCCGGCATCTCGGCGGTCTCGCCGCCGATCAGGGCGCAGCCCGCCAGCTCGCAGCCGCGCGCGATGCCGCCGACGACCGCCGCGGCGGTGTCGACGTCGAGCTTGCCGGTCGCGAAGTAATCGAGGAAGAAGAGCGGTTCGGCGCCCTGCACGAGCACGTCGTTGACGCACATGCCGACCAGGTCGATGCCGATCGTGTCGTGCCGGCCCAGCTGCTGGGCGAGCTTGAGCTTGGTGCCCACGCCGTCCGTGCCGGAGACCAGCACCGGCTCCCTGTAACGGCCGGAAAGGTCGAACAGGCCGCCGAAGCCGCCCAGTCCACCCATCACCTCGGGCCGGAACGTCCGCTTGACCAGCGGCTTGATGCGCTCGACGAGGGCATTGCCGGCATCGATGTCGACGCCAGCGTCGCGGTAGGTGAGGGAGCCCTGGTCGGAGGACATAAGCGGTACCGGCGCGTATTGGAAACCGCGCATGATAGCAGCAAGCGGCCCGCGGGCCCGTCCTGCACGCGGTCTGGATGGACGCCATGGCAAGGTTTGGGCAGACTGCCCCTCTTGACGAAAGCGACGCCGAACCCATGCGCCCATTCCGCCTCATCGCCTCCCTGATGCTCCTCGTGATGGCCAGCCTCGGCACCGCCATCGCGCAGACATCCATCTATACGGTGACGGTACCGGTCGCGGACACCAGCGCCGCCGTGCGCGATCAGGCGTTCGCCACGGGCCTGACCCAGGTGCTGGCCCGGGCCTCGAACGGCGCGGACCCGCGCGGCAAGCCCGGTTACGCGGATGCGATGAAGCAGCCCGGCGGCCTCGTCCAGCAATACCAGTACGCGCGCACCAACGGTGCCAACGGCGCGCCGCTCAGCCTCGACATCGTGTTCGACCCGGGTGCCATCCGCCGGGTGCTGGCCGTCGGCGACGCCGCGGCCGCCGCGCCCAAGGCGCCGGTGCTGGTCGTCGCCCGCGACGCGGCGGGCAAGCTGCTCGGGCAGCAGGATCTCTCGCCGCTCGCCCAGATGGCCGATTCGCGCGGTTACACGATCGTCGTGCCGAAGGACGGCCATGCGCCGGACGCGAACGCGCTCGCCAGCGGCGACCCCGGCGCGGTGGCCACCGTCGCCCGTCAGTACAACACCGGTGTCATCCTCGTCGGCCGCATCGGCGACGACCAGACCGACTGGACGCTCGTCTCGGCCGGCAAGACCACCAGCTGGAAGGACAGCGGCGAGGCCCGCGCGGCCCTGCTGACCAATGGCGCCAACGCCATGGCCGACAAGCTCGACCGCCAGTTCGCGGCGACCCAGGGCGGCAGTTCCAGTGGCAAGGTCTGGGTGTCCGGCCTGCGCTCGGCGGCCGACTACGCGGGTCTCCTCTCGACCTTCGGCAACGACCCGGCCGTGAAGACCGTGGCTCCGGTCGGCGCCACGGCCGACGGCGTCCTGCTCGCGGTCAGCGCCAACGCGCCGCTGGCGCGACTGGTCGCAGGCTATGCGTCCGGCGGCCATATCCTTGCCGCCGACGGCCACGACGGCGCCGACCTGGCGGTCCGCTGGGTGCCCTGATCCCGCTCGATTCGCCCAAACGGGGGGCGATCCGCGACAATCGCATCACCCGCGCACAGGGACCATGGGCGCGGGCCTTCACGCCGAAACTGGACTCGCATGACTCACGACACCTCGCGCCGCTGGCAGATGCTCGCGATCGCCGCCGTCATCATCTTCGTGATCTGGCTGCTTGCGCCGGTCCTGATGCCGTTCGCGCTCGCCGCGATGCTGGCCTACCTGGGCGATCCGCTGGCCGACCGCCTGCAGCGCCTGGGCATGGGCCGGACCTGGGCGGTGAGCATCGTGTTCACCGTGATCACGCTGGTCTTCATCGGCGTGGTCCTGCTGCTTATCCCGCTGATCCAGCACCAGTTCGAAAGCCTTTCGGAAAACCTGCCGCGCTACGTCGACTGGGTGCGCAACACCGCGCTGCCCTGGATCCAGACGCGCCTGCGCCTCGATCCGAACGTGTTCGACACGGACCGCCTGCTCGCCACCGTCAAGGAACACATCGGCTCGGTCGGCAGCATCGCCGCGAAGACGGTCGCCAAGGTCACGCAGTCGGGCATGGGCATCGTCACCTGGCTGACGAACGCCGTCCTGATCCCCGTGGTCGCGTTCTACCTTCTGCGCGACTGGGACACGATGATCGCGCACATCCAGCGCCTGCTGCCGCGTTCCATCGAACCGACGGTGGTGCGCCTGTCGCGCGAGTCGGACCAGGTGCTCGGCGCCTTCGTCCGCGGCCAGCTGCTGGTCATGCTGGCGCTGGGCGTCTTCTACGGCCTCGGCCTCACGCTGGTCGGCATCTCGATCGGTCCGCTGATCGGCATGGTGGCCGGCCTGCTCAGCTTCGTCCCGTACCTCGGCTTCATGATCGGCTTCGTCGCCGCGCTGATCGCCGCGCTCGTGCAGTACGGCGACTGGATGCACGTGATCCTCGTCGCGGTCGTCTTCACCGTCGGGCAGCTGCTGGAAGGCTACGTGCTGGTGCCGCGCCTCGTCGGCGGCAAGATCGGCCTGCATCCGGTGGCCGTGATCTTCGCCGTCCTGGCGGGCGGTCACCTGTTCGGTTTCCTCGGCGTGCTGCTGGCGCTGCCGGCCGCCTCGGTCGTGGTCGTGCTGCTGCGCTACGTCTTCACCCGGTATCGCGAGAGCGACCTCTACACCGGCACGCCGACGGGCGTCGTCGACGACGATGCGATACCCGTGGAGGTCGACATCGAGGTGCACGTCGGCACGGGCGGTACGCGTCCGGTGCTGCCCGACGACCGCGTCCCATGACGACACAGCTTCCCCTCGCGCTGCGCTGGCCCCGCCGCCAGCGGTTCGAGCATTTCCATCCGGGCGAGAACGCCGCGGCCGTCGACGCGCTGCGCGCGGCCGCCGAGGATGCCGCGGCGCCATGGGTGTTCGTGGCCGGCCCGGTCGGCAGTGGACGCACGCATCTTCTCATCGCCGCATGCCAGGCGGCGATCGACGCCGGCCGGACGGCCCAGTACCTGCCGCTGGCGGGATTGCGCGGCTCGCGCGCGGCGGCGGTCCGCGGCATGGCCGGAAGCGACGTGCTGGCGATCGACGACATCGACTCGATCGCCGGCGAAGCCGACGCCGAGCACGCGCTGTTCGACACCTTCAATCGCTACCGCGCTGAAGGCTGCACGCTGCTGTTCTCGGCTTCCGGTGCACCCGTGTCGCTGGACATCGCGTTGCCCGATCTCCGCTCGCGGCTCGGTTCGCTGACGCAGGCGGTGCTCAAGCCGCTGGGCGATGCCGAGCGGCGTGACGTGCTGCGCGAACAGGCCGGCGCGCGTGGCATCGAACTCGACGACGTCGTGCTCGACTGGCTCTTCGCCCACCACGCGCGCGACCTCGGCACGCTGCTCGATCTGCTCGACACGCTGGACCGCGCCTCGCTCGCCGCGCAGCGGCGCGTCACCGTGCCGTTCCTGCGCAACCTGCTTCGCGATGGCCACGGCTGACTCGCATCAGCCGTGGTGTCGTGACCTGACGCTTACGCCTGCAGCAGGCGTGCGGTCGCGTTCGCGCCGATGACCTGCGTCATGGCGGCCGCGACCTTGTGGTTCGCGGCGATGATGTTGCCGTTCTCGGGCAGGCCTTCGCGGCCGGCGAAATCGCCGTAGACGCCACCGGCCTCGCGGACGAGGAGGGCGCCCGCGGCGATGTCCCACACGTTGAGGCCCGGCTCGAAGAACCCGTCGACGCGGCCCGCGGCGACATAGGCGAGGTCGAGCGCGGCCGAACCCATGCGACGGATGTCCTCGGCTTCCTTCAGCAGCTCGGCCGTCATGGCCAGCTGGGCCTCGAGGTGGTTGCGCGCGCGGTACGGATAACCGGTGGCGATCAGCGCGCCGGAAAGGCCCTCGCGCTTGCTCACGCGGATGCGGCGATCGTTGAGGTACGCGCCGTCGCCCTTGCTGGCGGTGAAGAGTTCGTCGCGCAGGGGATCGAACACCACGCCATAGACCGGCTCGCCCTTCTCGACCAGCGCGATGGACACGCAGAAGTGCGGAATGCCGCGCAGGTAGTTGTGGGTTCCGTCGAGCGGATCGATCACCCAGGTGAGCGGACCCTTGCCGATCTGGCCGGATTCCTCACCGACGATGGCATGGGTGGGATAGGCGCGGCGGAGTTCCTTGACGATCTCGGCTTCGGCGAGGCGATCGACCTCGGAGGCGAAGTCCATCCGCTGCTTCTCGACGACCGTGAGGCCTTCGATGCGATTCATGTAACGCAGGATGATGTTTCCTGCGGAGCGCGCGGCGCGCGCCGCGACGTTGACGGCGGGTCTTGGCATGGGGATCGGCTTGGCAAAAGAACGGGGGAGGCGGTCGTGCCGCATCGGCCGGGAAGTTTAACACCGCGCCGCCTCTCGCCCAAGTCATTGCCGTTGTAGACTTTCCGGTCCCGTCGCCAGTCCCGTCCGCCCATGGCCCTTTCCGAGCTCCACGACCGCCTCCGCTTCGTCCTCGTCCGCACCTCGCACTCGGGGAACATCGGTTCGGCGGCGCGCGCCATCCGCACGATGGGCTTCGACCGGATGACCCTGGTCGCCCCGCATCGCTTCCCCGATCCCGAGGCGACGGCACTCGCGGCGGGCGCGGACGACGTGCTGGCCGGCGCGGCGATCCACGACGACCTCGTGGCCGGCCTCGCCGGGACCACGTTCGCGCTCGGCCTCTCCGCCCGCCGCCGCGGGGTGAACCTGCCGGAGCTCGACCCGCGCGAGGGCGCGGCGCAGGCCATCGCCGCCGCGCGCCGCGGTGAGCAGGTGGCTCTGGTCTTCGGCAACGAGCGGACCGGACTGGAGAACGACGAGCTGTCGCGCTGCCATGCCATGGTCCGGATCCCGAGCGTCGACGACTTCAGCTCGCTGAACCTTTCGCAGGCCGTGCAGGTGGTGGCGTACGAGCTGCGCACCGCGCTGCTGGCGGAGGAACAGGTGCCCGTCGTCGCCGAGGCGGACCCGGACGAGGTCCCGGCGGACGCCGAGCAACTCGAACGTTTCTTCGAACACCTCGGCAGGACGCTCGACGACATCGAGTTCCACAAGGGCCGCTCGCCGACCACGATCATGCTCAAGCTGCGCAAGCTCTTCCTTCGCGCGCGGCCGGAACTGCGTGAGCTGCGCATCCTCCACGGCATCCTCGCCGACGCCCAGCGCATGGCGGACGTCGCGCACAAGCGCGACTAGAACAGAACATTCGTGGGAGCGGACCTGGCCGCGACAGCTTTTCGCGAGGAGCGGCAGGTCCTGTGGCTCACCGCTTCGAAGGCATCGCGGCCAGGTCCGCTCCAACGGCCCCCTGCTCAGAACATGTCGCGGAAGAGCTGCACCAGCGCGCGGCTGAAGGTGGCCGAGGCGACGACCATCGCGACGGTCGTGATCCACACCGCGAGCAGCAGCACACCGTCGCGCTCGACCAGCGCGAAGGCGAACGCGATGAGCATGGCGCCGAAGACGTAGTTCGTGAAGGGAATCGGCAGCGCCAGCAGGATGCCGACGAGGATCATGATCGCGCCCGACACGAAGGTGAACGGGCGCCGCGTGAGCCGCTGCACGCGCGGCTTGCAGATGCGCTCGAGCCGGCGCGTGACGGGCGCGATGCGGTCGAGGAAGCGCAGCAGCCCCTCGCGCGACATCGTCCGCCGGCGCAGGAAGCCCGGGATCCAGGGATGTTCGAGGCCGATCAGCATCTCGACGCCGAGGGCGATCACCAGCACGCCCATGACGCCGCCGATGCCCAGCGGCACGGGGATGAAGTTGGGGATGGCCAGCAGCAGGAGGAGGAATCCGAACGCGCGGCGGCGCAACGGCTCCAGCAGCTGTTCGACGGTGATGCGCTCGCCCGGCGTGGACAGCAGTGCCGCCCTGAGCAGGGCGGCGGTCTTGTCTTCCCGGGGTTCCTTGGGCGTCATGGTCCGACTGTCGCCGCACGGGCTTGAACCGGCATTGAATCGATCCGGTTCATTCCGTGGCGGCGGCGACCTCGTCGGTGCCGACGCTGCTCACCAGCACCTTGTCGATGCGCGCCCCGTCCATGTCGACCACTTCGAAGCGGTTGCCCTGCCAGACGAACGACTCCCCGGCGCGCGGGATATGCCCGAAGTGCGTGGTGATCATGCCGGCCACCGTGCGGAAATCGTGCTCCTCCTCGTTCGGCAGCCGGTCGAGCTGGAGGAGTTCGCGCAGGTCGTCGGCGGGCAGGCCGCCGTCGATCAGCCAGCTGCCGTCGTCGCGGCGGACGATGGGGCCTTCGTGGGCGACATCGTCGGCCGCGGGCGCGGTGGCGCCGACGACGGCCGTCAGCAGGTCGTTCAGCGTGACCAGTCCCTCGATGTCGCCGTACTCGTCGACGGCGAGCGCCAACTGCGTGTCCGCGTCCCGGAACGCCTCGAGCAGGTCGAGGGCGCGCGCCGTCGCCGGCACGAACAGGGGGCGGGCGACGTGGGCGAAGAGGTCCACCGGTCCGCGTTCGAGCGAGCCGATCAGCGACTTGACCTCCACCGTGCCGATCACCTCGCTCTCGTCGCGGCGATACACGGGGTAGCGCGAGAACTGCGTCTGCCGGAGCACCTCGAGGTTGTCCTCGCGCGTCGCGGCCTGGTCGAGCCAGGCGATCTTCATGCGCGGGGTCATCACGGAGCCGACGGTCCGGTCGCCGAGGCGCAGCACGCGGTTGACCATGTTGCGCTCGTCGCTGTCGAGGATCCCCTGCTCGGCGCTCTCGGCCACGAGGAGGCGGATCTCCTCTTCCGTGGCGGCGGCCGCGGCCGCGCGGTTCAGGCGAAACACGCGCAGGATGCCGGTCGACAGGTGGTTGAGCAGCCATACCATCGGCAGCGTGATCCGCGACACGACCAGCATCGGCATCGCGATCTGGCAGGCGATCTTCTCGGGGGCGGACAGGGCCGCGCGCTTGGGCACGAGCTCGCCGATCACGATCTGCACCAGCGACATGAGCAGGAAGCCCACCAGCCAGCCGAGCGCGCGCGACCAGGGTTCGAACCAGGCGGGGGCGTCGCCGTGCACGATCTCCGCGAAATGCTCGCCCAGCCGGTCGCCCGCCACGGCGCCCGTGACGAGGATGATCAGGGTCATGCCTACCTGCACCGTGGACAGGAAGTGCTCGGGGGCTTCGGCCAGCTGCAGGGCGACGCGCGCGCGGCGGCTGTCGCGGGCCAGCTGCTTCAGGCGGCTCTTGCGCGAGGCGACCACGGACATCTCGGACAGGGCGAAGAACGCGTTGCCGAGGGACAGGACGAAAAGAAGGAGGAGTTCGCTGAGCATCGGGCGCTTATATAGCAGATGGCCTCGCGCGGTCGTGGACGTTCCCCGTCGGCAGGCGGATTCGGCCGGAACGCGTGGGCCGAAACCCATGCGCCCGGCCAGTCCGGTAACATTGGCGTCACAAATCCCCCAAGTTCCCCCAGGCGACCCCATGTTTTCACTCCAGACGATCTTCGGTAAGGGCGACAAGTTCTATGGCCTGCTCGAGGCGAGCGCCGAGGCCGCCCGCGAAAGCGCCCGGGCCATGCACGAACTGGTGACCAAGACCGACCGCACGCCGGTGATGGCGGCCTTCAGCACGGCCCGCGCCCGCGAGAAGGCCCTGCACGGGCAGATCGGCGAGGAACTGGTGAACACGTTCGTGACCGCGCTGGACCGCGAGGACATCGAGGCGCTGAACTCCGCGCTGTACAAGATCCCGAAGACCATCGAGAAGTTCGCCGAGCGCTACGTGATCGTCGCCGAGCGCCTGCAGGGCATCGACTTCAGCCAGCGCGCCGCGCTGCTGGAGCGCTCGGCCGACGTCGTCGTCGACATGATCGGGCAGCTCCGCCACGGCCTGAAGATCGACCCGGTCAAGAAGCTCCGCGACCAGCTGCAGGCCCTGGAATCGGAGGCCGATCGCCTCCTGCTCGATCCGTACCGCACGCTCTACGCCGAGAACTCCGATCCGCTGAAGGCGATCCTCGCGAAGGATCTCTTCGAGCTGGTCGAGAAGGCCGTCGACAAGTGCCGCGACGTGGGCAACGTCGTCTATTCCATCGTGCTCAAGAACTCCTGACGGCGGGCGTCCCATGAGCATGGTCCTCGCGGTCGTCCTGATCGCACTCGCGTTCACGTACATCAATGGTTTCCACGACACGGCGAACTCGATCGCCACCGTGGTCGCCACCAAGGTACTCACGCCCGGCCAGGCGGTCCTCCTGGCGGCCGTCACCAACCTCGCCGGCGCCCTCTGGGGCACGGCGGTCGCGGCCACCATCGCCTCGGGCCTGATCGACACCGGCGTCGTGGAGGTCGGTTCGCACCTGCTGATCAGCGCGTTGCTCGGCGCAACCATCTGGAACCTCATCACGTGGTGGATGGGCCTGCCGTCCAGCTCCAGCCACGCGCTGGTCGGTGGCCTTTGCGGCGCCGCGCTGGCGGCCGCCGACGGCAATTTCCACTCCATCATCTGGTGGCAGGGCGGCGAGCACTGGTGGCTTGGCAAGGGCGTCGTGCCCAAGGTCATCGTGCCGATGATCGTCTCGCCCTTCCTCGGCTTCGTCATCGGCTTCGTCATCATGGGCGGGCTCTACGCGTTGCTGGGCTTCTTCTCCAGCCAGAAGGGGCCGCTGCGCCGCTTCGGGCGCACGCCGTTCGTCAACAGCTTCTTCGGCAAGGCGCAGATCCTGTCGGCCAGCGCGATGGGCCTGTCCCACGGCATGAACGATGCGCAGAAGAGCATGGGCATCATCGCCCTGGCGCTGGCGGGCGCGACCGCCGCAGGCCAGTTCGACCACCTTCCCGCGTTCCTGCACTTCCTGCGCATCCCGCACGACCCGGCGGCGGCCGGCGGCTTCCCGATCCCGGTCTGGGTGAAGGTCGTCTGCGCGCTGACCATGGCAGGCGGCACGGCGGGCGGCGGCTGGCGCATCATCAAGACGCTCGGCCACAAGATGGTCAAGCTGCATCCGATCAACGGCTTCGCCGCGGAGGGCAGCTCGGCCGCCGTGATCCTCACCGCCTCGATGCTCGGCGTGCCGGTGTCGACGACCCACAACGTCTCGGCCTCGATCATGGGTGTCGGCGCGGCCAAGCGCTTCAACGCCATCCGCTGGTCGGTGGTGGAGCGCATGGTCTGGGCCTGGATCCTGACGCTGCCGATCACCGCAGGCATCGGCTACGGCCTGGTCAAGCTGGGCCGCCTGCTCTTCTGACGGGGCAGGCGTTCACGCGCCTAGAGCGCGTCGGCTTCGCCGTTGACCACTTGCTCGAGTTGGTCGCCCGTGGCGCCCAGTTCTTCGATGAGGCGGGCCAGCTCGTTCTCGTCGAGGTAGTCGTAGGGGCGGTTCTCGCACAGGTGCAGGTAGGGCGATCCGTCCAGATCGGCCTCCGCGAGATAGCCGGTGCGCTGTTCCCAGTTGAAGCGCAGGCAGCGGCGCGCGTCCACGCCGGCGAGAGGGCCGATGGGCGTCGACAGCCGCAGGAAGCGCTGCCCGTCGCCGTCCTCGAGTTCGGCCAGATAGATGCCCTGGTGCCGCCCGTCGGGCAGTTCAAGGTCGAAGCTGATGAGGTAGGGCTCGTTCTGGCGCAGCCGGTGAATGGCGCCTACGTGGGAGCGAATCGCCTCGAAATGTCGCATGACCGTCCACGGGTCCGTCGTCGGGACCACGATGGTACGCTCCCAGCTTCCAGCCGACATGCACGAAACCGCCATGGTTGACGACATCGACGACGACGAGGCCCGCGCGCTCCGGGCGAAACGGATCATCGAGGCGGTCGCCGCGATCCCGCGCGGTCGGGTGGCGAGCTACGGTGCGATAGCGGCGCGCGCGGGCTATCCGGGACGCGCACGGCTGATCGGGCGGGTGCTGGGTGACGCGCCGAACCGGCTGGACCTGCCGTGGCACCGGGTGCTTCGTGCCGACGGGAAGATCGGCATCCCGCCCGGCACGGCGGGATACCGCGAGCAGTGCCGCCGGCTCAAGGCCGAAGGCGTCGTGGTGAAGGACGGCCGGGTGCCCATGAGCGCGTTCGGCCTCGACCACGACCTCGACCGCGCGATCTGGGGTTTCCCGACCTGATGTTCAGCGCCAGGTGACTTCGAGTAGCCGCCACGCGCGGTCCGGATCGCGGGCCCGCGCGTAGTCGAACAGTTCCGCTTGAAGTCGCCCGTTTGCAGCGTCGCCGTCGAAGGCGACGACCTGCGCGGCGGCCTCGCGCGACCGTGGGCAGTCCAGCCGCATGTCGCGGACGGCGCAGGCGGGCTCGACGATCGCGCCATGGAAGGCGATGCGACCGCTGTCGGCCTCCGCGGCCGGCGCGATCGCGACGATGCCGCCCAGCAGGGCGACGATGGCAAGCGCTCTGTTCATGAGATCCCCCCCTCTTGAAGGATGTCAAACGCGTTGTGTGCGGGCGACGTGCCCGGCTCCATTAGCTGCCGATGGCGCCCAGAAGAAAACAACCTTCGTCGCAAATCGGTGTAGGCCTACACCCCGTTCAGCTGTCGTCTCGCTGCCGGGGCAGGGCGTCGGTTTGTTAGCATGCGTGGATGCAGTCCCAGGCTCTCGACCTCCTCCACTCCGTTTTCGGCTATCCCGGTTTTCGCGGCCAGCAGCAGGCCATCGTCGAGGCGGTCGCCGCGGGCGAGGATGCCCTCGTCCTGATGCCCACCGGCGGCGGCAAGTCGCTGTGCTTCCAGATCCCCGCGCTGATGCGTCATGGCACCGGCATCGTCGTGTCGCCGCTGATCGCGCTGATGCAGGATCAGGTGGACGCCCTCACCGAGGCCGGCGTGCGGGCGAGGTACCTCAACTCCAGCCTCGACGCGGTCACGCAGCGCGAGGTCGAGGACCTCCTGCTGGCCGGCGACCTCGACCTGCTCTACGTGGCGCCCGAGCGATTGCTCACCGGCCGGTTCCTCGCGCTGCTCGACCGCATTCCCATCGCGCTGTTCGCCATCGACGAGGCGCACTGCGTGTCGCAGTGGGGCCACGATTTCCGTCCGGAGTACCGTGGGCTCGCCTTGCTCCACGAGAGGTTTCCCGAGGTCCCGCGCATCGCGCTCACCGCGACGGCCGACGACCGCACGCGCGAGGAGATCGTCGAGCGGCTCGGCCTGCACGACGCACGCCGGTTCGTCTCCAGCTTCGATCGCCCCAACATCCGCTACCGCGTGGCGCCGCGCCAGAACGCGCGGCGTCAGCTCGTCGATTTCCTCGACGCGCACCGCGGCGAAGCCGGCATCGTCTATTGCCTGAGCCGGCGGAAGGTCGACGAGACCGCGGCCTGGCTCGCGGAAGCGGGTGTCGAGGCGCTGCCGTACCACGCGGGGCTCGACGCCGAGGTGCGCACGCGGCACCAGCAGCGTTTCCTGCGCGAGGACGGCGTCGTGATGGTCGCGACGGTCGCGTTCGGCATGGGCATCGACAAGCCCGACGTCCGCTTCGTGGCGCACCTCGATCTGCCGCGCAGCATGGAGGGCTACTATCAGGAAACCGGTCGCGCGGGCCGCGACGGTCTGCCCGCCGAAGCCTGGATGATCTACGGCCTCGGCGACGTGGTCACGATGAGCCAGATGATCGCGCAGTCGGAGGCCGGCGACGACCGCAAGCGCATCGAGCGACTGAAGCTCGATTCGTTGCTCGGCTACGCCGAAGCCACGCGTTGCCGGCGCCAGCTCCTGCTCGAAGCGTTCGCCGAGACCTATCCGGAGCCGTGCGGCAACTGCGACAACTGCCTGGTGCCGCCGAAGACGTGGGATGCCACCGTCGCCGCGCAGAAGGCGATGTCGTGCATCTATCGCAGCGGGCAGCGTTACGGCGCGGGCCACCTGATCGACATCCTGCGCGGCGACGCCAGCGAGCGCGTCCGTGAGCTGGGCCACGACAAGCTCAGCGTGTTCGGCATCGGCGCGGACTCGGACGCGACGCAATGGCGTTCCGTTTTCCGCCAGCTGCTCGCGGCGGGGCTGATCGAGGCCGATCCCGAAGGCTACGGCACGCTGCGCCTGTCCGCGGCGAGCGGACCCGTGCTCAAGGGCGAGCGCCGCGTGTCGCTGCGCGAGGACGCGAGGCCGGCCAAGGGTCGGCGCACGCCGGGCCGCGCGGGCCCCGCCACCGCCGGCGCGTCGCTGGGCATCGAGGAAATCGAGCAGCCGCTCTGGAACGAACTGCGCCGCGTCCGCGCCGAACTCGCACGGCAGCATGGCGTGCCGGCGTACGTGATCTTCCACGACGCGACCCTGCTCGCGATGCTCCGCGCGCTGCCGGCCAACGAAGACGAACTGGCATCGATCAGCGGTGTGGGCGAGAACAAGCTCAAGCGTTACGGAAAGGACTTCCTCGCGGTGCTCACGGCGGCGGGCTGACGTGCCTGTGGTTTGAGGCTATTCTGAAAATGCCGGAAAACATTGAGAATTTAGCTCGCTGAAGGTTGCATGCGGGCCGGGTCGTCCCCAATGCTTCATGGACGACCCCATTCGATACGTTCGCACTTTCGACGTGACGAGACGAGGGTGCATGCCGCGGTCCTCCCGCGGCCAACGACGACTCGGGGAGCCGCCCATGCACGACGCCACGCCACTCATCGCCACCATCGTCGGTGGTCTCGTCCTCGCCTTCTTCTTCGGCGCCATCGCGCACCGGCTGCGGCTTCCGGTGCTGGCGGGCTACCTCGTCGCCGGCGTGGTCGCCGGTCCGTTCACGCCCGGCTACGTGGCGGACGCGGGCATCGCGCAGGAGCTCGCCGACCTCGGCGTGATCCTGCTGATGTTCGGCGTGGGTCTGCACTTCTCGCTTAAGGACCTCCTCGCCGTCAAGGCGATCTCCATCCCGGGCGCCGCCGTGCAGATGGCCGTCGCGACGGGCCTCGGCATGCTGCTCGCCTGGGGCCTCGGCTGGCCGGTGGCGGAGGGCTTCGTGTTCGGCCTCGCGCTGTCGGTGGCCAGCACCGTCGTGCTGCTCCGCGCGATGGAAGAGCGCCGCCTGCTCGACAGCGATCGGGGCCGCATCGCGGTCGGCTGGCTCATCGTCGAGGATCTCGCGATGGTGCTCGCGCTCGTCCTGCTGCCGGCGATCGGCGGCTTCCTCGGCGCGGGCGACGGCGCCGCCGCCCCCGACATGGGCGAGCTGTTCCGCACGGTCGCGCTCACGGTCGGCAAGGTCGTCGGCTTCGTCGCGCTGATGCTCATCGTCGGCAAGCGGCTCATCCCGTGGATGCTGCAGGCCGTGTCGGCCAGCGGCTCGCGCGAGTTGTTCCGGCTCGCCGTGCTCGCCATCGCGCTCGGTGTCGCCTTCGGTGCCGCGCACCTGTTCGACGTCTCGTTCGAACTGGGCGCCTTCTTCGCCGGCATGATGATGGGCGAATCGAAGCTCTCGCAGCGCGCGGCCGAGGAAACGCTGCCCCTGCGCGACGCGTTCGCGGTGCTGTTCTTCGTCTCCATCGGCATGCTGTTCAACCCGCACATCCTGGTCGATCGTCCGTGGGTGGTGCTCGCCGCGTGCCTGATCATCGTCGTCGGCAAGTCGGTCGCCGCGTTCGCCATCGTGCGACTCTTCGGCCGCCCGACGAAGACCGCCCTCACCATCGCCACGAGTCTCGCGCAGATCGGCGAATTCTCGTTCATCCTCGCCGGTCTCGGCGTATCGCTCGGCCTGCTCAGCGAGCAGGGCCGCGACATCCTGCTCGCCGCCGCCATCGTGTCGATCCTCATCAATCCGCTGCTGTTCGCCGCGCTCGATCGCTGGATCGCGAAGCACGACGCCGACGCGCCGGACGATCACCCCGATGCCATCGCGGGTCATACCGTGCTGGTCGGGCATGGCCGGGTCGGCCGTCGCGTGCTCGCCGAGCTGCAGGCGACGGGGGCGCGCACGCTGGTCATCGAGACCGACGAGGACGCCGTGCGCGATCTGCGCGAGCGCGGCGACGTCGAGCTCGTCATCGGCAACGCGGCGTCCGCGCCCGTGCTGGCGGAAGCGAACATCGCCGGCGCCCGCGCCCTGATCGTCGCCGTGCCCGATCCCTTCGAGGGCGGGCAGGTGGTGCGCGCGGCGCGCGCGTTGCGTCCGGACCTTCCCATCGTCGCCCGCGCGCATTCGCCCGATTGCGTCGGGCACCTCTCCGGCCTTGGCGCCAGCGAGGTGATCTACGGCGAACAGGAACTGGCGCGCAGCATGTTCGAAGCCGTGCAGCCGAAGCGGGAGCAGGCGTCCGCGCACTGACGTCCGGTCTGTGCCTCGAACGAGCCGCAGACCCGTCCAAGCGGGAGCAAGAAGCGCCATCCGTCGATACGTCCCTGTAACACGGCCGAGGCTACCGTTCGCAGGATGGCAATCGGCACAGTGAGGACGGCATGGCATCCCGGATCGAAGACTACGCGATGCTTGGTAACTGCCGCAGCGCGGCACTCGTGGCGCGGAACGGTTCGATCGACTGGGCGTGTCTGCCTCGTTTCGATTCGGCCTCCTGCTTCTCCGCCCTGATCGGCGAGGACGCGAACGGTCGCTGGCGCATCGCGCCGGCCGACGCAGGGGCGACGAACACGCGGCGATACATCGACGGCAGCCTCGTCCTGGAGACGGTGTGGACCACGACGACGGGCCGTGCGCGCGTCGTCGACTTCATGCCGTTCGAGGGCGAGCAGGTGGGCATCATCCGCATCGTCGAGGGTATCGAGGGATGCGTGGACTTCGACGCCGTCCTCACCATCCGGTTCGACTACGGCAACGCGGTGCCCTGGGTGAAGCGTCTCGACGAGGAGACGATGACCGCGGTCGCCGGCCCCGATCTGCTGGTGGTGCGCAGCCCGGTCGCGCTGGAAGGGGAGGGCATGCAGAGTGTCGCGCGGTTCGCCGTCCGCGAAGGCGAGACCGTTCCGTTCGCGCTCGCCTGGGGGCCGTCGCACCTGCCGCCGCCTCCCGCGACCGACGCGCATGTCGCGCTACGGGATTCGCTCGCGTTCTGGGAGCGCTGGTCCGGCCGCTGCAACGACTCGGGCGAGTGGAGCGACATCGTGCGCCGCTCGCTGGTGGTGCTCAAGGGCCTGAGCTATCTCCCGACGGGCGGCATCGTCGCCGCACCGACCACGTCGCTGCCCGAGCAGCTGGGCGGACAGCGCAACTGGGACTATCGCTATTGCTGGGCGCGCGACGCCACGTTCGTGCTGTCCGCGCTGGTGAACGCCGGTTACCACGACGAGGCCAGCGCATGGCGCGACTGGGTCCGGCGCGCGGTCGCCGGCTCGCCCGACCAGTTGCAGGTGCTCTACGGCCTGGCCGGCGAGCGTCGCCTCGAGGAGTTCGAGGTGCCCTGGCTGGCGGGCTACGAGGGCGCGAAGCCGGTGCGCATCGGCAACGCCGCGTCCATGCAGTTCCAGCTCGACATCTATGGCGAACTGGTGGGCGCCTTCGCGCACGCGATCCGCCACGGCGTCACCCTGCAGCCCGAGGCCGACGAGGTACAGGCCGTGTTCCTCGAACACCTGGAGCGGATCTGGCGCGAGCCGGATGAAGGCATCTGGGAGATTCGCGGCGAGCCGCGTCACTTCGTCCATTCCAAGGTCATGGCCTGGCTCGCCTTCCAGCGTGCCGCCGAACAGGACAGGCACGGTCGCGATCCGGCGTTCACCTATCGGTGGCGGGCCGTCGCGGACGAGATCCGCGCGGACATCCTGGCCAGGGGCGTCGACCCCGAGCGTGGCTGCTTCACGCAGTCGTACGGATCGAAGGAGCTGGACGCGAGCCTCCTGCTGGTCACGCTCACCGATTTCCTTCCCCCCGACGATCCCCGCATCGCCGCCACCGTCCGCGCGATCGAGGAGGACCTTCTCGTGCAGGGTTTCGTGCGTCGCTACGACACCCGCAGCGGCGTCGACGGGCTGCCTCCGGGCGAGGGCGAATTCCTCCCGTGCAGTTTCTGGCTCGTGGAAAATTACGTGCTGCTCGGCCGGCTCGACGAAGCGCGCGAACTGTTCGTCCGCCTGATCGGCTTGTCGAACGACCTCGGACTGCTCGCGGAGGAGTACGATCCCCGTTCGAAGCGGCTGCTGGGCAATTTCCCCCAAGCCTTTTCGCATGTGGCGTTGGTTAATGCCGCTTTCTCCCTCGCGCACGGTTACAGCGCGACGGCGGATAGCCACGCCACCCCCGAAGCCATCGATCCCCAAGGAGTCCGTGCATGAGCCAAGCCCAACCGAAGCGCGCCACGTCCCGCGCTCATCCGGCCGACCCGTGTACCGTCGTGATTTTCGGCGCCGCCGGCGACCTGACCAGTCGCCTCGTCGTTCCCGCGCTCTACAACATGCGCCGCACCGGACTGCTGTCCGACAACTTCAACGTCATCGGCTTCAACCACGGCAAGATGACCGACAACGCCTGGCGCAGCAGCCTGCGCACGTCGCTCGAGCGCTTCGTCGGCAATTCCGGCGGCAAGCTCGACGAGGAGGCCTGGGGCTGGCTGAGCGGCCAGATGACGTATCACGCCGGCGACTTCGACGACCTGTCCGCGTTCCAGAGCCTCGGCGTCAAACTGCGCGAGGCCGAACGCAAGCGCGGCACGAAGGGCAACGTCCTGTTCTACCTCGCCACGCCGGAGCGCTTCTTCGGCGACGTCATCGAGAAGCTGCGCGATGCCGGCCTCGTCGACGACGGCGGTCACGATGGCGACTTCTGGCGCCGCGTGATCATCGAGAAGCCGTTCGGCCACGACCTCGCCTCGGCCCACGCGCTGAACGAGCGCATCCTGAAGGTCCTGCGCGAAGACCAGATCTATCGCATCGACCATTTCCTGGGCAAGGAAACGGTGCAGAACATCATGGCGTTCCGGTTCGCCAACGGCCTGTTCGAGCCGATCTGGAACCGCGACCGCATCGACCACGTGCAGATCACCGTGGCGGAAACCGTGGGCGTCGAGCGCCGCGGTTCGTTCTACGAGCAGACCGGCGCGCTGCGCGACATGGTGCCCAACCATCTGTTCCAGCTGCTGGCGATGGTCGCCATGGAGCCGCCGACCTCGTTCGACGCCGAAGCCGTCCGCACGCGCAAGGCCGAGACCATCGAGGCGATCCGGCCGATCCAGCCCGAGGATGCCGTCCGCGGCCAGTACGGTCCCGGCGCGGTCAACGGCGAGCTCGCCATCTCGTACCGCGACGAGCCCAACGTGGCGGCGGACTCGGTCACCGAGACCTTCGTGGCGATGAAGCTCTCGATCGATACGTGGCGCTGGTCGGGCGTGCCGTTCTACCTGCGCACCGGCAAGCACATGGGGCGCCGCACGACGGAGATCGCGATCCGCTTCAAGTCCGCGCCGTTCGCCCCGTTCCGCGGCACCGGCATGGACGCGTTCGGTCCCGACTGGCTGGTGCTGCAGATCCAGCCGGACGAAGGCATCTCGCTGCAGTTCGACGTGAAGCGCCCCGGCCCGCGCGTGGAGCTCGCGCCGGTGCGCATGGACTTCAAGTACGCCGACTGGTTCCGCGCCGAGCCGAACGTCGGCTATGAAACGCTGCTCTACGATTGCATGACCGGCGACGCCACGCTGTTCCAGCGTGCCGACATGGTCGAGGCGTGCTGGCGCGCCGTGCAGCCGATCCTCGACGACTGGGCGCAGCGTACGCCGGCCGACTTCCCGAACTATGCCTCGGGCAGCGCCGGTCCGGCGTCCGCCGATACGCTGCTGGCGCTGGGCGGACGTTCGTGGCGTCCGCTGAACTCCGCCGCGGAACTGAATACGCGACGGACGGCCAAACCGAAGGCGGAAGCGTCGTCGGCCGAGAAGACGTCCGAGGGCGCCCCGTCCAGGCGCGCCGCGGCGAAGAAGAGCGGTGGTCGTGCGACGGCGAAGAAGGCGGCGGCGCCGAAGAAGGCCGCCGCTCGGAAGCCGGCGACCAGGAAGGTCTCCGCGAAGAAGACGGCCGCGAAGAAGGCGCCAGCGAAGAAGATGGTCGCCAGTAAGACCGCCACCGCCCGCAAGACGGCCCCCAGGCGCGCGAAGTAAGGCCTCAGGATGCTCCCGCCAGCAAGGCGGGAGCATCCGTCCCTCCGGCCGGATGCCCCTGTGGGAAGCGCGCTCGCGCGCGAACACGCGACAGCTGGCCGTGCGCGATACAAAAAAGTCATCGCGCGAAAGGTCTTATTTTTCGTTGCGGTGCAGCAAAGTGGCCGCGGCGAGCCTGCCGCGTGGAGCCACTTCCGACGGTCCCGGAAATAACGCTTTCCACTGAATGGGTTAGGGGAAAGCGAAGCGATCCGTCCGCGGGCATGGATCGATCCAAAGTACGGCGACGCTATGGCGCACCGCAGTATTTTCTGGAAATAGAAAAGACGATTCTTTACATACACTTGCGTCGAAACTCGCATTTTTAGATCGAGTTAAAAAAGTCGTTGACAACGTTGTCAGCGGCCTCTGAGAATCGACGCTGTCATACCGCTGCAAAGGCAGTTGCCGACGCGATCGATCCGCCCGAGGGGGCACGGCGTCGCGGCAGCGGGAAACGAATCAACGAAACGAACGACGGCCAACGCGGATTCCGATCCGCGCGTCGGCGTTCGCTTCCGGATTGTCCCCACACGGAAGGGGGCGAGCGCGTGAGCGGTCGTCTCCTTCGTCGCATCCCTCCCTCCCCAGGAGCTTCACGTGAATCACCGTATCAGCGCGCTTTCGATGGCCATCATGGCCGGCCTGTTCGCCACGGGCAGCGCGATGGCGCAGGACGCGGGCACCACGCCCCCGCCGGCCAAGACCGACAAGACCGCCGCCGCCCCGCAGACCGACGCCGCCAATCTCGAAGGCGTGACCGTCACCGGCATCCGCGCGAGCCTGCAGAAGTCGCTCGACCTCAAGCGCAACTCCGACTCGATCGTCGACGCCATCTCGGCCGAGGACGTGGGCAAGTTCCCGGACACGAACGTGGCCGAGTCGCTCTCGCACCTCCCGGGCCTCAGCGTCGACCGCAACTTCGGCGAAGGCGACAAGGTCAGCATCCTGGGCACCGATCCGGCGCTGAACCGCCTGCTGCTCAACGGCCAGACCGTCGCGTCGACCAACTGGACGTCGGATCCGAACAATCCGGACAGCCGCTCGTTCAACTACAGCCTGCTCGCCTCGGAAATCATCGGTAACGCCCAGGTCTACAAGACCCCGCAGGCGAACATCGACGAAGGCAGCATCGGCGGTACCGTCATCGTCAACACGCGCCGTCCGCTCGACCTGCCGGCGAACACGCTGACGGGCAGTGTCAGCTACGGTTACAACGACCGCGCCGACAAGGGCAAGCCGAACGCTTCGGTGCTCTACAGCTGGAAGAACAAGGACAACACCTTCGGCGTCCTCGGTTCGCTGATGCACTCCGATCGCATCATCGATCGCCAGGGCACGGAAATCTTCGGCTACCAGCGCGCGAACGATCCCACCGACACGAACCCGGACCACCAGTTCAATCCGGCCGTCGTTCCGCCCGACCAGCACGGCGTGTACCCGACCGCGATCAACACCGCGTGGTTCCAGCAGCGCCGCACGCGCGACGGCGTGTCGACCGGCCTGCAGTGGAAGCCGAACGACGCGTTCGAGCTGAACTTCACCGGCCTGTACGTCACCGAGAAGTTCAACAACTTCAACCAGAGCCATTACGGCGAGTGGTCCGGCTCGGCCGCCAACGCCACGGCGCTGGGCTTCAACAACGGCGTCGCCACCAGCGGCAGCTACAACGCCAACACCTCGACCTACCTCGACGGCTACGAGCGCGATTCCACCGTGAACACGGGCGTTGCCAACCTGCGCGCCGACTGGTTCGGTGACGGCTGGACCGCGTCGAGCCAGATCGGCTACACCGGCTCCACCGGCGGTTCGGACGGTATCTGGAACACGCAGTTCCAGGGCTTCGGCGGCTTCGACTGGAACCTCAAGGGCCAGCACCCGCAGATCAACTACAACAACGCCGACAACCCGACGGCGATGCTGCTGCACGGCGCCGGCTACAGCTACGCGCCGAGCTACGACCGCGAGCGTTACTTCCAGGCCGACTTCGCGCATGACGTCAGCTGGGGTCCGCTGAACCAGATCGAGGTCGGCATCAAGGCCACGAACCACCTCGACGGCCAGGATGCCTACGCGGCGCGCCTGCCGTCGCAGGACGGCAACGGCCTCTCGCTCGCGGACTTCGCGCACGGCGGCACGCCCGGCGGTTACCTCGACGGCCTCAGCAAGGCCGGCAACATGGGTGACTGGACGACGATCGATCCGGGCCTGATGAAGGCGTACATCCAGCAGCTGAAGAACGGCACGGTATCGCTCGATCCGAAGGCCACCTACAGCGTCGCGGAGCAGAACCGCGCGTTCTACATCCAGGGCGACTTCGCTGGCGACGATTACCGCGGCAACCTCGGCGTGCGCTACTTCCGCACCCGCGACACGGTGAACGGTTACAACGCGCTCGGCGGCGACACGTACGGCCCGGTCAACAAGCGCAGCTCGTACCATGACTGGCTGCCGTCGTTCAACATCGCCTACGACGCAACCGACAGCCTGACGCTGCGCTTCGCCGCCGCGAAGGCCGTGGCCCGCCCGCGCTACCAGCAGATGACCCCGTACGTGGCGCTCGACGACCGCACCCTGACCGGTTCGCGTGGCAACACCGACCTGGGTCCGTACAAGTCGACCAACTACGACGCGTCCGCCGAGTGGTACTTCTCGGAGAACAGCGTGCTGGCAGCGGAAGTGTTCTTCCGTCGCATCTCCGGCTACATCCTCAACACGAACGTCGCCGAGACGCATTACAACCTGACCAACCTGCGCGACGACGTGTACCAGATGCAGGTGCCGATCAACGCCGGCGTGGCCAAGGTCAAGGGCGCGTCGATCAGCTACCAGCAGAACTTCCGCTACGGTTTCGGCCTGCTGGCGAACTACACGTACTCCGACGCGGACACCAGCAACGACTTCCCGCTGCCGTACAACTCGAAGAACTCGTTCAACCTGTCGCCGTTCTACGAGCAGGGTCCGTGGAGCGCGCGCCTGACCTACAGCTGGCGCTCCTCGTACTTCACGTCGATCGCCCAGCTGCAGTCGCAGCAGATCACGGGCATCTTCCGCCAGCTCGACGCATCGGTCGGCTACCAGATCAACGACCACATCCGTGTGTCGCTGGATGCGACGAACCTGCTCGACGAGACGTACTTCGTCTACAACAACACCCCGGCGCAGCCGCTCAACGCCTATAAGAACGGTCGCACCTACACCGTCACGATGGGCTTCAAGCTGTGATGCGCCGCGCGTCGCTGGCGCTGGTGGCCTGGCTTCTCGCCGGCGTCGCCGGCGCGGCCACGCCGGCGGAGAAAGACCTCTCCGCCGGCTGGCGGTTCCGGCTCGCTTCCGGTGGCGCCGCGGACTCGTTCCGCGGCGCGTCGGGAGGCCTGACGAAGCCGGTGGCATGCGACGCGCGATGCAAGCCGTTCACGGACTGGCAGCCGGCCCACGTGCCGGGTGCCGTCCAGACGGACCTGCTCGAGCTGGGACGGATCGCCGATCCGTTCTGGCGCGACAACGAGGCCGGCCTGCAATGGATCGGCCTCTCCGACTGGGACTACCAGCTGGACTTCGACGTCGACGCGGACACGCTCCGGCGTGGCCACGTCGATCTCGTATTCGACGGCCTCGACACCTATGCCGAGGTCAGCCTCAACGGGAAGAAGCTGCTGTCGGCGGACAACATGTTCCGCCAGTGGCGCCTTCCGGTGAAGAACACCCTGCGTGCCGGCCGCAACACGCTCACCGTGCACCTGCAATCCCCGATCGCACGGCTTCAGCCGTGGCTGATGAAGCAGCCCTATTCGCTGCCGGGTGAATTCGATTCCGCCTTCGGCGACGAGCCCAAGGGCAAGCAGACCTCAAATTACGTCCGCAAGGCCAACTACCAGTACGGCTGGGACTGGGGTCCGCGCTACGTCACGCTCGGCATCTGGCGCCCGGTGCGCCTCGAAAGCTGGGACGACCTGCGCCTCGCCGACCTGCACATCGCGCAGCGGCACGTCGATGCGGACACGGCCAAGCTCGCCGCGCAGTTCGACGTGCGCGCCGACAAGGCCGGCACGGTGACGCTCGACGTCGCCTGGACAGCGCCGGACGGCAAGACCGGCAGCGAAAAGCGCGACGTCGCGCTGAAGGCCGGCGAGAACCACGTCGAGGTGCCCATCGCCATCGACCACCCGCAGCGCTGGTGGCCGGTCGGCTACGGCAAGCCCGATCTCTACCGTTTCCACGGCAGCGTCAGCGCCGGCGGCACGTCGCTGGCGGAGGCGGATCGCGAGACGGGCCTGCGCAGCGTCGAGCTGCGTCGCGAGAAGGACCAGTGGGGCAGGGGCTTCGCGTTCGTCGTCAACGGCGTGCCGATCTTCGCCAAGGGCGCGAACCTGATTCCCTACGACGCCTTCCCCTCGCGCGTGTCGACGGAGCGCCTCGAGGCGATCCTTCGCTCGGCGAAGGACGCGAACATGAACATGCTGCGCATGTGGGGCGGCGGTACGTACCAGGACGACGCGTTCTACGCGGCGGCCGACCGCATGGGCATGATGATCTGGCAGGACTTCATGTTCGGCGGCGCCATCACGCCGTACGACGACGCGTTCCGCGAGACCACGCGTATCGAGGCGACCGAGCAGGTCACCCGCCTGCGCGACCATCCGTCGATCGTCATCTGGGCGGGCAACAACGAAGTGCAGACCGGCTGGGAGTCGTGGCCGGACCGCGAGGACTTCCGCAAGTTCGTCAACGCCGACGAAGTGCGTCGCATCGAGGACGGCATGCGCGCGCTCTTCGGCGATACGCTGCGCAAGGTCGTCACGAGCCTCTCGCCGGAGGTTCCGTATTGGGCTAGCTCGCCGGGCACGGATTTCGAGCGCGAGGCCAACGTGCTCGACGACGGCGACTACCACTACTGGAAGGTGTGGTCGGGCTCCGAGCCCATCTCGCACTACCTCGATGTCACTCCGCGTTTCCAGTCCGAGTACGGCCTGCAGTCGTTCCCGGTGATGGCCACCATCAAGGCCTTCGCGAAGCCGGAGGACATGGAGCCGGAATCGAAGGTGATGCGCGCGCACCAGAAGTTCGCCAACGGCGACGGCAACCAGCGCCTGCTGCTCTACATCCGACAGGAATACGGCGAGCCGAAGGACTTCGCGTCGTTCGTCTACCTGAGCCAGGTGATGCAGGCCGAAGGCATCGAGCTGGCGGCGGAACACCTGCGCAGCGCGCGTCCGCGCAACATGGGTTCGCTGTACTGGCAGTTGAACGACGTCTGGCCGGGCGCGTCCTGGGCGAGCGTCGATTACTTCAACCGCTGGAAGGCCCTGCAGTTCCACGCGAAGCGCTTCTACGCGCCCGTCGACGTCGTCCCGATGCGTCGGGACGGACGCACCGAGGTCTTCGCGGTCTCGGATCGCACGACGGACTTCGACGCCACGCTGCGCACCCGCGTCTACGACATGGGCGGCAAGCTGCTGCGCGAAACGAGCCAGCCGGTCCGCGCCGCGGCGCTGGCGAGCACGAAGGCCGTCACCGTCGACGACGCCACGTTGCTCAAGGGTGCCGACCCGCGCAGGACGGTCGTGTCGTTCGACCTGCTCGAAGCGGGCAAGCCGGCCGCCCACCACCTGCTTTACTTCGGTGCCGCGCGCACGCTCGCGCTGCCTGCGCCGGAGCTGTCTACGAAACTTCGCAGCGAGGGTGGGCGCACCCTGCTCACGGTGACCGCGAAGCGGCTCGCGCGCGCGGTATGGATCGACACCGGCGATCTCGACGTACGTCTCGACGAGAACGCTTTCGACCTCTTGCCGGGCGAAAGTGTCGACATCGTCGTGAAAGGCGACGTTGATATCGATACGCTCCGCCGCACATTGTCTGTACGCTCCCTTGTCGATGCCCTGAAGGAAGCCACGCCTTGAATCCCAGCCGCCGCAATCTCGTCAAATGGCTTTCGCTCGTGCCCGGTGTCGCGATGACCGCGACCGTGAGCATGGGTGCCTCCGCCGCCTCGCGCTTTCCCACGCAGCGCCCGCCGCTCGCCAAGCGCAAGTTCACCAGCGAGGCGGTCGAAGCGCTGATCGCGTCGACGAAGAAGAAGATCGGCGATCCGGAACTGGCGTGGCTGTTCGAGAACTGCTTCCCGAACACGCTCGACACGACGGTCGAGCTGGGCCGCCTCGACGGTCTCGAAGACACCTTCGTGGTCACCGGCGACATCGACGCGATGTGGCTGCGCGATTCGTCGGCACAGGTGTGGCCGTACCTGCCGCTGACGCCCAAGGACGAAAAGCTGCGCAAGCTGTTCCGCGGGCTGATCCGTCGCCAGGCGCGCTGCATCATGCTGGATCCGTACGCCAACGCCTTCCTGCCCGATCCGCGCGGCAAGAGCGAACTCGACTGGGCCCAGGCCGATCACACCGACATGCGCCCCGGCGTGGCCGAGCGCAAGTGGGAGATCGACTCGCTGTGCTATCCCGTCCGCCTCGCGCACGGCTACTGGCAGACCACCGGCGACCGCGAGCCGTTCGATGAATCCTGGCGCGCGGCGACGAAGCTGATCGTCAAGACCTTCCGCGAGCAGCAGCGCAAGGACGACCGCGGCCCGTATCACTTCCAGCGGACGTCGCCCAAGCCGACCGAGAGCCAGTTCCTCGACGGCTACGGCCAGCCGACGCGCCCGGTGGGTCTGATCCACGCGATGTTCCGTCCGTCGGACGACGCGACCGTCTATCCGTTCAACATTCCGGGCAACCTGTTCGCCGTCGTCACGTTGCGCCGCCTGGCGCAGATGCACGGCACGCTCTTCGGCGACCAGGTCTTCGCGAACGAATGCAACGCGATGGCCGACGAGATTTCCGCCGCGCTCGAGCAGTACGGCACGATCAAGGGTGCGCAGGGCGACTACTGGGCCTACGAAGTGGACGGCTTCGGCAATACGCTGTTCATGGACGACGCCAACGTGCCGAGCCTGCTGGCGTTGCCGTACCTCGAGTGCACGCCGCGCGACGCGCGCTACGCGCGCACCCGTGCCGCTGTGTGGAGCGCGGAGAATCCGTACTTCTTCAAGGGCAGCGCGGGCGAGGGCATCGGTGGCCCGCACGAAGGCCTGCGCATGATCTGGCCGATGTCGATCATGATGAAGGCCTTCACGACCGACGATACGGCCGAGATCCGCCAGTGCCTGCACTGGCTGAAGACGACCCATGCCGGCACGGGCTTCATGCACGAAGCCTTCGACCAGGACGACCCGAAGCAGTTCACGCGCTCGTGGTTCGCCTGGGCGAACACCCTCTTCGGCGAGCTGATCGTTCACCTCGCCGACAAGCATCCCGATACCCTGCGGCGCGTCTGACGCGTCGCCCACGCTGGAGGTTTCATGGTTACCCGTCGACGTTTTCTGCAGGGAATGGCCGCCGTCACGGCCGTCGGTCAGCTCGGCTCCCTCACCGCGCTGGCCCATGGTGTGCAGGATGGCCTGAACGCGCCATCGACCGGCGGCGGCACCGCCGGCGATGGCGTGCTGCGTCACGTCGACGTCTTCGTCGGCACGGGCGGCCACGGTCACACCTTCCCGGGTGCGACGCGGCCGTTCGGCATGGTGCAGCTGAGCCCCGATACCTATAACGCGCAGTGGGACGGCTCGTCCGGTTACCACCAGGGCGACGGGTCGATCATGGGCTTCTCGCACACCCATCTTTCCGGCACCGGCGCGAGCGACATGCTCGACTTCCTCGTGATGCCGTCGATGGGTCCCGTGCTGCTGCAGCCGGGCGATCGCGACTTCGACGGCGTGAACTACGTGTCGCGCTTCGATGCGAGGAAGCAGAGCGGCGAGAAGGCCGAGAAGGGCTACAAGACGGGCATCAAGGGTTACCGCTCGCACTACACCGGCGAGCAGGCGCATCCCGGTTACTACCGCGCGAAGCTGACGCGCTTCGACATCCTCGCGGAGATGACCGCGACCCTGCGCGCGGGCATGCACCGCTACACGTTCGGCAAGAGCGGCGAGGCGCACCTCCTCGTCGACCTCACGCACGGCTTCGCCGACGCGATGGACAAGCCGGCCAACGTCACGGACGCCGAGCTCACGCTGGTCAACGGCGACACGCTGGTGGGCGGTCGTCGCGTATGGCAGTGGGCCGCCGGCCGCGTGATCTATTTCGCGATGAAGCTCTCTCGCCCGGTGAGCAGCGTCACGCTGTACTCCGAGGACAAGGCGCTGCCGAAGGGCACGTCCACCGCGAAGGGCGACCACCTCAAGGCCGCGCTGCACTTCGACGACGCGTCGAAGGAGCCGCTGCTGGTGAAGGTCGGCATCTCCGGCGTGGACATCGACGGCGCCATGCGCAACGTCGACGGCGAAATGCCGGGCTGGGATTTCGACGGCATCCGCGCATCCGCCGAAGCCGAGTGGGAGCAGGAGCTGTCGAAGATCCGCATCCAGTCCTCGTCGGACAAGGTCATGCGCACGTTCTACAGCTCGATGTACCACACGATGCTCGCGCCGACCGTCTTCAGCGACATCGACGGCCGTTACCGCGGCATGGACAAGGCGATCCACACGCTGCCGGAAGGCCGCCACAACTACAGCACCTACTCGCTGTGGGACACCTATCGCGCCGAGCACCCGCTGTTCACGCTGTACCAGTCCGAACGCGTGCCCGACCTCGTCGACGGCCTCGTCCGTCTCGCCGTGGAGAGCCCGAGCGGCGCGCCCGTGTGGCCGCTGCAGGGCATCGAGACGGTCTGCATGATCGGCTACCACTCCGCGGTGGTGGTGGCCGAGGCGCAGGCGAAGGGCTTCACCGGCATCGATTACGCGAAGGGCTGGCCGGTGTTCCGTCGCCGGGCCATGCAGGACGACTATTTCGGCCTGCCGTACTACCGGAAGATGGGCTTCATCCCCAGCGACAAGGAAGGCGAGGCGGTCAGCAAGACGCTCGAGTACGCCTATGACGACTGGGCGGTGGCGCACATGGCCGAGGCGCTCGGTCATGCCGACGACGCGGCGCTGCTGCGCAAGCGTTCGCAGAACTATCGCAACGTGTTCGACAAGGACATGCAGTTCGTCCGGCCGCGCGCGGAGGACGGCAGCTGGATCCAGCCGTTCGATCCGATCGCGATCGGCCACTCGAAGCGCTGGCGCGACTTCACCGAATCCAACGCGTGGCAGGCGACGTTCCTCAACCAGCACGACGTCTACAACTACATGGACCTGTTCGGTGGCGCCGAGGGCTTCGAGAAGAAGCTCGACGGACTGTTCAACGCCGACCCGGTGCTGCCGGACAACGCGCCGCCGGACATCGCCGGCATGGTGGGCCAGTACGCGTTCGGCAACGAGCCGGCGCACCACATGCCCTACCTCTACGCGTACACCGGTGCGCATCACAAGACGCAGGCCCGCGTGCGGATGCTGCTCGACACGATGTTCCTGCCCGAGCCCGACGGCCTGCCCGGGAACGAGGACTGCGGCCAGATGAGCGCGTGGTACATCATGAGCGCGATGGGCCTGTATGCCGTGGACCCGGTCAGCACCAACTACGTGTTCGGCAGCCCGCTGCTCGATCGTGCCGAGGTGAAGGTCGGTGGCGGTCGCACGCTGGTGATCGAGACGAAGGAGAACGGCCCCGACCGGCCGTACATCCAGTCGGTCACCTGGAACGGGAAGCCCTGGACGAAGAGCTGGATCTCCCACAAGGACCTGACCGCCGGCGGCACGCTGTCGTTCGTGATGGGCGACAAGCCCAACGAGGCGTTCGGCAAGGCGCCGGAAGACCGTCCGCCGTCGTTCGGCGCGCCCGCGAAGGCGTGAGTGCCCGAGGCGGGTGGGGCTTTGGCCTCATCCGCCATCGGCTCGCTGCCGCGAGATCGCCGATACGATCGGCTCCCACCAAGGCCGAGCTACCGAAGGGCGCAAACGATTTCGTCCGCGCCGTTCACGATCGGTAGACCGCCCAACCGACAATCTCACCACCGCCGGGAGGACCCGGTAGGGAGAGGGGCTGTCATGTCGTACGCCGGGCGTATGGTCTTTCGGATGTACCTGCCGGGCGTTCTCGTCCTGGCAGCGGGCGGCGTCGCCGCCGCAGGCCTGAAGGCCGCGCAGCAGCTGCCGGGCGACCTCGGCACGCTTTCCCTCTACTCGAACCTTCCCGCCTGGACCTTCGGCGTCGCGCTCGTCGTCGCGCTGACGATCGGCGCGGTGCAGACGCTGCGCCTTCGCCTCTGGGACCGCGGCGCGATCGCCGGTTGCTATGTGTGCGGTTGCCTGCTCGGTTCGCCGCGCGCGGCGCGGCGGGGCCTCGGCCTCATCCGGCATTGCCTGGGCTGCGGCAAGGTCCACGGCGTGAACCACCACCGCCTGTCGCCCCACGTGGTTCCCCTGGCGGTGGCCGTGAAGGACACCGCGGCCGCTCCGGTCAGGAGCGTACGTTCGTTACCGTGATGCGGTGACCGATGCGGGCCAGCAGGGCGCGCAGGCTCTCGGCGTCCTCTTCCGACGTGCCGTCTTCCAGGGACAGCCACAGCGAGTCCCCGGCGAGGTTGTGCACCTTTTCGTTGAACTCGATCTCGAGCGCGGGTTTGCCGCCGGGATGGACGACGGATACGGCGAAGTTACGTTGCACGCCCTGTGTTCCTGCTTGGGTGACTGGACCGGCATTTTACCGGGGCGGGGGAGAAAAGGGCGGTCGCGACGGGTGAGGCGTGAACCACGGCACGTTCACTCGCTCGCCACGAACGTTCGCTGCAAATGAGGGCACCGAGGAGGAACCCATGCTGCAGCTGAATCCGCCACTTCCGATGAACACGCCCAAGGGCGAAGGCTTCGCCCATTTCCTGATCGACTACGGTCCGGAATCCGACCTGTACTGGACGGTGTTCATCACCGCCACGGGCGAGATCTGGACCTTCGCCAACCGCGAGGTCCGCGCGTCGAAGAACATCACGCTCGGACGCACCGCCCCGTCGTCGCCCCGCCCGGCGCAGCCGCGACGCCCCGCCGCCGAAGGCCACGCCACGGGCGTGCTGCCCTTCAACGTGGCCGACTCGCAGGGCTGACCTCGGGGGCTGCTCCGCGTCAGCGGGGCACCCGATAGCCGCCGGGGACGCCCTGCGGCGAGAGCGTCAGCTGCCAGAGCTGGTCGCGCCGGCTGCGGAACACGCCGGCCGAACAGCCGAGGTAGAAATGCCACATGCGCCGGAACCGTTCGTCATAATGGCCCGCGAGCCGGGGCCAGGCCGCGTCGAAATTCGCCTGCCAGGCCATCAGCGTGCGGTCGTAGTCGGGTCCGAAGTTGTGCCAGTCCTCGACGACGAAGAGGCCTTCGAGGGCGGTCGCGACCTGGCTCATGGACGGAATGACCGAGTTCGGGAAGATGTATTTCTCGATCCACGGGTCGGGACGGCCCGGCGTCCCGTTGCTGCCGATGGTGTGGAGCAGGGCGAGTCCCTCGGGGTGCAGGCAACGCCGCGCGACTTCGAACCACGATCGGTAGTTCTTTCCCCCGACGTGTTCGAACATGCCCACCGAGAGGATCGCATCGAAGCGTTCGTCGAGCTCGTGGTAGTCCTGCAGGCGAATCTCGATCGGCAGGCCCTTGCACAGCTCCCGCGCGAACTCCGCCTGTTCCTTCGAGATGGTCACGCCCACGCCGCTGACGCCATAGCGCTCCGCGGCGTATTTCAGCGCCTCGCCCCAGCCGCAGCCGATGTCGAGGATGCGCTGGCCGGGCCGTAGCTGGAGCTTGCGGCAGATCAGGTCGAGCTTGGCTTCCTGCGCGTCGTCGAGGTTGTCGGCGTTGGCCCAGTAGCCGCACGAATACACCAGGCGCTTGCCGAGCATCGCTTCGAACAGATCGTTGCCGAGGTCGTAATGCTGCCTGCCGACATCCCATGCGTGGTCGCCGCGTTGCAGGTTGAGGAATCGCGCCTTGAGGTGCGCGATCAGCGTGTCGAGGGTGCGCAGCGAGTCGTCGAGGTGCGACGAGAGCACGCGGGAGAAGAAGCCCGGCAGGTCGGGGACATCCCACCAGCCGTCCATGTACGCCTCGCCGAAGCCCAGCGACCCGTGGGCGAAGACCCGGGCGTAGGTGCGGTCGTCGTGCACGACGATGTCCGTCGGACGGTTGCCGCCGAGGGTGATCCCGGCGTGCTGGAGCAGGTCCTGCGCACGTGCTTTGAGAGAAGAAGAATCGTGGCTCATGGATGGATTCCTTGTGACCCTCGTGCGCCGCCCCGCGCGGCGTCGGCGCCTTGCTAGAAGTGCTTGAGTACTCCACGTGTCGCGGTGAGGCCGATGACCGTCAGCGTGATCGAACCCAGCAGGTTGACCGCGATGTGTCCGGCGAACCACGCGTACTGCCCCCGCAGGAGCAGCATCGACGCCTCGGCCGAGAACGTCGAGAAGGTGGTCAGGCCGCCGAGGAAGCCGGTGGCGACGAGGAGCCGCATCTCTACGGGCAAGGCCTGGAAGTGGTCGAACAACGCCAGCGCGATGCCCATCACGAGTCCGCCGGCGAGATTCGCCGCGAGCGTCCCGAGCGGAACGGAAGGGAACAACGGGTTGAGCGCGACGGCGAGCCACCAGCGCAACCAGCAGCCGAGGGTGCCGCCGATGCCGACGGCCAGGAATCCGGTGTAGCTCACGCGACCCTCTCGTGGACATGGGTTGGACGGAGTATGGGCCGATGGCCGCCTGACCGCGAGCCGGACCCCGCAGGTATACTCACCGATCTCTCCCCGCACGGCCTTGCAGGACCATGTCCTCCGCGACCCGCGACCCGCGTCGCTATCTGCCCCTGCTGCTCGCGGCCCTGACCATGATCGGGCCGTTCTCGATCGACGCCATCTTTCCGGGCTTTCCGGACATCGGTCGCGACTTCCAGGTGAGCGCGGTCGGGCTCCAGCAGCTGCTGAGCGTGTACCTGATGGCGTATGCGGTGATGAGCCTGTTCCACGGCGCGCTGTCCGACGCCTACGGCCGCAAGCCGGTGATCGTCGTCGCGATGGCGATCTACACGGCCGCGTCCATCGGCGCGGCCCTGGCACCGAGCTTCGCCTTCCTGCTCGGCTGCCGCGTGCTGCAGGGCCTTTCCGGCGGCGCGGGCATCGTCGTGGGTCGCGCCGTCGTGCGCGACACCATGCAGGGCGAGGAAGCGCAACGCATGATGTCGAAGGTCATGATGATCTTCGGCATCGCGCCCGCGATCGCGCCGATCGTCGGCGCCTGGCTGCTCGGGATCGACGGCTGGCGCGGCATATTCTGGGCCTTGTCGGCGTTCACGGTGGCGCTGACGCTGGCCGTCGGGTACTTCCTCGTCGAGTCGCATCCCGAGGAGCGGCGAACGGTCTTCCGGCCGAAGCCGCTGCTCGCCGGCTACGGCCGCATCGTTCGCGACCGGCCGTTCTGGCCGCTGGCGATCGCGGGTTCGATCAACTTCTCCGGCCTGTTCCTTTACGTGGCATCGGCACCGCATCTGATCCGCGATCTGCTGCACCTCGGGGCGGATGGCTTCCCCTGGCTGTTCGTGCCCGTCGTGACGGGCATGGTCACGGGCGCCTTCGTCTCGGGCCGCGTCGCGGGCCGCGTCAGCGCGATGCGCACCGTGGGCTGGGGCTACATGGCGATGCTTTCGTCGTGCGCCCTCAACCTGCTGCTCGCCGTGGTGCTCGACGCGCCGCGCGTGCCGTGGTCGACGCTGCCGCTGGCGCTGTACGGCCTGGGCGTGCAGCTCGCGTTCCCCACGCTCACCCTGCTGCTGCTCGATCGCTTCCCGGATCAGCGCGGCGGCGTTTCCTCGGTGCAGGCCTTCGGCAGCCTCGCCTTCACGGCGCTGGTCGCCGGCGTCCTCTCGCCGGCCCTGTCGGGGAACATGCTCAACCTCGCCCTCGGTTCCACCGCGATGTGCCTCATCGGCCTTGGTGCCTGGACCTGGTACACGCGCATCGAGCGCCGTCGCGTGGCGCGCGCCACCGCCGTGGCGGCGACGAGCGTGCCGTCGCAGGTCGAGCGCAACGAGCCGGGTTGAGTCACGAGGCAGGCACTACCGACCTTCCGAAGGGTGGGAGCCGATCGCATCGGCGATCCCGCGATAGCGGGCCCGTCGCGGAGCCATTCGCCGATACGATCGGCTCCCACCCTCCGGTAGGCGGCACGTCGTTCAGGCGTTCGTAGGCAACCCGCGCTCACGCAGGAACGCCTGCGCCTCGGGCGCATCCTGCTCGAACCACGCGCGCGTGGAACCGAGCCGATAGGTGTAACCCCAACGGTCCATGTCCTCCATAAGGCGCTCGGAGCCCACCGACGGCAGCTGCCCGGCGAGGACGATCTGCAGGTAGCAGGTGGCGTCTTCTTCTTCGATGGAATCGGTGGCGTCGGTGTGCACGAGCGCGCGCTTCGCCTCGGGCAGCACGATCAGGTGGCATGCCTCGTGGAGCAGCGAGTGCACCGGCGTGTCCGCGCGGGCGTAGACCGTGGTGCCGATGATGCCGGCCTCGGTGTCGCCCCAGAAACTGCCCGGGATCGGCTCGCCGTCGGCGACCGCGACGAGGCGCAGGCCGTAGCGGGCGAGGAGGGCGCGTGGTTCGTCGAATCCGATCTCGCCGACGCGGAGCACCGCGTCGGCGGGGTCGCTGCCGGGGACCGTGGCGGCCCCGGCGGAGGTGTCGTCCATGGCGAGGCTCAGACGACCGGCTTGCCGTCGGGCAGCGCGACCGAAAGTTCGAGCACCTCATGGCCGCTGTCGCGTTCGAGGTTGATGTTCACGGCCTCGACGTCGACGTTGACGTACTTGCGGATGACTTCGAGCAGCTCGTTGCGCAGCAGCGGCAGGTAGTCGGGGCCGCCGCGCGTCGAGCGCTCCTGGGCGACGATGATGCGCAGGCGTTCCTTGGCGACGCCTGCGCTCGGCTCGGGCTTGCGCTTCAGGAAATCGAGGATACCCATGCTCAACCTCCGAAGACGCGCTTGAGGAAGCCCTTCTTGACCGGCTCGAGGAAGCGAAGCGGACGCTCTTCGCCGAGGATCCGGGCGACGGTGTCCTTGTAGGCCGCGCCGGCGTTCGAGTTGTCGTCGAGGATCACCGGCACGCCGGCGTTGGACGCGGCGAGCACGTTCTCGGACTCCGGGATCACGCCGACGACCGAGATGCCGAGGATTTCCTCGACGTCCTTGACGCTCAGCATCTCGCCGGCTTCGACGCGGTTCGGGTTGTAGCGCGTCAGCAGCAGGTGCTGCTTGATCGGCGCCTCGCCCTTCTCGGCGCGGCGGGTCTTGCTCGCGAGCAGGCCGAGGATGCGGTCGGAGTCGCGGACCGAGGAGACTTCCGGATTGACGACGACGACGGCGTGGTCGGCGAAGTACATCGCGAGGTGCGCGCCCTTCTCGATGCCGGCGGGCGAGTCGCAGACGACGAAGTCGAAGTTTTCCTTGGTCAGTTCGTCGAGCACCTTCTCGACGCCTTCCTGCGTGAGGGCGTCCTTGTCGCGCGTCTGCGACGCGGCGAGCACGAAAAGATTCTCGTGGCGCTTGTCCTTGATCAGGGCCTGCTTGAGCGTGGCCTCGCCGTGCACGACGTTGACGAAGTCGTAAACCACACGGCGCTCGCAGCCCATGATGAGGTCGAGGTTGCGCAGGCCGACGTCGAAGTCGATGACGGCGACTTTCTTGCCCTGCATGGCGAGGCCGGTGGCGAGGGAGGCGCTGGTGGTGGTCTTGCCGACTCCGCCTTTGCCGGAGGTGACGACGATGATTTCAGTCAAGGGATGTCTCCGAGTATTGCGAGGCGGCTGTGGTCACAGCCGCGCGATCATGAGTTTTCCATTCTCGAGCCAGCATTGCACGGCCTGGCCTTCGAATTCCTTGGGCATGTCTTCGAACACGCGGTAATGCCCGGCGATCGCGACGAGTTCGGCGCGGAAGTCGGAGCAGAAGATGCGTGCCGATTCGTCACCCTGCGCGCCGGCCATGGCGCGGCCACGCAGGGTGCCGTAGATATGGATGGAGCCGTCGGCGATCACTTCGGCGCCGTTGGCGACGGTGGCGCTGACGACGAGGTCGCGTTCGCGCGCGTAGACCTGCTGCCCTGAGCGGACCGTGCCTTCGCCATGGTGTTGCGCGGTGACGGTACCGCCGGTGTCGGCGTCGTGCGTGGCGGCGGGCGACGCGTGCACCGGCTCGCTGCGCGACGGCGCGGCGACCGCCGCCGCGTCGCCCTGCGCCGGCTCGTACTGCGCGCGGAACTTGGCGATGAGCGGCAGGCCCATGCGCTCGGCGAGCGCTTCGGTCTCGCTGGTGCCGTAGGCCAGGCCGACGGGCAGCATGCCGGCGCTGCGGATGGCTTCGAGCAGCGCGTCGACCATGCCGTCGTCGGGCAGCTTCGGCAGGTGCGACAGATCGAGCACCACCGCGGCGCGCGCGAACATCTGCGGGGCGGACCGCACGCGGCGTTCCAGTTCCTCCACCAGCGCGGCGGCGTCGACGCGGCGAAGGCGCACGCAGGCGATGCCCACCTGGCCGAAGCGCAGGTCGCAGGCGGCTTCGAGGGATTCGGCGCGGGCGTTCATGCGGCCACCCCCGCGGCGTCGGCCGGGCGCCGGCGCTCGGCCAGCCAGTCGACGGCCGGCAGGCCGTCCTGCTCGAGGTAGCGCTCGCGCACGAACGGGAAGCTGGGCAGCTCGCGGGCGAGCAGGCTCACCATCGGGCCGTCGGCGCCCATCTTCTGCTGGCCGACTTCCTGGAAGCCCATGGTGCCGTGGAAGAGCACGGTCTGGTCGTTGCGGGGTTCGAGGAACACCTCGCAGGTCAAAAGTGGCACGCGTACCTCTGCATAGCTCTGCACATCGCAATAGAAGATCCGGCCCAGGCCGTGGCCACGCGATTCGGACGCGATCACGATGCGGTCGATATACACGAAGCTTTCGTAATGGGCCTGGAACCAGCGGAAGTTCGGGCTGGCGTACCCTGCGTCCTGGCGCATGGCGATGAGGAAACCGAGGATGCGGCCGTCCTGCTCGGCCACGCGGAAGTAGTGCGCGATCTGGTACAGGTGACGCAGGCGGTCGAGGTCCGTGGCGAGGATGCCTGTGCCCGCCTCGTTGTTGAGGCTCAGCACGGCACCCAGGTCGTGCTCGCGCACGTCGCGGATGGCAAGGGCCATTCGTTGCTCCGCTGGAGTGATCTGGAAAAGCGACCCCCGGGCCGCCGAATGCGCGGCATTATGGCACGCCCGGGTCTCGCCGGGGAGCGCGCCGGGCTTGTAAAACCGTTGTAAAGCCGACGCTTGCCGGCCGCCGGCACGTGACTTCAGTCAGGTGGTGCCGGCCGCGCGAAGCCCTATGATGCGGGCATGTCCAAGGTCCAGTTCAACCACGTCCGCCTGCTTCGCTACGCGACGTACTTCGTGTTCCTGTGCGCCGGCCTGCCGCTGTCGATGCAGCGGGCCGGATCGGGTCCGGGGGCGATCGGCGACATGGCGCTGCTGGCCTGGACCGCGTGTTACCTCGTCTTCGGTCTGGTGCACTGGCTGCTGACGAACCAGCTGGGCGCGCGCCTCAACGGCGCCACGCGTGTCGCGGTGCTCGTGATCCTCACCGGTACCGCGCTGGCGATCGGCGCGCTCAGCAAGAGCGGCGTCGGCGCCTTGCTGCTCATCATCGTCGCCACCGTGGTGCCGTGGCTGGTCAGCCTGCCGCTGGGCATCGCGTGGATGGTGGTGGCGCACGTGGCGCTGGTGCCCGTGTTCGCCGAGGTGCCGGGATGGGGCGTGATCAGCGCGCTGATGCAGGCGTGCCTGTACTTCGGTTTCTCGGCCCTGGTCTTCATCGCCTCGATGGTCGCGAGCCAGCAGGCGGAGGAGCGCGAGGAACTGCGCCGCCTGAATTCCGAACTCCGCGCCACCCGCGCGCTGCTGGCGGAGTCCACGCGCATCGCCGAGCGGATGCGCATCGCCCGCGACCTGCACGATCTGGTCGGCCACCACCTCACCGCGCTGAGCCTCAACCTCGAGGTCGCCAGCCACCTCACCAACGACGTCGCCCGCGAGCACGTGCTGAAAGCGCAGAGCACGGCGAAGCAACTGCTCGCCGACGTGCGCGAGGTGGTGAGCGAACTGCGCCAGGACGATGCGATCGACCTCACGCAGGCCCTGCGCAGCCTGACCGAGGGAGTGCCCGGTCTGGACGTCCGCCTCTCGGTGCCGCCGCGCTTCGGCGTGGAAGATCCCCGCCGCGCGCAGATGCTGCTGCGCTGCGTGCAGGAGATCCTGACGAACACCGTCCGCCACGCGAACGCCCGCCACCTCTGGCTGACGTTCCGCCACACCGGCCCCGACGAGCTCTGCCTCGACGCGCGCGACGACGGGCGCGGAAGCGGCGAGTTCCGTCCCGGCAACGGCCTGAACGGCATGCGCGAGCGCCTCGCCGAGTTCGGTGGCACGCTCACGTTCCGGACCGACCCGGCCGGCGGGTTCGCGCTGACCGCGCGCCTGCCGCTGGGCGAAGAATCCACGCTGGCCCATACGCCCGCGCGACAGCTCCTCGAGCCCGCCCCGGACGACGCGTCCGGGCAGGCGCCGCGTGCCACACTCTCCGTTCCTCCCGAGGACCTCCCATGATTTCCGTCTGCCTCGTCGACGATCAGAACCTGGTTCGCCAGGGCATACGTTCCCTGCTCGACCTCGCGGGCGACATCCGCGTGGTGGCCGAATGCGCCGATGGCGCGCAGGCGGTGCAGCAGATTCCCGTCGTGCGCCCGGACGTCGTGCTGCTCGACCTGCGCATGCCGAACATGAGCGGCCTCGAGGTCCTGCAGGCACTGGGGGCCCGTAACGAACTGCCGCCGACGATCATCCTGACCACCTTCGACGACGACCAGCTCGTGTTGTCCGGCCTGAAGGCGGGCGCCCGCGGCTACCTGCTCAAGGACGTCTCGCTCGACCAGCTCGTCGAGGCCGTCCGGACCGTCGCCGCCGGCGGGTCGCTGGTCGCCCCCATGGTCACGCAGCGGCTGCTGGCGGGGGTCGGCCGGATCCAGAACCAGTTCTCCAGCCTGGAGCAGCCGGACCCTCTCACGGAGCGTGAGACCGAGATCCTGCGGCTGCTCTCCGGCGGCTACAGCAACAAGGAGATCGCCAATTCCCTGCGCGTGGCGGAGGGAACGGTGAAGAACCACGTGTCCAACATCCTCTCCAAGCTCGGCGTACGCGACCGTACGCGCGCGGTCCTGAAGGCCCTCGAACTGGGGATCGTCTGACCGATCGCGGCAGGATCGGCCGGAAGCCCCGTCACACCGGCCGAAAACCCGCTTGTGCCGGGTTGCGAAAAAGGGCAGGCAACCCAATGGCGTTCCCCGCCGCGAGCAAGTACCATCGGCTCTTTCGGCGCGGGCGAACCCCTGCCACGGGCCGATTCTTCAGGGGTGACCACCCGGCGTCCATGCCGTGCGTGGAGCCCGTTCGTGAGACGTTCGGAGAACCGTGGAATGACGCGTCTGTTAGAATTTATTGTCGCCCTCGTCATCGTCGCCGTACTCGGTGTCGTGGTCGGCGTGGCCATGCCCTCGACCGGACATGTCGAGCGCGAAATGCTGATCAGCAAGGACTTGCGCCAGGTTTACGACGTTTTCAGCAACTTCCGTCGTTTCCCCGACTACACCGTCCTGCGCTCCTTCGATCCGAAGGTGCAGTTCGAGCTGTCGGGCAAGGCCTATGGCGTCGGCTCCAAGATCTCCTGGAAGGCCGCTGACGAGAAGGTCGGCGACGGCTCGCTCGAGATCGCCTCGATCGACCCGAACTTCGCCCAGGTCACCGATGCCGGCAAGGGCACGATCGTCTGGAACGTCGACAACGCCTGGCGCGGTGACGACAAGAAGTTCACGATCAAGCTCGAGCGCACCGGCCGCAGCCAGAAGCTCGTGAAGGTGAACTGGGCCTACGACGTCTCGTACGGCTTCAACCTGATCAACCGCTTCTCGAACCTCTACATCCACGGCGATCCCGACGCGCTGATCCAGTTCAGCCTGTCGAACCTGCAGAACCTGATGGCGTCGATCCCCAACATCGACTACAGCAAGATGGTTCCGTCGATCGTCGAAACCCCGGCCAAGCCGGTCCTGCTGGTCTCCACCACCGCGCCGCGCACGCTCGACGACGTCGACACCGCGTCGGACAAGGCGATGGCCGAGATCCAGGCCGCCGCGAAGAAGCTCGGCGTGAACGTGGTCGGTCCGCGCATCACCTTCACCACGAACTGGGGTGACCAGAACTACACGTTCGACGTCGCCGCCGAGATCGACGCGACCACGCTGAAGATCAACGGCCAGGACGTCGAGCTCACCGCCGCCCAGCGTCCGGCGCTCGACGCCGCCGCTCCGGCCGAGGCTTCGACCGCCGCCGCGCCGGCCGCCGCCGATGCCGGTGCCGCTCCGGGCAGCAAGGACAAGTTCGGCCGCGTCATCGTCGACGGCAACGTCAAGGCCGTCCTGGCCTTCGGTGGCAAGGCGCTGAAGGCCGAGTGGAACGGCACGGGCGCCGGTCTCCCGCAGACCCGCCAGATGCTGACCGCTTACTCGCAGACCCACGGCTACAAGTACGACGACGTGACCTACCGCGCCTACGACATCCAGGTGAAGGCGCCGGTGAACAACAAGGGCACGATCGAGGGCTACGACGAGCAGAAGTTCGAGATCTACCTCCCGCTGCAGGGCGACAACATTCCGGACCAGACCCCGGAGCAGGAAGCCGGCATGAAGCAGCCGGGTCTTGAAGAGTCGGCTCCGGCCGGTTCCTCGACGGCCCCGGCCGCCGCGGGCACGGCACCGGCCCCGGCCGGTACCGCGCCGGCACCGGCGGGCACCGCCGCACAGTAAGCGCCGGACCTCGCGAGACACAGAAACCCCGCCGGAGACGGCGGGGTTTTTTTTTGCGATCTCGGCGGCCCGACCCGGGTGGAACGCAGCACACCTCGTACCCGTTACACTCGCGGCAATGATCGAAGCCGACCGACTGACCCGCTGCTATGGCCCGCTCACCGCGGTCGATTCGCTGAGCCTGCGCGCCGAGCCGGGGCAGGTGCTGGGGCTGCTGGGTCCCAACGGCGCGGGGAAGTCCACGGCGATGCGCATGATCGCGGGATTCCTCACGCCGACGTCCGGCACGGCGCGCGTCTGCGGCCACGACATCCGCAAGGAGCCGCTCGCCGCCAAGCGCGCACTGGGCTACCTGCCGGAAGGCGCGCCCAGCTACGGCGAGATGACCATCCGCGAGTTCCTCGTCTTCATGATCCGCGTGCGCGGACTCGAGCGCGACGTGGCCTTCCGCCGCTTCGACGAGGTGGTCTCGCGACTCGAGCTCGAAGAGGTGCTCGAGCAGACGATCGGCACGCTGTCCAAGGGCCTGCGCCGCCGCGTGGGCCTGGCGCAGGCGATCCTGCACGACCCGCCGGTGCTCATGCTCGACGAGCCGACCGACGGCCTCGATCCGAACCAGAAGCATTCGGTCCGCATGCTGATCGACGCCATGGCGCGTGAGCGCACGATCCTGATCTCCACCCATCTGCTCGAAGAGGTGCACGCCTTGTGCAATCGCGTGGCGATCATCGCCAACGGCAAGCTGCTCGCCGATGCGACCCCGGCGGAGCTCGAGGCGCGTTCGCGCTACCACGGCGCGGTTTCGTTCAGCGCGCAGGGCAGCGGCGTGTCGCGCGAGATGCTGGCGCGCATTCCGAATGTCGCGATGGTGGAGGTCGATCCGCTCGACGGTCGCGTGACCGTCTTCCCGCGGCCCGGTCAGCCGATCCTCGAGGACGTCCAGGCGCTGCTGCGCACGCAGAACCTCCAGGTATCGGAGATCCAGCTGGAGCAGGGACGCCTCGACGAGGTGTTCCGGCAGATCACGACGCAGCCGCGCGGGGCACAGGCATGACGGCGGTCTCGGCGATCGCCCGGCGCGAACTGTGGAGCTACTTCGTCACACCGGTGGCGTACGTCTTCATGGTGATCTTCCTCGTGCTCGCGGGCCTGCTCACGTTCTACGCGGGCGATTTCTACGACCGCGGCCTTGCCGACCTGCAGCCCTTCTTCGACATGCACCCCTGGCTGTACCTCGTGCTGGTGCCGGCGGTGACGATGCCGATGTGGGCGGAGGAGCGCGCGTCCGGCACGCTCGAACTGCTGTTCTCCCTGCCGGCCTCGATCGCGCAGGCGGTGCTCGGCAAGTTCCTCGCCGCCTGGGCGTTCATCGGCATCTGCCTCGTGCTGACGTTTCCCATCTGGATCACGGTCAATTACCTCGGCGATCCGGACAACGGCGTCATCCTCGCGGGCTACGTCGGCAGCTGGCTGATGGCCGGCGCGTTCATCGCGATCGGTGCCTGCATGTCGGCGTCCACGCGTAGCCAGATCGTCGCGTTCATCCTGACCGCGGCGGTGTGCTTCCTGCTCCTGCTCGTGGGCCAGCCGCAGGTCGTCGACTTCTTCCAGGACTCGCTCCCGCCGCGGCTGATCGGCGCGCTGGGCCAGCTGAGCATTTCGCGTCACGCCAACGCGATCGCGCGCGGCGTGCTCGACCTGCGCGACCTGGTCTATTTCTTCGCCACGATCGTCGCCTGGCTTGGCGCCAGCGTCATCGTGCTCGACCTGAAGCGGACGCGCTGACGATGCGACACCTGCACGTGACGCGCTCCTTCCGGCTCCGGCTCGCGCTGCTCGGCATCGCGGTGCTGTTCCTCGTGACGATCGCCTTCAGTTCGATGTCGCTGCGCACCGCGCGCGTCGACCTCACCGAGGACCGCATCTACACCCTGACGCCGGGCACCCAGCAGATCGTGGACAGCCTGCGGAAGCCGCTGACGCTGACCCTTTATTTCTCGGACCATGCGACGCGCGACCTGCCGCAGATCCGCAGCTACGAGCAGCGCGTGCACGAGATGCTGCGCGAGATCGCCGTGCGCGCCCATGGCCGCGTGCGCTTCAGGGTCATCGATCCCGTGCCGTATTCCGACGACGAGGACGCCGCCGAGAGCTATGGTCTTTCGCCGGCCAGCGGCGGCAGCAACGGCGAGCGCGTGTTCTTCGGGCTGGTCGGCATGGATGGCTCGGGCGACGTGCCTCCCCAGTCGATCCCGTTCTTCGACCCGGCCCGCGAGCCCTTCGTCGAATACGACATCGCGAAGCTGCTCTACGAGCTCGGCATGCCGACCAAGCCGCGCCTCGGCGTCATCAGCACGCTGCCGGTGGAAGGCAACCTCGTGATCGGCGAGCCGGCCTGGGGCGTGGTGCGCCAGCTCGACCAGCTCGCCGACGTGACCACGCTGGACCCCGCCAGCCTCAAGCACATCGACGACGCGCTGAAGGTCGTGCTGCTGATCCACCCGAAGCACCTGACGGAAGACGCCCAGTACGCGATCGACCAGTACGTGCTGCGCGGCGGGCACCTCGTCGTGTTCGTCGATCCCGACGCGGAGATGGACAACGCGCCGCTGATCGACTCGCGGGGCATCGTGGACGACCACGACTCCGACCTGCGCCGCCTGTTCGAAACGTGGGGCGTGCTGTACGACCCCACCAAGGTGGTTCTCGACCGCTCGCAGGCGCTGACGATCGAGCTCAACGGCAACACCGTGGCCCACCCGGCGATGCTCGGCCTCGGCGCGCAGGATCTCAACCACGACGACGTGGTCACGGCAAGCCTGCAGCGCGTGAACTTCTCGACCGCGGGCTTCTTCGAACTCGCCCAGGACACGAAGGCGCGCTTCACGCCGCTGGTGCAGACCTCCGACGACGCGGCCGTCGTCCCGGCGCAGCGCGTGCGCGACGCGACGGGCGATCCGTCGACGCTTCTGGAGAACTACGAACCCACGCACGAGCGTTACGTCATCGCGGGCCGCCTGCGCGACACGTTCCGCACGGCGTTCCCCGAGCGCCGCGAAAAGGGCCATCTCGACCAGGCCGCGGCCCCCGGCGAGGTCGTGCTGATCGCGGATACCGATCTGCTCTCCGATCGCCTCTGGATCGACGTGCAGCCGTTGCTCGGCCAGCAGCAGATGACGCCGTTCGCGAACAATGGCGACTTCGTGGCCAACATCGTCGACAACCTCGGTGGATCCACCGCGCTGCTTTCGATCCGCGGTCGCGTGAACTCGCAGCGGCCATTCACGCGCGTGCGCTCGTTGCAGGCGGCGGCGGACCGCAAGTTCCTGGTCAAGAAGCGCGAGCTGGAGAACGAGCTCTACGACACGCAGCGCCGCCTCGCGGAACTGCAGCCCACGAAGAACGGCACGGGCCCGTCGACCGCCACGGCGGAACAGCGTCGCGAGGTCGAGCAGTACCTGCAGCGCAAGCTCGCCATCGGCAAGGAGCTGCGCGACGTGCAGCACCAGCTCAACGCGGAGATCGACGCGCTGGGCCTGCGACTGAAGTTCATCAACATCGTGCTGGTGCCGGGCCTGGTGGCGATCATCGGCCTGATCTACGGCTGGCGGCGCACGCGCCGAAGCCGGCGCGTGCTCTGACCGTGCTGTCCGTCGCGATGAAGTGGATCGTGCCCTGGGAGTTCTCCTGGGTGTTCCTGGTCCTCTTCGTCGGCGCGGCCTGGCTCTACGTGCGCGGCGCGCGGCGCCTTCGCGTGCCGCCAGCCAGGCAGGCGGCGTTCTGGACCGGCATGACGATCGTGTACGTCGCGCTGCATACGTACTTCGACTATTACGCGGAGCATGAATTCTTCATGCATCGCATCCAGCAGGTGCTGCTGCACCACCTCGCGCCGTTGCTCATCATCGCGGCCTATCCGGGCAGCGTGCTGCGCGCTGGCCTTCCCCTGGCGTGGCGCGTCCGCCTGCGACGCGCGGGACGCTCGCTCGCCTGGCGGGCCTTCTCGGCCGTCGCGCTCAACCCCGCGTTCGTTACCGCGTCGTTCGTCGCATTGATCCTCGTCTGGCTCATCCCCGACATGCAGACGCTGGCGATGCTCGACTGGCGTCTGTATCGACTCATGAACTGGTCGATGATGATCTCGGGCCTGGCCTACTGGTGGATCGTCCTCGATCACCGGCCGAAGCCACCGGGACGCATGGCCCCGGGCTGGCGCGTCCTGTCGCCCGCGATCACGATGACGCCGCAGATCGTCGCCGGCGCCATCGTCACCTTCTCGAAGACCGATCTCTACCCGATCTTCGAAATCTGCGGCCGCGCCTTCACGATGAACGTGCTCACCGGGCAGCTGATCGGCGGCGTCATCATGTGGGTCCCCGCCGCGATGATCGAATCGGCCGGCGGCCTGCTCGCCCTCCAGCAATGGCTGCGCCTCTCGCGCAACGGACGCCTGCCTCGACGCCCCGTGCATCCGCGTCGCCACACGGTCACCCATTCGTAAGCCCCCCTCCGGTCGCCTCGACGGGCTCGGCTTCGCCATCGCGTTGGTGTCGCACACCGTGTCGCCGGGCGCGGAGGCGCCGGGCCGTGCCCCTCGGCGCTCAGACATGCGGTCGCAGGCGACCGAACTCGCTCCGAGGGGCACAGCCCGGCACCTCTCCGATCACCGAGGCAGCACGTCGGACAGACGCTTGCGCCGCAAGGCGCCTGGTAGGAGCGGACCTGGCCGCGATGGGTGCTCGCACGACGGCCCATCACAGAGTTGGCATCGTTCGCCTGCGCCGTACCGCGCATCTGATGGGTCTGAAGGGAGCGGACACGACGTAGGCTCGGCGTTCCCTATCGCGCTTGCGTCGCACACCATGTCGCCCGGCGTGGAGGCGCCGGGCTGTGCCCCTCAGCGCTCGGACATGCGGTCGCAGGCGACCGAACTCGCTCTGAGGGGCACCGCCCGGCACCTCTCCGATCACCGAGGCAGCACGTCGGACAGACGCTTGCGCCGCAAGGCGCCTGGTAGGAGCGGACCTGGCCGCGACGGGTGCTCGCGTATCCATCCGTCACAAAGCGCGCCGCCGCTTCATGCGTGTCACTTTTCAGAATCTTCCCGATTCGCGAACGCTCGCCATTGCCTAAGATGCAGAGGCTCGCTGCGACAAGTCTCAACGGCTGAGCATCTATCCGGATAGCCACACTAAGATGTCATGCGATGCAACTCATTGTTGCGCATGGATCGGAGTGGCGCACCGACCTTTCAGGCTCTTGCACCGGTCAGGCATCTGACATGATTCGACTCAGTTTCTAGCCTGATGACTGGCACAGCTCGGTGTCAGAAGCCGCTCGGCCGGATTCGAAGGCACAACCCGCGAACAAGGAGCATCGCCATGGGTAAGTACAGCGATACATTTGACTGGATCGATCTTCCGCAAGGGCGGGTTCGCTACGCGGGAGGAAAGCGTGGTCGCGATGAGCCGCCCATCGAGACCTTCGCAGCTGAGATTTTTGGCTCGATCTACTACGGCGAAGTGAGGGCGGTGTTCCTCGCTGACGGAAATAATTTCAACGTTGAAATTGTCTCGTTCGGATGGTTGAAGCACGATTGGTTCGGGACTGACCCCGATCCTAGGTACTGCGCCGCCTTTACGCTCCGAGAGCTGGGCGAGGTCCAGTCGCTGCTTGGTCAGATGATATCGGCTTGGTGCTTGTTAGACGAAAGGCCCTTCGTCATAGACGAGTCAGCGCAGTCCCGGTTCATGGGCGACATTCTTTTTCGGAATGGATGGGTACTGGTCAGGGATGACGAGGACAGGGACTGATGGGTCTGGACGCGACCTTGGGCGTATTCGCGCGGCCAGGACGCTGGATGACATTCGGGCAATTGTGCGTGAGTATTCGGCGAAGGCTTCTGGACCCACAGCGACACTTTACAGTGGCGCTGTGGGTGAGGTGCCAACGAATGACATCGCTGTCGCGCATGCGGCGAAGACACGGGCGTCGATCATCAACGATACGCCGCGCGGCAAGTTCTTGGCCGACGAAGCAATCGACATCGCGATAAAGAAGTCCGCCAGACGGATTTTTGAAGCTCAGGGTGCTCGGAATGATGTTTCAAGAAAGCTCGTTCTCGACTTTCTTTACGGCGACGCCAACGCGCCCGCGAACAGCCTCACCAGCATTCAGAACTGCCTCTGGTGCGAAGCGTCCCGTGACTTCGCCAACTCGTTGCGGGGCGATGTCAGAGTCATCGCCGTCAACGCCAATCCGTATCGTGTTTTCGGTCAGGTCGAGATACCTACGGCGCTGCAGAACCCGAACGTTCGCAGCCTCGGTGGCGTGCCGGTGGAGTTTCTGCGTGGCGTGTATGCGCAGCACGGCGTGGAAGGCGTTCTCCCGCATGTGCAGGCCGCCTATATAAGGGAGGCGACGCTCGCTGGCCTGTTGCCGACACCGGTCGCCGAACCGCTGGTGGGGGTGCGCCGCGCACCTGGCGCGACCATGTCGATCAAGGGATTGGGCCTGGCCGGTGTGGCCGCCACCGTCCATGACAGCGTGGTATCGGCAAGGGAGGCTGCAGCGCTACACGAGCAAGGCAACGACACCGGCGCGCAGTCGCATATCGTCGGCGCGGTGTCGCGTAACGTCGGTGGATTCGGCGGGGTCGCGTTGGGGGCTTCCGCTGGCGCGGCACTTACGTCGGAGACCGGGCCCGGCGCGTTCATCGGCGGTGCCGTGGGTGGTATCGCGGGCGCCGTGGCCGGTGACAGGCTGGCCGCATGGCTCGACGAGCAGCGCATTCATCGGCAAACCGATGGGGAAGGGCACCGCTGGCAGTTCGATCCCCGCCATCCTGCGCATGGCTGGACGCGCACCGTCGATGCCGGACTCGATACGCAGGCCACCGTGGACCGCGGCATGCCGGTGTACAACCGGCAGACGGTCACGGCCTCCGCCGAGTTGGCCGACCGGCTCAACTATCAGGCGTCGAGCCGCGCGGTGGAACTGGCGCTGGCCGCGCCGCCGAAGACGCAGAATCCTTATCGACTGCCGTCGACCCCGGAGGATCATCGGCCGGGCAACCTCTACGAGGGCGACTGGCAACGCGATGCCTCTTCGGGGCGATGGTCGCGTCATGTCAGCGACAGCCATGTCGGATTGAGCATGCAGCGCTTCGACGTCGAATCCGCGAGCCCGGCAAGGGCCGCGATGCTCGATCGGCAAGCCCAGGAGATCGTGGCGACGAACCGACAAGTGACGCCGGCCGCGATGGCAACCAACTACCAGGCCGCTTACGACCGGTTCGGCTGGTCGCGGCACGGCGAGATGCCTCCTGCCGTGCGGGATGCGATCCGGCATCCCGAGCGTCAGGTCGCGTTCGACGGTCTGACGTATACGCGCGGAGACGACGCGCAGTGGACCACCCCGGGTGCGCTCTATGGCCGCAACCCGGCGGAGGACAACGTGCAGGAGGCGTTGGAGGCGGTCTATCGGATGGACTCGCCGATACCGGCTTCGAAGCTTTCCGCAGCCCCTCCGTCGCTGGTGACCACGGCGGCGGACACCGGCCCGCGTTCGGCGACGCGGATAGAAGGCGACGACTTGATCGGCCGGTACTTCGCGGCGCTTCATGCCGGTGACGACAAGGGCGCGCTGGCGATCGCTCACGCCTACAGCACCACCGATGCCGCCGAGCAGCTGCTGGCGGAGACGATGCAAGGTATCGCGGACAAGCAGAAGGCCCTTCCGGGCCGCGACCAGCCTCTGTTTGCCCAGGCGATGTCGCATCTCGAACGACTGGGGCCGGACGAAGTGCGGTGCGAGGATCGCGCGGACATGGAGCGCACGGCAGGTGTGCTCGCCTTCGAAGCGCGCCGCAACGGCCTGGATCGTATCGACAGTGTCGCCATCGACTGGAACGGCCAGTTGATGGCTACGAAGGACGTGGGTAGTCCGTGGTTCGGCCAATCGGCGACGATCGATCCGATCCATGCGTCCATGCAGCCGCTTGACCGGAGTCTCGAGCGACTGGCCGAGGAAACGGAACGCCAGGCCCAGCAAGCGTTGCAACAACAACTGGAACAGAGTCAGCGCCAGAGCATGAGCCGCGGCATGTCGCGGTAAAAAGGAGAGACAGAGTGAACGAGGATGCGAAGAACGCCGCCGGCCTGCTCTTGATGAGTGTGTCCCGGGTGGACAAGACCGTGGCGAACATGACGAAGCAGACGATGGAAACGCAGCGAGCCCTTCGGGCGTTTCGGGAGCAGGAGGTCAAGCAGTTCCGCGAGGACATGACCGCCGCCTTACACGAGCAGCAGCAACGCTTCGATGCGCTCATGCGCCCGAAGCTCATTCGGGCCTGGCAATTCGTGGGCGCGATGGGAACCCTCGTCCTGGTTCTCGTCGGCGGCGCGGTAGGCCTGAACTATCACTACCTCGGGGTGATCCAGGACAACAAGCAGTCGGCCGAGTGGCTCAAGGCCGTCAATCGCGCCGATGTGACGCTTTGCGATGGCGTCCTGTGCGCGCGCATCGACACCAAAGCCAGGCGCTGGGGTGCCAAGGGCGAATACCAGCTGGTGAAGCCGCGTTGAACACAGTGGCCTAGCGAAAAGAGTCCGGCGTGACGTGGACTCTTTTCAATGCCCGGGGCTGGGCGGGAAGAATCGCTCACCACGCTGTGCTGACACCTACATCGTTTTCGTCGATCGCCGTCAAAACCTTGCCGTCGACGTGCCGATGCCCTTCCCACGGCGAATCGATCAGAGACGAACCGCGTCGCGGCTCGTTGCCGCGGCATTCGCGCAAGGAGGGCACATGGAACTTGTTCGTGCAGATTGCCTGTCGATCGACAGGGAGATGCGGGCGGGAGATACGGTGCGCATCGTCAATGGCGCACCTTACACCGACATGCTCGCGAAGCAAGAGGCGGCAGGGCGCGCGGACCCCGCGGGTGGCGGTCTTTCGCTGTCCCGCGTCGGTATGGCGCTTGCGTCGGTGGGGCGGGGGCGAACCGTCGATCCCGAGGCGGCCGCAGCGACGTTCAGTGACTTCGTCGCGTCGATCGGTAGCCAGATCCGTGCGGAGGGCATCCGCGCGGATGTCTTCGAGGAGGTCCCTCGCGACGGGTCCAGCGACAGGCTGACGCTCGCCAGGCAAGCGAGCAACTGCGTATCGGTGATCTATTACGGTGGCGCGAAGATCCACGCCGATGTGTCGGCGGCCAATCCGTTCGAGTCGCTCGACAGAATGACCCTCTCGCAGATCGCATTCGACGACTCGGGAGCGTTCACTTCGGTCGAGCGGCACCTGGCCTCCATGACGATGAGCGAGCGCGACACATCCTTCAGAACCAGCGTTTACGAACTTGCCTCTTCGATGGACGAAAAGCGCCGTGGACCCTGGCACGAGGCGCTGAGTTATCTGGGCGATGCCCGGATTTCGGCGGGCATGAGTGACGCGGAGCGCGCCTGGAGGGGGTGGGGGTCGACGGCATCGTTGGCCGCGTACGGTGCCTCGGTGGCAGCGGAAAACGCGCTCGAACTCCCCGTGCTTCCATCCTACGGGCCCTTCCGCGACGAAAGCCCTTTGGCTCTCGTCGCCCGACCGAACGCGCAAGGTTTCGCGCAATGGTCGGAGATCTCCATCCGGCAGCTCGCCGACGCACCGCGCGACGAGCTGCTGACCCTGGTGAAGATCCTCGACGCAGCGGGTAAGGACGATCAATAAACCTCGGGCACCCGTTGCGCCTTCGCGGTGACCTTGTCCTTCTTCGGCTTGCCAGCGAGCGGCGGCAGGTCGAAGGGTTTATCCGGCGTCAGCTTGTCGGGAATGCGGTCGAGCAGGTGGCGGATGAGGTTCAGCCGACCGGTCTTCTGGTCGTTGAAGTCGGCGACGAACCACGGGGCGTCCTCGGTGTCCGTGTGCTGGATCATGGCGTCGCGCAGGTCGCCGATCTCGGCGTACTTGTCGCGCGCCTTGATGTCGACGGGCGAGAGCTTCCAGCGCTTGAGCGGATCCGCCGCGCGTTCGGCGAAGCGCTCTTCCTGTTCCTTCTGATCGACCGAGAGCCAGTACTTCAGCAGGATGATGCCGTCGTCGACGAGCATCTTCTCGAAGACGGGGCAGGCCTTCATGAAGCGGTCGTACTGCTCGTCGGTGCAGAAGCCCATGGCGGGTTCGACGACCGCGCGGTTGTACCAGCTGCGGTCGAACAGCACGAGTTCGCCCGCCGCCGGCAGCTCCGCGACGTAACGCTGGAAATACCACTGCGTGTCTTCGGTCGGCGTGGGCTTGGAGAGCGCCACGACGCGCGCGGCGCGGGTGTCGAGCTTGTCCGTGATCGCCTTGATGGTGCCGCCCTTGCCGGCCGCGTCGCGGCCTTCGAAGACGACGACCATGCGCTTGCCGGTGTGCCTGAGCCAGCGCGTCAGGCCGACGAGTTCGACCTGGAGTTCCTCGAGCGCTTTTTCGTACTTCTTTTTCTTGCCCATGCCGGATGCCTCCCGTGTGGTCCGCGAACTGTGCCTCAGTGAGCGTCACGATGTCGTCAGCCTCGATGCGCCACCGGACCGCCGACACCACCCTCGGGTAGCAGCATGACTACCGCAGGGTGGGAGCCGATCGTATCGGCGATGGGTGCTCGCAGGACGGTCAACCGCCCGCGGTGAGTGTCTGCAGCTCGTCGGCCTGGTTCTCGCGGGTGAGGGTATCGATCAGCTCGTCGAGGTCGCCCTGCATGACTTCGGTCAGGCGGTACAGGGTGAGGTTGACGCGGTGGTCGGTGATGCGGCCCTGCGGGAAGTTGTACGTGCGGATGCGCTGGCTGCGGTCGCCGGAGCCGACCTGCAGGCGGCGCGATTCGGCCTGGGCCGCGCTCTGCTTGCTGCGCTCGGCGTCGAGCAGTCGCGCCTTGAGCAGGCTCATGGCCCGGGCGCGGTTCTTGTGCTGGCTACGTTCGTCCTGGCATTCCACCACCGTGCCGGTGGGCAGGTGCGTGATGCGGATCGCGGAGTCGGTCTTGTTGACGTGCTGGCCGCCGGCGCCCGAGGCGCGGAAGGTGTCGACCTTCAGGTCGGCGTCGCGCAGTTCGATGTCGCCGACTTCGTCCTGCTCGGGCAGGATGGCCACGGTGGCGGCGGACGTGTGGATGCGCCCCTGCGATTCGGTCTCCGGCACGCGCTGCACGCGGTGCGTGCCCGATTCGAATTTCAGCTTCGAATACGCGCCGCGGCCCTCGATGCGGGCGACGATTTCCTTGTAGCCGCCGTGCTCGCCGTCGCTCGCGCTGAGGATTTCCACGTGCCAGCGCTGGCGTTCGGCGTAGCGCGCGTACATGCGGAACAGATCGCCCGCGAAGATGGCGGCTTCGTCGCCGCCGGTGCCCGCGCGCACTTCCAGGAACAGGTTGCCCTCGTCGCGCGGATCCTTCGGCAGGAGCAGCACCTGTAGCTCGCCGTCCAGTCGCGCGAGGTGCGCCTCGATCCGCGCGATGTCGTCGGCGGCCATGTCGCGCATCTCGGGATCGTCGAGCATCGCCCGCGTTTCGGCCAGTTCGCGCTCGGCCTCGTCGTGATCCTTCAGCGACAGGGCGACGGGTTCGAGCTGCGCGTATTCGCGCGACAGGTCGCGGAAGCGCTGGCCGTCGGCGAGCACGTCCGGCTGCGCGAGCAGCAGGCCGATCTCCTCGTGACGTTCGGCGAGGGCTTCGAGTTTGCGGCGGATCGAGGGGGTCATGCGGTGCGTGAGGTCCGGCTCTGGGCGAGTCCCAAGCCGTACATCATGCGGAAACGTCGTCGTCCGGGTCCAGTCCGTACAGGCGGCCGGCCGCGTGGAGGAGGTCGAGGTCGCCCGCCATGGCGGCGTCGCGCAGCCGCGCGCTGGGGGTGTGCAGGAGCTTGTTGGTCAGCGTGTTGGCGAGGAATGCGAGGGCTTCCTCGGCCGGACGGCCCTTGCCCAGCATGGCCTGGGCCCGGGCGAGGACCTCGTCGCGCTGCGCCTCGGCCGCCGCGCGCATGTCCACCGCCGGATTCCGGAGGGTGAGGGCGCGGCGCCAGGCCATGTAGCGTTCGACCTGGAGATCGATGATCGCGTCGGCCTCGCGGGCGGCCAGCTCCCGCGAGCGGCGGTTCTCGTCGATCACCTGGCGCAGGTCGTCGATGCCGTAGAGGTAGACGTCGTCCAGCGTCGCCACCTCGGGCTCGATGTCGCGCGGCACGGCGATGTCCACCATGAACATGGGGCGACGCCGGCGCGCGGCGATGGCGTCGGCGACCATCGCGCGCGTCACCACCGGCAGGCGCGACGCCGTCGACGTGATGACGATGTCGGCCTCCGCGAGGTGGCGGGGCAGGTCGGCCAGCGAGATCGCGTAGCCGGCGTAGCGGCCGGCCAGCTCCTGGGCGTTCTCGAGGGTGCGGTTGGCGACGATGAGCCGGCGCACGTTCTTGTCGGCGAGGTGGCGCGCGGCCAGTTCGATGGTCTCGCCGGCGCCGATCAGCAGCACGCAGGCCTGGCGCAGGTCGGTGAACACCTGCTCGGCCAGGCGCACGGCGGTGTAGGCGACGGACACCGTGTGGGCGCCGATGCGGGTATCGGTCCGCACGCGCTTGGCCACCGCGAAGGTGTGCTGCAGGAGCCGCTCCATGGGGGCGCGCAGGCTCTGCGCCGAGCGCGCGTGCTGGTAGGCGTCCTTCACCTGGCCCAGGATCTGCGGCTCGCCCAGCACCATCGAGTCCAGCCCCGTCGCGACGCGGAACATGTGCCTGACGGCGTCGTGTTCGTCGTGACGGTAGAGGAACTCGTCGAGGCGTTGCGGGGTCAATCGGTGCTGGCGCGACAGCCACTGGCCGGGCGTGCCCTCGAATCCTTCCGCCACGCTGCAGTACAGCTCGGTGCGGTTGCACGTGGAAAGGATCATCGCCTCCTCGACCCCGGGCTGCCGGGTGAGGTCGCCGAGCGCCTCGGGTGTCACCGCGGCGTCGAAGGCCACCTGCTCGCGCAGGCTGACCGGCGCCGTGAGGTGATTGAGCCCGAGGGCGATGAGTGGCATGACTCTGAGGTCGGCTTGAGTGGCGTCGGCTAAGCTAAGGGCGCATTGTGCGCTGACAGGAGGGCCGGGGATTGTCCGGATGTGTCCTCCAGATGACGGAGAGTAGTGTGCTGACCGGTCGGTCCAAGTTCAAGCGAGTGCGGCATCTTGTGATTTCCGGCGCCCTCGGCGTCGTCCTGGCCGGCTGCGCCACCACGGGCCATGGCCCCTCGCCGGGCGAGGCCCCGCAGGCCGTTCGGACCGGCGTCCAGCCGCTCGACCGGCTGCACGTGGCCATCGTCCCGCCCGAGCGCGACCTGCAGGCGCAGCTGATGGCCGGCGACTTCGCGCTGGCGTCCAACGATCTCAAGACCGCCTCGGACGCCTACGGCAAGGCCGCGGCGATCGGCGACGACCCGAAAGTCGCCTCGCGCGCGGTCGAGCTGGCCCTCGCCGTCCACGATCAGGCGGCCGCCGGCAAGGCGCTCGACCGCTGGGCCGCGCTGGGCGCCACGCCCGCCGACCTGGCGAGCGGCCGCGCCCGGATGGCGCTGGACCGTGGCGACACCAACGAAGCCCAGCGGCAGCTGGAGATCCTCGTCGCCTCCGGTAGCCCGGATGCCTGGCGCGAGTTCGGCCGGATCGTCGTCGGCGCCCGCGACGCGGCGCAGGCCGGCGTGCTGCTCGAGCGCATCGCCACCCCGCAGCGCCTGCCCGACGACGCCACGGCCTGGCTCGCCATGAGCGAACTGGGCGAGAACCTCGGCCGGCACGACTATGCGAAGCGCATCGGCGAGGCCGCGCTGGCGAAGTTCCATGACGGCACGACCTACGCGTGGGCTGGCCAGCAGGCCTATCGCGCCGGCGACAAGGCCGGCGCCCGCAAGCTCTTCGCGAAGGCGGTCGCGAAGGACCCGAAGGACCCGCGCCTGCGCCTCGCCTACGCCACGCTGCTGATTCAGGACGGCGATCTCAAGACTGCCGGCACCCTCCTCGCCACGGGGACGCAGAACCCGGATACCTACGCCCTGCGCATGAGCCTCGCCGCGCGCGCCGGCGACAAGGCCGCGGTCGGCCGCCTGTATCAGGAGATCCGCCGCCGCCCCGACGCGGTGCAGGAAGAGAACGCCTTCGTGCTGGGGCAGCTCGCCGAGCTGCTGGGCAAGCAGGAGGACGCGCTGGACTGGTACGCCGCCGTGGGCGACGACGACCCGCATATCTTCGATGCCTCCGTCCGCAGTGCCGTGGTGCTGCATCAACAGGGCAAGGACGACGACGCGCAGGAGATCGTGGCGGAACTGCAGACCACCTACGCCGACCGGCCGGAGCAGCTGCGCCAGGCCTACGCCCTCGAAGGCGAACTGAACATGGACGGGCGCCACTTCGACGCGGCCGCCGCGGCCTACGACAAGGCGCTGCGTGTGAAGCCGGACGACACCGACATGCTCTACGGCCGCGGTCTCGCCTACGCCGAGGCGGGTCAGGTGGACCGCGCCGTGAGCGACTTCCGCAAGGTGCTCGAGCTGAAGCCCGGCGACATCGAGGCGAGCAACGCGCTCGGCTACACGCTGGCCGACAACGACCGCGACCTCGGCGAGGCCCAGGCGCTGATCCAGGCGGCGCGCGCCGCGCGTCCCGACGATCCGTCCGTGGCCGACTCCTGGGGCTGGCTGCAATTCCGCCAGGGCCGGCTCGATCAGGCGGAAGCCACCCTGCGCGGCGCCTGGGCGCAGCGCAAGGATGGCGACATCGGCGTGCATCTCGCCGAAGTGCTGTGGAGCCGCGGCCGTCACGACGAGGCGCGCAAGCTGCTCAACGAGGTCCGCCGCATCGACCCCAGGAACGCGTCGCTCGAAAAGACCGAGCGGAAACTGAAACCCTGATGGCGCCCCTTTCGCGAATGCCGCATCCGATCCGTGTTCTCGCCGCGCTGTCGATCCTCTTCCTCGCCGCCTGCGCCACCACGCGCCCGCCGGTGCGCCAGCCCGGCGACGCGGTGACGCTTGGGCTGCAGGAAGAACGCGAGCGCTCGCTCGCCGATACCGATCACTGGACGCTCGAAGGCCGCCTTTCGGTGGCGAGCGACAAGGATTCCGGGTCGGGCAGCCTGAGCTGGCGCCAGGACGGCGATCGCTACGAGTTCGTCGTGCGCGGTCCCGTCACCGGCCGCACGTTCCGCCTGACGGGCGGGCCCGCGGGCGCCGAACTGGAAGGCCTCGATGGCGGGACGCGCCGCGGCCCCGACGCCGAGACGCTCATGGCGCAGACCGTGGGCTGGCAGATTCCGCTCGCCGAACTGAAACGCTGGGTGCTCGGCCTGCGCGCGGATACCGGCCCCGCCGACATCGCCTTCGGCGCGGATCGCCTGCCGTCGCGGCTCGTGCAGGACGGCTGGACCGTCGACTACCGGCAATGGGACACCGACAGGCAGCCGGCGATGCCCTCGCGCGTCTTCGCCGAACGGCCGCCGTACAAGGTCCGCCTGTCGATCGAGAGCTGGTCGTTCGGCCGCTGATCCCCACCTTTATTGCCCCGTAGGAGCGGACCCGGCCGCGATGGGTGCTTGCGGCAAGCACCCATCGCGGCCAGGTCCGCTCCTACGCGGGGGCCTATCCGTCATCGATCGCGGAGGGCCGCCGCTATACTGCGCGGCTTCCGTAACGCGGCTCCGCCATGCATTTCACCATCTCCCGCGCCCACGACGACGACGCCGAACGCCTCTGCGCGATCGAGCGCGCGGCCGTCGAGCTTTTCCGGGGGCACGAGGCATGGCCTTCCTACTCGGGCATGTCGCTGCCCGTCGACACGGTGCGCGATCTGATCGCCCGCGGCATGGTCTGGGTGGCGGTGGTCGACGGCGACGTGGTCGGCTTCGTGTGCCTCGACACCGACGGGGCCGAGCACGCCATCGGGATCGCCGAGATCGACGTGCTGCCTGCCTTCGGCGGCAAGGGGATCGGCGCGGCGCTGCTCGAGCACGCCTGCGCGTGGGCCCGCGAGGCGGGGTATCGCCGGGTGGACCTGGGCACGCTGGCCGACGTTCCCTGGAACGCGCCGTTCTACGCGAAGCATGGCTTCGCGGTGGTCGACAAGCATGCGCCGGACTTCGCGCGAGCGCTGCGGCGCGATCGCGAGAACGGCTTCCCCGACCACCTCCGCGTGTTCATGAGCCGGCCGCTCGAACCGCTGGCGGAAGGCGACTGGACCGTCTGGCCGGCACCGGCCAAGCTCAACCTGTTCCTGCGCATCGTCGGCCGCCGCGAGGACGGCTACCACGAACTGCAGACGGTCTTCCGCCTGCTCGACTGGGGCGACGAGGTCCGCCTGCGGGTGCGGACGGATGGCGCGATCACGCGTCCGAAGGCCGTTCCCGGCGTGCCCGAGGAGGCCGATCTGACCGTGCGGGCCGCCCGGCTCCTGGCGGCGCATACCGGCACCGCGATGGGCGCCGAGATCGAGGTGTCGAAGCGGATCCCGATGGGCGGCGGCCTGGGGGGCGGCAGTTCCGACGCCGCGTCGGTGCTCGTCGGTCTCAACACGCTATGGGACACGGGCCTCGACGAGGACGCGCTGGCCGCGCTCGGCCTCTCGCTCGGCGCCGACGTGCCGGTCTTCGTCCGCGGGCGTTCCGCCTGGGCCGAGGGGGTGGGCGAGGCGCTGACCCCGATGCACCTGCCGCGCCGCTGGTACGTGGTGGTGGACCCCCGGGAGCACGTCCCCACGGCGGCGCTTTTCGCGGCGCCCGAATTGACACGCCAGGCCCCGCGGGCGACAATTTCATCCTTTGTTTCCGGGGCTTCGGCGGAAAACGCCTTCGAGCCGGTCGTGCGCGCGAGGCACCCGCGGGTGGCAGCGGCGCTGGACTGGCTGGGTGGCTTCGGTCATGCGCGGTTGTCCGGCAGCGGCGGCTGCGTCTTCCTGGAAACGAGAACCCACGAGGCGGCGCTCGGCGTCGCTTCGCGCTGTCCCGGGGGCTTCACGGCCCACGTGGCCGCGGGCATCGATCCGTCACCGCTGCTCGTCGCGCGGAACCGGATCGGGGCGAAGGGAATCGTGTCGTAACGTCGGGTAGGGCCGCGGGCTGCGGCAAAGCGAGGGCGCGCCGCACGGCTCGCCGGAACGAATTGTTGGGGCGTCGCCAAGCTGGTTAAGGCACGGGATTTTGATTCCCGCATGCGCAGGTTCGAATCCTGCCGCCCCAGCCACCGTCCGCGGTGGCAGAGCCGAACACCAACCCACCAAACGCCAGGAGTTCCTCCGTGGATACGTCCACCCCGATGCTGTTCAGCGGCAACGCGCACCGCGCGCTCGCCGACGATGTCGCCGCCCGTCTGGGCATCCCGCTCGGCAAGGCCCTCATCGGCCGGTTCAGCGACGGCGAAGCCCAGATCGAGATCGAGGAGAACGTCCGCAAGCAGGAAGTCTTCGTGATCCAGCCGACGGGCGCTCCCAGCGCGGAGAACCTGTTCGACCTGCTGGTGCTGGTGGACGCGCTCAAGCGCGCCTCGGCCGGCACGGTCACGGCGGTCATGCCGTACTTCGGCTACGCCCGCCAGGATCGTCGCCCGCGCTCGGCGCGCGTGCCGATCACGGCGAAGCTGGCGGCGAAGATGATCGCCACGGCCGGCGCGGACCGCGTGCTCACGATCGACCTGCACGCGGACCAGATCCAGGGCTTCTTCGACATCCCGGTCGACAACGTTTACGCCTCGCCGGTGCTGCTGGCCGACATCTGGCGTCACCACAGCATGGACGACCTGATCGTCGTCAGCCCGGACGTCGGCGGCGTGGTGCGTGCGCGTGCGCTCGCCAAGCGCCTCGACGACGCCGACCTCGCGATCATCGACAAGCGCCGCCCGAAGGCGAACGTGGCCACGGTCATGAACATCATCGGCGACGTGGACGGAAAGACCTGCGTCCTGGTCGACGACATCGTGGATACCGCCGGCACGCTCTGCGCCGCGGCCGCCGCCCTGAAGGAAAAGGGCGCCCGCAAGGTCGTCGCCTACTGCGTCCACCCGGTGCTCTCGGGGGCCGCGATCGACAACATCGAGCACTCCCAGCTCGACCAGCTGGTGGTGACCAATACGCTGCCGTTGCGCGACAACGCCCGTAACTGTGCGAAAATCCGTCAGTTGTCGGTCGCGGAACTGCTCGCGGAGACGATCCGCCGCATCGCCTACGGCGAATCGGTGAGCTCGCTCTACATCGACTGATCTTCGTTTTTTCGGGCTCCCCTGGTCGCGGGGGAGTCCTTTACCCACCGCCGCGAGGCGGTTTACTTGAGGCAACACCATGGCTACCAATCATCAGCTCACCGCCACGAGCCGCAAGATCGAAGGGAAGGGTGCGAGCCGCCGCCTTCGCATTGCGGGCTACGTGCCGGCTATCGTGTACGGCGCGGGCGAAGCCCCGCAGGCGATCCAGGTCCTTCACAACGACATCCTGCTCGGTTCGCGTTTCGAGTCGTTCTACTCGTCGGTCATCGAACTGACGGTCGACGGCAAGAAGCAGAGCGTCCTGATCAAGGACTGGCAGAAGCACCCGTTCAAGCAGCTCATGCTGCACATGGACTTCCAGCGCGTTAACGAGAACGAGGCCGTCCGCGTCGCCGTTCCGGTGCACTTCCTGAACCAGGAGAAGTCCCCGGCCGGCAAGACCGCCGGTCTGGTGATCTCGCACAACCTGACGGAAGTGACCGTCTCGTGCCTGCCGAAGAACCTGCCGGAGTTCATCGAACTCGACCTGGCCGACCTGAAGGCCGGCGACATCGTCCACCTGTCCGACCTCAAGCTGCCGGCCGGCGTGGAAATCCCGGAACTGGGCCTCGGCAAGGAGCACGACGTCGCCGTCGTCACCGTGGCCGCGATCCAGGAAGAAGTCGATCCGACGGCCGCCGAAGGTGGCGACGCCGCCGCGACCGAAGAGAAGAAGTAATCGGCACCGGCCCGCGCGCCTCCGCGCCGCGGGCCGGCTCCGCTTCTCGCAATGGCGACACTTCGTCTTATCGTCGGCCTCGGTAACCCCGGGGCCGAATACGTCAGGACCCGGCACAACGCCGGGTTCTGGTGCGTCGACGCCCTGGCGATGGATCAGGGAGAGCGCTGGACCTTCGACGGCAAGCTGCACGGCGAGACCTGCAAGCTGCGCATCGGGGGCGAGACGGTCTGGCTGCTCAAGCCCGCGACGTTCATGAACAAGAGCGGGATCGCCGTCGCCTCGGCGCTGCGCTACTACAAGATCGCGCCGGAAGAGTGTCTTGTCGCCCACGACGAACTGGACCTCTCGCCCGGCACCGTCCGCATGAAGTTCGACGGCGGCCACGGCGGCCAGAACGGACTGCGCGACATCATGGCCCACCTGGGCCACGGCAAGTTCCACCGCCTGCGGGTCGGCATCGGCCACCCGGGGCACAAGGACAAGGTCACCCCCTGGGTGCTCGGACGTCCCAGCGCGGCCGACGAGGACGCCATCATGCACGGCATCGGGCGCGCGTTCGACGTGCTGCCGCTGGCGCTCGATGGCAAGTTCGAAGAAGCCATGAAGCGCCTGCACACGGTCGCCTGACCACTCCCACATCTCATCGGACACAGATTCGCCATGGGCATCAAATGCGGCATCGTCGGCCTGCCTAACGTCGGCAAGTCCACCCTCTTCAACGCGCTGACCAAGGCCGGCATCGCCGCCGCCAACTTCCCGTTCTGCACGATCGAGCCGAACACGGGCATCGTGCCGGTGCCGGATCCGCGCCTCGACGCGCTCTCGGCCATCGTGAAGCCGCAGCGCGTGATCCCGACGACGATGGAATTCGTCGACATCGCGGGCCTCGTGGCCGGCGCCTCGAAGGGCGAGGGCCTGGGCAACAAGTTCCTCGCGCACATCCGCGAGACCGACGCCATCGCGCACGTCGTGCGCTGCTTCGAAGACGGCAACGTCATCCACGTCGCCAACAAGGTCGATCCGATCGCCGACATCGAGACGATCGACACCGAACTGGCGCTCGCGGATCTCGAATCCGTGCTGAAGGCGCTCGACCGCGCGACGCGCTCGGCGAAGGCCAACGACAAGGACGCGCTGGCGAAGAAGCCGGTGCTCGAGAAGCTGCGCGACGCCCTCGACCAGGGCAAGTCCGCGCGCGCCGCCGGCCTCGACGCCGACGAGAAGGCGCTGGTGAAGGACATGTTCCTCATCACCATGAAGCCGCTTATGTACATCGCGAACGTCGCGGAAGACGGCTTCGAGAACAATCCGCACCTCGACGCCGTGCGCGCCCGCGCGGTGGAGGAAGGCGCGGAAGTGGTGCCCGTCTGCGCGGCGATCGAAGAAGAGCTCTCGCAGCTCGACGACGCCGACCGCGACGAATTCCTGAAGGACCTCGGCCTCGACGAGCCGGGCCTCAACCGCGTGATCCGCGCCGGCTACAAGCTGCTCGGCCTGCAGACCTACTTCACGGCCGGCGAGAAGGAAGTCCGTGCGTGGCAGGTCCGCGCCGGTTCCACCGCGCCGCAGGCCGCCGGCGTCATCCACACGGATTTCGAGCGCGGCTTCATCCGCGCCGAAACGGTGGGCTACGACGACTACATCAAGTTCAACGGCGAGCAGGGCGCCAAGGAAGCCGGTCGCCTCCGCCTCGAAGGCAAGGACTACATCGTCAAGGAAGGCGACGTCCTGCACTTCCGCTTCAACGTGTAACGACGAACCCCGGCCCCGCCGGGGTTTTTTTCCAGGGGCAGCGTGGAGTGCCCCTGTGGGAGCGGACCCGGCCGCGACAGCTTTTCGCGAGGGCGTGTCGTTCCTGCCAGCTCGAGGTTCCATCGGCGTCCCGGCCAGTCCCGCTCCAGCCCACTGGCGGGCAATTCAATCGCTTGCAATCGAACTGCCTCGCCCCTAGATTCCGGGGCATGAGCAAGCCCTCCATTCCCGCCGGTACCCAGGTGCCCCGCACGGTCGACGGGCAGCTGTGCTTCGCCCTGTATTCGGCGAACCTGGCGATGGGCAAGCTCTATCGCCAGCTGCTGGCGAACCTGGACATCACCTACCCGCAGTACCTGGTGATGATGGTGCTGTGGGAGCGCGACGGCATCACGGTGTCGGAACTGGGCGAGCGCCTGTTCCTCGATTCCGCGACGCTCACCCCGCTGCTGAAGCGCCTGCAGGCCGCCGGCTTCGTGGAGCGGACGCGCGGCACCGAGGATGAGCGGCAGGTCATCGTGACGCTGACCGACGCGGGCAGGGCGATGCGCGAGAAGGCGGCCGACGTGCCGGTGGACGTGTTCTGCGCCACCGGTTGCGATGTCGACACGCTCGTCAGCCTGAAGGACCAGCTCGAGACCCTGCGCTCGGGCCTCGTCGAGAACAACCGCCGCTGATCGTTCAGCCGGTGCCGCTGACCTGGCGCTGCATGTGGTCGAGGTACTGGTCGAGTTCGGCCACGGTGGCGAATACCTCGGCGATCGGCACGGCCTTCACGATCTCGAAGACCTTCTTCACCTGGGGCTGGGGGTTCAGCAGCAGCGTGCGGGCGTCGCGGTCGTGCATGCTCTTGCGCAACTGCGCCAGGCTGCGCAGGCCGGCGCTGCTGATGTATTCGAGCGCGGAGAGGTCGACGACCAGCGTGCCGCCGTTGTCCACCAGCGGCGTGATGTCACGCAGCGCCTCGTCGAGCGCCGCGTAGTTCGCCGCGTCGAGGCGGCCCTCCAGCCAGACGACGGTGCGGTGGGTCGAAGGGGTTTCGCTGCGGACGATGAGGGTCATGTGGCGGGCTCGTCGGAAGGGTCGAAGCGGATGACGACACGGTTGCCGTCGGCATCGCGCGCATAGTGGAAGTCGCTGGCGATGCTGCGCGCGAGGTGGAGGCCGAGGCCGCCGATCTCGCGGCGCGCGATGTCGCCGGGCAGTTCGGGTGTTTCGTATTGCAGCGGATCGAAGGGCACCGCGTCGTCGCGGAGCTCGAGGTGCACCACGTCCGTCTCGACCCGGAGCAGGATCTCGATGCTTCCCTCGCGCCCGTCGGGGTAGCCGTGGCGGACGGTGTTGACCAGCAGCTCTTCCAGCACGAGGCGCACGTCCGCGCGGCAGGACGGATCGACCTCGGCGCGGTCGAGCGTTCCCTCGGCCCTGTCCAGCGCGAGGAAGACGTCCTCGAGCCGGTTAGGAATGCGCAACCGCATCGAGCGGCACCTCCGTCGCGCGACTGTCGTGCCAGGTGAGGGCGAGCAAGGCGATGTCGTCGTATGCCGGCGCGCCGGCGACGTACGCGTCGACGTCGCCGAGCACCTGCTCCACGTAGGCCTCGGGCGTCGCGCCATCCTGCAGGCGCGCGACGCTGTCGAGGATCGCGTGCGACCCGAAGAGCTTCTGGTTGGCCGCGTGCGCCTCGCTGACGCCGTCGGTGTACATGAGCACGGTGTCGCCCCCAAGCAACGTGAGTACGCGCACAGGGTAACGCGCATCGCGGTCGAGGCCGAGCGCGGGGCCCGTTTCGACGTCCACGAACAGCGCGCTGCCGCCCGCGTGCAGCACCGGTTGCTCGTGGCCGGCACTGGCCAGCGTGAGGAGGCCGGTCTCGGTTTCCAGCACGCCGCACAGCAGCGTGACGAACATGCACGTGTCGTTGCCCTTGCACAGCTCGCGGTTCAGCGCGCCGAGGATGTCGCTGGGCGAACGCGCGTGCGTGGCGATCGTGCGCGCCAGCGTGATCGTGCGCGCCATGAACAGGGCGGCCGGGATGCCCTTGTCGGAGACGTCGCCCACCATCACGCAGATGTGCTTCGCGCCGAGCGCGAAGTAGGTGTAGAGATCGCCGCCCACCGCGCTCGCCGGGCGCAGGGCGGCGTGCAGTTCGACGCGCCCGTCGTCCGCCAGCCAGTGCGCCTCGGGAATCAGCGCGAGCTGGATCTGCCGGGCGATGTCCAGTTCGCTGGCCATGCGCTCCTGCTCGCGGGCGAGCTGCTTGGCGCTGTCGATGTGGCCCGCGAGCTGGCGGCGCATCTGGTCGAAGGCGCGCGTCAGGCGCCCGACCTCGTCCTTGCGGCGCACGTCGGGCAGCGCGAAGTCGAGTTCGCCCCGGGCCACGTCCTCCGCGCGATCGGAAAGGATGCCGAGCGGGGCCATCATCCGGCGCGTGATGACCAGCGCGATCAGCGAGACGCCGGCGAGGGCGACCAGGCCCAGGAGGATGTCGACGTAGTAGGTGCGGCGGAGGTCGGCGAGCACCTCGCGCTCCGGCATGGTCAGACCGGCGGTCCAGGTGGTGCCGGCGATCGGCACCAGGTAGACCCACACGGGCTCGCTCACCCGGCCGCCCATCTCCGGCGTGATGCGGACCGGGTTGCGGTGCTCCTTCAGGGCGGTGACGAAGGGCTTGCTGCCACGCGTGCCGACGTAGGACGTCCAGTCGTGGGCGAGGAACATGCCGTCGGCATCCACCACGAACGCCGCGGCGTGATCGGGCTTGTTCAGTTCGCCCAGCAGCTGCTGCAGCCAGCCGAGGCTGATCGTGACGTCCGCCACGCCGGCGACCGACGTCGTGGCGCCCGGGATGGCGACCGAGTAGCCGACCAGCGTGTCGTTGCGTCCCGCCATGTGGAAGGGCGACTGCCAGCAGCCGTGCTCGCAGTTGAGGCCGCGAACGAACCACGGGGCTGTCCAGTAGGTTTCGGGATCGGCGAGGCGACTGCCCATGCTCAGCGCGCCGTCGGGCGCGCGGCGCGCCATGGCCGCGTCGGCCTCCCGGGCGGCGCCGTTGTGGGGAATGAAGGCGGCCGTGATGTCCACGATCTCGGGATTCACGGCCAGGGTGTCGCGGATCAGGGCGGGGGCCTCGTCGCGGCGCGTCTTCAGGACGCCGGCCAGGACGCGCGCCACGCGGGCGACGGCGTCGAGACGGCCCTGGATGCGCGTCGCGGCCCAGCCTGAGACAGCGGAGGCCTCCTGCTCGGTCTGCGCGAGCATCTGCTCGCGGGTGTGGGAGAGCATGAGGCCACCGGTCACGATCAGCACGATCGCCGAGCCCAGCAGGACGCCCAGGGCGAGCCGCGTTGCGACGCTGCGAAGGACCATGGGTGGCTCCGGTGGGCTATGACCCGAATCTATGCCCGCCGGAGCAGCCCGGCAAGCCGCCGGAACGTCATAATGAGACTTTCCCCCAGCAAGGTAAGGGCATGCCCGGCACCCAGCGTGAAGTCGAGTTTCGTTTCCTGGCCCAGCCGACCGATGTGAATTTCGGCGGCAAGGTGCATGGCGGCATGGCGATGAAGTGGATCGACCAGGCCGGCTACGCCTGTGCGGTGGGCTGGAGCGGCGCCTATTGCGTCACCGCGTCGGTCAGCGGCATCCAGTTCCTGGCGCCCATCCTCATCGGCGACCTGGTCACCGTGAGGGCACGGCTGATCCATACGGGCACCTCCAGCATGCACCTGTCCGTGGACGTGCTCGCCCGCGACCTGCGCAGCGGCGAGCAGCGTCTGGCGACCAGCTGCGTCATGGTGTTCGTGGCGCTGGACAAGCCGGACGGCGGCAAGCCGACGCCGGTACCGCCATGGAAGCCCGTGGAGGAACGCGACGTCCGGCTGCAGGAATACGCGCTGAAGCTCATGGAGATGTCGCGCGCCATGGAGCCGCTCGTGCTGGCGACGCGCGAGGCCTGAGCCATCAGCCGGAAAGGCCATCCTGTGGGACGCGGCAAACACCCGTTCGCGCGTGAGCGCGCTTCCCACAGCGTTACCTGCGACGGAGGCCTTTCATTCGTCGGGCGTCGTCGCTACACTTCGCGGCCCCCGACCGGAACCCGTCCCGGCGGGTCGTCGACACCGTTGTGAAACGGTCGCCACGCGTGATTTCCACGTGCGGAAGTTGTTGACAGGTTCCAGGACGCTCGCGACAATAGGCGTTCTTTGTTGGAGGAATACCCAAGCGGCCAACGGGGGCAGACTGTAAATCTGCTGGCTTACGCCTTCGGTGGTTCGAATCCACCTTCCTCCACCATACGAGTTCCGCGCGGTGCGGGAGTAGTTCAATGGTAGAACTTCAGCCTTCCAAGCTGATTGTGCGGGTTCGATTCCCGTCTCCCGCTCCATTGTTTCTACGCGCACTGCGTCACGTGCTCATGTAGCTCAGTCGGTAGAGCACTTCCTTGGTAAGGAAGAGGTCGCTGGTTCGATTCCAGTCATGAGCACCATCTTCGTCGTCCGCGGCGGTTCCTTTTTTACTATCTCATTGGCTCCAGCGGAGTTTAGCGCTCATGGCAAAGGGTAAGTTCGAACGTAAGAAGCCGCACGTCAACGTCGGCACCATCGGTCACGTCGATCACGGCAAGACCACGCTCACGGCTGCCCTGACGAAGATCGGCGCCGAGCGTTTCGGCGGTGAATTCAAGGACTACGGTTCGATCGACGCGGCGCCGGAAGAGAAGGCGCGCGGCATCACGATCTCGACCGCGCACGTGGAATACGAATCGCCGACCCGTCACTACGGTCACGTCGATTGCCCGGGCCACGCCGACTACGTCAAGAACATGATCACGGGTGCGGCGCAGATGGACGGCGCGATCCTGGTCTGCTCGGCCGCTGACGGCCCGATGCCGCAGACGCGCGAGCACATCCTGCTGTCGCGTCAGGTCGGCGTGCCGTACATCGTCGTGTTCCTGAACAAGGCCGACATGGTGGACGACGCCGAGCTGCTCGAGCTGGTCGAGATGGAAGTGCGCGAGCTGCTGTCGAAGTACGAGTTCCCGGGCGACGACACCCCGATCATCGCGGGTTCGGCGCGTCTGGCGCTGGACGGCGACCAGTCGGACATCGGCGTGCCGGCGATCATCAAGCTGGTCGACGCGCTCGACAGCTGGATCCCGGAGCCGGAGCGCGACATCGACAAGCCGTTCCTGCTGCCGGTCGAAGACGTGTTCTCGATCTCGGGTCGCGGCACGGTGCTGACCGGTCGCGTCGAGCGCGGCATCGTCAAGGTGGGTGACGCGGCCGAAGTGGTCGGTCTGAAGGACACCCAGAGCACGACGGTGACGGGCGTGGAAATGTTCCGCAAGCTGCTGGACCAGGGTCAGGCCGGTGACAACGTCGGTGTGCTGGTCCGCGGTCTGAAGCGCGAAGACGTCGAGCGTGGCCAGGTGCTGGCCAAGCCGGGTTCGGTGACGCCGCACACGCAGTTCGAGGGTGAGGTGTACATCCTGTCGAAGGACGAGGGTGGCCGTCACACGCCGTTCTTCAGCAACTACCGTCCGCAGTTCTACTTCCGCACGACGGACGTGACCGGTTCGATCAAGCTGCCGGAAGGCACCGAGATGGTGATGCCGGGCGACAACGTGAAGATCACGGTCGAGCTCGGTTTCCCGATCGCGATGGACGAAGGTCTGCGCTTCGCGATCCGCGAAGGCGGCCGCACCGTCGGCGCCGGCGTGGTGTCGAAGATCATCAAGTAAGTCGGGTTCCCGCTATGGGAAGACGAGAGGCGAGGACGCGAGTCCTCGCCTTTTTTTGTATTGGGGACTGGGGATAGGGGGTGGGGCGGCATGGCCGGCGTGCGACCTGGGTTGCGGGATAGTCTGCGCTGGCGCGTCGCGTTGAATTGCGTGGCAGCGTTCGATCGCGCGCCCCCATTTCCCACCTCCCATCTCCCGCTCCAACCACCCCCTTCCATTCCTGCAAAGGCCCTGCTACAATTCGCGGGCTAAGATTCCCGGGTGCCTCCACGGCCCCGGACCACGCGAAATGAGGTGCACGGAAGGCGCTTCGAGTTCGCAGGCAGGGAAGCCGGGTAGGGTGCCAATCGCCGACGGGGCTCACGCTCTGTTGACGTTATTTTTTGCGCATTCTATACTCTTTCGTCTAGGCGGGCTGTTTATTCGGCCTGCCTGACTTTTTCGGGTCGTTCGGGTGGCTTCCAGCCGCTGCGGAGCGGCCCGTTGCGGTACCCGTAGTTTGTAGTTTTGGGTTGTGCGGGGGTGGCGAGAAGCCCCTCCGAATCACAAGAACGTTCTTTCGATAACAGGACACGGTTTTATGGCGAACCAAAAGATTCGCATCCGGCTCAAGGCGTTCGATCATCGTCTGATCGACCGTTCGGCCAGCGAAATCGTCGAGACGGCCAAGCGCACTGGCGCCACGGTCCTCGGCCCGATTCCGCTGCCGACCAAGATCGAGCGCTACACCATTCTGGTGTCGCCGCACGTCGACAAAGATGCCCGCGACCAGTACGAGACCCGTACTCACAAGCGCGTTCTGGACATCGTCGACCCCAACGACAAAACCGTGGACGCGCTCATGAAGCTCGATCTCGCGGCTGGCGTTGACGTCCAGATCAAGCTCGGCTGAGCGGACTAAAGGATACGAAGATGAGTATCGGACTGGTTGGCCGCAAGTGCGGCATGAGCCGGCTCTTCACCGAAGACGGCCGCTCGATTCCGGTGACGCTGATTGAAGCGACCCCGAATCGCGTGACGCAGGTGAAGACCGAAGAAAACGACGGCTACAGCGCCGTGCAGGTCACGACGGGCGCGAAGCGCGCCTCGCTCCTGACCGCCCCGCTGAAGGGCCATTACGCTAACGCCAAGGTCGAGCCGGGCCGCGGTCTGTGGGAGTTCCGCGTTTCCGCGGAAGACGCAGGCAAGTACGCGATCGGCACCGAGATCAAGGCGGACGACGTGTTCACCGTCGGTCAGACGGTCGACGTCGCCGGCGTGTCGAAGGGTAAGGGTTTCCAGGGCACCATCAAGCGTCACCACTTCAAGATGGGCGACGCCACGCACGGTAACTCGCTGTCGCATCGCGCCCCGGGCTCGATCGGCCAGCGCCAGACGCCGGGCCGCGTGTTCCCTGGTAAGAAGATGTCGGGCCACATGGGTGCGGTGAACCGCACGCAGCAGGGCCTCGAAGTTGTCAAGGTCGACGCCGAGCGCCACCTGATCGCGGTCAAGGGCGCAGTCCCGGGCGCGCCGGGCGGTGACGTCGTGATTCGTCCGACGACCAAGGGCTGAGGAGAGACGCCATGGAACTCAACGTTATTGGCGCCAAGGCGCTCACCGTGTCGGACGACGTGTTCGGCGGCGAGTACAAGAAGGCCCTCGTGCACCAGGTCGTCACCGCCTATCAGGCGGCTGGCCGTGCCGGTACGAAGGCTCAGCTGTCTCGCGGTCAGATGTCGGGTACGACCAAGAAGTTCAAGAAGCAGAAGGGCGGCGGCGCTCGTCACGGCGATTACCGCGCTCCGATCTTCGTCGGTGGTGGTGTGACGTTCGCAGCGAAGCCGCGCAGCTTCGAGCAGAAGGTCAACCGTAAGGCTTACCGCGTCGCGATCCGTTCGATCGTCGCCGAGCTGAACCGCCAGAACCGTCTGAAGGTCGTCTCCGAGCTGTCGATGGAAGCCCCGAGCACCAAGGGCATGATCGCCAAGCTCGCCGAGCTCGAAGTCAAGGGTCGCGTGCTGCTGGTGTCGGAAGACGCCACCGAAGCGCTGTACCTGTCCGCTCGCAACATTCCGTACATCCACGTCGTCGACGTGCTGGCCCTGAATCCGGTCAGCCTGGTCGGCAGCGACTACGTCGTCATGACGGTGGACGCGGTCAAGAAGGTCGAGGAGTGGCTCGCATGAGCACCGAACGCACGCTCAACACGCTTCGCGCGCCGCACATCTCCGAGAAGTCGGCTCGCCTTGCTGAGAACAACCAGTACGTTTTCGTCGTGGCGCCCGAGGCGACCAAGGCCGATGTCCGCGCAGCGGTGGAACACCTCTTCGACGTCAAGGTCGTGGACGTGAACCTCGTGAACACGAAGGGCAAGGTCAAGTCGTTCCGCTTCCGCACTGGCAACCGCCAGGGCAAGCGTAAGGCCTACGTGCGCCTCGCCGACGGTCACACGATCGACGTGTCGGCCAAGGCCTGAGCCAGGAGTTGAATTGAGATGGCACTGATCACTCACAAGCCGACCTCCCCGGGCCGCCGCGACGCAGTCAGCGTGCGGACCGAAGGTCTGCACAAGGGCGCACCGTACGCGCCCCTGACCGAATCGCAGTCGAAGACCGGCGGTCGCAACCACTTCGGTCGCATCACCACGCGTCATCGCGGCGGCGGTCACAAGCAGGCTTACCGCATCATCGATTTCAAGCGTGACAAGGAAGGCATCGCCGCCGTTGTCGAGCGTCTGGAATACGATCCGAACCGCACCGCGCACATCGCGCTGCTGTGCTACGCCGACGGCGAGCGCCGCTACATCATCGCGCCGAAGGGCGTGGCGGTGGGCGACCGTCTCGTGTCGGGTTCCGACTCCCCGATCAAGCCGGGCAACTGCCTGCCGCTTCGTTCGATCCCGGTCGGTTCCACGATCCACTGCATCGAGATGAAGCCGGGCAAGGGTGCGCAGATCGCGCGTTCGGCCGGCGCCTCGGTCCAGCTGGTCGCTCGCGAGCAGGGCTACGCCACGCTGCGTCTCCGCTCCGGCGAAATGCGTCGCGTCCCGGTCGAATGCCGCGCCACCATCGGTGAAGTCGGCAACTCCGAGCACAGCCTGCGCAAGCTCGGCAAGGCCGGCGCCAAGCGTTGGAAGGGCATCCGTCCGACCGTCCGCGGCGTGGTCATGAACCCGGTCGACCATCCGCACGGCGGTGGTGAAGGCCGTACCTCCGGCGGCCGTCATCCGGTCAGCCCGTGGGGCACGCCGACCAAGGGTTACAAGACGCGCAACAACAAGCGCACCCAGCAGTTCATCGTGCGTCGTCGCAAGTAATAGGAAACGATCATGCCGCGCTCTCTAAAGAAAGGTCCGTTCGTTGACCTGCACCTCGTAAAGAAGGTGGAAGCCGCCGTTTCCGCCAACAACAAGCGTCCGATCAAGACCTGGTCGCGTCGCTCGATGATCCTGCCGGAGATGGTCGGTCTGACCATCGCCATCCACAACGGCCGCCAGCACGTGCCGGTGCTCATCAACGAGAACATGGTCGGGCACAAGCTCGGCGAGTTCGCGGTGACCCGCACCTACAAGGGCCACGCCGGCGATAAGAAGGGCAAGTGATGAGCACCGAAGCCAAAGCGATCCTGCGCAGCGCCCGCATCTCGGCGCAGAAGGCACGCCTGGTGGCTGACCTGGTCCGCGGTATGCCCGTGGGCCGAGCCAGCGACGTGCTCGCCTTTACCAACAAGAAAGCCGCCCACCTTGTCCGCAAGGTGCTGCTCTCCGCCGTCGCCAACGCCGAGAACAACCTCGGTGCCGACGTCGACGAGCTGAAGGTGGCTCGCATCTTCGTCGACGAAGGTCCGGCGATGAAGCGTATGTATGCCCGCGCCAAAGGCCGCGGTTCGCGCATCCTGAAGCGCACCAGCCACATCACTGTGGTTGTGGGCAACTGACTGGGGTAAGAAACGATGGGTCACAAAGTTCATCCCACCGGTATCCGCCTCGGCATTGCCAAGGACTGGAACTCGAAGTGGTACGCCAACAAGGGTGAGTACGCCCAGTACCTCGCTGCCGACCTCAAGGTCCGCGAGATGCTGCGCAAGAAGCTCGCCGCCGCCGGTATCTCGAAGATCCAGATCGAGCGCCCGGCCAAGACCGCCCGCGTGACGATCCACACCGCCCGTCCGGGCGTGGTGATCGGCAAGAAGGGCGAGGACATCGAGAAGCTCCGTAAGGAAGTCACCGACATGATGGGCGTCCCGACGCACATCAACGTCAGCGAAGTCCGTAAGCCGGAGCTCGATGCCCAGCTCGTCGCGGAGTCCATCGCTCAGCAGCTCGAGCGTCGCATCATGTTCCGCCGCGCGATGAAGCGCTCGGTCGGCAACGCGATGCGCCTCGGTGCCCTCGGCATCAAGATCAACGTTTCCGGCCGTCTCAACGGCGCCGAAATCGCGCGCTCCGAGTGGGCCCGCGAAGGTCGCGTTCCGCTGCACACCCTGCGTGCGGACATCGACTACGGCACCGCCGAGGCCAAGACCCAGTACGGCATCATCGGTGTCAAGGTGTGGGTCTACAAGGGCGAGATCTTCGATCTGGCGGCCGCCACGGCTGAGTCGAAGGAAGAACAGCAGCCTCAGCAGTCGTCGCGTCGCGAGGGTGGTGAAAACCGCCGCGATCGCGATCGGGCTGCCAAGTAAGGAGCGTTGCCATGTTGCAACCGAAGCGTACCAAGTACCGCAAGATGCATAAGGGCCGTAACGACGGCCTGGCATTCAACTCCAACCTCGTGAGCTTTGGCGAGTACGGCCTGAAGTCGACGACGCACGGTCAGCTGACCGCGCGCCAGATCGAAGCGGCCCGTCGTTGCATCACGCGCTACGTGAAGCGTGGCGGCAAGCTCTGGATCCGCGTGTTCCCGGACAAGCCGATCACCCGCAAGCCCATCGAAGTCCGAATGGGTGCAGGTAAGGGTGGCGTCGAGTTCTGGGTCGCCCTGATCCAGCCGGGCCGCATGCTTTATGAAATCGAAGGCGTCGACGAGGCGACCGCGCGCGAGGCGTTCCGCCTGGCCGCTGCCAAGCTCTCGGTCCAGACCCAGTTCGTCTCCAGGGCGGTGATGTAATGGCCATCAAAGAAATCAACGACAAGTCGGCGGAAGAGCTGAAGCAGCATCTGCTGGACCTTCGCAAGGAGCAGTTCAATCTGCGCATGCAGAAAGGCTCCGGTCAGCTCACTCAGCCGCACCAGCTGCGCCGCGTTCGGCGTGACATCGCCCGCACGAAGTTCGTGCTCGGCGGCAAGAAGTAAGGACGGCGGACATGAGCGATAACACGAAGGCGGCACGCACCCTCACGGGTCGTGTCATCAGCAACAAGATGGCCAACACGGTAACGGTCCTGATCGAGCGCCAGGTGCAGCACCCGCTGCTCGGCAAGATCATCCGCCGCTCCACGAAGCTCCACGCACACGACGAAACCGGTGCGAACGAGGGCGACGTGGTCCGCATCGCGGAGTGCCGTCCGCTGTCGAAGACGAAGCACCACCGCGTGGTCGAAATCGTCACGCGCGCTGAAGTTTAAGGAGAGCTGCGATGATCCAGATGCAAAGCACGCTTTCCGCGGCGGACAACAGCGGCGCGAAGGAACTGATGTGCATCAAGGTGCTGGGCGGCTCGAAGCGCCGTTATGCCAGCGTCGGTGATGTCATCAAGGTGACCGTCAAGGACGCCATTCCCCGCGGCAAGGTCAAGAAGGGCGAGGTGTACAACGCCGTGGTGGTTCGTACCGCCAAGGGTGTGCGTCGCTCGGATGGCTCGGTTATCCGTTTCGACGGTAACGCGGCCGTCCTCCTCAACAACAAGCTCGAGCCGATCGGCACCCGTATCTTCGGGCCGGTTACCCGCGAGCTGCGCAGCGAGAAGTTCATGAAGATCGTCTCGCTCGCGCCTGAAGTGCTCTGAGCGGAGGCCAGACCATGAACCGTATCCGCAAGGGTGATAACGTCGTCGTCATCACCGGCAAGAACAAGGGCCAGCGCGGTGACGTGCTGCGCGTCGATGGCGACCGCGTGGTCGTCTCGAACGTGAACCTCGTCAAGCGCCACACCAAGCCGAACCCGCAGGCCAACCAGCCGGGCGGTATCGTCGAGCGTGAGGCCTCGATCCATATCTCCAATGTCCAGCTCTTCAACTCCGCCACGAACAAGGGCGAGCGCGTTGGCACCAAGACGCTCGAGGACGGGCGCAAGGTGCGCGTGTTCCGTTCGGGCGAAGTGGTCGACGCGTAAGGAATCGAAGTCATGACCCGCCTTGAAACGTTTTACAAAGAGTCGGTAATGAAGAAGCTCACCGAGCGCTTCGGTTACCAGAACGTCATGCAGGTTCCGCGCATCACGAAGATCACGCTCAACATGGGCGTCGGCGAAGCCGCCGGTAACAAGAAGATCCTCGAGAACGCGGTCGCCGACATGACCAAGATCGCTGGCCAGAAGCCGGTCACGACGAAGGCCCGCGTGTCGGTCGCTTCGTTCAAGATCCGCGACGGTTGGCCGATCGGTTGCAAGGTCACGCTCCGTCGTGCCCAGATGTGGGAATTCCTGGACCGCCTGATCAACATCTCGCTGCCGCGTACGCGCGACTTCCGTGGTGTCTCCGGCCGTGCCTTCGATGGCCGTGGTAACTACAACTTCGGCATCAAGGAACAGATCATCTTCCCGGAAATCGACTTCGATCAGGTCGACGCGCTGCGCGGTATGGATATCTCCATCACCACGACCGCCAAGTCCGACGAAGAAGCCAAGGCGCTGCTGGAAGCCTTCAGCTTCCCGTTCCGCAACTGATTACAGGTAGAACATGGCCAAGACCTCGATGATCGAGCGCGATATCAAGCGCTCCAAGCTCGTCAAGAAGTACGCCGCCAAGCGCGCCGAACTGAAGGCGATCGTGCTGAGCGCCACCGCCTCGTATGACGAGAAGATGGAAGCCCAGACGAAGCTGCAGAAGCTTCCCCGCGATGCGAGCCCGTCGCGCCAGCGTAACCGCTGCGCCCTGACCGGTCGTCCGCGTGGCGTCTACAGCAAGTTCGGCCTGGGCCGCAACAAGCTCCGCGAAGCCACCATGCGTGGCGACGTGCCGGGCCTGCGCAAGGCTAGCTGGTAAAAAACTCGCCAACGGCGGGACAAGCTGTTATAGTCGTCGGTCTGCGCAACGCAGACCGACTTCTGTCGGCTTTACAATTTAAGATTTCCGGTAATTCGGATATCGGTGCACTCTCAAGGGTTTTCTTATGAGCATGACTGATCCCATCGCCGATCTGTTTACGCGCATCCGCAATGGCCAGGCATCTGGCAAGTCGGTTGTCCGTATGCCGTCGTCGAAGATGAAGCTGGCCGTTGCCACGCTTCTGCAGAACGAAGGCTATATCCTCGACGCCCGCACCGCCGACGAAGGCGGCAAGCCGGTCCTCGAGATCAAGCTGAAGTATTTCGAAGGCCGTCCGGCCATCGAGTCCATTTCCCGTGTCAGCCGTTCCGGTCTCCGCGTCTACCGCGGCAAGGACGAGCTGCCGAAGGTCCTCGGCGGCCTGGGTATCTCGATCATCTCGACTTCCGCCGGTCTCCTGACCGACGCGCAGGCCCGTGCCAAGGGTCTGGGCGGCGAAGTCATCGGCCAGGTGGCGTAAGGAGTCCCGACATGTCACGTGTAGCCAAAAAGCCCATCACGCTCGCCAAGGGCGTCGAACTCTCGGTCGCCAACGGCACCGTCACCGTCAAGGGCCCGAAGGGCACCCTGACCACCCATGAACTGCCGGGCGTTTCGTTCCAGCAGGAAAACGGCGTGGTGAACATCGTTCTCGCCGACGGCGCGGACGACAAGTTCGGCGGCACGGCGCGTGCAATCGTCGCCAACATGGTCCAGGGCGTGTCGGCCGGCTTCGAGAAGAAGCTCGAGCTCGTCGGCGTCGGTTACCGCGCTCAGCTCACCGGCAAGTCGGTGAACCTGTCGCTCGGTTACTCGCACCCGGTCGTGTTCGAGGCGCCGGAAGGCATCACCATCGAAGTCCCGACGCAGACGGAAGTCCTCATCAAGGGCGCCGACAAGCAGCTCGTGGGCCAGGTGGCAGCCAAGATCCGCGCATTCCGTTCGCCGGAGCCCTACAAGGGCAAGGGCGTCCGTTACGCCGGCGAGACGATCATCCTGAAGGAAGCCAAGAAGGCTTAATAAGCCTATCCGCTTCCTGGAGACGAGACGATGAACAAGAACGAATCCCGCCTGCGCCGCGCCAAGTCGACCCGCGCCCACATCCGTGAGCTCGCCGTCGCCCGCCTGAGCGTGCACCGCACCGGTCAGCACATCTACGCCCAGGTCTTCGCGCCGAACGGCACCGTCGTGGCAGCCGCCTCGACCGTGCAGAAGTCGGTCGCCGAAGGCCTCAAGAGCAAGAAGAACGTCGAAGCCGCCTCCACGGTGGGTCGCATCGTTGCCGAGCGCGCCAAGGCCGCCGGTATCGAAGCCGTCGCGTTCGACCGCTCGGGTTTCCGTTATCACGGTCGCATCAAGGCACTTGCCGACGCGGCGCGTGAGGCCGGCCTCAAGTTCTAAGAGGCGTCAGGCCACGGCATCGGCCCCTCGGGGCCGGTGTCGCCCGAAGTACCTACAACTCCAAGCGGCGACCAAGCCGTAAACGTGAAGTCCCGGGGTCCTTCCCGGGCAGACAGGAAAAGAGATGTCCTCGACAGATCGCGAAAATTCGGACGGCATGCTTGAAAAGCTGATCGCCGTCAACCGCGTGGCCAAGACCGTCAAGGGTGGCCGCCAGATGAGCTTCACCGCGCTGACGGTCGTCGGCGATGGCGAGGGTCGCGTCGGCTTCGGTTATGGCAAGGCCCGTGAAGTGCCGGTCGCCATTTCCAAGGCCATGGAGCGCGCCCGCCGCAACATGGTGACCATCGAACTGAACAACGGCACGCTGTGGTACGCCATCAAGGCCAACCACGGTGCGGCCCGCGTCTTCATGCAGCCCGCTTCCGAGGGTACCGGCGTCATCGCCGGCGGTGCCATGCGCGCCGTCCTCGAAGTCGTCGGCGTGAAGAACGTCCTCGCGAAGGCCGTCGGCTCGCGCAACCCGATCAACCTCGTCCGCGCGACGATCAAGGGTCTGCAGGCCGTCGCCTCGCCGAAGCGCATCGCCGCCAAGCGTGGCAAGACGATCGAAGAGGTGCTGGGCAATGGCTAAGAACAACGAAACCGCCGGCACCGTCCGCGTCCGCCTGGTCAAGGGCCTGCGCGGTGTGCAGGGTCGTCATCGTCTGAGCGTCAAGGCCCTCGGCCTGAACAAGCTCAACGATGTGCGCGAACTGAAGGATAGCCCCCAGGTCCGTGGTCTGATCAACACGGTCTACTACCTGGTCCGGGTCGAGGAGTAAGCATCATGCGTCTTAACGACATCAAGCCCGGCAAGGGCGCCCGCAAGACCCGCACCCGCGTCGCCCGCGGTATCGGCTCCGGCCTCGGCAAGACCGCCGGCCGTGGTCACAAGGGTCAGCACGCCCGTGCCGGTAACACGCACCGCGTCGGTTTCGAAGGCGGTCAGATGCCGCTGCAGCGTCGTCTTCCGAAGGTGGGCTTCCGCTCGCTGAAGAAGGCCGACACCGAGCAGGTCATGCTGTACCAGCTGGCGTCGATCCAGGCCGACACGATCGACCTGATCGCTCTGCACGCCGCTGGCCTCGTGTCCAGCCGCGCCAAGAAGGTCAAGGTGGTGCTGAAGGGCGAGATCTCTCGCGCCATCAAGCTCCAGGGCGTGCTTGCGACGGCCGGCGCCAAGGCGGCCATCGAAGCCGCCGGCGGCAGCGTGGAGTAATCAGGTGGCTGCAGCGCAGGGCACAACGCTCGGCTCGCTGGGCAAACTGACGGAACTGCGTCAGCGCATCTTTTTCCTTATCGGTGCGCTGATCGTCTTCCGCCTCGGTTCGTTCATTCCCGTTCCGGGCGTGAACCCCGAGGCGATGACGAGCCTGGTCGAAGGCGGTGGCGGCCTGCTGAACATGGTCAACATGTTCTCGGGCGGTTCGCTGTCCCGCTTCTCGGTGTTCGCTCTCGGTGTGGTGCCGTACATTTCGGCATCCATCGTGGTGCAGATGATGGGCTCGGTCATTCCGTCGCTCCAGGCACTGCGCAAGGAAGGCGAGTCGGGTCGTCGCAAGATGACCATGTACACGCGCTTCGGCACGGTCGGCCTCGCGGCCTTCCAGGCCTTCGGCATCGCGGTGGCCCTGCAGAAGCAGGTCGCGGCGGGTGGTGCGCCGGTGGTCTACATGCCGGGTGCGGGCTTCGTCCTCGCGTCGGTCGTCGGCCTTACCGCCGGCACCATGTTCCTGATGTGGCTGGGTGAGCAGATCACGGAGCGCGGCATCGGCAACGGCATCTCGATGCTGATCTTCGCCGGTATCGTCGCGGGTCTGCCCGGTGCGATCGTGCACACGCTGACCATGGCGAACAACGGCGAGCTGTCGGTGCTGAAGCTGCTGATGGTCACCGTGGTGATCCTCGCGGTCACGGCGTTCGTGGTGTTCATGGAGCGCGCCCAGCGGCGTATCACCGTGAACTACGCGAAGCAGGGCAGCCAGCGTCAGTTCCAGCGCCAGACCTCGCACCTGCCGCTGAAGATCAACATGGCGGGCGTCATTCCGCCGATCTTCGCGACCAGCCTGCTGCTTTTCCCTGCAACCGCGGCAACCTGGTTCGGCTCCGCCCACCAGTCCCGCTGGCTGCAGTGGCTGACCACGGCGCTGAGCCCGGGTGAGCCGGTCCACGACATCGTGTTCGCGGTGCTGGTGATCGGATTCGCCTTCTTCTATACGGCGATCGTGTTCAACTCGCAGGAAACGGCCGATAACCTCAAGCGTTCGGGCGCGTTGATTCCGGGCATCCGTCCGGGTCGCGCCACGGCGGACTACATCGATGGCGTCATGACCCGGCTCACCGGGGTCGGCGCGCTCTACATCGTGCTGGTTTGCCTGGTGCCCACGTTCATGCAGAACGCCTGGCACGTCCCGTTCTATTTCGGCGGCACTTCGCTGCTGATCGTGGTGGTGGTGGTGATGGACTTCACGGCTCAGGTCCAGGCCCATCTCGTCAGCCACCAGTACGAGAGTCTGCTCAAGAAGTCGAATCTCCGTCGCAGCTGAGACGCGACGGAACAGCCCCCAAGTAGGGGAGGCCGCGGCGCCTGGCGCCGCAGGACTTCCCGTTTAGGTTAATTCAGGTTAGAATTGCGCGTTTACCGCGCACGAAACGCATCGGAGACAGTACATCATGGCGCGCATCGCGGGTGTCAATTTGCCGGTCCAGAAGCATGTCTGGGTCGGTCTGCAGAGCATTTACGGAATCGGCCGGTCGCGGGCCAAGCAGGTCTGCGTGGACGCGGGCGTGGTTGCGACCACTCCCATCAAGTCGCTGAGCGAAGGCGAGGTCGAGAAGATCCGCGCCGAAGTCGCGAAGTACACGGTCGAAGGCGACCTCCGCCGCGAAATCGGCATGGCGGTCAAGCGCCTGATGGACCTCGGTTGCTACCGTGGCCTGCGCCATCGTCGCGGCCTGCCGGTGCGCGGCCAGCGCACGCGTACCAACGCCCGTACCCGCAAGGGTCCGCGTCGTCCGATCAAGAAGTAACGGATACCGAACATGGCTAAGCCTGTTAAGACCAAGAAGAAGATCAAGCGCGTTGTCACGGATGCCGTGGCCCACGTGCAGGCTTCTTTCAACAACACCATCGTCACGATCACCGACCGCCAGGGCAACGCCCTGTCGTGGGCGACCGCAGGCGGCGCGGGTTTCCGCGGCTCCCGCAAGTCGACCCCGTTCGCAGCGCAGGTCGCCGCCGAGAAGGCCGGCCGCGCCGCTGGCGACTACGGTGTGAAGACCGTGGAAGTGCGCATCAAGGGCCCCGGCCCGGGCCGCGAGTCGGCCGTGCGCTCTCTGAACGCGTTGGGCTACAAGGTGCTCAACATTATCGACGTCACGCCGATTCCGCATAACGGCTGCCGTCCCCCCAAGAAGCGTCGCGTCTAAGGAGCATAACCATGGCCCGTTATCGTGGAGCTACCTGCAAGCTGGCGCGTCGTGAGGGTACGGACCTCGGTCTGAAGAGCCCGGCTCGCGCGCTTGATTCCAAGTGCAAGCTCGAAAACAAGCCCGGTCAGCATGGCGCCAACAAGCGCGCCCGTCTGTCCGACTACGCTGTGCAGCTTCGTGAGAAGCAGAAGGTCAAGCGCATCTACGGTGTGCTCGAGCGTCAGTTCAGCAACTACTACACCAAGGCTTCGACCCAGAAGGGCAACACGGGTGAAAACCTGCTTCGCCTCCTGGAAAGCCGTCTCGACAACGTCGTCTACCGCATGGGTTTCGCGGTCACCCGCGCCCAGGCTCGTCAGCTCGTTGCCCATAAGTCCGTCACGGTCAACGGTAAGAAGGTCAACGTGCCTTCGTACCACGTCCGTCCGGGCGATGAGGTTTCGCTGACCGAGAAGGCCCGCACGCAGCTGCGCGTGCAGGAAGCGGCGACGATCTACGACACGATGGATCTTCGTCCGTCGTGGGTCGAGGTCGACAGCAAGAAGTTCGCGGGTACGTTCAAGGCCGTCCCGGATCGTGGCGATCTGCCGGCCGATATCAACGAAGCCCTGATCGTCGAGCTTTACTCGAAGTAATCCACCGGAGCCTTGCATGGCAGTTTCGTCAACTAGTGTGCTGCGGCCTCGTGGCCTCAGCGTCGAGCAGCTTGGAGCGAACCGCGCTAAGGTGGTGGTCGAGCCGCTCGAGCGTGGCTTTGGTCACACCCTGGGCAACGCGCTGCGCCGCGTGCTGCTCTCTTCGATTCCGGGCAGCGCGATCGTCGAGGTCGAAATCGACGGCGTGCTGCACGAGTACACCACTCTGGAAGGCCTGCAGGAGGACGTGATCGAAGTCCTGCTGAACCTCAAGGACGTTGCCATCCGTCAGCACAGCGGTGACGAAGTCACCCTGACGCTGGCCAAGAAGGGCAAGGGCGTGGTCACCGCGGGCGACATCGCGGTCGATCACTCCGTCGAAATCGTCAATCCCGAGCACGTGATCTGCCACCTCACCAAGGATGTGGCTCTGAACATGCGCCTGAAGGTGCGTCGCGGCGTCGGCTACCAGCCGGCCAGCGCGCGCCAGCATCCGGATGACGAGACGCGGCCGATCGGCCGTCTGCAGCTCGACGCGTCGTTCGCGCCGGTCCTGCGCGTGGCTTACGAAGTGGACGCCGCTCGTGTCGAGCAGCGCACCAACCTCGACAAGCTCGTGCTCGACATCGAGACGAACGGCACGATCGGTGCTGAAGACGCCGTCCGCAAGGCGGCTGAAATCATCAACGACCAGCTGTCGGTGTTCGGCGACTTCTCGCGCCGCGAGAGCGACTCGACCAAGGCGGAGAAGGGCGGTTTCGATCCGCTCCTGCTGCGTCCGATCGACGATCTCGAACTGACGGTCCGCTCCGCGAACTGCCTCAAGGCCGAAAGCATCTACTACATCGGCGACCTGGTCCAGAAGACCGAGGTCGAGTTGCTGAAGACGCCGAACCTGGGCAAGAAGTCGCTGACGGAAATCAAGGATGTCCTGGGCGGGCGTGGTCTCGCACTCGGCATGAAGCTCGAAAACTGGCCGCCGCCGGGCCTCTCGCACGGCATGCAGCTGGGCTGATGCATCACGGGGCGATCGCTTTTCGATCGCCCCGATCCTTTGCGCCATCCGGTCGATGCCCAAGGCACTTCGATCGGCTTACCAAAGCGGTCCACAGAGGCCGTGCTCTTATAACGGGGCGTTTTGACAGCCTCGAATAGCGGGTAACCGCGGGAAGTCGACTCATCCTGATCGGCTTTTCATAACAACAGACATAGAGAGTAGACGTCATGCGCCACCAGAAATCCGGTCGCAAGCTCAACCGCACCAGCAGCCACCGCGAAGCGATGTTCAAGAACATGGCCGCGTCGCTGATCAAGCATGAGCTGATCCGCACCACCCTTCCCAAGGCGAAGGAACTCCGTCGCGTCGCCGAGCCGCTCATCACGCTCGCGAAGACCGATGGCGTCGCCAACCGCCGCCTCGCTTTCTCGCGCCTGCGCGACAAGCAGGCCGTCGGCAAGCTGTTCGTCGAGCTCGGCCCCCGCTACCAGCAGCGTCCGGGTGGCTACCTGCGCATCCTCAAGTGCGGCTTCCGCCCGGGCGACAACGCCCCGATGGCGTACGTCGAGCTGGTGGATCGCCCGGCTAAGACCGACGCCGTCGACGCCGAGTAAGCCTTTCGGCTCACCGTTGTCACGAAACCCCGGCAGGGTGACCTGCCGGGGTTTTTTTATGCCGCAAGTCGTTGTCACGGTTACAAATGAAACTGCGCGCGCCTACTGACAAACCCCTCCACAAAGCGTTAACGTGGGTGTCCCGCAACGCACCATCCCCCGAATGAACCCTCGTACCTGGTCCTTCCGCACGCGCTACCTCGCTGGATTCGTCGTCTGCATCGGTCTCATGGCGTTCGCGCTGTATTCGCAGTACGTCATGCACCTCGACCCGTGCCCGCTATGCATCTTCCAGCGCATCGCCGTGTGCGTCATGGGGCTGTTCTTCCTCATCGGGGGCCTGCATGCGCCGCGTACCACCGGCAAACGCGCGGTGTACGCCACGCTGATCTCGCTGGGTGGCCTCTGGGGCATCGCGACCGCGGGGCGCCACCTGTGGTTGCAGTCGCTGCCGGCGGACCAGGTGCCGGCGTGTGGGCCGGGCCTTGGCTACCTTTTCGACGCGTTTCCGTTCGTCAAGATGCTGGAGCTGGCGTTCACCGGCTCGGGCGAGTGCGCCAAGATCGAGCCGATCCTCGGCCTACCCATGCCGGCCTGGACGCTGATCTGGTTCGTCGTTCTCACCGTGTGGGCCATCCTGGCCGTTCGCCGCACCGTTCGTTGACTTCCCGCGCCCCGTGGGGCGCATCCAAGCAGAGCACCGTCATGTCGCACATCCTCAAAGCCGTAACGCCCCCGTCCATCGACTGGACGCCGGCATCGTGGCGGTCGAGGACCGCCCTTCAGCAGCCGACCTACGAAGACGCCGACGAGCTCAACCGCGCGCTCGCGCAGCTCGGCGAGCTGCCGCCGCTGGTGACGTCGTGGGAGATTCTCGCGCTGAAGCAGCGCATCGCCGAGGCGCAGGAAGGCGAGCGTTTCCTGCTGCAGGGCGGCGATTGCGCGGAAAGCTTCGCCGACTGCACGAGCCCCATCATTTCGAATCGCCTGAAGGTGCTGCTGCAGATGAGCCTCGTGCTCGTGCACGGCCTCAAGAAGCCGGTCCTGCGAGTCGGTCGTTTCGCGGGCCAGTATGCGAAGCCGCGCTCGGCGGACACGGAAACGCGCGACGGCGTGACGTTGCCCGCGTTCCGCGGCGATCTCGTCAACAGCCCGGAGTTCACGCCCGCGGCCCGTCGCGCCGATCCGAATCGCCTCATCAAGGCGCACTCGCGCTCGGCGATGACGATGAATTTCGTCCGCGCGCTGATCGACGGCGGCTTCGCCGATCTGCACCATCCGGAGTACTGGGACCTGGCCTGGGTCGAACACTCGCCGCTGGCCGCCGAGTACCGTCGCATGGTCGCCAGCATCGGCGATTCGCTGCGTTTCATGGAAACGCTGGCCGGTCAGTCGATCTCGAGCTACTCGCGTGTCGACTTCTACACCTCGCATGAGGCGCTGCTGCTCCACTACGAAGAAGCCCTCACGCGCCAGGTGCCGCGCCAGGACGGCTGGTTCAACCTGTCCACGCATTACCCGTGGATCGGCATGCGCACGGCCGCGCTCGATGGCGCGCACACGGAATACTTCCGCGGCATCCGCAATCCGATCGCCGTGAAGGTCGGCCCGACCGTGCAGCCCGACGACCTCCTGCGCCTGATCGACGTGCTGAACCCGAACGAAGAGCCGGGTCGCCTCACGCTGATCCATCGCATGGGCAACGACAAGATCGCCACGCAACTGCAGCCGCTGCTCGAGGCGGTGAAGCGCGAAGGCCGTCGCGTGCTGTGGGTCGCTGATCCGATGCACGGCAACACCGAGAGCACCAGCAACGGCTACAAGACCCGCCGTTTCGCGAACATCGCCGGCGAACTCGACCAGGCGTTCGACATCCACGCGGCGGCGGGCACGCGCCTCGGCGGCGTGCACCTCGAGCTCACGGGCGAGGACGTCACGGAATGCCTCGGCGGCGCGCGCGACCTGGTGGAAGGCGACCTCGACCGCGCCTACCGCTCGATGGTCGACCCACGCCTGAACTACGAGCAGTCGCTCGAGATGGCGATGCTGATCGTGCGCAAGTCGGGCGGCATGGGCTGAGCCAGGGCGCTATCGCCCTACCGACCACCCCGCCGTGGGCACCGGCGTACGCCGGTGCGACGGTGAGGTGTCCACCGATGCAACCGCATCGCCGCTCACGCGCGGGCAAACGCCATGAGCTGTAGCGCGCGACGGTGAGGCGCTACGGACGTACCCGCGTCGCCGCTCTTGCGCTGACGGAAACGCCGGGCGGAAGCACGAAGGTGAGGGCGCACCCACTCCACCTCACCGTCGCACCGGCGTACGCCGGTGCCCACGGCGAGGCGCAGGGACGAGCGACGCCGATCCGGACTCACGCCGTACGACACGAGGCCAGTCGCCTCGTCTCGTCGCGAACGCGGCCTCCGTTACCCATGCCGCCCCAACGCCCACGCCACGTGCTCGCGCACGACCGGCGACGGATCGTCGATACGCGCGCGCAAGGCGGTCACGACGGCGTCGCTCGTGTCGGCATTGCCGAGCCCGACGGCGATGTTGCGCAGCCACCCTTCGTAGCCCGTGCGGCGGATCGCCATGCCTTCCGTTCGCGAGAGGAACTCCTGCTCCGACCAGGCGAACAGGTCGACCAGGCGCGGACCATCGAGGCTGTGGCGCGGCGCGAAATCGGGCTCGGTCGCCTCCTGGGCGAACTTGTTCCAGGGGCAGATCAGCTGGCAGTCGTCGCAACCGAAGACGCGATTGCCCATCGGCTCGCGCAGTTCCACGGGAATGCTGCCCTTGAGCTCGATCGTCAGGTAGGAGATGCAACGGCGTGCATCGAGCCGATACGGCCCGACGATGGCCTGCGTCGGACAGATGTCGATGCAGCGCCGGCAGCTGCCGCAGTGTGCGCTGGCCGGCTCGTCGATGGGCAGGGGCAGGTCGGTGTAAAGCTCGCCGAGGAAGAAGTACGACCCCGCGCGCTTGTTGATGAGCACAGTGTGCTTGCCGATCCATCCGAGGCCGGCGTTGCGGGCGATCGCCTTTTCCAGCACCGGGGCCGAGTCGACGTAGGCCCGGTAGCTGAAGTCGCCGATCCGCTCCTGGATGCGCGACGCCAGCTTCTGCAGGCGGTTGCGCATGACCTTGTGGTAATCGCGGCCGAGGGCGTAGCGCGCGACGTAGGCCTTGTCGCTGTCGTGGATGACCTCCCACGCGTTCGCGGTGCCGGGCGGCACGTAATCCATGCGCACGGAGACGACGCGCAACGTGCCGGGCTCCAGCTCCGCGGGGCGGCTACGACGCGTGCCATGCCGGGCCATGTAATCCATCTCGCCGTGATGCCCCTCGGCGAGCCAGCGTTCGAGGTAGCCCTCGTCCGCGCCGAGATCGGTGCCGGCGATGCCGACATCGGCGAAGCCGAGCTCGCGCGCCCACGCCTTGATGTCGCTGGCGAGCGTGACGTAATCGATGGCGGCGGAAACGGACATGCGGCCATTGTACCGGGGCCTATAATCGGCCGATGACCGCCACCGATCCGGGCATCGCCCTCTTCACATCCGAACAGTCCCGAGCGATCGACCAGCGCGCCATCGGCGAGCTGGGCATTCCCGGTTTCGACCTGATGACGCGCGCGGCCGCCGCGGCGTTCGCCATGTTGCGCAGGCGCTGGCCCGACGCACGGCGCCTGCGGGTGGTATGCGGGGCGGGGAACAATGGCGGCGACGGCTACCTCGTGGCGCGCGACGCGCTGGCGAGCGGGATGGACGTCGACCTCGTGGCGCTCGACCGTCCTCGCGGCGACGACGCCCTCCGCGCCCGCCAGGCGTTCGAAGCGCTGGGCGGTCGCGTGCACGACGTCGCCGCCTGGGCTTCCCTCGCACCGGCGGACGTCGTCGTCGACGGCATCTACGGCACCGGGCTCAACCGTGCTCCCGAGGGCGTGGCGAAAACGGCGATCGAAGCGATCGACGCGCTGGGCGCACCGGTGCTGGCCCTCGATGTGCCCTCGGGCCTTTCGGCGGACACCGGCGATTGCCCGGGCGTGGTCGTGCGGGCGACGGCGACGGCGACCTTCATCGTGCGCAAGCGGGGGCTGCATACGCACCGGGCGGCGGTCGCGGGCGACGTCGAGCTGCATACGCTGGATCTTCCCGCCAGCATCCAGGGCGAGGCCGACGCTCATCTGCTGGTCGAGGCGCACCTGCCGCCGCGCCCGCAGGATTCGCACAAGGGGAGCAACGGGCACGTGCTGGCCATCGGCGGCGACCATGGCACCGGCGGCGCGGTCCGCATGGCCGCCGAAGCGGCCCTGCGCACGGGCGCCGGTCTCGTCAGCGTCGCCACGCGCGACGAGAACGTGCTCGCGATGAACGCCGCGCGGCCGGAACTCATGGCGCATGGCGTGAACGGGCCGCAGGCGCTCCAGCCGATGCTCGACAAGGCGTCCGTGCTCGCGCTTGGTCCCGGGCTTGGACAGGCCGCCTGGGGGCACGCGCTGTGGACGACCGCGCTCGACGCGGGCCTGCCCACGGTCCTGGACGCCGACGGACTGAACCTTCTGCAGGCCGAACCGCGGCCCCTGCCGGCGAGCATCGTGCTGACGCCGCACCCGGGCGAAGCCGGGCGACTGCTCGGCGTTACGACCGTCGCCGTCCAGGCGGATCGCTTCGCCGCCGCGCGCGAACTGGCGAAGCGTTACCGCGCCGTAGTCGTGCTGAAGGGGAACGGCAGCCTCATCGCCCGGCCCTCGGGCGAACTCTCGGTCTGCCCCTGGGGCAATCCGGGCATGGCCAGCGGCGGCATGGGCGACACCCTGACCGGTATCGTGGCGGGGCTGCTGGCCCAGGGCTGCGACGCCTACGAAGCGGCCTGCCTCGGCGTCGGGCTGCACGCGCGCGCCGCGGACGTGGCCGCGCGGGACGGGCAGCGCGGCCTGCTCGCGGGCGACCTGCTCGAACCCTTGCGCCGCCTCGTCAACGGAATCCCCGCATGAGCGCGATCGAACTGCACCTGCCCGACGAGGACGCGACGACCGCCTTCGGTCAGCGTCTCGCCGCGACCCTTCCCGATGGACTGGTCGCCTTCCTCTACGGCGACCTCGGCGCGGGCAAGACCACGTTCGCGCGCGCGTTCCTTCGCGCGCTGGGCGTCGGCGAGCGGGTGAAGAGTCCTACCTACAGCCTCGTCGAGGGCTACGACCTCCCGGACCGACGGGCCTTCCACCTCGATCTCTACCGCATCGCCGATCCTGGCGAGCTCGAATGGCTCGGTCTGGACGGTCTCGCGGAACCGGGTGCGATCGTGCTCGTGGAATGGCCCGAGCGCGGCGCGGGCGCGCTGCCGCCGGTGGACGTGGAGCTCCACTTCCGCCACGAACGGGACGGGCGTGCCGTCCGCCTCGAGCCGCGCTCCGAGCGTGGGCGCCGGCTGACGCGCCAGCTCGCCGCGATCTGACGATTTGCGGGCCATTCCTGTATGGACGTTGACGAAGTGTTCGCAGGTCTTGGATTAGCAAGGAAAAACGTCTTGCATTCAGCGTGGGCTTGCAGTTCAATTCTGAACGTATGAGGGGAATCACTAGCAAACTCGGCCTTATCGCGTGCGTGACCGCCGTCGCGGCGATGGCGCCTGCCGCCTCGCGGGCGGCCGACGTGAAGGCCGCTCGTGTCTGGGCCGGCCCGGAATACACCCGCGTCGTGTTCGATCTTTCGGGTCCGGCGACTTATAAGATGTCCCAGGGCGACACCCCGGGTAGCGTCGTGCTCGACATCGCCGGCAGTGCCATCGCGGGCGACTTCGCCGCGCCGGGCGGGCAGGGCCTCTTCAAGTCCATGACCGCGGGCAAGCAGGGCGCCGCCGCGCGCATGGTCGCGACGGTGGATCCGAAGGCCAAGCCCAAGAGCTTCCTGCTCAAGCCGGCGGGCGATTATGGCTACCGGCTCGTGCTCGACCTCTACCCCGGCGGGCAGAGCGACCCGGGCGACAACCCCGTCACCGACGATGCCCCGTCGATCGCCGATGCCAGCGCCGACGCGCCGGTCGCGACGCCGGTGCGCGCGACGCGCGGCAAGACCGTGCCGCCCGGCAAGCCCCCGCTGCTCGCCGCCGAGCGCAAGGTGGTGGTGGCGATCGACGCCGGTCACGGCGGCGAGGATCCGGGCGCGCGTGGCGCGACGGGCCTGCGCGAGAAGGACGTCACCCTGCAGGTCGCGCGCGAGCTGGCCGACCAGATCAATCGCCAGCCCGGCATGCAGGCCGTGCTGACCCGCAACGGCGATTACTTCATTCCGCTCAAGCGCCGCTATCAGATCGCGCGCGAGCACAACGCCGACATGTTCGTGTCCATCCACGCGGACGCCTTCAAGAACAGCGATGCCAAGGGCTCGTCCGTCTGGGTGCTCTCGCCGCGCGGCAAGACCTCCGAAGCCGCCCGTTGGCTGGCCGATCGCGAAAACCGCGCCGACCTCGTCGGCGGCGTCTCGCTCGACGACAAGGACGACACCCTCGCCGCCGTGTTGCTGGATCTCCAGCAGGGCTACGCGATGCAGGCGAGCGAATCGATCGCGGGCAATGTGCTCAAGGCCCTGGGCCGGCTCGGTCCCACGCATCGCGGCTACGTCGAGCGCGCGAACTTCGTGGTGCTCCGTTCGCCGGACGTGCCGTCCATCCTGGTCGAGACCGCCTTCATCACGAACCCGGACGAAGAGAGGCGCCTGCGCGACGACGGCCATCGCCGCTCGCTGGCCACGGCCGTGCTCGGCGGCGTGCGCAACTACTTCGAATCGATGCCGCCACCCGGCACCTGGTTCGCCGCGCAGGCCGCGCGGCGCAATGGCACGTCGGTCGCTTCGGCGGCCCCCGCCGCCGCCCAGGACGACGACAACGCACCGGCCGCTCCGCCACCGCGCGCGACGCCGAAGAAGGCCGCGGACAAGGTGGTCGCGAAGGCCGACAAACCCGCGCCGGCCCCTGCCAAGCCCTCCGGGCGGGCCGACGACAACGTGCGCGACGTGCACCGTGTCAACCGCGGCGAGACCCTCACCGGCATCGCGCAGCAGTACGGCGTCTCGGTCGGCGCGCTGAAGATGGCGAACAAGATGACCGACAACAACGTGCGGATCGGCACGGTCATGGTGATTCCGTCGGGCTGAGACGCACCAGGACGGGCGTGGCCTGGTAGGAGCGCGCCCTGCGCGCGACATCTTTTGGGGCCGGGTGCTGCAGGCCCTGGCGCGTCGCGCGAAAAGCTGTCGCGCGCAGGGCGCGCTCCTACCATCTTCATCGGCTATCCTTCGTGGCTTGCAAGCCCGCAGGTCATGCCGTCATGCCCATTCGCCCGTTGCCGCCCGAGCTGATCAACCAGATCGCGGCCGGTGAAGTCATCGAACGCCCCGCTTCGGTGGTCAAGGAACTCGTCGAGAACAGCATCGACGCTGGCGCGCGCCGCATCGAAGTCGACATCGAGCAGGGTGGCGTGCGCCTCATCCGCGTGCGCGACGACGGCGGCGGCATTCCGCGCGACGAGCTGCCGTTGGCGGTGGCGTCGCACGCGACCAGCAAGATCGGCAGCTTCGACGATCTCGAGCGTGTCGCCAGCATGGGTTTCCGCGGCGAGGCGCTCGCGTCCGTGTCGTCGGTGGCGCGTTTCTCGCTGACCTCGCGCCAGGCGGGTGACGATTCGGCGTGGCGCATCGAGGTCGACGGCGGCCGCCTGATCGATCCGCGCCCGGCGCAGCATCCGCAGGGCACGACGATCGAGGTGCGCGACCTCTTCTACAACGTGCCCGCACGACGCAAGTTCCTTCGCGCCGAGCGCACGGAGTTCGCGCACATCGACGACCTGCTCAAGTCGCTGGCGCTCGCGCGCGAGGGTGTCGACATCCGCCTCAGCCACAATGGCAAGCCGGTTCGCCTGCTCAAGCCGGCGCGCGACGAGAACGCCGCGCTGGCCCGTGTCGCCGAGGTGCTCGGTCCCGAGTTCCCGGGCCAGGCGCTGCGCGTGGAGCACGAGGCCGCCGGCATGCGTCTGTCGGGCTGGGTCGGTCTGCCGACCGCGTCGCGCTCGCAGGCCGATCAGCAGTACTTCTACGTCAATGGTCGACTCGTCCGCGATCGCGTCGTCGCGCACGCGGTGCGCCAGGCGTACGCGGACGTCTTGTTCCATGGGCGGCACGCGGTGTTCGTCCTGTTCCTCGAACTGGACCCGGCGGGCGTCGACGTCAACGTGCATCCGGCGAAGAGCGAGGTGCGCTTTCGCGAACAGCGCCTCATCCATGACTTCCTCTTCCGCACGCTGCACGAGGCGCTCGCGCACACCCGCGCGGGTCACGTCGCCGCGAACGCCGATGCCGCACCCATGGCGATGCCGTCGATGGCGGGCGCGTCGTTCAGCGGCGGTGCGCCGGTGGCCGCGTCGTACCCGGCGTGGCCGCAGGCGGCGAGCCAGTCGCGCCTGAGCCTGGGCGTGCGTGAGGAGCCGCTCGCCGACTACGCGACGTTGTTCGGCTCCGCGTCGCCGTCCTCCTCGCCACTGCCGACCGCGCCCTGGACGCCACCGCCCGGCGCGGAGGCCGACGAAGCGGCCGGCGTGCCGCCGCTCGGTTACGCCATCGCGCAGCTGAAGAACATCTACGTGCTCGCGGAGAATGCGCACGGCCTCGTGCTGGTGGACATGCATGCGTCGCACGAGCGCATCACGTACGAGAAGCTCAAGAATGGGCGCGTCACGGCGAATCTTCGCTCGCAGATGCTGCTCGTGCCGCTGTCGATCGCGGTCAGCGCGAAGGAAGCCGCGGCCGCCGAAGAACATGCCGAGGCGCTCGGGGAGTGGGGCCTCGAACTGTCGCGCAGCGGTCCCGGCGGTGTCGTCGTTCGCCGCATTCCTTCGCTGCTCGAAGGCGCCGACGTGAGCCAGCTCACGCGCGACGTGCTCGCCGAGCTCGCGCAGCACGGCAGTTCCCGTCGGCTGGAGGAACTCGAGAACGAGCTGCTCTCGACGATGGCCTGTCACGGTTCGGTCCGCGCCGGTCGTCGCCTCGGCATTCCCGAAATGAACGCGCTGCTGCGCGAGATGGAAGCCACCGAGCGCTCCGGTCAGTGCAACCATGGCCGCCCGACCTGGGTGCAGCTCTCGCTCGGCGAGCTCGACAGGCTGTTCCTGCGCGGCCGCTGATGGCAGGCGGCGCGCGCTCCCAAGATGACTGAGGAATCTCGATGACCGACGACACCCTGGCGCAGGCGCGCGCCACGCGACTTGCCCGGCTGACGGCGCCGGATGGCTGGCTCAGCCTCATCGGTTTCGACTGGCTGGCGGAAGGTCCGCAGCGCGTCGGCAGCGCCCCGGACAACGACATCGTGCTGGCCGCGGGGCCCGAGCACGTCGGCACGATCGTGCTTGCCGCCGACGGGACGACGACGCTCGAGGTCGAACCCGGCGCCGGCGTGCTCGTCGACGGTCGCGAGGTCGCCCATGCCACGCTGCTCGACGACGCCGCGGGCCGCACGCCCACGGAAGTGCGCTTCGGCACGGCGCGCCTTTTCGTCATCCTGCGCGACGGACGCAAGGCGCTGCGCGTCCGCGACGAACAGGCGGAAACACGTACGCGCTTCGCTGGCTTAGATCACTTTCCCGAGGACGCGTCGTGGCGCGTCGTCGCCGACTGGGTGCCGTTCGATCCGCCGCGCGATCTCCAATTCGGCACGGTGCTCGGCACCATCGAGACGGAAAAGGTGCCCGGCAAGGCGGTGTTCGAGCGCGACGGCCGCACGTTCGAACTCATGCCCATCCAGGAGACGCCGGATGCGCTGTTCTTCGTTTTCGCCGACGGCACGTCGGGTAAGGAAACCTATGGCGCGGCGCGCTTCCTCGACACGGCGCTGCCGCGCGACGGCAGGCTCGTGATCGACTTCAACGAAGCGCGCAATCCGCCGTGCGCGTTCACGCCGTACGCGACGTGCCAACTCGCGCCACCCGAGAACCGGCTCGATGTACGCGTCGAGGCCGGCGAGCTGAAGTACCGGGGCGGGTCGCACTGAGGCGAGCACCCATCGCCGATACGATCGGCTCCCACCCTTCGGTAGCCCCGTCGCTGGGCCCAGCTACCGAAGGGTGGGAGCCGATCGCATCGGCGATCCCCGCATAGCGGGCCGGGTCGCGAAAGAGGTCCTACCAAAGGGTGGGAGCCGATCGCATCGGCGATCCCCGCGTAGCGGGGCCCGATACCGCTTACGTCCCCTGGAACGTCGGCTTGCGGCGTTCCAGGAACGCGCTGGTGCCCTCGCGCATGTCGTCGGTGGAGAACGCGATCGCGAAACCCTGCGTCTCGAACGCGAGGCCCTGATCGATCGCGCATTCGCCGCCTTCGATGACGGCGTCGAGGATGCCCTTGAGGGCGAGGGGCGCGGCCGCGGCGAGCTGGTCGGCCATGGCGTCGACGCCGGCGTCCAGTTCATCCGCCGCGACGACGCGCGTCACGAGGCCGAGCCGTTCGGCGCGCGCCGCGTCGATCTGGGCGCCGAGCAGGCACAGTTCCAGCGCCGCGCCGCGTCCGGTCAGTCGGGTCAGGCGCTGCGTGCCGCCGAAGCCGGGAATCAGGCCGAGACCGATCTCCGGCTGGCCGAATCGCGCCTTGTCGCTGGCGACGCGCAGGTGGCACGCCATGGCCAGCTCCATGCCGCCGCCGAGGGCGTATCCGTGGATTTTGGCGATCACCGGCTTGCCGAGGCGCTCGATGGTGAGCATCAGCTCCTGGCCGGCGCGCGACGCCGCCTGCGCCTTGACCGGCGACCAAGCCGTCATCTCGGAGATGTCGGCGCCGGCGACGAACGCCTTCTCGCCCGCGCCCGCCAGCACCACGACACGCACCGCCTCGTCCTGCGCCGCCTGGCGGAAGGCCATCGTCAGCTCGCCGATCGTCTCGCGGTTCAGCGCGTTGAGCTTGTCGGGGCGGTTGACGGTGATCGTACGGACCGCGCCGCGGTCGGCGGTGGTGAGGGTGCGAAAGGCCATGACGACTCCTGGCGGGGTGGGGCGGGGAGCCGGATGGTAGCAGGGGGCGGGGAACCTTTACCCCCCGACGGGCGTCTCATGGCGTACGGGCGGGCCGCGTGCCGATGGACTATCCTCCACGCACGCCCAAGGTTCCGGGTTCACGGAGAACGGGATGTCACCCTTGCGTTTCCTGGTCATGTCGCTCGCGCTGTCGCTCGTCGCGGCGGCCGTATCGGCGCAATCCGCGCCCACGCCGCCCGCGTCGGGGGCCCCGACGATCGACAAGACCAGGCTCTCCTATGCGATCGGCTACCAGATCGGCACTCAGTTCGCGAACAGCGCGCAGCCGGACGTCGACATCGCCGTCCTGGTGAAGGCGCTGCAGGATGGCTACGCGAAGCGGCCGCCGGGTGTGCCGGTGGACGTCATGCAGCAGCAGCTGGTGAACTTCGACGCGAAGGTGCAGCGCGATTCCGTCGTGGAGTTCCGCCGCGTCGCCGCCGACAATGCCCGGCGCAGCGCCGCCTTCCTCGCGCGCAATCGCACGCGCCCGGGCGTGATCACGTTGCCGTCGGGCATCCAGTACGCCGTGCTCGCGAAAGGCAGCGGGCGTCAGGCGCAGGTCACCAGCACCGTCGTGGTCAATTATCGCGGCGCGCTGATCGACGGTACCGAATTCGACAGCTCGTACGCGCACGGCAAGCCCGTCACGTTCACGGTCAATCGCGTGATTCCAGGCTGGCAGGACGTCATTCCGCGCATGCGCGTGGGCGATCGCTGGAAAGTCGTCATTCCGCCCGGTCTCGCGTACGGCGAGCGCGGCGAGCTGCCGCGCATCGGGCCGAACGAGGCGCTGGTGTTCGAGATCGAACTGATGGATATCCGGCAGTGACGGCGGCGAAAGCCGATGTGACGCGCTCGGGATAACCGACCGCCTCGCGGTGGATCCCGGCGTGCGCCGGGATGACGGCATGGCTGGCCGACGTGCTTATCGTTGTCCTCACCGTCACCCCGGCGTACGCCGGGGTCCACGGCCCCGGTGTCCGGCCGTGCGAGAACGCCCCTTCGCCCGTGCTTCGCGACGCGACGCGCTAGAATGCCCGACGCCATGCCCATCGCGCCTTCGCTCACCCTCCCGCTTTCTCCCTGCACCGGCGTGTGCCGCCTCGACGCGCGCGGCCTGTGCATGGGCTGCCTGCGCACGGGCGACGAGATCGCGCGCTGGACGTCGATGACCGACGCGCAGAAGCGCTGGTTGATGGACGAGGTCCTGCCGGGCCGCGAGGCGCAGTCGGAATGACCGACGACATGCTCGCCCGGCTTCGCGGTGCGCTGCTTCCGCTGGAGGCGCCGCCCGGTCCGCGCGGGTGGAACCACGACGACATGGCGGAGCTGATCGGCGAGGGTCCGCGGCGACGCGCGGCGGTGCTGATCGGCATCCGCGACGATCGCGAACAGAACGTGCTGCTCACGCTGCGCACCGACACCCTGCAGCAGCATGCGGGGCAGGTCGCGTTTCCCGGTGGGCGTGTGGAACCCGACGACGTGGACGTCGTGGCGACCGCCTTGCGCGAAAGCCACGAGGAGATCGGCCTCGACGCGTCGATGGTCACGCCGCTGGGTTTCCTCGAGAGCTTCGAGACGATCAGCGGCTACACGGTCACGCCGGTCGTCGCGCGCGTCGCCGCCGACGCGGCGCTGAAGCCCGATCCCGGCGAGGTGGCCGAAGTGTTCGAAGTGCCGTTCGCGTTCTTCATGGACCCGGCGAACCTACGTCGCTACACGATGGATTTCCGCGGTCACCCGCGCGACATGGTCGAGTTCCTCCACGCGGGGTATCGCATCTGGGGCGTGACGGCGGCCATCCTGTTCAACCTGCTCAAGCGGATGGGACACCCATGCTGATTTCGCGCACGCTGATCGACGCCACGACCGCCAGCCGTCTGCCCGCGCACGACGTGCTCTTCGTCGACACCCGTTTCGATCTCACCCAGCCCGGCGGCCGCGATCCCGGCAAGGGCGACCAGGACTATGCGCTCTCGCACATCCGCGGCGCCGTGCGCGCGGATCTCGACCGCGACCTCGCCGACATGGCGACGCCTTCCAACGGCCGGGGCAGGCACCCGCTTCCCGACGCCGCGTCGTTTTCCGCATGGCTCGCGCGCGCCGGCTGGCGTCCCGACCTGCAGGTCGTCGCCTATGACGCGGCGGGCGGTTCGCTGGCCGCGGCCCGCTTCTGGTGGCTCGCGCGCCTCGCGGGCCTCGACAACGTCGCCGTGCTCGACGGCGGCTGGCCCGCATGGATCGCCGCCGGACTTCCCGTCGACAACGCGGTGCCGGTCCGCGAGGCGACCGCGGTGCACGTGGCGTTCGACGCGGCCGGCACGGTGTCCGCGGACGAACTCGCCGAAGGCGTAGGGGCGGGCCGTCTCGTGCTGCTCGACGCGCGCGCGGCGCCGCGCTTTCGCGGCGAGGTCGAGCCGCTGGACCCGGTCGCGGGTCACGTGCCCGGCGCGCGCAACCGCCCGTTCTCGGACAACCTCGAGGCCGACGGCACGTTCCGTCCGGCGGAAGCCCTGAAGCAGGCGTTCCGCTCGCTGATCGGCCCGCACGACCCCGCCGACGTCGTGCACATGTGCGGCTCCGGCGTCACCGCCTGCCACAACCTGCTGGCGATGGAGTACGCCGGCCTGTGCGGCTCGCGTCTCTACGCGCCGTCGTGGAGCGGTTGGGTGAGCGACGCGTCGCGCGGCGTCGCGACGGGCGACAGCTGACGGATCGGCTCCCGCCTTTCACCGAAGGGGTGGGAACCGATCGTATCGGCGATCGAACTCGCCTCAGAGCACGACGGTACGACGCTCCCGCGCGCTGATCTGCGCCGCCTCGATCACGCGAATCACGTCGCGCGCCTCGCGGGCGTCGACGGGCAACGCCGAGCCATCGCGGATCGCCGACGCGACCTCGTCGTAGAACGCGGTGTAGCGGCCCGGCAGGGTGTCGATCGTGGCGACCGTGCCGTCGGCGTCCGTGAATCGTCCGAACAGCGCGGGATCGTCGTCGCCCCAGCCTTCGCCGCCCGGCCGGCGGCCTTCGCGCAACGCCGCCTCCTGGCCGTCGATGCCGTGCTTCACGAAGCTTCCGCCGTCGCCATGCACGAGGTAGCGGGGGCCCGGATCGCGCACCAGCACCGAGGCGTGCAGCACCGCGCGCCGCGTGCCGTAGTCGAGCACCAGGTGGAAATAATCGTCGGCCTTCGCCGCCGCGCGCTGCCGTGTCACGTCGGCGGTGATCGCGCGCGGCATGCCGAACAGCACCAGCGCCTGGTCGATCAGGTGGGCGCCGAGGTCGTAGAGGAGGCCGGAGCCGGGGACGTCGGTCTCCCGCCAGCCTGCCTTGATCTCCGGACGGAAGCGGTCGAAGTGGGCCTCGTAGTACGCGACCTCGCCGAGCCGTCCGTCGCCGACGAGGCGCCGCACGGTCAGGAAGTCGTTGTCCCAGCGCCGGTTCTGGAACACGGTCAGGCGGCGGCCCAGCCGCTCGGCGAGCGCGATCAGCGCTTCGGCCTCGGCGGCCTCGAGCGTGAACGGCTTGTCCACGACCACGTGCTTGCCGGCCTGCAACGCTTCGCGCGCCAGCCCGGCATGGGTGTCGTTGGGCGTGGCGATCACCACGAGCTCGATGCCCGGATCGGCGAGCAGCGACTGAGCATTTTCGTAGGCCCGGGCTTCGGGGAAGTCCCGCTGGATGTCGTCCGCGCGGCGGCTGGCGATGGCGGTCAGGCGGAGGCCCGGGGCGGCGGCGATCAGGGGCGCATGGAAGACGGCGCCCGCCGTGCCATAGCCGATGAGGCCGGTGGGAATCGGTTGCATGGTCGTTCCGCGTGGTGACATGCCGGCAAGGGTAGCGCGGGGCGCCTGATCGTTTCGTTTAGGATCGTGCGGTTCGACGCCACCTTACCGACGACGCATGACCGCCACCGACCTCGACGCCACGCGACCCGCCCGGCTGCCCCGCCAGATTCCCTACATCGTGGGCAACGAGGGGTGCGAGCGCTTCTCCTTCTACGGCATGCGCAACATCCTCACGCCGTTCCTCGTGACGTCGCTGCTCATGTATCTGCCGGAAGCGGAGCGACCGGGCGCGGCGAAGGACGTGTTCCACACGTTCGTCATCGGCGTCTATTTCTTCCCGCTGCTGGGTGGCTGGCTCGCCGATCGCTGGTTCGGCAAGTACAACACCGTGCTGTGGCTGAGCCTGCTGTATTGCGTCGGGCATGCGTGCCTCGCGATCTTCGAGCACAGCGTCGCCGGTTTCTACACGGGGCTGGCGCTGATCGCGCTCGGCGCGGGCGGGATCAAACCCTGCGTCTCGGCCTTCGTCGGCGACCAGTTCGACGAGAGCAACCGGAAACTCGCGAAAGTCGTGTTCGACGCGTTCTACTGGATGATCAACGTCGGCTCCTTCTTCGCCTCGCTCCTGATGCCGTACTTCCTGCGCCACTACGGGGCGGCGGTGGCATTCGGCATTCCCGGCGTGCTCATGTTCGTCGCCACGCTCGTGTTCTGGAGCGGCCGGCGGCATTACGTCATGGTGCCGCCCACGCAGGGCGACCCGCACGGCTTCCTGAAGGTCGTCCGCACCGCGTTGCTGGCGCACACGCCGGGGCAGGGGCGGCCCGGCCTCGTCGTCACGTCGCTCGCGTTCGTGCTGGCCGCGGCGTCGCTCGCCCTGACGCCCGCGCTTGGCATCGTCGCCGCGCTCTGCCTCGCGCTGGTCTGCGTGCTCGGTGGCGTCGGCATCGGCGCGCGCATGCAGTTGGATCGGGCGCGGGGCGCGCATCCCGACGAGGCCATCGACGCCGTGGCCGTCGTGTTGCGCGTGCTGCTCGTGTTCGCGCTGGTCACGCCGTTCTGGTCGCTGTTCGATCAGAAGGCGTCCACGTGGGTGCTCCAGGCCAACGCGATGGTGGCCCCCGACTGGCTGCATCCGGCGCAGATGCAGGCGGTGAATCCCGCGCTCGTGCTGATCCTCATTCCGTTCAACAACCTCGTCGTGTACCCGATGCTGCGTCGCTTCGGCATCGAGCCGACCGCGCTGCGCCGCATGACCGTCGGCATCGCGCTCGCCGCGGTGGCCTGGGTGATCGTGGGTGCGATCCAGCTGGCGATCGACGGCGGCGACGCGGTCTCGATCGCCTGGCAGCTCGTTCCCTACGTGTTCCTGACGATGGGCGAGGTGCTCGTGTCGGCCACCGGCCTGGAGTTCGCTTACAGCCAGGCGCCACCGTCCATGAAGGGCACGCTGATGAGCTTCTGGACCTTGAGCGTCACCGTCGGCAACCTGTGGGTGCTGCTGGCGAACGCCGGCGTGCGCAACGACGCCGTGTTGGCCGGCATCGCCGGTACCGGCATGGGCGCGACCGCGTTCCAGATGTTCTTCTTCGCCGCGTTCGCGGGGTTGGCGGCGCTGGTGTTCGGTCTCTACGCGCGCCGCTATCGCGAAGTGGATTACTACCGGCCCGCGTGACGTTTCCTCCACGGCGCCGCGTGGAGCATCCATGGGTCCCCCACCGGAGCCCTTCCATGGTCGCGCCAAAGCATGCGTCGCCCGTTCCCACCGCGTCCATCGGCGAATGGCCGGGCAAGGTCGTCCTCGTCACCGGCGGTGCGCAGGGCATCGGCAAGGGCATCGCGGAGGCCGTCCTGGCCGCCGGCGGCAGCGTGCTCATCGGCGATCTCGACGCGGAAGCGGGCAAGGCCTGCCTGGACGAGTGGAACGTGCCGGACCGTGCCGCGTTCCTGGTGCTCGACGTGGCGAAGGAGGCGAGCGTGAAACGCTTCGTCGCGGGTGCGCTGAAGCGTTTCGGCCGCATCGACGGACTGGTCAACAACGCCGGCATCGCCGATCCGGTCACGGGGCCGCTGGAGGACCTCGACTGGAACGAATGGAAGCGACGCATCGATACGAACCTTGGTGGCGCGTTCCTCTGCTGCAAGCATGCGCTGCCCGAACTGAAGAAACGCAACGGCGCCGTCGTCAACATCGCGTCCTCGCGCGCGCATCAATCCGAGCCCGATACCGAAGCCTACGCCGCGAGCAAGGGCGGCATCGTCGCCTTCACCCATGCGCTGGCGATCAGCGCGGGACCCGTGCGCGTCAACGCAATCGATCCGGGATGGATCGTCGTCGACGACTGGAAGAAGCCCTCCGAGCGACGCAAGCCTAAGCTCTCCGCCGCAGACCACGCGCAACACCCCGTCGGTCGCGCCGGCGTGCCGCCCGACATCGGCGCGCTCGCGGTGTTCCTCCTGTCGTCGCAGGCCGGCTTCATCACGGGTGCGAACATCACCGCCGATGGCGGGATGACGCGGAAGATGCAGTACGTCTGATTCGAGTGCCTACGGCGACGCGTACCGGGCGAGCGGCACCGAGGTCCTCGCTCCGGCCACGAACCGCTTCGCCGCCTCGTCGTAATCCCACTGCTCGACGACGCACACCGAGCGGTCCTGTTGGGGATCGTGGTGCAGCGCGTGGAACGAATTGCTGATGCCTTCGCGGATGCGCGTCGACAGCGCCGTGCCCGCCTGCACGGACCATAGCTCGCTCGCGAGCTTGCGTGCCTCGTTGTTCAGCGGCCGCACGTAGGGCAGGTGGATGTGGCCGCCGAGTACGAGGTCGGCACCCGCGGCGGCCCATGCGGCGATGGCGGCTTCGCGGTTGATCAGCAGGTTTTCGACGTCCTTCTCGCGGATCACGTGTACCGGCTGGTGCGTCACGACGATGCGCAGCTGCGCGTCCGTCGCGTCGCGAAGCCGCCGGCTGACGCGTTCGATCTGCGCGTCCGATACCTCGCCGTTCTTGTGGCGCTTCGCCCGGACGGTGTTGACGCCGATCGCGAGGATGCCGTCGCTTGCGAACGTGGGCTCGAGGTCGTGGCCGAACACGCGGGCGAATTCGCCGAAGGGCGAGAAGGCGCGGGCGACGACGTTGAAGAGCGGTACGTCGTGGTTGCCGGGGATGACCAGCGTCGGGCGGGCGTAGGCGTCGATGAAGCGCCGCGCCGCTTCGAACTGGGCGCGCCGTGCGCGCTGCGTCACGTCGCCGGACAGGATCACGAGTTCCGGCGCCAGCGCGACGATGGTGTCGTGCAGGGCGGTGACGACCTCGGCGCGTTCCGTCCCGAAGTGCGGGTCGGAGATCTGCACGATCACGCTCAACCCGGATCCTCCCCGGGCTGGCGCGCGCGGTCGGTGAGCAGGCGCAAGGGGCGCGGCGCGGCGCGAAAGACGATGGGCGGATCGAGCCAGACGATTTCGCCATCGACCGCCACCTTGATCGCATGGCGGTGATGTTTCGGCGTCACGCGGATCTCGCGGAACGGAAAGCTCACGGCCTGCTCGGCATCGCCGAGCTTGCCCAGCGCGCCACGCAGGATGAGGCCGAGCATCGCCAGGCGTCCGATCGGCTTGAGCACGAGGCCGGCGAGCACGCCCTCGTTGCGGTGGACGGCCTCCGCCTCCGGCAGGCCGATTTTTTCCAGCTGCAGGGCGTTGTTACCCACGAAGAGGGTGGGCGTGCGCAGGTGCCGCGTTTGTTCGCCGTCGGTGACTTCGATGCGCAGGGGGCGATAACCACGCATCATCGTGGCGAGGCCCGACCACAGCGCGACGATGCGATGGCGGCCGAAGCGCTGCTTCCAGGCTTCGCGGTCTTCGAGCACCTGCGGATACAGGCCGAGGCTGCCGTTCACGAGGAACACCCGGTCGTTGACCATGCCGATCTGGGCATCGGACGGCGTCGCGCGCACGAGCGCTTCCGCGGCTTCGCGCGTTTCGGTCGGGATGCCGTGCGTGCGCCCGACGAAATTGAACGTGCCCTGCGGCAGCACGCCCATGACGAGATCCTCCTCCCACGCGGTGCCCGCGACGCAGTTGATCGTGCCGTCGCCGCCGGCGGCGACGATCGCGCCGCCTTCGGCCTTCGCGTACGCCGCGGCCTCGCGCACCACGGTCTTGATGTCGCGGCTGCCGTCGATGGGAAAGAACCGGTGGGTGCGGCCGGCGGCGTCGAGCACCGACGCGATCTCGGCCTGCGCCTCGTCGGCTTCGCGGCTTCCGGAGCCGGTATTGATCACGATGGCGAACGAGGTGGGCTGGGTCATGCGGCACAAGGAAGCATCCGTGCCGTCACGACCGCATGAAATCACCGGGCGGCGCGGCGGCCCTCGCGCAGGCGCAGGTACTCCGCGCTGCCTGCGCACAGCGTGACCCATGCCAGGCCCGTCGCGTAGCCGGCCATCACGTCGCTGAAATAGTGCACCTGCAGGAGGATCCGGCTGATCCCGACCAGCGTGATCATCGCCACGCAGGCGATCACGATGGGGCGGTGCCAGCGGGCGGGGCAGAGCACCAGCAGCACGTAGCCGAGCATGCCGTAGAAGACCATCGAACCGGAGGCGTGGCCGCTGGGAAAGCTGTAGCTGTGCTCGACGATGAAGCCGTGGTCGTGCAGCGGGCGTTCCCGCTGGAACCAGGCCTTGAGCGCACCGTTGATCAACGCCGTGCCCACCAGCGTGGCGATCCAGGTCGCCGCCAGCCGGTAATGCCGGCGCAGCAGCAGGCCCACGAAAACGAGGAACGTGGCGATGCCGAGCACCAGTCCGTCGCCGGCGTGAGTCACCACGGCGACGCCGCGGAGGACGGGCAACGGCATGTTCGCCCGCAGGTCGCGCGCGAGGTTGGCGTCGAACACCGTGAGACCCGCCGCGCCCCTGACTTCCACCGCGATGGCGGTGGCGATCGTCAGCATCGCCACAACGATGGCCAGCGCGGTCATCGGCCGGAGCAGGCTGCGCGCCGCGGCGTCCAGGCCCTCGCGGCGGCGCACGGCGCGTCGCCAGGCCACGTCGGCACCCACGAGCGTCGCGGCGAGCAGCGTCGCCCATAGGCTCAGGGCATGGCGGCTGATCCACTCCGCGTCCATTTCGCTCGGTCCTCGTCTCGTGGCAGGATCGGCCATGTTGCCACGCCGCGCGTCCGCGGCCCGAGAAGGGGATCCACACGATGAACGTCACGCTCGCCCGCGCGACCCTTGCGCTCGCGCTTCTCGCCGCGGGACTCCCCGCCGCCCACGCCGACGACGCGCCGCTCGCGCATCGCATCGTCCGCGTGTCGCTCGACGGTGCCACGGACAAGGGCACGTCGGGCCGGCTGCTCCTGTTCGCCGCACCCGCGTCCGCGGCGAAGAACGGCAAGCTCGACGAAGTGGACACGAATCCGTTCCAGCCCAAGGCGGTGTCGGTCGCGGGGCGCGAGGTGAGCTGGATCGCCCCCGGCCAGTCGGTGGACATCGACACGGACGGCGAAGCGTTCCCGGCCGGGTTTTCCACGCTGCCGCCGGGCGATTACCTCGTGCAGGCCGTGCTCGATGTCGGCAACGACTACAACTACCACGGCCGCCACGCGGGCGACCTGATCAGCGACGTGACGCCCGTGAAGCTGACCCCGGGGGGCAGCCTGCCGGTGCTGAAGCTGACGAAGACGGTGCCCGCGAAGGATCCCTGGGACCTGCCGCCGCAGGCGCCGAAGGACGTGCGGGACGCCGCGCCGGAGGCGCGCAGGCACGCGCATGCCGAGGTGTTCCAGAGTCCCTCGCTCACGGCCTTCATGGGCCGCCCGGTATCGATCCGCGCCTGGGTGCTCACGCCGCCCGGCTACGATCCGAACGGCGGCACGCGCTACCCGGTGGCGTACGTCACCCACGGCTTCGGCGGCGGTTTCGATCGCTTCACCGGCAACATCGCGTTCCTCTGGCACGCGATGACGAAGAAGGACATGCCGCCGATGATCTGGGTGCTGCTGGACGAGTCCGGCCCCACCGGCACGCACGAGTTCGCCGATTCCGTGAACAACGGTCCCTGGGGCCAGGCCCTCACCACCGAATACATCCCGTGGCTGGAAGGCCGTTACAGGATGGACGGCAAGGCGAGCGGCCGGTTCCTCAACGGCCACTCGTCGGGGGGCTGGGCGACGCTCTGGTTGCAGACGCGCTATCCGAAGGTGTTCGGCGGCACATGGTCGACCTCGCCCGACCCGAGCGACTTCCACGACTTCACCGGCATCGACCTCTATGCCGCGAACGCCAACGCCTATCGCAAGGCCGACGGCAGCGTGAACCCACTGGTGCGCGACAAGGGCAAGGTGATCGCCACGTTCGAGACGTTCGCGAAGCTGGAGCGCGTGCTGGGCGCCTACGGTGGCCAGCTGGCATCGTTCGAATGGGTGTTCTCGCCGCGCGGCAAGGATGGCCGCCCCGAGCCGATGTTCAACCGCGACACGGGCGCGGTGGACGCGGACGTGGCCGCCTACTGGCGCGAGCACTACGACATTTCTCAGCGGGTGAAGACGCACTGGCCCGAACTGAAGCCCGATCTCGACGGCAAGATCCACCTGATCGTCGGCACCGCCGATACGTTCTACCTCGACGGGTCGGCGCACCTGTTCAAGGGCACGCTGGACGAGCTGCACGCGAAGAGCGATTTCCGTTTCTTGCCAGGCCGCACGCACTTCGATCTCTACGCCGAGGGCGACGACAAGCAGGCGCTGCTGAAGAAGATCGCGTGGGAGATGTACGGCGTCGCCCGGCCGGGGCAAGGCAAATAGGTCGCGTGCCCGTGCCAGGCATCGCACCCTTCGGTAGCCGCCTGGCTACCGAAGGGTGGGAGCCGATCGCCTCGGCGATGTGGCTGCCGCGGCTCCCATGTACGACCAAAGTGCAACGGAGCCGGCGGGCTGCGTGATCTAGGCTGATCGCATACTGCACGAGGTGATCCGCATGCGCTACGAAGACGCCTGGCGACGCTCGGTCGACGACCCGGAGGGTTTCTGGGGAGAGCAGGCGAAGCTGATCCATTGGGAGACGCCACCCGCGCGCATCCTCGACGCGACGCATCCGCCGTTCCGCCGCTGGTTCGTGGGCGGCACGACCAACCTCTGCCACAACGCGGTGGATCGCCACCTGGACACGCGCGGCGACCAGCTCGCCATCGTCGCGGTGTCCACCGAGACGAACACGACGCGCGAGATCACGTACCGCGAACTGCATCGCGAGGTGAACGCGTTCGCCGCGATCCTGGTGTCGCTCGGCGTCGGGCGGGGCGACCGTGTCGTCATCTACCTGCCCAACATCGCGGAAGCCACGTTCGCCATGCTCGCGTGCGCACGCATCGGCGCCATCCATTCGGTGGTGTTCGGCGGCTTCGCGGCGCACAACCTCGCGCTGCGCATCGACGATGCGGAGCCCGCGCTGCTGATCTGCGCCGACGCCGGCATGCGCGGCGGCAAGGTCATCCCGTACAAACCGCTGGTGGATGCGGCGCTGCGCGAGGCGAACGCCGCACCGGCGCACGTGCTCGTCGTCGACCGTGGCCTGGATCCCGCGATGGAGCGGCAACCGGGACGCGACGTGGATTACGCGACCCTGCGCGAACGGCATCTCGACACCGACGTACCCGTCGTCTGGCTCGAATCCAACGAGCCGAGTTACCTGCTCTACACCTCCGGTACCACGGGCAAGCCGAAGGGCGTGCAGCGCGACGTCGGCGGTCACGCGGTGGCGCTGGCGCTGTCCATGACGACCATCTTCGACCTGCGCCCCGGGCAGACCATCCTATGCACGTCCGACGTCGGCTGGGCGGTCGGGCATTCGTACAACGTCTACGGGCCGCTGATCGGGGGCTGCACCGCGATCCTCTACGAGGGCGTCCCGACCTCGCCGGACCCCGGCATCTGGTGGCGCCTGTGCGAGACCTACGGCGTGCGCACGATGTTCTCGTCGCCCACGGCGATCCGCCTGCTGAAGAAACAGGACGCCGCGTGGCTCTCGCGCTACGACCTCTCCGCCCTGGAATGGATCTTCCTCGCGGGCGAGCCGCTCGACCGTCCGACGTACGAGTGGCTCACCGCCGGCACGGGCAAGACGGTGATCGACAACTACTGGCAGACGGAGACCGGCTGGCCCGCGCTGTCGCTGATGCCCGGGCTCGACCTGAAACCCGTGAAGCCGGGCTCGCCCGGGTTCCCCACGTTCGGCTACCGCATGCGCGTGATCGACGAAGCCACGGGCGAGGAGAAACCGGCGGGGGAGAAGGGCGTGCTGGTGATCGAGCCGCCCCTGCCGCCGGGATGCCTGACCACGATCTGGCGCGACGACGAGCGTTACCGGCGAAGCTACTTCGGCCACTTCAGCGAGTGCCTGTACAGCTCGCTCGACTGGGCCGTGCGTGACGCCGACGGCTACTTCTTCATCCTCGGACGCACCGACGACGTCATCAACGTCGCGGGGCACCGGCTGGGCACCCGCGAGATCGAGGAATCGGTGGCGTCGCTCGGCGCCGTCGCCGAGGTGGCGGTCGTGGGCATCGTCGACGAGCTGAAGGGGCAGGTGCCCGCCGTGTTCGCCACGCTCAGGCAGGGCGTGACCGACGACCCCCGGGACGTCGCGCAGGCGATGGAGCGCCGGGTGGTCGAACTGCTGGGGAGTCTCGCGCGGCCGGCCTGCGTCTACGTCGTCGGCGCGCTGCCGAAGACACGGTCCGGCAAGCTGTTGCGGCGGTCGCTGCAGGCGCTGATCCAGGGCACCGATCCCGGCGATCTGTCGACCCTCGACGATCCGAACGCGCTGGACGAGGTGCGCCGGGCGATCCTGCGCGGGCCCGATTGCGGCGCAAGGCGGGCGTGAATCGCCGATGCGATCGGCTCCCACCCTCCGGTAGGAAAGGTGGGAGCCGATCGCATCGGCGACAAGCCGACGGAGCGGCTTAGCCGCAGCGCAACAACAGGCGAACATCCCTCCACGCTAAAATGCCTCCCTTTACGCGGAGAGTTCCATGGCACAGCACCCCTCGGCCGGCGCGCGTTTCCGGGCCGCCCTCGCGGCCGAACAGCCGCTGCAGGTCATCGGCGCGATCAACGCGAACCACGCGCTGCTGGCGAAACGGGCCGGGTTCCGCGCCATCTACCTCTCCGGCGGCGGTGTCGCGGCCGGTTCGCTCGGCCTGCCGGACCTCGGCATCAACACCCTCGACGACGTGCTCACCGACGTCCGCCGCATCACGGACGTCTGCGACCTTCCGCTGATGGTCGACATCGACACGGGTTTCGGTCCGAGCGCGTTCAACATCGCGCGCACCGTCAAGAGCCTGATCAAGTTCGGCGCCGCGGCCTGCCACATCGAGGATCAGGTCGGCGCGAAGCGCTGCGGTCACCGCCCGGGCAAGGAAATCGTCACCACCGAGGAAATGGCCGATCGCGTCAAGGCGGCGGCCGACGCGAAGACCGATCCGGACTTCTTCCTCATCGCGCGCACCGATGCGATCGCGGTGCAGGGCGTGGATGCCGCCATCGAGCGCGCCATCGCCTGCGTCGAGGCCGGCGCGGACGCGATCTTCGCCGAGGCGGCCTACGACCTGCCGACGTACAAGCGTTTCGTCGATGCCGTGAACGTGCCGATCCTCGCCAACATCACCGAATTCGGCCAGACGCCGCTGTTCAGCACCAAGGAACTCGGCAGCGTCGGCGTCGGCATCGTGCTGTATCCGCTTTCCGCGTTCCGCGCCATGAACAAGGCCGCCGAGAACGTCTACACCGCCATCCGCCGCGACGGTCACCAGCGCAACGTCATCGACACGATGCAGACGCGCGAGGAACTCTACGACCGCATCGGTTACCACGCTTACGAACGCCACCTCGACGAACTGTTCTCCAAGAAGGTTTAAGGAGTTTATGGACATGAGCGACACCACCATCGCGCCGAAGGCCAAGAAATCCGTCGCACTCTCCGGCGTGACCGCGGGCAACACCGCGCTGTGCACCGTCGGCCGCAGCGGCAACGACCTGCATTACCGCGGCTACGACATCCACGATCTCGCCGCCAAGGGCTCGTTCGAGGAAGTGGCCTACCTGCTGGTCCACGGCGTGCTGCCGAACTGGATGGAGCTGAACGCGTACCGCGCCAAGCTGAAGCGCCTGCGCGGCCTGCCCGCGCCGGTGAAGGGCGCGCTGGAGCTGCTACCCGCCGCGACGCATCCGATGGACGTCATGCGCACGGGCGCGTCGGTGCTCGGCACCGTGCTGCCGGAGAAGGAAGACCACAACGTGACCGGCGCGCGCGACATCGCGGATCGCCTGATGGCGAGCTTCGGTTCGATGCTGCTGTACTGGTACCACTTCAGCCACAACGGCAAGCGCATCGAAACGGAAACCGACGACGACTCGATCGCCGCGCACTTCCTGCACCTGCTGCACGGCCGCAAGCCGAGCGAACTGCATTCGCATGCGCTCGACCGCTCGCTGGTGCTCTATGCCGAGCACGAGTTCAACGCCAGCACGTTCACGGCGCGCGTCATCGCCGGCACCGGTTCGGACATGTATTCGGCCATCACCGGTGCGATCGGCGCGCTGCGCGGACCGAAGCACGGGGGCGCGAACGAAGTCGCGATGGAGATCATCGCGCGGTACCGCGACGCGACCGAGGCGGAAGCCGATATCCGTGCGCGCGTGGAGCGCAAGGAGATCATCATCGGGTTCGGCCACCCGGTCTACACCGTGTCCGATCCGCGTAACGAGATCATCAAGGAAATCGCGCGCAAGCTCTGCACCGACGGCGGCAATCCGCGTCTGTTCGAGGTCTCGGAGAAGATCGAGAAGCTGATGTGGGAACTGAAGAAGATGTTCCCCAACCTCGACTGGTACTCGGCCTCCGCGTACCACATGATGGGCGTGCCGACGGCGATGTTCACCCCGCTGTTCGTCATCGCGCGCACGTCGGGCTGGAGCGCCCATGTGATCGAGCAGCGCCAGGACGGCAAGATCATCCGCCCGAGCGCGAACTACACGGGTCCGGAAGACCAGACCTACGTGCCGATCGAGAAAAGGTAAAGCCCGCGCTTTGCGCGGATCGCCGATACGATCGGCTCCCACCCTCCGGTAGGCAGCTACCGGAATAGAGGCTGCCCACCGGCAGGCAGCTACCGGAGGGGTGGGAGCCGATCGCATCGGCGATAGCCGACGGAGCGGTGAAGCCGGATCACAGGGCCGCCGCCAGGCGCGTGGCCTTGTCGATCGCCCGCTTGGCGTCCAGCTCGGCCGCCACGTCGGCACCGCCGACCAGCCGCACGTCGACGCCCTTCGCGACCAGCGCCTCGTGCAGTTCGCGATTGGGCTCCTGTCCCGCGCATACGATCACATGATCGACGTCGAGCACCTGCGGCTTGCCGTCGATCACCACGTGCAGCCCCGCATCGTCGATGCGCTCGTAGCTCACGCCGCCCAGCATCTGCACGCGCTTGTTCTTCAGCGTGGCCCGGTGCACCCAGCCCGAGGTCTTGTTCAGGCGTCCGCCGGGGCGACCTTCGCTGCGCTGCAGGAGCCACACCTGCCGCTCCGGTTTCTCCGGGCGCGCCGGCATGAGACCGCCCGGCGTCGCCATCGTCATGTCCACGCCCCATTCCTTCGTCCAACGCGAGACGTCCATGGTGGGGGAGGGTGTGGCTTCGGTCAGGAACTCGGCCACGTCGAAGCCGATGCCGCCCGCGCCGATGATCGCGACCTTCTCGCCGACGGGTGCGTCGCCGTGGAGGACGTCGAGGTAGCTCAGCACCTTCGGATGGTCCGCGCCCGGCAGGTCGAGCGCGCGCGGCAGCACGCCCGTCGCCAGGATGACGGTATCGAATCCGTCGCGGACGAGCGCGTCGGCCGTCGCGTCGGTGCCAAGGCGACGCTCGACGCCCGTGGCGTCGAGGCGATGGTCGAAATAGCGCAGGGTCTCGTGGAACTCTTCCTTGCCCGGGATACGCTTGGCCATGTTGAACTGGCCACCGATCGCCGATGCGCGGTCGAACAGCGTCACGGCGTGGCCGCGTTCGGCGAGCGTGGTGGACGCGGCAAGTCCGGCCGGCCCGGCGCCGACCACCGCGACGCGCTTCTTCGCGGTCGCGGGCGCGATCACGAGCTCGGTCTCGTGGCAGGCGCGCGGATTGACCAGGCACGACGCGCGACGATTCACGAACACGTGGTCGAGGCACGCCTGGTTGCAGGCGATGCACGTGTTGATGGTTTCCGGTCGCGCCGCGCGCGCCTTGTTCACCCATTCGGGATCGGCCAGCAGCGGGCGGGCCATGGACACCATGTCCGCGTCGCCCTGCGCGAGGATCCGCTCGGCGACGTCCGGCATGTTGATGCGATTGGTGGTCACGAGCGGGATGCCGACCTCGCCTTTCATCCGCCGCGTCACCCAGGTGAAGGCGCCGCGCGGCACGCTGGTGACGATGGTCGGTACGCGCGCTTCGTGCCAGCCGATGCCCGTGTTGATGATCGTGGCGCCGGCCGCCTCGATGGCCTTGCCCAACGTGACGATGTCCGTCCACGACTGCGCTTCGTCGACGAGGTCGAGCATCGACAGCCGGTAGACGATGATGAAGTCCCTGCCGACCGCCTCGCGCATGCGGCGGACGATCTCGACGGGAAATCGCATGCGGTTCTCGCTCGAGCCACCCCAGCGATCGGTGCGCTTGTTGGTGCGCGCCGCGAGGAACTGGTTGATCAGGTAACCCTCCGAGCCCATCACTTCCACGCCGTCGTAGCCGGCGTCCTGCGCGAGCTTCGCGCTGCGCACGAAGGCGTCGATGCTGCGTTCCACGCCGCGCGCCGAAAGGGCGCGGGGAGTGAACGGCGTGATCGGCGACTTGATCCGCGATGGCGCGACGGAAAACGGCTGGTACCCGTAACGCCCCGCGTGCAGGATCTGCATGCAGATCTTCCCGCCCTCGGCGTGCACGGCCCGCGTGACCTTGCGATGGCGACCGACGTGCCATGGCATCGACATCGTGCCCGACATCGGCTTCAGCCAGCCCTGGATGTTCGGCGCGATGCCGCCGGTGACGATCAGGCCCACACCGCCCCGCGCGCGTTCGGCGAAGAAGGCCGCCAGCTTGTCGAAATCGGCCGCCTTGTCTTCCAGGCCCGTGTGCATGGAGCCCATGAGCACGCGGTTGCGCAGGGTGGTGAAGCCCAGGTCGAGCGGGGCAAGCAGGTGCGGGTAGGCCACGGAACGCTCCGGTTCAAACGATCGTTCGAATGATCGTCCGATCCCGGCCCGAGGGCAAGCGATAGAAGGCCCGCCGAATAGGCCCCGGATACCCGCCGCGACAGCCATCTCACTCCCGCCGCAACGGCGTTACGGCGTGTATCGCGTCCGTTACATGACGTGCGCGCTCTTCCGCCGGCTAGGCCGCGTAAACCCGCATGGATGCACGCCTCTCCGCAAATACGGCCAAAGGCACGCAACTTGCTGCGGCTCCTTCACCCCCCGTGTTGGCAGGACGCGGCGGTCGGCAAGAGAAACAGGGGTTCGCGAAGCTCATGCTATGCACACCAGGAGACTCTCCCATGCGTAAGACTCTTATCGCCACGGCGATCTGCCTCGCCACCGGACTTTCGCTGCCGGTGATGGCCGACGACACCCAGACCGGATCCTCGGGCGCCACCGCGCAGCGCCGGTCCATGGCTATCCAGTATTCCGACAGCTCCACGTACAGCGACAGCTCGACCCATTCATGGGCCGACAGTTCGACGCATACGAAGACGACCACCGGTTCGTTCAACACGACGAACGTGGCCGCGAACACCGTACTCAACGGCACCGTGAGCGACGTCAGCTCGACGATGGGCAACGTGGCCTGGAACCGCGGCGACGCCAGCGGAGCGCGTGGCGGATCCGGCGGTGACGGCTACGGCGCGAAGGGCTACGGCGGCCATGGCGGATCCGGCGGCGACGGCGGAAACGCCCGCGCCAGCGGCGCCGTGGGCGGCGATGGCTCCTCCTCGTCGGGCGACGCCTGGGCCGCGAGCGGAGCGAGCGGCGGCGGTGCATGGGGCGACGGCGGCGACGCGTCCGGCGACGGCGGCAACGCGCGTGCGCGTGGCGCGGGTTCGCATACCTCGACCGGCGGATCCACCGCCAGCACGGGCGGCGCGAGCAGCAGCACGGGCGGCGCGGGCACCTCCGGTGCGTCGACCGGCACGTCGGGCGCGTCGACCGGAACGGGCGGCGCGGGCGGCGAAGCCATGGCGGCGGGCGGCGCGGGCGGCGCCGGCGGTGCGGGTGCTTCCGGTACCGGCGGCTCGGGCTCCGGCGCGGCCGGTGGAGCGGGCGGTGCGGGTGGCTCGGCGTCCGCGAACGCCGGCTCGTTCTCGGTGGCCAACACCTTGAGTGGCGGTGCGGGCGCGGCCGGTATCACGACCTCGGTCGCGAACATCGGTGGCGGCCTGATCCAGACCGGCATCACCGTCCAGGCGAACATCAACCCGTAACAGGTTGTGCTCGGCAACAGGAACCACAGGGCGCCGTCGCGCCCTGTGGTGACCGCAGGGAACCGTCAGGACCTCGAGGACACCCAGATGCCGCAGTTTTCCAGACAACGGGTACGCCTGGCAGCGATCGTCGCGATCGTCGCCTTCAGCGGAGGAGCCGCGTCCGCCGCGACGCCGCCGCAGCAATCGCCGCCGACATCGTTCGGCCAGCCGACGCCGGTCGAGGCGCTCGGTGACATGACCGGCGGAAGCGACACCACGCACAACACCAACCAGCTGAACGCCACGATGAGCGAGGCGGATGCGAGGCGGAACATCACGGGCACGAACGTCATTTCCAGCGACGCGCTGAGCAACGCTTCCGGCATCCCCACCGTCATCCAGAACAGTGGCAACAACGTGATCATCCAGAACGCCACGATCGTGAACCTCAGGATGAATCCATGAAGATCGCCTGCGCCGTTGGCCTCGCATTGCTCGTCGCGGCACCGGCCGCGCCGGCGATGAAGGTCGAGGTGCAGACGAGTCCGGGTACGTCGTACCCGGTGAAGATGACCAGCCTCAAGGAAGCGCGTTTCCGCAACACGGTGCGGCAGAAGTACGACTTCAGCTGCGGCTCCGCGGCGGTGGCGACGTTGCTCACCTACCAGTACAGCGACCCCATCGACGAGCAGTCGGCGTTCGACATCATGTACGAGCACGGCGACCAGGCGAAGATCGGCAAGGAGGGTTTCTCCCTGCTCGACATCAAGCGCTTCCTCGCCTCGCGCGGCTTCCAGGCCGACGGTTTCGACGTGCCGCTCGAACGCCTAGAGGTCGAAGGCGTTCCCGCCATCGTGCTGATCAACGAACGCGGCTACCACCACTTCGTGGTGGTCAAGGGTTACAAGAAGGGCCGCGTGCTGCTCGGCGATCCCGCCCGCGGCACGCGCGCGATGTCCCGGCGCCGCTTCGACGCGCTGTGGACCAACCGCATCGTCTTCGTCATCCACAACGAACGCGACCGCGCGATCTTCAACAGTCCGCGCGACTGGGCCGTCGCACCCGCGGCGCCCATCGCCGAAGGCATCGAGCGCAACGGACTGGGCCCCATCGTGATGCCGAAACGCGGTCCGGGGGACATATGAACACCCGACACTTCCTGATCGCCGCCGTCCTCGCCGGTGGCGCATGCGCCACCGCCCAGGCGGCGGATCTCCCGCGCCATCGCGCGGTCCCCGACGCGCAGCTCGACCGCATCCGCGGTGGCTACGACTTCGGCGACAACCTGAGGGCGTCGTTCGCGCTGCAACGCACCGTGCTGATCAACGGCATGGAAGCTATGCGGACGTCCATCTCGGTGCCGGACATCGCGACGATGACCGCTGACCAGGCGGCCGCGCTGCAGAACGCGTTGCGCACGACCATCGTCACCAACGGCATGGGCGAGGTGGCCGGATCGGTGCCGGGCGTGCAGACGCCCGCCGTAACGGCCCCATCGGCCGTCGCACCCGCCGCCGCCGCGGCGAACGGCGCGGCCGCTTCCGCGAACGGCAACGCGGCGAACGCAGGAGCAGCATCGGCCGCCGTGGTCGCGACGCTGCCCAGCGCGTCGTTGCCGGGGCTCGTCGTCCAGAACTCGCTCGACAACCAGGCCATCACGGCCACCACGACGATCGACGCGTCGGTCAACACGGCCAACATGCTGCAAAACATGAGGGTATCGGAGTCGATCCGCGACGCGGTGATCCAGTTCCGGGGGAACTAACGCATGTATCGCAACGGCAGGGTGATGCAGGCTAAAACGTGCGTGAGCGCCCTGGCGCTCGCGGTGCTTCCACTGTGGATCGGCGCGTGCCTGGCGCAGGAATCCAGCGTCGATCCGGAGCTGCGCGAGAAGATCGACGCACAGGGGCGACGCATCGACGCCATGCGAACCCGCATGGCGGAGCAGCTCGCCGAGCTCGAGCAGATGAAGCGCGAGCTCGCCGCGCAGGAGCTGCAGTACAACGACCTGCGCAAGGCCGTCGGGCTGAACGCGCTCGAGGAAGCGCGGGGCGCCGCTGGCGAACTCGCCGATCCGCGTGCGCAGGCGTCCGCGCCCGCGCAGGACGCACCCGGCGCCCCGCCGCCCGGCGCACCGGCGGCACCCGCGTCGGGCCCCGTCGTCGCCACGCAGCCCGTCGGACGCCGTCCGGAAACCGACGAACGGCCACCGGAGGTCGCACCCATCTTCGACCAGCCCGGTGTGCTCACGCCGCGCGGCAAGCTGATCGTCGAGCCGTCGTACCAGTACGGTTATTCGTCGAGCGATCGCGTCGCGCTGGTCGGCTACACGGTGATCCCCGCCGTCCTCATCGGCCTCGTCGACGTGCGCCAGGTGAAGCAGACGACGCAGACCGGCGCGATCGCGTTCCGCTACGGCCTGACCAACCGCATGGAACTGGAAGTGCGCGTGCCCTACGTGGACGTGCACACCGATACGATCAGCCGCGAGATCTTCACGGGCACCGCCACCGATCGCCTGTTCACCACCAGCGGCAAGGGCATCGGCGACGTCGAAGCCACGCTTCGCTACCAGATCAACGACGGTGGCCCCGACAAGCCGTATTACATCGGCTGGTTCCGCGCCAAGTCGCGCACGGGCCGCGATCCGTTCGAGGTGACGACGGATTGCGTGACGCGTTGCATCGAGAGCTTCACCGGCACCGGCCTGCCACTGCGCAGTCCGACCGGCTCGGGGTTCTACTCGGCGCAGCTCGGCGTGACGTGGCTCTATCCCTCCGATCCGGTGGTCTTCTTCGGCAACCTCAGCTACCTGCGCAACTTCGAGCGCAAGAACGTCAGCCGCACGATCCTCGGCGGCGGCAAGCAGTTCCTGGGCGACGTGAAAGCCGGCGACATCGCCGACATCAGCATCGGCATGGGTCTGTCGCTCAACGAGAAGGCATCGATCAGCATCGGCTACGACCAGGCCTTCGTCGCCCGCACCACGCAGGACGGCCATCCGCTCGCCGGATCGGCGCGCGCCACGCTGGGCTCGTTGCTCATCGGCGGCTCGTACCGCTTCAACGACAAGGAGACGCTCAACATCACGCTGGGCGTCGGCGTCACGCGCGACACGCCGGACACCACGATCACGGTGCGCCTGCCACTCACGCTGTAGCCCTCCGGAAGGTAGCGAGCGTCACATATCCGCACGCACCTCGCTCACAGTCCCTTCACCAACGTGACGCACTCCGCGTTTCAAACACGCGGAGGTTCCCGTGCACGCCGCGCACACATCATGGATCGTTAAGATTTCGCTCGGGGGTTCGATCAAAAAATACTTAGCAGGGAGTTACCAATGCGCTCACGTCCACATCGTCATGCCAAGGTCGTCGCGGGCCTCGCGCTGGCTTCGATCGCTACCTTCGGTGCCGCCGCGCACGCGCAGGACAGCAGCAACAAGAAGTCGCAGTCGCCCGCGCTCGACAACATCAGCGTCTGGGTCGGCGGCTACTACACCAACAACGACACGACGATCGGTGCCAACACCGGCATCCTCAACACCAGCGGCGACGTGAACCTCGAAGACGATCTCGACTTCAAGAAGCACAAGACGGTACCGCGCGTGCGCCTCGACTTCCTGATCGGCGAGCACCAGGGCTTCACCTTCGACTACTACAAGGTCGATCGTTCGAACTCGAAGAGCCTCTCCGAGCAGATCAACTTCCTCGGCAACCCGATCCAGGCCAGCGCCTACGTCAAGGGCGACCTGAAGTTCACCTTCGGCAGCGCGGCCTACAAGTGGTGGTTCGGCACCGGTAACGACGTGTTCGGCGTGGGCCTCGGTGCCGCGTACTACAAGGTCGAAGCCAGCATCTACGGCTCGGTCACCGCGCTCGGCCAGACCCAGTCCTCGGGCTCGTCCAGCGACACCAACGCCTGGGCCCCGAACCTGCAGCTCGGCTGGCGCCATGCGTTCAACGACCAGTGGCGCATGTACGTCAACGCGTCGGGCGTGAAGAAGAACGGCGGTTCGCTCAACGGCCACATCTGGGATGGTGCGGTCGGTGTCGAATGGTTCCCGTGGGAGAACGTCGGTTTCGGCGCCGAGTACGCCTATACCAAGATCGACCTGCACCAGGACAAGCGTCGCTACGACCTCGACCTGGACATGAAGCTGCACGGCCCCGCGGCTTACGTGCGCTTCCGCTTCTGATACGAAACTGGGTGGGAATCCAGGGGGCCGCCGAAAGGCGGCCCTTTTTGTTGGAGCGGACCCGGCCGCGATCGCTCCTCCCGACCACCCCGGAGCTGGCGCGCGAGGCTGAGGACCGTGGCGAAGAGCCGTCGCGGCCAGGTCCGCTCCCACAGGCGCACCGAACGGCAGGGGCTCTCGTGGGAGCGGCCCCGGCCGCGACGTCTTTTCGCGACCACCCCGGAGCTGGCGCGCGAGCTTGATGACCGTGGCGAAGAGCCGTCGCGGCCAGGTCCGCTCCCACAGGCGCACCGAACTGTTGGAGCGGCCCCGGCCGCGATCGCTCCTCGCGACCACCCCGGAGCTGGCGCGCGAACCTGACGACCGTGGCGAAGAGCCGTCGCGGCCAGGTCCGCTCCCACAGGCGCACCGAACTGTTGGAGCGGCCCCGGCCGCGACATCGTTTCGCGACCGCCCCGGAGCTGGCGCGCGAGCTACGCCGCGGCCTGGCGGCGGCGCGCGTAGAGCCAGCCGCCACCGCAGATGCCGGCGACGAGCAGCACGTCGAGCAGCCACGGCGCCCACGGGCGTGCCTCGAACCAAGGGGCGAGCAGGTGGTCGTGCGCGATCATCCGCGCGGCCGTCCACGCGATCGCGCCCGCGCCGATGTAGACGATCACGGGGAAACGTTCGATGAGGCGCAGGATCAGGGTCGAGCCCCAGACGACCAGGGGCACGCTGATGGCCAGTCCGAGGATGACGAGGCCCATGTGCCCCTTGGCGGCGCCGGCGATCGCCAGGACGTTGTCCAGGCCCATCAGAGCGTCGGCCACGACGATGGTGCGGATCGCCGACCAGAAACCCGAGGCGGGGCTGATGTCGGGATCGTGCTCCTCGTGCTTGAGCAGCTTCCAGGCGATGGGCAGAAGGAGCAGGCCGCCGGCCAGCATCAGGCCGGGAAGCTTGAGCAGCCAGATCACGGCGAAGGTGAGGAGGATCCGGATCGCGATCGCGCCGAACGTGCCCCAGAAGACGGCTTTCTTCTGCAGGTGGCGGGGCAGGTTGCGCGCGGCGAGGGCGATGACGATGGCGTTGTCGCCCGCCAGCACGAGATCGAGCAGGACGATGGCGGCGAGGCCGGAGAGGAACTCGGGAGTGAGGAAATCCATGTGTGGGTACCTTCGCGCGCGGTGGTCGGACCAATGCGGCGGCGACGGGTACGCGCCCCCGTCGTCACCGCAAAAGTCTCGTTCCTGGCGCGAAGCCACCGCGACGACCGGGTTGCGTGGGAGCAACCGTACTGACGATCGTCGCGCACGGGGCCGGGATGGCCGCCGCGGAACTACTCCCCTTCGGGTGTGTCGTGGGGCGCATTGTCCCTGTTGGGATGCACCGCGGCAAGACATCCCCCGGGGGTCACCGGCTAAAATCGCGGGCTTTCCCAACCCCTCGCGAGTGAAGTCATGAGCGCACACGACATCCGTTCCGCCACGCGTCCCGATCCGGACCAGCCGCTGGTGGACATCGCCAACTACGTGGCCGATTACCAGATCGACTCGCAGGAGGCCTACGACACCGCGCGCTACATGCTCCTGGACTCGCTCGCCTGCTCCGCGCTGGCCATGAAGTTTCCCGACTGCGTGAAGCATCTCGGCCCGGTCGTCCCGGGCGCCGTGATGCCCGGCGGCGTGCGCGTGCCGTTCACCTCGCACGAGCTCGATCCGGTGCAGGCGGCCTTCGCGATCGGCACCCAGATCCGCTACCTCGACTTCAACGACACATGGCTCGCCGCCGAATGGGGCCATCCCTCGGACAACCTGGGCGCCATCCTCTCGGTCGCCGACTACCTGTCGCGCAAGGCGGAGAAGGAGGGCGGCAAGGCCCTGACCGTCCGCGACGTGCTCGGCTACGCCATCAAGGCCCACGAGATCCAGGGCTGCTACGCGCTGAAGAACAGCTTCAACCGCGTCGGCCAGGACCACGTGATCCTCGTCCGCCTCGCCTCCACGGCCGTCACCACGGCGATGCTGGGCGGCGGCAAGGAGCAGATCACCACCGCGGTGTCGCACAGCTGGATCGACAACGGCGCGCTGCGCACGTACCGCCACGCGCCGAACACGGGCCCGCGCAAGAGCTGGGCCGCCGGCGACGCCTGCCGCCGCGCCGTCACGCACGCCATCAACGCCGTCTACCGCAACGTGGTCGGCTACCCGTCGGCGCTCTCGGCGAAGACCTGGGGCTATTACGACGTGGCCTTCAAGGGCAACGCGTTCGAGTTCGAGCGTCCGTTCGGCAGCTACGTCATGGAGAACGTGCTTTTCAAGATCAGCTTCCCTGCCGAATTTCACGCCCAGACCGCGGTGGAATGCGCGATGCAGCTGCACGCGCAGGTCGGTTCGCGCATCGACGAGATCGAGAAGATCGTCATCGAGACGCAGGAAGCCGGCGTCCGCATCATCGACAAGACCGGCCCGCTGGCCAACTACGCCGACCGTGACCACTGCATCCAGTACATGGTCGCCGTGCCGCTGATTTTCGGCCGTCTCACGGCCGACGATTACAACGATTCGGTGGCCGCCGACCCGCGTATCGACGCGCTGCGCGACAAAATGACCGTGGTCGAGAATCCGCAGTTCACCAAGGATTATTTCGACCCGGAAAAGCGCTACATCGGCAACTCGGTGCAGGTGTTCTTCAAGGACGGCACGTCCACCGAAAAGGTCTCCATCGACTTCCCGATCGGCCACCGCAAGCGCCGCGCCGAGGGCATCCCGGTGCTGCTGAAGAAGTTCGAGGCCGCCCTGCGCGCCGAGTGGCCCGCCGAGCGCGTGGAGAAGGTGCTCGCCGTGACCTCGTCGCCCGAAAAGCTCGACGCCATGCCCATTCACGAGTTCATGACGCTCTTCACGGCTTGATAATGGCCGTGACTCAAGTATGAACGGCGGTTTTTAGCATGTGCCCAATTGTTTGATTTTTGCTAAACTGCCGCCGCCCGTTGAAGGGGTTAAAAGCGAGGGACGGCTGAAGTCCCCGGATTCGATAAGAGTTCTACGCGCGATTTCCGTCTGGGGTGGAGCGCGGACGCGAATACCAATAATGAGGAGACACCGATGAAACGTAAGGGCTTGTTTTTGCTGATTGGCTTGGCCCTGGGCGGCGTGGGTGCCGTTCACGCGCAGGAATCCGACTCGTCGGGTAACGGCTACGACGGCCGCTGGTACATCGCCCCGACGGTTGGCGGTTACTACAACGACACCGACCGCAACACGAACAGCCGCCAGGTCTACTACGGCCTGGGCGTTGGCAAGTTCATCTCCAACAACGCGTCGATCGACATCTTCGCCGATCGCACCAAGCGCGATAACGACGGTGCTGGCCACTGGTCGAACAACAGCTACGGCGTTGCCGCCCGCTTCTACGCTGGTGCGTGGGACAGCTGGCGTCCGTACCTGCTGGCCGGCGTGATGGGTTCGTACCACCACAACCCGTCCGACAACGGTTGGTCCCCGGCTGCCGAGCTCGGCGTCGGCGTGTCGAAGACCATCACCGACAGCTCCGACTTCCGCGTTGAAGCCGGCTACCGCTACGATTGGGACGACAAGACCAACGACAGCGAGAACGGCTACGGCGACTGGTTCCTCGGCTTCTCGATCGTCTCGCGCTTCGGCGAGCCGCCGGCGGCTCCGGCTCCGGCCGCTGCTCCGGCCCCGGCCGCTCCGGACTGCTCGACGCTCGACAGCGACGGCGACGGCGTGAACGATTGCGACGACAAGTGCCCGGCCACGCCGGCTGGCACGATCGTCGGTCCGGACGGTTGCCCGCAGAAGGTCGTCATCGACCTGCGCGGCGTCAACTTCAAGTTCGACCGTCCGAAGAAGGGCGAGACGAACATCGGCCCGACCCTGCAGGAGCCGACCAGCGAGTCGCTGGGCGTCCTCGACCAGGCTGTCGACACCCTGCAGCGTTACCCGCAGGTCAAGGTCACGGTTGCCGGTTACACGGATAGCGTCGGTAAGGACGCTTACAACCAGGGCCTGTCCGAGCGTCGCGCGAAGATCGTGTACGACTACCTGACCTCGCACGGCATCGGTGCGGATCGTCTGGAAGGCCCGATCGGCCACGGCGAGAACAACCCGATCGACACGAACGACACGGCCGAAGGCCGCGCTCGTAACCGTCGCACGGAGCTGCAGGTTCAGCAGTAAGCCGCGCAAGATCGGTAGCAACACAAAGGAGCCCGGCGAAAGCCGGGCTCTTTTTGTTGGAGCTGACCCGATGGCCCAACGCTGGCGCGTGGGTTTGATGACCGAGGCGAAGAGCCGTCGCGGCCAGGTCCGCTCCCACAGCCGCACGGAACTGTTGGAGCGGACCCGGCCGCGACCGCTTTTCGCGATAGCCCCCGAGCTGGCGCGCGACCGTGATGACCGGGGCGAAGAGCTGTCGCGGCCAGGTCCGCTCCCACGCTCGCAGGCGCGACCTGCTAACCTCCCAGCCGTCTGGCCGTAAGGACGTCCATAAGGGGGCGCATGAAAGTCGTAACCGGATGGTTGGTCGCCGCCGCGCTCGCCTGCGCGGGCTGTGCGACGCATGCCGTTTCGCCGACCTCCACCGGTGACGCCGCGCATCCGGTCGCGGCGCGGGGCTGGGTGAGGACGGAGCTCTACTTCGGCCTGGGCGCCGCCGATGCCGCCTCCGGCGTGAGCGACACGGCCTGGCGCGCGTTCCTCGATGCCGAAGTCACGCCACGGTTTCCCAGTGGACTCACCGTGGTCGACGCCTACGGTCAGTGGCGTGACCCGGGGCAGGGCACGCCCGAGCGGCTGCGCTCGAAGGTCCTGATCCTTCTGCACCCCGATACGCCGGCCGCCCGCGCCGATATCGACGCGATCCGCGCCGCGTGGAAAGCGAAAACCGGCGACCGGTCCGTGCTGCGCGTCACCCAGCCCGCCGAGGTTTCCTTCTGATGGTGAAACAACCTTCCACGGCGCGCCGTTTCGGCGGCGGCGACCTCAACGGCCTGCTCGGCCTCGTGGTCGACAACCTGTCGCTGCTCGCCTTCATGGCGACCGCGCTCATCGGGATCTTCGGCATGCCCGCCGACCTGGTGTTCCGCCGCATGTTCCCCGGCACGGCGCTCGGTGTCCTGTTGGGCAACCTCGCCTATACGTGGATGGCCCGCCGGCTCGCCCTGCGCACGGGACGCAGCGATGTCACCGCCATGCCGCTGGGCATCGACGCGCCGACGACCATCGGCATGGCGTTGCTGGTGCTCGGTCCGGCCTACGCGGGCTATCGCCAGTCCGGACTCGACGAGCTCGCCGCCGGCGAGGCGACGTGGCACCTGGGCATGGCGTCGCTGGTCGTCATGGGTGCCCTGAAATTCGTGCTCTCGTTCTTCGGTGCGTGGGTGCAGCGCTCGGTGCCGCGCGCGGGCCTGCTCGGATCGATCGCGGGCATCGCGCTGGTGCTGATGGGCTTCCTGCCGCTGGTGGAGATCATGCGCGTCCCTGTCGTGGGCTTCGCGGGTCTGGGCATCGTGCTCTACGCGCTGATCGCGAAGCGGCGCCTGCCGTTCGGCGTGCCCGGTGTGCTCGGTGCCTTCGTCGTCGGTGTCCTGCTGTACTACGGTCTCGGGCCCTTCGGTCTGCTCGGCACCGGCTACCACGCCCCTTCGGCCTGGCAGTGGCGCATCGGCTTCCCCTGGCCCAGCCTGGGTTTCCTCGCGGGTCTGCCGGCCACCGTGCCTTACCTGCCGCTGATCCTCCCCTTCGGCCTGCTCATGGTCGTCGGCGGCATCAACGTCACCGAGAGCGCCCGCGCGGCCGGTGACGACTACGCCACGCGCGACATCCTGCTCGTCGAGGCGCTGGCGACGCTCGTCGCGGGCATCTGCGGCGGCGTCGCGCAGACCACGCCCTACATCGGCCAACCGGCTTACAAGGCGATGGGCGCGCGGACCGGCTACACGCTCGCCACGGGCCTGGTCATCGGTCTGGGCGGTGTCTTCGGTTATCTGTCGAACCTCGTCGAACTGTTGCCGGTGGCCGTGCTCGCGCCGATCCTCGTGTTCGTGTCGATCGGCATCACGACGCAGGCGTTCGAGGCGACGCCGCTGCGCTACGCGGGCGCGGTCGTCTTCAGCTTCTTCCCGGCGATCGCGCGCATGCTGGCGATCAAGCTGGGGGATCCGGGCATCGTGGATCCCGCGCACTTCGCGGCGCTCTACGGCGACGGGAGCCACGGCGTCTCGCCGCTCGCGGTGATCGTGATCCTCGGCAACGGGTTCATCATCACCTCGATGGTCTGGGCGAGCTTCGTCGTGGCGATGATCGACGGGCACGTGCGAAAGGCCGCGGGCATCGTGGCGCTGGGTGGGGTGCTCACCGCGTTCGGCCTGATCCACTCCGTGCAGCCGATCGGTTCCGTCTACCTGCCGTGGCTGCTCGATGCCGCGAACCAGGCGCTGGTCTGGCCGTTCGTCGCGGCGTACGGAGCGCTCGCGGTGGTGCTGCTCCTGCTTTCCCTGGCGCCCGAGAAAGCCGCGATTCCCCGCTGAACGCCGCCGCGCGGCTTGAATTGCCGGCAGGGGGCAGCCACCCTTGGAGTCTGTCCCAAGGAATCGCCCATGTCCCTTTCCGACCTCACCTCGCTTCCCGGCGTCACCGCGACGCCGGATGCCGCGACCCACGGCTACGTCTTCAACCACACGATGATCCGCGTGCGCGACCTCGACGTGTCGCTGGACTTCTACACGCGCGTGCTCGGCTTCACGCCGGTGTACCGACACGTGTTCGAGGAGGCCGCGTTCACCATCGTCTACCTCGTGCTGCTGGGCGACCGCGCCGCGATTCCCGATGACGACGAAGCCCGCAAGGCATGGGTGCTGCGCCAGCCGGGCGTGCTGGAGCTCACCCATAACCATGGCACCGAGAAGGAGCCCGTCACCCCGTACCACAACGGCAACAGCGAGCCGCGTGGCTTCGGCCACCTCTGCGTAAGCGTGCCGGACGTGAACGCGGCCTGCGCGCGTTTCGAGGAACTCGGCGTGACCTTCCAGAAGAAGCTGACGGACGGGCGGATGCGCCACATCGCCTTCATCCGCGATCCGGACGAGTACTGGATCGAGATCCTCCAGCCCACGCCGCTGGCCGGCTGACGACACGCCGATGCCGACGAATCTGCCGCCGGTCACCCGGAACCTGCTCATCGTCAACGTCGTGGTGTTCGCGTTGCAGTACCTGCTGCACGACCAGGACACGCTGTCGCTCACGCGCTGGTTCGCGCTGTGGCCGTTCGGCCACGACATCGCCGTCGACCTCGGCGGAGGCGACGTCGCCGGCATCGGTTTCCGTCCCTGGCAGCTGGTCACCTACGGCTTCATGCATGGCAACGTTATGCACATCGTGCTCAACATGTACGCGCTCTACATGTTCGGCGGCCTGATCGAGCGGGTGATGGGCACGCGCCGTTTCACGGTCTATTACTTCGCGTGCCTGATCGCGGCGGCGGTGGCGCAGCTGGCGGTGGTGTACATCTTCGAGCCGGACCGCATGTACCCGACGGTCGGCGCCTCGGGTGCCGTGTTCGGCCTGCTGGGTGCGTTCGCGATGCTCTTCCCGCGCGAAAAGCTGATGCTGATCCCGATTCCCATCGGTATCCCGGCATGGCTCTTCGTCACCTTGTACGGCGTCGCCGAACTCGTCTTCGGCGTGACCGGCACCCTGTCCGGCGTGGCGCACTTCGCCCACCTTGGCGGGCTCGTGGCCGGACTGGCCCTGCTCTGGGCGTGGGGCGTCAGGCCGCCGCCACGCCACTGGTCCTGATCAGCGCAGCGCCAGGAAATCCGGGCTGACGACGAAGCGCACCGCGTCGAGTCGCAGCCGGGCTTCCGGAATGGCGGCGAGCAGCGCGTCGCGTTCGGCGGCGATCGCGTCGACCTCGTCATCGGAGATCGACGGGTTCACGGCGTGCAGCGCCACGAGGCGCGCGTGCTCGGCGTCGAGTTCGCGCCGCGCGGCGTCGAGCGCCTCGGCCTTGAGCACTTCCGCGCGCGCCTCGACGAGGTCCTGCGCCCGTTCGAGCATGGGCGGCACGAGCTTGGATAGGAACTTCCGGTAGCGCGGCACTTCGATGTTGCGGTCGGCGGCGCGGCGCAGCGCGACGTCGCTGGGGCGGAACTGCGCGCGCTCGGTCAGCTTCGTGTCCACCGTGAGCGTGAGCGGCGTGGCCGGCAGGAAGCGACCGGCGTCGAGCTTGCGGTCGGCCACCACCTCGAGGACGAACACCGTCTGCAGGAGCGCGGTGCGCACCGGCAGCGCGTCGTCGACGAGGAACGCGGCGTTGCCGTCCTCGCCCGAGACCAGCAGGTCGACGGCCGCGCCCACCATGGGATGGTCGAGGCGGAGCAGCGGCAGGTCTTCGCGCGCGAGCGCGATGTCGCGCGAGAACGTCACGGAGACCGGGCCGTCCGCGAAGCCGGGCAGGCCATCGGTGGACAGGTACTGCGGATCGAGCAGCACGATGCCGCGCGCGAGTTCTTCGGCGTGCACGCCGTAGGTTTCGAACAGGCGCTGGATGAAGGCGTCGCGCTTCGGATCGTCGTCCTCGGCGGCGAAGCTGCCGGCGAGGTCGCCCGCGTGCGGGTCGCGGCTGGCCGCGAGCTCGAGCAGGTGGTCGCGACCGGCGTGGATGAGCGCGGAGAGTTCCTCGTGCGCGCCGCGCGTCTCGGCGATCAGGGCATCGAGCTCCTGGTCGCGGTCGTCGTCCTCGCGGGCATGCTCGTCGGCGAGCGACGAAAGCAGGCTGCCGAAACGGCGCAGGAGTTCGCGGCCGTCGGCGGGGCTGCCGCGGAACGCGTCGAGGCCTTCGTCGTACCAGCGCGCGAGCACGTGCTGGGCGCTCTGGCCGACGAGCGGCACGTGGATGGTGATGTCGTGTTTCTGGCCGATGCGATCGAGGCGGCCGATGCGCTGTTCGAGCAGGTCCGGATCGAGCGGCAGGTCCCACATCACCAGGCGATGCGCGAACTGGAAGTTGCGGCCTTCGGAACCGATCTCGGAGCACAGCAGCAGGCGCGCGCCGTCGGGCTGGGCGAAGAAGGCGGCGTTGCGGTCGCGCTGCACGATGCCGAGGCCTTCGTGGAAGCGCGCCACGCCGACGCCGCTCTTCGTGCGTAGCGCGTCCTCGATCGCCATCACCTTGGCCTGGCTGCGGCAGAGCAGGAGGAACTTGTCGTTGGGATGGGCGTCGAGCAGGCCGATCAGCGCGGCGAGGCGCGGGTCGTTGGCATAGTCGAACTCGAGCGGCGCGGGCGGCTGCTGGATGTCCGAGCGGAACTCGGCGAGCAGCGCCTCGCGGCGGCCCGGCTCCAGCGTCGACGGATCGATCGCGATCAGGTCCGGCACGCGGCGCGGAAAGCCGCCGATGCCGGCGCGGCGATTGCGGAACATCGCGCGTCCGGTGCCGTGGCGGTCGATGAGCGCGGCGAGCAGGTCGTCGCCCGCGTCGTCGCGCGAGAGCAGGGCGGCCAGCTCGCGATCGCCCTTGAAGCGTTCGGCGAGCGTGGCTTTCTGCGTCGCGTCGAGCGCGGTGCCGGCGGCCAGCGTGCTGGCGATGTCGGACAGTTCGGCGTAGCCCGCCGATTCGGCGAGGTAGGCGTCGAGGCTGGCGTAGCGCTGCGGGTCGAGCAGGCGCAGGCGGGCGAAGTGCCCGGCGCGTCCGAGCTGTTCCGGCGTGGCGGTGAGCAGGATCACGCCCGGCGTCGCCGCGGCGAGTTCCTCGACGAGGCGATAGCGTGGGCTGGCGCCTTCCGGCGTCCATTCCAGGTGATGCGCCTCGTCGACGACGATCAGGTCCCAGCCGGCCTCGGCCAGCTGCGCGGCGCGTTTCGGCGCCGACTCCAGGAACGCGAAGTCGGCGATGACGAGCTGTTCGTCCTCGAACGGATTGCGGCCGTCGTTGGCCTGCTCGATCGCTTCGCAGCGCTCCTCGTCGAAGATCGAGAACGAGAGGTTGAAGCGGCGCAGGAGTTCCACGAACCACTGGTAGACCAGTGTCTCGGGCAGCAGCACGAGCACGCGCCCGGCGCGGCCGGTGGCGAGCTGGCGCGCGAGGATCATGCCCGCTTCGATCGTCTTGCCGAGGCCGACCTCGTCCGCGAGCAGCACGCGCGGCGGGCGGCGGGCGGCCGCGATGCCGGCGACGCGCAGCTGGTGCGGCACCAGCCCGATGCGGGCGGATTCCAGGCCCCAGGCGGCGGAGCGGCGGGCGTCGGCACGGCGGCGCAGGGCGTCGACGCGCAGATCGAAGCGGTCGTTGGCGTCGGTGCGGCCGCCGATCAGGCGGTCGTCGGCCTGTGACAGCGCCTGCTCGTCGTCGAGCTGGCCCTCTTCGAGCTCGCGGCCTTCGCCGCGATAGACGAACAGGCCTTCGCGCTCCTCGATGCGTTCGACGAGAAAGGCCACGCCCTTGCCGGAGACCCGCTGGCCGGCACGGAATTCGGCGCGGATCAGCGGCGCGCTGTCGGTGGCGTACGGACGCAGGACGCCCGCCTTGGCGAACAGCACCTGCACGCTGCGTCCTTCGACGCGGAGAATGGTGCCGAGGCCGAGCTCGGGCTCGGCGGTGGAAATCCAGCGTTGACCGGGTTGGAACATGCTTTGGGGAAGCCAGACATCAGGGGGCGCCAATTATCCGCTCTCGAAGGCGCCCCTGCCTACCTCATGTTTCGGCCCAGCGCCTGAGCAGGTTGTGGTAAACGCCCGTCAGTTGCAGGATCGCGGCCTGGTCGGCGCCGCTGGACGAGAGCGTGCGGATGGCCGTGTCCATCTCGAGCAGCAGCCGGCGCTCCCCGTCGTCGCGCACCATGCTCTGGATCCAGAAGAACGAGGCGACGCGGGCGCCGCGGGTCACGGGCGCGACGCGATGCAGGCTGGAGGAGGGGTAGACGATGGCGTCCCCCGCAGGGAGCTTCACCTCGTGTTCGCCGTACGTGTCGCTGACGATCAGCTCGCCGCCGTCGTAGTCGTCCGGCTCGCTCAGGAACACGGTGCAGGAGATGTCGCTGCGCACGTGCGTGTCGCCGGTGCCGGCGTGCATCACGGCGCCGTCGATGTGGAAACCGTATTCGCCGCCGCCTTCGTAGCGGTTGAAACGCGGCGAGATCGTGCGCAACGGCAGCACCGCCGCGTGGAACAGCGGATGGCGCCGCAGCGCCGCTAGCACGAGATCGCCCAGTTCGCGGCGCAGCGGCGACGCGTCGGGCAGCTGCAGGTTGCGCTTGACCTTCGCGCCCTGCGGACCGACGGTCTCGCGACCGTCGGTCCAGTCCGCGCCGTCAAGGGCGAGGCGCATCCCGGCCACCTGGTCTTTGCTCAGGACGTCCGGGATGTGCATCAGCATGGCGGCGGTTCCTCGCTGGATCAGAAGCGGATGTTGGCCTGGAGCATCGCCGAGCGCGGCGTGGCCGGGGTGTAACGGTAGCCGCTCTTGTTGATCGCCGCGACGTATTCCTTGTCGAACAGGTTGTACACGTTGAGCTGGATGTCGACGTGGCGGTTGATCGGGTAGCTCGCCACCGCGTCGAACACCCAGTAGCTCTGCGTGTAGGCGGGGGTGCCGACCGCGCCGTCCGTGCCACGCTGCAGTCCGCCCTGGTAGCGCGCACCGCCACCGACCGTGAGGTTGAACGGCAGGTGGTAGGTGGTCCAGGCCGTGAACGAACGCTTCGGCGTGTAGGCCAAGTCGTCGGAACCGTTGGCCGTGACGCCCGCACCCTTCTCGACGGTCGCGTCCTGCGTGGAGAAGCCGGCGCTGATCGCCCAGTTCTCGGTGATCTTGCCGATCGCGGTCAGTTCCACGCCCTGCACGCGCTTCTTGCCGATCTGGTAGTAGAGCAGGTCCGTCGGGTCCTGCACGAGCTCGTTGGTGACCGTGGTGCGATAGAGCACCGCCGTCACGAGCAGCTTCGAATCCATCAGGTCCCACTTCGTGCCGACTTCGGCGGTGCGGGCCTTCTGCGCGTCGAAGCTGGGGTTGTCGGCGCTGTTGGCCGACGAGGACAGCGTCAGCGTGTTGCCGCCCGGCGGCTCCTGCGACTGCGCGAAGTTGACGTAGATGCTGCCGTTGGCCGCCGGCTTGTAGAGCACGCCCACCTTGTAGTTGAACAGGTTGTCGCTCTTCTTCGCGTCGACGCCCGGCACGATGCTGCCCGGACGCAGCGGACCGCACACCGGACCGTTGCGCGCGCCGCAGACGACGAGGCTGCTGAAGTCGGTCTTGTAGTGGTCGAGGCGCACGCCGCCGTTGACCTGCCAGCTGTCGCCGAACTTCAGCGTGTCGAAGAAGTAGGCCGCCGCGGTGTTCGTCTTGCCGTCGCTGTGCGCGCCGGTTTCGCCGTAACGCAGGCCGCCCACGTGCGAGTACGGCTTGTACAGGTTCGCCGCCGGCCAGGTGCTGCCGGCGAGCGGCGCGATGCCGATCGTGCGAGCCTTCTCCTGCGTCAGCTCGATACCGGCACTGATGTCCTGCGTGACCGCGCCCGACTCGATCGTGGCGGTGAGGTTGGTCTGGTTCGTGGCGATGCGGTTGGACTGGTGCTTGAACGTCGGGGAGCTGCGCGCGATGGTCCACGTCGACGGATCCGCCGGGTTCGGCGTGAGCAGGTTCGCCGTGGAACCCATGAAGGAGGTCAGCAGGTAGTCCTGCGTCGTGCGGCCGATTCGGGAGGTGTTGTGCAGCGCGACCTTGTCGTTGAAGTCGTGCTCGACGATCACCGTGAACAGGTCCTGCGTGACGTGATCCTTGTCCTGCGTCGTGCCGTAGTAGTTGTCCTGATCGACCTTCGGCGCGTCGTTGAGGAACGCGCGGCGGTCCGGGCTGCTGTAACCGGGCAGGCCGATGGTCGGGATGCCGCCGTCGGGCACGTTGTTCTGCTTCACGTGCAGGTAGTCGAGGTAGACGCGCGTCGGCGTGCCGAGGCCGAACGCCAGCGACGGCGCGATGCCCCAGCGGTTGTTCTCGATCTGGTCGCGTCCGTAGACGCCGCTCTCCTGGCCGAGCACGTTGAGGCGGAACGCGCCGGTGTCGCCCATCTGGCGGTTGAGGTCGGCGGTCGCGCGGCGGCGCTGGCCGCTGCCCACCTGCACCGTGCCCGACACGCCGTTGCCAAGCACGGGCTGCTTGGTCACGAGGTTGATCGCGCCGGTCGGCGCGGTGCGGCCGTATTCCGTGCCGTCCGGACCCTTCGTGACCTCGACCTGCTCGATGTTGAACATGTCGCGCGACACGGTGCCGAGGTCGCGCGCGCCGTCGACGAAGATGCTGCCCGACGTATCGAAGCCGCGCATGTAGATCGCGTCGCCCGTGTTCGTCTGGCCGTTCTCGCCGACGTAGAACGTGCCCACGCCCGGACTGTTGCGCAGCGCCTCGGTCAGCGTCGTCGCGCCCTGCTGCTGGATCAGTTCCTTGTTGATGACCTGGATCGACTGCGTCGTGTCGAGCAGCGACTGGGTGAACTTGGGCGACGAGACCTTCTCGACGCGGTAGTCGCTGGAGCGGTCGGCCTCCACCTGCATGCCGGGCAGCGCCTGCGCGTCGTTGACCTTGGCCTGCTGGGGCGGGGCCACGACATCGGCGGGCGCGTCGGTGGCGATCGCGCCGTGCGCGAGGGTCAGAAGGACGGCGGCACCGACGGTGCGCGCGGCAGGAGCGGCATGCTTGCGGCTCTTGATGAAGGCCATGGGATTCCCTTTGAGTCTGGACGAAAGATGGAACGGCCTTCGTTCGCGCACGCGCCTCCGCGGCACGCGGCGACGAAGCCACGCGGCGGGCAGGGGATCGGTTGGTTTCCCTGTGGGCGGTGCGCGGGTACGGGACCCGTCTCGACCGACATCGTAATCGTAATGAGAACGAGTTGCAATTACCGGGCGCAGGAAGCCGCGCGCATGAAAAAGGCGCCGCACTCGCGTGCGGCGCCTTCTCAGTCATCGAGGATGACGTGGGGCGATTACCAGATCTTCACCTGCTTGTCGGCGGCGCGGACCATGGTGGCACCCGGCTTGCACTGGAACGCCGTGGCGAACGATTCCATGTTCGACGGTGCGCCGATGGCGCGCAGCGAGGCCGGTGCGTGCGGGTCGGTGTTGAGGTACAGCATCGCCTGCTTCTCGCGGACGCTGCCGCGCCACACGCGCGCCCAGTTGAGGAAGAAGCGCTGGTCCTGGGTGTAGCCGTCGATCTTCTCGGCGGCTTCCTTCGGATTCTTCTTCAGGGCTTCCTGCAGGGCGTCGTACGCGACGTTGAGGCCGCCGAGGTCGGCGATGTTCTCGCCGAGGGTCAGCTTGCCGTTGACGTGGAGGTCCGGCTTGTCCTTGATCGGCGCGTATTCGTTGAACTGCGCGACCAGCTTGGCCGCGCGCTCGTCGAACTTGGCGCGGTCGGCCTTCGTCCACCAGTTCTTGTTGTTGCCGTCGCCGTCGAACTGGCTGCCCTCGTCGTCGAAGCCGTGGCTGGCCTCGTGACCGATGACCGCGCCGATGCCGCCGTAGTTGATCGCGTCGTCGCCGTTGGCGTCGAAGAACGGCGGCTGCAGGATCGCGGCCGGGAAGTTGATCGTGTTGTCGGTCGGGTTGTAGTACGCGTTGACCGTCTGCGGCGTCATGCCCCACTCGAGGCGGTCGGTCGGCTTGCCGATCTTGGCGATGTCGTAGTGATAGTTGAACTTGCTGGCGGCTTCGACGTTGCCGAAGTAGTTCTCACCGTTGACGTCCAGACCGGACCAGTCGCGCCACTTGTCGGGGTAACCGATCTTCGGCAGGAAGGTGTTCCACTTCTGGATCGCCTTCTCCTTGGTCTCGGCGCTCATCCAGTCGAGGTTCTCGATGCGCGTCTTCAGGGCGTTGCGGACGTTGTCCACCAGCTCGTTGGCGCGCTGCTTGGCTTCCGGCTTGAACACCTTGGCGACGTACAGCTGGCCGAGCGCTTCGCCCATCGAGCTGTTCACCGTACCGAGCACGCGCTTCCAGCGCGGCTTCTGCTGCGGCTGGCCGGCGAGAGTCTTGCCGTAGAAGTCGAACTTGTTGTCCTGGAAGGTCTTGGACAGGTACGGCGACGCGCCGTCGATCGCGTGGAAGCGCAGGTAGGCCTGCCAGGTGGACACCGGCGTCGACGCCAGCATCTTGTCGAACTCCTTGAAGAACTTCGGCTGCGAGAGCGAGAAGCCCTTGTCGATCGTCACGCCCTGGGCGGCGAAGAACTTCTCCCAGTTGAAGTGCGGCGTGATCTTGTCGGCTTCGGCGACGGAGACGAAGTGGTACTGATTCTCCGGCGCGCGCAGTTCGACCGGCGCGAGCGAGGCGGCGGCGAGCTGGGTCTCGAACTTCATGACCTCGTCCGCCTGCTTCGTGGCCTGGTCTTCCGGCACGCCGGCGAGCGTCAGGGTCTTCACGATGTAGGCGAGGTAGGCCTTGCGGTTATCGGCCTGCTTCGGGTCGGTGTAGTAGTCCTTGGTCGGCAGACCGAGGCCATCCTGCTGGGCGTAGCCGATCTGCACCTTGGCGTTCTGGAAGTCGGCGCCGGCGCCGAAGCCGAACACGTAGCTGTTGCCGTCGTTGAAGCTGGCATCGAGGAAGTCGACGATGTCCTGCGGGGTCTTCAGCGCGTCGATCTTCGCCAGTTCCGGCTTGATCGGGTCGACGCCGGCCTTCTCGATGGCCGCTTCGTCCATGCCGGAGCGGTAGAGCAGGCCGATCTTCTGTTCGATCGAACCGGCCTGGGCGTTCGCCGCGCCCTTGTCCATCGCGTCGACGATGTCGTGCTGCGTGTTCAGGCTGTTCTCGGCGAGCTTGTCGAACGCGCCCCAGCGGGTGCGGTCGTCGGGGATCGGGTTGGCGGCCACCCACTTCGCATTGACGAAGCCGTTGAAGTCGGTGCACGCGTCGATGTTCGTGTCGAGCTCGGCCACGTCGAACGAGGGACCGGCCGGCGCGGCGGCCGCGGTACCGGCGGCCGCCGGCGCGGTGCTCGCGGGTGCCGGCGTGGTGGCGGCCGGCGCGGCGGTGTCGGCGTCGTCGTGCTTGCTGCACGCGGTGCCGGCGAGTGCGACGCCGAGCGCGAGTGCGAGCGGCTTCAGGTACTGCTTGGTCATGGATGTCCCTCGTGACTTGGTGGAAACGGCGCCCCCGGGCGCCGGTGGGGTCCGAGCATAGCCCTTGCGGCCCCGGCGCAGGGCCAACTGTGACGAAAGTCATGGTTGCCGATATTCCGCAAGAACTCGCGACGAATGTCCCCGAACCGTCATATCGGCTTCCTAGGCTTCGCGTGTCCGCATGACAGGGGATGCGGCTTCCCGTCCAGCCCGAAGAGCCAATCGAGGAGCATCCGTCATGCGCAAGTTACTGGCCGCAGGCATCGCCTGCGTGCTCACCCTTTCCGCCGCGTCGATCACGGCACAGCAGGTCGCGGGCGATACGCCGGACGACGGCGTGTCCGCGCTGGGCTTCGGCCACGGCCACGGCGGCCACGGCGACGATCCGCGCACGTCGACGCCGATCCGCCATCTCGTGGTGATCTTCCAGGAAAACGTGTCGTTCGATCATTACTTCGGCACCTATCCGTATGCCGAAAATCCGCACGGCGAGCCCGCGTTCTACGCGCGCCCGTTCACGCCGCCGGTCAACGGGCTGGACCGCCGCCTGCTGACGAAGAACCCGAACGCCACCAACAAGGACAACGGCGACGGCGCGATCAATCCCTTCCGTCTGACGCGCGCCCAAGCCGCGACGGCCGACCAGGACCACGGCTACACCTCCGAGCAGCGCGCGTTCAACGGCGGCCGCATGGACCTGTTCCCGCTCTACACGGGCCGCGGCGAGATGCTGCCGGGCGGTGATCCGTCGGAGGAGGGCAAGGGCCAGGTCATGGGCTATTACGACGGCAACACCGTCACCGCGCTGTGGAACTACGCGCAGCACTTCGCGATGAGCGACGCGAGCTACGGCACCACGTTCGGTCCGTCGACACCGGGTGCGGTCAACATGATCGCCGGCCAGACGGCGGGCGTGATCGACACGCTCAACGGCACGGGCGGCACGACGGACGACGGTAACGGTGGCCTGACGATGATCGGCGATCCCGATCCGATCGGCGACGTCTGCTCGTCGCCCACGGCGACGCAGGTGACGATGGGTGGCCGCAACATCGGCGACCTCCTCAACGAGCGCAAGGTGACCTGGGGCTGGTTCCAGGGCGGCTTCGACCTCACCCGCACGAACGCCGACGGCAGCAGCGGCTGCTCGCGGCGCACGCTGTCGAAGGTGACCAACAGCACCTCGAACGATTACAGCCCGCATCACCAGCCGTTCCAGTACTACCCGTCCACCGCGAACCCGACGCACGCGCGGCCGGCCTCGGTGGCGGCGATCGGCCACAGCGGCGATGCCGCCAACCATCAGTACGACATGGAAGATTTCTACGACGCGCTCGACGCGGGCAATCTTCCGGCGGTGAGCTTCCTCAAGGCGGCGTCGTTCCAGGACGGCCACGGCGGCTACTCCGACCCGATCGACGAACAGGCGTTCGTGGTGCACGTGATGAACGCGCTGCAGCAGAGCGGCGAGTGGCGCGATACGGCGGTCGTCATCGCGTACGACGACTCCGACGGCTGGTACGACCACCAGCAGCCGCCGCGGATGAACGCGTCGCAGGGCAGCACCGACGCGCTGGACGGTCCCGGCGTCTGCAAGGGCCACGGTACGTTGCCGGGTCTCGACGGCAAGACGCCGGCGCAGGGACGTTGCGGCTTCGGTCCGCGCCTGCCGCTGCTCGTGGTGTCGCCGTGGGCGCGCGAGAACATGGTGGACCACACGGTGACGGACCAGAGCTCGATCACGCGCTTCATCGAGGACAACTGGCTCGACGGCAAGCGCATCGGTGGCGGTTCGAGCGATGCCCACGCCGGTCGCCTCGACGGGATGTTCGACTTCTTCCTGCCGCGCCTGTTCGACCGCAAGCTGATCCTCGACGAGTCGACGGGCCAGCCGAAGCGCAACGGCGGATGGCCCTGGGCGGCCGGGAACGGTGGGCATGGTTGATCGCCGTCGGTTCCTGAAGACGGCGGGTTGGGCGGCCGCGGCGGGGTGGATCCCGTCGCGGCTGCTCGCGCACGACATGCACGCCATGCAGGCCGCGCCGGCAGGGCGCGTCGGCAACGATCTGTGCATGCACGCCATGGGCGACGTCACCCGCATGCCCGGTCTGGTCGATCCCGCGAAGCTCGCGCCGTTCGTCGATACGCTGCCCGTGCCGCCGGTGCTCGTTCCCGCGGCGGGCAAGCCGTTGCGCCTCCGCATGGCGGAGTCGACGCAGAGGCTGCATCGCGACCTGCCGCCGACACGATTGTGGACGTACGGCGGGGCGTACCCCGGACCGACCATCGACGCGCGGAAGGGACAGGCGACGGAGGTGATCTGGGAGAACGCGCTACCGGTGAAGCATTTCCTGCCCGTCGACCATGCGATCTGCGGCGCCGAGGCGGACAAGCCGGAGGTGCGGGCGATCGTCCACCTGCACGGCGCGCAGGTGCCGCGTGCCGACGACGGGTATCCGGAAGACTGGTACGTGCCCGGCAAATCGCGTCGTCACCGGTACCCGAACACCCAGGACGCCGCGACGCTCTGGTACCACGACCATGCGATGGGCATCAATCGGCTGAACATGTACGCGGGCCTGACGGGCCTTTACCTGCTGCGCGACGAGCACGAGCTCGGCCTCGGCCTGCCGGCGGGTGACCAGGAACTTCCGCTCGTGCTGGCGGATCGCCTGCTGCGCGAGGACGGCAGCCTCTATTACCCCGATTCCGGCGACGCGAACGCGCCGTGGGTGCCCGAAGTCTTCGGCAACCTCACACTCGTCAACGGCGCGATCCTCCCTCGGGCCGACGTGCAGCCGCGGCGCTACCGTCTTCGCGTGCTCAACGCGTCGAACGGCCGCTTCTATCACCTGCGTTTCCGCGACGGCCGGCCGTTCCAGGCGATCGGCTCCGATCAGGGGCTGCTGGCCGCGCCGGTGTCCATGCGGTCGATCTTCCTAGCGCCCGGCGAGCGGGCGGACCTCGTCGTCGACTTCGCAGCGTCACGTGGCGGCGCTATCGAGCTGATGAACGACGCGCTCCCGCTCATGCGGTTCGCGGTGGGGCAGGGCGCGGTGCGCGACGACAGCCGCGTGCCGGACGTCCTGCGCGACGTTCCGCGTTTCACGGAGCGCGACGTGTCACGCTCGCGCGAACTCACCCTCGACGAATACAGCGACTGCGTCGCGACCCCGATGCTCATGCTGCTCGGCGGAAAGCGCTGGCACGATCCGGTGACGGAGACGGTGAAGCTCGGGACGACGGAGGCGTGGAACCTGGTGAACCTCACCGAGGATACGCACCCGATCCACCTGCACCTCGTCCGCTTCCAGATCCTCGACCGTCGTCCGTACGACGTCGACGAATACATGTCCTCGAAGACGCTGCGTTTCACGGGTCCGGCGCAGCCACCGCCGGCGCACGAGCGCGGGTGGAAGGACGTGGTGCAGGCGTACCCCGGCATGGTCACGCGCATCGTCGCGACCTTCGACGGTTACAAGGGCCGCTACGCCTGGCACTGCCACCTCGCGGAGCACGAGGCCAACGAGATGATGCGGCCGTTCGAGGTGGTGTAAGCCCGATCGTGGAATGCCCTCCTCGTAGGAGCGCGCCTTGCGCGCGACAGCTTTTCGCGAAAGAGCACGGGACCTGCTGCCCTGGCTTCAAAAGCTGTCGCGCGCAAGGCGCGCTCCTACGAGCCGCTAGCGGGCCCGCCGCAACGCCGCCGCATCCAGCCGCAGCACCGGGTAGGCCCCGACCTCCTGGGCCACGTACCACGGGCTGCGTTCGAAGAAGAACGAAAGGCGTGCGCGCGGGTTCGCCGCGAACGCGGGATCGCTGCGCAGCTTCTCGTCGAAGGCGGTCTTGAGCGCGGGATCCTTCGCGATCATGTCGCGGGCGAGGGCTTCCTGCACGCGCGGCTCGCCGTATTCCTTCGGTTCGAAGATCGCGTCGAGATAGCCCCAGCGCAGCATGGAATCGGGCGCGCGGGGATCGAGCAGGTTCAGCGCGAGCACCGCATCGGTGTTGTCCGCGGGCACGATCACCGTGCCAGCCGGTAGCTCGACGGTCTCCGGTGTCGGCGTGATCGTCACGTCACGCAGCAGGTGATGGCCCTCGAACGGTTTCTCGGCCCACCGGGGCTGCGTCAGGCGATCGCGCGACACCGGCACGCGGACGCCCGTGGTCGTGCGCGTGTACGCAATGCCGTGCGCGTCGAGCCGCTCGATGATCTGCGTCCATTGCGCCGGAATGGCCCAGGCCGCCGGCAAGGGCGCGGCGACATCGGGAAGCAGGCCGTTCCAGCTCTGGATCGCGTACGTCTTCTTCTTCGTGGGGTCGTAGCGCACCCAGGTGTCGCCGGAGATGTCGCTCGGCGTCTGCGTGAACGCGTAACCCTTGAGCGTGAAGGGTGTCGGCGTGGGATCCTCCTTGAAGGTGACGGGCAGCGTGGCGCCAGGCCGGGCGGCGAGCGACGCGGCCCACGCGTCGGCCTGCTTCGACGCCTCGAGCAGCGCGGCGGGCGAGGCGTCGACCGCGTCGAGCACGCTGCGCACGACATCGTAGGTGGCGCGGACGCGAACCTCGTACGACTTCAGCATGTGCGTTTCGATCAGCAGGCCGGCGCGATTGCGGATCGCCGCGTAGCCCGTGGAAAAGCGCGGTCCCGAGCCGAAGTTCTGGATGCCCTTGGTGATGTCACGGCCGTCGCGGAATTCGAGGTACGGGGAGGCGAGGTGGCCGAGCTTCTCGTAGCGCGGCATCACCTTGCCGGCGTAGGTCGCCTGTTGCCATGCGGCCACCGAAGGCGGCAGCTTGTGCGCGTCCTCGGCGTACCAGGTGAGGTCGTACTGGTAATCGGCGCCGTCGGTGGTGTGGATGTCGATGAGCAGGTCGGGCCGCCATGTGTTCCAGAGCTTCAGCCACGCACGCGTCTCGGGCGCATCGGCCTTGACGTAGTCGCGGTTGAGGTTGAGGTACTGCGACTGGCCGCGGAACCCCATCTCTTCCGGCCCGTTCTGGTTGATGCGGAAGTACGGCCCCGAGTTCTCGTGCCCGTCGACGCTGTACACCGGAATGAACACGAGCACCGCATGGTCGAGCAGGTGGGGCAGGCGGCCGGTGGCGGCGAAGTCGCGCAGCAGCATCAGGCCCGCGTCCTTGCCTTCGATCTCTCCCGGGTGGATGCCCGCCTGCAACAGCACGATCGGCTTGCCGGCCGCGCGCGCCCGCTCGGGGGTCAGGTCGCCGTCCTTCGCGGCGACGACCACCGTCATCGGCCGGCCCTCCGGCGAGGTGCCGAAGGTCTCTACACGCAACGTGCCGTGCGACGCATCGGCCAGCCGGCGCAGGTACGCCTCGGTGTCGGCGTACGACGGCGTCGTGCGGAACCCGGACGCCTCGGCCGGCGTGATCCAGCTGTCCTTCGCATGAAGCGTGAACGGTGCGGCCGCGATCAGGCCAAGTAGGAGGCGTGCGGGGAACGTCGCAGGCATGGAACCATCCGTCGGAAGAATCCACCCATTGTGTGATTTTTTCGGCGTCCCGGCGAATCATGAAGGAAAGCGGGAGGACACATGCGGAACGAGGACAGGCAAAGGACGTTCGAGACGCTGCTGGCAGCGCACAGCAGGATCGTGCTCAAGGTGGCGGCCGTCTACGCGCGCGGCGTCGAGGACCGAAAGGACCTGGGTCAGGAGATATTCCTCCAGTTGTGGCGCTCCTTCGGAAGCTACGACCCCGCGCGGCCGTTTTCCACGTGGATGTACCGGGTGGCGCTGAACGTCGGGCTTTCGCATGCGCGGCGGCAGCGCGAGCGCACGCAGTCTCTCGATGCGTCGTTGATCGACACGCTCGGCGGCGGCGCCGCCATCGAGGAGCCGGATGAACGTCTGCACGCGCTCTCCGACGCCATCGAGGTGCTTGAACCGCTCGACCGGGCACTGATGCTGCTTTACCTCGAGGAATTGCCGTACGCGGACATCGCCGCCGTGCTGGGCATCAGTGACACCAACGTGGGCACGCGCATCGCGCGCCTGAAGCAACGACTGCGCCGGAACCTGACCGGCGAGGCATCGCAACGACGGAGGAAGGTATGGAATTCGACGAACTGAAGGCGGGCTGGTCGGCGCTCGATGAGCGTGTCGCCGCCGAGGCGCCTGGTGAGATCGCGGCAGGGCGGGACGGTGGCGTGCGCGCCGAGTTGCGGCCTTTGGTGGTCGGGCAGTGGGTGCAGGTGACCGCCGGTCTGTTGCTCGCCGTCGCCGCTGGCTCGTTCTGGTTCGACCACCGTCACGTGCCGTCGCTGCTGGTCACCGGCTTGTCGTTGCACGCCTATGGCGTGGCCATGGTGGTGGCGGCGGCGAGGAACCTCTATCTGGCCGCTCGCGTGGACGACGCCGCGCCGGTCCTCATGCTGCAGAGGCGCGTTGCGGAGCTTCGTGCGTGGCGGCTTCGCGAAGGACGCTGGTTCGGCGTGCTGGGCTGCTTCATGTGGGTGGCCGTGATCGTCTGGGGATTCGCCCTGCTGGGCGTGGACATCGTAGCGGCACGACCGGCGTTCGTCGGCTCCCTGCTCGTGGCCGCCGTCGCCTGTCTCGTCGTATTCCTTGTCGTTGCCCATCTCAAGGGCCTGCCGGAGGGGTCGAGCCTTCGCCGGGCAAGAAGCCGCCTCGCCGAAATCGAACGCTTTGAGCGGAACGGCGCCTGATCGCACCATCGCGCCTAAGGCGGCGCTAAGCTGGGCCAAAGGATAATCGCCGCCGACGCAGCCTGGGGTTCCCCACTTGCACATCATTCTCGTGGAAGACGACGCGCAGCTCGGCGAGGCCATCCGGCGGGCGCTGGAGCGGCTGGCCTACACGATCAGCTGGTTCCGCGACGGTCGCGAGGCGCTGCTCGCCCTGCGCGACCACGAGGCCGACCTCGTGTTGCTCGATCTGGGCCTTCCCGGGAAGGACGGGCTCGACGTGCTGACCGAGGCGCGGCGGATGAGCGTCGCGACGCCGGTGATCGTGATGTCGGCGCGCGAGGCCGTGGACTCGCGCATCCGGGTGCTCGACGCGGGAGCGGACGATTACCTCGTCAAGCCGTTCCACCTCGACGAGCTGGCGGCCCGCATCCGTTCGCTGACCCGGCGCGTGCGGGGGGCCGCGGTGAACAAGCTGGAGGCCGGCGCGCTGAGCCTGGATCTGGGCGCCTTCGAGTGCTATTGGCACGGCCAGCGTGTCGACCTGACGCGCCGCGAGTTCGCGCTCCTGCAGGCGTTGATGGAGCGCTCGGGACGCATCGTCCGCCGCGAGTCGCTCGAGAATTCCCTTTACGGCCCCGATAGCGCGATGAGCACGAGCGCGCTGGAGGTGCTGGTGCATTCCCTGCGTCGGAAGCTCAGCCACGACGCGATCCAGACTGTCCGCGGCTTCGGCTACATGGTGCCGCGGGAACCGCGATGAAGCTTTCGAGCCTGCGCGCCCGCCTGCTCGTGCTGATCGTGCTCGTGCTGGTGGCGCTGCTGCTGCCGCTCGGTTTCCTCAGCGCGAAGCACACACTCGAGGAGGTCGACGAGCTGTCGGACGGGCGCCTGGCGCAGGCGGCACGAACGCTCGAGGTGCTCGTGGGGCGCGTCGGTGTGGAGCATCTGCGCGAGCACCATCTCGAGCGGCTGCTCGTGCCCAGCGTGTCGAACCACCCGCAGGAACTGACCGTGCAGGGCAGGACGTTCGAGTCCGAGGTCGGTTTCCAGGTGTTCGATCGCGATGGAACGCTACTTCTGGCGACCGAGAACCTGGCGGAGGTGCCCCCGACGCAGGTCGCCGACGGCGCGTTCGAAGACATCCACAAGGGCAAGTACCAGTGGCGGGTCTTCACGCTCGTGATGGAGCGCGAGGGCGTGGTGATCCGCGCCGGCGAGCGCTACGACAGCCGCAACGAGATCACGCGCGCGCTCTGGCTGGAGCATGGCCTGCCGGCGTTGCTGGGCTTGCCCCTGATGGCCTTCCTCGTCGGACTGGCCATCCGGCGCGGCCTGGCCCCGTTGGACACGTTGGCCGCCGCCCTGAGTCGGCGCGAGCCGGGTAGCCGGGAACCGGTCGATCTGCCGGACGCGCCGGAGGAGTTGCGTCCCGTGGTCACGGCGCTGAACCAGCAGATCGAGCGCCTCGAAGGCGCGCTGGAGCGTGAGCGCCACTTCAGCGCGGACGTGGCTCACGAGCTGAGGACGCCGCTGGCCTCCACCATGATCAATCTGGAGGACGCGATGGCCTCCGCGCGGCCGGACGAGGCGCACACGGCCCTCGAGGCCGCGCGCGAGTGTCTCGTGTCGCTGGCCCGGCGCACTGAGCAGCTGCTCGCGCTGGCCCGCCTGGAGGCAGGCGCGGCGGCCGGGCCGCGAAGCCCGGTCGACCTGACCCAGCTGGCGCTGGACGTCGTCGACGAAATGGCCACGGTCATCGGCGCCGGTCACGTGGAGCTGGGCGTCGAGCTTCCCGACACGCTGGTGATCGAGGGGTACGGCACCGCCCTGCGGGCGCTGCTGCGCAATCTCGTGGAGAACGCCTTTCGGTATGCCCCGGCGGGCGGCCACGTGCAGCTGTCGATCCGGCAGGAGGGCGAGCGGGCGCGCATCGAAGTGGCCGACGATGGCCCCGGCATTCCGCCCGAGCGGCGGGCGGCGATGTTTACCCGCTTCCAGCGGGGCGCCGATACCCAGGCCGGGGGCTACGGTCTGGGCCTGTCGATCGTGCAGCGGGCGGTCGAGCTACACGGCGCGTCCATCCGGCTCGGGGACCCGGAGACGGGTACCGGCCTCGTGGTCGTGGTCGACATCCCTTTGCTTCCGGGTGCGTAACCAATTCGTCCAAGCATCGTCACGTCCTTGGGCGCATCCTCCGGAGCCATTCCCCACGGAGCCGTCACGATGAAGAATCCCGAAGCGACCAAGAAACTGCGCAAGGCCGACCTGCGGACCCCGTCGGGTCTCAGCGCGGACGCGACCCGTGACATCGCCGCGGGCCTGAACACGCTGCTTGCCGATACCTTCGCGCTGTACCTGAAGACGAAGAACTTCCACTGGCACATGTCGGGCCCGCGCTTCCGCGACCTGCACCTGCTGCTGGACGACCAGTCGGACCAGATCTTCAAGATCACCGACGACATCGCCGAGCGCGCGCGCAAGATCGGCGGCACGACGATCCGCTCGATCGGCAACGTGTCGCGGCTGCAGCGACTGTCCGACAACGACGCGGACTTTGTGACGCCGCAGGACATGATCGCCGAGCTGCGCGACGACAACGAGCGCTTCGTCGGCTTCATGCGCGAACTGCACGGCGTGTGCGACGAGTACGGCGACGTCGCGACGGCCAGCTTCCTCGAGAACTGGATCGACGAAGGCGAGCGCCGCGTGTGGTTCCTGTTCGAGATCGCGCGCGAGCACTGAGCCCGCGAAGCAATTGTGGGAGCGGACCTGGCCGCGACAGCTTTTCGCCGGGAGCAACAGGACCTGCGAAGCCCCTGTGGGAGCGGACCTGGCCGCGACGGCTTTTCGCCGGGAGCAACAGGGCCTGTTGCTCCTCGCGAAGAGCGGTCGCGGCCAGGTCCGCTCCTACAGTTAAAGCCGTCGCGGCCAGGTCCGCTCCTACGGTTCGAGCGGTCGCCAGCTTTACTTCTTCGGCGTGGCGATCGCGCCGATCAGATCCTTGCCTTCGCCGCGCACGAGGTGGGGATACTTCAGGCCGCCGTGGTAGTCGACCTTGACCGTGCGGTATTCCTCGATGTCCTTGATCAGGAACTCGATCGGCGCCGTCGTGGACTTCGCGGCGGTGACGGCGTCCTTCAGCGCCTGGCCGGAGTAGTCCTTGCCATCGACGGCGACGATCGTCACGCCGGGCACGAGTCCCGCCTTCGCCGAGATGCCCTCCCATTGCGCGTCGGTCACCACGCCCTTGTCGGACACCTGGATGCCCAGCGAATAGGCGAAGTTGACCGTCTTGCGGATCTTCTCGGCCGTCTTCGCGAACGCGGTCGGCTTGTCGTCGTAGACGAGCTTCCAGCCGCCGCCTTCGATGCCGTGCTCGGGTAGCGTGTCGCCGGTGTAGTCGAGGCGCTGGCGCAGGAACGTGGCCCAGTCGTACGGCTGCACGCCGTTGAGCGTCGAAATGACGTCGTCGAACGTATAGGTCTTCGGCTTGTAGCTGCCGTTGTCCATCCCGAAGAACGCGCGGGCGAATTCATCCAGCGTGTGCTTGCCGCCGGAGAGGTCGCGGATCTTCGTGTCGACGTCGAGCCAGAGCAGCTGGCCTTCCGGGTAGTAATCGGAGCTCCGGCGCAGGTTGGTCCAGCCCGTCGTGCCGCGCGACGACAGCGGAATGCCATCCGCCGTGTCCTGCAGTGAGCGCCATTCGCGACCCGTGCGCGCGGACATGTCCGCGGCGATCCCGGCCAGCGAGTCGCGCCATTGTTCGGTGGTCCAGATGCCCGAACGCGCCGTCAGCACGCCGGCCCAGTAATCCGTCATGCCCTCGTACACCCAGAGCAGGTCGTCCTGCATCGGCTCGGTGAACGTCGGCGTCCACAGATCGGCGGGGCGACGGAACTTGCCGTTCCACGAATGGATGTACTCGTGCGGCAGCAGCGTTCCGGCCGCGGCGTTGGCGTCGGGATCGGTCAGGAAGTTGGCGAAGAGACGATCGTCGCTGGACTGATGGTGCTCCAGTCCGAAGTGTCCGGTGTGGTCGGACGTGACCAGCAGGAAGTCGTAGTGATCGTAGTGGTGCGCGCCGAACAGCTTGTTCGCCTGCACGATGAGCGCGCGCTGCTTCGCGATCTGATCTTCCGTCGCCTTGACGCCGGCCGCGGTGTCGCCGGTGATGTTGAGGTGCACCTGCGTCGGCTGGCCCGGCGCGAGGTCGATGCGGGTGAAGTACTTGCCGGTCATCACCGGCGAGTCGACCAGGTTCTCGAAGCTCACCGGCCTGAAGCCGACCTCGTCGCCCGACTGCGACGCGGTCTCGAGCGCGGAGGCGAATTTCCAGCCAGCCGGCAGCTTGAGCGTCGGCTGGACCGTGATCTGGCTGGTGTAGTACCCGGCCGGATAGAAGGCCACTTCGTTGAACGACAGCGGGATGTAGTTAGGCGTCGTTGGCGCCAGGTAGTCGAACGTGAGGTCGAGCTTGTCCACGCCTTCGGGCACGTCGACGTGGAACGCGTACATCTCCTTCAGGTCGCGGCGCCAGGGAATGCGCTTGCCGTTGCCGGTGACGATGAAACCCGCCACGTTGGAGAGCGGGCCCGAGGGGGCGTGCACGCCCGGGATCCACTTCGGATAGTAGAGGATCGCGTGGCCGGGCTTGACCGGGATGCTCTCGCGCACGTGATAGAGATGTCGCGACGCGTCGGAAAGATCGACGTGCAGCGTGAGGTTGCCGGGGTAGGGCTGGTCCGCGGCCACCGGGAGGTCGGCGGCGCGTGCCTGGGGCATGGAAAGGGCCATCGCGGCCGCGACGGCGGCGGCGAGGGTGGCGCGGCGGAACGGATGGCGCATGGCTCGTATCCTGGCGGCGTGGGTAGCCTTCGATACTCGGCGCGGGTCCGCGGGTGGGCGTGTGCCAGAGGTCATGGCCGTTCCGCCCGCGTTTGAAACGGGGGACTTCGCGCGCACCATGGCCGCCGCTAGCATGGCGCCCATGAAAGCAAGCACGCTACGGCGCGTCCTCAACGCATGGCCGCCTTTCTTCTTCGCCGGTATCCGGGTCGTCGAGTTCGACACCTACCGCTACGCGAAGGTGCGCCTGAAACTCGCCTGGTACAACCGCAACTACGTGCGCACGCAGTTCGGCGGCAACCTCTTCTCCATGACCGATCCCTTCTGGATGATCATGGTGCTGAAGAGCCTCGGCAACGACTACATCGTGTGGGACCAGGCGGGCGAGATTCGTTTCGTCGCGCCGGGGCGCGAGGCCGTCTACGCGGAGTTCCGCGTCGAGGACACCGTCCTCGACGAGCTGCGCGCCGCCACCGCGAACGGCGAGAAATGCCTGCGCTGGTTCGATACCGACATCCGCACGGCGTCGGGCGAACTGGTGGCGACGGTACGCAAGCAGCTCTACGTCAGGCGCAAGCGGCCGAAGGCCTGAGGGCGCCGCTCAGAAGAGCAGCGACGCCATCTTGCGGCGGTAGGCGCCGACGAGCGCGGCGTCGTCGATGGTGGCGAACGCGGCGAGCAGCCGCTTCTTCGCCTGGCCGTCCTGCCAGTCGCGCTGGCGCTTCAGGATGTCGAGGAACTGGTCGAGACCGGCGGCGGCGTCGCCTTCGATCAGCAGGCGGACACCGAGCAGGTCGCGCGCCTCCCAGTCGTTGTCGTCCGATTGCACGCGCTGGCGCAGTTCGGCCAGCGAGGGTGCGCCGGCGAGCGCGCGGGCGAGTTCGAGCTGGCTGCGCAGGCGGACCGCCCGGGCGTCGGTCGCCAGATTGGCGGGCAGGGCATCCAGTTCGGCCTGGGCCGGACCGACGTGGCCGGCGCGCATCAGCGCCAGGGCGAGGTCGAGCTTCAGCTCCGGTCGCTCCGGCTCCGCGGCGATCGCCTGCTGGATACGGTTGATGGCGTCCTCGGGCGTCTCGGCGGGCGCGTCGACGTCGTCGGCGTCCTCGCCACCTTCGGCTGCTTCGATACCGTTGCGGGCGAGGAACTCGCGGATCTGACCTTCCGGCAGCGCGCCGGCGAAACCGTCCGCCATCTGCCCGTCCTTGATCAGGATCACCGTCGGGATGCTGCGCACGCCGAACATCGCCGCGAGCTGCTGCTCGGCCTCGACGTCGATCTTGGCCAGGCGGAACGCGCCGTTGAACTCCCCGGCGAGCTTTTCGAGGACCGGGCCCAGGGTCTTGCAGGGTCCGCACCATTCGGCCCACAGGTCCACCAGGATCGGGGTCTGCAGGGAGGCCTGGATGACGTCGCTCTCGAACCCGGCCGTGGTCGCGTCGAAGACATGTTCACTGCGGGTCTGGGCGCTGCTCACGGGGGTGCTCCTGGCGAATGGGAATGCCCCGTAAGTCGGGGAAGACGGCGAGCTTATCAAGGGACGACGCCATTTTAGGAACAGTCCTACCCCGCTCGTCATGCGCCGTTTACGGGGATTTGCGATCATAGGGCGCGGGCCGTTGCGGCCGCGTACCGCTTGGAAGGCATGCACACAGCCCAGGATCTCATCGTCTGCGAACACTGCGACTCCGTCTACCGGAGGCGCACGCTCGCGCGTGGCGAAGTGGCCGACTGCGCCGTCTGCGGCGCGGTCCTCGATCGACACCAGTGGGTGAGCATCGACGGGCAGTTCGCGCTGATCGTCACGGCCTTCATCGTGTTCGTGATCGCCAACGTGTCGCCCATCGTCACGCTGGGGCTGTCGGGGATGAGCGCCGCCACCACCCTCTGGGGCGCCGTGATCGCCATGTGGAACGACGGCGCCCAGATCGTCGCGTTCCTGAGCGCCATGACGCTGTTCTTCTTCCCGCTCAGCCAGATCCTCATCTTCGGCTGGGTGCTCTGGTTCGCCCGGTCCGGCCGCCGCGCGCCGTGGTTCGCGCAGGCCATGACGGCGCTGGTCAGCGTGAAGCCGTGGAGCATGATCGAGGTCTTCATGCTCGGCACCCTCGTGGCCGTCGTGAAGGCCCACACCTATTTCGACGTCGTGCCGGGCGCCGGCATCTGGGCGTTCGGGGTGCTCACGCTGCTGATCACGGTGTTCTCCAGCCTCGATCCGCGCGAACTCTGGACGCTGACCCGCGAGGACAAGGCATGAAGGCCCCGCCGAGAGCCGTCGATCTGGGCATCATGGCCTGCCACGTCTGCCGCCTGGTCACCGCGTACACGGACGACCACCGTGCCCGCTGCCCGCGATGCGGCGCCGCGCTCCACGCGCGCAAGACCGGCAGCATCGCCCGCGCCTGGGCGCTCCTTCTGGCCGCGGCGATGTTCTACATCCCGGCCAACGTGTTCCCGATCATGCGCACGCAGAGCCTGTCGTCCAAGGACGACAACACCATCCTGAGCGGCATCGTCGAGCTCTGGCGGGCCGGCTCGCCAGGACTGGCGGCGATCGTCTTCACGGCGAGCATCATCGTGCCCATGCTCAAGTTCATCATCCTGGGCTACCTGCTGGTGTCGGTGCAGCGGTCGAGCGGCTACGTGGCCCGTCAGCGGACGAAGCTCTACCGCTTCGTCGAACTGGTCGGCTACTGGTCGATGCTCGACGTCTTCGTCGTCGCGATCCTCTCCGCCCTGGTGCATTTCAAGATTCTGAGTCGCGTCGAGCCGCTGCCCGGCGTGGTGTATTTCGGCATCGTCGTCGTGCTGACGATGCTTTCGGCCATGAGCTTCGATCCCCGGCTGATCTGGGACAACAGGAAGAAATCGCAATGAGCGACGCCAACGCAGGAAACACGCCGCCGCAGGACGACGACCTGCCCCAGCCGGTGGTGCGGAAATCCAAGCTCGGCTTCTCGCTGATCTGGCTGGTGCCGATCGTCGCCGCGCTGGTGGGCATCTCGCTGCTGGTCAACCACGTGATGTCGGCCGGCCCGAAGATCACGGTCACGTTCCAGACCGCCGAGGGCATCGAGGCGAACAAGACCCAGGTCAAGTACAAGAACGTGGTGATCGGCAAGGTCACCACCATGCGCCTGTCGAAGGACCGCAGCCACATCAGCGTGGCGATCGAGCTCGACAAGGACGCGCGCGCGTTCGCCACCAAGGGCACGCGTTACTGGGTGGTCCGTCCGCGCATCGGCGCCAGCGGCGTGTCGGGCATCGACACCCTCCTTTCCGGCGCCTTCATCGGCGCGGACGCCGGCGATTCCGACGAGGACCAGTCCGACTTCACGGGGCTCGAGGCGCCGCCGGCGGTGACGCACGGCGCGCCGGGGCGCCGCTTCGTGCTGCACGCCAGCGACCTCGGCTCGCTGGATATCGGCTCGCCGGTTTACTACCGCCGCATCCAGGTGGGCCGCATCGTGTCGTACCAGCTCGACAAGGATGGCAAGGGCGTGTCTCTTCAGCTGTTCGTCGACGGCCCGAACGACCGCTTCGTCACCAAGGACACGCGGTTCTGGAATGCCAGCGGCGTCGACGTCTCGCTGGGTGCCGACGGCCTGAAGCTCAACACCCAGTCGATCGCGACCGTGATCGCCGGCGGCGTCGCCTTCCAGGATCCCCCGGGCCCACACGAGGAGGCACCTGCGGCCGAGATGGCCGAATACACCCTGTTCGGCGACCAGACGACGGCGCTCGCGCCACCCGACGGCAAGCCGCGCTACATCCGCATGCGCTTCGAGCATTCGTTGCGTGGCCTCGCCGTCGACGCGCCGGTGGAGCTGCTCGGCATGAAGGTGGGTCGCGTCGTGTCGGTCAACCTCGACTACGACCCGGTCACGAAGAAGTTCCCCGTGATCGTCGGCGCGCTCGTCTATCCGCAGCGTCTCGGCCAGGCCCACGAGAAGCTGGCCAAGGCCGTCGGCGGGCCGGACGACGACAGCATGTTCCCGCGCATCATGAGCGGGCTCGTCGCCCATGGCCTGCGTGCGCAGGCCCGCAGCGGCAACCTGCTCACGGGGCAGCTCTACATCGCGCTCGACTTCGATCCGAAGGCGCCGAAGGTGGCGTTCGACGCCAGCGCGAAGCCGGTCGAGGTCCCGACGACGGCGGGCGACTTCGACCATCTGCAGGAACAGATCTCCAGCATCGTCGACAAGGTCGAGAAGATTCCGTTCGATTCGATCGGACGCAACCTCGACGGCAGCCTGAAGGAACTGCAGGGCACGCTGAAGAACGTGAACAGCGAGATCCTGCCCGAGGCGAAGAAGACGCTCCAGGGCGTGAACCAGACCGTGGGCACGGCCAACGACGCGCTGTCCGAGAACTCGCCGTTGCAGCAGAACATCGCCAACACGCTGGAAGAACTGCAGCGCACCGTGCGCTCGGTCCGTGCGTTCACCGATTACCTCGGCCGGCATCCGGAAGCGCTGCTGCGCGGCCGCGGCAGCGACGCGCCGCCGAAGATCAGCACCCCGTCCCCGAAGCAGGGCAAGGAAGAACAGCCATGATCCAGACCCTTCGCCTCGCCGGCGTTTCCCTCCTGCTCGCCGGTCTCGCGGCGTGCGCCTCGGCGCCGACGCACTTCCACACGCTGATCCCGCCGTCGGCGCCGCTGGCGGGCGCGACCGCGCCCTTCGTGATCGACGTGCTGCCGGTGAACGTCCCGCCGCAGGTCGACCAGCCCTCGCTGGTGTTGCGACAGGGCGCCAGCGGCATCGCGGTGCTCGATGGCGAGCGCTGGGCGTCGCCGCTCGGCGACGAGATCCGCGGCGCGTTGTCCGCCGATCTCTCGGCTCGGCTCGGCACCCACGACGTCCATGGTCTGCCACGGGCGAAGGACGCCAGGGTCGTTCGCGTGCAGCTCGACGTCCGCCGCTTCGATTCCGAAGTGGGTGGCGAGGCGACGCTGGAAGCGTCGTGGGCCGTCCGTGGCGCCGACCAGGCGGCGACGTGCGCCTCCCGCGTGGCGGAGCCGGCGGGCGGCAGCTACCAGAGCCTCGTCGACGCCCACCAGCGTGCGCTGGGGAAGGTGGCCGACCAGGTGGCGGCCGCCGCGCGGGCGGTCGCCGCCGGCCAGCCGGCCACCTGCGGCGCGCCGCGGTAACGCGCCCAAGGCTTGGCCCGTATGCCCTTCGTGGGATAGTCTCCCGCGATTGAGCGCCGCGTTTTTCGCGCGGCCACCCGAGCATTCGACTGGTACCGAGAACATGCAGGACACCCACGATCAGGGCACGCGCGAGCAGGGCGGTTACGCGCCGGACGTCGTCGAGACGGCCGCCCAGCGCTTCTGGAACGACACCCGCGCCTTCGAGGTGACCGAGGACGCCGGCAAGCCGAAGTACTACTGCCTGTCGATGCTGCCCTACCCGTCGGGCGCCCTGCACATGGGCCACGTGCGCAATTACACGATCGGCGACGTCATCAGCCGCTTCCAGCGCCAGCAGGGCCGGAACGTCCTGCAGCCGATGGGCTGGGACGCCTTCGGCCTGCCCGCCGAGAACGCCGCCATCAAGAACCGCACGGCGCCGGCGAAGTGGACGTACAAGAACATCGAGCACATGCGCGATCAGCTCAAGCGCATGGGCTTCGCCTACGACTGGACCCGCGAGGTCACCACCTGCAAGCCCGAGTACTACCGCTGGGAACAGCAGATGTTCACCCGGCTGATGAAGAAGGGCCTGGTGTATCGCAAGAACAGCGTCGTGAACTGGGATCCGGTCGACCAGACCGTGCTCGCCAACGAACAGGTGATCGACGGCCGGGGCTGGCGTTCGGGCGCGGTGGTCGAGAAGCGCGAGATCCCGCAGTGGTTCCTCAAGATCACGGCCTACGCGCAGGAGCTCCTCGACGGCCTCGACACGCTGCCGGGCTGGCCGGACGCGGTCAAGACGATGCAGCGCAACTGGCTGGGTCGCTCGGAAGGCCTGGAGATCACCTTCGACGTCGACGGCGGTAACGATCCCGTGACCGTGTTCACCACGCGCCCCGACACGCTGATGGGCGTGTCGTACGTGGCGGTGGCGGCCGAGCATCCGATCGCGACGCGCGCGGCGCTCGACAACCCGGGCCTCGCCGCGTTCATCGAATCGTGCAAGGCGGGCGGCGTGTCCGAAGCCGAGCTCGAAACGCAGGACAAGCGCGGCTACTACACGGGCGTGGACGCCACGCATCCGCTCACCGGCGAGAAGGTGCCCGTGTGGGTCGCCAACTTCGTGCTGATGGGCTACGGCACCGGCGCCGTCATGGCCGTGCCGGGTCACGACCAGCGCGACTGGGAATTCGCGCAGAAGTACTCGCTGCCCATTCGCATGGTGGTGGTCGACCAGGGCGTCGTCGACGCCGTGGCCGAGCTCACTCGCGACCTCGCCGCGGAAGGCACGGACACCGTGCAGAACGCGCTCGACGGCGGTTCGTCGGACGCCTACCAGTCCTCGGCCGCGGTCGAGACGGTGAAGACGTTCGAAACCAACATCCAGACGGTCGGCGCGTACACCGAGTACGGCACGCTGACCAACTCCGGCGAGTTCGACGGCCTCGATTTCCGCGGCGCGTTCGACGCGATCGCGGCGAAACTGGAGGCCATGGGCCGCGGCGAGCGTCGCGTGAACTGGCGCATCCGCGACTGGGGCGTCAGCCGTCAGCGTTACTGGGGCTGTCCGATCCCGGTGATCTACTGCCCGCAGTGCGACGCCGTGCCGGTGCCGGAAGACCAGCTGCCGGTGGTGCTGCCCGAAGACGTCGAGTTCTCCGGCGTGCAGTCGCCGATCAAGGCCGATCCGGAGTGGCGCAAGACCACCTGCCCGAACTGCGGCGGCCCGGCCGAGCGGGAAACCGACACGTTCGACACCTTCATGGAGTCGAGCTGGTACTACGCACGCTACACGAGCCCCGGCGCCAACGCCCAGGTGGACGAGCGCGCGAAGTACTGGACGCCCGTCGACCAGTACATCGGCGGCATCGAGCACGCGATCCTGCACCTGCTGTATTTCCGCTTCTATCACAAGCTCATGCGCGACGAAGGGCTCGTGGACAGCGACGAGCCGGCCACCAATCTCCTGTGCCAGGGCATGGTGATCGCCGAGACGTACTTCCGTAAGGAGGCCGACGGCTCGTCCACGTGGTTCAACCCGGCCGATGTCGACGTGCAGCGCGACGAGCGCGCGCGCATCGTCGGCGCGGTCCTGCGCGCCGATGGCCAGCCGGTCGAGATCGGCGGCGTCGAGAAGATGTCCAAGTCGAAGAACAACGGCGTGGACCCGCAGTCGATGGTGTCCAAGTACGGTGCCGACACCGTCCGCCTGTTCTCGATGTTCGCCGCGCCGCCCGACCAGTCGCTGGAATGGAACGAGGCCGGCGTCGAGGGCATGGCGCGCTTCCTGCGCCGCCTGTGGCGCGACGTCTCCGCCCATGCCGAGTCCACGCCCGGTCCCGACGACGCGTCCGGCGACGCGGCGCGCAAGGCGATCCGTCGCCAGCTGCACGAGACCATCCAGAAGGTGGGCGACGACATCGGCCGCCGGCAGTCGTTCAACACCGCGATCGCCTCGCTGATGGAACTGCTGAACGCGCTGGGCAAGTTCGACGACGCCAGCGCGCAGGGCGTCGCCCTGAAGCAGGAGGCCTTCACGGCCATGGTCCAGCTGATCAACCCGTTCACCCCGCACATGGCCCACGCGCTGTGGCAGGTGCTGGGTCACGGCGAGACGCTGGTGGAGGACGCCGGCTGGCCGCAGGTCGACCCGTCCGCGCTGGTCCGCGACTCGCTGACCTACGCGGTGCAGGTGAACGGCAAACTTCGCGCTACCATCGAGGTGCCGGCGACGGCCTCGAAGGACGAGGCGGAAGCGATGGCGCGGGCCGAGCCGAACGTGGCCCGCCTGCTGGAAGGCCAGACCGTGCGCAAGGTGATCGTCGTGCCCGGCAAGATCGTCAACATCGTCGCAGGATAACCATGAGCCCGAACCTCCTTCGTTCGCTTCGCATCGCCGCGGTCGTTTCCGTCGTGGCGCTGGTCAGTGCCTGCGGCTTCCATCTGCGGCAGAGCGCGGCCCTGCCGCCGGGCATGAAGAAGATCCACCTCACGGTGTCCGGGGGCGGAAAGCTGGAACGCGAGCTCACCCGCGCGCTGGAGAACTCCGACGCCACGGTCGTCGACAAGCCGGCCGCCGACGCGTCCGAGCTGGCCATCACGTCCAACACCTTCCGTACCGATTCGCTGACCGTGAGCGGTACCGCCCGCGTGACCGAATACGCCGTGCGCTACCACGTCGACTTCAACGTCAAGGCGGCCGACGGCACCGTGATCGTTCCCTCGCAGTCGGTCGACATGTCGCGCGAGTTCAGCTACGACGCGCAGAACACGATCGGCACCGCCAGCCAGACCGAAGAGCTGCAGCGCAGCCTCATCGGCGACATGGTCCAGGCGATCCTGTTCCGCCTGCAGGCCGCCCGCACGCACCCCGCGGTGGCCGCGCCCGCGCAGGCGCCCGCCGCGTCGAACTGACCCTTAAGCACCCGTGCCGTTCAATCCCGTCCAGTGGCAGAAGCACCTCGCCGGCGACCGTCTGGCGCCGGTGTACCTGCTGGCCGGGGAGGAACTCCTGGTCCTGGAAGCTGCCGACGCCGTTCGTGCGATGGCCCGGCGGCTCGATTACACCGAGCGCGACGTGCTCGAAGCCGACAGCCGCTTCGACTGGGACGATCTCGCCCGCGCCTCGGCGGGATTGTCGCTGTTCGCGACCCGGCGCCTGCTCGACCTGCGCCTCGCGGGCGGCCGTGCGGGCAAGGAGGGCGGGGCGGCGATCGCCGCGTTCGTCGCCGATCCGCCGCCCGACACGTCGCTGCTGATCACGGCCACCGAGTGGAGCAGCAAGCACGAGGCCGCCTGGACGAAGACCGTCGACCAGGGCGGCGTACAGGTCGTCTTCAACGCCCCGCGGCCGCACGAGTGGGGCCAGTGGATCGGCGCCCGCCTCGCGTCGCGCGGCCTGAAGGCGACGCCCGATGCGGTCGCGATGCTCGCCGAGCGGGTCGAGGGCAACCTCCTCGCCGCCGCGCAGGAGATCGACAAGCTCGTGGTCCTGGCCGGCGACCAGCGGCTGGATGCCGCGACGCTCGAAGGTCTCGTGGCCGACAGCGCCCGGTTCGACGCGTTCAAGCTCACCGACGCCGCGTTCGCGGGCGAGGGCGGCCGCGCGCTGCGGATCCTGGCCGGACTGCGGGCCGAGGGCGACGAACTCATCGCGTTGATGGGCTGGCTGGTCAACCAGCTGCAGCTGGCCATGCGCCTCGCCAACGCGCGCGATTTCGGCGCGCAGGCCAAGGCCGAGCGACTCTGGCCCGCGCGCGAGCAACTGTTCCGCAAGGCGCTGCGCCGCGCTCCGCGCGAGCACTGGATGGCCTGCCTCGCCCGTGCCGCGCGCATCGACCGCATGGCCAAGGGCCGCGAGCAGGGCGACGCCTGGCTCGAAGCCGAGCGCCTCGTCGCGGCCATCGCCGAACCCCGTGCCGCGGCCGCCTTCGCATGAGCGAACCGCGTCCGCTGGCGATCCTGGGTGGCACCTTCGATCCGATCCATCACGGCCACCTGCGCGCCGCGTGGGAAGCCGCCGAGGCGCTCGACGCCGAAGTGCGCCTCGTCCCGGCCCGGACGCCACCGCACCGGCCGCCGCCGGTCGCCGACGCGGCCGGTCGCGTGGCGCTGCTGCGCGCGGCGCTCGCGGGACAGGATCGCCTGACCCTCGACACCCGCGAACTCGACCGCGACGGCCCCTCCTACACGGTGGACACGCTGGCCTCCCTGCGTGCCGACATCGGCCCCGATCGTCCGCTGGTGTTGCTGGTGGGCGCCGACGCCTTCGCGGGCCTGGCGTCGTGGCACCTGTGGCGGGACCTCTTCACCTTCGCGCACGTCGGCGTGCTGACGCGGCCCGGCGCCGCGCACGAGCCAGCCGGCGAACTTGCCGGATTCGTGGAGGGCCGCCGCGCCGACCGCGTCCACGGGCCCGCGGGCTCCGTGGTCGACATCGCGATCACGCCCCTGGACATCGCCGCCACGGCCATTCGTGAGGCGTTCGCGGCAGGCGGCGAGCCCCGGTTCCTCCTCCCCACGGCCTGCTTCGACGACGAGGCGCTGCTGGCGCCGTACCGCGCCCTCGGCCGCTGACGGATCCTCGGTAGCTGCCGCGGCATTTGACGCCGCCGCCCCGGGCGGGCGTTATACTGGCCGCGACGCCGGCATTCCGCCGCACGAGGTTTCCCCATCTTGAGTTCGACCGCATCCCGCAAGGCCAAATCCGCCGCCGGCAACGAGCACCTGCGCAAGCGCGTGGTGGCAGCCCTTGAAGACCTCAAGGCCAAGGACGTCCGGGAAATCGACGTCCGCGGCAAGACCTCCATCGCCGACATCCTGTTCATCGCGTCGGGCACCTCGGCCCGCCACGTGAAGTCCATCGCCGACGAAGTCATCAAGTTCGCGAAGGAAGCGGGCGTGATGCCGCTCGGCGTCGAAGGCCAGACCGAAGCCGAATGGGTGCTGGTCGACCTCGGCGACATCATCGTGCACGTCATGATGCCGCGCATCCGCGAGTTCTACGGCCTCGAGCGCCTGTGGACCGTGGGCGACGACGGCGCCGAAGCCGCCAACGACTGAGCCCGCCATGCGGGCTCGCCTCATTGCCGTCGGCGAGCGCATGCCGGCCTGGGTGGCCGAAGGGTTTGCGGAATATCGCAAACGCCTCTCGCACGAGCTGCCCCTCGAACTGATCGAGATCAAGCCCGGCGTTCGCGGCAAGGGCCGCGACGACGCACGGGCGATCCTGGACGAGGGCGCGGCCATCCTGGCGGCGCTGCCGCGGGATATCCATGTCATCGCCCTCGACGGCCGCGGCCGCTCGTGGTCGAGCGAGGACCTGGGCCAGCAGCTGGAGCAGTGGCGGATGAACGGGCGCGACCTCGCGTTCCTCATCGGCGGGCCGGACGGCCACGCGCCCGATGTCCTCGCGCGAGCCGACCAGCGCTGGTCGCTCGGTCCGCTGACGTTGCCGCACATGCTGGTGCGGCTCGTCCTCGCCGAGCAGCTCTACCGCGCCACGACGCTCGTCGCGGGCCATCCCTATCACCGCGCCTGAAGGAATCGCCGTGCTGTACCTGGCCTCGCAATCGCCTCGCCGCCGCGAGCTCCTCGACCAGCTCGGGCAGCCGCACCGCACGCTGGACGTCGACGTCGCCGAGGTTCGCGCGCCGGGCGAAGCGCCGGACGACTACGTGGTCCGCGTCGCGCTGGACAAGGCGCGTGCCGGATTCGCGCGCGTCGCGGGGGAATCCGGTGCGCGCGTGCTGGCCGCGGACACCGAAGTGATCCTGGGCGACGAGGTGTTCGGGAAGCCGCGCGACGCGGACGACGCCGCGGCGATGCTGGGCCGGCTCTCGGGCCGCGAGCACCGTGTCGTGTCCGCCGTCTGGCTGGTCGATTCGGAGGGCGAGCGTCATGCCATTTCGGTGTCCAGCGTGCGCTTCGCGCCGCTCGACGCATCGCGCATCGCCGACTACGTCGCGAGCGGCGAATGGTCCGGCAAGGCCGGCGCATACGCCATACAGGGCCGCGCGGGCGCCTTCGTCGCGCACCTGGCCGGCAGCTACTCCGGTGTCATGGGCCTTCCGCTGTTCGAAACGTCCGAACTCCTTCGCGGTCAGTGACAGGTCGTCTGCGCACGGCTATAAAGCATGATGACTGAAGGAAAAGGGACGGCGGTGAGCGAGGAAATCCTGATCAATGTCACGCCGCGTGAGACCCGCGTCGCGATCGTCGAGAACGGCATGCTCCAGGAAGTCCACGTCGAGCGCGCGCAGAAGCGCGGCTACGTGGGCAACGTCTACAAGGGCCGCGTGCAGCGGGTGATGCCCGGCATGCAGGCCGTCTTCGTCGAGATCGGACTGGAGCGCGCCGCGTTCCTGCACGCCTCGGACATCGTGCGGCCTTCGCTGCCTCCCACCGACGCGCCGGGCGAAGGCAAGTCGAACGGGCACGGTCCGGTGCCGCCGATTTCGGAGCTGGTCCACGAAGGCCAGGAAATCGTCGTGCAGGTGGTGAAGGATCCCATCGGGAGCAAGGGCGCCCGCCTGTCGACGCACCTGTCGATTCCTTCGCGCTACCTTGTCCTGCTGCCGCATTCGCGCACGCTCGGCGTCTCGGTGCGCATCGAGGAGGAGGCCGAGCGCCAGCGGCTGAAGGACATCATCAATCCGCTCATCGGCGAGAACCACCTCGGCTACATCGTGCGCACGAACGCGGAAGGCCAGTCCGAGGAGTCGCTCGCCTTCGACGTGACCTACCTGGGCAAGGTGTGGCGCGTCGTGCAGGAGAACATCCAGAAGGCGAAGGTGGGCGAGCGCGTGTACGAGGAGCTGTCGCTCCCGTTGCGCTCGCTGCGCGATTCGCTGAACGACGGCATCGAGAAGGTGCGCGTGGATTCACGCGAGACCTACGAGAAAACCGTCAAGTTCGTGGCGAAGTTCATGCCGGTGCTGTCCGACCGCATCGAGCACTACGCCGGCGAACGGCCCATCTTCGATCTGTACGGCGTGGAGGACGAGATCCAGCGCGCCCTGCGCAAGGAGGTGCCGCTGAAGTCCGGCGGTTACCTGATCGTGGACCAGACCGAAGCGATGACCACCATCGACGTCAACACGGGCGGCTACCTCGGCAGCCGCAACCTCGAGGAAACCGTGTACCGCACGAACCTCGAGGCCGCGCAGGCGGCGGCGCGTCAGCTGCGGCTGCGCAACCTCGGCGGCATCATCATCATCGACTTCATCGACATGACCGACGACGAGCACAAGCGGCAGGTGCTGCGCATGCTCGAGAAAGGCCTGACGAAGGACCACGCGAAGACCACGGTGTACCCGATGTCCGCGTTGGGCCTGGTCGAAATGACGCGCAAGCGCACGACGGAAAGCCTGGAACGCCAGCTGTGCGAGCCCTGCCCCGCGTGCAGCGGCCGCGGCACGCTGAAAACCGCGGAAACCGTCATCTACGAGATCTTCCGCGAGATCACGCGCGCCGTGCGTCAGTTCAACGCGCAGAAACTCCTCGTGATGGCGAGTCCGAAGGTCGTCGGTCGGATCCTCGAGGAAGAATCCGCGGCGGTCGCCGAGCTCGAGGAATTCATCGCCAAGAGCATCCGCTTCCAGGCGGAAGAGCATTATTCGCAGGAACAGTTCGATGTCGTTCTGCTCTGAACCCGGCGCGCGTCGCGGGACGCCGGGCCGGTGAGTCCGGACTGGCGCCATCGCGCACGCCGCCTGCGATTCCTCGGTCTTGGACTCGTCGCGAGCGTCCTCGTCGCGCTCGCGCTGGTGATGGCGCTCGGGCAGCTGTTGCTGCCCCTCGCCGCGCACTATCCCGAGCGCGTCGCGGCGATGCTCAGCGAGCGGCTCGGGCGCCCCGTGCACTTCGCATTGATGGAAGGCTTCTGGCGGCCCTCGGGCCCGTTGTTCGTGATGCGCGACGTGACGATCGGCGCGACCGAGGGCGGCGATGCGCTGCACCTGCCGCAAGCCGCGGTGAAACTCGATTTCGGCGCGTTCGTCCTGCCGTCCCGCCACCTCATCAACCTGCAATTGCGCGACCTGCGGCTGGGCCTCCGGCGCGCGGCGGATGGCCGCTGGAGCATCGACGGCTTCGGCGCGGGCGGTGGCACCCAGAAGGTGTCGTTCGGCAACCTGTCCGCCGATCTGTGGCTCGGCAACCTGCACCTCGACATCGCCGACGACACGACCGGGCGTCACTACGGTCTCATCGCGGATCAGCTGCGCCTCAGCCTGCAGGGCCATGCCATCCGCTTCGGCGCGATGCTCCGTCGCGAGAACGTCGGCGGCATGCTCACGGCGGCGGGTCGCTTCGCCGAGGACGGATCGAGCGGGCGCATCTACGTCGACGGTAGCGACGTCGACTTCAAGGCGTTGACCGGCGACTTCGATGTCGGCGGCTACGCGCTCGCCGGCGGCAAGGGACGCTTCGAATCCTGGCTCGACTGGCGCGATGCCCAGGTCGTGCGCGCGACGTGGAAGATCGATCTCGACAACCTCGCCGTGCGCGGTCCGTCGCGCACGGTGAAGACCGCCGGACTGCACGGCATCGTCGATCTGCATCGCACGCCGGAAGGCGAGCGCATCGACTGGGCAGGCGCCGACGGCAGCGATCTCGCGCTCGTGCTGCGCCATGCGGGCGACAAGAGCAGCGGCACGCTGGTCGCGCGCAACCTCGATCTCGCGCCGCTGCTGCCGTGGGGCGGCGTGGCGCCGGCCGTGTCGCCGTCGCTGGCGCGCTGGCTCGGCGAAGGGCGGCCGCGCGGGCGATTCGACCAGGCGCGCGCCGACTGGAATTCCGACGAGGGCGTGACGTTCGCGCACGCGTCGTTCTCCGGCCTCGGCATCGACGCCAGCGGCACGCTGCCCGGCATCTCGTCGCTGAAGGGCGAGATCTTCGGCGACCAGGGCGCGCTGGCGCTCAGCCTGCCGACCCAGGCGACGACCATCGACGCCACGGGCGTCTTCCGCAAGCCGTTCGTGATGTCCTCGCTCGGCGGCAGCATCGCCGTGCACAAGGAAGACGGCGACTGGCACGTCGGCGTCGATCCGCTCGATTTCCGCGGCGAGGGTTACGGCGGGCAGGCGCGCGGCGAGATCGTGCTCCCCGCCGCCGATACCGGTCCTTTCATGGACCTCTACGTGGCCCTCGGGGAGGGCGACGTCCCGGCCGCCAAGCTGTTCTGGCCGATCCATTCGATGTCGGAAGGCGCGCAGAACTGGCTCAACCGGGGCCTCGTGTCCGGCCACATCGAAGGCGGCTCGGCGCTCATCCACGGCAACCTGCGCGATTTCCCGTTCCGCAACCAGGAAGGACGGTTCGAGGCGCGCGCCGAGATCGACGATCTCGTGCTCGACTACGGCGCCGGCTGGCCACGCGCCGAAGGCGTGTCCGTCACCGCGAACTTCATCGGCAACGGGATGTACGTCGAAGCCAGCGAGGGTCACTCGCTCGGCAACGCCGTGAGCGCGGCGACCGCCGCGATTCCCGATTTCGCCGACGGCGTGCTCGACCTGAAGGTCAGCGGCGCGGGCACGGGCAACAGCTTCCTCGACTTCATCAAGAACAGCCCCGTGGCGAGCCGTAGCCGCGAGGCCATCGACAAGATGAAGCTCGGCGGCACCGGCGAGTTCGGGTTCAATCTCCTGCTGCCCCTGAAGGACGCGAAGGCGTTCACCCTGCAGGGCAGGGCGTCGATCAAGGACGCCGACCTCGTCGCCGACGCATGGAAACTGCGCCTCGACCGGATCACCGGGCCGATGACGTTCGACGGCGCGGGCTTCAGCGCGAAGGGTCTCACGACGGCTTTCCGCGGACAGCCGGCGCAGCTCGACCTCGCGATCGCCGGGGCCACCGGCGACCCGTCCACGATCGTCGACGCATCCGTGTCGGGCGCGTTCACGGTCGGCGAGATGACCGGCGAGTACGAAAGCCTGAAATGGCTCGGCGACATCGCGAAGGGGCGCGGGAATTTCCGCGTCGGGTTCGATCTGCGCAAGACGGGGAAGGGCGACGAGACCGCGCAGACCCTGCGCGTCGATTCGGACCTCCGCGGCGTCGAGCTGACCATGCCCACGCCGGTGAAGAAGGCCGCCAGCGTGGCCACGCCCCTTTCGGTGACCGTCGGCATTCCGGTCGACGGCGCGCGGCTCGATCTCGCGCTGGGCGACGTGGTCCGTGGCCGTCTGCGTCTTCCGACCGACAAGGAACCGATCGCCGCCGCGTTCAATCTCGGCAGCGCGGCACCCGCCACGATGCCCGCGCAGGGTTACCTGATCGGCGGTCATGCGGCGAAGCTCGACGTGTCCGGGTGGGTGCAGTACGTCGTCGGTCTTTCGACGGGCGGCACGGGCCCGGGTCTGTCGTCGCTCGACGTCGCCGCCGACGACGGCGAAGTCTTCGGCCAGCATTTTGCCAACATGCACATCGTCGCGAAACCCGGGCCACAGGAGCTCGCGTTGCGCGTCGACAGCGACGGCATGGCCGGGCAGCTCACGGTACCCAACGACGACCTCCGCCGCCGTGGCATCACGGCACGGATGGATCGCCTCTGGTGGCCCGCCGCGGACGACGCGGCGGATGCCGCGAAGAAGGGCAAGGCCGCCGCGGGCGCCGCGGCGACGACCGCCGCCACGGTCGCGAAGGCCGAGGATGCGACGCCCGACGCCACGAAGAAGCCCGTCGATGCGAACGAAGCCGGCGTCGCGCCGGCCAGCCTGCCACCGCTGCACCTGCAGGTGACGGACATGCGGCTGGGCAAGGCGAAGCTTGGCGAGGCGCGCCTCGAGACGTGGCCCACCGACGAAGGCATGCACATCGACCAGCTCCGTGCGCAATCGAAGAACGTGCAGATCACGGCCACGGGCGACTGGAACGGCGACGCGAAGCGCAGTCGCACCCACCTCGTCATGGGCTTCGTGTCCGAGGACGTCGCCCGCATGATGGACGCCCTCGGGTTCGCGGGCATCCTGCAGGGCGGCCGCACCGAGGCGCACCTCGACGCCACGTGGCCAGGTGGCCCGTCCGCCCTCGCTCTGGCCAACATGGACGGTACGCTGAAGGTCGACGTCGCCAACGGACGCATCCTCGAAGTGCAGCCCGGCGTCGGGCGCCTGTTCGGACTGGTATCGGTGACCGAACTGCCGCGGCGCCTGTCGCTCGACTTCGGCGACGTGCTCGGCAAGGGATTCGCGTTCGATGCCATCACCGGCGATTTCCGTTTCGCCAACGGCAACGCCACGACGCAGAACCTCAAGATCCGCGCCCCGGCGGCCGAGATCACGATCACCGGCCGCGCCGGCCTCAAGGCGCGCGACTACGACCAGCAGGTGCTCGTCGTGCCACACGTGGGCAGCAGCCTGCCCGTGGTCGGCGCGCTCGCCGGCGGTCCGGTCGGCGCCGCCGCGGGCCTCGCGGTCCAGGGCATCCTCGGCCACGGCCTCAACCAGGCGGCGCGCAAGCGCTACTCGGTGACGGGCTCCTGGGACAAGCCGGTATTCACCCCGATCGACAAGGGACCGCCCTCCTCGGCGCCGCCCTTGCGCTGATGACCCTGAGCATGTGGGAGCCCGCTCGCGGGCGAAGGGTGCTCGCGAGAGCCGATCACCTCGCCGTGGGTTCCCGCTTTCGCGGGAACGACGTGCCTCGGCGGCGGCGTCATGCACCTGCCAAACGGCTGCCCAGGGTTTAAGCTGGGCGCCTTCGACCCCAGATTCGGGGTTCCCATGAATTGTTGCCGGCAGACCCGATGGATTCCCTGATTTCGCTCGCCGAACGCCGCCTGCTCACCCCGGGCGGACTGGCCTCCACCGACCTGGATCGCGTGTTCTCCCAGCTCATGGGGCCGTCGATCGATGCGGCCGACCTGTATTTCCAGCATTCGCGCAGCGAATCGTGGGTGCTCGAAGAGGGCATCGTGAAGGACGGTAGCCACTCGATCGAGCAGGGCGTCGGGGTCCGGGCGATCTCGGGCGAGAAGACCGGTTTCTCGTACTCCGACGAAATCGTGCTTCCGCAGCTGCTCGAGGCGTCGCGCGCGGCGCGGGCCATCGCGCAGGGCGGGGCGGGTGCGGGCAAGCCGCTCTCCCTCGCCACCGGTCGTGGCCTCTATCCCGCCATCGATCCGGTGGAGAGCCTGCCGAACGAAGAGAAGATCGCGCTGCTGCGCGAGGTGGATGCCTACGCCCGCTCGCGCGATCCGCGGGTGAAGCAGGTGGTCGTCAGCCTCGCGGCGACGATGGATACCATCCTCGTCGCTGGCTCCGACGGCACGCTCGCGGCCGACGTGCGTCCGCTCGTGCGGCTGAACGTCCAGGTGATCGCCGAGCAGAACGGCCGTCGCGAGCAGGGCCATTCGGGCGGCGGCGGCCGCTACGGCTATCGCGAGTTGATCGAGAACGGCCGCGCGCACGCGTTCGCCGAGGAGGCTGTGCGCCAGGCGCTGGTCAACCTCGACGCCGTGGACGCGCCCGCGGGCAGCATGACCGTGGTCCTCGGGCCCGGCTGGCCTGGCGTGCTCCTGCACGAGGCCATCGGGCACGGCCTGGAAGGCGACTTCAACCGCAAGGGCAGCTCGGCGTTCGCCGGCCGCATCGGCCAGCGTGTGGCGGCGGAGGGCGTCACGGTCGTGGACGACGGCACGCTGCCGGGTCGGCGCGGTTCGCTCAGCATCGACGACGAGGGCACGCCGACGGAGTGCACCACGCTCATCGAGAACGGCATCCTCAAGGGCTACATGCAGGACAAGCTCAACGCCCGCCTGATGGGCGTGAAGTCGACCGGCAACGGCCGGCGCGAATCGTTCGCGCAGCTGCCGATGCCGCGCATGACGAACACCTACATGCTCGCCGGCAATCGCGAACCCGAGGAAATCATCCGGTCGGTGAAGCGTGGCCTCTACGCCGTGAACTTCGGTGGCGGCCAGGTGGACATCACGAACGGCAAGTTCGTGTTCTCCGCGAGCGAGGCCTACCTGATCGAGGACGGCAAGGTGACGCGCCCGGTGAAGGGCGCGACGCTCGTCGGCTCGGGCCCGGACGTGCTGACGCGCGTCTCGATGATCGGCAACGACCTCGCCCTCGACGAAGGCGTGGGTGTCTGCGGCAAGGACGGCCAGAGCGTGCCGGTCGGCGTCGGTCAGCCGACCCTGCGCGTGGATGGCATGACGGTCGGCGGCACGGCCGCCTGACGGCATGTGGGGCCCGGGTGCGCCGGAGCCGTCGCGAAATTGACGCGTGACGCTAAATGCGCGCCGCGTAACGACTTCCCACCCCGCAGCGCAAGGAATGGCGTCTTGTCCATTCCTGCTGCGTGGCGACAAAGCGGACCCACGTCACGGAACGCGAACGCGTGGCAAGAAATTTCTTAGCAATACCTCTTTTTAGTATTGTGGGTGTCATGGCCTGGGCGGATCATCCGCCCCGACAGCGTATGGACGGCTAAACCCGGGGTAGCGGGTTCGAACGGTCCACTCATCGTGAAACGACCCGTGAAGTCGCCGGCGACCCGTTCGCCGGCTTGCGGCGTCGTGCGCGCTGCGAAAAGTCGCTGCTTACCAACGTGGCTCAAACAGGGGACCTACACCCAATGAAGCGACATCCCGCATCACCCCCGCGTCCGCGGCGAACGAGGCTGTCCGCCTTGTTCTCCGTGGCGTTCCTGGGCGTGACCGCGACGGCCCAGGCCGTCACGCTCGCGCCTTCGGACCGCCAGGACATCAACCTCGGCGCGCAGCCGTGGAAGTACACCAAACAGGCGATCAAGAATCCGAACGACCCGGTGGTCTACGCGCCGTTGCCGAACGGCGACGATGGCGCAGCCGTCAATTTCGACGACAGCAAGTGGCTCACGGTCGGCCTGCCGCACGCGGCGAACGATTTCACCACCTTCATCAACCAGGAATCCGGCGGTGGCCAGGGCAGCCTGGACGGCGAGACCAGCTGGTATCGCACCACGCTCGCCGACTCCGCGTCCTACCGCGGCAAGAAGGTGATGGTGGAGTTCGAGGGTGCGCACACGGGCGACCGCGTGTACATCAACGGACGCTTCATCCCCGGTACCGGCGTGCTGAACCAGGCGGGCCAGGTCGACGCGCAGGCGACGCACGTGATCGGCTTCGTGCCGCACATCGTCGACCTGACGCCGTTCCTGAAGTTCGACGGCACCGACGTCCTGGCGGTCAAGGTCGCCCGCGGTGGCGGCTTCTTCGAGGATCCCGGCTTCTCGGGCTCCTTCCGCTTCGGCCAGGCCGAGTCGGGTATCTTCCGCCCGGTGAAGCTGCACGTAACGAATTTCGTGCACATCCCGGAAAACGTGTACGCGGGTCAGAACACCTGGGGCACGTACGTCGGCACGCAGGCGATCAGCGCCGACCACAAGCAGGCCACGATCCGCGTGCAGACCAACGTCGTCAACGAGACGGCGGCGGCGCAGGAAGTGACGCTGACCACGCAGATCGTCGACGCCAACGGCAACGTGGTGGCGACGGACCAGAAGCAGGCGACCCTCGCCCCGCACGTGATTCCCGGCGACGAGAAGCCCGTGTTCGACGAGACGCTGACGGTCAACAACCCGACGCTCTGGTATCCGAACAACAGCCTCGACGGCAAGCCGTACATGTACAAGGTGCTCCACACGGTGAGCATCGACGGCACGGTGGTGGATGCGAAGCAGAGCACGCTCGGCATCCGCACGATCACCTGGGACAAGGATTTCCCGTACGTCAACGGCAAGAAGCAGTACACCTGGGGCGGCTCCGGCCGTTACGACTATCCCGGCCTCGGCTCGTCCGTGCCGGAAGAGCAGCAGTGGCGCGATCTGCGCGACCTGGCGGCGGCGGGCGGTAACCTTTGGCGCCCGGGCCACTCGCCTTCGAGCCCGGAGTTCGTGGAAGCGGCCGACGCGCTCGGCGTGTTCATCGTCCAGCCCAGCGGCGACGGCGAGAACGGCTTCGCCGATCCCTGCAAGGCCGGCGACACGCAGTGCGCGAACATGTGGACGATCAAGCGCGAGGTCCATCGCGACATCGTGATCCGCGATCGCAGCCATCCGTCGATCCTGGCGTGGGAGCACAACAACGGCGTGATGTATACGCCGTTCGCGCAGGAACTGCGCACGCTCGCGCGCAACTGGGATTCGATCGCGCCGCGCGCCGCGGCCGACCGCACGCCGAACGCGGCGAACGGCGACATCCTCAGCTGTTCGAAGGCCGGTTGCGAGACCAACCTGCACCAGACCACGCCGAACAAGCCCGCCTGGGGCGCGGAGTACTGGGGCGACGGCGTGCTGCGTCATTCGTACGACCTCGAACTGGCGTTCGCGCTGAACTACCTCGTGCCGTATTCGGAGGCCCGCAAGGCCGGCACGTTCGGCATGGCGCAGTGGTACTTCGCCGATACCCCGGGTGAGACCGTCGAGCTGGCCGATGGCCTGGAAGACGATACCCATTGGGTGTACGGGTACAAGAACGGCGCCATCGACCACAACGCGGACGGCACGCCGGTCAAGCAGTTCCGGCACAATGCCCGTGGAAACAACGCGTCGATGACCGACGCGAACCGTTTCCCGCGCATGCTGTATTACATCTACCAGTCCGTGTGGGTGCCTTACGACCTGCGCCCGGTAGTGAAGCTCGCCAACCACTGGAACCGCACGGGCAACATCACCGTCAGCGCGTTCAGCAACTGCCCGAAGGTGCGTCTGCTGATCAACGGTGTGCCGCAGGGCAACGATCAGACGCCCAATCCGTGGGACACCATCGACAAGGTGTCGCAGGATGCGGAGAACGGCCCCCGCGATACGCGCACGGGTCGCATCGTCGGCGCGGACGTCGCGCAGAAGACGACGAAGCTGCCGGGCCAGGTCCATTGGGACGTGACGTGGCAGGCCGGCACCGCGGTCGCGCAGTGCATCGACACCGTGGGCAACGTCCGCAAGGACGCCAATGGCCTCGACGTCGCCGATACGCTGACCACGGCGGGCACCGCCGACCACATCGAGCTCGAAGTGGTGAACACGAAGGATCCGATCGTCCGTCCGGACGGCTCGGCCTTCCAGATCACCGCGAACGGTTCCGATGCGGCCTTCATCGTCGCGCGCGTGGTGGACAAGAACGGCAACTGGGTGCCGACGGCATCGCAGAAGGTGACGTTCGACGTCGACAGCGGCGCGTCGCTGGTGACCTTCAACGGCGGCACGCAGCAGTACGTGGACTACAGCGCCGGCGAGGTGCCGGATCAGGGCGGCGGCATCGCCGAGCCGATCCACTCGTACCACTCGCCGGGCTCGCATGAGCTGCAGTTCGAAGGCGGCCTGCAGAAGATCGCGCTGCGCACGAAGTTCACGACGGGTACCGTGACGGTCAGCGCTTCGGCGCCGGGCCTCGTCGCGGGCCATACGTCGTTCACCATCCAGTCCGTGCCGAAGGCGCCGACGACCTCCGGTCCGCCGTCGGTCATCGCCAATCCGGTCGACGACAACGTCACCGTCGGCGACACCGGTCACTTCTCCGTGACGGCGTCCGGCGCCCCGCCGCTGACGTTCACCTGGAAGAAGAACGGCGTCGAGATCCCGGGCGCGACGACGGCGAGCTACACGACGCCGGCGACCACGCTCGCGGACAACGGCGCGGTCTATACCGTGGTGGTGCATGGCCAGGGTCCGGACCAGGAGTCGACGCCGGCCCGCCTTGGCGTGTTCGCGTTCTCGCCGGTGGTCATCTCGGCGCAGCCCGCGTCGCAGAACGTCGACGCCGGCCAGTCGGCACGCTTCGCCGTGACGGCCTCCGGTTCGCCGAAGGTGAAGTACCAGTGGTACGTCGATGGCGTCGCGATTCCCAACGCCACCTCGACGAGCTACGAGACGGGTACGCTCTCCACGGCCGACAATGCGAAGAAGTTCGAAGTGCTCGTGAGCAACTCGAACAGCCAGCAGAAGTCGAACGTGGCGACGCTGACCGTCAACGCCGCCCGTCCGCCGGTCCTCACCGGTAACCTGGCCGACGTTCGCGCCAACCCGGGCCAGCCGGCGACGTTCGACGCGTCGAACATCGTGGCGGGTACCACGCCGTACCACTACAAGTGGTCGCACGACGGCCAGCCGGTCGGCGACGACCTGCCCACGCTGACCATCGGCGCGGTGCAGCTGTCCGATGTCGGTTCGTACAGCGTGACGGTCTCCAACATCGTCGACGGCGCTACCGTGACGGCGACGGCGAAGCTCACCCTGGCTCCGCCGGGCGCGAACCTCGCCCGCCAGAAGCAGACGCTGTCCACGGAAGTGGAGAACGTGCAGGGCACGCCGGCATGGGCGGCCGTCGACGGCGACGCCACGACGCGCTGGGCCTCGAAGCAGAAGGTCGACGACGCGTACATCACCGTCGACCTGGGCAGCTCGCGCACGTTCAACCGCGTGGTGCTGAAGTGGGAGAACGCGCACGCGACCGAGTACAAGATCCAGTATTCGGACAACCCGGACTCGGGTTTCAAGGACGCGTACCACAACACGGCGAGCGTCGGCGGCACCGAGGACGTCACGTTCGAGGCGCCGGTCACCGGTCGCTATGTCCGCATGCAGGGCGTCAAGCGCTCGACCGACTACGGCTATTCGCTGTACGAGTTCGAGGTGTACAACTCGGCCGGTTGCTGCGGCGCGAGCGAACGCTACACCACCACGTCCGGCTCGAAGTTCGTGACCGATACGCTCAGTGGGCTGGTCTGGGACCGCGTGCAGCGTGGCTACCAGGACCAGGGCGCGCAGTTCACGCAGTCGGTCGCCATCACCGAGTGCGCGAAGGACAGCATGCGCCTTCCGACCGTGGCGGAAGCGCTGGCCATCAGCGGCCAGAACTACTCCACCGCCGCGTTCCCGGGCGCCTGGACGACCTGGACCGAAGGCAAGGACCCGACGGATGCGACGTACGCGTTCGTGGTCAGCTCGCTCGGCGTGAAGAGCCGTGCCGTCGCGGAGAACAACCCGGGCCACGTCCTCTGCGTGAAGGGCACGAAGGTCGTCGCTCCGGCGATCACCGCGCAGCCCACGAACCAGAAGGCGGGCGTGGGTCGTTCGGCGCACTTCGCCGTGACGGCGTCGGGCGTGGGTCCGCTCTCGTACGACTGGTACAACGTGAGTAAGGACGCCGACGGCCTCGACGTCGAAACGCTGCTCTCGAGCACCGCCGACGGCACCTATGCGACGCCGGCGCTCGTCACGGCCAACAACGGCGCGCGTCTGCGCGTGAAGGTCGTCAGCGCCCAGGGCCTGTCGACCACCAGCGACGACACGTTCCTCACGGTCGACAACAGCGACGCCGGTTTCGACCCGGTGTTCGGTGCGCCCGTCGCGCAGCAGCCGGGCCAGCCCGGCGACGGCGACAACGGCGGCGACAATGGCGGTGGCAACCCGCCGAGCCCGGGCACGCCCGGCGACGGCAAGGGCGGCGTGAACATCGCCCTCGGCGCGAAGACGACGTCGCATGTCGATCCGGAACGTGGTGACCTGGACGCGTCCATGGCCACCGACGGCAAGTTCGACACGCGCTGGAGCTCGAAGGGCAAGGTCGATCCGACCGACCTCGTCGTCGACTTCGGCACGGCGAAGACGTTCGACCACGTGATCATGCGCTGGGAGAACGCCGCGTCGGCGAAGTACACGATCGATGTGTCCAACGACGGCGAATCGTGGCAGACCGTGGCCGGCCCGATCACGGGCAAGGGCGGCGTCGATACGCAGACGTTCGCCGTGCAGACGGCCCGTTTCGTCCGCATGAACAGCACGGCCCGCACCACGGACTACGGCAATTCGTTGTGGGAGTTCGAGGTGTACCAGGCGGCCGCGCCGCAGCAGCCCGAGAAGGGCGACCAGGATGCGGGCGAACCGCAGCAGCCGGACCACGCCGTGCCGTCCACCGGCAACCTCGCGCTCAAGCGTGCGGTGGTCGCGTCCGATACCGAGAACGCCGTGGCGTTCAAGGCGGACAACGCCAACGACGGCGACGGCGGCTCGCGCTGGTCGTCCGCGTTCAGCGACGACCAGTGGATCCAGGTCGACCTGGGTTCGGTGAAGACGATCGGCAAGGTGGTGCTCTCGTGGGAGAACGCGCATGCGCTCGCCTACCGCATCGACGTGTCGATCGACGGCAAGACCTGGAACGTCGCGTACGACGAGGAGAACAGCCAGGGCGGTATCGAAACCGTCACCTTCCCGGCGGTCTCGGCGCGGTACGTGCGCATGCAGGGCCTGAAGCGCTCCAGCGCCTACGGCTATTCGCTGTGGGAGATGGGCGTGTATGCCGCCAGCGGCGACGGCGACACCGGCACGCAGCCGGGCAACCCGGGCGCCAACGATCCGGCACAGGGCTTCGACTATGTGACGTATCCGGGCTACATCGGCACGCAGCTGCGCAACACGACGAACGGCAAGTGGCGCGACGACCAGATCTTCGTGGCCGTCATCGGCCGCGACCCGGCGTCGAAGGTGTTCTCGTGGGTCAAGCCGGACGGCACGTTGATCGCCGCTTCGGAGACCGACAACGATGCCACCGGTCATCTCACCAAGAACGGTCAGAACTACTCGAACTACTTCTTCACGCTCGCGCAGGCCAAGCTGCTCAAGCTGCCGAAGATGGATTCGGGGCGGATCTTCGTCTCGGTCGGTGAACCGATGTACATCAAGATCCTGAAGGCCGCCGACGGTTCGATCGGCTTCGCGGGCCCCAACCCGCTCAACGCCACCGACCCGAACATCGGTGTGTACTACGACTGGTACGAGTTCACCTGGAACGACAACGCCATCTTCATCAACACGACGCAGGTCGATCAGTTCTCGATCCCGCTGTCGCTCGATGTGTTCGGCGGCGACAAGTCCAGGCACGAGTCGTCGGGCATCACGCAGACGCGTGCGCAGATCTTCGCCCAGTACAACCAGGAGGTTCCGGCCGAGTTCCAGCTGGCCGAAGCCGATCCGATCCGGATCCTGGCACCGGGCAAGGCCGCGTTCGACGCCGGCAAGCCGCAGGAGCACTACTTCGACGCGTACATCGACCAGTCGTGGGCGTATTACGAGAACCACGTGCTGCAGATGACGATCGGCGCCAAGCAGTTCGAAGGCACCGTCGTGGACGGCGTGCTGACCTTCGTCCACACCAACTGGGCGCAGACGAAGGAGCCGGACGAGGCGGAAGGCATGCTCTTCAAGGTGGAAAAGCCGACCACGCAGGCCGTGCTCGAAGGCAAGGACCAGCTCGCCCGCTCGCACGATCCGTGGGGCGTGGAAGGCCAGCTCGAAGCGCAGATCTGCGCCGCGTTCAACCGTCACGTCATGGAAGACACCAGCAGCTGGAAGGATCCGGGCGCGTTCTACCAGCAGTCGCCGGCGAACTACTATTCGCGCTTCTGGCACCTGCACGGTGTGAACGGCAAGGCGTACGGCTTCGCGTACGACGATGTTTCGGACCAGAGCTCGACGCTGATCGAGACCCAGCCGGAGCATCTCGAACTCGGGATCGGTTGGTAAGCCGGTAACACGGTGAAGAAGAAAGGGCGGTGGAGAAATCCACCGCCCTTTTTCTTTGCCCGGCGAGCGAGGCGTTGCTACCGAAGGGTGGGAGCCGATCGCATCGGCGATACCCGCGAAGCGGGTGGGGTGTCGCGAGTGTGCCCGCTGCCGCGGGATCGCCGATGCGATCGGCTCCCACCGGCTCTGCGCTTCGGACCGGAGTTCGATGTCGATCACGAACCAGCCGAAGCACCTCGGCGCGGCGAGCGAGGCGCGTCTACCGGAGGGTGGGAGCCGATCGCATCGGCGATACCCGCGAAGCGGGCGGGTTGTCGCGAGGGTGCCCGCTGGCGCGGGATCGCCCCCACCGGCTCTGCGCTTCGGACCGGAGTTCGATGTCGATCACGAACCAGCCGAGGCGCCTCGGCGCGGCGAGCGAGGCGTGTCTACCGGAGGGTGGGAGCCGATCGCATCGGCGATACCCGCGAAGCGGGTGGGGTGTCGCGAGTGTGCCCGCTGCCGCGGGATCGCCGATACGATCGGCTCCCACCGGCTCCCAACGGCGTTGCGCGGTTATTCGCCAGCCGACGCCTCGAGTTCCTTCAGGAGCCGGTAGATCTCGCGGAAGGCGTGCAGCGGCTTGTTCGCCTCGCGCTCGGACTTCGCCTGGCGGACGAGCGAGCGCAGGTGCTGGCGGTCGAGGTCCGGGTGTTCGTCGAACAGTTCGCCGAGGGCCACGTCGCCGCCTTCCAGCAGGCGTTCGCGACGCGCTTCGAGTCGGTGCATGTGAGCGGCTTCCTGGCGCTGGCGATCGCGGTCTTCGCCGAGCGCGGCGCGCGCGTCGACGAACGCTTCGTCGCCGTGCCGGCGCATCTGCTTGGCGAGGAACGCGAGCTGGCGCTTGCGCGCGATGTGCGAGGTGACCTTTCGCGTGCGACCGATCTCGTCGACGATGTCCTCGGGCAGGTTGAGCTTCGGGATGCGGCTGGGCGGGAGCTCCACCAGCTGGCCCGCCAGCTTGAGGATGTCGAGCGCGTTGCGGCGCTTTTCGCTGCGGCTGGGGCCGAGGTCCTCGTCGTCCTCGTCGCGCGGACGGTCGTCGAAAGGCTTCATGGGAGAAGATCCGTGATGGACTGGAAGTCCGCCTCGCGCTCGAACGCGAAACGGGGGAACGTCTTGCCGTCGCGCTCGACGGTTTCGGCGAACATGGCGGCGGGGCGCACCCAGAGGCGGCGCTGGTCGTAGAGGTCCTGGTAGATCACCATTTCCTCCATCGTTTCGCTATGCAGGGACGTTCCCAGCACGCGGTAGGGCATGCCCTTGAAGTGGCGGTAGTAGCCGACACGGACGCTCATTCGTGGATTCCATGGCACCATGGGCGGTGCATTGCTTTTGATCGGACGACGCGACCCCATGTTTCCGGGGATGGCCGCGTACGGCCGACTATTCTAACCCTCTGCCCCCGGGAAGCCCACGTGAGCCAAGTTGCCGCCCTCGACACCAGCCACCAGGACCTCGACCGCCTCGCCAGCCTGGCGGAGGACACCATCCGCCGGGCGCGCGCCGCGGGCGCGACCCAGGCCGAAGTGTCCGCGAGCGTCGACGTCGGGCTGAACGTGAACGTGCGGCTGGGCGAGGTGGAGACGGTGGAGCACACGCGCGACCGCGGTTTCGCCCTCACCGTGTACTTCGGCCAGCGCAAGGGCTCCGCCAGCACGGCCGATCTGAACCCGGATTCGATCCAGGCCACCATCGAACAGGCCTGCGCGATCGCCCGCTTCACCGAGGAAGACCCGGCCGCCGGCCTCGCGGACGCCGACCGCATGGCCACGGCGTTCCCGGACCTCGACCTCTGGCACCCGTGGGACCTCGACGTGGACAGCGCGATCGCGCTCGGCCGGGACATCGAGGACGCGGGCCGGGCCGTCGCGGGCATCACGAATTCGGACGGCTCCAGCGTCAGCGCGGGGCAGAGCCTCTCGGTGTACGCCAATTCGCACGGCTTCCTCGGTCGCGAGCGGGGCACCCGCCATTCGCTGTCGGTGGCCCTGATCGCGGGCGACGACGAGGGCATGCAGCGCGATTACTGGTACGACAGCCAGCGCCGCGCCGAGGATTTCATGCCGGCCGCCGAGATCGGTCGCAAGGCCGCCGAGCGCACGCTCTCGCGCCTCGACGCGCGCCGTCTCGGCACGCGGCAGGCGCCGGTCCTGTTCGCGCCGGAGGTGGCGCGTTCGCTGATCGGGCATCTTCTCGGCGCCGTCAGCGGCGGTTCGCTGTACCGGCGATCGAGCTTCCTGCTCGATCACGCGGGCAAGCAGATCCTGCCTTCCTGGTTCCGCATCGACGAGAAGCCGCTCGTGCCGCGCGGCCTGGGCTCGTCGGTGTTCGATGCCGAAGGCGTCGCGACGGTGGACGCACCGCTGGTGGTCGACGGCGTGCTCCAGCGCTACATCCTCGGGAGCTACTCGGCACGCAAGCTGGGTCTGTCGAGCACCGGCAACGCCGGCGGCGTCCACAATCTCTACGTGAAGACCGGCGACGACGACTTCGCCGGGATGCTGCGCCGACTCGGCACGGGCCTGCTGGTGACCGAGGTCATGGGGCAGGGTGTGTCCATCGTCACCGGCGACTACTCGCGCGGCGCGTCGGGCTTCTGGGTCGAAAACGGCCAGATCGCCTACCCGGTGGAGGAGATCACGATCGCCGCCAACCTTCGGGACATGTACGCGAACCTGGTGGCCGTGGGGGCGGACGTCGACCGCCGGTCGCACATCCTCACCGGCTCCTGGCTCATCGAGAAGATGACGATCGCCGGCGAGTGACGGGCATGTGTCTTCCGTCGTCTTGACAGGCGACGGGGCGGCACCGACAGTGGGCGCGACATCGCCCACGGAGTTCCGCCATGAGTACGCCGTCCGATCAGATCCCGCCGTCGCCGCCGCCGGCCCCGCCGCCCTACGAGCCGACGGGCGCCGCCGTTTCCAGTACCGACGACAAGAACATCGCGATGCTGACCCATCTTTCGGGGATCATCTTCAGCATCATCGTCCCGCTCATCGTCTGGCTGATGCACAAGGACCGGGCCGACAAGGCCTACCTGGTGACCGAGGCGAAGGAAGCCCTGAACTTCCAGATCACGGTGCTCATCGGCTACGTGATCTGCTGGGTGCTCGCGTTCGTCATCATCGGCGCCTTCCTGACCCCGCTGGTGTGGCTGTTCAACCTGGTCTTCTGCATCGTCGCGGCGATCCGCGTGAGCCAGAACGGCAGCTACCGTTACCCCTGGGTGCTGCGGCTCATTTCCTGACCGTCAACCTGTGGGAGCGGACCTGGCCGCGACAGCTTTTCGCCTCTGTTCCGGGTCTTGCGCGCCAGCTCGATGGCTTGCCGCGAACGGCTGTCGCCGCCAGGTCCGCTCCCACCGTGTGACGCGCGAAAGGATCAGTGTCCGCGGGTGGCCGAATAGCGGGCGAGGTCCGCGAGCCATTCACCGCGCTGGCCCAGCGGCGAAATCGCCTCCAGCGCCTCGTCGACCAGTGACGCCAGACGCGCGCGCGACGCGTCGAGCCCGATGATCGACGGGAAAGTGGGTTTGTCGGCGGCGGCATCCTTGCCGGCGGTCTTGCCGATCACGGCGGATTCGCCCTCGACGTCGAGGATGTCGTCGCGCACCTGGAAAGCCAGGCCGACGGCGTGACCGTAGCGGTCGAGACGCGCGAACATCGATTCGTCGACGCATCCCGCCGCCAGCGCGCCGAGGCGGATCGAGGCGCGGATCAGCGCGCCGGTCTTGTATGCGTGCATGCGCTCCAGTTCGTCGAGCGACAGCTTGTGGCCGACGCCCGCGAGGTCGAAGGCCTGGCCGCCGGCCATGCCCTCCGCGCCGCACGCGGCACCCAGCGTGCGCAGCATGGCGATGCGCTGACGCGCGTTGTCGCCCTCGGGTGCGATGGCCAGCAGCTCGAACGCGAGCGCCTGCAGCGCGTCGCCCGCGAGGATCGCCATCGCCTCGCCGAACACGATGTGGCAGGTCGGCCGCCCGCGGCGCAGCGCGTCGTCGTCCATGGCGGGCAGGTCGTCATGGACGAGCGAATAGGCGTGGATGATCTCGACGGCGCACGCGGGCGCGTCGAGCAGCGGTCCGTCATTGCCCAGCGCATGGCCCGCCGCGTAGACGAACAGGGGGCGCAACCGCTTGCCGCCGCCCAGCACCGCATAACGCATGGCGCGGTGGAGGTCGGTGGGCGGGAGGTCTTCGGCGGGCAGCGCGCGCGCGAGCGCGTCGTCGGCCCGGCCGACCAGCGCCTTCAGCGGCGCCGGCAGGTCAGTCGATGCGGGAGTCAAAGGGTTCGGCGGTGTCGGGGGCTTCGGGGTCGAGAAGCAGGCGCACGCGCAGTTCCGCCTGCTCCAGCGCCGTCTGGCAGTGCCGGTAGAGGCCGATGCCGCGTTCGAACGACTTCAGGGATTCGTCGAGGCTGAGCTCCCCGCCTTCCATGCGCGTGACCAGCTGTTCGAGTTCGTCCAGCGAGTGCTCGAATTCGGCGATCGACGAGGCGGGCGCGGGGGTGGCGGGGGACTTCGGCATGGCCGCAAACGTAGCTCACATGGGCTTTGCGATCAATCGTCGCGATGCCACACCGGTGCGCCGCCGGCCTCGCCGAACAGCGCTTTTCCTTCGTCGCTCAGCCACCTGTCCGCCACGGCGACGAGGCGTCCGTCCCGTTCGACCAGCGGCATGCGCGGACGCTCCCAGGGAGGGATGCCCGCTTGTTGGAAGAGGTCACGCAATTCACGGGTGTGGCGATCGCCGGCCGGGCGGAGGCGCTCCCCGCCGCGTCGATAGCGGACCGTCACCGCCTCGCCGAGGCGAGCGCCCCCGAGGGATAGCGTGCCGCCACCCGGAAGGGCGAGCGGTTCGCCGTGCCAGGCGCCGCTCCATTCCTCGTCGAACCCGGAGCGGCGACGCATCGGCCAGAGCCGGCCGCGCCAGACGCGGATCTCCGTGTCCTGCCAGCCGATGAGCGGCAGACGTTCCGCCGCGGCATCGCGGACCTGCGCTTCGAGCGTCTCGCGCTGCGCCGTCGTGGGTGCGGCGAGCCCGGCCTCGTGCAGCCAGTGATCGAGCAGCGGAGCGCGCTGCGCCAGCGGCAGGGCGAGCCACCCCGCGGCGTCCAGGGTGCCGTTGGCGTCGCGAAGCCCGTCCAGCGCGTCCATCCAGCCGTCGCGCAGGTGGTCGGCGGCATCCCGGCACAGCCGCGCGCTATGCACGATGCTGCTGGCAGCGTGCGGCCAATGGGCGAGAAGGGCCGGCACGATCGTTCCGCGCAGGTAGGCGCGAGCGATCCGCGGATCCTCGTTCGACGGATCGTGCACCGTATCCAGCGCGGCGCCGGCGATGTGGTCGAGCAGGGCCGCGCGTGGCAGCGACAGCAGCGGACGCCAGAGCATGCCCGCACCCAGCGGGCGCAGCTCGCGCATGCCGGCGAGCCCCTCCGGTCCCGCGCCACGCAGGAGTTTCAGCAGCACCGTCTCGACCTGGTCGTCGCGATGGTGGGCGAGCACGAGGCGCTCGCCTTCGTGCAAGGCACCGGCGAAGGCCGCGCGCCGCGCGCGGCGCGCGGCGGCTTCGACGCCCTCGCCGCGGCTGAAGTCCACCGTGACACGGATCGCTTCGAAGGGCACGTCGAGCGACTCGCAGAAACGCCGGCAATGCAGCGACCACACGCCGCTTTCCGCATGCAGGCCATGGTCGACGTGGAGCGCGCGCAGGCGTGGCCGAGGCGAGTGTCCCGCGAGGGCGTGGAGCAAAGCGGTGGAATCCGGACCGCCGCTGTACGCGACGACGAGCGGTACGTCGCCGAGCTCGGCCAGCGCGGCGTCGAGGTGGTCGACGAGCGTGGTCATCGGGCCTTCGGCTTCACGCGCACGAAGGGATGCTTGCCGTTGCCGATCTGGCGGTCTTCCATGTCGAACAGGCCGATCGCGTTGATCAGGCCGCTGAAGCGGGAGTATCCGTAGTCACGCGAGTCGAAGTCGGGCGAGCGCTTGTTGACGATGCCGCCGACGGTGCTGAGCGCCGCCCAGCCGTTCTCGTCGGACGCGGCGTCGATGGCGTTGCGCAGCAGGTTCATCAGCTTCGTGTCGCCACGCAGTTCGTTCGCGGTCTTCTTCGCCTTCGGCTCTTCCGGCTCGCTCTCCACCGTGCCGACGAGGCGGTCGGTGTAGATGAACTTGTCGCAGGCGGAGACGAAGGGTTGTGGCGTCTTGCGTTCGCCGAAGCCGTAGACGGTGAGCCCGGCCTCGCGGATGCGCGAGGCCAGCCGCGTGAAGTCGCTGTCGCTGGATACGATGCAGAAGCCATCGAAACGCGCGGAGTAGAGCAGGTCCATCGCGTCGATGATCATCGCGGAGTCGGTCGCGTTCTTGCCCGAGGTGTACGCGAACTGCTGGATGGGCTGGATGGAGTGGTCGAGCAGGACGGCCTTCCACCCGCCCAGGTTGGGGCCGGTCCAGTCGCCGTAGATGCGCTTCACGTGCGCGGTGCCGAACTTCGCGACCTCGGCGAGCAGGCCATCCACGATGGCGGGGCGCGCGTTGTCCGCGTCGATCAGGACGGCGAGCTTGTCGGTGACGTCGTTGGCCATGGCGGCATCCCGTGAACGGTGATGCCGCCGATGGTACAGGTGCCGGAGCACCGGGGGCCCGTGCCTCAGCCTTCGGTGAAGGCGCCGTAGCCGCGGAGACGCTGGTAGCGCTTCTCCAGCAGGGTGTCGATGGGCAGCGCTTCGAGGGCGTCGAGCTCGTTCAGGAGCACGGCCTTCAGGCGCGTGGCCATCGACTGCGGGTTGCGATGGGCGCCGCCCAGCGGCTCGCGGACGATCTTGTCGATCAGGCCGTTCTCGAGGAGACGCGGCGCGGTGAGGCCCATGACTTCCGCGGCATCCTTCGCCTTGTCGGCGCTCTTCCAGAGGATCGACGCGCAGCCTTCTGGCGTGATCACCGAATAGGTGGAGTACTGGAGCATCAGCGTGCGATCGCCGACGCCGATCGCCAGCGCGCCGCCGGAACCGCCTTCGCCGGTGACCGTGCAGATCACGGGCACGCGCAGCTCGGCCATCTCCAGCAGGTTGCGCGCGATGGCTTCCGACTGGCCACGCTCCTCGGCGTTGATGCCGGGCCAGGCGCCGGCCGTGTCGATGAAGGTGAAGACGGGAATCTCGAAACGCTCGGCCAGCTTGAACAGGCGCAGCGCCTTGCGATAGCCCTCCGGACGGGGCATGCCGAAGTTGCGCTTGACCTTGGTCTTCGTGTCGCGGCCCTTCTGGTGGCCGACGATCATGATCGAGCGGCCGTTGATGCGCGCGAGACCCCCGACGATCGCCTGGTCGTCGGCGAACATGCGGTCGCCCTTGAGCTCGTGGAACTCCTCGCACATGCCCTGGATGTAATCGAGCGTGTAAGGGCGCGCCGGATGGCGCGACACCTGGCTGACCTGCCACGGCGTGAGGTTGCGGAAGATCTCGGCGGTCTTCAGCTTGAGCTTTTCGCGAAGCCGGCCCACTTCCTCGTCGATGTTGAACGCCTGGCCGCTGCTGGCATGGCGAAGCTCTTCGATCTTCGCCTCCAGTTCTGCGATGGGTTGTTCGAAATCGAGGAAATTGGGATTCATGGAGTCGGCGCTTCGGACAAGACCGCTGATTATACCCAACTGCGAAACGGCGCCATGTGCGCGAGGGTACGGTACGCGGGCCGGCGAACTAAGTGGTTGATTGGCCTCGGTTCGCCGGCCCGGTCGTTCCTTACGGGCCGACTTCGGCGTCGGCGGACTGCACGAGGAAGGCATCGTCCACCTGGACGGTCGCGGCGGAGTCTTCGTTGCCGATCTCGATCATGACGTGGGCGGGCTGGCGGAACGCCTTGCCGTCCACGACGAGTTCGACTTCCGTCCATTCGTGGTGGCGGGCCATGGTCGTGGTGGCGCCGAGCTTCGCGACATCCGTGCCGGCCGCGTTGCTCATGGAAAGCGTCGCGCGCACGGGGGCGTCGTGGCTCTCCGACAGGAGGCGGAAGCGCAGGACGTAGCTGGCGTCTTCGTTCGGCGTGCCGAAGCTGGCATAGACCGCCTGCCGAACGCTGGAGCCGGGGCGGATCGCCGCGTAGCCGTTGCCGGATGCGTCGCTGCCCTGAGACACCATGCCGTTGGCCGTCCAGCCCTGGAGCGAATCGAACATGCCCTGCTTCACGGGCAGGCGGCACGCGTCGAAGATCTCGGTGGAATTGCACGAGGGCAGCCCGGCTGGCGACGGACCGATGTGCGAGAAACCGCTGCTGGTCTGGGTGCCGGCGACCGCGGTGCCGGCGAGGCTGGTGGCGCAGAACGCGGCCAGAACGAGGTGGCGGGGAGAAACGTTGAGGGTCATCGTGGGGATCCATACGGGGGAGGAAAACGCATGTGCGTGCGCGGAATCCGATTCCGCACCCCGATTAAAGCTCAGCCGTCATCCTCGTTGGGCGCCGCCTACACGCCGCCAGCGATAGTCCTACGCACTCTGTCGCCCCCCGCCGTGACTGGCTCGAAGCTGTGGGAGCGGACCCGGCCGCGACAGCTGTTCGCCTCGGTCCACAGGCTCGCGCGCCAGCTCGAAGAAGGCTGTGGGAGCGGACCTGGCCGCGACAGCTGTTCGCCCCGGTCCACAAGCTTGCGCGCCAGCTCGAAGGGCAACGCGAAACGCTGTCGCGGCCAGGTCCGCTCCCACAGCCGGTCCGCTCCTACAGCCCCCGCATTCCGCGCCACGGCGACCGCCGGATCAATCCGCCGGGCGCACCATGCGCAGTTCGGTGCCCAGGACGCCCGGCAGGGTGCGCAACGTGCGGACGAGATCGGGCACGGCGCGCACGCGCCACTCGTCGCCGAGTTCGAGGCTGGCCTGTCCCACCGCGTTGCGATAGCCGCTGAGCAGGAGGGGCGTGCGCCCGCCGCGGTAGCCCATCAGCGCCTGGCGCAGATGACGCGGGAAATCGGGGCCGACGCCGTTGAGCTTGAGCGTCAGCAACCGGCCGAAATGCTCCATCGCGTCGGCGAGCGCGTAGGCCTTGCGCGCGCGCAACTGATAGCCGCCCGCGAAGTCGTCGATGCGCAGCCCGCCTTCGACCACGATCATCGTGCCGCGCGTCAGCAGGTGCTGCGATTCCGTGAAGACCTCACGGAAGAAACTGGTTTCGAGCATGCCGGTGGCGTCCTCGACCTGCACGAAGGCGTCGCTTTCGCCGCGCTTGCGCACGCCGACCACCATGCCCGCGACCGTCCACGGCGTTTCCGGTCCGCGACGGAAACGGCTGGCGTTCTCGTCGTCGTCGTTGCGACGCGGTTTCGGCGGCTGGTAACGCTGCGGAATCTCGCCGATGGGGCAACTCGACAACTGGCCGAGTTCGGCTTTCCACGGATCGGTCGGATGCCCCGACAGGTAATGGCCGAGCGTGTCGAGCTCGCCCTGCAGCAGTTGTTCGAGCGGCCACTCCGGCACGGAACCGGTCAGCTCGATGATGCTCGGTGCCTCGGCCGCGCCGAACGCGTTGCCGAAGATGTCGACCTGCCCCGAGGCGCGGTTCTTGGCCTCCTGGTCGGCGGCGCGCATCGCTTCGGGGATGTGCATGACGAGCGTGGCGCGGTTCTCGCCGAGCGCGTCGAGCGCGCCGGCCTGCACCAGCGCTTCCATCACGCGCTTGTTGAGCTTGTTCGAGCCGACGCGCTGGCAGAAGTCGACCAGCCCGCGATACGGGCCACGCGCCTTGCGTTCGGCGACGATCTCCTCGCAGATGCCCTGGCCGACGCCCTTGATGGCGCCGAGGCCGTAGCGCACGACGCGCGGTTCGACGGCCTCGAACATGTAATCGGACGCGTTGACGTCGGGCGGCAGCACCTTGATGCCGATCGCGCGCGTCTCGTCGAGGAAGGTGACCGCCTTCTCGGTGTTGTCCATGTCCGACGAGATCGTCGCGGCCATGAACTCGGCGGGGTAGTGCGCCTTCAGCCAGGCGGTCTGGTACGACACGAGGGCGTACGCGGCGGCGTGCGACTTGTTGAAGCCGTAGCCGGCGAACTTCTCCATGAGGTCGAAGATCGCGTCGGCCTTGTCGCCGTCGATCCCGTCCTTGGCGGCACCTTCGCGGAACGTCGCGCGGTGCTTCACCATCTCCTCGGCTTTCTTCTTGCCCATCGCACGACGAAGCAGGTCGGCGCCGCCGAGCGTGTAACCGCCGACGATCTGCGCCATCTGCATCACCTGCTCCTGGTAGACCATGATGCCGTAGGTCTCTTTCAGGATCGGCTCGACGCGGGGATCGGGATACTCCACCGCTTCCTTGCCGTGCTTGCGCGCGCAGAAGCTGGGGATGAGGTCCATCGGACCGGGGCGGTACAGCGCCACCAGCGCCACGATGTCCTCGAAGCGGTCGGCCTGCGCGTCCTTGAGCATGCCCTGCATGCCGCGGGATTCGAGCTGGAACACCGCGACGGTCTGCGCCTTCTTCAGCAGGTCGTAGACCTTGGGATCGTCGAGCGGCAGCGACTCGATCACCAGCGGCTCGACGCCTTCCTTCGCGCGGCGCTTGTTGATCGCCTTCACGGCCCAGTCGATGATCGTGAGCGTGCGCAGGCCGAGGAAGTCGAACTTCACAAGGCCGACGGCTTCGACGTCGTCCTTGTCGTATTGCGTGACGACGCCTTCGCCGCTCGGTTCGCAGTACAGCGGCGCGAAGTCGGTGAGCGGCGTGGGCGCGATGACGACGCCGCCGGCGTGCTTGCCGGCGTTGCGCGTGAGGCCTTCGAGGCTCAGCGCGAGATCGATCAGCGCGCGCGATTCTTCCTCGGTGTCGTAGACCTCGCAGAACTCCCTGACGATGCGGTCCGGCTCCTTCTTCGCCTTCTCCGTGCGGCCGAGCGCGTCGCCGAGCGTGAGGTCGAGCGGCCGGTTGGGAATGAGCTTGGCGAGGCGGTCGACCTGGCCGTAACCCATGCCGAGCACGCGACCGGAGTCGCGCAGCACGGCCTTCGCCGCCATCGAACCGTAGGTGATGATCTGGCTGACGTGGTCGCGGCCGTACTTGCGCGCGACGTAGTCGATGACTTCGTCGCGGCGATCCATGCAGAAGTCGATGTCGAAGTCGGGCATCGACACGCGTTCGGGATTGAGGAAGCGCTCGAACAGGAGCTCGAACTGGAGCGGATCCAGGTCGGTGATCTTCAGCACCCAGGCCACGAGCGAACCGGCGCCCGAACCACGACCGGGGCCGACGGGGATGCCGTTCTGCTTACCCCAGTTGATGAAGTCCGCCACGATCAGGAAGTAGCCGGGGAAGCCCATCCGGATGATGACGTCGACCTCGCGATCGAGTCGCGCCTGGTAATCCTCGCGCGTCTTCCCGGGCGCCAGGGGATTCGCCGCGAGGCGCTCCTCGAGGCCCTGCTGCGCCTGTTCGCGGATGAACGTGTCGAGCGTGTGGCCCTCGGGTACCGGAAAGTTCGGCAGGTAATACGTGCCGAACGTCAGTTCGAGGTTGCAGCGCTTGACCAGTTCGACGGTGTTCTCGAGCGCCTCGGGAATGTCGGCGAACAGCGCCTCCATCTCCTCGGGCGTCTTGAAGTACTGCTCTTCGCTGTACTCGCGCGGACGCTTCGGATCGGCCAGCACGCGGCCCTGGTTGATGCAGGTGCGCGCCTCGTGCGATTCGAAACCTTCGCGCTCCAGGAAGCGCACGTCGTTGCTCGCGATCACCGGCAGTTCGTGCTCGCCCGCCAGCGCCATGGCCGCGCGCACCCAGTGTTCCTCGTTCTCGCGGCCCGTGCGGGTGAGTTCGAGGTAGAGGCGATCGGGGAACAGGCGCGTGAGCATGCCGAGCCGGAGGCCCGCCGCCGGCAGCCCCGTGCCGAGCGCCACGCGCGCGACCTCGCTTTCCCGGCCGGCGATGGCGATGAGGCCCGAGACGGTGTCGGGCGTCATCCAGGCGGCGTCGACGAGCGCGCGGCCGGTGCCCTGGCCTTCGCGCCATGCGCGCGAGACCAGGCGGGAGAGGTTGAGATAACCGTCGCGGTCCTGGCAGAGCAGCGTGAGGCGGGAGGGGCGCGGATCGTCCGGGCTCGAGACCCAGATGTCGCAGCCCGCGATCGGCTTGATGCCCGCCGCGGTGCACTGCTTGTAGAACTTCACCAGCCCGAAGAGGTTGTTCTCGTCCGTCAGTGCGACCGCCGGCATCCCCGCACGCACGCATGCCGCGACCAGCTGCTTGATGCGGATGGTCGAATCGACCAGCGAATACTCGCTGTGCAGGTGGAGATGGGCGAAGCGGACGGACATGGGCGGTGCCTGGTAGGCCACCGGGAAGGCTAACCGGCAGGGGGTGTCTCGGCAAGAATTGACACGGGCCTCAGCGCATGTGCGCGTCGGGGTGTTCGATGAACCAGAGGCCGGCGAAGAGCTTGGCGTCGATCGAGAAACCCTCCTTGGCGCGCTCGAAGAGCCAGCGGCCGGCCTCGGCGCGGGGCACTTCGTGCACGGTGATGTTCTCGGTCTCGTCGCCACCGCCCGGTCCGACCTTTTCCAGGTCCCACGCGCGGGCGAACGCGATCATCTCGGTGCTCATGCCCGACGACGAGGGGCCCTCGTGCACGAATTCGATGCGGCCGCAGGCGTAGCCGGTCTCTTCCTCGAGTTCGCGGCGCGCGGCGAGCAGCACGTCCTCTTCTTCCGAACCGGCGATGTCCCCCACCAGGCCGGCCGGCATCTCGATCGTGTTCTGCAGCAGCGAGACGCGGTACTGCTCGACGAAGATCACCTTGTCGTCGGGCGTGACGGCCAGGATGATCACCGCGCCGCGCGGGTTGTTGCGGGAGACGTATTCCCAGCGACCGCGCCGCTTGAGCGTCAGCCAGTCGCCCCGGAACAGGGTTTCCTCGGGCGCGTGGGCGTCGTCGGGGATGGGCGAGGCGTGCGGCAGCGGGCTTTTCAGCATGGGTGGGCTCCAGGCGAGGCGACGAAGTATCCACCCAAGGGTATCTCGGGTGTGTGACGTTGGGGCGTTACAGCAGCGCGCGGAGCCGCGTGCGCGTCAGCGGCCCGAAGCGGATGCGCTCGCAGAGGTCGTCGACGGCCGACGCGTCGCCGGCCCGTCGGCTCAGCGCATCGGCCGTCTCCGCGACCGCGATGTCCAGCGCGATGCGCGTCAGCCGCCGGCAGAGCAACGCCTGTTCCGCATGCTCGCGAAGGCGCGCGGCGCAAGACGCCGCGCCGCGGATGCGCAGGAAGGCCACCTCGTCGATGCGGTCGAGGATCGCGTCGAGACTGCCGAAGTGCGCGAGCAGCGCGGCCGCGGTCTTCGCTCCGATGCCGGGCACGCCGGGGATGTTGTCGACCGCGTCCCCGCACAAGGCGAGGTAGTCGGCGACCTGGTGTGGATGCACGCCCAGGCGCTCGAAGACGCCCGCGGCGCCCCAGCGCACGTTCTTCGCGAAATCCCATTGCTCGTCGAACTCGCCGAGCAGCTGCCCGAAATCCTTGTCGGCCGAGACGATCACGCCCCGGAACCCGTGCGAACGCAGGCCCCACAGCGCGCTGCCGATGAGGTCGTCGGCTTCGTACTGGTGGTCGTTCAGGACCGTGAGGCCCAGCGCGGCCGCGATCTCGCGGCACAGCGCGAACTGCCGTACGAGTTGCGGCGGCGGTAGCTCCCGGTTGGCCTTGTACGCCGGGTAGATCGCATTGCGGAACGACGTCGTCAGCGAGGCGTCGAACGCCACGGCGATGTGCTCGGCACGGCTGCGTTCGAGCAGTTCGCAGAGGAAACGGGTGAAGCCGTGCACCGCGTTGACCGGCTCGCCCTCGTGATCGTGGAATTCGTCCGGCATGGAATGCCAGGCGCGGAACACGTAGAGGCTGCCGTCCACCAGGTGGACGAGGGAATCGCCGCTCACGGCGACCACACGCTCACGATGTCGTCGTACGACGGACGCTCGCGCTCGGGTGCGTCCATCGTGGGCGTGCCCACGTGGATGAAGCCGATGACGTGCTCGCTCTTCTTCATGCCGAGCAGCTTCGCCACGTCGCGGTCGTACGCCGCCCAGCCGGTGAGCCACTGCGCGCCGAAGCCGAGGGCCTGCGCGCCGAGCAGGATGTTGTAGGCCACGCAGCCCGCGGCGAGGTCCTGTTCCAGCGCGGGCACCTTGCTGTCGCCGTCGATCTTCGTCGTGACGACGAGCACCAGCGGCGCGTGTTCGTAGCGGCGCTGCTCCTTGTCCCGCTTGGCGTCGGACATGTCGGGATTGGCATCGGCGGCGAGCTTCGCCAGCTTGCGACCGAAGGCGAGTTTCGCCTCGCCGCGCAGGATGCGGATGCGGAATGGTGCGAGCTTGCCGTGATCGGGAACGCGCAGGGCGGATTCGAGCAGCCGGCGCAGCGTCGCGTCGTCGGGGGCCGGTTCGCCGAGCTGTCGCGAGGGCACGGAGCGGCGCGAATCGAGGAAAGCCAGGTCGTTGAGGGTCATCCGGGCATTTTACACGCGCCGGCCACCGCGCCCGCCGTCAGTTTCGCGGCGGCGGTGGCGGAGGCAGGGCGTCGTTGGGACCGAGGTGGTCGATCGCGTCCCGACGCTGATCCGGCGTCAGGCCGCGCCACTTGTCCACCAGGGCGTCACGCTGCTGCGGCGTGAGGCTGCGGAAGCGTTCGAAGGCATCGTGCAGGCGGTCGCGCTGTTCCGGGCTGAGGTCCTGGAACTTCTGCCGGTTGCGCCGCGCCTCGTCCCGCTCCTGCGGGGTCATCTGCTGCCAGCGCTCGATGCGTTCGCGGATCTGCGCGCGACGCTCCGGCGGCAGCCCACGCCAGCGCTGCGCCTTGTCGAGCATCCTCGACTGGCGTTGCGGCGGAAACGTGTCCCATTCCTTCGCCAGCGGCGCGAGGATGTCCTTTTCATCCGCCGACAGGGCGCTCCACGGCCGCGGCGCCGGCAGGGGCGCGTCGGCGCCGGGCGGCGGCGGTCGATCCTGCGCCGGCGTGGCGAACGGCGCGGCCATGGCGAGCAGGAGGGTGAGGACGAACGGGACGCGGCGCATGGCGGTCACTTGCGGGACGGGGATTTGGTGTCGTTGTAGGCCAGCCAGCTGTAGAACTGGAGGTCCTTGTAGAGCGCCGGATCGGCGCTGTCGGCATCGGGCGGCAGGTCGTTGGGGTCGCTCTCGACGGCGGCGCCGATCGACGCCGGCGAAGGCGGCGAGCCGCCCGGCTGCCAGACGATGAGACTGGCCAGCGCCAGCACCGCGAAGGCGCCCGCGGGCAGCAGCAGACGCCGCGCCGCCGAGGCGTGGGGCCGGGACAGGGCGCTCCGCCGGGCCGCCCGGAGGCGTCCCGACATGGCCGGATCCACGTCTTGGCTGGCGCGCAGGAACAGCTCCCTGGCGCGACGTTCGAGTTCCCGATCGTGCTGGCTCATCGCCATGCCTCCAGTTGCTCGCGCAGCGCATGCATCGCGCGCGAAAGATGGGTCTTCACACTACCGTCGGAGCAGCCCATGGCCGCCGCGGTTTCGGCCACGTCCAGGCCTTCCATGATCCGCAGCGTGAACGCCTCGCGCTGGCGCCGCGGCAGGTTGCGCAGCGCCGCCACGATGTCGCCGTAGGCCTGCGAATCCTGCAGTCGCCCGGACGGGTCGGGACTGTCGTCGGCGGGCTCCCAGGTAGGCAGCTCGTCGCCGTCGTCGTCCTTGCCGCCACCGAGCCAGCCGACCACGATGGAGCGGACCTTGCGGCGCCGCTGCAGGTCGACGATGCGGCGGCGCAGGATGCCCCAGAACAGCGGCGTCCACTCGCCCGCGGGCTTGGCGCCGTAGTGGTGCACCAGCCGCATCATGGCGTCCTGCACGGCGTCCAGCGCGTCCTCGCGGTTGCCTAGGTGGATCTCCGCCATGCGCCAGGCGCGCCGCTCGATGGACGCCAGGAAGGCATCCATGGTCGCGGGCACGTCCCGGATGTCGTCGAGCGACGCGCTGTCGAGCGCGAGCGAGGCGTTCACGCCTTTCTCCGCTTCGTCGGTATCCGCATCCTCGTGCTCCATCGGCTCGTTTCCACTCCGGTAAACGCGGTCGCCGACCGCCGGTTGACTGTCCGCTGGGCGAAATATCTTCCGCGACGGGGGATTTACGGCTTCTGAAGTGCGCCCCCACGGCGCGAGCGAAGGGGGAAGGCGACGAGCGCCGCCAGCAGCGCACCGGCGCCCGCGAGCGCGTAGTCGCCCGGGCCCTGCGCCAGACGGGCCAGTGCGAGCAGCATGCCCGGGCCGGCGTCGGAAATCGTCTCGCCCAGCCCCATGCCCATCATGCCCGCGATGGTGGCCGCCGCCACGAGGCAGGCGGTGTAGGCGGCCGCCAGGAGCGTCGCGCCCGCCGCGAGCAGGGCGCCGGTGAGGCCCTGGAAGCGCAGCCAGCGCCGGACGACGACGCCCAGCACCCACCCGGCGGGCAGGACCAGCGCGGGAAGCGCGCGCCCGAACATCATCTGCGGCACCATCCACACGGCGCCGACCGCGAAGCCGAAGGTCGCGGCGCAGAGCACCCCGAAGAGCAGCGTGGCGGGGCCGGAACGCTCAGAGGGCATGGGGAACGGTCAGGTCGCGCATGGGATCGACGGCTCGGGCAAAGCGGCCATGATAGCGGGCGCGCCCGCGTCGCGCTCTTGAGGCGGAGCGCGGTCGCCCCGACCTTGAGCCGGTGGATGCTTACCCGGGTGCCCCGCCCGGGCGCATAATCGACGACTTTGCGGCCGCGGTGCGGCCTTCACAGGACAGCAATGAGCGGTTTCAGCCTCAGCAGCGAACCTTTCACCCTCGAGCGCGACTGTCAGGCGGTCATGGTGCCGCAGGGCGAGACGGTGACGCTCCCGGCCGGGCAGATCGGCTACATCACCCAGGCGCTGGGTGGCAGTTTCACGGTCTACGTGGAAGGCAATCTCTTCCGCATCGCCGGCAACGATGCCGATGCGCTGGGCAAGGAGCCGCCGAAGGCGATCGAACTGGCGGACGGCGCGTCGGACGACGACGTCGAGAAGCTCGTCTGGCAGCAGCTGCGCACCTGCTTCGATCCCGAGATCCCGATCAACGTGGTCGAGCTGGGCCTCGTCTACGACGTCGCGCTGGAATCCAGCGACGAGGGCTCCCGCAAGGTGTACGTCAAGATGACGCTGACGGCACCCGGTTGCGGCATGGGCGACATCCTCGTCGACGACGTCCGCACCAAGCTCGAGCTGATCCCGACCGTGGCCGAGGCCGACGTCGATCTCGTGTTCGATCCGCCCTGGAATCACTCGATGATGTCCGACGCCGCCAAGCTCGAGACCGGCATGCTCTGAGCGCTCGTCGCTCAGGATCGCTCCGGCACGGATGGCGTCACCGCCGTGTCGAGCGACGCCCCATAGGTGGCGATCGCCTTGACGTTCGCCGGCGACAGATAGGCGGCGGGCGCGCGTTCGGCGTACATGCGCGTCTCCAGCGCGAAGTGCGCATCCAGGTCGAGGGCACGCGCCGCGGCGACGATCTCGTCGCGATGAGGCGTCAACGCGCGCAGCAGTTCGCTCAGCGCGTCATCGAGCATGTACGTACGCTGCCACGGTAGCTCGAAGCACCAGCCGTTCGTCCTGCGCTGCAGGTCCGACGCGGCGATGTTCTCGCCCTTTTGCCACGTGGTGGCTCCCTCGAGTCCGATCTCCCCCAGAAGATGATCCAGCGTGTGGCGCTCCGACGTCAGGCGAAACGCCGCCCGCACGGACGGCGTGAGCTGCCGCAGTTCGAGATCGATGTCGTCGGTGGCGCTCATCGGAGGTCCTTCGCGGTCGTCGTGTGCGTAGCATCGCGTTTTTGCGCCGCCTAGGGAAATCCCTAGGTAGTCGACCGTGGTTTCTTGCGCTAGGTTGACGGCGACCTTCGGTAAGGGGACCGCGGGTTACACGGGCATCGCGCCTCGGCGCGAACTTTGATTCGTTCGAAATGTGGTCCCCACGGCCGCAATGGCTGGGTGTGGCCCATTTCCGGAGGAGGAACGTAATGGCAAGTCATGTTCGTAGGAAGCTCCTGGCCGCATCCCTGGCCATCGCCGCCACATCGGCCGCCACGGCCGGCACCGAGCAGGCGCTTCACGCGCAGAGCCTCGGTGCCGTCCCGGCCAGCCAGCTCGCGGTGAAGCTCGGCCTCACGTCCGACAACGCGTTCGTCGCGAAGACCGCGTTGCCGACGGTGCGCGGCACGCAGACGGTACGCATGCAGCAGACGTTCAAGGGCGTGCCGGTGTATGGCCGCAGCATCGCCGTGGAGCAGGACGCCCAGGGCAATTCGCTCGTCGCCAACGGCATCGTCAGTTCCGACCTCCAGGTGGACATCGCCTCCGTGACCCCGCGGCTCGACCAGGCGGCCGCCGTCGCGGCGCTCACGAAGCAGGCGCGCACGGTCGGCGCCGCGTCGAAGCCGGAGAACGTCAAGGCCGACCTCTACGTCTATCCCGTCGAAGGCGCGCCGGCGCGTCTGGTCTACCTGACCTCGTATTTCGTCGGCGGCGACACGCCATCGCGTCCGACGGCGATCGTCGACGCGAACACCGGGCAGATCATCGAACAGTGGGAAGGCCTGACCAACGCGGAAGTCGACGCGACCGGTCCCGGCGGCAATCAGAAAACAGGGCAGTACACGTGGGGCGCGGGCGGCAAGCCTGCACTTCGCGTCACGCAGTCCGGCAGCACCTGTACGGCGCAGAACGCGTACGTGAAGTCGTACAACATGAAGAAGGCCACCTCCGGCAGCGGTACGCTGTGGAGCTTCACCTGCTTCAATTCCAGCGGCGACGCCGTCAACGGCGCCTACGGCCCTATCAACGACGCGCACCATTTCGGCGGCGTCGTGCATGACATGTACACCGCGTACACCGGCGCGGCACCCCTGAACCAGGTGCTGATCATGAAGGTGCACTACGGCAACGCCTACGAGAACGCCTTCTGGGACGGCAGCTCCATGACCTTCGGCGATGGCGCCAGCACGTTCTATCCGCTGGTGGCGCTCGACGTGACGTCGCACGAGATCAGCCACGGTTACACGGAGCAACACTCGAACCTCGCCTATTCCGGTCAGTCGGGCGGCATGAACGAAGCGTATTCGGACATCGCAGGCGAAGCGGCCGAGTACTACGACCGTGGCAGCAACGACTTCCTCGTGGGCTCGGACATCGTCAAGACCAGCGCGGGTATCGGCGACGCCCTTCGCTACATGTGCACGCCCTCGCAGGACGGCGCGTCGATCGACAACGCGTCGCAGTACTACAACGGTCTCGACGTGCACTACTCGTCGGGTGTCTACAACAAGGCGTTCTGCACGCTGGCGAAGAAGACGAACTGGGACACCGTCAAGGCGTTCAAGGTCTTCGCCCGCGCGAACGCGCTGTACTGGACGGCCAATTCGACGTTCAACACCGGCGCGTGCGGCGTGGCGAGCGCCGCGACCGATCTCGGCTACTCCGCCACGGACGTCGCCGCGGCCTTCACGGCGGTCGGCGTCAGCTGCTCGACGGGCGGCGGCGGTGGTAGCTCGCAGCTGCAGAACGGCGTCGCCAAGACGGGCCTGGCGGGAAGCTCGGGCACGGAGCTCAGCTACACCGTCGTGGTCAGCGCCGGCGCGTCGAACCTGACCATCGCCACCAGCGGCGGCACGGGCGACGCGGACCTCTACGTGAAGTTCGGTTCCGCGCCGACGACGTCGAGCTACAACTGCCGTCCTTACCTCAACGGCAACAACGAGTCGTGCACGTTCGCCGCGCCGCAGGCCGGCACGTACTACGTCAAGGTGCGTGGTTACAGCACCTTCTCGGGCGTCTCGCTGAAGGCGACCTGGACGCCGTAACGCGCAGGCATAGGCAGCATGAAGGCCCGGGCGGCGACGCCCGGGCCTTTTCTTGTGCGCCGCCCGCACCGCTCGCGCTTAGCGGCGGGGCGCGGAAACACTGACGCACCGGCGCGGGCGACATCGGATTCCCGCCAGGACACGCATTTCCTACGGTGAACGGACCCCACCCCAAAGGAATTCCTCATGCGCATCCTCCCCGTCGCGCTGCTGTTCTCGCTCGCATCCGCTTCGGCCATGGCCGAGCCCGTCCGTTACATCGTGCACTTCACCGATCCCGCCGCGGCGGCCGTGGCCCGTCGCCCGTTACGCGCGACGAGCGCGCGCGACGTCGTGCCACGCCACGTGCGCAGCGTCGCGACGGGCGGCGAGGTGTTCGAGGTGTCGGACGGCAACGTGGCACACCTCGTGGCGCTGCCCGGCGTCGTGTCGGTGGAGGAAGACGTCTGGCTGCAGCCGACGGCCGTCACCGATCCGTTGTGGCGGCGCCAATGGAACCTGCACGACCCGCGAGTCGGCGTCGATGCCGAAGTCGCGTGGCGGCGCACGCGCGGCGCCGGCGCCGTCGTCGCCGTGCTCGATACCGGCATCACGCCCCACCCCGAGTTCGATGGGCAGCTGCTGCGCGGTTACGACTTCGTAGGCGATGCGCAGCAGGCACGAGACGGCGACGGTCGCGACGCCGACCCGACCGACGAGGGCGACTGGAACGATCCCGGCGAGTGCGGCGCGACATCCGCCCGCCGCTCGTCGTGGCACGGCACCCACGTCGCCGGCATCGTCGCGGCCCGTGCCGGCAACCTGCCGGGCATGATCGGGCTGGCGCCCGAGGCGAAGCTCCTGCCCGTTCGCGTCCTGGGACGCTGCGGCGGACGGATGTCCGACGTCGCCGATGCCATCGTCTGGGCGAGCGGTGGCGAGGTGCCGGGCGTGCCGCAGGTGGAGCGACGCGCCGACGTGATCAATCTCAGCCTCGGCGTGCCGGGCGCGTGCAGCGGCACGTTCTCCCGCGCGATCGATGGCGCGCGCTCCCGTGGCTCGGTGGTGGTCGCCGCCGCGGGCAACGAGGAGATGCCGGCATCCGCCGCGATGCCGGCGAACTGCCCCGGCGTCGTCACGGTCGGCGCGCTGGCCCGTGACGGAGCGATGGCCTGGTACTCGAATTTCGGCGATCGCGTGACCCTCGCGGCACCCGGCGGAAGCCTCACCGAGGTGGGCGCGGACGACATCGTGTCTTCCGTGGATGGCGGGCAGCGCGGTCGGGAACGGCCGGCGTTCGCCTGGAAGGCCGGCACCTCGATGGCGGCGCCGCACGTGTCGGCGCTGGTGGCGCTCATGCGGTCGGTGGATCCGGCCATCGACGTGGACGCTGTCACGCGTCAGCTGGTGGACAACGCGCGCCCGTTGCCTGGCCCGTGCCCCAAGGGTTGCGGCGCCGGCCTGATGGATGCCGGGGCAACGGTGGACGCGGTCTTCGAAGACCGCGCCCCGCGCTGAATCAGATCGCCTCGAAGCGGTTCGCGTCGCGGTTCTTGCGAACCGCGGCCGGATCCCACACACGCCCGTTCATCGCGATGTAGACGCCGTCGGCCAGCGTCTGCACCGCGCCGACCGCGCAGCCGATGTTGAACACGGCGTCGGAACCCTGGAACCGCGCCGGATTGAGCGCACCCGTGAGCACGATCACCTTGCCCTCGATACCCGCGAGCACGCGCGCCGTGTCGACCATGGTGTCGGTGCCGTGCGTCACGAGGACATGGCGGTGCGGCTGGGCTTCGATGGTGCTGCGGATCAGCGCGCGATCCTCGTCGGTGACGTGCAGGCTGTCCTTGCGCAGGATGGGGATCACGTCGAAGCGGAAAGCGACGCCCAGCTGCTGGAGGATGTCACCGATCTGCGGCGAGCCGATCTGGTAATCCGACTTGTCGTCGAAATAGACCTTGTCGATGGTGCCGCCGGTGGTGACGATGGTGAGCTGCTGCATGGAGTGACCTGGGAAGGGGGTGAAACGGGGCCCTCATTCTACAGGGTTGTCCCCCGCGAGCAGGGCGTCGTCCTCGTTGGCCGGAAGGGCGAGCCGGTCGAGGCCCCGCTCGATGAAGCGCCGGCAGGCGGCGCGGGGACGGGGATCGCCCGCGGCGTCGCCCCAGTTCGCGGCGCGGACGAGCAGGGCCGCGGCCATCGTCCGCGCCAGGGTGTAGGCGATGCCCCGGGCCGACGCCTCCAGCGAGGCGCGGTCGGCCACGATCTCGCCGAGCAGCGCCTCGGTCGCGTCGAGAGCCGCCACGATCGCGTTCCGTTCGTGCGGGTCGCCCGCAGGAAGCAATCCGCCGATCGCGTGCCTCAGCGGCACGATTCCGCTGGACAGGGTCCGCAGCATGTCCAGTGAGAGCACGTTGGTCGTGCCCTCCCAGATCGCGTACACCTGCGCGTCGCGTAGCAATTGCGGCAGGCCGGTATCTTCGATGTAGCCGGCGCCGCCGAAGCATTCGATCGCTTCGGACACGACGCGGATGGAAACCTTCGCGGTCCACAGTTTCGCCAGCGGCGTCAGCAGGCGGAGCAGCGCGGGCTCGTGCGGCTCGCACTCGCCATGTTCGGTCCGGCCCAGCAGTTCGGCGACGTGGAAGGCGAGCGCGAACGCGCCTTCGAATTCCGCCTGCATGTCGGCCAGCGTGCGCGCGTGCAGCGGGTGCTCGACGAGCCGCGCGCCGAACGCGTCGCGCCGCCTCGCGTAATCGCGGGCGAGCGAAATCGCGCGGGCCATGCTCGCCACCGCGCACACGGCGTTCCACGTGCGCGTGACGTTGAGCATCGGCGCGATCTGCCGCACGCCGTGATCGAGCGGTCCGACGGGCGTCGCCGCCAGCCCGTCGAGATGGATCTCCGCCGTGGGCAGTTCGTGCGTGCCGAGCTTCTTCTTCAGGCGGTCGATCGTGATGCCCTGCCAGGCACCGTGCTCGTCCTTCGTCTCGACATAGAATAGCGCGAGCGCCGAGGTGCCACCGCCGGCACCCTCGGGACGCGCGAGAGCGAGCGCGGCCTCGCCGACGACCGCCGAACTGAACCACTTGCGCCCGTACAGGCGCCATTGCCCCTCCGCGTCCTGGCGCGCCACGGTCTCGGTGCGGCCCACGTCCGAGCCGCCCGGCGTTTCGGTCATCCACTGTCCCGAGAGCCAGAAGGTCGCGGGGTCGCGGCTGAGGAACCGGGGCAGCGCGCGTTTCATCAGCACGGTGTTGCCCGACGCGTGCAGCGCCGTGGCGGCGCCGTCGGTCATCGCGAGCGGGCAGCACCAGAATTCGCTGGCGACGTGATAGAGGTAGACGCGGGCGAATTCCTCGACGCGCGCCCAGGGCGTCCCCGCATGGCCGGCCGCGAGCACCGCGTGGCGGGTCGTCAGTGCCGGGCCTTCCTCCCAGGCGGGCGTGAGGGCGATCCGGTCGACGCGGTTGCCCCAGGCGTCCCATTGCGTGAGCACGGGCTCGACACGCGGCGTGCGCGTACGGCGATCCCAGGCCATGACGGCGTAATCGCCCAGCGCTTCGAGGTCCGGCCGCGCGTGGTCCAGCCGGTCGGCGGGCAGGCGATTGTCGAGCCACGCGTTGAGCACGCGATCGTGGCGGAAGGGATGCGCCAGTCGCGGCGCCTCCTGCACAAAACCCATCGTCGTGTCCTCGAGCCGGCGTCGATGCGCCTAGCGTGCACCGCTGCGGCGTCGTACGCCAGCGCCGAGCGTGCCGATCAGCAGCAGGGTGAGCGCCACCTCGATGAACGCGAGCCAGCGGTCGCCGGTCGAGCTCCAGGCTTCCGCCACGCCATGGCAGAAATAGAACAGCGCGAGGATGCCGACCCAGAGCAGGGCACGCGTCACGTTGGGCAGCGAAAAAAGCGGAAGCAGTAGCGCCGGCACGGTCAGGGCGAAGGCTACCCATGTGGGGATGGCGACGGGTGGGTAGAGCGAATACCACAGCACCTGCACGAGAAGGAGGCCCGCCCACGCGGCCAGTCCCACCTTCTGCGCCGTGCTCAGCGCCACGGTCATGCCGGGGTGCCCAGGCGTCGCGCGACATCGGCGATGCGTTTGCCCAGCGCCCGTGCCAGTTCGCGTTCGTGCTCGCTGATCGCGTTGTCGCCGCGCGTACCGGCGACATGGCTGGCGCCGTATGGCGTGCCGCCCGTGAGCGTGGCGTTCAGGGCGGGCTCGGTATAGGGAATGCCGACCAGGAGCATGCCGTGGTGGAGCAAGGGCAGCGCCATCGACAGCAGCGTGGCCTCCTGTCCGCCATGCATCGTGCTGGTGGACGTGAACACCGCGGCGGGTTTGCCCGCGAGCGCGCCGGAGGCCCATTCGGCGCCCGTGGTATCGAGGAAGTGTTTCAGGGGCGCGGCCATGTTGCCGAACCGCGTCGGGCTGCCCATGGCCAGCGCCACGCACTCGACCAGGTCGACACGCGACACGTACGGCGCGCCTTCCTCGGGCTCGGGCGGCATGGCCGTCTCGGTCACGGGCGCCACCGGCGGCACCTGGCGCAGGCGCGCGCGCATGCCGGGCACTTCCTCGACGCCACGCGCGATGAACCGGGCGAGCTGGGCCGTGTGGCCGCTGCGGCTGTAGTAGAGTACGAGGACGTCGTGGGACATGGATGGCCACCTTTACGAAGGCGGCTAGTCTCGCAGAACTGACACGTGTTCCCAATCGTTCGGGATGAGGATGGACATGCCGCTGCGCATCGACCGCGACCGCGCGCTGAGTTTTTCGCGCTTCACCTGGCTGCGCTTCGTCGACGACAAGTGCTTCGAAACGGCGGGCGCCCTGTCGTACACGACACTGGTGTCGCTGGTGCCGCTCACGGTGGCCGTCTTCGCGATCCTTTCGGCGTTCCCGGTGTTCGCCGAGTGGCGGGGCGCGCTCGCCAACTACGCTTTCCAGAATTTCGTGCCGGCGACCGGCATGAAGATCCAGGAATACATGCTCGCCTTCGCCGACAAGGCGAGCCAGCTGACGGGCATCTCGATCCTGGTGATGCTGTTCAGCGCCGTATCGATGATGGTCAGCATCGAGGATCGCCTCAACCGGATCTGGCGCGTCCGCAAGCCGCGCGGCTGGACCTCGCGCCTGCTCCTGTACTGGGCCGCGCTCACGCTGGGGCCTATCCTCGTCGTCGGCGGCCTGGCGCTCTCCTCGTACATCGCGGCGTTCCCGCTGCTGCACGAGGCGGCGGACACGCTGGCGACGCAGAGCAGCCTGCTCAACCTGCTGCCCTTCACGATCACCTTCGTCACCCTCGTGCTGATGTACACGATGATCCCCAACCGCCGCGTCTCGTGGCGGCACGCGGCCATCGGCGCGCTGCTGGGTGCCATCCTGTTCGAGGGCGCGCGCTGGGGCTTCGCGCAGTTCATCCGCAATTCGCCGAACTACGAAGAGATCTACGGCGCGCTCGCCGCGATCCCGATCTTCCTCCTGTGGATCTACCTCTCGTGGATCATCGTGATCCTCGGCGCGTCCATCGCGGCGTCGATCTCCGCGTTCGAATACGTCGTGCCTCACGAGGCGCTGCCCGAAGGGGCGGAATTCATCGGCCTGCTGGTGGTGCTCCAGCACTTCGTCCATGCGCAGCGGACGGGGGAGAGCGTCGACCCCGCCATCGTGCGCGTGCGCGAGCCCTATCTGCCGTCGAGCGCGATCGCCTGCTATTTCGACGACCTGCAGCGCGCGGACATGATCCAGCGCGGCGAAGCCGGCGGCTGGCTGCTCACCCGCAGCCTCGACGCCACCGAACTGCTGCGCGTCTACCGCTGTACCCAGTACCGTCTGCCGCTGCATCCCCGGGAACAGGTCCAGCGTCTGGGAATCGTTCTTCCACCCGAGCTTCTCGGGTTGCTGGATAATCTGGCCGAAGCGCTCGACGCCACGCTCGGCGCGAGACTCGACGCCCTTTTTCCGCCCCCGCCGGTTCCGGTCCCCACCGAGGATTCCCCCGCATGATCCGCCGCCTGCTCGCCGCTGCCGCCCTCGCGATCGCTCTTCCCGCGTTCGCCGCGGACGACATCAAGGTCTACCAGCTTTCCGTGAAGACCCTCGACGGCAAGCCGTTCGACCTCGCCGCGCAGCGCGGCAAGTGGGTGCTCGTCAATTACTGGGCGACGTGGTGCGTGCCGTGCATCAAGGAGATGCCGGACATCTCGGCGTTCGTGAAAGGCCGCAAGGACGTCACGGCCATCGGTCTGGCGTACGAGGACACGGACCCGAAGGAAATCGAAGCCTTCCTCGGAAAGCACCCGGTGTCGTACCCGATCGCGCAGGTCGACGTCACCGCGCCGCCGAAGGATTTCGGCGAAGCCAAGGGGCTGCCAACCAGCTGGCTGATCGCACCGGACGGTCGCCTGGCCAGACGGTTCGTCGGTCCCGTGACCGCCGAAAAGCTCAGGGACGAGATGTCGAAGCATCCGAACCCGAAGGGGTAGCGATCATGCAAGCCACGCGTTTCGTCGTCAGGGGCAAGGTACAGGGCGTGTTCTTCAGAGCTTCGGCCCGCGAGCGCGCGCTGGGGCTCGGCCTCACGGGGTTCGCGAAGAACCTGTCCGACGGAAGCGTCGAGGTGGTCGTGTACGGCGACCGCGGCGCGATCGAGTCCATGGAGGAGTGGCTGCGCGACGGCCCGGAGCACGCGAGGGTGGACGAACTCTACCGAGAGGAACTCTCGGTGCATGAGTTGCCGGAGGCATTCGACATCCGCTGAAGGTGTTCGTCCGCGCCGCTGCGCCGCGGCGTGGTCAGTCCGCCAGCCCCTTCGCGTTCGCCGGTCGCGCCAGGAAGGGCACGGCCAGTGTCGATCCGTCGGAAAGGGTGAAGGTCACGACGACCGTGTCGCCGGGCTTCACCGGGTGCTTCGGATTCATCAGCATCACGTGGTAGCCACCCGGCGAGAAGGCGACCTTGCCCCTGGCGGGCACGGGCACCTCGTCCACCATTTCCATGCGGCCCATGCCGGTTTCCGTGCTGCTCCGGTGGATCATCGCCTCGCCATAATCCGCGCTGGTCGCGTCGGTGATCGAGACCTTGCCGTCGCCGGGATTCTCGAACGTGGCGTAGCCGCCTGCCGGCAGGTTGCCGGGCAGCACGCGGATCCACGCGCCGGAAGCTCTCACCGTATCCGTCGCGTGGGCGGCGCCGGCGGCGAGCAGCAGGGCGGCGGCGATCGTGCGAACCATCATGGCGTGGACTCCATCGAAGTGAGCAGGTGCAGGTCGTGGACGATATCGTCCTGCGAGGCGGAGGGCGTGGCCAGCAGGCGCGCCTTGCCGTCGCCGTCGAAGATGTAGATCGCCGAGCTGTGGCTGACCTCGTAATTGCCGTCGCCCCGGTCGGGCTCGCGCGTGAACGCGGAACGATAGCGCTTGGCCAGTGCCTCGACGTCGCGGCCGGAGCCGACGAGGCCGACGGCGCGCTTGTCGAAGGCGTTCACGTAGGCATGCATGATGGCCGGCGTGTCGCGCGCGGGATCGACGCTGACGAACAGGATGCGCACCTTGTCCGCGGGCGCACCGAGGCGATCGAGCACGACGTGCAGCTGGGTCAGCGTCAACGGGCAGACATCGGGGCAGTGCGTGTAGCCGAAGTACATCACCGTCACCTTGCCCTTGAAGTCGGCGCCGGTCACGGGCTTGCCGTTGTCGTCCGTGAGCCGGAAGTCGAGGTCGGGCAGGTGGCCGGACACATCGTTGAGGCGCCACTCCGGCTGTGGCTCACGCTGGCAGGCGCTGAGGGACACGAGGGCGAGCAGGGCGATCAGTGCCAGGAAGACCCGGCGGGTGGACGGCGTCATGCGATGCTCCGCGAGATATCCTGCGCAGGATACGCCACCCGCCCGCGCGGGCAGGCGCCCCCGGATGAGGAATGCCTTCGATGCGACAACATGTCCCCCTGGCAGAGGCTGTGCTCGTCGGCGCGGCTGGCGCGTCCGCCGTGGCGGTCGGCGCCTTCGGTGCCCACGCGCTGCGCGGCGTGCTCGGCGATGCCGCGCTCGGCACGTGGCACACGGGCGTCGAGTACCACTTCTGGCATGCGCTGGCGCTGGCCCTGGCGGTGCTCGTGCCGGCCGCCGGTCGGGCGCGTGGCGTGGCGGTATGGGCGTTCGTCGCGGGTATCGTCCTCTTCTCGGGCAGCCTTTATGCGCTCGCCCTCGGGGCACCGCGGATCGTGGGCGCGATCACGCCGTTCGGCGGCGTGGCGTTCATCGTGGGGTGGATCGCGTTGGCCATCGCCGTGCGCGCACGAGCCACGTAGGACGCGCCTTGCGCGCGACATGTTTTGCGGCCGTGCGTTCCGGACCTGAGCGCTTCGCGAAACGATGTCGCGCGCAGGGCGCGCACCTACGACGAAACGATGTCGCCACGGATCGGTCGCTATCAGCCTTCCGGATCGTCGATCGGTTCGATGGCCCGCGGCTTCAGGCGTCCCGCGCGGCGCAGCGCGTCGCGCAGCACGTATTCGATCTGCGCGTTGAGCGAGCGCAGTTCGTCCTCGGACCACGCCTGCATGGCCTCGAGGACGGTCGCGCTCACGCGTAGCGGATAGGCTTTCTTCTCGGCCGCCACGATCGGATCAGTTATAGAGCGAACCGGCGTTGACGACCGGCTGCGTGGCCCGGTCGCCACACAGGACGACGAGCAGGTTCGAGACCATCGCCGCCTTGCGTTCCTCGTCGAGTTCGACCACACCCTGCGCGCGTAGCTGGTCGAGCGCGAGGGCGACCATGCCGACGGCGCCTTCCACGATACGCTCGCGCGCCGCCACGATCGCGCCGGCCTGCTGGCGCTGGAGCATCGCCTGGGCGATCTCCTGCGCGTAGGCGAGGTGGCTGATGCGCGATTCGATGACCTGCACGCCCGCCTTGTTGAGGCGCGCCTCGATTTCCTGGCGCAGGTGGTTGTTCACTTCCTCGCCGTGGCTACGCAGCGACGCCTTGGCATCGTCGTGCGCGTCGTACGCGTAGCTCTGCGCCATCTGGCGCAGCGCCGACTCGCTCTGGATCTGCACGAAGTTCTCGTAGTCGTCGACGCAGAACACGGCCTCGGCCGTGTCGACGACCTGCCAGACCACGATCGCCGCGATCTCGATCGGATTGCCGTCGTTGTCGTTCACCTTCAGGCGACCGCTCTCGAAGTTGCGCACGCGCAGGCTCACCGGGCGGCGCGAGTAGAACGGGTTGGTCCAGCGCAGGCCCTCGCGCCGCTCCGTGCCGGCGTACTTGCCGAACAGCTGCATCACCTGGCCCTGGTTCGGCTGCACCTGGAAAAAACCCTTCGCCAGGAACGCGAACAGCGGAATGAGCACGAAGGCGCCGGTCGCCGCCGGATTGCCGGCATGCGCGACCTGTCCGAAGACCCAGCCGGCGACGAGCACGATCGCGACGAGGAAGACGAGGATCGTCGGAATCCCCGGAAGGGATGCGGCGGAGCGTTCATTCATGACGGCGGTTCCCCCTGGAAGATGTGGAGGTAGTTGATATCAACTTGATATCAGATTCAAGTGCCGTCACGGTGCCTGGCCACCCCCGCCCTGCGTCCCGCTGGCCGGGACCGGAATGTCCATGAGGTTGGACCCCGGCAACGCGCGTTCGATGCGAATGCTGCCGAGGGTGCTCATCGCGGCGAAGAATCGCCAGGGCTCGCCGCTGCCCGTGCCCATGGCGATATGGGTGGAATCGAAGCGGCGCTGCGCGGAGTCGAAGCTGATCCAGCGGTTGTCGATCCACGCCTGCGCCCACGCGTGCGGAATGAAGACGCGGTTCGCGCCGCCCATGCGTTCCGCGTAGACGATGCCGGTGACGACGCGTGCCGGGATGCCGAGCGCGCGTGCCATGGCCGTCAGGAGCACCGCGTGTTCGGTGCAGTCGCCGCGCCGCGTCGTCGCGGTCTCGAGCGCCGATGCGTATCCGACGTCCAGCCCTTTCGCGGTGATGTATTCGGAGAGGAAGGTGCGCATGCGCCGCATGCGTTGCAGATCGCTCGTCGCGTCGCCCGCGGCGAGTTTCGCCAGCGCGATCACCGGTTCCGCATCGGACTGCACCCAGGGATTCGGCGCGGTGTCCTCGGGCAGGGGGCCGGGCTCGTCGCTGTGCCGCGAGCCGAAGCCCACGTCGACGAGGTAGACCCCGTCGCCCAGCGAGTACACCTTCTGCTCGTCGGTCTGGACGAAGGGATTGGCGTGCTTGCCGCGCACGCTGATCGTGTAACGCACCGGCGCGACGCGCAGCGCGGCGACCATGGGTCGCGGCGAGACGATCATCGCGGCGCGGAGCAGGTCGATATCCTGGTCGGGCGCCTGCGCGCACGCGGCGTCGCAGGCGGCCATTTCCAGCCGGAACCCGAGCAGCGGCGCGACGCTGCGGCGGATGTAGCCGTCGTCGTCGACCCAGATGTCCACGCTGTGGTCGGTGGCCGATCCGGCGATGGACTGGCGCAGATGGTGCAGCGTTTCGCGGGTCTCGTCGGGCATCGTCACCACTTCCCGGCCGATGACCGTCACGTCGACGTTCGCGACCTGTTGCTTTGTGGAGTCGAAGTTCCGCACGCGGTAGGTGGTGCCCGGTCGGAATCCCTCGCGGACGACGGTCAGGCGCTGGCCTTCCGCGAGCGTGGCGCCCGCAGGCCAGATGAGGAGGTCGATCTTCGACTGGCCGCCGACGGTATTGGAGATCTGGAACAGCCCGTCGTCGCGCACCTGGCCGGTCGCGAGGTTCTCCTGGCTCGACATCCGGGTACTGGCATAGAAGGCGAGAGGGGCGCCCGACGCCGATTCCGTCGAACGCAGCTCCGTGCGAAGCGCCATCGGCGTCTTCGCCCGGGTCATCCGGAAATCGAGGACCTGACGGGTGACCACCCGGTCGGCCTCGACCTCGCGGTCGATACGCAGGCTCCCCACCTTGCGACCGTCGAGCAGGACGGTCATCCAGCGTTCCTCGGCCGGAACGGCCGTGGGAAGCGCGCACAGTACGGCGAGGACGGCCAGGCAGCGTCTCATGAGCGTACGTCCGGATTGTTGGGGACGCCCTCATCACAGCACGTTGGCGGCGCGAGTCAAGTGCCCCATTCGGCGTGGTGCGGCTCAGTGCTTCCCGTTCGACGGAGGTGGCTCCCTGGTGTTCGGTTCCCGGGGCAGGACCCGCTGCACGGGCGCGGGCGCCTTGTAGATCACGCCTTCGACGGGCGACACGCGATCGATCCTGATCCGGCCCAGCGACGCCATGGCCGAAAAGAATCGCCAGGGGTCGCCATTGCCGACGCCGAGGGCGATGTGCGTCGTGTCGAAACGCACGTTCGCGGAATCGAAGCTCACCCAGCGCCCGTCGATCCACGACTGCACCCAGGTGTGCGGCACGTAGACATGCGAGGCCTTCGCGAAACGGTCCGTATAGACCAGCCCGGTGACGATGCGCGTGGGGATGCCGAGCGAGCGGCCAAGCGCAGCGAGCAGCACCGCGTGCTCCGTGCAGTCGCCCTGTCGGGTGCGCAGCGTTTCGAGCGCGGAGGCGTAGCCCACGTCGAGCGCGGTGGGCTGGATATAGCCGGACACGAAGCTGCGCAGGCGGAGCATGCGTCGCATGTCCGTATCCGCGCCGCCGGCCGCTTCGCCGGCCAGCGCGACGACGTCGGGATGGTTCGACTGCACCCATGGATTCGCAGCGAGGTCTTCCTTCGTCGGGCCGCTCTCCTTCTCGTGCGCGCGCGGCGCGCCGATCGTCACCTCGTACACGCCGTCGCCGCGCGACACGACCTGCTGCTCGTCGGTGACCGCGAACGGGCTGGCAAGGTCGCCCGACACGATCATCGTGTAGCGCGCCGCCTGCTCGCGCAGCGCGGGCGTGATGAAGCGCGGCGCCATCACCATCGCCGAGCGAAGCACGTCGACGTCCTGGTCGGGCGCGTTGGCGCAGGCTTCGTCGCACGCCATCAACTCCATGCGATGGCCGATCGATGGCGAGAGCCCCTTGCGCATGTTGCCGCCGTCGTCCACCCACAGGTCGAGGCGCTGGGCTTCGCCCGATCCGGCGAGGCTCTGGCGCAGGTGGTGCAGGCGCTCGTCGCCGCCCGGCAGCTCGACGATCTCGTCGCCGACGACCTCGACGTCGAGCGTCGCGACCTGCTGCTTGGTCGGATCGAAGTTACGCATCGTGTACCGATGTCCCGCCGCGAAGCCTTCCCGCACGATCGCGAGGCGCTGGCCTTCGCCCAGTCGCGCGCCCTCCGGCCAGCTCAGCAAGCCGACCGATGTCTGTCCGCCCACGCGGGTCGTGACCTGGAATCGGCCGTCGTCGCGACGATGCCCCTCGATATGCGTTTCCTGGCTCGACGAGCCATTGCGCGAGACGAACGCGAGCGGTTCCCCGTCGGACGACTCCGTGGTGGTCGTCGCACTGCGGATCGTCAGGGGTGCGGAGCCTCGGGCGACGCGAAGTTCGATCGTCTGCGAGGTACGCACATCGCCGTCGCCGGCGTCGCGCTCGAGCTGCATGTTGCCGACCTTGCGGCCGTCGAGCGTGACGGCCATCCAGGTCGTCGTCGCGGTCGCGTGCGTCGCGCCGATCGACAGCAGGCAAAGCAGGGTGGCGATCCGTCGTCTCATGGCGCGTGTCCTTTCTGTCGGGTGGTTCATCGGTTCGGGTGCCGTGCGATCAGGGTTTTCCGCCGCTGGCGGGCACGTTGGTCGGCGGATGGTAGGGTTCGGGCCGGTTCATGCCCTGGAAGGGGTCGGGACGCGTCGGCATCTGGCGGAAGGGCAGGTCCACCTTGCGGATCGTGATGGAGCCGAGCGCGCCGAGCGACGAGAAGAATCGCCACGGATCGCCGTCGCCGACGGCGAGCGCGATGTGCGTGGCGTCGAAACGGCCGATCGCGGAATCGAAGCTCACCCAGCGATCCTTGATCCACGCCTGCACCCACGTATGCGGAACGAACACGCGCGACGCGCCGGCGTAGCGCGGCATGTACACGAGGCCCGACACGATGCGCGTGGAAATACCGATCGCCCGACCCATCGCGGCGAGCAGCACGGCGTGCTCGGTGCAGTCGCCACGGCGCGTCTGGAACGTCTCGAGGGCCGACGCATAGCCTACGCCGAGGTCGTTGATGGCGATGTAGCCCGAGACGAAGCGGCGCAGTCGCGCCATGCGGTCGCGGTCGTTGCCGGAACGTCCCACCACTTCGCGCGCCGCCTCGACGATCTCGGGCGCGGTCGACTGCACCCACGGGTTCGGCGCGGCATCGCCGGGCGTGGGACCGTCGTCGTCCTTCCGTACCTGCGGCGGGCCGATCGTCAGCTGATAACCGTAGTCGTGCGCCACGACCTCCTGTTCGCCCGTCTCCACGAACGGATTGCGTCTATCGCGCGGTACTTCGATCGTGTAACGCAGGGCGGCGTCCGACATGTCCCGCGGGATCGTTCGCGGCGATCCGACCATCGCGGCGCGCAGGATGTCGACATCCTGGTCCGGCGCATGGGCGCAGGCCTCGTCGCAGGCCAGGAGTTCCATGCGCTTGCCGAGCATCGGGCGCACGCTGCGACGCGTGTCTCCCCGGTCGTCGACCCAGATGTCGATCGCGGCGCCCTGTGGCCGCGCCACGAACGTCTGGCGCAGGTGGTGGAGGGTTTCGTTGCCCGATGGCAGCTCGACGACCTCGTCGCCGACCACGGTGAGCGCGATGTCGGCCACCTCCTGCTTCAGCGCGTCGAAGGTTCGCATCGTGTACGTCGTGCCGCCGGCGAAGCCATGGCGCACGATATCGAGACGCTGGCCTTCGCTCAGCAGCGCGGCGGTCGGCCACGTGAGCAGGCCCACCGAGGCCTGCCCGTCGACGTCGCGCGACACCTGGAACGTGCCGTCCGTCCGCGCGAAGCCCTCGACCGTCGTCGTCTGTCCCGCGGACGTCGCACTCGCGGTGAACGCCAGCGGTGCGCCGGCGCGGGATTCTTCGAACCGTCCTTCCGTGCGGAGTGGCAGTCCCGTCTTCCAGCGCATGAGGTGGTAGTCGAGAACCTGGGTGGTGACGACGCGATCGCCGTCGACGATGCGATGGATCTCGGCATGTCCCACCTTGCGGCCGTCGATCGTCACGGCCATCCATGTCCCGATGTCGGCGGCGTGCGCCGACGACATCGCGAGAAACGCCGCGATGACGACGAAACGGGGTCGCGCGCGCACTCGTCCTTGATGACCGGGCATCCACGCATCACAGCGCATGCGGTCGCGGGCGTCAACCCGCATCGCGCTCGGTCGGGCCGGTACAATGCCGCCATCCATATCGAGGACCGCTCCATGAAGACCTTCGGCACGCCGCACTCCCGCACCGCGATCAGGGTGCTCCTCCTTGGATCGGGCGAGCTCGGCAAGGAGGTCGCCATCGAACTGCAGCGGTTCGCGGTCGAGGTCGTCGCCGTCGATCGCTACGCGAACGCACCCGCGATGCAGGTGGCTCATCGCAGTCACGTGATCGACATGCTCGACGGCGCCGCGCTGCGCGCGCTGATCGAGGAGGAGAAGCCCCACCTCGTCGTGCCGGAGATCGAAGCGATCCACACGCCGACCCTGATCGAGATGGAGAAGGAAGGCCTCAAGGTGATCCCCACCGCGCGCGCCGCGTGGCTCACGATGGATCGCGAGGGCATCCGCCGCCTCGCGGCCGACGAACTGCACCTGCCCACCTCGCCGTTCCGCTTCTGCGATACGCGCGAAGCCTTCCTCGCCGCGGTCGCGGAGCTCGGCACGCCGTGTGTCGTGAAGCCGGTGATGAGTTCGTCCGGCAAGGGACAGAGCGTCGTGCGCACGCCGGACGATGCCGCTGCCGCGTGGGACTACGCGCAATCCGGCGGCCGCGCGGGGAAGGGCAGGGTGATCGTCGAGGGGTTCATCGACTTCGATTACGAGATCACGCTGCTGACCGTACGCCACCGTGACGGCGTATCCTTCTGCGCGCCGATCGGGCATCGCCAGGAGGACGGCGACTACCGCGAATCGTGGCAGCCGCAGCCGATGAGCGACGCGGCGCGCGCCGACGCGGAGCGCCAGGCCGATGCGATCACCGCGGCGCTCGGCGGCTGGGGCGTGTTCGGCGTCGAGTTCTTCGTGCGCGGCGACGAGGTGATCTTCTCGGAGGTCAGTCCCCGTCCTCACGACACCGGCCTGGTGACGCTCATTTCGCAGGATCTTTCCGAGTTCGCGCTCCATGCGCGTGCCATCCTCGGGCTGCCCGTGCCGGAAATCCATTCGTTCTCGCCCGCCGCGTCGTGTGCCGTCCTGGTGGAGGGCGAAGGCCTCGCGCCCACCTATCACGGCATCGCCGACGCGCTGGCGGAGACGGGCACGATGTTGCGGATCTTCGGCAAGCCCGAGGTCCGCGGCCGTCGCCGCATGGCCGTGACGCTCGCCCGGGCCGGCACCGTCGAGGAAGCCCTCGAGAAGGCGAAACGTGCCGCCAGCCGCATCCGGGTGGAGCTCTGACGCGTCTCCCGCCGCCCTGAGTCCTCAACGGCCGTTCACGGCCGGATGTTAAGCTGCCATGCTCCTATGGACGACCGATGGCCATGAGCGGACGCAGAGACCACCACGATCGCGACGCGCGCGCGCGCACCGAACCGACCCTCGGCCGGCTCGACGACCTCGACCGGCCCGCGTCGCCGCCCGACGACGGGCTGCCGAGCATCGTCGTCGACTCGCCTCGCCCGCGCAGTGGTGGCGGCACGCCTCCGCCGTCGCGTGGCACCCGCGGCCCGCGCCGGCGTGGCTGGCTCATCCCCGTTCTCGTGCTCGTGCTGATCGGCGCGGTCACGGCGTTGTGGCTGCAGCAGGATCGTCTTCGCGGCATGGTGCCCGCCACCGAGCTCAACGACACGCTGGCGCAGGCGAACCACGCGCTCGAGACGGGGCACCTCGACGGCACGAACGGCGACAGCGCGCGCGAACTCTTCGAAAAAGCGCGCGATCAGCAGCCCGATAGCGACCAGGCGCGGGATGGACTGCGTCGCGTCGGCCAGGCCGAGATTGCGCGGGCGGACGCGGCGCTGCAGGCGGGGCGCCTCGACGAAGCCGAGGCGGCACTGAACGTGGCGCGCGAATTGCTCGGCGGCGGCAGCGATGTCGAACAGCTGGCGCAGCGGCTCTCGCAGGCGCGCAATCCGCAGGATCGCACGGAGTCGCTGATCGACCAGGCGCAGAAGGCGTTCGCCGCGGGCCGGCTCGATGGCGACGACGGCGCGGGCGCGCTGTACCGCCGCGTGCTCGACGCCGACAAATCGAACGCGGTGGCCGCGCGTGGCCTCGACAAGGTCGGCGACGGTCTCGCGGCGCAGGCGCGACAGGCGATCGCCGACAACGACAGGACGAAGGCGAATGCCCTCGTCGATCGCATCGCCATCCTCGTGCCGGGTTACGGCGACCTGCCGTCGCTGCGGGCCGCGCTCGCCGAAACGAAGAAGCAGGACGACCAGGCGGTCAAGGCGCTCGTGCAGCAGGGCAACGACGCGATGCGCGCCGGCCGCTTCACGGGCAGCGGCGACGACAACGCGCTCGCGCGCTTCCGCGCCGCGCTCGCGGCCGATCCCGACAACGCCGAGGCGAAGGCGGGTCTGGGCCAGGTCGCGCAGGCCCTGATCGTGCAGGCCAACGCCGCGCTCGACAGCGAGGACGACGACCAGGCCACGCGGCTGCTCGACCAGGCCGAAAAGCTCGCGCCGAAATCGGCCGAACTCGCCGCCGCTCGCGCGCGCATCGCTGGCGGCGACGTGAAGGCCCGGCAGTCGAGCGGTGCCGTTCGCGCGGCGGACGACGACGGCGACCTCGCGCAGGCTTCGCTCGCGGTCAGTCCCGAACAGAAGGCCAAGGTGGCCGAGCTCGTTCGCCGGGCGCAGTCCGCGGCCTCGCGCGGCGACATCATGGATCCGCCGGGCGACAGCGCGTACGACCTCTACCGCAACGCGCTAGCCATCGACGGTAACGACCCCGCGGCGCGCGCGGGCCTGCAGGGCCTGCCCACGCAGGTCGAGAAGCAGATGCAGCAGGCGGTGGCCAACGGCAACGTCCAGCGCGCGGAGAACCTCTACGCGACGCTCGCCGATCTCGCGCCGGGCGACACCTCGCAGGGCGAGCTGCGTCACCGGCTCGGCAGCGCGTGGATCGACAACGCGCTGCAGCGCGCCGGGCAGGGCGACCGCCAGGGTGCGTTCCAGGCGCTCGACCGCGCCCGTCGCTACGCGCCGGACGATCCCCGCCTGCAGAGCGCGTACGAGCGCATCGCGACGGGCCGGTGAGGGGTGGCATGACGGTACTGGTGCTTGGCGCGTCGGGTCAGATCGGCCACTTCCTCCTTCCCCGGCTCGACGCCGCCGGCTTCGACTGGATCGCGGTCAGCCGTCGCGAGGGGCCCGACGCACGTTGGCGCGTGGGCAGTCTTCCCGACACGATGCCGGAGCTGCCGCCGCTGCGTGCCATCGTCAGCCTCGGCCCGATCCACGAGTTCGCCGCATGGCTGGTGGCGAACCGGTTGCCGGGCACGCCGCACATCCTGGCGACCTCGTCGATGAGCGCCGAGACCAAGCGCGAATCCCTCGTGCCGGAGGAGCGCGAGGTGTCGCGCCGCCTTCGCGACGCCGAGACCACCATCACCGCCACCTGCGCGTCGCGCGGCATGCCCTGGACGCTGTTCCGTCCCACGCTGATCTACGGCGCGGGCGTGGACAAGAGCCTCACGCCGATCGTCCAGGCCTCGCTCCGCCGGCGGATCTTCCCGCTGCCGGCCGGAAGGGGGCAGCGCCAGCCGGTGCACGCCGACGACATCGCCGCCGCCGTGGTGGCCGCCATCGCCTCGCCGTTCGCCCGCGGGCAGACCTTCCCCATCGGCGGTGGCGAGCGCCTCCTCGCGGCCGAGATGTTCCGCCGGGCCCGTCGCAGCGCGGGCGGTGCGACCTTTCCCGCCCCGATCCCGCGGCTGGTGCTCGATCTGGCCGCCCTGATGTCCCCCGCCATCCGCGGCCCGGTGAACCGGCTCGATAGCGACCTGATCGCCGACAATCGCGAGCTGGAGCGGGTGCTCGGCATCCATCCCCGGGCATTCCGGCCCTCGCCGGACATGTGGCGACCGCGGCGCTGACCGCGTCCGCCACACCGTCGCCAGCATCCGTTCAGATGGGCGCCGGTCGTGTGCCCCTATCATCCGGACACACCTCCTTCCCCAGGACTCCTCCGCGTTGGCTTTCTTCAACCGTCTCGGCTCCCTCCTGCGCACCAGCTGGCCCTGGCTGCGCATTCCCTTCTGGCTGGTCATGGGTCTGGTGTTCGGCTTCCTGCTGCCGTACACGCTGATCCTCAACGCCCGCCTGCAGGACCGCTTCAACGATCTCGTGTTCGCGGTGCCGACGCGCGTCTACGCCCGGCCGCTGCCGCTGGCCCAGGGGCTGCCCATGACGCCCGCGGCGCTCGAACTGGAACTGACCTTCGCCGGCTACACCACCGAAGGCGGCGGCAAGGTGCAGGGCAGCTATTCGAAGAACGGCTCGCGCTTCGTGATCGCGTCGCACGGCTACGCCGGCCCCGACGGTGGCGAACTGCCGCACCGGATCCGCGTCGCGCTTTCCGATGGGCAGGTCGCTTCCGTCGTCGACGACACCAACAACAAGCCGATCAAGTCGATCCACCTCGATCCGGCGCGCATCGCCACGCTGTACGGCGCGCAGCAGGAAGAACGCCGCATCGTTCGCCTCGAGAACGTTCCGCCGCTCCTCGTGCAGGGCCTGCAGGCGGTGGAGGATCGCGACTTCAAGAGCCACATCGGCCTCGATTTCTCGGCGATCCTGCGCGCGTCGTTCGCCAACATCCGCGCCGGACACACGGTGCAGGGTGGTTCCACGCTCACGCAGCAGCTGGTGCGCAACCTCTTCCTCGACCGCAGCCAGAACATGCTGCGCAAGGTGAACGAGGCGATCCTGTCGATCCTGATGGAGGTGCATTACTCCAAGGGCCGCATCCTCGAGGCGTACGTCAACGAGGTCTTCCTCGGTCAGCAGGGCAACCAGGCGGTGCACGGCTTCGCCGCCGGCGGCGAGTTCTTCTTCGGCCGCCGCCTCGAAGACCTCCGTCCGCAGGAGATCGCCCTGCTGGTCGGCCTGGTGAAGGGACCCAGCTACTACGATCCGCGCCGTTACCCCGATCGCGCGCTGGCCCGCCGCAACCTCGTGCTCCAGCAGTTCCACGACACGGGCCTGCTGGACGACGCGCAGACGAAGGCGGCGCAGGCCTCGCCGCTCGGCATCGCCGCGAACGCGCAGCTGCCGCACAACCGTTTCCCTGCGTTCATGCAGCTGGTCCGCTCGCAGATCACGGCCGACTTCGACGAGGCCGCGCTGCGCGACGGCAGCCTGTCGATCTTCACCACGCTGGACCCCGCGGCGCAGCTCTACACCGAGCAGGCGATCGTCACGACGATGAAGGGGCTGGGCAAGCGCGGTGCCGCCGCGCAGGCCGCCGCCGTGGTCACCGACACGACCAACGGCAGCGTGCTCGCCGTCGTCGGATCGCGCGACCCGGGCGATCAGGGCTTCAACCGCGCGCTCGACGCGCGTCGCCCGATCGGTTCGCTGGTCAAGCCGCTGGTGTACCTCGTCGCGCTCGCGCAGCCGGCGAAGTGGTCGCTCGCCTCCATCGTCGACGATTCGCCGATCAACATGCGCCAGCCCGACGGCAAGCCGTGGACGCCGCAGAACGACGACCGCGAGATCCATGGGCAGGTGCCGATGCTCGACGCGCTCGTCCATTCGTGGAACCTCGCCACGGTGAACCTCGGCCTGCAGGTCGGCGTCCCGCGCATCAAGGGCTTCCTCGAATCGTTCGGTCTCGAGGGCGTGAATCCCAGCCCGTCGCTGCTGCTGGGCGCCGTCGACCTCTCGCCGCTGCAGGTCGCGCAACTCTACGAGTACATCGCTGCCGACGGCCACGCGCTGCCGCTGGTCGCCGTGCGCGGCGTCATGGACAACAAGGGCCAGGCGATCAAGCGCTACGAGGTGAAGGGTGGCGAGGGCGAGTACCAGACCGCCGCGCGCCTAACGACGTGGGCGATGCAGCAGGTCGTCAACAGCGGCACCGCCGCGGCGATCGGCAACTCGGGGCTCTCGTGGCTGCACGCGGCGGGCAAGACCGGCACCAGCGACAGCCAGCGCGACAGCTGGTTCGCCGGTTTCACCTCCGATCGTCTGGCGATCGTCTGGATGGGCCGCGACGACAACAAGCCGACCGGCCTTTACGGCGCCACGGGCAGCATGCGCGTATGGCAGGAGCTCTTCCGCAAGCTGCCGACACGCCCGCTGGCGGCGACGCCGGGCGAGGGCCTCGAAATGGCTTATGTGAACCCGCAGAGCGGCAAGCGCACGGATCCCTCGTGCGAGGGCGCCCGTCCGTTCCCGTTCGTGGCGGGTTACGTGCCCGAAGCGGAGGAGGGCTGTTTCTGGCAGCGATTCAAGGGTATGTTCGGCGGCGAAGCCGAGCCCTCCGCGCCGGCCGCACCCAGTAATCCTGTGGATTGACCCATGCATCGCCTTCGTTTCTGCGCCATCGCCACCGTCACGCTCGTCGCCGCCTGCAGCCAGCCCGCCCCGCCGCAGGCGACGCGCCCCACCAAGCCCACCTACGACATCGTCGCGCAGGTACGCGCGGCGGGTGAGCGCGAAAAGTCGGCCATCGAGGTCGCGCCGCTGCGCGATCCGGGCGTCCAGGGCCTGGCCCAGGCGGCGCAGGCCGACGACCGCGCCGGCAAGTACGACGAGGCGGACGCGAAGCTGCAGCAGGCGCTGAAGCTGGCGCCCGAGGCGCCGGAACTCATCCAGGATCGCGCGGAAAACGCGATCCGCCGCCAGGATTACCCGGCGGCCGAGAAGCTCGCGAAGCAGTCGTTCGAGATGGGCCCGAAGTCGGGCAGCCTGTGCGCGCGCAACTGGCAGACCATCGTCGAGATGCGCCTTCAGGCCGACGACAACGCGGGCGCTACCGCCGCGCGCGGTGAACTCGCCAAGTGCCACATCGCAGGTCCCAACCGCTTCTGAGCGCGTGAATCGCCGATGCGATCGGCTCCCACCCTTCGGTAGGGAACGGGGCCGATCACGGCGGCGCTACCGAAGGGGTGGGAGCCGATCGCATCGGCGATCCCGCGCCAGCGGGCCCAGGGCGATGGATGCGGTCCGTCGCTACCGAAGGGGTGGGAGCCGATCGCATCGGCGATCCCGCGCCAGCGGGCCCAGGGCGATGGATGCGGTCCGTCGCTACCGAAGGGGTGGGAGCCGATCGCATCGGCGATCCCGCGTCAGCGGGCACAGGGCGGATGACGCCGTCGCGTTACCCGGCTCGAATCGCCCGCCCGTGCGCATGCACGGTATCGACCAGCACCCTCACATTCTCCGGATCGACTTCCGGCGTGATGCCATGCCCGAGGTTGAACACATGCCCCGGGTGGTTGCCGAACGCGTCGAGGACGGCGCGCGCCTCGCGCTCCACCACCGACGCCGACGCGCGCAGCACGCTCGGATCGAGGTTGCCCTGCAGCGCCACGCGCTCGCCGACGCGGCGGCGCGCTTCGCCGATGTCCAGCGTCCAGTCGACGCCCAACGCGGTGCAACCGGTGTCGGCCATGGCTTCCAGCTGGCCACCCGCACCCTTCGAAAACAGGATGACCGGAAGATCGCGGCTGGCCGGGTCGGCCTTCAACGCGTCGACCACCTGCGCCATGTAGCGCAGCGAAAACTCACGGAACGGGCCCGGGCCGAGCAGACCGCCCCACGTGTCGAACACCATCAGCGCCTGCGCGCCCGCACGCGCCTGCGCGACGAGATAGGCCGCGACCGAGCGGGCGACGGTGTCGAGCAGGCGATGCGCGAGCGCGGGCTCGTTCCATGCCAGCGCCTTCACCCGCGCGAAATCGCGCGAGCCTTCGCCTTCCACCATGTAACAGGCGAGCGTCCACGGACTGCCGGAAAATCCGATCAGCGGCACGCGACCATCCAGTTCCTTGCGGATCAGGCGGACGGCGTCCATCACGTAACGCAGCTCGCCGTCCATGTCGGGCACGGCGAGCGCGTGGATCGCGGCGGCGTCGCGTAGCGGGCGCGCGAATCTCGGGCCTTCGCCGGCTTCGAACGACAGGCCGAGCCCCATCGCGTCGGGAATGGTGAGGATGTCCGAGAACAGGATCGCGGCGTCGAGCTCGAACCGGTCGAGCGGCTGCAGCGTGACCTCGCAGGCGAACTCCGGATTCGTGGCCAGGCCCATGAAGCTGCCGGCCTTCGCGCGCGTGGCGCGGTATTCCGGCAGGTAACGCCCGGCCTGGCGCATCACCCAGATGGGCGTGGTGTCGGTGGGTTCGCGGCGCAGGGCACGGAGGAAGCGGTCGTTGCGGAGCTCAGCGGCCATGCGCCGACTCCTGTCCCTGGCTGAACATCACTTTGAAACCTTTCTTGATCTGCGCGTCGCGCGCCTTGGCGAATGCGGCCATCGCGGCGTCGCGGTCGACGTAGACCTCGCGCTTGAGCATCGCCTTGCCGCCCTGCACGCCGCTCTCGCGGTACAGGGTCCAGCCGCCCAGGAGATCCTGTTCGAGCGTGATCTGGACGTAGCGGGGCGCTTCGGCGCCCGCTTCGGGCATGGTTTGCAGGTAGATCCGCATCGAGCGATCCGGGGCAGACGCAGGGCCGGCCATTGTAGGGGGTTTTGTCAGCGAGCGACGGCGCTGGCCGGCGCAGCGCTCAGGGAAGGACGCCCAGCACGTCGTCCTCGGCCACGCCGGAGACGATCTCGGCGCGCCCGATGCCACGCCACAGAATGAGGCGCAGCGTGCCCGCGGTGTTCTTCTTGTCGAGGCGCATCAGCTCGACGATGCGACTGGCCGCGTGGACGCGCGACGGCTCCGTGGGCAGGCCGAGGCGTGTCAGCAATGCGACCAGACGCGCGGTGTCGGTGGCATCGGACATGCCCAGACGCTCGGAAAGACGCGCCGCCAGCACCATGCCGATCGCGACGCCTTCGCCGTGCAGGATCTCGCTGTAGTTGCCGGCGGTTTCCAGCGCATGCCCGAAGGTGTGACCGAGGTTCAGTAGCGCGCGCTCGCCTTGCTCCGTCTCGTCGCGCGCCACCACGCCGGCCTTGTAGCGGCACTTGCGCGCGATAGCCTCGATCAGCACCGACTGCTCGCGCGCCGCGAGGGCGTCCGCGTGCGCTTCGAGCCAGGCGAAGAACGCCGGATCGCCGATCGCGGCGCCCTTGACGATTTCCGCCATGCCCGCGCGGTATTCGCGCTTCGGCAGCGTTCGCAACGTGTCGATGTCGGCGACGACGGCACGCGGCTGATGGAAGGCGCCGGCGAGGTTCTTTCCGGCGGGAAGGTTCACGCCCGTCTTGCCGCCGACCGAGGAATCGACCATCGACAGCAGCGTGGTCGGCATCTGGATGAAGTCGATGCCGCGCATCCAGCACGCCGCCGCGAAGCCGGCGAGGTCGCCGACCACGCCGCCGCCGAGCGCGATCACGCACGCGTCGCGCGTGGCGCCCAGGGCGCCGAGCGCTTCGAGCACGCGCCCGACGTTGGCGAACGTCTTGTGCGTTTCGCCGTCCTCGATGAGGAACGACGACCAGCGCAGGCCGTCGAGGCCCTTCGCGAGCGCGTCGAGGTAGAGCGGGGCGACCGTGGTGTTGCTCACGACCAGCACGTGCCTGCCGCGGATCGCCGCGCGCCAGCGCGCGCTGTCCTCGATGAGGCCCGGGCCGATCCAGACGTGGTAGCTGCGGCCGGCGAGGTCGACCTCGACCGTCTCCGTCAGGTGCGTTTCCATCAATGGCGTTTCCAGTGGCGTTCCAGCAGGGCGATGGCGCGCGGCGCGGCCTCGTCCACCGATTCGTGGCGACCGCGGAAGATCAGGTCCGCGATCTCTTCATACAGATGATTGCGATGGCCGGCGAGGCTTTCCAGCCGGCCGCGACGATCGTCGCCGGCGATCATCGGCCGGGCGGTGTCGTGCCGCAGGCGGTCGAGCTGCTCGTCCACGTCGACGCCGAGCATCAGCACCGTGCCGCGCGCCATGAGCGTTTCGCGGTTCGCGGGATCGAGGACGGCGCCGGCGCCCGTGGCGAGCACGATGCCGTCGCGGAGACTAAACTCGCCCAGGTGCGCGCATTCGCGCGCGCGGAAGCCCGCCTCGCCTTCGCGTTCGAAGATGTCGGCGATCGTCATGCCACAGCGTGCCTCGATCTCGACGTCGAGGTCGATGAACGGCAGGCCGTAATGCGCCGCGAGGCGCTGTCCGATCGTGGTCTTGCCGGCGCCCGTGGGGCCGACCAGGAACAGGTTGGGCGAAGGATTCATCGCTCCGATGCTAGCAACAAGCCATGAGCAGGGATACGAAACGGTGCTCGTCGCCGGGGCCGGCGACGTCGGCGGCCGGCTGGCCGCGCGTCTCGCCGAGCAGGGCCGGCGCGTGTTCGCGCTGCGCCGTGGCGACGCGTCGGGCGGCGGCATCCACTGGCTGCGTGGCGACCTCACGCGGCCGGCGACGTTGACGGGTATGCCACGGGTCGACGCGCTGGTCTTCGCCGCCGCACCGGACGCCCGCGACGAGGCGGCATACCGCGCGATCTACGTCGACGGCCTGCGCCATCTGGTCGAAGCGCTGCCCGAGCCACCGAAGCGGACGCTCTTCGTCTCGTCGTCGGCCGTGTACGGCGAACACGCGGGCGGCTGGGTCGACGAGGACACGGCACCGGCCCCGCCGGGCTTCAACGGACGCGTGCTGATCGAGGCCGAGCGGTGGCTTGCCGCGCAGGCCATCGGCGGCATAGTCGTGCGGCTCGCCGGGCTCTATGGCCCGGGTCGAACGCAGCTGTTCGAGCGGCTGCGCGAAGGCAAGGCCGTCGTGCCGCGCGGGCAGGGCGTCTACGCCAACCGCATCCACGTGGACGATGCCGCGGCGGCGCTGGCCTTCCTGCTCGACGTGCCCGAACCCGCGCCGCTATATCTCGGCGTCGACGACACACCGCTGCCGATCGACGTGCTGTACGACCACATCGCCGGCCTGCTGGACGCGCCGATCCCGCCCGAGGGGCCCGGCCCGGCGGGGATCGGCAACAAGCGGCTGTCGAACGCGCGTCTGCGCGCCGCGGGCTTCCGCTGCGCGTGGCCCGATGCACGGGACGGCTACGCCGCGTTGCTCCGATCGCCGATACGATCGGCTCCCACCCTTCGGTAACCGTGTTTCGGCCGGCGGGATCGCCGATCAGATCGACAGGACGCGCCGCCGCTCATCGAGCCGGACGATCAGATCGGCCTTCGACGCCAGCGTCGCCAGCGCCCGCCGGCTGATCCGCTCGTAATGCTGCAGGAACCTCGCCAGCGCGGCCGCATCCATCGCATGCGGATCGCCGCGCTCGCGCAGCGGCCGCTCGGCCTCGTCGCGCCACGACGCGACCACGTCCCACGATGGCGCCTGCAGCACGACGAGCGCGTCGAGCCGTTCCCACAGCGGCGCGTACCCGGCGAGACGCGCGTCGGCCCAGCGCCGCCACGTTCCGTCGGGATCCTCCTCGCGCTCGAGCGCGTTCACCGGCTTGACCAGCGCCTGCTCGCCCGCCGGTTCCACCCCCAGGCACCAGCCTTCGAGGACGACCAGCTTCGGCACCTCGCCGACCGCCGGCCACAGGGCCGCTTCATGGCGGTCGTCGCGGCCCTTGTCGAAACGCGGGATGGCCACGGGATTTTCCGCGGATGCCTGCGCCAGCGCGTCGAGCGTGGAGGCGAGCAGCGCCAGGTCGTGCGTGCCTGGCACGCCGCGTGTGCGGAGGAGGGGGTGCACCGTCGCCGCGAGCGCTTCGCGCTCCGCGCGGGTCAGGTAGACATCGTCGAGGGACAGCGTGACGGCGCCCCAGCCGCGCTCGCGCGCGGCCGCCACGAGACCGGCGCCAAGGTGGCTCTTGCCGCTGCCCTGCAGCCCGGAAATCCCGAGCACGAAGGGCGCCGTCGCCTGCGCGACGTCCGCGGCGAAACGCCCGAGGACCGTGGCGGCCAGCGTGCTAGCATCGGACGATTCCATGGCCGACAGCATAGTCCATCGTCATGCTTACCCCTGAGATCCTCGACACCTTCCGCGGCCTGCTCGACGAGGCGAAGGCCAGCGGCGACCGCGAGCCCACCGCGATGAACCTCGCCACCGCGAGCAACGACGGTCGCGTGCATTCGCGCATCGTGCTGCTCAAGGCCATCGACGAGCGCGGCCTGCGCTTCTTCACCAACTACGGTAGCGCCAAGGCGGGCGAGATCGCCGAGCACGCGCAGGTCGCGCTGTGCTTCCACTGGAAACAGATCCGCGAAGGCATCCAGGTGCGCTTCGAAGGCCGCGCCACGAAGACGAGCGAGGCCGAGTCCGACGCCTATTTCGCGAGCCGTCCGCGCGGGAGCCAGATCGGTGCGTGGGCCTCGCTGCAGAGCCAGGAGCTGCCCGACCGGCAGACGTTCGACGACCGCGTCGCCCGGTACGAGGCCGAATTCGCCGGCCGCGACGTGCCACGCCCGCCGCACTGGGGCGGTTTTCTGGTGGAACCGGATCGCGTGGAGTTCTGGTACGGCGCGACGTTCCGCCTCCACGAACGCGTCGTGCACGCCCAGGCGGGTACACACTGGACGAACCACCTCCTGTACCCCTGACCGGAGCCCTCGATGAGCCGCGCTCAACCCGTCCAGCACATCGCGCAGTCGACGTTCACCGTGCACACGCGCGGACGCTCGCTCAGCGAGATCAGCGACCGCATCGCGGACGCGGTCGCGGCGAGCAGCGTCGGCACCGGCATCGTGCATGTCTTCGTGCAGCACACGAGCGCGTCGCTGCTGATCGGCGAGAACGCCGATCCCACCGTCGTGGCCGACCTCGAACGCTTCTTCGCGCGACTGGTGCCCGACGGCGACCCGCTGTTCCGGCATCGCGACGAAGGCCCCGACGACATGCCGGCCCATGTGCGCTCCGTGCTCACCGGCGTGTCGCTGTCGATTCCCGTGCATGGCGGCAAGCCGCTGCTCGGCACCTGGCAGGGCGTGTTCCTCTACGAACACCGCCACGAAGCGCACCAGCGCAGGATCACCGTCACCGTGTCGGGCCACTGATGGGCGACGCGTATCCGCGGCGGATCGTCTGCCTCACCGAAGAACCGACCGAAGTCCTCTATGCGATCGGCGAGGAGCATCGCATCGTCGGCATTTCCGGGTTCACCGTGCGGCCACCGCGGGCGCGCAAGGAGAAGCCGAAAGTCTCCGCGTTCACGAGCGCGAAGATCGACCAGATCCTCGACCTGAAGCCCGATCTGGCGATCGGCTTCTCGGACATCCAGGCGGACATCGCGCGCGAACTGATCCGCGCGGGCGTCGAGGTCTGGATCAGCAATCATCGCAGCGTCGACGGCATCCTCGAGTACATCCGGCGCCTCGGCGCGATGGTGGGAGCGGGCGAGAAAGCCGCCGCGCTCGCCGATCGCGCACGGGCCAACCTCGACCGCATCGCGGCGCAGGCCGCCTTGCTGCCGAAGCGGCCGCGCGTCTACTTCGAGGAATGGGACGATCCGCTGATCACCGGCATCCGCTGGGTCGGCGAGCTCGTCCGCATCGCCGGCGGCGACGACGTGTTTCCCGAACTCCTCGAAGAACCACTGGCGAAGCAGCGGATCGTCGCCGATCCGCTCGAGGTGGTGCGGCGCGCACCGGACATCGTGTTCGGTTCGTGGTGCGGCAAGCGCTTCCGGCCCGACCGGGTGGCGTCGCGCCAGGGTTGGGCGGACGTGCCCGCCGTGCGCGACGGCGAGCTGCACGAGATCAAGTCGCCCATCATTCTCCAGCCCGGTCCGGCGGCGTTGTTCGACGGTGTCGAGGCGTTGCACGCGCATATCGCGGCGTGGGCGCGCAGATAGCTCTGGGAGCGGATCTGGCCGCGACCGCTCTGTAGGAGCGGACCTGGCCGCGACGGCTTTTCGCGAAGAGCCGCAGGCCCTGCTGCTCCTGGCGAAGAGCTGTCGCGGCCAGGTCCGCTCCCACAGCCCGGGGTCGCGGCCAGGTCCGCTTCCACCGCCGAGGTTCGTCGATGCTCAGGGCATCGCGATCCAGCGGTCGTGCTTGCGAATTTCGAGCGGCCGGAAACGCCGCTTGTAGTCCATCTTCGGGTGCCCCGCGATCCAGAAGCCGAGGTACACGTACGGAATGCCGCGGCGTCGGGCGAGATCCACCTGCTGGAGGATGCCGAACGTGCCGAGACTGCGGGCCTCCTCGTCCGGATCGAAGAACGTATAGACGGCCGACAGGCCGGCGAGCGTGACGTCGGTGACCGCTACGCCAAGCAACCGGTCCGCCTTGCGGAATTCGAGGAACAGCGTCGGGCTCCATGGCGCGGCGAGGAAGCGCTGGAAGTCGTCCGCGTCCGCGGCGTCCATGCCGCCCCCGCTGTGCCGCGCCTTAAGGTAGCGGCGATACAGCGCGTGCCGTTCGTGCGTGAACCCCGGCAGTTCTTCGCTGACCGTCACATCCGCGTTGCGCGTGAGGCAGCGCCGCTGGGAGCGGTCCGGCGCGAACGCCGCGGCGTCGATGCGGCAGGGCACGCACGCCTGGCAGGCGGCGCACTGGGGCAGGTACAGGTGGCCGCCGGCGCGACGGAAGCCCTTGGCGAGCGCCGGCGCGTAGAGGCGGTCGAGATGCGGCGCGCCTGGATCCACCACGAGATTCTGCGCCGTCCGCTCGGCGAAATAGCCACACGTGTGCGGCAGGGTCTGGAACAGGCGGACGCGATCGGTCATGGTCCGATGTTATAGCCCGATGGCGCGCGCCGCGTCACCGCGGGGTGTTCGTCGCGCGCTCAGCCGCCCGCGTGGTGGACGACCATCCAGTGCGTCGTTGCGCCGCCGGCGTCGGTCACGGCCTCCAGCTCAAGCCTGCCGTCCACGCCCGCGCCATCGTTCGTCTGCAGGCGAACCCGGTGGGAGACGCCCGGCGTGGCGGGCAGCGAGGCCGCCGCCGGGAGCAACGCCGAGATCGGCAGCCCCGCGACGGACCGCGCGTCACGGCCGGTCGCGCGGACGAACGCGTCGTTGACGAAGACGATGGGGCAATCCTGCCATCGCGCCTCGGTCGCTTCCGCGATGGCGATGGGCTCCGGCAGGCGGGCGAGCGACGCGCGCATCAGCGCGAAGTTCTGCTGGTAATGCTTGCGCTCCATCATCTCGATGAGCACGCGAAGGCTGCGCGCCGATTCCAGATGCAACCGCGACCAGGGCCGCGAGCGGCCGCGGACGGTTTCCTGCCAGGCCTCGAAACTCTGCCGCGGCGACAGGCGGGCGCCGGGGATCGTCTCGAGCTTCGCCAGCGACGGGTTGCCGCCCCAGCGCACCTGGCGCACCTGCTCGCTGCGCGTCCACATCACCGCGTTATGCGAGTCGGCCTGCAGGGGCATGAAGATGACGCCCGCCGCGAGCTCGGTGACCCCGTGCGCCGCCAGCGCCGGGTGCCATGCGCCGATCGCGTCCGTATGCAGCACGCCGGCGATGCCGTCGGGGGAGCCGGCCGCGCCATGGGCGGCGACGATGTCGCGGATTTCGAGCAGGGTGGCCTCGTCGGGCAGTTGCCCATGGCGCATGACGCGATCGCCCGCGTAAATCGCGACGCCGTCGGCGTCGACGACCTCGAGGAGTTCCGGGGCGAGCGAGGCGAGCAGGTCGGGATCGATCCGCTCGCTCTCGTTGAACGCCGTGATCAGCTTTTCGCGCACGGTGAGCAGCGTGCTCTCGACTTCGATCTTCGCCAGTTCCTCGATCGCCGAGACGCGCGCCGCGAACGAACGGGCGATCGCGTCGGCCACCTCGCGCATCTGGTGGTCGGCGAAGAAGGGCGAATAGTGGTGGCAGGAAATCAGGCCCCACAGCCGGCCGTTCGTGACGATGGATGCCACCAGCGTGCCGGTGACGCCCATGTTCCCCAGATATTCCAGGTGCACGGGCGAGACGCTGCGCAGCGACACGTCGCTGAGGTCGGTGGGCTGCGCCGTCTGCGGATCGTACGCGGGCAGGATGTACGCCGGCACGTAGCCGCAGTCGCTGATCTGGCGGACGCGGTTACGCAGGTAGAGCGCGCGCGCCTGCGCCGGGATGTCGGTGGAGGGGTAGTGCAGGCCGAGGTACGCCTCGAGATCGTCGCGGCGCGCCTCGGCGACGACTTCGCCGTGCCAGTCGTGGTCGAAGCGGTAGACCATGACGCGGTCGTATCCGAGCAAGGTGCGGACCGTCCGCGCGACCCGCGCCGCGGCGCGTTCGACGGACGCGTCGTTCTCCAGCTTGTGCGCGAGGTCGTAGGCCACGCGGATCGGGTCGTCCTCGAAGTAACCTTCGCGCGGCTCGATCTCGATCATCCAGCGATCCGCGTACGCGTGCACCGCCGCATGCCAGGTGCCGGTCCTCTTCGTCTGCGGGAAGCCCGCGGGCACCCAGGCGCTGTGCGCGGGGCGCTCGTCGTCCTCGAAGAGGTCGGGCGGCAGCGTCAGCACCTCGTGCAGCGGCGCATCCAGGGCCGCTTCCACGTCGACGCCCAGGATGTCGGCGATGTTCTCGCTGGCCTGGAGGATCGTCCCCGTCGACGCATCGACCACCAGCAGCACGCCATGGGGCTGGATCGAGCCGGGGATGTGGATCGGCTCGCGGTCGCAGAGGGTGAGGTCGGGGAGTTCAGACATGCGCGGCATGGTCCTGTAACGTTCGTTGAAAGCGCGCGAACATGGCCAGCGCGCCGTTCAGGGCGGCCCGGTGGGCTTCTTCGCCTATCAGTTCACCATCCAGGACGGCCTGGAACCGGCGCCAGGGGGCGGTCCGCTCGCCGATGGCGTAGAAGCGATGGCGCAGGTGAGGAAAGCGCTCGCGGAGCATCTTCACGATCAGCCGGCCGCCCAACGCGGACCCCTCGATCACATACAGCTCGCCCCAGGCCTCGGCGCTGTCCAGCGTGCCGCCCGCACGGCCGGGCGCATCGCTACCGGAGGGGTGGGAGCCGATCGTATCGGCGACGGGTTCGGCGGCAAGGTCCCCTTCGAGCGCGTTGGCGCGGGATGCGTAGTCCCAGCGGGGAGCGACGTGGCGAAGCCACTCCCTCCGTTCGGCCTCCCACTCGCCGAACAACGTCAGCTGAGCCGCCAGCAACTCCCGGTAGCCGGCTTCGTCGAGGTCTCCCGCGAGCAGCCGGCGCATGCCGGCCGAGGCCTCGGCGGCCTCGTGCGCATCGCGCGTCGCTTCGCGCAACATGACGTGGGCAGGCGTGCCTTCCCCCGCGCCGTCCACTCAGAGGACCTGGGTGGCCTTCAGGACGACCACGAGCATGACGCCGGCGACGATCGCCAGCACCATCAGGCGGATGCGGGACGCCGTGCGCTGCGCCGGCGGCCGGCGATCCGGCTGGCGGTGCATCTGCAGTTCTTCCTGGTAGCGCACCACCGGCTCGATGCCGATGTCCTTGAGCAGCGAGCGCGCCTTCGGGAAATCGTCGGCGCTCTTGACCCAGACCTGCGGCCAGCTGCTGCGATCGTCGCTACGCTGCGAATAGCTGAAGCGCTGGTAGGTCGGGCGATTCCAGCTCGACCGGTTGGTCACCGACGTCTCGATCTCGTGCTCGGTGAGCAGGGCGACGATACGGTCGATGTTGTCCTGGCGTGGCGATGTATAGATCTGGCGCATGGGCCCGATTCTACGGGAATTGGCCGGCCGGCGACGCGCCGGGCCGCTCCGGTGCCAGGGCGCCCTTCACGGCATCGAGGTGCCCGTCGTTCGGCAGGGGCGCGATCCCCAGCAGGTGCGCCAGCAACGGGTAGATGTCGACGTTGGGGAACGGCGCTATGGTCACGCCGCGCGCGAAGCCGGGACCATGGCCGATGAACAGGGCGCGCATGGAAGGATCGAGGTTGTCGTAACCGTGTTCGCCGCGCGACATCGGCGAGGTGCGTTCCGCGAGCGTCTGCCGGCTGGTGATCGCCCAGCCCGTGTCGGCGAGGCAGAGGTAGGCGGGGACGCGGGCGTTGTGGCCGTAATCGAGGCGCGGCGGCAGGTCTTCCTTGCGGTAGCAGCGCATGTGGGCATGCGGCCCGAGCAGGCGCGCGATCGCGTGCGTGGCGTCCACGCCCGGCTTCGGATTGAACGTGGCCATGACGCCCCACGACACCGCGGTGAGCGATGCGAGATCGGTCTCGTCGTCCGCGAACACGATGTTGCCGCGCGGCACGTCGGCCATGCCGTGGTCGGAGACGATCACCAGGTCGGTGCTGTCGTACAGGCCGCGCCGACGCAGGGCGGCCATCAGATAGCCGATGGCGTCGTCGACCTCCCTGAGCGCTGCGTCCACCTGCGGGGAGTCGGGGCCGAACTCGTGGCCCGCGTGGTCCACGGCGTCGAAGTACAGTGTGTCGAACGACGGCTTCGCCCCGGGTTCGTCGATCCACGCCATGAGCCTGTCGACGCGCTGGCGCGACGAGAGCGAATCGTCGAACGGGATCCAGTGGTCCGGCCGCATGCCGTGGATCTCGGCCTCGGTGCCGGGCCAGAACATCGTCGCCGTCCGCAGGCCCTGCTTCTGGGCGGTCACCCAGATGGGTTCCGCCTGCGCCCACCAGCGCCCGTCGCTCGTCGCCGCGTGGTTCGACAGGCTGAACCTGCCCAGGGCGGGATCGCGCATCGTGTTGTTGACGATGCCGTTGCGGTCGGGCACGCGGCCCGTCACCAGCGTGTAGTGGTTGGGAAAGGTCAGCGAGGGGAACGACGGCAGCATGTACGGGGTGGTCGCGCCATCGCGTGCCAGCGCCACCAGGTTCGGCGTGAGGCCCCGCTCGATGTAGTTGGCGCGGAAGGCGTCGATGGAAACGAGCAGGGCGGCGTGGTGGGGCGTGGCGGGCCGGGCGGCGGGACGGGTGGCGCATCCGGCAAGGGCCGCGAGCAGCGCGAGGGCCGCGACACGGCGGAACAACATGGCATTCATGACGGGGAACGTAGGCTCTGGTCTAAAGGCAATCCCTCCCATGATGGACGAGTCCCATGACCAATTCATCACGCAACTTCCTGCTGATGACTTTGACGACCCTGTGTCCCCTGCTGGCGCTCGCGCAGACCCCGCCGCCGAAACCGGCCGCGCCGCCCCCGCCGCGCCCCGTGATCGTCACCACGCCGAGCCCTTCCCAGCAGTGGCAGCGCCAGGTCGACCGGCAGCAGTTGCAGAACCAGCAGAACCAGAACGCCGTCCGCGAGCAGCTGCGCCAGGGCAACCTCGATCGCCAGCGGGCGAACACGACCAACCCGGCGCTGCAGAACCAGCTGGACGCTGCCGATCGCAGCCAGCAGCAGCTCTATCGGGCGCGCCAGGAGGACGCGGTGAAACGCTACCAGTCGCTGCCGGCCAACGAGCCCGCTACCCAGACGCGCCGGGTCGAGCCCGCGCCGGCTCGGGGATCGTCGGCGGGACGCTGACCGCCGTTGCTGCGACGCGTCTGGCGACGCGTCGCGGCGCGGGACCATAATCGGGGATTCCTGCATCGACGGAGTTCCACCGATGGCCGCAGTCACGCGCATCGACACCACCCGCATCGTGCGCGCCCCGCGCGGCAGCGAGCTGACCTGCCGCAGCTGGCTGACCGAGGCGCCGTTCCGCATGCTGCAGAACAACCTCGATCCTGAGGTGGCCGAGAATCCGGCCGAGCTGGTGGTCTACGGCGGCATCGGCCGAGCCGCGCGCAACTGGGAATGTTTCGACGCCATCCTGCGCAGCCTGCGCGAGCTGCGCGACGACCAGACCCTTCTCGTCCAGTCCGGCAAGCCGGTCGGCGTGTTCCCGTCGCATCCGGACGCACCGCGCGTGCTGATCGCCAATTCCAATCTCGTGCCCGCCTGGGCGAACTGGGAACACTTCAACGAACTCGATCGCAAGGGCCTCATGATGTACGGCCAGATGACGGCCGGCTCGTGGATCTACATCGGTTCGCAGGGCATCGTGCAGGGCACGTACGAGACCTTCGTCGAGATGGGTCGCCAGCATTACGGCGGCAGCCTCGCCGGTCGCTGGATTCTCACGGCGGGCCTCGGCGGGATGGGCGGCGCGCAGCCGCTCGCCGCCAGCCTGGCGGGCGCATCGTCGCTGACGATCGAATGCCAGCAGAGCCGCATCGATTTCCGCCTGAAGACGCGTTACGTCGACGAACAGGCGACGGACCTCGACGATGCGCTGGCCCGCCTGGACCGCTATGCGAAGGAGGGGCGCGCCGTCTCGGTGGCGCTGCTCGGCAACGCCGCCGATGTCCTGCCGGAGCTCGTGAAGCGCGGGGTGCGGCCCGACGCCGTCACCGACCAGACCAGCGCGCACGACCCGGTCAACGGGTACCTGCCGTCGGGATGGACGGTCGAGGAATGGTTCGAGCGGCGCAAGAGCGATCCGGCGGGCACCTCGCGCGCCGCGAAGGCATCGATGCGGCGCCACGTCGAAGCGATGCTCGCGTTCCACGCGATGGGCGTGCCGACCTTCGACTACGGCAACAACATCCGCCAGATGGCGAAGGACGAGGGCCTCACGGAGGCCTTCGCGTTCCCGGGCTTCGTGCCGGCGTTCGTGCGGCCGCTGTTCTGCCGCGGCGTCGGCCCGTTCCGCTGGGTGGCGCTATCGGGCGATCCCGAGGACATCTACAAGACCGACGCGAAGGTGAAGGAGCTGATCCCCGACGATCCGCACCTGCACCGCTGGCTCGACATGGCGCGTGAGCGCATCAGCTTCCAGGGACTGCCAGCGCGCATCTGCTGGGTCGGCCTCGGCGAGCGCCACCGCCTGGGCCTGGCGTTCAACGAAATGGTCCGCAACGGCGAACTCAAGGCCCCGGTGGTGATCGGCCGCGACCACCTGGATTCCGGTTCCGTCGCCAGCCCGAACCGCGAGACCGAGGCGATGCGCGACGGCAGCGACGCCGTCAGCGACTGGCCGCTGCTCAACGCGATGCTCAACGTCGCGGGCGGTGCGACCTGGGTCAGCCTGCACCACGGCGGTGGCGTCGGCATGGGATACAGCCAGCACAGCGGCGTGGTGATCGTCTGCGACGGCACCGAGGAGGCCGACCGCCGGATCGCCCGCGTACTGTGGAACGATCCGGGCACGGGTGTCATGCGGCACGCGGACGCCGGCTACCCCGAAGCGATCGCCTGCGCCCGCGAGCAGGGCCTCGACCTGCCGATGCTGACGCCCATGTCGTAGGAGCGCGCACTGCGCGCGACATCTTTTCGCCTCGGTTCCCAAGGTCTGCGCGCCAGCTCCGCGGCGTGGCCCCAGAACATGTCGCGCGCAGGGCGCGCTCCTGCGAAGGCCGGCGATCAGCGGCCGTTCGCCCAGCCCGGCACGTAGCGCTCCGGGTAGATCCGCTGTAGCGCCAGCACCTTGGGCAGGTCGTTGATCACGCGAGCAGGGCCTCGACCTGCCGATATTGACGTCCATGTCGTAGGAGCGCGCCCTGCGCGCGACATCTTTTCGCCTCGGTTCCCAAGGTCTGCGCGCCAGCTCCGGTGCGTGGCCTCAGAACATGTCGCGCGCAGGGCGCGCTCCTGCGAAGGCCGGCGATCAGCGGCCGTTCGCCCAGCCCGGCACGTAGCGCTCCGGGTAGATTCGCTGTAGCGCCAGCACCTTGGGCAGGTCGTTGATCACGATCGCCTGCGCCCGCGAGCAGGGCCTCGACCTGGCGATGCTGACGCCCATGTCGTAGGAGCGCGCCCTGCGCGCGACATCTTTTCGCCTCGGTTCCCAAGGTCTGCGCGCCAGCTCCGGTGCGTGGCCTCAGAACATGTCGCGCGCAGGGCGCGCTCCTGCGAAGGCCGGCGATCAGCGGCCGTTCGCCCAGCCCGGGACGTAGCGCTCCGGGTAGATGCGCTGTAGCGCCAGCACCTTGGGCAGGTCGTTGATCACGATGTAGCGGTCGTCCGGGTTCTGGCGCATGTAGTCCTGGTGATAGTCCTCGGCCGGATAGAACGCCTTCAGCGGGGTGACGTGGGTGACGATGGGGGCGGGGAAGCTCTTCGCCGCGGTGAGCTGGGCGACGTAGGCATCGGCCACCTTCTTCTGCTCCGGCGTGGCGTAGAAGATCGCGGAACGGTACTGGGTGCCGGTGTCGGGCCCCTGGCGGTTCAGCTGGGTCGGGTCCTGCACCACGGAGAAGAAGACCTGGAGCAGCTGGCCATAGGTCACCTGCGCCGGGTCGTAGACGACGCGGACCGATTCGGCGTGCCCGGTGTCGCCCTCGCTGACGTCGTCGTAGTTCGCGTGGGCGGCGTCGCCGCCCGAATAGCCCGCGCGGACGCTCTTCACGCCGCGAACGTGCTGGAAGACACCCTCCACGCCCCAGAAACACCCGCCGGCGAAGACGGCGGTGGCTTCCCCGGCGGCCGGGGTGGCGTCCACGGTGGGGGCGGGCAGTTTGAGTCCCTCGTCCCGCGCGGCGGCGGACGAGCAGGCGGCGAGGGCGACGAACAGGGTCGAAAGGAGGCGGCGCATGGGAAGCTCCTGGAGGGTTACGCCTCAATAGACCGGGGCCACCGCGTATTCCTCACGTCCGTCTCTTCAGGATCGCGAAAGGGTGCCGATAAAGGGCAGATATCTTCGTCTGGAGGGAGCGGAAGCGTGGCGTACGACCTGGTGGAGAGACGCGTGTTCGTGACCGACCTCGAGGTCGGCATGTACGTCAGTCGTCTCGATTGCGAGTGGTCGGACACCCCGTTTCCGCTGCAGGGCGTGCCCATCACGTCCCGCGACGACATCGAGCGCCTCGCGAAGTTCTGCAAATACGTCTTCGTCGACCTGCATCGTCGCGTGGCGCCGGCGGCCGTGTCGACCGTCGTCGGCGCGCCGCCGCGCTTCGCGGGCGCCCGCACGGGTGGGGCCCTGGGGCCCGCCCCGGTGAATCCGCGGCTGGTGCCCAGCCACACCTATACCGACACCGCTTCGTTCGACGACGAGGTGCCTCGCGCGCACGAGGCTTTCGAAGGCGTCACGCGCTTCGCCGAGCGCCTGGTCGACGACATCCAGGAGGGAAGGCCGATCGACCCCGGCGCCGTCGAGCAGGCCGTGCGGCCGCTCGTGGCGAGCGTCCTGCGCAGCGGCGATGCCTTCTCGTGGGTGGAGAGCCTGCGTCGCCGCGACACCTATACCTACCAGCACGCCGTGGGCTGCAGCACGCTCGCCGCGGCCTTCGGCCGGCACATGGGCTTCGCGCCCGAGGCCATCGTCAGCCTCGCCGCCGGCGGGTTGCTGATGGATGTCGGCAAGGCGCAGCTGCCGGAGGAAATGCTCAACCGGGCCGGGCCGCTCAACGACGACGAATGGGAACTCGCAAGGCAGCACGTCACCGAAGGCGTGGCGATCCTCGACCATTCCGGCGTCGACGATCCGGACGTGCGCGACATGCTGTTGACGCACCACGAGCGTTACGACGGCAGCGGATACCCCGAAGGCCTCGCCGGCGCGGCGATCCCGCTCGCGGGGCGCATGGCGGCGATCATCGACACATACCACGCGATGTCGTCGCGGCGGCCGTACCGGCCCGCGGTGTCGCAACACCTCGCCCTGCGCGAGCTCTACGCCGGGCGCGATCGTCTGTTCCAGGCGGAGCTCGTCGAACAGTTCCAGGCGTGCCTCGGCGTCTATCCCACCGGAACGCTGGTGGAACTCAACACGGGTGAAGTCGCGATCGTGATGGTGCAGAATCAGGTCCGCCGCCTGCAGCCGCGTGTGGCCGTCCTGACGCGTACGGACAAGGGGCCGCGCGACGAATTCCTGATCGTCGACCTCATGTACCAGGCGGACGTGGTTCGCAGGGAAATCCTGCGTACACTGCCGCCCGGTAGCTACGGCATCGATCCCAGCGAGTATTTCCTTCCATGAGTGAACGCGCCGACATCCTGCCTGCCGTGCAGGTCATCCTCGACCGGGTCGTCCCCGATAGGAGCTGGCGTGCCGTGCTCGTGGTCCGCCTGCAAGGCATCCGCGAGGCGCAGCTGCGTTTCGGCTACGACTTCGGCAGCGAGATCATGCTCGCCGCCCGGGGCCGGCTCGTCGACGCCCTGCGGCATGTCGATACCGTGTTCGTCGCGGGCGACGATTCATTCGTGGTCGTGTTGCCGTCGGTGCGCAACCGCACGCATGCGCTGCTCGCCGCCACGCGCATCGTCGGTGCCTTCGACAGTCCACTGCTTCGCGGCGAGCGTCCCTGGCACGGACGACCTGTCGTCGGTGTCGCCGTCCATCCGGAGCACGGCACCTCCGCCGAGTTGCTCTACCGGCGCGCCGAGCTGGCGCACGACGAAGCCCTGCGCATCGGCGAGCCGTTCGCGCTGTATCAGCCGGATGCCACGCCGGTGGAGATCCTCTACGGCGAGCTTCGCGAGGACATCGAGGCCAACCGCCTCCACGTCGCCTTCCAGCCGCTGCGCGACTTGCGCTCGGGCGAAATGGTGCGCGTGGAGTCGCTGTCGCGCTGGACCACGACCGCGCAGGTGCACGTCGCGCCGGCCGATTTCATCCAGTTCGCCGAGCGCAGCGACCTGATCGTGCCGCTGACCCGCTGGAGCCTCAACGCGTCGCTACGGCACGCGGCGGCGCTGCACCGCGGCGGCTGTCCGCTCGATGTGGCGATCAACCTTTCGCCGCGCGTCTTCGCGGAACAGGGCTTCGCCGAGCAGATGATCGGTGCCATGGACATCTGGGGCGTGCCGCCCACGGCCGTGATCGTGGAGATCACCGAGACGGCGCTGCTCACCGATCTCGACATGAGCGTGCGCGTGCTGCGCAGCCTGCGCGACCGTGGCGTGCGCGTCGCGATCGACGACTTCGGCACCGGCTACGCGTCGTTCGCGTATCTGCGCCACTTCCCGGCCACCGAGCTGAAGATCGACCGCACCTTCGTCGACGCCATGATCACCGACAGCCGCACGGAGCTCCTGGTGCAGGCCATGGTGGACGTCGCCCACCGGATGGGCATGGAGGCCGTGGCCGAAGGCGTGGAAAACGAAGCCACGCTGCTGCGCCTCGTCGAGATGGATTGCGACCTGGTGCAGGGCTATCACATCGGCCAGCCGATGCCGGCGGACGATTTCGTGGCCGAACGCCTGGCGGCGGCGTCGCTGGTCTGACACGTCGCTGTCGTAGGAGCGCGCCCTGCGCGCGACATCTTTTCGCCCCTGTCCTCAGCGTTGCGCGCCAGCTTTCAGGCCCGGCTGCAAAACATGTCGCGCGCAGGGCGCGCTCCTACGATGGTGGGGTGGATCGGGTCGCGAGATCCCGGTAGCGCTGGTTTAGCGCCGCCACCGCGGTGTCGAGCGCCGCCTCGTCCCCGTCGTTGACGATCACGTCGTCGGCGATCGCCAGGCGGGCCTCGCGCGATGCCTGCGCCGCGATCATCGTCGTCGCGAGGCTCGCATCGACACCGTCGCGCCGCACGAGCCGCTCGACGCGAACGGCTTCGGGCGCGTCGACCACCAGCACGCGATCCACCCAGTCGTAATGCGCGAGGTTCTCGACCAGCAGCGGGATCGACAGGATGCAGTAGGGCCCGCTGTCCGACGCGACGGCCTCGCGCAGCCAGCTGCGGATGCGCGGATGCAGGATGCCTTCGAGCGTCGCCCGGGCCGCGGGGTCGGCGAACACCCGCTGACGCATGGCCGCGCGATCGAGCGCGCCGCCGGCATCGAGGGCTTCCGGTCCGAACACGCGGGCCACCTCGGCCAGCGCCTCCGATCCGGGTTCGACCACGGCGCGCGCGGCCACGTCGGCGTCGTAGGCGCGGATGCCCAGCGCCTCGAAGCGCCGCTCGACCGCGCTCTTGCCCGAGGCGATGCCGCCGGTCAGCGCGACGACGAAGCGGCTCATCGCAGGCCCGACACGTGCAGGTAGGCGGCGAGCAACCGGTCGCCGGCGAGCAGCCAGACCCAGCCGGCGGCGGCGATGTACGGACCGAACGGGATGGGGACGTCGCGCTGGTGCTTGCGCAGCAGCATCAGGCTGCCGCCCACGAGGGCACCGATCAGCGACGACAGCATCACCACGGGCAGGATCGACACCGGGCCCATCCACGCGCCCAGGGCGGCCAGCAGCTTGAAATCGCCGTGGCCCATGCCCTCCTTGCCGGTGAGCAGCTTGAACAGCCAGTAGACGCTCCACAGGCTGAGGTACCCGATCAGGGCGCCGACGATCGCGCTCGACGGCGACACGGGCGACGGCTGCCACGCGGGAATCAGCGAGAGGCCAAGGCCGATCCAGAGAAGGGGGTAGGTGAGCTCGTCGGGCAGCAGCTGCGTGCGCACGTCGATGCCGGACAGCGCGATCAGGAAGAAGGTGAAGAGCAGGGCGGTCAGCGCGGCGGCCGTCGGCCCGAAGTGCCACACGACGAGCCCGCTGGCGATGCCCGTGAGCAGCTCGACCGCCGGATACTGCACGGAAATCGCGGCCTTGCAGTAGCGGCAGCGGCCACGAAGAAAGAGCCAGCCGAACACCGGGATGTTGTCGTGGGCGGCGAGGCGATGCTTGCATCGCGGGCAATGCGACGCCTGAAGCGCCACACCCGGTGGCTTCGGCTCGTCGACGGGGTCGAGCCCCAGCACCTCGCGCGCCTGGCGGCGCCACTCCCATTCCATGCGCGGCGGTGTGCGCAGGATCACGACGTTGAGGAAGCTGCCGACCAGCAGGCCGAACACCGCGGCGAACGCGATCCAGAGGGAGAGCGGCAGTTCCGGCATGAGCGATCCGTATCCAAAGAAAAGACCCTTCGCCCGCGAGGGCGAAGGGTCTTTATTGTGCCTTGCGCGCGACGAAAATCAGACCGTGCCGGCGAGTTTGAAGATGGGCAGGTAGAGGGAGACGACCATGCCACCGACGAGCACGCCGAGCACGACCATGATCAGCGGCTCCAGCAACGTGGCGAGGTTGTCCACGGCGTTGCTGACCTCCTCTTCATAGAATTCGGCGACCTTGAACAGCATGTGGTCGAGCGAGCCGGATTCCTCGCCGATCGCGGTCATCTGGACCACCATGTTCGGGAACAGGCCGGTCTGACGCATCGAGAGCTGCAGCTGGTGGCCCACCGCGATGTCGTCGCGCATCTGCATCACGGCGTCGCCGTAGATGACGCTGCCCGTGGCGCCGGCCACCGCCTCGAGGGCCTCCACCAGGGGTACGCCGGCGTGGAACGTGACGCCAAGCGTGCGCGCGAAACGCGCGATCGCCGAGAGGCGCAGGATGTTGCCCATGACGGGCAGGCGGAGCGATATGCGCTCGAGCAGATGAGCGAACTTCGGCGACCGCTTCTTGGCCATGATCAGGACAGTGATGCTGCCGACGATCACGCCGATCACCAGCCACCAGTACGACTGCATGAACTGGGACGCCGATACGACGACCTGCGTCGGCAGGGGCAGTTCGGCGCCGGCGTCCTTGAAGGTCTGTTCGAACACGGGCACGACGAACAGCAGCAGGATCATGCTGACCAGCATCGCGACGACGAGCACCATGATGGGATAGAACAAGGCCTTCTTGATCTTGGCCTTGATGCTTTCCATCCGCTCTTTATAGGTGGCCACGGTGTCGAGCACCGTGTCGAGCACACCCGCCGATTCGCCCGCATGGACGAGGTTTCGGTACAGCTCGTCGAACTGGACCGGGTACAGCGCCAGCGCCTCGTGCAATGCGGAACCGCCCTCGATCGAGGCCTTGACGTCCGTGAGCATGTTCTTGAACCGGACGTTCTTCTGCCCGTTGGAGATGATCTCGAACGCCTGCACCATGGGCACGCCCGAGGCCATCATCGTGGCGATCTGACGGCTGAAAATCGCGACGTCCCTTGGCTTGACCGTGCTGCCACTGGCACCGAACAGCGGCTTCGCCCGCTCACGCACCGTCTGCGGATTCATCCCCTGGCGACGCAGTTCGGCCTTCACGAGGGAGGCATTCTTCGCCGGCATCTCGCCCTTCATGCGCTTGCCGCGCTTGTCGAGGGCGGTCCAGTCGTACATGGTGAGCTTGTTGACTTCGGCACGCGCCGCGCCGATGGCGCGCGCGTTCTTCGTGGCGGTGGCAGTAGCCATGGCGCGGTGTTCCCCCCGGTGGATGCTTCAGTGGGCCAGCCCTCCCGGGCGGCCCCTTGCTCTTATTCTAGTGTGACGGCTGGGGCCCGTGCCTTTCTGCCGTCTGGCGCACATCTTCACACGGCCGACGCCCGGGCGGTCAGTCCTTGGTCACCCGGTTGATCTCGGCCAGGCTGGTGACGCCGTTGCGGACCTTCAGCAGGGCCGAGGCCCGCAGGTCGTTGATGCCCGCCGCCTTCGCCACTTCGGCGATCTGCAGCGCGTTGCCGCCTTCCAGGACGATCCTCTGGATCTCCTCGACCATCGGCATGACCTGATAGATGCCCACGCGACCCTTGTAGCCCTCGTTGCAGCTGTCGCAACCGACCGCCTCGTAGAGGGTGATGCCGGCATCGACCTCTTCCTGCGTGAAGCCCTCGGCGAGTAGCGCCGCCGGCGGGAGCGTGATCTCCCGCTTGCAGTCGTGGAGGCGGCGGGCGAGGCGCTGGGCGATGATCAGGGTGACCGACGAGGTGATGTTGTAGGGCGCGATGCCCATGTTCATCAGGCGCGAGATGGTCTGGGGCGCGTCGTTGGTGTGCAGCGTGGACAGTACCATGTGGCCGGTCTGGGCCGCCTTCACGGCGATTTCCGCCGTCTCGAGGTCGCGGATCTCACCGACCATGATCACGTCGGGATCCTGGCGCAGGAAGGAGCGCAGGGCTGCCGCGAAGGTCATGCCGCGCTTCACGTTCTGCTGGACCTGGTTGATGCCCTCCACGCGGATTTCGACCGGGTCCTCCACGGTGGAGATGTTGCGTCCCTCGATGTTCAGGATGTTGAGCGCCGTATACAGCGAGACAGTCTTACCCGAGCCCGTCGGGCCGGTGACCAGGACCATGCCGTAAGGTTTTTCGATCGCATCGAGGTACAGCTTCTTCTGCACTTCCTCGTAGCCCAGCTTGTCGATGCCCAGCTTGGCCGACGAGCCGTCGAGGATACGCAGCACGATCTTCTCGCCGAACAGCGTCGGCAGCGTGCTCACGCGGAAGTCGATCGCGCGGGTCTTCGTGAGGTTGAGCTTGATGCGGCCGTCCTGCGGCACGCGGCGCTCGGCGATGTCCAGGCCGCTCATCACCTTCAGGCGCGACGCGATGCGCGTGCCCAGCTTGATCGGCGCCGTGGCGACGATGCGCAGGATGCCGTCCATGCGCAGGCGGACGCGGTACACCGTTTCGAACGGCTCGAAATGGATATCCGAGGCGCCACGCTTGATCGCGTCGACCAGGATCTTGTTGACGAACTTTACGACCGGGGCGTCGTCGTTGGCGTTGGCGTCGATGCCGGTGGTCTCGCCCTCGTCGTCGCCGCCTTCGAGCGCAAGCTCTTCCAGCCCGCCGTCCTCGAACCCCGGGACATTCGCGGTCATGGCGGACAGGGCGGTATCGATGATCCGCCTCAGCTGGCCGCGCTCCACCAGCACCGGCTCCACCATGTGGTTCGAGTGGAACTTGATCTCGTCCAGGGCGTGCGACTGCATCGGATCGGCGATGCCGACGAACAGCCGCTTGCCGCGCTTGAACAGCGGCAGGGCCTGGTGCTTGGTGATCAGGGCCTCGGTGACGAGGTCCAGCGGCATGTTGGCGGCGGCCATGCCCGCGATATCCATCAACGGCATGCCGAATTCGGCGGACGCCACCTGCGACAGCTTCGCGCTGTCGACGAGGTTGTGGTCCACCAGCCAGGACGAGAGCGAGACGCGCTTTTCCGCGGCGTCCTGCACGGCCTTGCGGACGTCGGCTTCCGCCAGGACGTTTTCGGTCACCAGGCGCCGTGCCATACCCGTGAGGCCTGCCAGCATCGGCGTATGCATTTGAGAAGCCATGAAGGACCCGTTTCCCCGAGATACGCGGCTGAATCTACTCCAGATTATGCAATTGGTCACGCTTAACGCATGTGAATGCGCCGGGCCCGCCGAAGCGCTGGAATTCGCTTGGCCGTACTCGTTTCCCGTAGGCGATATCCCTTATGATTCAACGACCACGGGGGACATCTCTTGAGTCGTATAAGCATCATCCTTCCCGCCAAGAACGAGGCGGCCGCCCTGAAAGACCTGTTGCCCCGGCTGACCGCCGCCCAGCCCGGCGCGGAGATCATCGTCGTGGACGATGGTTCCACCGACGATACGAAAGCCGTTTGCGCGGCCTCGGGGGTGGTCTGCCTGTCGTCTCCCTACTCGATGGGTAACGGCGCCGCGATCAAGCGCGGCGCCCGGGCGGCGAAAGGCGAGATCCTCGTCTTCATGGACGGCGATGGCCAGCACGATCCCGCCGACATCGCGCGCCTCATGGCCCGGCTGGAACAGGGCTACGACATGGTCGTGGGTGCGCGGGACTGGGAAAGCCAGGCGGGCGTCGGGCGCGGCCTGGCGAACACGCTGTACAACTGGCTCGCCAGCCGAATGACGGGGCAGGCCGTGGCGGACCTCACCTCCGGCTTCCGGGTCGCGAGGGCCGATCGATTCCGCGAGTTCATCCACCTCCTGCCCAACGGCTTCTCCTACCCGACGACGAGCACGATGGCGTTCTTCCGCAGTGCCTATGGCGTCGCGTACGAGCCGATCAAGGCCGCGGAGCGGGTGGGGAAGAGTCACATCAAGCCGCTGAAGGATGGCGTTCGGTTCTTGTTGATCATTTTCAAGATCGCGACGTTGTATTCGCCGTTGAAGTTGTTCTTTCCGGCGAGCGCGACGTTCTTCCTGCTCGGCTGCGCGAACTACCTTTACACGTACCTTCATTACGGGCGCCTCACTAACGGCAGCACGCTCATGTGGAGCGCCGCCGTGATCGTGTTCCTTATCGGGCTGGTATCCGAGCAGATCACGTCGCTTACCTACAGGCGATCCGAATGACCGTTGCAGGCGGCGTCCGGCCGCGCGTCGCGGTGTGCGTCGTCACGTACAACCATGCGCGTTACATCGAGGACTGCCTGCTGAGCGTGCTTTCGCAGGCCGTCGACGCGGACGTCTCGATCATCGTGGGCGATGACGGGTCGACCGATGGAACCAGCGATCTGATCGTCCGACTCGACGCGGCATGGCCCGGACGTATTACCCATGTCTTGCATTCCGAAAGGCGTGGCCCCATCGGCAACTATCTTTCCATCATCGCCCGCGCAGAGGGCGACTTCGTCGCGCATCTCGATGGTGACGATTTCTGGCTCCCGGGCAAATTGAGGGAGCAGATCGAACTGCTGGAACGGCACCCGTCGGCCATGGCGTCATGCACGAACGCAGTGGTGTTCGATGACTCGAGAGAGCCGGTAGGCGTTTTCACGAATGCCCGGGCGGGTCTCTACTCGCTCGATGACCTCATGCGGCGAGGCAACTTCCTGAACCATAGCTCGTTGCTTTACCGCGCCTCGCAAAAGGACCGTATTCTCGCCCTCGCACCGCCGTTCATCGATTACCGGATGCACGCCGAGTTGGCCACACGCGGTCCCATCGTTTTTACCTCGAAGACACTGGTGGGATATCGCGCGAACGCGACCGGATCGATGCTTTCGAACGCCAACGCCTCCGTAAGGGAGGCGTACTTCGATGCGATACAGTTCGCCATCCCACATCTCTCCCCTCGGGCTCGCGTCGCAGCATGCGTGGACATGATGCGTCGGGTCGTGTTCCGGTCGCTTCGGACGCGGGACATCCGGATGCTCGCCACATGGTGGGCGCGCTTATCCCGCGCCGCATCCGTGCCGGCGCCACGTTTCGTGGCGCAACTGCTGGCGTCCGTCGTTCGCGAGGCTTCCCGGCAAGGAGTCCAGGCCTTGAGCGGCAGGATGCTCGGTGCCAGGAATCGCGTCCTCTACTTTCGTTGATCGCCGATGACCATTCACCTTCGAAAGTTGCCCATGTGGGTCTGGTACGGCTGGCTGGCACCGCGTCGACGCGTCTGCTACGCCTGCTCACGGCACGTAGGTGGCTTTCTTCCGTACCGTAGTGGATGGCGCTCCGTTTCCGACGCGATGCGCGTGCTCGAACTCAATGGCAGTGACCTGGACAACTTCGAGTGCCCTCGTTGCGGTGCCAACGATCGCCTGAGGCATCTCCTCATGTATCTCGATTCGCGGCGATTCTTCGAGAGATTCGCCGGCGCACGAGTCCTTCACTTCGCCCCGGAGCGGGCCCTTGTTTCCAGGATCGATGCCGCCGGACCGTCCACCTACGTGCTCGCTGATATCGAGCCGTCCAGCGACCGCATGGTCCGGGTGGACATGACGCGGATGCAGTTCGGGGACGGCAGCTTCGATGTCGTCATCGCGAACCACGTGCTCGAGCATGTCCATGACCTTGGCGCCGCACTTCACGAAGTCGGACGGGTGCTCGCTCCCGGGGGGCATGCCATCCTGCAGACGCCATACAGTCGACGGTTGAGTGCCACGTTCGAAGATCGTGGTATCGACACCGACACGGCTCGCCACGTGATGTACGGCCAGGAAGATCATGTTCGCCTCTTCGGCGCGAATATCGTCGAGGAAATCGCCCGGTTGTCAGGCCTGGTCGCCACCGGGCGCCCGCACCATGAAGAGTTGCCGGATGTCGATGCCTGGCGGAACGGCGTCAATGCAGCCGAACCGTTCTTCCTGTTTCGCCGGACTTAGCGAAGGTCGGGTACGCCATGCCGGCGAAGCATGTCCAGCTTGCGCAATCGCCATCGGAAGGCGCTGAAATAGCGACTCGCTGAGACGACCCGGCGAGCCTGCACCTGACGCCGCGTCCGCTTGAGCATGCCGCGCTGCCTCCAGCAGGACGCGAGGGCGGCGCCGTAGATTTCCGTCCAGGGGCGAATGCTTCGGCGAAGGATCGACATCAGCAAGCCCTCCGCGATCAAGGTCGCGACGTGCGCGATCAATGCCGGTACGGCGTAAGGGAATGGGGTGAAGACGGCAAGCAGGTACGTCTTGTTGCGCTCGCTGAGGCTGCGCCGCCGATACGTCGATTCTAGGCGGCCATGCTGGACACGATTGCCGCCGAAGCTCCTGCCCTGCATGTGGCGATATCCCGAAGCCGCGACGCAGCGCACGGTGCGCCCGGCCTGGCGGGCCGCGCAACAAAGATACATGTCTTCCGCGAGTGACCCTATCCACGATGGAAATCCACCAAGTTCGTCCCAGAGGACGCGTGAGGTCCAGAGGCATGCTCCGATGACCATGGCCACTTCCGTCGTCGCGTCCGTGTTGGGTATCGGATTCATGAAAGGGTCGAGCAGGCACCCCCGGTCGACCAGGTCACCGCTGTCCCAGTCGAACTGCGGCAGGGTGAGCACGGACCCAGGCGTTGTCTCGAGCGCTGCGGTGGCCAACGCAGCGAGTGCTCCGGGCAGCAAGGCCGCGTCGTTGTTGAGAAGGAGGATGTATTCCCCGCGGCTCGCTTCAACCATGCGGTTGTTGGATACACAAAAGCCGACGTTCTCGGCGCTGGCGATCACGCGCACCGACGGATAGCGGGCGAGCACTTCCAGGGACCGGTCGGTGGACGCATCGTCATGGACGATGACCTCGAAAGTGTGGCCCAGCTGCTGGCTCAGCACGGATTCGAGGCATCCTTCGAGGAGGGCCTCTCCGTTGTAGTTCGCGATGCAAACCGTGCAGAACACCCTTGGAGCGGCTGGATCGATCATGCGAACGCTGCCCATGCGCGTCGCAGGCCCGTCTCGAGGTCGACCGACGGTCGCCAGCCGAATGCGCGGGAAGCCTTCGCGTTGTCCAGGACGATTCGCCGGACATCGAATGGCGACGATGGATGATAGGTTCGCGGCACGCTCAGGCCGGTCACGGACTCGATACGTGCGAAGAGTTCGTTGAGCGAGACCCCCTCGCGACTCGACGCGTTGTATGTCGTCGCTCCGGGCATGACCGGCGTTGTCAGGATACGGGCGACGAGGCGCGAAAGATCGTCAACGTGAAGATAATCACGGATCGACTCGCCATCGCCGCGAATGGCGACCGGTGCGCCACTTCGTATGGCGTGGAACGCGGTTGGGATGATCCCGAATCCTGGCCGATACGGCTGCCCACTCCCATAGACGTTCGAGGCCCGCAGTACGATCGCGCAGTGGCCCTCCTGACGCGCCCAGGCGTACAGGAATGCCTCCGCCGCGGCCTTTCCCGCGCTGTAGTAAGACTTCGGCTCGATGACCGTGTCCTCCGTCGCCATGTCTTCCAGCACGTCTCCATAGATGGCCCCACCGGTGGAGAGGAAGACGAGGCGAATGGGCGGCTGGCGCCTCGCGGCCTCCAGCAAACGGACCAGCGGCGCGATGTTGGCATCGACTTCGGCGCTCACCGACATCGAGCTCGAAGAAGGAGTGGTTGCCCCGGCCGACCAGAGCACGGTAGTTCCCGGTCGCAAGATTTGTGACCAATCCGGGTGACTCCCGCTGTTCGATCGCGACCCTTCCGCCGACGAACCGTCGGCAGGCAGGCGGCCGACGGGCGTCAATGTCCGGCCATGGTGCAGCTCCGTTACCAGATGCGAGCCGATGAAGCCCGACGCACCGACGACGACGACGTGGTCAGACACCCTTCGTCTCCTGCACTAATCGACCATATAACGCGCTGTAACGAGCGGCACAGTCCGCCCATGTTCCGAACCTCTCTCTCGCCGAGACCCGGCTTGCCGCTCCCATCCGTCGGTTCTCGTCCTCGTCCTCGAGGCTCCCCAGCGCGGCGCCGAAACTGTCCGGCCCTTCGACGATCATTCCGTCGGAACCATGGGTGATCAGGTCCTCGTGCGCGGGTAACCTCGAAGCGATGATTGGTAGGCCTGAAGCCATCGCCTCCAGCATGACCTGAGGTCGTCCTTCGTCGTGTTCGCTGAGGCTAATCAGCCCCGTCGCAACGGGGAACCAGTGATCCCGGAGACGGTCCGGCGACGCCGGGCCGTGGTACTGCACCCAATCCGGAAGCGTCACGCCTTCTTGCAAGGGACCGATAATGTGAAGCATGCGGCGCGCGTTGCCCCTGAAATGCCGTTCTCCCCACGCGAAAAGGGGCCCGAGCTTCTTTTCCGTGAGTCTCGATACGACAAGCCAGTGACTCGTGTCCTGGGGATTGCGGTCGATGTCGAACCACCGCGGATCAATGCCGAAGGGCACGGTCTTTATCGTCGCCATGTCGCCGAAGATTCGCTCGAGCGGCGTGACCATCCAGTCGGCGTTGGGGCAGATGGCGACGCGGCGTCCACGCAACGCTCGCCTAATCCATCCGGTGACTCCCGGAAGTTCGAGGAGGCGCATGTCGTTGCCGAGGACCGTGACGAGGGCGGGAACGCCGTTCGTCGGCAGCGGCATTGCGCACTGCAGCCAGTTGATGTGATAGACGTCGGGACGCGAGGCACTGAACGCACGCCTGAGGCCCGCGATCAGCCGCACCGCGGCAAGTACACCGCGAAAGCGCCGGCGCCGCAGGAGGTGGGCGATGCCGCCTTCGGCCATCAGCGTCGCCAGCATCCGGGTCTCCGTCGGCGTCGTCGCGTCGGCGGCGTCTGGCGGCAGGGGGCCGGGTGGGGCCCATACCGATAGTGCGATGTCGTCCCTTGCGGCCAGCGCTCCCACCATGTGACGGATGAACACGCCGCGCCAGTCGCCCTCGTCAGTCGGATACGAAGTGCTCGTGAGCAACACGGCAAGGGTACGTGCGGCAGGGGCCGTTCGGTTCGTCATCGGTGCATGGGCGCTCATGTCGGGGTGCCGCGAAGTATTTGTTTGACGGTGGGTAAGGCCGGATGCCCGAGGGCGAGTCCGACGATCAGAGTGCTGGCCGCGGCAGATATGCATCCTAGTATCGCCGCCCATAGATCGACCGGAATGAGTTGGCGGCAAGTCCATGCTGCCAGTCCGGCGATGGCCGCCGGCAGCGCGACTCCAGCGAAATCCTCGAGTTGGGCTCGTACACCATAGTTCATGATTCGGCCGAGGAAATATGCGTTCAGAAGGCACGAGATCATGCTTGTAAGGACTGTCGACCAAGCGATCGCGACCATTCCAAAGGGCGCGCTGAGCGCCAGCAGGGCGACGCCCGTCGACTTCTTCAGGACCTCGACGCGAAGCACAAGGTGGGGGTGTCCTTGCGAGTTGAGTGCCACCAGGTTGAGGACGTGAGCGGGCCAGGGGATGGCGGCGAGCGAAAGTATGCCAAGTAGCGTCCCGGCCTCGGACCATGCCGTGCCGTAGATCGTACGGACGAGTGGCGTCGCCAGAGCGGCAAGCGTGGCCATCGCGGGCGCGAAAATGAAGAGCCCCAGGCGCATGCCGCCCCGCAGGATGCGGCGCGCCTCCGCGAGGTCGTCGCGCATGGAGGACAGGAGGGGGAGCCCGAGGCGATTGAGCACGGCGGCGATGAATGACGTCGGAGCTTGCTGCGTGTTCTGCGCAAGGGTGTAGTACCCCAACTCCTTCGCTGAATACATTCTGCCGATCCACACGGTCTGCAGTCGGTTGTACGCGGTATCGATGAGCCCGGCGACGAGCATGTAGCCACCGAACGATCCCACGGAGCGCGCCGCCCTCGAGTCGAACCTTCCGGAGGGGCGCCATCCTGAGAGGACGTAAAGCATCGCGGTGCGCGCGCCGATCGATGAAATGGCTTGCGCGACGAGCGCCCATGGGCCGAGTCCCGCGTAAGCGCAGGCGATCGCGATCACGCCTGAAGCGGTCGAACTAACCAGTTCAACACGGGTGCGTGTCCGGAAGGCCATGCGTTGCGTCAGCAAGGCATCGGGTACCACGGCGAGTGCACCCAAGGGGAACACGGCAGCCATGGCCACACATAAGCCCACGAGTTCCGGATGTCCGTAGAAGCTGGCGATAGCCGGTGCGGCCCCGACCAGCACGAGCGCCACGACGACGCTGATCGCGAGGTTCACGAACAGGGTAGAGGTTTCCTCATCCTTCGTCGTGTTCTGCCGCTGGATGAGTGCCAGGCCCGTGCCGGAGTCGACGAATACCGTTCCCAGCGCGGTGAACACCGTCACCATCGCGACGAGTCCGAACGAGGCGGGATCGATCAGGCGCGCGAGAACCACCATGACGCCGAACTGGACGACATAGCGCACGCCGATCTCAAGACCGCTCCAACGGGCTGCGCCGCCGAGCTTCGTTTTATGGCTGCGGGTCATGGGGGAGCGCGATGAAAGCCAGGGCGTGGGCGATCATTTGGGTCTCGCCGGCACGCCGATGACGGTCGCGCCTGGATCGACGGAACGGATAACGCAGGCGCCGGCGCCGACGACAGCGTCATCACCGATGACGAGCGGAGCGCTTTCCGTCCCGTTGACGATGTTGCAGCCCAGTCCCAGAAAAGCATAGCGGCCCACGTGGACATGTCCGGCCAACCGGGCGCCCGGCGAAATCGTGGCACCTCGCCCGATGACGCAGTCATGAGACACGGAGGCTCCGACGTTGATATGGGCATAGTCGCCTATCGATACGTTGACGGTCACGACGACGCCCGCGGCCATGACCACGCCCTCGCCGACCGACACGGATTCATGGAGGTCGATGCCGGGATGTATGAGCGTGGCAGGCCTCATGCGGCGCGCGACGCACTCGTCGGTCAACGCCTCCCGTACCCTCGGGTCGCCGATCGCCACCACGCAGGGCCATCCATCGCAATGGCCGGACTCGATGCTATGCACCGGCATGCCATCGATCGTTTCGTCCCGGAGGTAGCGCTCGTGCACGGCGAAAACGATGCGAGCCGCGGGGACGCCGACGCGTTGTGCAAGCCAGGCGATTTCCCGCCCGTGGCCACCCGCGCCGATGATGGCGAGGGAGTCGGGCAGCGACGCCCTGGGCGACGCGTTCCGCGGTGAGGATGGCATCGTCACGCCGCCGTGCGCTCAGCGACGCCATGCACGCAAGCGTCTTCTATGACATCGCATATGGTGTGGACGTCGGCCGCCGTGATGGACGGACCACTGGGCAGAACCAGATTGCGCGCGGCCACGAATTCCGTATGGCCCAGGCCCCGGGACGTCGCCTCACCCACGTACGGGCGCATGCCGTGACAGCCAGGCCAGAAGTATTTTCGTGCCAGGATGTTCTCCGCGTGGAGGACCTCCACGAGGCGGTCACGGGAGACTTTGGCAGGTGCGTCGATGGACGCGACCACGTAGTGGAAGTTGTTCTCCTCTGTCTCGTCGTATACGACCATGGATACGCCGGGCACCTTTTCGAGTCGCTCGCGAAACAGCGCGTAACGCTCCCTGTTGGCGAGGACGAATGCATCCAGCGCATCGAGGTTCGTGAGGCCCATGGCGGCACTCGCTTCCGTCATCTTGCCATTCGTGCCCGCGTGGACGACGTTGTCATAGCCGGCGAAACCGAAATTTCGCATGAGCCGCGTCTTCGCCGCCAGCTCGTCGTCGTTGGTGACGATGGCGCCGCCTTCCAGGGTGTTGAAGACCTTGGTTGCGTGGAAGCTGAGCACCTCGCAGGCGCCGAAGCCGCCGATGCGTCGCCCCTTGTAGCTGCACCGGTACGCATGCGCCGAATCGAAAAGCAGGCGCAGGTCATGGCGGCGGGCGATATCCGAAAGCTCGTCGACAGGCGCGGGACGGCCCCAGACGTGGACGCCGATGATCCCTGACGTCCTGGTCGTGATAGCGGCTTCGACCGACGCCGGCGCGAGGTTGTGAGTCGATGGGTCGATGTCCGCGAAGACGGGGGTGATTCCTTGCCACGCAAGAGCATGGGCAGTCGCGATGAACGTCCAGGAGGGAACGATGACCTCGCCCGTCAGCTCCAGGGCGCGAATCGCGATTTCCAGCGCCACTGTTCCATTCGCCATCACCACGCAGTGCCTTACGCCCAGATCGGCGGCGATGCGCTGCTCCAGTTCCTCGACGAGTGGGCCGGCGTTCGTCAACCACTTCCTTTCCAGCATCCCCTCGATGAGCCCGAGAAAGCGCGCCCTGTCACCGATATTGGGCCGGCCGACATGCAGTGGCTCGGCAAACCGAGGTTCGGCACCATTGATGGCAAACGAGATATTGGACATGTTGGTCACGGTGAGGAAGTGGGGCGGCGAGGCTCGCCATTCATGGACGCGGAATCATCTGTAGGGACCCGCTCGCCCGCGGCAGCCTCGGCCGTGGCGAGTTGCGCCTTGAGCTTGGACAGCGTGGTACCCAGCCGGTCTCCTACGTTAAGGCGAGCGAGCGCCGCTATGTGCGTCCGTGCCGTCGCCAGATCGCCCATGGCGATGGCCTGGCGTGCGACTGTCACATGATAAGCCGGCTCGTCGGGTTCGATGGAGGCGGCTTCCTTGGCCATGCTGTAACCGAGTTGCCTGTCGCCGAGAGTGGTCCACGCGAAGTCGCTATAGGACCCGACGAGTCTGGCGCGCGGCTTGGGATGCGAAAGGGCGGCGATATAGAGGTCAAGGAGCCGATGCGGGTCGAGATCGCAGGTCCCATCGATCTGGCATGTCGCAAGCGACATGATCGCGCTTTCATCTTCGATCGACACAGGGCCCTGTTCCAGCTTTCGACGCATCGATTCCCACCAGGCGTCCTCAACCGGTACACGCATCCTCCCGTTCAGGAAGATCAGTGCCTGTTCCGGAAGCGTGGAGGCCCCAGGCGTGGCGGAAGCGCGCTCGAGAACCCTGTACGCAGGAGCGCGATAGGGTGAATCCGTCTTATAGCCTGTCATGATCACGTACGCTCGGCCGAGTTCGTACTGTGCCCTGGGAGATGCAGGATTACGGATCGCGAGCTCTTCCGGGAGGCGAAGGGGATCCCCTCCCCAACGATACGCCGTGAACGCGGTCAGGCCCAGCCAATACGCGCCGACGATGCAAAGAAGGAAGTCGCGGGGCCGTACGCGACGGTTGGTGCGCGCAGTCCGATCCGGATCGGTATCTGCACGGACGACAGTGACGAGCGCGAGGACCACACCCAGGCTGGCGAAGTAATTGCGGTGCTCGTAGATGAGTTCCAGCGGGATGATGGTCGCCGTGAGGGCGTGGCAGGCGAAGAACCAGCCGATACCCAGCGAGACGAGGGGCCAGCGTCGCCTCACGGCGATGGCCGCGCCTGCAAGGGTGACGAGAAAGGCTGCGCTCGCGAGCGTGGTCCACGGTGTCAGCCAGCCTTTCGAAACGACGAAATCGTCGTGATAGAACGACAGACCGGAAGGCGTGGGTAGCAGCGTCCAGCGCAGGTATGACGCCACGATCCGGCATTCGCTCAGAAGGCGTTCCCGTAGCGTGAACGAGCGGGGCGCCCAGGTGGCGTCAGCCAGCAGGCGCGGCACGAGAATCGACCCGCCAATCAGCAGAGGAATGACCAGGACGATGACGAACAGGGCCACCGTGCGGCGGCTTACTCCCTGCGTGCCATCGATGCTCTCCCTCCAGCGAAACACGAACGTCTCGATCAGTAGCGCGTACACGACCGTCAGAATGGCCGTTTCCTTGGCGAGCACGCCGATGGCCGTGGCGACGACCAGACTTCCGGCGGCCAGTAACAGGCCTCTTCGACCCGCGAGCATGCGTCTGCGACCGATCATGTAGCCGACGAGGCCGGCCAGCACGAACAGGTTCGCGAGACTCTCCATGCGCTGCACGACATATAGCACCGCGGTGAGGTTGATGGGCAAAGCCATCCAGAGCGTCGCGACGAGTGCCGCGTGCATGCCGTCGCGCCTGTCCGGGACGCGACCGCCACCTGCCAGCAACAGACGCGCGAGCAGAAAAACCAGGAGCCCGTTCGCCAGGTGGATGGCGATATTGGTCAGCTTCATGGCGGCCGGATCGAGGCCGCTCAGGAGATAGTTGGCAGCGAAGGACAGCGACGCCAGTGGCCGTTTGAAGTCGCTGGAAGGCGACGACAGCGCCGCGGCCGAAAGCGACGCAATGGTCGCGTCCTTGGGCTGCACCGCCTTGTTGTCGACGATGTTCGGATAGTCGTCGAACAGCCAGTTACCCGAAATACCCGGGAGGTAAGCCATGGCGACAAGCAGCATGCCTGCCACAAGCCAGAAGGCCGGAGCGCGGCCTAGCGAGCCCAGCAGAGAAAGACGTGGTTCGGCAGTGCTCAATGTTCGCTTCCGGTCTGATTGGCTGCGTCACGCCGCAATGTCGATACGAGCTGGGAACGCTCATGTTCCCAATACCCCTGCCTGCGGAGCACCCACGCGTGAATGTAGGGCATTCCGGCGGCCGGTGCCGAGGCTTTCGGAGCCAGCTTATCGAATAGCGCCAGGTGGCGCAGTCCGAGTCCCGGGTAACCGTTCGAGCCAAGTTGAGCCGCTTGCTCGAGTGCCGCGGAAAGCCTCGGGTCGAGTGCCAGCGCTTGATCGAAGGCGTCCGCCGCTCCGGGACCGTCGCCGGCGTCGAGGCGAAGTTTCCCTTCAAGGAAATACAGATCCTGCTTCCTTCCCGGCGGCAGCAGGTCGTTCTCCCTCCCCGCATCCAGCAAGTGGCGTAGCGATACGGTGTCGAAGCCAGCGCATGAGCCACTGTTTGCGATTTCGGTAGCGCGGTCGAACCATGTGAGCAGTAGCGAACCCGGGTCGCGGGTGATACGGATGGCGTGCGCCGCGGCCGCCATGTCATCTTCCGAGACGGCACCTTGCGCACACCGCGCAGCGACCAGGTTGAAGGCGATCTGAACCTGATCGGGGTGCCTTGCCAACAATGGCCGGAGACGGCGTTCGGCACGTTCAGGCGAACCATTGCTCATCTCGGTCATGGCCGCGCTCGCCTGGGCGCGATCTGAATTCGGATTCAATTCAGCCCAAAGCACCGCCTGATTGCGTGCATCGCCCCAGATCCTCGCGTTCATCAGCGTGAATGCGCCGAGCAATGTCAGGAAGCCCAACCCGGCGACAAGGCGAAGAACGCGGTGCCGGGAATGGGTCTGGATACCGGCACCAGCTGCCCATCGCGCGAAGGGCCAGAACGCGAGCAGGGCAGGCAGATAGTTGCGGTGCTCGAAATAGAGCTCCAGTGGGATGGATGTGGACTCGATGGCGTGGCCACATGCGAAGAACAGGATGGCGGCGCTCAGCGCCGGCTGGCGCTGGCGCCATAGCGCGGCCGCGCCCACCAGGGCGAGCGCGCCAATGATGGCCGGGAGCGTATACCAAGGATCGATGAAGCCGGAAGACGGCTCAATCTGGTCGTTGAATACGCCGGCGGTGTAAGGGCGCGGAAAGAACATGAGGCGCGCGTAATCCCACAGGATCCGCGGCTCGGTCAGAAGCCGTTGTCCCAATGTCCATGGCCGGACCGCCGCGATGTCGACTTGGAGGGACCGCGCGACGAACCAGGCCAGGTAAAGCCCTATGCCGATCGAAAGCAACCAACAGGGCATCAGCACAATCCAGCGATACGCCCGCCTTCCTGCGCCTGACAGGGGAGCGCATGACGCCCAGCCTCGATTGTTCAGCAGTGCGTACTCGAGCACCAGGACCAAGGGCGCGACGAGGATGCCGTTTGCTTTCGATAGCGCCGCGAGTGTCGTACACAGCACGACGGTTCCCGCTGCGAAGAAGGATCCGGTCCAGTACCTTCCCGCGCCGACAGCACGGCGCCCGTGCCACCAGCCCAGAAGACCGAGCAGTGCGAACGTCGCCGGAAGCATGGCTTCGCGTTGGACGATATACAGGGTCGTCGAAACGAACAGCGGATGCAGCATCCACATACCTGCGCCGAGCCATGCGGCAACGAGCTCAGGTAATTGCGTCGCGCGCTCTAGACCCCGGCGCCCCAGGCAACAGAGCAACCAGAAGAGCAGGCATCCGTTCGCAAGATGGATCAGGACGTTGGTTCGTTTGAAACGCTCTGGCGGCGCCGGCCAGTCGCGCGCGTCGAGCAGGAAGCTGGCGAGCGCCACCGGGCGGCCGGTAGGGTCGGCTGTGCCCGAGGTGATATAGCGCGTAAAGCTCGGGCCGTCGACGATGGGTCCTGTCGCGCCGAGCGCGGGAAGATTCGCGAAGTCGTCGAACAAGTAGGGGCCGGTCAGGCCCGGGCGATAGACGAGCCAGGTAGCGACCAGCAGCGCGACTAGGCTCATCAGGACGACGAGGCGGCGGGCGTGAATTGTCGTCATAGATGACCGGAGAAAGCCGTCGTCGGACTAGCGGCCGCACGCTTCGGGCAGGGCCGTTCATGATACGTGGTCTGGAGCCCGCGAAGTGGCAGGCCACTAGTCGGCAGAAACAAAAAAAGGGCCGCAGCATGGCGGCCCTTTCTCTGACGATGGCTGCCTCGATTAGCGGCAGTTGGTCGGCAGGTAGTTCTTCTTCAGGTCCGCGCTCTTGCACGTCCACTGGATGCTGCCGTCGTTGGTCTTCGGCGAGAGCACGAGCGTGTTGCCCTTGATGCGATCGCTGGACTTCGGGCCGGCAAAGGACGCCGTAATGATGCCGTTCGACGTGCCGACCTGGATCTGCGAGACGTACTGACCCTTGATGCTGGTCGCACCAGCCAGGCCGGCCGACTCGTTATTCTTCGGGAAGTGGCCGGTGTTCTGGTAGAACTCGGCAACCGCCGTCTTCGCACCGTCAGCGAGTACCGGGCCTTCCGAGACCTGGGCGCGGATGGTGTAGTCCTGGTAAGCCGGGATGGCGATGGCGGCCAGGATGGCGATGATCGCGACGACGATCATCAGTTCGATCAGGGTGAAGCCCTTCTGCACGTTCTTCATGGTGTGTCCTGTCAAAGGTGGTTAGCTAACCGTGTTTGTGATGCCCCCTGAGCCCCGGTTCCGGCTCCCCCTAGGAAGGGTCCGGCCCCCTTTCGCACTCACGTGGTCAGGAACGACCAGGAAGCTCGCGTTGTCTGCTGCATGTTGCGTGCCACAGCCGACGGCGCGTATTCCCGCACATTACGGCTGCCGGAATTGTGCCGGGTGTCACGTCTGCCGAGCAACCGGAAATTTTCTGTCTTTTCAAGGCACTGCGTGTGACACTCAGCGTCATATTGTGACGCTGAGTGTCAGTGGGTCATCTGCAACCGGTGGGCAGGTATCGTGTCGGCATGGGCGTACCTTTGCACACCCAGGCGATGGATCCCGAGGCCGTCACCGGAGAAATCGAGATAGCGCTTGTCCGGACGTTGCTATTCGCCTTGGCGGTGGCGTAGCTGACCGTGATTTTCCCGTTCGCTACCAGAACGCCCGAAACGTAGCTGCCCTTGATCGACCCGGGCCCGGGAAGACCGGCCGAAGAGTTCTCCTTGGGGAGATGTCCAGTGTCGGCATAGAAGTCCCAGATGGCCGTCTTCGCTCCCGTAGACAGGGCGATGCCCTCGGACACCTGCGCCCGGATCGTGTAATCCTGATAAGCCGGAATCGCGATCGCGGCGAGAATGGCGATGATTGCCACGACAATCATCAGCTCGATCAGGGTAAAGCCACGGGCACGTCGGGTCGATTGCATGAGTAGGGTTCTTGGTGGCATGTGCCGGAGTGTGAGCACGTTCCATACCACCTGCCACAAGCGGCGACGATATGGCCGTCCAAACGTGACCGCGGTCACCAATTCCTCGCCATCGCCCCTTGATCGGACGGGCAGGGTCACCGCTTGCGCTCCCACCCGCCACCCCTTACCGTCCCTCCCTGCATTCCCAGGGAGCTCCAACACCATGAAACCCCTCTTCGCCGCGCTGGCCCTCGCGCTGGCGGCCGGTCCCGCGATGGCCGCCGACGCCGACAGCACCGCTTCGCATCCGTTCTCCATCCGCGACCTGGTCATGATGGATCGCGTGAGCGATCCGCAGCTCTCGCCGGACGGGCGTTACGCGCTGTTCTCGGTGCGTGCCACGGATTACGCGGCGAACAAGGGCGTCACGTCGCTCTACGTGCTGGACCTCAACAAGCCGCCGCAGCCGGTCAAGATCGTCGAGAAGGGTTCCTCGGCGCGTTGGGCCCCGGATGGCAAGTCCATCTATTATGTCGCGGCGAAGGACGGCACCGCGCAGGTCTGGCATCGCGCGTTCGACGCCGATGCATCCGGCAAGGGCCTGTCGCTGACCGTCCGTACCGGAGAGGCGGTGACCGACGGCCCGCTCGACGTCAACGCGTTCAAGCTCTCGCCCGACGGCTCGAAACTGCTGCTCACGTACGACGTCTTCACCGACTGCGCCGACCTGGCCTGCACGAAGGAGCGGCTGGATGGCCGCGAGAAGGACAAGGCCTCCGGCACGGTGTACGACAAGCTCTTCGTCCGCCATTGGGATACCTGGAGCGACGGGCGCCGCGCGCAGCTCTACATCGCCGACGCCACGGCCGCCTCGCAGCCGTTGCTGCTGAGCCGCGGCATCGACGGCGACGTCCCGAGCAAGCCGTTCGGTGGCGACGACGAGTTCTCGTTCTCGCCGGACGGCCGGACGGTGTACTTCGACGCGCGCATCGCCGGTAAGACCGAACCGTGGTCGACCAATTTCGACATCTTCAGCGTGCCGGCCGACGGATCGGCCGAACCGAAGAACCTCACCGCCGACAATCTGGCGTGGGACGCGAACCCGCTCGTGTCGCCGGACGGCAAGACGCTCTTCTATACGGCGATGAAGGAGCCCGGCTCGGAAGCCGACCGCTTCGCCATCATGGCCATGGATATCGCCACGGGCGCGAAGCGCGAGGTCGACCCGTCGTGGGACCGCTCCGCGGGCGCGTTGCAGGTGTCGGCCGATGGCAAGACGCTCTACACGACCACCGACGACAATGGCCAGCATCCGCTGTTCGCCGTCGACGTGGCGACCGGTAAGGCCACGATGCTGGTGACCGACGGTTCGGTGGGTGCTTTCTCCGCCGGTAGCAAGACGTTCCTGCTTTCGCGGGACGATCTGAAGCGACCGGCCGATCTCTACACCGCCGACCTGAAGGGCAAGGGTCTGAAGCAGGTCACGCACTTCAACGCGAAGCGCCTCAAGGGCGCACAGGTCGGCGACTTCGAGTTCTTCACCTTCAAGGGCTGGAACAACGAAACGGTGCAGGGTTACGTCGTGAAGCCGGTCGGCTTCAAGCGTGGCAAGACCTATCCGGTCGCGTTCATCATCCATGGTGGCCCGCAGGGCGCGATGACGAACAGCTGGAGCTATCGCTGGAACGCGCAGACGTACGCGGGGCAGGGCTTCGCGGTGGTCACCGTCAATTTCCACGGTTCCACCGGCTACGGCCAGGCGTTCACCGAATCCATCTCGGGCGACTGGGGCGGCAAGCCGCTGGAGGACCTCAAGGCGGGCTGGAGCGACGCGCTGTCGAAGTACAAGTTCCTCGACGGCAACCGGGCGTGCGCGCTCGGCGCAAGCTACGGCGGCTACATGGTGTACTGGATGGCCGGCAACTGGAACCAGCCGTGGAAGTGCTTCGTCGACCACGACGGCGTCTTCGACGCGCGCGCCATGTACTACGACACCGACGAACTCTGGTTCGAGGAAAAGGAAAACGGCGGCACGCAGTACGACCATCCGGAAAACTACGAGCGCTTCAATCCGGTCAACCACGTCAAGGACTGGCGCGTGCCGATGCTCGTCATCCACGGCGGCAAGGATTTCCGCATCCCGGACACGCAGGGCCTGGGCGCCTTCACCGCCCTGCAGCGCCGCGGCATTCCCAGCAAGCTCCTGCATTTCCCCGACGAGAACCACTGGGTGCTGAAGCCGCAGAACAGCGTGCAGTGGCATGAGACGGTGAACGCATGGCTGAAGGAGTGGACGGCGCCTGGCGCCAAGTAAGCCGCAAGACGAAATGGCCGCGCAATGCGGCCATTTCGTTTTCCAGGCACAGCGGGAGGTCTTGTCGCTGCGATCAAGAACCTCAGAACCACCGATTGCGCTTCAGCGCGATGAAGATGCCGCCGACGATGCAGGCCACCAGGCAGGTGATGGCGGGGTAGGCCCAGGGTTTGTCGAGCTCGGGCATGTGCACGAAGTTCATGCCGTACCAGCTGGTGATGAGCGTCGGGGCGGCGAGCATGGCCGCCCAGCCGGCGAGTTTCTTCATCACCTCGTTCTGGCCGAAGGTGACGAGGGCGAGGTTCACGCTGATGGCGGCGCCGAGCATTTCGCGCATGGCCGAAATGGATTCGTTGACGCGGAACACGTGATCGTAGATGTCGCGGAAGTACGCGCGCAGTTCGTCGTGGATCAGGTGCGGGTGCAGGCGGGTCAGCTGGGCCACGATGTCCTGCAGCGGCGCGACGGCGAGACGTAGCGTCATCAGTTCCCGTTGCATGTCGTACAAGCGCTTGATGGTCTGGCGGTTGTACGTCTCCGCGAAGATGTCGTTCTCGAGCTCGTGCAGCTCCTGCCGGAAGTCGCGGACGATCGGCAAGAAGTTGTCCACGATGAAGTCGAGCACCGCGTAGAGCGCGTAGCTCGGACCCATCGCCAGTAGCTCCGGCGTCTGCTCGCAGCTGCGGCGCGCCGGCGCGTACGAGAGCGACGCGCCGTGGCGGACCGTCACGAAGTAGCGGCGGCCGAGGAAGATCTGCGTTTCGCCGAAGGCGATGTTGCCGCCGACGAGTTGCGCCGTCTGCGCCACGATGAACAGCGAGTCGCCGTAGGCCTCGATCTTGGTGCGCTGGTGCGCGTGCTGCGCGTCCTCGATCGCCAGATCGTGCAGGTCGAATTCCTCCTGCAGCTTCAGCAGCAGGGCTTCATCGGGCTCGTGCAGGCCCACCCAGACGAACGTATCCGGCTCCTTCAGCACGTCGCTGATCGCATCGATGCTGATGTCGCCGATGCGACACCCGTCGGTGCGGTAGGCCACGCAGTTGACGACCATCCCGCCCGAGGGCAGGACGGGGGCGGGGGCTTCGGGGACGATCGAGACGGATTCCATGGCGGGCATGATGCCGTCGCCCATGTGACGCGGCAATCGCAAAGCGACGCGCGCGCGTACCGGACGAAGGCGGCGTTCATGACGTCAGGAGCTATCACATCTCTTTATGCCTCCTATATCGACGAACGATTTCAGGTGATGGGTAGCGTGGCCGACAATGGCGCCTCGATTGATAGGGTGAAGCAAATCTATCAAGTTGATTCATGTTGTCTATTGAAATGCCAGAGGACGCCTCCATGGCCAAGCCGAGCAGCCAGAAGTTCATCGCCCGCAACCGCGCCCCGCGGGTCCAGATCGAATACGACGTCGAGCTCTACGGCGCCCAGAAGAAGGTCAGCATCCCCTTCGTCATGGGCGTGATGGCCGAGCTCTCGGGCGCCAGCGCGGCGGACCTGCCGGCGATCGAGGAGCGCAAGGCGCTGGAGATCGACGCGGACAACTTCAACGAGCGGCTGGAGTCCACCCGCCCATCGGTCGCCATCAGCGTGCCGAATACCTTGACGGGCGAGGGCAGCCTGAATGTGGCCATGAGCTTCTCGCACATGGACGACTTCACGCCCGCCGCGATCGCCCGCAGCGTCGAGCCGCTGGCGAAGCTGCTCGAGGCGCGCACGCAGCTGGCCAACCTGGGCACCTACCTCGACGGCAAGGCCGGCGCGGAAAAGCTGATCGCACAGGCATTGCAGGATCCCGCGCTGCTGGCCGCGCTCGCCGCCACGCGCAAGACCAACGACCCGCAGGAGGGCTGATCCCATGGCCACGCAACAGACCCAGGCCGTCGAGCCGTCGGTCGACACCGTCGAGGGCAACGATTTCGCGGCCCTCCTGACGAAGGAATTTCGTCCCAAGAGCGAGCGGGCGCGCGAAGAGGTCGAGTCGGCCGTCCGCACGCTGGCCGAGCAGGTGCTCGATCGTGCCGATGTGGTGTCGGACGACGTCGCCCAGACGATCAACGCGTACATCGCCGAGATCGACCGCAAGCTCACCGAGCAGATCAACCTGATCCTGCACCACCCGGAATTCCAGCAGCTCGAAGGCGCCTGGCGCGGCCTGCACCACCTGGTGACCAATACCGAGTCGGATACGCAGCTGAAGATCCGCGTGATGAACGTCTCCAAGAGCGAACTGGGCCGCACGCTCAAGCGCTACAAGGGCACCGCCTGGGACCAGAGCCCGATCTTCAAGAAGATCTACGAGGAAGAATACGGCCAGCTCGGTGGCGAGCCGTATGGCTGCCTCATCGGCGATTACTACTTCGACCACAGCCCGCAGGACGTCGAGCTGCTGCGCGGCATGTCGCAGATCGCCGCCGCCTCGCACGCGCCGTTCATCGCCGCCGCCGCGCCGGGCCTCCTGGGCATGGACGGCTGGAACGAGCTGGCCAATCCGCGCGACCTCGCGAAGATCTACACCACGCCGGACTACGCGGCATGGCGCTCGCTGCGCGACAGCGAGGACGCCAAGTACGTCGCGCTGACGATGCCGCGCACGCTGGCCCGCCTTCCGTACGGCGCGAAGACCGACCCGGTCGAGGACTTCGATTTCGAGGAAGACAGCGCCGGCGCCGATTCGTCGAAGTACACCTGGCAGAACGCCGCCTACGCGATGGGCGTGAACATCAACCGCTCGTTCAAGCAGTACGGCTGGTGCACGCGCATCCGCGGCGTCGAATCGGGCGGCATCGTCGACAACCTCCCGGCGCACGTCTTTCCGACCGACGACGGCGGCGTGGACATGAAGTGCCCGACCGAGATCGCGATCACCGATCGCCGCTCGGCCGAACTGGACAAGATGGGCCTGATGCCGGTCGTGCATCGCAAGAACTCCGACATGGCTGCGTTCATCGGCGCGCAGTCGCTGGCCCGGCCGGAGGAGTACGACGATCCGGATGCGACCGCCAACGCGGCGCTCAGCGCGCGCCTGCCGTACATGTTCGCCTGCTCGCGCTTCGCGCACTACCTGAAGTGCATCGTCCGCGACAAGATCGGCTCGTTCAGCACGCGCGAGCAGATGGAGAACTGGCTCAGCAGCTGGGTGCTCAACTACGTCGACGGCGATCCGGTGAACTCCAGCGAGGAAACCAAGGCCCGCAAGCCGCTCGCCGCCGCGCAGGTCGTGGTGGAGGAAGTCGAGGGCAACCCGGGTTACTACACCTCCAAGTTCTACCTGAAGCCGCATTACCAGCTGGAAGGCCTCACGGTGTCGCTGCGTCTGGTCGCGCGCCTGCCCTCCGGCAAGGCCGCCTGATCCGGTCACCTTGAAACACCCTCGCGCCCTGAATCGGCGGGCGCGACGGGAACCTTTTGCCACCCGTTCACGCGTCAACGAGGAAATCGTCCATGGCATTCGACATGCACATCAAGTTCGGCCCCGGTCAGGTCAAGATCGAGGGCGCATCCAACCACGCCAAGCACAAGGGCGAGGTACCGATCATCGCGTGGGCCTGGGGTGCCAGCAACTCGGGCAACCTGCATACCGGTGCAGGTTACGCGTCGGGCGGCAAGGCCAACGTGCAGGACATCACGATCACCAAGTTCGTCGATTCCTGCTCCAACGCCCTGCTCAACGCCTGCTGCACCGGCGCGCGCGTGGAAAACGCCACGCTCTACGTCACCAACGCCACGGGCGAGCAGACCGATTTCGTCACGATCGAGCTGAGCGAGGGCGTCATGGTCACGTCGATGTCCACCGGCGGCAGCGGTGGCGACGAGCGCCTGACCGAGAACATCACGCTGCACTTCGGCAAGTTCAAGTACGCCTTCCAGCCGCAGGACGACAAGGGCAAGGCGGACGGCGGCAAGAAGGAGTTCACGTACGACATGCAGCAGGTCAAGGGCCAGGCCTGAGCACGGCATGGCGGAACTGACCACCCAGGAACGACTCCAGCCCTCGCTGCTGGACCGACTTCGCGACGACGAGCCTCACGTCACCGAGGAAAGCCGCGAGAAGCGCGTGATGACGGCGGCGCGTTTGCGCGAGCACGTCGTGCGCGACCTGGGCTGGCTGTTCAACTGCACGCGCCGCGGCGCGGGCGATGACGAGGCCGGGCTTCCGCACGTCGGGAGCTCGGTCATCGGCTACGGCATTCCCGACCTCACGGGTGCCGCGATCGCCGGCATGGACGTCGAGGAGCTCGCGCAGCGTATTCGCGCGTCGATCGTCGCGTTCGAACCGCGGCTCGACCCGGCGAGCCTGCAGGTCGACGTGCAGACGGACGTGTCGCGCATGGACCGCCTCACGCTGTCGTTCCGCATCGTCTCGACGATGTGGGCGCAGCCCATGCCACTGAACCTGTACCTGAGAACCGAAGTCGACCTCGAAACCGCGCGCTTCAGCGTGTTCGACGGCGTCGGTTAGAGCGCCATGGATCCCCGACTGCTTCGCTACTACAACCAGGAACTCCAGCACGTCCGCGAGTCGGGCGCCGAGTTCGCGCGCGCGTATCCGAAGATCGCGGGCCGCCTGGGCATGGAGGGCATCGAGTGCGCCGATCCGTACGTCGAGCGGCTCCTCGAAGGGTTCGCCTTCATGGCCGCGCGCGTGCAGATGAAGCTGGATGCGCAGCATCCGGTGTTCACGCAGCACCTGCTGCGCATGGTCTATCCCCATTACCTCGCGCCGGTGCCGTCGATGGCCGTCGTCGAGCTCACGCCGGACGACGCCGGCACCTTGCCGGTCGAAGGTCACGTCGTGCCGCGTGGCACCGCGCTGCGCAGCCAGATCGGCTTCGGCGAGCGGACGGCCTGCGAGTACCGCACCGCGCACACCGTGACGTTGCTTCCGCTGGGCCTGCGCGAGGCGCGCTACCTCGCCACTCCCGCGGCGATCGCGGCGGCCGGGCTCGTCGTGCCAGCCGGGACCGCGCCGCGCGCGGCCTTGCGCCTGCGCTTCGGCCTGAACGCCGGCGCGCGGCTCGACGCGCTGGCCTTCGACGAGTTGCCGCTCTTCTTCGCCGGAACGGGCGATCTCCCGGGGCTTCTCCACGAGCAGGTGCTCGGTAACGGGCTCGGCTTTTCGGTCGTCGTCGACGGGGAGTCGCGTTTCATCGAGCAGGCACGCATCGAGGCGCGCGGCTTCGGCGATGACGAAGCGCTGCTGCCGCCGGTGGACCGGTCCTTCAGCGGCTATCGGCTTCTGCAGGAATACTTCGCCTGCCCGCAGCGCTTCCAGTTCGCCGCGTTCACCGGTCTGCGTCGCGTGCTCGCGCAGTCGTCCGCCAGCGGGTTCGACATCGTCGTCTGGTTCGACCGCGGCGTCGCTCGCCTCGACGGGGCCGTGGACGCGTCGTTCCTCCGTCTGTTCTGCACGCCGGCCATCAACCTGTTCCCGCGCCGGGCCGACCGCATCCACCTGCGTGACGGCGCCGCGGAGTACCACGTGCTGGCGGACCGTTCGCGTCCGCTCGACTTTGAGGTCGTCGATATCGCCGACGTCCAGGGCTATGGCGACAGCCAGGAGCCCGAACAGGCGTTCCGGTCGTTCTACGGCGGGGATGCCCGCACGTGGCACGACCCGGCCGGCGCGTTCTACACGCTTCGCCGCGAGCCGCGTCTCCTTTCCTCGCGGCAGCGCCGGGACGGACCGCGGTCGAGCTATGGCGGAAGCGAGGTGTTCGTCTCGCTGGTCGACGCGCGCGAGGCCCCTTACGCGAGCAGCCTTCGCCAGGTCGGCATGCAGCTGCTCTGCAGCAATCGCGACCTGCCGCTGCACATGCCGGTCGGAAAGGGACGCACCGATTTCGAGCTCGACACCGAGGCGCCGGTGCGCAGCATCCGCTGCCTCGCCGGACCCACGCGGCCCCGCGGCGCGATGGCGGAAGGGCAGACCGCGTGGAAGCTGATCAGCCACCTGCAACTGAACTACCTCTCGCTGCTCGATCACGACGACGGTGCCGTGGCGCTGCGCGAGATGCTGCTGCTCTACGCCGACGAGCACGACGCGGCCACGCGGCGGCTGGTCGACGGCGTACGCGACGTGCGCTCCGCGCCGATCGTGCGGCGCCTTCCGATCCCGGGCCCGGCGACGTACGGCCGTGGCCTCGAGATACGCATCACCTGCGAGGACCGCGCGTTCGAGGGCTCGGGCGCGTACCTCTTCGGCTCGGTGATGCGGCATTTCTTCTCGCGCTACGTCTCGCTGAACTCGTTCACCGAGACGGTGCTGCATACCCTGGAACGCAACGAGGTGGCACGGTGGACGGCTCGCTCCGGCACGCGCCCGATCCTGTAGCGCTCTTCGAAGCGCTGCGTGCCGACCCGGGTTCGTTCGACTGGTTCGGTGCGCTGCGGCGGGTGGAGTGCGTTCACGTCGACCGCCCGCGGCTCGGCCGTTCCGCGCGCCTCGCGGACGATCCCGTGCGCCTCGCGCATGCGCCGTCGCTCACGTTCGCCCCTCGTGCCATCGACCGCGTCGACACGGAGCCCGGCCGTCCGCCACGCATCCACAGCCTGATGCTCGGGCTCTGGGGTCCGAACGGCGCGCTGCCGCTGCACCTCACCGAATACACGCTCGAGCGAGAGCGCACGGCGCGCGACGCGACGTTCACCGCGTTCGCCGACGTGTTTCACCATCGCATGCTCAGCCTGTTCTACAGGGCGTGGGCCGAGTCCCAGCCGACCGCGCAGCTGGACCGACCCGACGACGACGCGTTCGCGCGCTACGCCGGAGCGCTGGCGGGCATCGACGCGCCGTCGCTCGCCGACCGCGACGCGCTGCCCGACCGCTTCCGCCGTTACATGACCGGACGCCTCGTCGCGCAGGCACGCAACACCGAAGGGCTGGTCGCGATGCTAGCGGCGTTCTTCGACGTCGCGGTGCACGTGGACGAATTCGTCGTGGGCTGGATGCCGCTGCCCGACGAAGGGCGGCTACGCATGGGGCAGGCGATGGCGGCGCTGGGCACGACGGCGGTTCTGGGCGCCGCGGTGCGCGACGCCCAGAACCGCTTCCGCATCCGCCTCGGACCGATGGCGATGGCCGACTACCGGCGCTTCCTGCCGGGTGGCGAGGCGCTTCCGGTGCTGATCGCCGCCGTCCGCTTCTACGTCGGCGATCCGATGGCGTGGGATGTCCAGCTCATCCTGCGTCGCGACGAGGTGCCACAGGCGCACCTCGGCCGCGGCGCCCGCATGGGCCAGTCGACCTGGATGGGCCGCTTCGCCGGCCCGGACGACGCGGACGATCTCGTGCTCCAGCCCGACTCCCATCCAGCCGTGGCCCCGCGGGCCACGGCCAACCCGCTTCGCTCGAGGATTCCATCGTGACCGATATCAGCCGTACCGCGCTCTTCGGAAAGCTCAACGCCATCGCCTACAAGGCGATCGAGAGCGCGACCGTGGCCTGCCGTCTGCGTGGGCATCGCGAGGTGGAGCTCGTCCACTGGCTGCAGCAGATCCTGCAGCTGGCCGACTCCGACGTGCATCGCGTCGTGCGTCACGCCGGCATCGACGCCTCGCGGCTCGCGCGGGACATCGACGACGCGCTGGAGCGTCTCCCGGGTGGCGCGACGTCGGTGAGCGACCTGTCGGCCGACATCGAGGAAGCGGTGGAACGTGCGTGGGTGTATGCGACGCTGACGTTCGGCGAAGCGCAGGTGCGCACCGGCTACCTGCTCGCCGGGATCGTGCGCACGCGCCGCCTGCGCCACGTGCTGACCGCCATCTCGCCGGAATTCGACAAGCTGCGCGCCGAAGGCTTCGTCGACACGCTTCCCGGCATCGTCGCCGGATCGCCCGAAGACCGGCTCGCCGCGAGCGACGGCTTCCGGATGGATGCCCGCTCGACGCCCAACGATGACGCTCCCGCCGCCCTCGGTGGTCGCGACGGCTTGCGGCGCTACACGGTCGACCTCACCGCGCAGGCCCGCGACGGATCGATCGACCCGGTGGTGGGACGCGACGACGAGATCCGCCAGGTCGTCGACATCCTCATGCGACGCCGCCAGAACAATCCGATGCTGGTCGGCGAGGCGGGCGTCGGCAAGACCGCCGTGGTCGAGGGTCTCGCGCAGCGGATCGTGGCGGGCGACGTGCCGCCGGCCCTTCGCGACGTCGAGCTGCGCGCGCTCGACGTCGGCCTGCTCCAGGCCGGTGCGAGCATGAAGGGCGAATTCGAGAGCCGCCTCCGCCAGGTGATCGACGAGGTGCAGGCCTCGGAAAAGCCGGTCATCCTCTTCATCGACGAAGCGCATACGCTGGTCGGCGCGGGTGGCGCGGCAGGGACGGGCGACGCCGCCAACCTGCTGAAGCCCGCGCTGGCGCGCGGCACGCTTCGCACCATCGGCGCCACGACGTGGGCCGAATACAAGAAGCACATCGAGAAGGATCCTGCACTCACGCGCCGCTTCCAGACGGTGCAGGTCGGCGAGCCCGACGAGGCGCGCGGCGTGCTCATGTTGCGGACGGTCGCCGGGGTCATGGAGTCGCACCACGGGGTGCAGGTACTCGACGAAGCGATCGAGGCCGCCGTGAAGCTGTCGCATCGCTACATCCCGGCACGGCAGCTGCCCGACAAGGCGGTGAGCCTGCTCGACACGGCGTGCGCGCGCGTGGCGGTCAGCCAGCATGCCGTGCCCGCCGCCGTCGACGATTCACGCAAGCGGATCCAGGCGCTGGAGACCGAGCAGGCGATCGTGGCGCGCGAGAAGGCCGTGGGCATCGATGTGGTGGAGCGCGAAACCGATGTCGACGCGCGTCTCGTCGCCGAGCGCACCCGGCTCGCCGATCTCGAAGCCGGCTGGGCGGAGGAAAAGACCCTGGTCGACGGCGTGCTCGCGTTGCGGGCGCGGCTCCGCGACGGGGCACCGTCGGGCGAGGAGCGCGACGGCGTCCTCGTCGAGCTGCGCGCGTTGCAGGCGCGTCTCGCGGAGCGCCAGGGCGAAACGCCGCTCATCCTGCCGACGGTCGACCACCAGGCGGTCGCCGCGGTGCTTGCCGACTGGACCGGTATTCCCGTCGGCCGGATGCTGCGCAGCGAAATCGACACCGTGATGAACCTGGCGTCGCTGATGGGGCAGCGGGTCATCGGGCAGGACCATGCGATGGACGCCATCGCCCGGCGCATCCAGACCTCGCGCGCCGGTCTCGACAACCCCGACAAACCGATCGGCGTCTTCCTCCTCGCGGGCACCTCGGGGGTGGGCAAGACCGAGACGGCGCTCGCGCTCGCCGAGGCGCTCTACGGTGGCGAGCAGAACCTCATCACGATCAACATGAGCGAGTTCCAGGAGGCGCACACGGTCTCCACGCTCAAGGGCGCGCCGCCGGGCTATGTCGGCTACGGCGAGGGCGGCGTGCTGACCGAGGCGGTGCGTCGCAGACCGTACTCCGTCGTGCTGCTCGACGAGGTGGAGAAGGCCCATCCGGACGTCCATGAGATCTTCTTCCAGGTATTCGACAAGGGCGTGATGGAAGACGGCGAGGGCCGCCGCATCGACTTCCGCAACACGCTGATCATCCTGACCAGCAACGCCGGCACCGACGTGATCGCGCGGATGTGTGCCGCTGCCTCACCGACACCCGATCCGGAGACGATCGGCAAGGCCCTGCGCGCGCCGCTCCTGGATGTATTTCCGCCCGCGCTGCTCGGCCGCCTCGTCGCCATCCCGTACTACCCGCTCAGCGAGGCCATGCTCGGCCGCATCGTCAGGCTGCAGCTGGATCGCATCAAGCGTCGCGTGGAATCGCGTTACCGCGTGCCGTTCGAGGTGAGCGACGCCGTCGTGGACCTCGTGGTGTCGCGCTGCACGGAGAGCGAATCCGGCGGACGCATGATCGACGCGATCCTGACTCAAACGATGCTGCCGGACATCAGTCGCGAACTGCTCGTGCGCACGATCGAGGGCGTGCCCGTCGAAGCCGTTCGCATCGATGTCGTCGACGGCTCGTTCGCCTACGACTTCCACGCCGCTGCGCCGCAGCTTGCCTGACTCTTCCCGGTACGAAGGAACCCAAGTGGCCATCTACTATCACGTCGTCATCGACAAGAACAACGTCGGGGTTGCGCACCTGCGCAACCAGCTGGCCCTGCACGGTCTGCAGACGCAGGAGCAGCGCGGCATGCCGCCGGGCTATCCGCTGCCGATGATCGCGATGCAGCACCACCAGCATGTCTTCCTGTGGGACGGCACCACGGCAGGCGTGCGCGGCCGTCGCGGCATCGAGAACGGTACGGCCGACACCGTCACCGTTCTGATCAACTGGCCGGAGCTGACCGAATCCGGTCGGTTCATCGCCGGCACGCTGAAGGGCGACTCCGCGCAGTACGGCCCGCCGCAGGGTCCGTCGACGAATGGCGCGTGGGCTTACAAGGGCTCCATCGATCGCCGCTGGATTTTCATCGAAGGTCTCGACACCGCGTCCGACCCCGGCTTCGACCAGTGGCAGGCGGGCCAGGGCTGGCCGTAAGCAACCGTAGCGTCCCAGCGACTTACCAGGAAACGAGATGGCCAAGGGCAACCACGTATTCAACGATTTCGACGGCTGCATCGCATCGGCGTTCGCCGATGTCCTCGCCAAGATGGGCGGGGAGGGCGGTGCGCACCTGCGCGCGCTCAACGGCAGCGGCGGGCCGGTCGCTCCCGCCAGGACGTTCATGGATTCGAAATTCACGCGGTCGTATCCGTCGCTGTTGGTGATCCGATCGAATCCGCGTATCGCGGAGATCCATTGGGTGCAGGACGATGCGGTCGTCGCGGCGAACGACGAGAACTCGGGCGCCTTCGGCGAAGCCGCGGCCGCATTCAGGAGCGCGGTCGTGGACTGGGCGATGGGCGGGGACCGCGACAATCCCATGGCGGCCTGGCGCCAGCTGGTGAACGCCGGGGTGGATCATGCGGCGATGGAGCGGTTCGTCGCGGGAAGCTCGCAGTCGCTGGCGCCGCGGTCGGCGGAAGGGCGGCGGACGCTTTGCCTCGAGATCGAAAAGTTCATTCGCGGAGCCCTGACGAAGGACACAGCGAAATGGCTGATCGAGCTGCGCCTGGACCTGCAGCTGCAGAACTACGATTACGCCAAGAGCGAGTCCGGCTGGAAGGCGACGTTGGGTAAGGGCCTGGGCCCGGGCTGGTTCGCGCCGGCGAGCGGAGCGGGCTGATCCATGGCACACGCCATCACCCTCGCATCGTCGCTGGGCGACACCCTGCGCTTCGCCAGCATGACGGCGACGGAGGAGCTCGGTCGGCTGTTCGCCTTCCGCATCGAGGCGATCAGCAAGAACGCGCAGGTCGACCTGCGCGCGCTGCTCGGCACGTCCATGACGGTGACCCTGAAAACTCCGCAGGGATACACGCGGCACTTCCACGGCATCGCGGTGGAGGCGGAGCAGGGCGGCTTCGTCGCCATCGATAACGTCAGGTACGCCGTATACGCGCTCACCGTGCGACCGAAGCCGTGGCTGCTCCGGCAGACCTCGGACTGCCGGATCTACAAGGGCAAGTCCGTGCCGCAGATCGTTCGGGAGGTCCTGGCCGAGTTCGGGTACAGCGACGTGCGGCTCAGCCTGACCGGCAACTACACGGCCCGCGAGTACTGCGTGCAGTACCGCGAAAGCTACTTCGACTTCATCAGCCGGCTGATGGAGCAGGAGGGCATCTATTACTACTTCACCCACGCGCAGGGGAGCCACACGATGGTGCTCGCCGACGCGCTGGGTGCTCACGCGCCCGTGCCCGGTTTCGAATCCATTCCCTATGCGCCGCCGACCGAGCGCGGCCATCGGGTCAAGGCGTCGATCACCGAATGGACGAGCGCGCTGTCCGTCAACCCGACACGCGTGCGCCTCGACGACTACGACTACCAGCGACCCAAGGCGAGCCTGCTCGCGAACGAGCAGGTGACCGACGCCGCCGACGTGCACTCGGTGTCCGGTCTGGAAATCTACGATTACCCGTATGGCTCGGTCGGTCATGCGCAGCAGGTATCGACCGGCCAGCGCTTCGCGCAGGTGCGCGTCGACGCGCTGAACGTGCCGGCCGCCACGAGCGAGGCCGTCACGGACGCCGTGGGCCTCGCGACGGGCGCGCTGTTCACCCTGCGCGACTTCCCGCTGCAGGAGGCGAACCGCGAATACCTGGTGATCGGGGCGACGACGCGGCTCGTCGAAGTGGACTACCAGGCCGGCGGCATCGAGCCGGACGCCGACGAAGCGCCGTTCGCCTGCCGCTTCCGTGCCATCCGTGCGCGCCAGCCGTTCCGCACCGCGCAGACCACGCGGTGGCCGCGCATCGCCGGTGTGCAGACGGCCGTCGTCCACGGCGAAGTCGACGAGGACATCGAGATCGACAGCCTCGGGCGCGTGCAGGTGACGTTCTTCTGGAATCCGCCGGGCAAACCGAAGGCCGACCAGTCGTGCCCCGTGCGTGTCGGTACGTCATGGGCGGGCAAGCGCTGGGGCGCTCAGTTCATTCCGCGCGTCGGTCAGGAAGTGATCGTCGGCTTCCTCGAAGGCGACCCCGACCGGCCGCTCGTCATCGGCTCCGTCTACAACCAGGACCACCTGCCGCCGTACGCGCTGCCCGGCGAGAAGACGCGCAGCGGCTTCGTCAGCCGTAGCCTGCGCGGTGCGCAAGGCGAGGCGAACGAGGTGCGCTTCGAGGACCGCAAGGGTGCCGAAGAGCTGCTGCTGCATGCGCAGCGCGATCTTCGCCACGAGGCGGAGAACGACCACTTCAGCACCATCGACCGCGACGAGACGACGTCGATCGGCCGCGACCGCAGCCACGACGTGGCGCGCGACGACACCTTGCACGTCGGCCGTCGGCTGCGCATCGAAGCGGGGGAGGAGATCGAGCTCGTCACGGGTCTCGCCCGCATCGTCATGAAGCGTACGGGTGAAGTGCAGATCTTCGGTACGACGTTGCGCGTGACCGGCGCGGGGGCGATCAACCTGTCGTCGGGCGGGGCCACCTCGATCACGTCCGGCGCCGCGGTATCGATCACCGCCGGTGCGACGGTCGCCGTCAACGCGACCGCCGCGATCACGGTGACCAGCGGCGCGGCGCTGATGCTTTCTTCCACGCTGGGTCCGGCCGTGCTCAAGGGCATGCCACCCCTGATCCTGTGACGGAGCGACGATGAACATCCTTACGGCGGCGCGCGAGATGGCGCTCGAGGCGGACGCGCTGCGACTCCTGCGCGACGACCTGACCGTGCGCGCGGCGGTGCGCGCGCTCACCGACGCCGATCTTCCCGCCCAGGCGCTTCGACTGCTCGTGCGTCTGCTTCCGCGCGGCTATGTCGTGCCATGGCTGTGCCAGTGCGCCGCCGGGAGCGAGCTCGACGAGACCGAGCGCGACGGGCTGCGCCTGGCCGAGGCGTGGATGCGCGACCGCGCCGAAGCGAACCGCCGCGCCGCGCTGGCGCACGCGGCCGGACGCCACTACGTGGGCGCGGGTGCCCTGATCGCCGCGAGCGCGGGTTGGTCCGAGGGATTCCTGCTCGACGCCGACGGCAACGAAGTGGCGCCCGTGGCCGCGCACCTCATGGCCGTCGTCGCCGCCGGCGCGCTCCTGACCCTGGCCATGGCGGACGACGACTTCGCCGGGCGCTGTCGTGCCCTCGTCGCCGCCGGCATGCCCCTGCTCGCCCCGGAGGACTCACCATGAATCGTTTCAACGGACCGAGCCTGGTCCTTTCCGTGCTCGGCACGCATGTCGACGACATCGCGGAGCGCACGTCGGTCCGCGTGGAAGGCGAGGCGCTGACCATCGGCCGCGCCGACCAGTGCGACTGGGTGCTGCACGCCCAGGGCGTGTCGCGTCAGCACGCGATCGTGCGCTTCCTCAACGGCATGTATTTCCTCGAGGACCGCAGCACCAACGGCATGCTCCTCAACGGCGAGGCGCTGCGCGGCGAACCCGCGGTGTTGCGCGACGGCGACGTGATCCAGATCGATACGTTCGAAGTGCTTGCCACGGTCGAATCTCCCGTCGACGTCGCGCACACGACGGCACGCCGGGCATCGGCCGACACCGCGCGGACGGTGCGTCTGGCGGCGGCGCCGGCGGTAGCGCCGCCGGTCGTGTCGCCCCTGCGCTCGCCGGTGGATGCGCTGATCGGAGAGGCCGGGCCAGGCGGATCGGTCGATCCGCTGGCGTGGTTCCAGACGATGCTGCCGGTGAGCGGCGAGCCACGCGCGACGTCCGGCGACGCACCGTCGTGGGCCCACGCGTCGCCGATGGAAGATCATCTCGCACCGCCGCGCGTCGACACCGCCGCCACGCCCTCGGCCGGGGCGGTATTGCCCGAGCACTGGGACAGCACGCGCAGCGTGTTCGTGATGCCGGACACGTCTGCCGTGCCCACGCCGGCGGCGAACGAGTCGGCTTCCGTCGCATCGGTGCCGCCAGCCGCACCGGCGCCCTCGCCGGAGCGCGAGGCTCCGGCGCCGGCACGCGCCGGTCTCGAACCGCTTTTCCTGCGCATGCTCGACGGTGTGATGGACGTCCTGCGCGCGCGTGCCGAACTGAAGAACGGTTTCCGCATGCCGGCGACGCTGATCCGCCGTTCGGAGAACAACCCACTGAAGTTCGCGCCCACCGCGACGGAAGCGCTGGACCGACTGCTGGCTGCACCGAACGACGCGTTCCTTTCCGGCGAAGCCGCCGTCGCCGACGCGATGGACGATATCCGGTTGCACCAGGTCGCGCTGCTCGCGGGAGTGCGCGCGGCGTTCGACGACCTGATCGCCCAGATCGACCCGGCCCGCTTCGAAGAGGGTGGCGCGCGTCGCTCCCGCTTCGCGTTCGGCGCGGCGAAAGGCCCCTGGGAGCGATACCGGGCATTCCACGAGGGACTCGCCGCCGACCCCGAGGAGCGGTTCCGTCGCCTCTTCGGCGACGAGTTCGCCCGTGCCTACGAAGACCAGCTGGCGCGCTTCAAGCGCGACGGAGCCACGCGATGACCGCATTCAACAAGGTGGTGTGGAGCGAAGGTCTGTTCCTTCGTCCGCAGCACATGCAGCAGCAGGACCGCTACACGGAGCGCTACATCGAGCTTCGCGCCGCGACGCTGCGCCCGCATCCCTGGGGGTTCGACGAGCTGGAGATCGAGCGCGACCTCCTCGCGATCGGCAAGCTGGGCATCCGCCGCGCGCGCGGCGTGTTTCCCGACGGCACGCCGTTCTCCATGCCGGATCGCGACCCGCTGCCGCCGCCGCTCGAGATCGACGCGAACTGGCGCGACCAGCCGGTGTACCTGACGCTGCCGTTGCGAGAAGCGACGCAGCCCGAGAGCCGCTGGCCCGACGCGTCGCCGTCCGGCCAGCTGTCGCGCTTCCGCGTGCGCGAAGCGGAGGTCGGCGACGCGTCCGGAAGTACCACGGGTACCGTCGTGCTCGAGGTTGGCGGGCTGGACGCACGCCTGCTGGTCGGTTCGCAGGCGCGGGAGGGTCTGGTCGAGCTGCCCATGGCGCACCTCGTGGAGTGCCGCGCGGATCGTCGCGTCGTGCTCGACGATGGATTCATCCCGACGGCGTTGTCGTGCCGCGCGGCGAACCCGCTGTCCCTCTTCATCACGGAATTGCTGGGGCTGCTGCACCAGCGCGGCGAGGCGCTCGCCGCGCGCGTGGCCGGCACGGATCGCACGAGCACGGCCGAGCTCGCCGACTTCCTCATGCTGCAGATCGTCAATCGCAGCCAGCCGCAGCTGGCGCATCTCGCCGAGGCGCCGCTGCTCCATCCGGAGGACCTCTATCGCCTCCTGCTCGGCATGGCGGGTGAACTGGCGACGTTCACCGCGCCCGGCAAGCGCAGCGAGGCGTTTCCGCCGTACCGTCACGACCGCCTTCGCGAATCGTTCGAGCCCGTGATCGCCGCCCTGCGCACGAGCCTGAGCGCGGTGCTGGAGCAGACGGCCATTCCCGTGCCGCTGCAACAGCGCAAGTTCGGCGTATGGGTGGGAACGCTGGCGGATGCGAGCCTGCTCGACGCCGCCAGTTTCGTGCTCGCGGCCAAGGCGGACATCGCGGCCGCCGACATGCGCCGCCGCCTGCCCACGCAGTCGAAGATCGGGCCGGTGGAGAAGATCCGCGACCTGGTCAACCTTCAGCTGCCGGGTATCGCGGTGGCGTCGTTGCCCAGCGCCCCGCGCCAGATTCCGTACCGGAGCGGCTACCAGTACTTCGAACTGGACAAGGCCTCGCCCATGTGGAAAACGCTGCGCACCTCCGGTGGCGTCGCGCTGCATTTCGGTAACGGCTTCGACGGCCTGGATCTCGAACTGTGGGCGGTGAGGGCGTCGTCATGAGACGCGACGACCGTCCGGGCGTGAACGACGACGCCACGATCGTGCGACCGAGCGCGCCGGCACCGGAGCCCGTGGCCGCGCGTCCCGCCGCCGCGGCGATCGACGCCGTGACGCAGATGCTTCCTTCGGCGGCGGGGAGTCCGATCCTGCGCGCCGCGAATCCGCTCCTCCTGCTCGCCGCGCAGCTTCGCCACAGCGGCGACGCGCCCGATCCGACGGTGCTGCGCGATCGCGCGATCGCCGGCATCCGTCGGTTCGACGACACGCTGGCGCGCGCGGGCGTTGATGGCCAGACGAGCGTGACGGCGCGCTACGTGCTGTGCACGATGCTCGACGAGGCGGTGCTCGAGTCGCCCTGGGGCGAGCGCACCGGCTGGCAGCGGCAGACGCTCCTGGTCACGTTCCATGGCGAGGCCTACGGCGGCGAGAAGTTCTTCGTCCTGCTGGACCGCCTGACGCAGGACATGGTGCGTCACGCCGACCTCGTGGAACTGATGTACCTCTGCCTCGCGCTCGGCTTCGGCGGGCGCTACCTCGTCGAGCCCGGCGGTGTGGCACGGCTGGCGGACCGTCGCGAGGACGTCTATCGGCGCATCACGGCGTACCGGTCCGGCGTGGCGACCGAGCTGTCGCCGCGGTGGCGTGGCCTGGATCGCCCGCTGCGCGTTCGTCGCGGCCTGCCGGCGTGGATGGCGGCACTCGGTGCCGCATGCCTGCTCGTCGTCGTGTGGATCGTCCTGCACGGCCGTCTCAACGGTGTGGCCGAACCCGTGGGCGCGCGTCTCGCGGCGATCGGCCTGCAGGGCGTGCCGCTTCCCGCCAGCGCGGCACCGGCGAAGAGACCGCCGGCGAGCCTGCGCGCGCTGCTCGCCGACGACGAGCGAAGCGGGGCGCTCGGCATCGACGAGAAACCCGATGGCCAGGCCGTCCTGCGCCTGGCCGGCACGGAGATGTTCCCGTCGGGCGGCGCCGATGTCGCCGCCGACCGTGCCGCGTTGCTCTCGCGCATCGCGCGGGCGCTGAACCAGGTGCGCGGGCGCGTCGTGGTCGTCGGACACACCGACGACCAGCCAATCAGGTCGCTGCGCTTCAAGGACAACATGGAACTTTCGGCCGCGCGTGCCCGCAACGTCGGCGCGGTACTCGCCCGCGACCTCACCGATCCGCGGCGCATCGAAACCAGCGGCGCCGGGGCATCCCAGCCGGTGGCCACGCCGGCCGACGTGCCCGCCAATCGCGCGCGTAACCGCCGCGTCGACATTCTTTTCGTTCCGGAGGCCGGATGAAGTCCGCGACCGAGCTGCTTCGCCATCCGTGGTTCCATGCCGCGATCGGCATCCTGTGTTGCGCGCTGCTGATCGGTTTCGGTGGCCCGTACCTGGGCATCGGCGACACGCAGCCGCTGGCGAGCGTCGCCGCGCGCGTCGTGGCGATCCTCGTCGTCGCTGTCGTCTGGATCGGCGCGCTGCTGTTCCGTCGACGCCTCGCCGCCCGCCGCGACGAACGAATGGGCGCCGAACTCGCCGGGTCCGACGCCGCGCGCGCCGACTCGGACCTGCGCGCGCGCGCCGAGCACGAGGTGCTGCGCACGCGTTTCGCGGAAGCGCTGGCCCTCCTGCGCAAGCGTCGCGCTGGCGGCGGTCATCTCGAAGACCTGCCGTGGTACCTGCTCATCGGCGCTCCCGGTTCGGGCAAGAGCACCCTGCTCGAGCATTCGGGTCTCGACTTTCCGTTGCAAGGCGGCACCGGTAAGCGCTCGGTCGCCGGCATCGGTGGCACGCGTCACTGCGACTGGTGGTTCACCGACACCGCCGTATTCCTCGACACCGCGGGCCGCTACACGACGCAGGATTCCGACCCGCGGGCGGACGCCTCGGCATGGGATGGATTCCTGCAGCTGCTGCGTCGCCACCGCCGTCGTCGGCCCGTCAACGGCATCGTGCTCACCGTGAGCGCGTCGGAACTGCTGACGATGGACGAGGCCGGGCGGCAGCGGCATGCGACGGTGCTGCGCGAGCGCCTCGACGACATCGGCACCCGCCTGGGCATCGCGGTGCCGGTGTACCTCGTGTTCACCAAGTGCGACCTCGTCGATGGGTTCCTCGCGTTCTTCGACGGGCTCGACGCCGCCGCACGGGAGCAGGTCTGGGGTGCGACGTTCACGGCGGAGCAGAGCCTCGACGGCAGCGCGCCCGCACGCCTCGGCGACGAGTTCGACGCGTTGCTGGCGCGTCTCGACGAGCGCGTGCTCGGACGCATGCATGCCGAACGCGACGTGCGCCGCCGCGCGCAGGTGCTCGCCTTTCCGCAGCAGGTGCGTGGACTCCGCGAGCTCGCGCTGCCGCTGGTAGCGACCGTGTTCGGCCGCCACGCCTACGGTCGCTCGCCGCTGCTGCGGGGCGTCTACATGACCTCGGGCACGCAGGAGGGCACGCCGATCGACCGCGTGCTCTCGGTGGTCGGGCGCTCGTTCGGCATGCATGCCGCCGCGACCCCGTCCACGCGGGCGCAGCGACGCGCGTACTTCGTTTCCCGGCTGATGAAGGAGACGATCCTGCCGGAAGCGGGCTTCGTGGGATCGGATCCGCAGGCGCTGCGTCGTCGACGTATCGCCGAGGCGGCCGCGATCGCAGGCATCGGCACGGCGACGGCCGCGCTGCTGGTCGGCATGGCGGTCAGCTACGGTCGCAATGCCGACTACGTCGCACGCGTCGCGGAGGCGTTGCGCGATTACCCCGAGGCGGCACCCGCCGCGACGGCTTCGTTGCGACCGTACTACGCGCAGGCGCTGCAACGGCTCGACGTGCTCGCACGCGCGGAACAGGTGGCGAACGAGGTGCGCGACGATACCCCGTGGTCGATGCGCTTCGGCCTGTTCCAGGGCGACGCGGTGTTCGCCGAAACGCGTGCGGCACGCGCGCGCGAGTTCCAGGCGAGCGTGCTGCCCGGCCTGGCGCTGCAGTTCCGCGACGGGCTGAGGGACGCGGCGGACGATCCGCAGCGCCTGTACACCATCCTCAAGGGATACCTCATGCTCGGCGAGCCCGCGCACCGGGACGATGCGCAGCTGGTGCTGTTCGCCGGTGAACGCTGGCGCGAGGTGTTCCCGGACGAAGACACCCTGGTGCAGGCGCTCGAAGACCACTTCCGCGTCCTCTTCGAGGGTGAGGACACGCTGCGCGCGCTGCCGGTCGACGGCGGGCTCGTGGAGTCGGCGCGCGCGACCCTGCGGGCGGCCGACCTGGCGACACTGATCTATGGCGGACTGAAGATCGACGAGGCGGCCAGCGGCGACGCACCCGTGCGTCTCGACCGCACGCTCGGATTGCTGGGCGAGGTGTTCCGCCGTCGCGACGGTGCCTCCCTGGCGAAACCGGTGCCCGCGCTCTACACGCGCCCGGTGTTCGCGAGCATGGTCAGCGAGACGCCGCCCGGACGCATCGCGCAAGCGGTCGACCGCTTCGTGAAGGACGACTGGGTCTTCGGCGCCACCGCGGCCGATCCGTTGCGCCGTGCGTCGCTCGCGACGCAGGTGCGCGGCCTCTACGTCGACGATTACATCCGGGCGTGGGATGGTCTGATCGGCGGTCTCGAGATCCAGCCGGTGGCGACCGTGCAGGAAGCCAGCGGAGTCGCCTCGCGCCTCGCGGGGCCAGGGTCGCCGCTGAAGGCGCTGCTCCTGCTCGTGCGCGACAACACGACCGATCTGTTGCGCGCGCCAGCACCTTCAACCGATCCCGCGGACCGGATCGCCGATGCGGCGAAGGCGCGCGCGACGCAGCGCGTCGGCAGCCGGAACGAGATCGCTCGCGTGATCGCCGAAGGCGCGCGCCCCGCGAACATTCGTTCGGCGGCGCCGGCGGATGCGCCCATCGTCGAGCATTTCGCGGCGATCAACCGCCTCACGGACGGCGGCGCGGGAGCGACGCCGCTGGACCGGACGATGGCGACGTTCGAGCAGCTCAGCAAGACGCTGCTCACGGTGCGTCCCGGTGCGGACAGCATCGGCCAGACGGACCCCGCGCTGGCGACGGCTCGCCAGGAGGCCGCGCAACTGCCGCCACCCCTGTCGTCGTGGCTGGGCGGACTCGCCGGCAACAGCGAGACGCTGGTGGGGAAGGGCGCGAGCGGTGCGCTCGCCGGCGGCTTCCGCCAGGCGGCGGGCGCCGACTGCGACCGATTCGTACAGGGCCGCTATCCCTTCGTCGCGGGCAGCCGCAACGATATTCCGGTGCAGGATTTCGCGGCGCTGTTCGGCAACGGCGGGCGCTTCGACGCGTTCTTCCGCCAGTCGTTGTCACGCGTCGTCGATACGAGCGGAACGGCCTGGCGCTTCCGGGACGCGACCTCCGCCAACGGCGCGGCGGGCGTGCTGGCGCAGGCGCAGGTCGCCGACGCGATCCGCCAGACGTATTTCCGCGACGGCCCGCAGCCGCAGGTCGGCTTCACCGTGTCGATCACCACGCCGCCCGAAGGCATCGGGCGCCTGACCATCGACATCGACGGCCAGACGTTCGAATACAAGGCCGGCGAGCCCGCGCAGCCCGTGGCGATGCAGTGGCCGGGACCGAAGCCGGGCGCGACGCGCGTCAGCGCGTGGGATACGTCCGGCGAGCCGCTTCCGACGCTGAGCTATCCGGGCGAGTGGGGCCTGTTCCATGCGCTCGACGCGGCGTCTCTGCAACGACGCACGGAAACACGCTTCGGTGCGACGTTCGGTTTCGGCTCGGCGCGTGCCAATGTCGACATCGAAGCGGCGAGCCTGCGGAATCCCTTCGGCGATGGCAGCGTGCACCGTTTCCGGTGCCCGGCATGACGCGGCCGATGGCGGGCTTCCATGGCAAGTTGCCCGGCGTCGGCGACTTCGTCCAGCGCCGCGTGCCGGGCGACTTCGTCGAGCCATGGGACCGGCATTGGCAGATGCGCCTCGCGGCGATGGCGGATCGCGATGGCGACGACTGGCGCCAGCGCTTTCTCGCGATACCCGCCACGCGTTTCGCGCTCGCATCCCATGTCTGTGGTCCGCGCGCGTGGGTCGGCGTCGTGGCACCGTCGCGCGATCGCGCCGGTCGCGTCTATCCGCTGGTGATCGCTGCGTCCCTACCGTCCGACGCCGGTGGTTGGCCACCGCTGCCCGGTGGCATGTGGTTCCGCATGGCCGAGGACGCGCTGCGCGACGCCGTCGGCGACGTCGGGCCCGAGGCGTTCGATGTCGCCGTGTCGTCGCTGCCGGAGCCCTCCGCGACATCGGCGGCGTGGGACACGCCACGACCCGATGCCATGCGAGCTCTCGTGTGGCGGGGCGACGATCCGGGCGCCGGCGTGTTCACGCGCGGGCTGCCCGATTTCAACGAGGAAAGCATCGCATGACCCTGTTCCGATCGGCGGGCCGGACCGAAACCGGTCACGTTCGCCGGCATAACGAAGACGCCATCCTCGATGCGCCCGAGCTGGGGCTCTGGGCGGTGGCCGACGGTCTGGGCGGCCACGCGGCGGGCGACGTGGCCAGCCGTCTCGTCGTCGAGCGGCTGCGCGCGCTGCCGGTGGTGGACGACGTCGCCGACCGTATCGACGCGATCGAGGACGAGCTGCTTCGCGTCAATCACGCGTTGCGAAGGATGGCCGCCGAGCGGCACGTCGACGCGATCGCGTCGACCGTGGTGATCCTCGTGCACACGCGCGACGCGATGCTCTGCGGGTGGGTCGGTGACAGCCGCGCGTACTGCTTCGAGAACGACCGCCTGCGCCTGCTCACCCGCGATCACGTACATGGCGATCGCGGCGACGAGACGCGCTTCGGCGCGCACCCGGCGCACGCGGCGGCGGGTGTGCTCACTCGCGCGGTCGGCGCGGAAGACCGCCTCTACGTGGACTGGAAGATCGTGCCGAGGCGTCGCGGGATGTCCTTCGTGCTGTGCTCGGACGGGATCAACAAGGAACTCGGCGACGCGGACATCGAAGCCTGTTGCCGGCGCCATGCGACGCCGGACGCGGTGGTGGGCGAACTGATGGACGGCGCGCTGGCACGCGCGGGCCGCGACAACGTGTCCGCCGTGGTGGTACGGCTCGACGATTTCGAGGAAACACGATGAACGAACACGACGACGACGCGACCCGCGTCGATCCGCTGCGCGGCTCCGCCGCGGGCGCCCAGGACGACGCCACGGTCGTCAAGCCGCTGCACGGCGCGACGGCGGAAGGCACGGCGACCGGCACGGCCTCGCGAGGCACGGGCGAAAGCGGATGGCGGCGCATCGCCGACATGGCGCAGGGCGAACGCATCGGCGTGGGCAGCCTGCTCAAGGGGCGCTTCTTCATGGAGCGCGAGCTCGGGCGTGGCGGCATGGGCGTGGTGTACCTGGCGCGCGACGAGCGCAAGGTGGAGGCGCGCGACCGCGATCCGTACGTGGCGGTCAAGGTGCTCAACGACGACTTCCGCAAGCACCCGGACGCGCTGGTCGCGCTGCAGCGCGAAGCACGGCGCGCGCAGCAGGTCGCCAACGACCACATCGTGCGCGTCTACGATTTCGACAAGGACGGCACCAACGTCTTCATGACGATGGAGTACGTCGAAGGCAGCGACCTGCGCGCGCTGATCCGTGGCAAGGCGCGCGACGGCATGCCGTTCGCCGAGGCGTGGCCGCTCATCGCGGGCATGGGTGAAGCGCTGGGACGCGCGCACGGCGCCGGCATCGTGCACTCGGACTTCAAGCCGGGCAACGTCATGGTGACGTCGGCGGGCGTCGCCAAGGTCTTCGATTTCGGGATCGCGCGCGCCGGCAAGATCGGCGCGGACGGCGGCGACGACCGCACGGTGTTCGACGCCGGCACGCTCGGTGCGATGACGCCGGCCTATGCGAGCCTGGAGATGCTGCAGGGCAAGCCACCGTCGCCGGCCGACGACATCTACGCGTTCGGCTGCGTCGTGTTCGAACTGCTCACGGGCCGCCACCCGTTCGACAAGGAGAGCGCGGAAGAAGCGCTCGCGCACGGCCGCCGGCCACCGGCCGTGCCCGGACTCGACAAGCGTCAGTACAAGGCGCTGTGCGATGCCGTCGCCTTCGACGGAGCCCGGCGGGGCAGCGACATCGGCGTGCTGCTCGCCGCGCTGCGTCCGCGCCGCTGGCGCGAACGCGCGACGCCGTGGCTCGTCGCCGCCGCGGTCGCCCTCGCGCTCGCCGGTGGTGGCGCGTGGTTCGCGTCCGCGCAGGCCGAGCGACATCATGTGGCCGACACGCTGCGCCGCCTCGCGCCGGGCCAGCCCGATGGCTATCGCAACGAAGACGACCTGCGCACGGCGCTCGCGGCGCTCGACGGCGACGAGCGCCGGCGCGTCGTGGTCGACGGCGCCGACGCGATCGACGGCTTCCTCGTCCGTCTCGTGGCGACGCACTGGGATCCGGCGAAAGGCCAGTTCGATTACCCGGGCGCGACGCGCACCTTCGCGCTTCGCGCGGACCTGAAGAGCTTCGCGCCGAAACTGGATCGACGGCGCGAGGAGGTGACGCACGAACGCGACGACGCGCTGAACCGGCTCGACACGGCGTTGAGCCAGGCGATCCTCGGCGGCCGCCTGTTCGGCGACGCCAGCGACGACGTGCCCGCGATCCTGGCGCGCATCCGCCGGATCGACCCGGCGAGCCGCCTGCTGACGAACCCCGAACTCGAGCTCAAGCTCGACATGGCCGTGGGCGAGAGCATGGCGGCCGGAGACATGCAGACCGCCGGACAACGTCTGGCGATCGCGCGCCGGGTGTATCCGTCGTCCACGCGGCTCGCGGCGCGAGCCATCGCGCTCGCCGATGCGACGGCACCCGCGAAAGCCGCGTCGGTGGCTGGCCCTCTGGCTGCCGCGCCCGCCGCGGCGTCGACGGCCGCGGCACCGGACCTGCAGCATGCCGAGCACGAGGCACGCCTCGAATCGCTGCGCCACGCGGCGGCGGCGGGCGACCTGCCCAAGGCCGTAGAAAGCTTCCAGGATCTTCGCCGTATCGACGGGGGTGCCGTCGAGACCGACGACGAGGCCGCCAACCTGCTCACGGGCGCGTATCTCGACGCGGCCCGCGAGGCATGCCGCGCGGGTCACTGGAAAGACGCCGCGGAGCGGATCGACAACGCGCTGTCGGTGATCGGCGAACGGGACGACCTGCGTCGCGCGCAGACGCGCTACGACCTCGCGGTCGCCGTGATGACCGCGGCGAAAGCGCCCGGTGTCGCCCCCGCCGCGCAGGACGATCTGCGCAAGCGCCTGGCGGCCGTGCAGACCACGGACCCGCAGGGCCTCAAGGACCTCGAAGCCGCGATGGTCACGTCGAAGCTGCTGCCCGAGGGATCGCTGTCCGCCGTGATCGGCAAGATGCATCCGGTCGCGACGACGCCACCGGATCCCTGTGGCCGCCGCGGCCTGGCGGGGTCGGCGCGCGAATGCTTCGATACGTTCGCGGTCGGCGCGTACGGGCCCGCGATGGTCGTGATACCGCGCTCGCCGAAGCCCTTCGCGATGACGCGCACGGAGATCACGATCGCGAACCTCGACCAGTTCTGTCGCGCCACGCGCACCTGCGCGGTCTCGCGCGGCGTCGCGGCGACGGAGCCGGCGCGGTCGATTCCGGTCGCCTTCGCGCAGCGCTACGCCGCCTGGCTGACGCAGGTCAGCGGGCACGTGTATCGCTTGCCGACCGACGACGAGTGGCTGCTCGCCGCCCACGCGAAGGGCAACTGGGACAGCAAGGACGGCAACTGCGGCGCCGATTCGTCCGGCCTCGGCCGCCTGGTGAAGGCGCCCGATTTCAGCGCCCACGGTAGCGCCAACCCGTGGGGGCTCGTGGATCTCACCGGCAGCGTGTGGGAGTGGACCACGAAGGGCCGTGGCGTCGTCATGCGCGGCGGCAGCTATCGCAGCGGGGGCGATGCCTGTTCCGTCGACACTGTGCGCGACAGCGACGGCACGGCGCAGCGCGATGTCGGTTTCCGTCTCGTCCGGGAGATTCGCTGATGGACTGGGAAGCCAGCGTCGACGGGGAACTCGCCGCGCTCAACGCGGCGCACAGCGGTCGCCGTATCGACACGCCGGAGTACCGGCTGCGCCGGCGGATGCTGCTGCGCTCGCTCGCACGGCGTCGGGGCGGTGCGACGCATACGTTGCGCCGGCCCGCCGGCGCGGTGGTGACGGTGTTGCCGGTGCGGCCTGTCGTGCCTGCGCGCGAGCGCCGATGGACCTCGTGGGCCTGGTGGGTTGGCGCGATCCTGCTGGCCGCCGCGGCGTCGCTGCGCGTCTATCTGTAGGAGCGCGCCTGCGCGCGACATATTTTGGGGCCGTGCCCTCGAGCTGGCGCGTGAGACACGAAGGCGCGGACTCAGTCGCCGTCACCCGCCAGCACCTGGAACTCCGACAACCCACCCGGTGCGAGTGCCTTGAGCAGGTCGGTGAAGCCGAGTCCGACGAGACCTTTCGCGCGTTGCAACAGCGCGGGAATCGGACTGGACGGTTCGTGCGTCGCGTACCACGCGCAGATCTCGTCGAGCAGGCGGACCACGTCCGCGGTGCCGCGGATCGGTCCGCGGGCGTCGGCCGTCGTGGCAGCCACCGCACCCGGCTCGTCGGAACCCGGCGCGATGCCTTCGACGGACGCCGGTGCGCGCACGGCGAGATACGGCTGGAGGAACGCCTGCACCTCGCGCAGGTCGCGCAGCAGGGGATCGAGCTCCGGGCCCGTGCCGGGCGTGCGTTCGTCGAACGTCGCGGCGACGGCGCGCGCGTCGTCGAGCGCACCGACGACGGCCGTGTGGAGGCGGACCAACGCATCGGTGTCGACCTGCTGCATCACGGCGTCGACATGCTCCTGCGTGACGACGGAGATCCCGTCACCCGGCTTGAGCGCGCCGCTCAACACGCGCAGGTCGCGAAGCGAAAAAGCGCCGACGCGATCGGCGGCGAGCAGGGGCGCCTGACGCAGGTGCCCGAGCATGGCCTCCGGCGCAGAGAGCGCGGCGAGGGCGCTGACGCGCTCCATGGCGTCGCCGTCGTCGAGCGCGGGATGCACGTCGTCCCAATAACGTTCGAGCAAACCTCGCACGTGCGCGATGGTCGCGGCCCACGCCTCCCATCCCTCGGTACGCAGGCGTGCCGTGGCGAGATGGATCGCGACGCGCAGATCGTGCGTGCGTGTCGCGAGCTGCTCCGCCTGCCGGGCGACATCGCGCCACTCGGGTTCCTCGGCCTGCTTCACCGTGTCGCCGATGGCGCGTTCGCCGCGTGGCGCTGCCAGCGTCTCGAGCGCGAGAAAGGCCGCGTCGTATTCGAGGTTCGGTCCGCACGGGGCGTCGGCCTCGATGGGCATGAGCAGGGTGTCAATGGTATCCATCGCGTACTCGGTCGATGATCATCGGAAGGAGGCTCTTCTGTGGCTCCACGTGGCGCGTGGGATGCAGCGTGCGGCTGACGCGGATCAGCTCGTCGCGCAGCCAGCGGTGGGCCGGTTGCTTGTCCAGGCGGCTGTGCCAGGCCATCGCCAGGGACATGTCGGGCATGTCGAAGGGAATGGCATAGGCCTCGACGCCCGGGCCCACCGCTTCCACCATGCTTTGCGGCAGCGTGCAGACGAGGTCGGTCGCATTGAGGATGGGGCCGATCGAATCGCCCACCGGCGCGGAGACGAGCACGTCGCGCGAACGGCCGATCTCTTTCAGGCGGTCGTCCATGAGTCCGGTCGTCCGTCCGGAGTCCGAGATGACGAGATGCCCGAGGGAGCAGTATTCGTCGAGGGTGACGGGTGACGTACCGCGCGGATGGCCCTTGCGCTGGAGCATGACGAACTCGTCGGCCATCAACGGGCGCATCTTCAGCGACGACGGGATCTGCTCGTTGGGCGCGAGGAGGATGTCGACCTCGCCGTTCTCGAAGCGCGCGAGCACGTCCGCGATCTCGCAACCGGTGCGGAACGTGATGCGGAGGTCGCTGTTCCGCCACGCGTGCAGCGCCGCGATCAGGGGCTTCGCGAACGTGCCGATCGCGCTGAACGAGCCACCGATGCGGAACGTGGCGCCGTCGGTGGAGGGATCGAACGTATCGCTGGGATCGCCCAGCGCGCCAAGCTGGGACAGCGCGTCGCGCAGGGCCGTGGCCATCTCCTCGGCCTTGGGCGTGGGCACCATGCCACGGCCCGTTTCGGACGGGACGAGCAGGGGATCCTTGAACAAACGCCGCAGCCGCGCGAGCTGCGCGGACAGCGCGGGTTGGCTGACATGCAGTTTCGAAGCGGCACGCGTGACGTTCCGCTCTTCGAGCAGCATGTCGAGGGAGACCAGCAGGGGAAGGTCGCTCGGTTTCAGGTTCATCGATTGGCGGTGTGCCAGGCACCCGTGGGGACGAATGCAGGACGTTCGGCGAGGGCGCACTATCCATGTGCGTCCCGAACGACGCGCTGGCAACGTGGTGTTTCGTGACGTGGTCCGCAGTTTTTACGGACAGGCGTCAGCGACGTCGGGGATGCGTCTCGCTGTCGCCTTCCATGCGGAATGGACGTCCATTAGTGCCATGGATGCGCCTCCGGGGAATCCCCCAATCGAGCGAGGCGGAGCGTGCGCGAATGTGCTCGCGAGCGAGCGTCAGTCGTGCCGCCGGCAGAAGCTCGCGAACAGCGCCGCCCAGCACGGCACCGCGAAAAGCAGCCAGGGCATGTTCCGCTGCGGGAACTCCGGCCACAGATGCAGCAGCAGGCCGATCACGGCGGCCGCGAACGAGATCGCCGCGATGCGCGGCGTGAAACGGCCCATGGGGCGGCCGGCACGACGCAGGCGCCAGATGCCGGGGATCAGCAGCAGCGCGAGCGGCTGATAGGCAAGGAGGTTGAAATTGCCCCACGCCGAGCGATGCAGCGTCAACGTCCACAGGCCGAGCATGAACAGGCCCGCGAGACCGGCGAAGACGACGAAGGCCGTCGCCGCGACGGCGAACACGGTGCGTGCGACACGCTGGCGGGTGAACACCGGCAGCGCGAGGAGGACGGCGAGCGCCACGCCCGCGCCCAGCAGCGGCCAGCGCAGGTCGGGCGCCGTGTCGGGCGGCGGCACGAGGCGGTTCGGCGACAGCGTGGCCTCGTCGATCACCAGCGCGCGGGAGGCAGGGCCTTCGCCGATGCGGACGTGGCGGATCTGTTCTTCGAGCGTCATCGGCAGGAAGGCTTCGGTCCAGGCCGTCATCGGCTGGTCGGCGAACGGGCCGAGGCCGAGGTCCATGCCGAGCATCAACCAGGCCTGGTTGCTCATCAGGCGCGCGGTCTGCTCGCGGTAGGTCATGCCGCCGGGCGTGCCGGTCCACTGCTCGCTCAGCGCGCCGCCGAGCGCGTTGTCCAGCATGTCGCGCACGCGCGTGGTGCAGTTGTCGACGTAGTAATCGTAGTGGTAGCCGGCGTTCTCGGGCCGGATGTTCCACAGGACCGCGCGCCGCAGGATCTGCTTCTGCGCGTCGTCGAGGGCCAGGCGCTGCCGGCGGACGTAGCGGCCTTCGCTGGCGTAGAAATCGACGTCCGACTGCGTCGTCTCCGCGTCCATGCGGTAAGCCATGATGCCGCGCGCGAAATTGAGCAGGAAACCCTTCTGGTCGAAGTCGAACACGCCCCAGTTGAACGCGATCGACTCGCCGCTGACCGTGTCGCGGATCTCCAGCGCGTCGTGACCGAACCGTTCCCAGTAGATGTCGCCCGGGCCGTAGGTCATCAGCGAGACCTCGAGGTTCGCCGCGGGTGCGTCGACGATCCCCGCCCTCGCGAGCGGGGTGAAGCACAGGGTGATCAGGAGAAACAGGACGAACCGCATCAGCCGCCGTTCGCGCGGGTGACGTGGAACGCCTGGACGCGGCGGTCGTCGGCCTCCGTGACACGGAAGAGGAAGTTGCCGACGCCGATCTCCTCGCCCACGGCCGGCAGATGGCCGAACTCCGAGGTGATCATGCCGCCGACGGTGTCGAATTCCTCGTCCGAGAAATGGGCGCCGGCGATCTCGTTGAAATCGGCGATCGGCGTGAGCGCGCTGACCGCGAAGCCGCCCCCGTCGAGGGCCTGCACCAGCACCGGGTCTTCCTCGTCGTCGTGCTCGTCGTCGATTTCTCCGACGATCTGCTCGAGGACGTCCTCGATGGTGATGAGCCCGGCGACACCGCCGTACTCGTCGACCACGAGCGCCATGTGATTGCGCGTCAGGCGGAATTCCGCCAGCAGCACGTTCAGGCGCATCGATTCCGGGATCAGGACGGCGGGACGGAGCAGGGCGCGCACGTCGCAGCCTTCGCTCTGGCCGAAGTACTTCAGGAGGTCTTTCGCGAGCAGGATGCCCAGCACCTCGTCCTTGTCTTCGCCATGCACGGGGAAGCGCGAATGGCCGGATTCGACCACGGTCGCGAGGATGTCGGGGAGGGGGGCGTCGGCGGGGAGGCTGACGATCTGGGCGCGCGGCACCATGACATCGTCGACGCTGAGCTCGGTGACCTTGATCGCACCCTCGACCATGGTCAGGGTGTCGTTCGAAAGCAGGCCGTTGGCCTGGGCGGTCCGCAGTTCCTCGATCAGTTCGTCGCGGTTGCGGGGCTCGCCGGAAAACATGTGGCCCAGTCGGTCCCACCAGGATCGGTGAGCCGGGCCGTTGGTACTACCAGGGTCCTCGTTCATTACTCTTTGTGGTTCAGCCCAGCAGGGGGCGGAAGGGTCAGTCTAGCGGAATTTACGTGACGGTTCAGGGCGCCGGGTCGCGGCTACGCCGCGAATCGCCGATCAGGCCAGGTACGGGTCGGCGATGCCGAGTCCGGCCAGCACCTTCGTCTCCAGGGCTTCCATCGCCTCGGCCTCGGCCTCGTCGATGTGGTCGTAGCCCAGCAGGTGGAGGGTGCCGTGGACGGTGAGGTGGGCCCAGTGGTCGGCGGGTTTCTTGCCCTGTTCGGCGGCCTCGCGGGCCACCACGGGGGCGCAGATCACCAGATCGCCGATCAGCGGAAGATCGAGGCCGGGCGGCAGGTCGGCGGGAAACGACAGGACGTTGGTGGCGTAATCGCGGCCCCGGTACTGCAGGTTCAGGGCCTGGCCCTCGTCGGCGTCGACGATGCGGATGGCCACTTCCGACGCCTTGCGGCGGCGGGCGCCCTTCAGCGCGGCCTCGACCCAGCGGCGGAAGCTCGCCGGGGCCGGCACGCCCTTGCGCGGCGCGGCGTAGCCGACCGCGACCTCGACACGGCTCATTGCGCCTCGTCCTGCTTCTGCTCGAAGGCCTCGTAGGCGCGCACGATCTTGGCCACCAGCGGATGGCGCACCACGTCGCGCGAGGTGAAGAACGTGAAGCTGATGCCGTCCACGCCGCGCAGCACCTCGATGGCGTGACGCAGTCCGGAGCGGATGTGGCGGGGCAGGTCGACCTGCGAGACGTCGCCCGTGATCACCGCCACGGAGCCGAAGCCGATGCGGGTCAGGAACATCTTCATCTGCTCGACGGTGGTGTTCTGCGCCTCGTCGAGGATCACGTAGGCATCGTTGAGCGTGCGGCCGCGCATGTAGGCGAGCGGCGCGATCTCGATCACGTTGCGCTCGATCAGCTTGGACACCTTCTCGAAGCCGACCATCTCGTACAGGGCGTCGTACAGCGGACGCAGGTACGGATCGATCTTCTGGCTGAGGTCGCCGGGCAGGAAGCCGAGCTTCTCGCCGGCCTCGACCGCGGGGCGCACCAGCAGGACGCGCTGGACGCGGTTGGCCTCGAGCGCCTCGACGGCGCTGGCGACGGCGAGGTAGGTCTTGCCGGTACCGGCCGGGCCGACGCCGAAGTTGATGTCGTGCGTGGTGATGGCGTGGAGGTAGCGGGCCTGGTTGGGGCCGCGGCCCTTGATCACGCCACGCTTGACCTTGATCACGACCTCCTGCGCCGACTCCGCCGCCTGCTCGTTCAGGGCGTCGATGCCGGATTCGGCCAGGCGGAGGTTGATCACCTGGCCGTTGAGCGTCTCGTGCTCGGTCGCGTCGTAGAGCGCGCGCAGCACCTGCTCGCCGGCTTTCGCGGCGGCTTCGTCGCCGATCACGCGGAAGAGGCTGCCACGGTGGTCGACCTCGATACCGAGCCGCAGCTCGATCTGGCGGATGTGCTCGTCGAGCGGACCGCAGAGGTTGGCGAGGCGGGCGTTGTCCTCGGGATCGAGGGCGAAATCGCGTTGGGAAAGCTGGCTCATGGCATTCACGAGGCTAGGGCGACCTCGTCGCCGAGGACCACGCGGCCGCGGAGCGAATTGCTCATGGCCTCGGTGATCGTCACGTCGATGAACTGGCCGATCATGCGGGCATGACCGGGGAAATTCACGTAGCGCATGTTTTCGGTGCGTCCGGTCATTTCGTTCGGGTTCTTGCGGCTGGGCTTCTCGACGAGCACGCGCTGGACGGTGCCGACCATGGCCTCGTTGATCCGGCGGGCGTTCTCGTTGATCGCGGCCTGCAGGCGCGACAGGCGCGCGTGCTTGACCTCGTCGGACGTGTCGTCCGGCAGGTTGGCGGCCGGCGTGCCGGGGCGCGAGGAAAAGATGAAGGAGAAGCTCTGGTCGAAGCCGACGTCGCCGATCAGCTTCATCGTCTTCTCGAAGTCGTCGTCGGTTTCGCCGGGGAAGCCCACGATGAAGTCCGACGAGATGCAGATGTCCGGACGCACGGCGCGCAGCTTGCGGATCTTCTGCTTGAATTCCAGCGCCGTGTAGCCGCGCTTCATCGCCGCGAGGATGCGATCCGAACCGGCCTGCACCGGAAGATGCAGGTAGTTCGCCAGCTGCGGCACGTTCGCATAGGCCTCGATCAGAGAGTCCGAGAACTCCAGCGGATGCGACGTGGTGAAGCGGATGCGGCCGATGCCGTCGATCTGCGCGATGGCGTGGATCAGCACCGCGAGGTCGGCGGTGCCGCCGTCGTGCATCGGGCCGCGATACGCGTTGACGTTCTGGCCGAGCAGGTTGACCTCGCGCACGCCCTGCGCGGCGAGCTGCGCCACTTCGACGATGACGTCGTCAAACGGCCGGCTGATCTCCTCGCCACGCGTGTACGGCACGACGCAGTACGAGCAGTACTTCGAGCAGCCTTCCATGATCGACACGAAGGCGGTGGGGCCTTCCGCGCGGGGCTCGGGCAGGCTGTCGAACTTCTCGATCTCCGGGAAGCTGATGTCCACCTGCGCCTTGCCGCTGGCACGCTGGGCTTCGATCATTTCCGGGAGGCGATGCAGCGTCTGCGGGCCGAAGACGAGGTCGACGAACGGCGCGCGCTTGATGATCGCGTCGCCTTCCTGCGAGGCCACGCAGCCGCCGACGCCGATGAGCACGGGCTTGCCGCCCTGCTTGTGCGCCTTCCACCGGCCGAGCTGGCTGAAGACTTTTTCCTGGGCCTTCTCGCGGATCGAGCAGGTGTTGACCAGGATGACGTCGGCCTCGGCCTCGTCCTGCGTCAGTTCCAGCCCGTGCGACGCCAGCAGCACGTCGGCCATCTTGGCCGAGTCGTACTCGTTCATCTGGCAGCCGTGGGTCTTGATGAAAAGCTTGCCGCTCATGGGCCGGGGTACCGTGGTTTCGTGGTGGATCACCGAACCGCGCAGTTTACGCCGCCGGTCCCTCCGTTGCCAGATGGGCGCCGTGGATCAATGACTTGCGTGAAGATGGTCACGCTATCCCTGCTTGGCTCCGGAGGGGGCTTCGGGCACACTCGCGCCCATGGTCAACGACGCGTCGCCAGGGGAAAGCGCCGGCCATGCCGCCCGCCGTTTCCCGCGTGTCCGCACGGTCCTGCGAAGGGCCGCGGTGGCGTGCGTCCTGCTGGCCGGCGTGAGCGCCGGTCCGGCCGTGGCCGGGGCGCTCTACCGCTGCACCGGCAGCACGGGCGAGACCGTCTTTTCCAGCAGCGCGGCCGGTTACAAGGACTGCAAGCGCATCGGCAGCACCGGGCCGGCCCGCGCCGCCCGGCCCGCGGCGCCCGTCGCTCCCGCGGCCGTGTTCGAGGACGTGCCGGGGAAGGCCTCGCTGGAGGGCGTGATCGGGTCGGTGGCGCTGATCCCTTCGACGGCCCCCTCGTTCGCGGGTGTGACCGGCGGCGTGGTGGGCGGAGCCGAGGGAAACACGCTGGAACCGCCGGTGTTGCCACCCGTCACCGCGCCCAAGGGCAGCTGGGATTACCGGGAATCGGCAAGCGCGGACCTCGCGACCGCCGAAGCGCCGGCGGCGCCGAAAGGCTCTCGGGTGCTGCGCGGGGCCGTCTACCGGATCACCCGGGCGGACGGCGGGGTGGAGTACACGAACATTCCGCCCGGCGGCGGGGCCAGGGGTCAGAGCATCAAGATGCTCTTTACCTATATCGCGACCTGCGCCGCCTGCGACGTCCATTCGAAGATCGACTGGAACAGCGTGGCCCTCAACATCACCTCGTTCGGCGACACCATCCGTTCGGCGAGCAGCGAGTTCGGCGTCGACGAGGCGTTGCTGCGGGCCGTGATCCACGCCGAGAGCGCGTTCAATCCGCGCGCGTTGTCCGTCGCCGGCGCCCAGGGGCTCATGCAGCTGATTCCGGGCACGGCGCGGGACATGGGTGTGCTGGATGCCTTCAACGTCGACCAGAACATTCGCGGCGGTGCGCGGTATCTGGCCCTGCTGCTGCGCAACTTCAACGGCAACGAGCGCCTGGCGGCTGCGGCGTACAACGCCGGTCCCGGCGCGGTGCAGAAGTACAACGGCGTGCCGCCTTACGACGAGACGCAGGTCTACGTCGAGCGCGTGGGGGTGCTGCGCAAGCGCTACGCGGAAACGCTGCGGCAGCGCCCGGCGCCCGGCACGCCCCTGGCCATCCGCGGCGCCTGAGCGAGAGCATCGCCGATACGATCGGCTCCCACCCCTCCGGTAGGTGACCTCATCTGGTGGGAGCCGATCGTATCGGCGATCCCGCGGCAGCGGGCCAGTTGGCCGCGGTGCTCAGGGCGTCGAACGCAACGGCTGCATCGGCGCGCTCGGCGGGCGCTGCGTCGGGGTGATGGTCGCGGTGAACGGGGCGCCGTAGCGCAGGCCCGATATCGTCACGGCTACGCCCGGTTTCAGCGACGCCTCGTGGCGGCGCAGGTCCGAGGTATCCAGGATGTCCTCGTCGCCGAGCTTCAGCAGCACGTCGCGTTGCTGGATGCCGGCGAGCGCCGCCGGACCGCCCGGCGAAAGCTCGTTGACCACGACGCCGCGCGCCGCGGAGGGCAGGCCGCTATCGGCCGACACCGGTACCGCGCCGTAGTCGGCACCGATCCAGCCGCGGACGACATGGCCCGTCTTCACGATCTGGTCGAGCACGTCGCGCGCGCTCTGCGCCGGAATCGCGAAGCCGATGCCCTCGGCACCGACGGCCTGTCCGATCAGCGAGGTATTGATGCCCACGAGCTCGCCATGCGCGTTGACCAGCGCGCCGCCGGAGTTGCCGAAGTTGATGGCGGCATCCGTCTGGATGAAGTTCTCCAGGCTCGACAGGTTGAGCTGCCGGCCGATGGCGCTGACGATGCCCATGGTGACCGTTTGCCCGATGCCGAACGGGTTGCCGATCGCAAGGACGACGTCGCCGACGCGTGGCCGCGTCTCGGCGTCGGTCATGCGGATGGCCGGCAGGTTGCCCGCGTCGACCTTCAGCACCGCCAGGTCCGTCTCGTCGTCCGAACCGACCACGCGGGCCTTCGCCACGCGACCGTCGTAGAGCAGCAGCTGGATGTCGTCGGCGTTGGCGATGACGTGGTTGTTGGTCAACACGTAGCCATCGTCGCTGACGATGACGCCCGAGCCGAGGTTCTGCTGCCGTCGTGTGCGCACGGGGCCGCTCGGCACGCTGAAGATGCGCTGCAGCACCGGATCGGAGTAGAGCTCGCGCGGCTGCTCGGTGACCAGCTTGTTGGCGTAGATGTTGACGACCGACGGCGCGGCCTTCGCCACCGCGTCGGCGTACGAGGCGGGGGCCGCGCCCGGCGCGGGCAGGGCGGCCACGGGCGTCTCGGCCGCCTCCTGCGTGCCGGCGAGCCGGTGCCGGAGGAAGGCGCCGCTACCCGGCCAGAAGAGTCCCACGACGAAGGCGACCGCGAGGCCGAGCACGACGAAACGAGCGATGAAGGCGAGCGTGCGGGCGGCGTGTTTCATGTAAGAGCGCGGGGTCCTGTCGTCGTCGCGTCGCCTTGCCAACGAAGCGCGAACCTGTTTTTCCGCTTCCGGGCGGTTCCTTGGCAGCCCTCCGCCGGGACGCCGGACAGGGCTAAGTTCATTTTATTGTACGTGGCTGGTGCTGACGTTACACTGACGCGATTTGCGGAAGCCGATTTCCGAAGAACCGGCGATAGGGGTCCGCATCCTCAATGGCATAAGTTCCGGAGAGCCTGATGGCGAACGAAGTCGTCGATCATGGCCGCCGTCGCTTTCTTACCGTGACGACAGCAGTTGTCGGCGGTGCGGGAGTGGTCGCTGCGGTTGTGCCCTTCATCAAGTCGTGGGAACCGAGCGCAAGGGCAAAGGCAGCGGGGGCGCCTGTCACGGTCGATATCAGTGCCATCGAGGCCGGTCAGAAAGTCACCTACGCCTGGCGCAGCCTTCCGGTCTTCGTCGTCAATCGCACCAAGGATCAGCTGGCCCAGCTGAAGGGCCTGGATTCGCGCCTGCTCGACCCCGAGTCGAAGGACGCGGCGCAGCAGCCCAAGTACGCGACCAACGAAACGCGTTCCATCAAGCCCGAGTGGCTCGTCGTCATCGGCCTGTGCACCCACCTGGGCTGCGTGCCTGACTTCGTTCCCGACATCAAGCCGGAGCCGTTCGACGCGAACTGGAAGGGCGGCTTCTACTGCCCCTGCCATAAGTCACGGTACGACCTGTCGGGCCGCGTCTTCAGCGGCGTCCCGGCGCCGAAGAACCTCCCCGTGCCGCCGTACCACTTCGTGGACGACACGCACATCCAGATCGGTGTCGATCCGCAGGAGGCAGGCTGATGGCCAACGTATTCTCGAACATCGCCGGTTGGGTCAACGAGCGCGCCCCGGGCCTCGCGCCCATGTACCGGAAGCACATGACCGAGTACTACGCGCCGAAGAACTTCAACATCTGGTACTACTTCGGTTCGCTGGCGCTGCTGGTCCTGGTCAACCAGATCGTGACCGGCATCTTCCTCACCATGAACTACAAGACGAGTGCGCTGGAAGCGTTCAACTCGGTCGAGTACATCATGCGTGACGTCGAGTGGGGCTGGCTCATCCGCTACATGCACTCCACGGGCGCATCGCTGTTCTTCGTGGTGGTATTCCTCCACATGTTCCGCGGAATCATGTACGGCTCGTTCAAGCGTCCGCGCGAGCTGGTCTGGATCCTCGGCATGCTGATCTTCCTCGTGCTGATGGCCGAGGCGTTCATGGGTTACGTGCTGCCCTGGGGCAACATGTCGTTCTGGGGCGCGAAGGTCATCATCTCGCTGTTCGGCACCATTCCCTTCATCGGCGACGCGCTGGTGCAGTGGATCATGGGTGACTTCCTGCCTGCCGATGCCACCCTCAACCGCTTCTTCGCGCTGCACGTCATCGCGCTGCCGCTGGTGCTGCTGCTCCTGGTGGTGCTGCACCTCGCGGCGCTGCACGAGGTGGGTTCGAACAACCCCGACGGCGTCGACGTGAAGCACGGCCCGAAGGGCAATCGCTGGGATGCCGAGAAGCCTGCCGACGGCATTCCCTTCCATCCGTACTACACGGTGAAGGATCTCTTCGGCACCGGCTTCTTCCTCACGATCGCGGCGTTCATCATCTTCTTCGCGCCGACGTTCGGCGGCTGGTTCCTGGAGCACGACAACTTCACGCCGGCGAACAACCTCGTCACGCCGAGCCACATCAAGCCGTCGTGGTACTTCACGCCGTTCTACGCGATCCTGCGCATGATCCCGTCGTTCTTCGGCACGGCGATCTGGGGCGTGATCGGCATGTTCGGCGCGATCCTGCTGCTGGCGCTGCTGCCGTGGATCGACAAGGGCGAGGTCCGCTCCGTGCGCTACCGCGGCCTGGGCTTCCGAATCGCGCTGGCCGTCCTCGTCGTCAGCTTCCTCGCCCTCGGCCTCGTCGGCGCGGGCGTCACCGCGGAGCTCATCCCGGCGTGGTTCCCGCATGCGGACGTCACCACGTGGGAGAACGCCTTCGGCCGCCTGATGGTGCTGGGCTACTTCGGGTTCTTCGTATTCCTTTGGGTCTACACGCGCTTTGGCTTCGAGAAGACCAAGCCGGTTCCGGAACGGGTGACGATGCATGATTAAGCGCGCTATCTCCTCCATCGCCCTGGCGCTGGGCCTTGCGGTCGCCACGATTCCCGCCCTCGCCAACGAAGGTGGCGAGGGACTGGCGCCCGCCGGTACCAACGTCGCCGACCGCGCATCGCTGCAGCGTGGCGCGAAGCTCTTCTTCAACTACTGCGTCGGCTGCCACTCGCTGAAATACGTGCGGTATTCGCGCCTCGCCTCCGACCTCGGCCTGTCCGAGGAAGAGGTGATGACGAACTTCAACTTCACGGGCGCCAAGTTCGGCGAGCCGGTCATCTCGCACATGCCGGCCGACGACGCCAAGGCCTGGTTCGGCAAGGATCCGCCGGATCTCTCGCTCGAAGCCCGCGCCAAGGGCGTGGACTTCATCTACAACTACCTGAACTCGTTCTACCTGGACCCGAGCCGCCCGGTGGGCTGGAACAACACGGTCTTCCCGAACGCCTCGATGCCCAACGTGCTGTGGGAACTGCAGGGCCTGCAGACTGCCGTTCACGGCGAGGCCGCTCCGGGCCAGGAAGCCGCGGTCGAGAAGCTGGAGATCACCACTCCCGGCCGGATGACCCCGGAACAGTTCCGCGGCGCCACCCGCGACCTGGCCACCTTCCTCGAATACACGGCCGAGCCGGCCGCCCTGGAACGCCAGTCGATCGGCGTCTGGGTCATCCTGTTCTTGGCTGGCCTGACCTTCCTCCTGTACCTTCTGAAGCACGAGTACTGGAAGGACGTTCACGATAGTCACTGATTGACGTCCTGGCGGGGCGGCCACGGGTCGCCCCGTCATCGTTCAGGCAGCAGGGAGGGAGATCGAAAGCATGGTCCAGAATGCACGTTCGCGCTCGGCACTCACGCTCTACACCAGCGCCGACGACATCCACTGTCACCGCACGCGCCTCGTGCTGGCTGCCAAGGGCGTCGCCTACGACCGGATCATCCTCAAGTCCGATCAACCCACGGCCGACCTGCTGGACCTCAACCCGTACGGCACGCTGCCGACGCTGGTCGATCGGGATCTCACCCTGTACGACCCCGCGGTCGTCGTCGAATACCTCGACGAACGCTACCCGCACCCGCCCCTGATGCCCATCGACCCGCTTTCCCGTGCGCGCCTGCGCCTGGGCACCTGGCGGATCGAGAACGACTGGCTCCCGGAAATCGAGACCATCGGCGAGGGCGGGAAGGTCGCCGAGGGCGCCCGCAAGCGCCTGCGCGAGCACCTGCTGATGTCGGTGCCCCTGTTCAAGGCCTCGCGGTTCTTCCTGAATCCCGAGATGAGCCTGATCGACTGCCTCGTGGCCCCCGTGGTGTGGCGCCTGCCGCATCTGGGCGTCGATCTGGGCAAGGACGGCAAGCCGATCGTCGACTATGGCGAGCGCCTGTTCCACAGCCAGGGCTTCGCCCGCAGCCTCACGCCGGAAGAGCGTGATATGCGTCCGGACTTCAATTTCAGTCCGGTTTAGCTCGTTTTTGGTCCTTCGGGACGCCGTATCCCTTAAACTCTTCGCCAGACCTTGCCCTGCCGGGCTTTGGGTGCTTCCCGACCGACCGGCGGGTACGACGAGGACGGATTCCATGGATACGAACGAAAACGCGGGCATGACCTCCAATCGGCCCTATCTCCTGCGCGCCATCTACGACTGGATCAGCGACAACGGCCTCACGCCGTACGTCCTCGTGGATGCGGGCTTCCCGGGCGTGCGGGTGCCGTCGCACGTGGTGAAGAATGGCCAGGTGGTGCTCAATCTCGCCATGCGCGCCGTGGCCAACCTCGACCTCGGCAACGACCGGATCGCCTTCCAGGCCCGCTTCTCGGGCGTGAGTCAGTCGATCGTCATTCCCGTCCACGCCGTGCTCGCGCTGTACGCGCAGGAGAACGGCCAGGGCATGATGTTCCCGGCCGACGAGAACGAGGCCCTGAACGCCGGCGCCGCCGACGAGTCCGAAGGCGAGGCCGGCGACACGCCACCCGCCTCGGGTGGCGACGACGACCGTCCGAAGCGCGGCACGCCGCATCTGCGCGTCGTCAAGTAACGAAAAACCCGCCGGAAGGCGGGTTTTTCATGTCGACGAGGATGTCGTTCGTCAGTGCAGCCTGCGCCGGTCGGCGAGCGAGATGATATTGCTCGTGGCCAGCACGCTGTCGGTCGCCACGACGGTCTCGAGTTCCGGTGCGCCCGAATGGGGCAGCGAGAAACTCGCGACCTCGTTTCCGGTCATCCAGAGGCGGGCAGGCTGGCGCGATTGGCCATCTTCGCTCACTTCGAACGCGTAGCAGCGCTCCAGGCGGCGTGCACCGTCGACGCCCTGCCAGCGGATCGCCCGCAGGCCGACGCTCTGGTCGAGCAGCTGCAGTCCATACCGCTTGCACAACGCCATCGCCGCCCGCACCGCCACCTCGCGGGCCCGCGTCAGCCGATACCACGCGGCCACGCCGGCAGCGAGTACGAACAACCAGAAGAGGTCGGTGAACGAGGTCATGGGAGCAGTGTGTGGCCGGGCGGGCGCGACCACAAGTCCCGCCGCGACGTAAGAGCCATCGCGCCCAGGTGCGCTCCAACGTCGGGGTGGTGTGGGAGCGGACCTGGCCGCGACAGCCTTTTGCGACAGTCATGGAGCTGGCCGCTGAGAGCCATCGCGCCCAGGTGCGCTCCAACGTCGGCGTGGTGTTGGAGTGGACCTGGCCGCGACGGCCTTTCGCGACAGTCATGGAGCTGGCCGCTGAGAGCCATCGCGCCCAAGTGCGCTCCAACGTCGGCGTGGTGTTGGAGCGGACCTGGCCGCGACGGCCTTTCGCCACAGTCACGGAGCTGGCGCGCGAGCTACAGGGGTGCGGCTAAAAGCTGTCGCGCCCAGGTGCGCTCCCACAGGGCGCTCCTACAGTTGCGCTTCTACGGGGTGCTTCACGTCCAGGCGTAGCGACAGGTCGATGGCGCGGATGTGCTTGGTCAGCGCGCCACTCGAGATGAAGTCGACGCCCGTCTCGGCGATCGCGCGGATGGTGTCGATCTCGACGTTGCCGGACACCTCGAGGGGGATGCGTCCCGCGGTGTACGCGACGGCCTCCGCGAGCATCGCCGGCGTGAAGTTGTCCAGCAGCGCGCGGTCGGCACCGGCCTGCACGGCCTGCGCGAGCTCATCGAGGTTTTCCACTTCCACGATGAGCGGAAGGGTAGGGTGCGTGTTCCGCGCGGCGCGTACCGCGGCGGGAATGCCGCCCGCCGCGATGATGTGGTTTTCCTTCAGCATCATCGCGTCGAACAGGCCGATGCGGTGATTGGTGCCGCCGCCGCAGCGCACCGCGTACTTCTGAGCACGGCGCAGGCCGGGGATCGTCTTGCGGGTGTCGAGCACCCGTGTCCGCGTGCCGGCGATCGCGTCGACGTACTGCGCCGTCACGGTCGCGGTCGACGACAGCAGCTGCAGGAAGTTGAGCGCGGAACGCTCGGCGGTCACGAGTGCCCGGGCATTGCCCGCCAGCCGGCAGATCGGCGAACCGGCGGCGACGCGGTCGCCGTCGTTCGCCAGCCATTCGATGCGCACGTCGGGATCGAGTTTGCGAAAGCACGCGTCGAACCAGGGCGAGCCGCAGAGCACGGCGTCCTCGCGACAGGTCAGCACCGCCGTGGCGGTGGCTTTCGGGTCGAGCAGGTCGGCCGTGGCGTCGCCGGGTCCGATGTCCTCGGCGAACGCGCGCTCGACGTCGGCAAGGATCTCAGTCTTCGACGGCAGCGCGTCGGCAAGGTGTCGCGGGTCGGAAGGGCTCATCGGCGGGGCGGCAAGGGAAAGGCCGCTACCTTACCGTAGGAGCGCGCCCTGCGCGCGACAGCTTTTCGCCCCGGTCCGCAGGCCGCGCGCCAGCTCGCAGGCTGCGCGAGGAGCTGTCGCGCGCAGGGCGCGCTCCTACGGGTTATCCGGCTGGCGCAGTTTCTCGACGATCGCGTCCATCGCGCGGTCGAACAGCAGCGTGGAGTCGAGCACGCGCGCGGTGCCCTCGGCGAACGCCTGCGCGAGGCCGGCGAGGCTGTGGTCGGCGACCTTCAGGCCGCGGCGGTTCACGAAGAGGTAGCGCCCGCTGATGGGGGATACCCACGACAGCTTCGCGCGGTCGGTCGTGCCGTCGCCGGCCACGAACTCGAGCCACTGACCCACCTTCAGTTCGCGAGCCTGCGCGAGGTAGGTCTCGTCGAACGCCTCGTCGCGCAGCGCCGCTTCCTCGTCGTCCGGATCGGGCGCGAGGACGGGCTCCTCGATCGCCTGGATCGCTTCGGGCAGCGGCATCACGCTGGCGACGATCGTGCCCGAGGCGGTCTCCGGCGCGGCCTCGCCGAGCTGCTGGCGGTAGAACGCGTGCAGCTGGGCCAGGAGTTGTTCGGTGTCGGCTTCCTGGAACGCCACGGCCGCCAGGCCCCGGCGCAGCGCGCGCTCGACGCCCGGCAGCATCGCGCGCAGGTCGCGGCGGGCGTTGGTGTCGTGCACGGGCCGCGCGCTGGCGACGAAGTCGTCGATGAAGCGCAGCGAGTCGCGAAATTCGTGGGATTCCTCGCCCTGACGAAGCAGCGTCAGCACGATGTAGTTGGCCCAGGCGCGCGTCAGCACGCCGTAGATCAGCGGCGGCAGCGAGGCCTCGCCGATGCGGCCGACGATTTCCTGGGCGGCGCGGCGGCGGGCCTGCTCGAGCTTCTCGCGACCGCGGGTCGATTCGGCCACGCGCTGCTCGGCGAGCTCCGCGCGCTTGCGGCTGATGTCGAGGAAGTCCTGCAGTTCGGTCGCGAGACGATTGAAGATGCCGAGGTCGTCGTCGAAATCATGCAGCAGGCGCTCGACGATCGTCTTGACCTTCTCGTACAGGCGGCCGTCGCGATCGGCCTCGGCCGACCAGCCCTTGGCGGCGTCGGCGAGGGCGTCGAGCAGCTGGCGCGCCGGATGCGTCTTGTGCGCGAACATTCGGCGATCGAGCAGCGCGACCTTCAGATAGGGAATCTGCAGGCGCGCGAGCATCACCTGCATTTCGGCCGGCAGGTTGTGGTCTTCGAGGATGAACTCGAAGAGCATGCCCACCAGGTCGATGGTGTCTTCGTCGACGCCCGACACGTGCGCCGTCTGCTGGCCGCGCAACTGGCCGATCTGCGCGAGCAGCTGTTCCTTCAGCTGGGCGACGTCGCGCGTGACGTCCGCCTGCGTGGCGAGCGGCGCAGCGTTGCTCGGCAGCACCGCGATCTGGCTCTGCAGCAGCGTCAGCGCGCCGAGGAGTTCGGTGGGGCTCGGGAGCGGCCCGGTCGGGATCGGCGCGCCACTCGCGCCGCCGGTGGCGACATCGCCGCGGCGCGCGGAGAACAGGGCATGCAGCGACTGCATGAATTCGGCGGCCGCGGCATCGGTGACGGGCGCGGTGGCATACGCCGCCTGCGCCGCGGCGGGCGACGCGGGGCCGATCGGGGCGGGCGCGTCGCTGCGACGCGTCGAAATTTCGTGCCGCAGCTGCGGCAGCACGCCGGCTGCCGCGAGCTCGTTGTTGATGTCGTCGTACAGCTCGTCGATGCCGGCGAGCACGTAGCGGTCGAAGAGCTTGTAGATGATCAGCTTGACGCGCACTTCCACGAGCAGCTCACGCATCGCCTGGCGGAACGCGCCGGCGAGCGACGCGGGACCGACGGGATTGCTGGCGTCGTCCATGCGCGCACCGCCACAGATGACCGACAGGCGCTGGTTCACCGCGAACAGGGCGCGCGCGAGGCGCTGCTCGTTCTTGCCGATCATGCTGGTGATGGCGAGCGATTCTTCCAGCTCGTTCTCGCCGACGAGGCTCAGCTCGATGTTGGCGAGCGGCCGGGCGGAGGCGTCGGCATCCGGCGCGCGCGTGCGGCCGGCCGAGAAATCGGCGAGGTCGCGGGCCACCTGGCCGAGGAACGTGCGCTCGACGATCGCGCGCTTCTTGCGAACCTCGCGCATGCCGTCGAAGAACTGGGTCTGCGCCGCGTTGTTCTCGGCTTTTTCCGCGAGGTCGAAGAGGGCGTCGTCGATGTTCTCGAACATGTTCGAGGCGAGTGCGTGGAGCCGTTTGGTGGCCAGCCCGCGAACGGTGACCAGCAGCGCGCCCACGCGTTCGCTGCGCGGGTCGAGGCGCTGACTGAGGTCGACGACGTTCGACGGCTCACTCGCATTGTTCATCGCACATCCTGGATCTGTAGCTGGCCCCCGCCTGAGGCGCCATTGTGCGGGAACCAATGTTTTATAGCGTGACTCGCGTCACGGATTTTATGCGCGATCCGTTTCCGGCGTGAAGCCGCCCAGCTGCACCGTGCCGATGCCCGCCTCGGGGAGCATGACGGGGATGCCGTCTTCCACCCGGTACACGAGCTGGCCGTCGGTGGTGATCAGTCCCTCGGCGATGGGCTCGGCGACCTTCTCGCCGGCCACGGTATCGAGGGTGCCGCCGCGGATGGCGGCGTTGAGCTGCTCGCGCTCGGTGGCGGTGAGCGGGCGCAGCGGTCGCTTGCTGACCGGGCAGCAGAGGATGTCGAGGAGACGCTTGTCCATGAGGAAGCGGCCGATGCCGGCCAACCCGATAATTAGGAATGCCTTTACAATAGCGACTTTTGGGTGCTCCGGCCATGATTTCCAACGAGGGTAACGAAGCGGGCGCGCCGCGCGTGGGCGTGGTGATGGGCTCCCGTTCGGACTGGGAAACGATGGAGCACGCCTCCAGCATGCTGACCCGCATGGGCATCGTGCACGAGGTCCGGGTCGTCTCGGCCCACCGCACCCCCGACCTCCTCTTCGACTACGCGAACACGGCTCGCGGGCGAGGCATCCAGGTGATCGTGGCGGGCGCCGGCGGCGCCGCACACCTGCCCGGCATGCTCGCCGCCAAGACCCCACTGCCCGTGTTCGGCGTGCCCGTGCAGTCCAAGGCGCTGAACGGCATGGATTCGTTGCTTTCGATCGCCCAGATGCCGGCGGGCATCCCCGTGGGCACCCTCGCGATCGGCCGGGCCGGGGCGACCAACGCCGCGCTGCTCGCCGCCGCCGTGCTCGCCCTGCACGATCCGGCCGTCGCCGCCGCGCTGGACGCGTTCCGCGCCGAGCAGACCCAGACCGTGCTCGACAACCCGGATCCCCGTTCGTGACGCGCCGGCTTCCCACCGTCGGCATCCTCGGAGGCGGACAGCTCGCGCGCATGCTTGCCCTCGCGGCCGCGCCGCTGGGCATCCGCACGGTCGCCTTCGACCCCGTCGCCGACGCCTGCGCGGGGCAGGTCACCGAGCTGACCGTCGCCGGTTGGGACGACGAGGCGGCGCTCGGCGCGCTCGCCGGCCGCGTCGACGCCGTGACGTTCGATTTCGAGAACGTGCCGGCCGCCACGGCGGAGCGGCTGGCGGGACAGGTCCCGGTACACCCGAATGCCGGCGCGCTCGCCGTCGCCCAGGACCGGCTGGCCGAGAAGACCCTGTTCCGGGAGTCCGGCCTGTCGACGCCCGAGTTCGCGCCCGTCGACACCCGCGAGGACCTCGTCGCCGCGGTCGCCCGCATCGGCCTCCCGGCCATCCTCAAGACCCGTCGTCTCGGTTACGACGGCAAGGGGCAGTTCCGCCTGAAGACGGACGCCGACGTCGACGCAGCCTGGTCCGCGCTCGGCGAGGCGGCCGGCAAGCATGGCCTGATCCTCGAAGCCTTCGTGCCGTTCGACCGCGAGCTTTCCGTGGTGGCCGTGCGCGGACGCGACGGCGCCTTCCGCACCTGGCCTTTGACGCGCAACTGGCATGTCGATGGCGTGCTGTCGGTGAGCCTGGCGCCCGCGCCGGGTACGTCGGACGAACTGGAAGCGGCGGCGGTCGCGCATGCGAAGGCCATCGCCGAGCGGCTCGATTACGTCGGCGTGTTCGCGCTGGAACTCTTCGTGCGTGGCGGCGAGCTGCTCGGCAACGAGATGGCGCCGCGCGTGCACAACTCGGGACACTGGACGATCGAAGGCGCCCATACCAGCCAGTTCGAGAACCACATCCGCGCCGTGCTCGGCCTGCCGCTCGGCGACACGGGCGTGCGTGGCTGCAGCGCCATGCTCAACTGGATCGGGCAGATGCCCGACCCGGCGCCGGTGCTGTCGGTGGCCGATGGCCACTGGCACGACTACGGCAAGGAAGCGCGCGAGGGCCGCAAGGTGGGCCACGCGACGGTCTGCGCCCCGGACGCGGGCACGCTGCGGACGAGGCTGGCGGAAGTGGCGGTCGGCCTGGGACGCGAAGCGCAGGTGGCGCCGGCGCTCGAAGCGCTCGGCTGACCGACCGGAGGTGGGAGCGGATACGATCCGCTCCCACGGGATCAGGCGAGGTTCTTTTCCGCGAAGTCCCAGTTCACCAGGTGCCAGAAGTTCTCGAGGTACTTCGGACGCGCGTTGCGGTAGTCGATGTAGTACGCGTGCTCCCACACGTCGGCGGTGAACAGCGCCGTGTCGCTGCCGGTGAGCGGCGTGGCGGCGTTCGAGGTGTTCACGATGGCCAGCGAGCCATCCTGACGCTGCACGAGCCAGGTCCAGCCCGAGCCGAAGTTGCCGGTGGCCTGCTTCGTGAACTCTTCCTTGAACTTGTCGACCGAGCCGAAGGCCTTGTCGAGGGCTTCCTTGAGCTTCGCCGACGGCTCGGCGGCCTGCGAGGCGGGACGCATCGAGTTCCAGTAGAAGGTGTGGTTCCACACCTGGGCGGCGTTGTTGAAGATGCCGCCGGACGAGGTCTTGACGATCTCCTCGAGCGTCTTGTTCTCGAACTCCGTTCCCTTGATCAGGTTGTTGAGGTTCGTGACGTAGGTCTGGTGGTGCTTGCCGTAGTGGAATTCGAGCGTTTCGGCCGAGATGTGCGGCTCGAGGGCATTCTTCTCGTAGGGAAGCGGAGGAAGTTCGAACGCCATGAGGGGCTCCTTAGCGGTGGCTGGGGGGATGGGCGCAGGCAGGGAGGGGCAGGCCGTCGCTGCTACACTATGTAACTAATCGCATTCTAATGATGAAATCCGACCTATGGACGTCGTAGACGAGATCAAGGCCATCGTGGCGGCCCATCCGATCGTGCTTTTCATGAAAGGCACGCCGGAATACCCGACCTGTGGCTTTTCCGACCGCGCGGTGAAAGCCCTGCAGGCGGCGGGCGCGACGTTCCATCCGGTCAACGTGCTGGCCGATCCGCGCATCCGCGCGGGCCTGCCCCATTATTCGAACTGGCCCACGTTCCCGCAGCTGTTCCTGCTCGGGGAATTCATCGGTGGCTGCGACATCGTCGAGGATCTCCACGCCGCCGGCGAGCTGAAGCGCATGGCGGCCGACGTGGCCGGAGCCGAATCGTGAGCGCGTTACCCTCCGCTCGGCTCCCCGGCGACTGGGCCCCGGCCCCGGGCCTGCTGGCCGGTCGTGTCGTGATCGTGACCGGCGCCACCGGCGGTCTCGGCGGCGAATCGGCCCGGGCGATCCAGCGCGCCGGCGGCACCGTCATCATCACGGGCCGCAAGGTGCGGGCCCTGGAAAAGTTCTACGACGAACTGGTCGCCCTCGGCGGCAGCGAGCCGGTGATCCACCCACTCGACCTCGAAAGCGCCACGCCGGCCGATTACGCGGCGCTCGCCGAGGGCGTCGAGAACGAGTTCGGCCGCCTGGACGGCATCGTGCACGCGGCGGCGCACTTCAACGAACTGACGCCCATCGCGATGCACAAGCCCGACGACTGGCTGCGCGCGATGCAGGTCAACGTGTCCGCGCCCTTCGCGCTGACCCAGGCCTGCATGCCGCTGCTGGCGAAGGCCGACGACAGCGCCGTGGTGTTCGTGCTGGACGATCCGGAGCTGCTCTCCCGCGCGCACTGGGGTGGCTACGGCGTGTCCAAGGCCGCCGTGGAGCGCATGGCCGCGGTGTTGCACGCGGAGAACGGCCGTGGCGCGATGCGCGTGCACGCGCTGCTGCCGCCGCCGATGCGCACGGCGCTGCGGCGGGCCGCCTACTACGGTGAGAACACGCTCGACCGGCCGCTGCCGACCGCGTCGGCCGACGCCGTCGTCTATCTGCTCTCGGGCGCCGGCGCGCCGGCGCGCGGCACCGTCCTCGACATCCGCCACACCCATTGACCACGCGCCGCCCGCTCCTGGGCGGGCGCACGAAGGAGTTCTACCCATGGAAACGCAGATGACGACGTTGTCCGCGGGCATCCTGCTGTTCCTGATCATGGATCCGCTGGGCAACATCCCGCTGTTCCTCGCCCTGCTGAAGGACGTGCCGCCCCAGCGCCGGCGCAAGGTGATGATCCGCGAGCTGCTGATCGCGCTCGGCGTGCTCGTGGCCTTCCTGCTCGGCGGCCAGTACATCCTCAAGGTGCTGCAGCTGCGGCAGGAGTCGGTGAGCATCGCCGGCGGCATCGTGCTGTTCCTGATCGGCATCCGCATGGTCTTTCCGCCGGTCGAAGGCGGCGTGTTCGGCAAGCCGGGCGAGGGCGAGCCGTTCATCGTGCCGATGGCGATCCCCGGCGTCGCCGGACCGTCGGCCATGGCGGCGCTCCTGCTGCTGACCAATTCGCAGCCGGGCCGCACGGCGGAGTGGGGCATCGCGCTGTTCCTCGCCTGGCTGACCACGTCGGTGATCCTGCTCAGCTCCACCTTCCTGTTCCGCTGGCTGGGCGAAAGCGTGCTTACCGCGCTGGAACGCCTGATGGGCATGCTGCTCATCGCCCTCTCGGTGCAGATGTTCCTGGGCGGCCTGTCCGCTTATCTGCACATCGCGGTCTGATCAGAGCATCCTCAGCCGCGGCCATTGCCGCAGGAACATACGTGGCGGTAGGGTTGCTGTCATAATTGCCCGCGAGCATGCGCGGAAGGGTAGGAAGCTCCTATCCTCGGGCATGGGCCGAAAGGCCTGATATGGGGCATTGAGGATGTTCGAAGGCACTATGCGTAATCACGTCTCTGCACCGGCCCGGCACGGCAGCCACCGTTCGACGTCACAGGGAGCCTAAGACATGCTGAGCATCGATCAGACACTGCTGGAACGCGTGCCCTGGCTGGCGCAGCATCCGCTCCTGCGCAAGCCGCTCGTCGGGATGCTGGAAACCCTGGCGCACGAAGACCGCTTCAATCGCACGCTCGCCTACGCGGGCAACGCGGTCGGTTTCGACTTCTGCGAGAAGACCCTCGATTACCTCGGCGTCAGCTGCCGCGTCACCGAACGCGAGCGCGAGAACATTCCCGTCGAAGGCCCGCTCATCGTGGTGGCCAACCATCCGCTGGGCATGGTGGACGCCATCGCGCTGATCCAGCTCATCGGTTCCGTTCGCCGCGACGTGCGCATCCTCGGCAACGAGGTGCTCTCCGCGGTGCCGCAGCTCGGTCCGCTGCTGCTGCCCGTCGACGTGTTCGGCAAGGGCGCCTCGTCGAAGATGCGCGGCGTGTTCCGCGCGCTCGAAGCCGGCGAAGTCATCATCATGTTCCCCGCGGGCGAAGTGTCCCGCATGCGCGCCGGTGGCGTGCGCGACGGCAAGTGGTCCGACGGCTTCGCCCGCCTCGCCATGCGCGCGGGCGTGCCGGTGCTGCCGGTGCACATCGCCGCGCGCAATTCGGTCGCGTTCTACGGCCTCTCCATGCTCGCCAAGCCGCTGAGCACCGCGATGCTTCCGCGCGAAGCGACGTCGGGCAAGCAGCGCGTGGGCTTCCGCATCGGCAAGCTTGTCGATGCCGACGAACTCAAGCAGGCCAGTGGCGATAACGCGCAGCAGGCCGCGAAGCTGATGCGTCGCCACGTCTACCGCGTGGCGCGTCAGCGCGGGCTCGTCTTCGGCGGGCAGACGCCGCTGGCGCATCCCGAGCCCGTCGAGCGCGTCGTCGCGGAACTCGACAAGGCCGAGCTGCTGGCCGAGCTGCCGGATGGCAAGAAGATCCTGCTGATGCAGGGATCCAGCGACAGCTACGCGCTGCGCGAGATCGGCCGCCTGCGCGAGCTCACGTTCCGCCGCGTCGGCGAGGGCACGGGCAAGCGCCGCGACCTCGACGCCTACGATCCGCACTACGAGCACCTGGTGCTCTGGGACGCGAAGGCGCTGCGCATCGTCGGCGCGTACCGCTTCGGCCACGGTGGCAGGCTGATCGCCGAGCACGGCATGAGCTCGCTCTACACGTCGAGCCTCTTCGATTATTCGCCGGCGCTGGAATCGCGCCTCGCGCAGGGCCTCGAACTCGGGCGCAGCTTCATCGCGCCGGCGTACTGGCGTTCCCGCGCGCTGGACCAGCTCTGGCAGGGCATCGGCCTCTACCTGCAGCGTCACCGCGAACTGCGCTACCTGTTCGGGCCGGTGAGCATGTCGGTGAGCATGCCCCGCGAAGCACGCGAGTGGATCGCGGCGGCGCACCAGCATTTCTTCGGCGTGCAGGGTCTGGCCGCCGCGCGGCAACCGTTCGTCATTCCGGAAGCCACCATCGAATCCGTGCGCAACGAGCTCGCGGGCCTCGATCCCGCGGCGGGCCTCGGCCGGCTCAAGCATCGCCTCGATGCGCTGGGCGTCACGCTGCCGGTGCTGTACCGCCAGTACGTCGACCTCGTCGAGCCGGAGGGCGTGCAGTTCCTCGCCTTCGGTGAAGATCCGGACTTCTCGGGCTGCGTCGACGGCCTGGTGATGCTCGATCTCGCTTCGCTCAAGCCGGCCAAGCGGTCGCGGTACCTCGGCAAAGCCTGATATTCCAGGCCGCCCGGGATGTGGCGTCGGTCGGGGGCTGGGGCTCGCGGCCGGCGTGTGCGGGGACTTTCTGACCGAGGCGAAAAGATGTCGCGCGCAGGGCGCGCTCCTACGGCGGTGTTCGTGAAGGCGGCTGTTACCGCGACGGCGGTGTCGTCGGCATCTTAATGATTAAAATCAATGGCTTGTGGCCATCCGCCGGGTGGCTAGGAAAAATTGGTATTTATCAAACCGGCGTGAAAACGTTACAAAAGTGTCATACAATGCCGTTAAAGTTGGCTTAACAACTGTCGCCACCGCGTTACGACTCGTGACCGGGTTCACATAGAGACGACACAGCCACCAGTTGGGGAAGTCCAAGCGAAGCGCGCCACCCGGCCCCTTGCCGAGTGCCCCTTCGTGCGGCCGAAGATTTTTTCGTTGCAAGCCACAGGGTCGACCATTAGATGAATAGCCGAATCCGCGCCAAACTTCTGCCGCTCGCGATCGCATCGCTGCTCGCGGCACCTGCTGCGTTCGCGCAGGAGACGTCCTCCACCATCAGCGGTCGCGTCCTGGACGCCAGCGGCCAGCCGGTGAGCAACGCCACCGTCACCATCGTGCACGAGCCCTCGGGCACGACGAAGACGACCGTCACGGATGCCGCCGGTCGCTATTCGGCTCAGGGTCTGCGCGTCGGCGGTCCGTTCGACGTCACCGCGTCGAAGGAAGGCACGCCGTCGGTCCGCCAGGACAACGTCTATCTCCAGCTCGGCGCCGACACGGCCGTGAACCTCACCGCCGGTGGCGCCGCCAGCGCCGCCGATGCCACCGCGCTGGGCGCGGTCACCGTGTCCGCGGTGTCGGGTCAGTTCACCTCCGAGAACAAGGGTCTCGGCACGAACATCTCGCAGGCCGAACTGAAGGCCGCGCCGTCGCCGAGCGGCAACATCGCCGACATCGCGCGCCGCGATCCGCGCGTCAACGTCGACCACGGCACGGGCGCCATCTCGGCCAACGGCCAGAACACGCGCCTCAACAACATCAAGGTCGACGGCCTGGGCGTCGGCGACCCGTTCGGTCTGAACTCGACCGGCATGCCGACCGTCGGCTCGCCTGTGTCGCTCGACACGATCGACTCGTTCAACATCTCGACCGCCAACTACGACGTCTCGTCGGACACCGTCGGTGCCGAGATCAACGCCGTCACCAAGTCGGGCACGAACGAATTCCACGGTTCGGCCTACTACGGCTTCAAGAACGCCAGCAGCATGGTCGGCAAGGCCGGCTGGCTCGACAACAACCGCGACTACACCGAGTTCGACCGTAACTGGAAGGCCGGTGCGACCGTCGGCGGTCCGATCATCAAGGACAAGCTGTTCTTCTTCGCCGGTTACGAGAAGGAAGAAGTGACGGGCCTGAGCTCGGGCGCCGTGAACGGCCTCGATCCGACGCTCGCCAATTCGACGCTCAACAAGGTGTCGCCGGCCGACCTGCAGAAGATCATCAACGGCGCGAATGCCCTGGGTCTTTCGCCCGGCACGACCGCCGCCAACGCGGGCACGCTGACCGACAAGCGCTACATCGCGAAGATCGACTGGAACATCACCGACGGTCACCGCATGAACCTTGCGTACTCGCGTACCAAGGAAGTGAAGCCGAACCCGCAGGGTAACGGCGTCAACTCGATCGGCCTGTCCAGCTACTGGTACACGGTCAACTCGGACATCAAGAACTACACGCTGCAGTCGTTCGACGACTGGGCCGACAATTTCTCGACGGAAACCAAGGTCGGTTACAGCGACTACCAGCTCAACCGCTCGGTCGACACGCAGCAGCCGCAGATCACCGTGCGCGTGAACAACACGAACTTCGGCACGGCCGCCACCGGTCCGACCGTGAACCTCGGTGAAGATCAGTTCAGCCATTACAACAGCGCGTCGGTGAAGAGCCTCAACGCGATGTGGGCGGGCACGCTGTACCTCGACGACCACACCATCAAGGGTGGCGTCGAATGGGAGCGCAACCGCATCTACAACCTGTTCGGTCGCACGCAGTTCGGTGCGTACACGTTCGGCAACAATGGCCAGAACAACATCGCCAACGGGCTGTACAGCAACTACTCCCTGTACCGTCCGGCGCCGGGCTACTCGCTTAACGACATCGCCGCCCAGTGGGAGCTGCGTCGCAACACGTTCTTCCTGCAGGACACGTGGCAGCCGACCGAGGCCCTCTCGGTGCAGTTCGGTTTCCGCGTCAACAAGTACCTGACCGACGACAAGCCGCTCTACAACGCCGACTTCGCACGTACCTACGGCTTCAGCAACGCGAACACGATCAACGGCAGCAAGCTGGTCGAGCCGCGCTTCTCGTTCAACTACACCTTCGACAGCGAATACAAGACGCAGCTGCGCGGTGGTGTCGGCCTGTTCCAGTCCGATCCGCCGACAGTGTGGATGACGAACCCGTACCAGAACAACGGTATCAACATCGTCACGTATTCGTACGATCGCAACGCCAACGGCACCTGCAACCTCGGCACGCAGAAGAACATTGCCTGCCCCCTCTTCAGCGCCGATCCGTTCAATCAGCCGATCAGCGGTCCGGGCGTGACCCCGCAGCAGGCCGTCGATACCGTCGACAAGAACTTCAAGCTGCCGAGCGTCTGGAAGTCGTCGCTGGCGTTCGATCGTGAACTGCCGTGGCAGGGCATCATCGGCACGATCGAGTGGCAGCACATCGAAGTGCAGGATGGCATCCTGTACCAGAACCTCAACCTCGGCGCGCCGACCGGCATCATGCCGGATGGTCGCTACACGTACGCCGGCTGCATCGGCGGTTCGACGCCGCTCAACGGTCCGGCCGCCACGAACTGCGCGACCGTCGTCAACGGTGTGAACAACCTCAATGGTGCGAACACCGGCGGCGCCAACGCCCGCTTCCGCCAGAACGGTCGCTTCGCCCAGGGTGTCACCTACCTGACGAACACCAAGAAGGGCGGTTCGGACACGGTCACGCTGTCGTTCTCGAAGCCGATGGCCGACGGTTGGGCATGGAGCATCGCGGCGACCGGCGGTCACGCGACCGAAGTGAACCCGGGCACCTCGAGCCAGGCCACGTCGAACTACTCGAACAGCGCCTGGTATAACCCGAACGAAGACGTCGCCTCCACGTCGAACACCAACATCGCGAAGCGCCTCAACGCCTCGCTGACGTGGCAGCACAACTTCTTCGGCGACTACGCCACGACGATCAGCGCGTTCTACGACGGCCACAGCGGCGTGCCGTACAGCTGGATCTTCGGCAACGACTCGAACGGCGACAGCTACTCGAAGGACCTGGCGTACATCCCGACCCGTGGCGATGGCACGATCTTCCGCAACGCGACCGGCTCGGCCGCCGCTTCGCAGGCGCTCGTCGACCAGTTCTACAGCTACATCCAGGGTGACGACTACCTGCGCAAGAAGCAGGGCGAAGTCGCTCGTCGCAACGGCGCCACCTCGGCCTGGGTCAACCAGATCGACCTCAGCCTGAGCCAGGAAATCCCGGGCATCTTCAAGGGCAACAAGGGCGAGATCCGTCTCGACGTCTACAACTTCCTGAACCTGGTGAACAAGGACTGGGGCCAGCAGTCGTACATCGGCTTCCCGTACACCCGCACCCTCGCCAACTTCGGTGGCGTGGATCCGGCGACGGGCAAGTACATCTACAACCTGCCGACCGACGCCAACGGCAACTACCAGCCGGGCCAGAAGGCGATCTACGACGCCCCGACCGACAACAGCGCGACCAAGGTCAATCCGGTCTCCCGCTGGTCGGCGATGCTGACGGTTCGCTACACGTTCTAAGCGAAGGATTCGCCTGAAAGACGAGAAGCCGGCACCTGCAAGGGTGCCGGCTTTTTTCTTGGCCGTCCGGTCGCTGCCCTGGACGCGGCCCGAGACTTGACCCCCGCCGACGACTCGCGTGATCCTAGGCGGTCCGCTCCCGACCCGGGGCGGGGTTCGCCGCTAATTCGCGGTCAGAAGGAACGTAACACCATGAATGCCATCCAGTTCGGGGATCCGGTCAGCGGCAAGACCGTCAGCGCCCGCGTCTCCCCGGCCGGCGGTCTCGACATCCTTTCCCGCAACGAGGTCGCGCGCCTGCGCGACGCCAGCGGGTCCGGGTTGCACCAGCTGCTGCGCCGCTGCGCGCTCGCCGTGCTCACCTCCGGCAACCTCTCCGACGATCCGGGCTCGATCTTCGAGCAGTACCCGGACTTCGACATCCAGGTGCTGCAGGAAGACCGCGGCATCAAGATCGAACTGAAGAACGCGCCCGAGCAGGCGTTCGTCGACGGCCGCATCATCCGCGGCATCAACGAGCTGCTCGTCGCCGTCGTGCGCGACATCGTCTACATCTCGACGCAGCTGGAAGCCGGCGCGTTCGACCTCGACGACACCGTCGGCATCACGCACGCCGTGTTCGAGATCCTGCGCAACTCGCGCATCCTGCGTCCGCAGGTCGATCCCAACCTCGTCGTCTGCTGGGGTGGTCATTCCATCTCGCGCGACGAGTACGAGTACACCAAGCGGGTGGGTTACCAGCTCGGCCTGCGCGGCATGGACATCTGCACGGGCTGCGGCCCTGGCGCGATGAAGGGCCCGATGAAGGGCGCGACCATCGCGCACGCCAAGCAGCGTCGCAAGGGCAATCGCTACATCGGCATCACGGAGCCGGGCATCATCGCCGCCGAGTCGCCGAATCCGATCGTCAACAACCTCGTGATCATGCCGGACATCGAGAAGCGTCTCGAAGCGTTCGTGCGCCTCGGTCACGGCATCATCGTGTTCCCGGGCGGCGTGGGCACGGCGGAAGAAATCCTGTACATGCTCGGCATCCTCCTGCTCCCGCAGAACAAGGGTATCCCGTTCCCGCTGATCTTCACCGGCCCGCAGAACTCGGCGGCGTACTTCGAGCAGATCGACCGCTTCCTGCGGCTCGCGCTGGGCGACGAGGTGGCGGAGCACTACCGCATCATCATCGACGATCCCGCGGCCGTCGCGCACGCGATGGTGTCCGGCGTCGACAAGGTGCGCAATCATCGCCTCGACAACAAGGACGCCTTCTTCTTCAACTGGGCGCTCGAGATTCCGCTGCCGTTCCAGCGGCCGTTCCGTCCGACGCACGAAGCGATGGCGTCGCTCGCCTTGCATCGCGGCCGTCCGCGTCACGAACTCGCGGCCGACCTGCGCCGCGCGTTCTCGGGCATCGTCGCGGGCAACGTCAAGGAAGAGGGCGTGCGCGCGATCGAGGCGCACGGTCCGTTCGTGATCGACGGCGAAACCGAGATCATGCGCGCGCTCGACGACCTGCTGAAGGCGTTCGTCGAACAGCACCGCATGAAGCTTCCGGGTGGCACGGCGTACGAGCCGTGCTACGTCGTCCGGACGTGATCCACGGCCGGCGCGGCGTCCTGCCGCGCCGGCCTTCCGGTGGCTGAATGTGGTGCGCGCCATGTGGCTTCGCATCACGACGTCTCCACGGCGCCGACCGGACGATGCGCGTCACTGGGACCACTGCCGGAGACGCCACATGCTCATCACCATTCTCATCGTCGTGCTGATTCTCGCCCTCATCGGCGGCCTTCCCACCTGGGGTTATTCCAGCGGTTGGGGCTATGGTCCCAGCGGCGGTATCGGCGTGATCCTCGCGATCATCCTCGTCTGCTGGCTGCTTGGCGTATTCTGACGAATCCGAATCGGCGGACCGTCGATCCGACGGTCCGCTTTTCAGCCGGCGCAGCGGACGCGCCGCCGGAGTTCGCCATGCCGCGTCCCCATCGTCCCGTACCCGATACAGAGCGCCAGGCGCCGGGCACATCGCCGCCGCCCTACGATCACGAACCCGTCGAGCGCCCTGGCCCCGACCCGGATACCGACGGCGAGCCGCCGGAGACGTGATGGCGGCACGACGACCTCGCTGGCCCGGCGACATCCTTCCGCGATCCTTCTTCCATCGCGACCCGCGTGTCGTGGGCCCTGAACTCCTCAACAAGGTGCTCGCCTGCGCCGACGGCCGGGCAGGGCGCATCGTCGAAGTCGAAGCGTACTGCGGCGCGTTCGATCCGGCGGCACACACCTTTCGCGGCAAGACGAAACGCAACGCCGTGATGTTCGGCCCGCCGGGTCATATGTATGTGTACTTCACCTATGGCATGCACTGGTGCTGCAACACGGTGTGCGGCGACGACGGCGAGGGCGTCGGCGTGCTCATCCGCGCGCTCGAACCCATCGCGGGGCTGGAGCGCATGCGCGAGGCGCGGCCGAAAGTCCGGCGCGATCGCGAACTGTGCAGCGGACCGGCGCGCCTGACCCAGGCGCTCGGCATCACCGGGGAGCAGAACGGGATCGACCTCGTGCGGGCGAAGGAGGGCTACACGGTGCTCGACGACGGCATGCCCGCGCCGGAGAACGTCCCGGGCTCCGCGCGCATCGGTATCCGCGAAGGCACGGACCTGCTGTGGCGCTGGTACGTGGCGGGCAATCCCAACGTGTCGAGGGCCTGAGGCCTCGACTTGGCCTGCGTGGCGCGGCGATATACGCTCTGCCCGAAGTCCGGACAGGAGCCCGCATGAAGCGCACCATCGCCATCCTCATCTTCGCCCTGCTCGCGGTCGACGCCGCCGCGGCCGACACGTATCGGTTCGGCTCGCAGGTCATCTCCACGGGCGACAGCGAAGGCCGCCTGCGCCAGGTGGCCGGCAAGCCCGACCGGGAGACGCCCATCGAATCCCGCCACGGCGGTCTGGAAGGGTACCGCCTCGAGTATTACCAGCGCGGCAAGTCGATACAGTTCGAGGTCGTCGACGGCCGCGTGCGGTCGATCACGCAGATCGAAAGCTGAAAGATGCGCCCAAGCGTGAAGGTTTCTTCACGAATCCGTGAGTAGCGCGTGCGTACGGTCGGCGGTCCGGGAATACAGGTGTGGAAATGACCCAGGACAATCTCGACGAACTCCGTCGAAGCCACGAGCAGTTTCGATTGCTCGTGCAGGGCGTGGCCGACTACGCCATCTACATGCTCGATCCCGAGGGCAATGTCTCCAGCTGGAATTCGGGTGCGGAACGGATCAAGGGTTATCTCCCGGACGAGATCATCGGCTCGCATTACTCGGCGTTCTTTACGCCGGAAGACGTCGCCCGGCGCGAGCCGTGGGACAACCTCGTCGCCGCGCGCGAGGTCGGGCGGCTCGAAACCGAAGGCTGGCGCGTCCGCAAGGACGGCACGCGTTTCTGGGCGCACGTGATCCTCGACCGCATCGAGGACGAGTCCGGCAGGTTCGTCGGCTTCGCCAAGGTGACGCGCGACGTCACCGAGAAGCGCAATGCGGCGATCGCCCTGGAGCAGGCCCGCGAAGCGCTGTTCCAGTCGCAGAAGCTCGAGGCGGTGGGGCAGCTCACGGGCGGCGTGGCGCACGACTTCAACAATCTGCTCATGGCGATCCACGGCAACCTGGAGCTCCTCACGCATCGCGACGACCTTCCCGCCCGCGCCCAGACGCTGGTGGGCAACGCGCTGAACGGCGTGCGTCGAGGGGTCGCGCTCGTGCAGCGCATGCTCGCGTTCGCACGCCGGCAGCAATTGCACCTCGCGCCGGTCAGCATCCCCGACCTCGTCTATGGGATGTCCGACCTGATGCGCACGTCGCTCGGGCCGGCCATCGTCGTGGAGGCGAGCTTTCGGTTGTCGCTTCCGCCGGTGCTGGCCGACAGCAATCAGCTGGAACTGTGCCTGCTCAACCTGGGTGTCAACGCCCGCGACGCCATGCCGGACGGTGGCAAGCTGGTGATTTCCGCGCGGCCCGAAACACTGAGCGAGGACACCGTGCTTGGGTTGCCCGCGGGCGGCTACGTGCGTCTCTCCGTGGCGGACGATGGTACCGGCATGGACGAAGCGACGCTCGCTCGCGCGACGGAGCCGTTCTTCACGACGAAGGGCGCGGGAAAGGGGACGGGTCTCGGCCTGTCGATGGTCCATGGCATCGTGCGGCAGTGCGGCGGGGCCATGCGTCTGAAGAGTTCGCAGCCCGGCGGCACCACCATCGACATCTGGCTGCCCGTCGCCGGCGCCACCGCCGCCGCGATGTCGCAGGGCTCGCAGGCGCCGGTCGAGCATGCTGGCCCGGCTGTGTCAGAGGATGCCATGGCGCCCTCGGTGCTCGTGGTCGACGACGATCCGCTCGTTCTCGCGACGACGGTGGAGATGCTCTGCTATGCCGGTTACGACGCCGTGGGGGTGTCGTCCGGGCAGCAGGCGCTCAGGTTGCTCGCGGAGGCGAAGGGCATCTCGATGATGGTCACCGACCAGGCGATGCCCGGCATGACGGGCGTCGAATTGGCCGCGCAGGTGACCGAGCGTTACCCCGATCTGCACATCGTGCTCGCCAGCGGCTACGCGGAGCTACCGGGCGACGCGCCGGGCATCCACGCCCGTCTGCAGAAGCCTTACGGGCGCACCGAACTCATCGCGTCGCTGCGTCGTTCTGAAGCGGGCGTGGCCTAGACGGACGCGGACGACCGCAGATTCGTGACGTCGCGACGTGGCGGGCTGCCGAACATCCGCGCGTACTCGCGGCTGAACTGCGACGGGCTCTCGTAGCCGACCGCATAGGCGGCGGCTTCCGCGCTGGAGGCGTCGGCGAGCATGAGCCGGCGCGCTTCGTGCAGGCGCAACTGCTTCTGGTACTGCAATGGCGTCATCGACGTCACCTGCTTGAACTGGCGGTGGAACGCCGAGGTGCTCAGCTGGGCCAGCGACGCGAGTTCTTCGATCCGCACGGGCTCGGCGAAGCGGTCGCGCAGCACGCGGATGGCACCGATCACCCGACCCGGCGTGGCGTGACTGGCCGCGAGTCGCGCGAGCACGCCGCCTTGCGGACCCATCAGCATCCACGCGGCGAGTTCGCGCATGATCGCGGGCTGCAGGATCGGGATCGCGGCCGGGGTATCGGCCAGCTGGACCAGCCGGGTCACCGCGTCCGCGACCGGGCCGTCGATCCGGATCATCGCCGCCGCGGGCTCGTCGTCCGGGGCAGGCCGGGGGCGTGGCTCCATGGACGACATGACATCGTGGAGCAGGGCGACATCCAGCTCCACGATCGCGCCGAGAAACGGCTCGGACGGGCTGGCCTGGGTCACCTCGCCGAGGGCGGGCGTGTCGACGCCCACCACCAGGGCCTGGCCGGCCTCGTAATCGACACGCCGCTCGCCGAACGTCGCCGTCTTCGAGCCCTGCGCCACGGCGCACAGGACGGGCCGATAGACCAGCAGGTTCGGCATGCGCGCGGTCTCCGAGCGCAGGATGGTCAGGCCCGGGACGCCGGTCGCATACGGACTCTCGCCGGGCCGCCGGCTCGTGAAGAGCGTGAGGGCATCGATGAGCGCGTCGGGCATCGGGGTCTCCGGAGGTCGGGAGCAGGATCGGGCAAGAAGGGGGCGCCTTCCGGCATTCAGGGATCGTCGTCCGGCTTCTATGGTGGCGAGCATCCCACCAACCAAGGAACCTCGCCATGAACAGCACGCTTTCTTCCCGCCGGGTCGCCCTCGTCACCGGCGGCAGCCGCGGCCTGGGTCGCAGCATGGTCCTCGCGCTCGCCGCTCGCGGCGTCGACAGCATCCTGACCTATCAGTCGCGCCGCGACGATGCCGACGCCGTCGCCGCCGCCGCCCGCGAGGCGGGTGCGCGCGCGGTGGCGCTACCGCTCGACGTCGGCAACGCCGCCTCGTTCGCCGGATTCGTCGACGCGGTTGACGGTGCGCTGGCCGAACTCGGCGCGGCGAAATTGCACTACCTGGTCAACAACGCCGGCACCTCGCTGCACAAGACGTTCGCCGAGACGACCGAGGCCGAGCTGGACGGCGTCTACGACGTGCACTTCAAGGGCCCGTTCCTGCTGACGCAAGCCCTGCTCGCGCGCATCGCCGACGGCGGCGGCATCGTGAACATCTCCAGCGGCCTCGCACGCTTCGCTGGCGCGCCGACGCCCGTGTACGGCGCGATGAAGGCCGCGGTGGAAGTGCTCACGCGTTACCTCGCGAAGGAACTCGGTCCGCGCGGCATCACGGTGAACGCCGTCGCCCCCGGCGCCATCGCCACGGATTTCAGCGGCGGCGTGGTTAGGGACAATCCGGAGGTCCAGAAGATGGTGGTCGCGAACACGGCGCTCGGCCGCGTGGGCCTGCCCGACGACATCGGCCCGATGGTCGCCTCGCTGCTCGACGACGCGAACCGCTGGATCACCGGTCAGCGCATCGAGGTGTCCGGGGGCATGATGCTCTGACGGGTCACTCCTTGCGGCCTTCTTCGAGCCGCCAGCTGTCCGGGCAGGCGAGCTGGCGGCCCTGCGCGTCCACGAGGACGCGGGGCAGCTGGCATCGGCGCACTACGGCAAGGTCGACTCTGCGATAGAAATCGCTGCAGTGCGCCAGCTCGGTGGCTGGCCGCCGTGGCGAACCGATGATTCCGACGACCTTGCCGAGCGATCTCACCAGGTGGCAAGCCTCCGCCAGGTCCGAGTCGTTGGAGATGACGACGGCGCAGTCGTAAGCGTTACTCCATGCGTCGTTGACCATGTGGACCGCAAGGTTCACGTCCGACCCTTTCTCCTCCCGATGCCACACTTCGGCATACCTGGAAGCCGGGGGAGGTGGAGGATCAACCAAACGCCGACGCTTCGGCCGTTCCTTGAATGTTCCCCAGTGGACGACCACATCGCGCGCTCGTAGCGCACGAATGTAGAAATCCTGGCGCGTGGGCTTGCCCGGGTCGTCGTCGGTGGCTTTCACTCGCGCCGTGAAATAGCGGACGAGCCGTATCGTGTTGTGCGGCCGAAGAGCGGCCGAAGCGAGTGCATGGAGGTCGAGCCACTTGGCTCCGCGCCTGCCATCCAGCAGCGAGTGAAAGAGATTGAAACCGGCGACATAAACGGCAGTGCGCAATTTTCCATTCCTTAGAAAAGGCAACGCCACCCTCGAAGGGGTGGCGTGCGACCCGGCGGCAGAAGCCAGCGGGGATGTTCAGTTATGGTGCCCCGCGCGCTCGCAGCCGTCAATCCACGCTGTTTGTCGGATTCAGCTCACGGTGCAGTAAGACATTGGCAACGTGGGCCCGCCGGCGACTCGACCCGCGGCTCCGTGTTCCGCGAGCACCAAAGAAAAAGGCCGTGCATCGCTGCACGGCCTTTCAAAACCTGGCGCCCGAAGTTGGACTCGAACCAACGACCCCCTGATTAACAGTCAAGTGCTCTAACCGGCTGAGCTATTCGGGCGGGGAGCCACGTATTTTGTGGAAGAGCGGAGGGGCTGTCAAGCATCTTTACGCTTTCGTGAAGGCGCGGCGGCGCAGGTCCAGGCCTCGTCGGCTCTCGCCGTTCTGCGCCGTGCGAGGCCCGCATTCCCGATCACGATCGCGACGGCGCTGGAGGGTCGTCCCCGCAGGCAGAGGACGAGCGTCTGGTTGCTTGCCGGCGACGTGCCGTTCGGTTTGAAGTCGACCGAGGAGCGACCGTCCCGATGGACGAGGACGATCCGGTCGTCCAGCGCTGGCTGCCGGGTATCGCCGGAAAGCGACGGGCGGACGATCCAGCCGCGGGTCCAGTCGGACGAGGCGAGGCAGGTCCGGCCATCCGCGCTCGCGCAGAGGGTGGTGGGCTGGTTTCGCCACACGGCGGCGGCCCGGGCGCGGCCGAGGGCGTCGAGGAGCGCTTCGGTGGCCACGCGGAGGCGATGGCGCGCGATCGCGTCGCCGAAGGCGGGCAGGGCGCAGGCCAGCAGCACGCCCGCGATGGCGAGGACCGCGAGGATCTCGACGAATGTGAACGCACGGGAGGCGCGATACCGGCGCATGGTTGCGTCCTTGGGTGACGGGCGGCCATCGTCGCGGCCGGAGGGCCATCCCGGTGCGGGTGCGCCGCGTCACGGCACGTAGGCGCCGGCGCTTTAAACTCGTGGTCCGAACCAGCATATCGTCAGTCATGACCGATCGCTTCCAGCTCGTATCCCCGTTCAAGCCCTCCGGCGACCAGCCCGAGGCCATCCGCCGCCTCGTCGAGGGCTTCGAATCGGGCCTCGCCGCCCAGACGCTGCTCGGCGTCACCGGGTCCGGCAAGACCTTCACGATCGCCAACGTCGTCGAGCAGGTGCAGAAGCCGACGATCGTGCTGGCGCCGAACAAGACGCTGGCGGCGCAGCTCTACGGCGAGTTCAAGGAGTTCTTCCCGCACAACGCGGTGGAGTACTTCGTGAGCTACTACGACTATTACCAGCCGGAGGCCTACGTGGTCGCCTCGGATACCTTCATCGAGAAGGATTCGAGCATCAACGACCACATCGAGCAGATGCGTCTCGCGGCGACGAAGGCGCTGCTGTCGCGGCGCGATTCGCTGATCGTGGCGACGGTCTCGGCGATCTACGGCCTCGGTGACCCCGAGGACTACATGAGTCTGCGCCTGATCCTGTCGCGCGGCGAGCACATCGAACAGCGCGCGCTGATCCGCCAGCTCACCGAATTGCAGTACGTGCGCAACGAGATGGAACTGCGCCGTGGTACGTACCGCGTGCGCGGCGAGGTGGTCGACGTGTTCCCGGCGGAGTCGGAGTCCGAGGCCCTGCGCATCGAGCTGTTCGATGGCGACGTGGAGAACCTGTCGCTCTTCGATCCGCTCACGGGCGAAGTGCTGCGCAAGGTGCCGCGGTACACCGTCTACCCGAAGACGCATTACGCGAGCACGCGGCAGAGCGTGCTCAACGCGATGGAGACGATCAAGGTCGAGCTCTCCGAGCGCCTCGAGCAGCTGTATCGCGACAACAAGCTGGTGGAGGCGCAGCGCCTCGAGCAGCGCACGCGTTTCGATCTGGAGATGATGGCCGAGGTGGGCTTCTGCCAGGGTATCGAGAACTACTCGCGGCACATGACGCGCCGTGGCCCGGGCGAGCCGCCGCCGACCCTGTTCGACTACCTGCCGCCCGACGCCCTCATGGTCGTCGACGAATCGCACGTGACCGTTCCGCAGCTCGGCGCGATGTACAAGGGCGACCGTTCGCGCAAGGAGACGCTCGTGGAATTCGGCTTCCGTCTGCCGTCGGCGATGGACAACCGTCCGCTGCGCTTCGAGGAGTGGGAGCGTCGCGCGCCGCGCGCGATCTACGTCTCCGCGACGCCGGCGAAATACGAGCTGGACCGTTCCGACGACAACGTGGTCGAACTGGTCGTCCGTCCGACGGGCCTCATCGATCCGGAAGTGGAGGTGCGTCCGGTGCGCACGCAGGTCGACGACCTGCTCGGCGAGATCCACAAGCGCGTCGCGATGGGCGACCGCGTGCTGGTCACCACGCTGACCAAGCGCATGGCCGAGAACCTGACCGATTACCTCTCCGAGCACGACGTACGGGTGCGGTACCTGCACGCGGACATCGACACGGTGGAACGCACGGAAATCATCCGCGACCTGCGCCTCGGCGAGTTCGACGTGCTGGTCGGCATCAACCTGCTTCGCGAGGGCCTCGACATGCCCGAGGTGTCGCTGGTCGCGGTGCTCGACGCGGACAAGGAAGGCTTCCTGCGGTCCAACCGCTCGCTGATCCAGACGATCGGCCGCGCGGCGCGCAACGTGCGCGGCAAGGCGATCCTCTACGCGGACGAGATCACGAAGTCGATGCAGGAGGCGATGGACGAGACGGCACGGCGTCGCGAGAAGCAGATGCAGTACAACGAGGCCAACGGCATCACGCCGAAGACCGTCGTGCGCCGTATCGCGGACATCATGGAAGGGGCCCGGGCCGACGTCGGGTCGCGCGGCAAGGGCAAGAAGGGCAAGGAGGCGAAGAAGGTCGCCGAGAGTGCGCCGGACTATGGTTCGCTGACGCCCGAGCAGGTCGGCTCGACGATCAAGAAGCTGGAGGCCCGCATGTACAAGCACGCGCAGAACCTCGAATTCGAGGAGGCGGGCAAGCTGCGCGACGAGATCCACAAGCTGCGCGAGCGGGCCCTGCGCTGACACCGTCCCCGGCCGTGGCGGCGGTTTTGCGGAAAAGCGGCCACCCCCTTGCACACCCCGTCGACGGTCGGTAAACTGCGCAGCTCTTCGGGCGGTTAGCTCAGCGGTAGAGCACTACCTTGACATGGTAGGGGTCACAAGTTCGATCCTTGTACCGCCCACCACTTCCCCTTGCGGCAGTGGCACGAAGAAACGAGAAAGGAGCCGCGGGCTCCTTTTTTTGTGCCCGCGTTTCGGGTGGTCGCGCCATCGGACATGGTCGCCGTGGATACCGGCGTGCGCCGGTATGACGGGGCGTGAGGGGCCGGTACCACGCCCCCGGTCCGTGGCAGGCGATGACGCGTACGCTAGACTCCGCTTTTCATCGACGGAGCGACGCCAGTGGCCTATCTGCTCACCAAGTCCCTGCACATCGTCTTCGTCATCGCCTGGATGGCGACGGTGTTCTACCTGCCGCGGATCCTCGTCAACATCGCCGAGGCGGGTGCGGAGCCGGCGGTGAAGGCGCGCCTCGAACTGATGGGGCGCCGGCTCTACAAATTCGGGCACAGCATGTTCGGCCTGGCGTTCCTGTTCGGCCTCGTGCTCTGGCTGTACTTCCACATCTCCGGCGGCTGGCTGCACGCGAAGATCGCGCTGGTGGTCGTGATGCTCGGCTACTACGTCTGGTCGGGACGCCTGCTCAAGCGGAGCATCGCGGGCGGCGCCTTGCCGCCGGCGAAGACGCTGCGCCTGTTCAACGAACTGCCCGTGCTGGTGCTGCTGGCGATCGTCTACCTCGTCGTGGCGAAGCCCTTCTGACGTCTCGCGCCGCGAGACGCGGATGGGCGATGATCCGCTCCTGTCCGAACCGATCCGGAGCCGCCCGTTGAGCGACATGGACGACATCGCGCCGGGCCTGATGGTCCTGCACGGCAATCGACTCGAGGAACTGCGCGACGTGCTCGTCGCGTGGCTCCGCCGTGCGCCGCTCGCGCCGCTCGAAGACGAATGGGTGCTGGTGCAGTCCAACGGCATCGCGCAGTGGTTCCAGCAGGCGCTGGCGCGCGGCGTGGATGCCGGGGGGCTCGGGATCGCGGCGGCGGTGAACGTGCAGTTGCCGGGCCGGTTCCTCTGGAAGGCGTATCGCGCGGTACTGGGCGACGATGCGGTGCCGCCCGAGTCGCCGTTCGACAAGTCGCGGCTGGTCTGGCGCCTGATGCGGCTGCTGCCGACGCTCGCGCGCGACGAAGGTTTCGAACCGCTCGCCGGGTTCCTCGGTAACGAGGGCGACGCGCGGAAGTGCCACCAGCTCGCCGAGCGTCTCGCCGATCTGTACGACCAGTACCAGGTGTACCGCGCCGACTGGCTGGACGACTGGGCCGCCGGACGCGACGTGCTGCGCGACGCGCGTGGGGGGGCGCCGGCCATGGGTCCGGGCGATCGCTGGCAGGCCGCGCTCTGGCGCCGGCTGCTCGACGACGTGGGGCCCGGCGAGGCCGAGGGGCACCGTGCCGCGGTGCATGCGCGTTTCCTCCGCGCGACGGCGGCGGAAGGCGCGCGGCCGGCACGCCTTCCCCGGCGCATCGTCGTGTTCGGCATGTCGTCGCTGCCCCGGCAGACGCTCGAGGCCCTGTCGGCGCTCGCGCGCTGGTCGCAGGTGCTGCTCGTGGTGCTCAACCCCTGCCGTCATTATTGGGCCGACGTCGTCGACGACCGCGAACTGCTTCGCGCCGAGCGTCGCCGCCAGGCGCAGAAAGCCGGCATGCCCGCGCTGCCGTCGGACGCCGACATGCACCTGTACGCGAATCCGCTGCTGGCCGCGTGGGGCAAGCAGGGGCGCGATTACATCCGCATGCTCGACGAATTCGACCACCCCGAGACGTACCGCGAGCGGTTCACCGCGTGGGACCAGCGCATCGACCTGTTCGAGGAGCCCGCCGCCCACACGCTGCTGGCGCAGGTGCAGGGCGCGATCCTCGATCTCGAACCGTTGCCTTCCACGCCGCGCGCCATCGCGCCCGACGACACCAGCATCGTTTTCCATGTCGCGCACGGGCCCCAGCGCGAGGTCGAAATCCTGCACGACCAGCTCCTGGCCCGCTTCGAGGCATCCGCGCGCGCGGGCGATCCGATCCTGCCGCGCGACGTGATCGTGATGGTGCCGGACATCGAGACCTACGGTCCGCACATCGACGCCGTCTTCGGTCGCGTGTCGCGCGACGATGCGCGCTACATTCCCTACAGCGTCGCCGACCGCGCCTCGCGCGGCACCGTTCCCGTGGTGATGGCGCTCGACATGCTCCTCGGCATGACGGAATCGCGCTTCACCGCCGGCGATCTCGCCGACCTCCTCGACGTGCCGGCCATCCGCGCGCGCTTCGACGTGGCGGTCGACGACCTGCCGCTGCTGCATCGGTGGATCGAAGGCGCGGGCGTCCGCTGGGGCCTCGACGCCGCCCAGCGCGCGTCGCTCGGCCTGCCGGCGCTGGAGCAGAACACGTGGCTCTTCGGTCTGCGCCGCATGCTGCTCGGCTACGCCGTCGGACGCGGCGCGGCCTGGCACGACATCGAACCGTACGACGAGGTCGGCGGCCTGGACGCGGGGCTGGTCGGGCCGCTCGCCGATCTCCTGCAACGCCTGGGCGACCACTGGCGCGCGCTGGCTGAGCCCGCCTCGCCCGCCGCGTGGGCGCTGCGCCTGCGCGCGTTGCTGCGCGACTTGTTCACCCCCGCCGAGCCCGACGACAGCATCCGCATCGAACGCCTGCACGAGGCGCTCGACGCGTGGGAGCGCGCCTGCGCCGAAGCGGCGTTCGACGAAGCCCTGCCGATCGACGTCGTGCGCGAAGCGTGGCTCGGCCAGCTCGACGACGGCGGCTTGTCCAAGCGGTTCCTCGCAGGCGCCGTGAGCTTCGGCACGCTGATGCCGATGCGCGCGATCCCGTTCCGCCTCGTCTGCCTGCTCGGCATGAACGACGGCGATTATCCGCGCGCGCGCCCCCCGATGGATTTCGACCTGATGTCGCGCGCCGGCGCCTGGCGTCCGGGCGACCGTTCGCGCCGCGAGGACGACCGCTACCTGTTCCTCGAAGCGTTGCTTTCCGCACGCGACGCGCTGCACATCGGCTGGGTCGGCCGCAGCGCCCGCGACAACGCGGAGCGCATGCCTTCGGTGCTGGTCGGCCAGCTTCGCGACTACCTCGCCGCCGGCTGGCGCGGCGCGGACGATGCGTCGCCCCTGTCGCGCCTTACGGTCGAGCATCCGTTGCAGCCCTTCAGCCGCGGTTATTTCCGCGAGGGCGACGAGCGCCTGTTCACCTATGCGAGCGAGTGGCGCCAGGCGCACGACGGCGCCGTGTCTCTGCCGGATGCCGCGCTGCCGCCCTTCGTGGTCGAACGCCCGATCGGCCTCGCCGTGCTGCGGCGCTTCCTGCGCCACCCGGTGCGCGAGTTCTTCCAGTCGCGCCTCGGCGTGCGCTTCGACATCGCCGACGTGGCCGCCGACGACCTCGAGCCGTTCGCGGTCGACGGTCTCGGCCGCTTCGCCATGACCGACATGGTGCTGCGCGCGGCGGTCCGGGGTGACGGTCCGGCGAGCACCTCGATCGCGGAAGCGGCGGCGCGGCTGCAGCGCAGCGGTCTGCTGCCGATGGGCGCGTTCGCCGCACCGGTGCGGCGCGACATCGAGACGACCGCCGGCATCGTCGTCGGTCGTCATGCCGCCGAGCGGCGCGCCTGGCCGCACGATGCGGGCAAGCGCGAGGTCCGCCTCGAGGTCGCCGGCGTCGTGCTGGAAGACTGGCTGGCCGATCTGCATGCCGATGCGTCGGGCCGTCTCGCGTCGTTGCTGCTGTCCCCGTCGGCGGTACTGGGCGACGACGGCACGCCGAAGGCGCATCGGCTCGTCGCGCCGTGGGTCGATCACCTTGTGGCGCAGGCGGCCGGTGTCGCACTGGAAACGCGTTACATCGGTCCCGACGCGACGATCGTCCTCGATGCCATGGATGCCGATCACGCGCGGCGGATGCTCGACACGCTCGTGCACGCGTGGCGGGAAGGCATGCGCATGCCACTGCCGGTCGCCGTGAGGACGGCGCTGGCCGCGCTAGGCGCCCCGGCCGACGAGGCGCGCACGGCGGCCCGCCACGCCTACGAAGGCGTGCACGAACGCACGCGTGGCGAAGTCGACGGCGACCCCTATCTGGCGCGGGCATGGCCCGAGTTCGCCGCGCTGGAGGGCGCCGGCTTCGATCGCTGGCTGCAGCCGTACCGCGATCTGCTCGCCGCGCTGCGCGTGGAGGCCGCATGAGCGTCGACACGCGGCCCCTGCGACCGCTGGCGATGCCACTCGACGGCGTGCGCCTGATCGAGGCCAGCGCGGGCACCGGCAAGACCTGGACGATCGCGGCGCTCTACGTGCGCGCGATGCTGGGCCACGGCATCGACCGTCCACTGTTGCCGCCGCAGGTGCTCGTCGTCACCTTCACCGAGGCGGCGACACAGGAGCTGCGCGAACGCATCCGCGCACGCCTGGTCGACGCGGCGCGCGCGTTCCGGGCGGGCAGGGCGGAGGAGCCGTTCCTCGACGAACTGATGGCCGAATACGCGCCGGACGACCACGCCGCCTGCGCGCGACGGCTCGAACTCGCCGCGCAATGGATGGACGAGGCCGCGGTCTTCACCATCCACGGCTGGAGCCAGCGCATGCTGACCCAGCACGCGTTCGGCAGCGGGCACGCCTTCGCGCAGACGCTGGAGCCCGACGAGAGCGAACTGCTCGCCGAATGCGTGCGCGACTACTGGCGACAGGCCTTCTATCCGCTCGACGAGGGCCGGCTCGCGCCGATCCTCGAGGAGTGGCGCACGCCCGAGGCGTTGCTCCGCTCGCTACGGCCGCTGCTTGGTGGCGGCGAGACGACGTTGCGCGTCAACGGCGACGTGTTGCCGCACGAGGTCGACATGGCGGCGACGCTCGCCGGTCGGGCGGCGTGGGACGGGGAAGCGGCGCGGCGCCTCGCCGATGCCGCCCGTTCGTGGCTGGCCGACGCCGACGCGCTCGAAGCGCTGCTGACGGAGGCCGTGCGCGGCAAGGTGTTGCACAACGGCTGGTACAAGCCCGACCGCATGCCGCTCGACCTCGCGGCCATGCGTCGCTTCGCCACCGGCGGCGACGCCGCGGGCTTCGATATCGCGCGCTATGCGACGGCGCGGCTGGCGAAGGCCACCGGCAAGGGCAAGACGCCGCCGTCCCATCCCGCGTTCGGCGCCCTCGATCACTGGCAGGCATGGCAGGCGGGCAAGGTGGGCGTGCGTCACGTGGTGCTGGCCGATGCGTTGCGTTGGGTGCGCGAGCGCTTCGCCGCGCAGAAGCGCCGCCGCGCGCAGATCGGTTTCGACGACCTGCTGCTGCGCCTCGACCGCGCGCTGGCGGCGCCGTCCGGCGCCGATCTCGCGGCGACGATCCGCGGGCAGTATCCGCTCGCGCTCATCGACGAATTCCAGGACACCGATCCGCTGCAGTACCGGATCTTCCGCGCGATCTACGGCGAGGCGCCCGAGCAGGGCCTGCTGCTGATCGGCGATCCGAAACAGGCGATCTACGCGTTCCGCGGCGCCGACATCCATACCTACCTCGCGGCACGCCGCGAGGCGCGTCCGCCGCATTACAGCCTCGACACCAACCACCGCTCCAGCGAAGGGATGGTCGCCGCGGTGAACGCCGTGTTCGGCCGTGCCGAGGCGCACGCCACGGGCGCGTTCCATTTCGACGCCCGCGGGCTGCCCTTCGTTCCCGTGCAGGCGCGCGGACGCAAGGAGGCCTTCACCGTCGACGGCGAACCGCAGCCGGCCATGCAGCTGTGGCTGCTCGACGACGAGGCGCCGGTCGGCGTGCGGATGTACCGCGACCAGATGGCGGGGGCGTGCGCCGCGCGCATCGTCGAGCTGCTGCAGGCCGCGGATCGCGGCGCGTGCGGCTTCACGGGCGCCGACGGCACGTTCGTGCCGCTGAAGCCGGCCGACATCGCGATCCTCGTGCGCAGCCATAACGAAGCCGCCGAGATGCGCGCGGCCCTGACGCAGCGGCGCGTGCGCAGCGTGTTCCTGTCGGATCGCGACTCCGTGCTGGAGAGCGTGGAAGCGCACGACGTGCTGCTCTGGCTGCGCGCCGTGGCGGAGCCGTCGTCCGACGTCGCCATGCGCGCGGCGCTCGCCACCCGCAGCCTCGGTCTGGGTTACGGCGAGCTGGAGCGACTGAACGTCGACGAGCGCCACTGGGAGCGGCGTGGCCAGCAGCTGTTCGAGCTGCGCGAGGTCTGGCGGCGCGGCGGCGTGCTGGCGATGCTGCACCGGTTCCTCCACGTCTTCGACCTGCCGGCGCGCCTGCTCGCCGCGGCGGGGGGCGAGCGCGCGCTGACCAACCTGCTTCACCTCGCGGAACTGCTGCAGCAGGCGGCCGCGAAGATCGAGGGCGAGCAGGCGCTGATCCGCCACCTTGCCGAGCGGATCGCGGATGTCGCGAGCCATCACGGCGACGACCAGATCGTGCGCCTCGAAAGCGACGACGACCTGGTGAAGGTCGTCACCATCCACAAGTCCAAAGGTCTCGAATACCCGCTGGTGTTCCTCCCGTTCGCCTGCGCCTCGGGCGCGGCGCGGGGAGGGCAGGGCTATCGCTATCACGACGGCGAAGGCGCGCAACTGGAATTGTTGTCCGCCAGCCACGACGACGCCGGCGACGCCGTGCGCGAGGCGAAGGAGGCCGCGGAGCGCGCGGCCCTGCAGGAAGACCTTCGCCTGCTCTATGTCGCGCTTACCCGCGCGCGGCATGCCTGCTGGATCGGCGTCGCGCCTGTCTGCCACAACCCGTCGAAGAAGCCGCAGCTGCACCGCGGTGCCTTCGGGCACCTGCTGACGGGCGGCGCCGAGATCGACAACGGCGCCATCGAGGGGCTTCTGCGCGATCTCGCGCGCGAGCACCCGTCGATCGCGCTGGACTACATGCCGGCACCGCACGACACGCCGTACGTGCCGCTGTCGCGCGACGACGCCCCACGTCCCGCGCGCGAACCGCGAATCGCCCGCGCCAAGCCCTGGTGGATCGCGAGCTACAGCGCGCTTCGGCATGCGGACGATGCGGTGCCCGCTCCCGAGACCGCGACGGACGACATCATCGTCGAGTACGCGGCCGAGCCGGTCGCCGCGGCGCCCGACGCCTCGTCGATCCACGGATTCGAGCGCGGCGCGGAAGCCGGCACGTTCCTCCACGATCTTCTCGAATGGATCGCCGAGGAGGGCTTCGCCGCCATCGCAACGGATCCCGTGCGCCTGCGCGACACCGTCGCGCGACGCTGCGAGCGCCGTGGCTGGGAGCGGCACATCGACGTGCTGACGGACTGGCTGCTCGTGCTGCTGCGTACGCCCCTGGCGCTACCCGACGGACGGACGTTCGCACTCGCGGCGCTCGACGACGCACGCCGGTACCGGGCGGAGCTCGAGTTCCTCTTCGAAGCGCGCGGTGTCGACACGCTCGCCCTGGATCGCATCGTGCGTGAGCACACGCTCGACGCGGCGCCGCGGCCGGCGCTGGCCGCCGACACCGTCAACGGCATGCTCAAGGGCTTCATCGATCTCATCGTCGAGCACGAGGGCCGCTGGTACGTGGCCGATTACAAATCGAACTGGCTGGGTACCGACGAGCGAGCCTACACCGCCGATGCCATGCGGCGTTCGATCCTCGACGCCCGCTACGAACTGCAGTACGCGCTGTACCTGCTCGCGCTGCACCGGCAGCTGCGCGCCCGCCTCGGCGACGCCTACGACTACGACACGCACGTCGGCGGCGCGGTGTACCTCTACCTTCGCGGCGTCGACGGGCGCGGCCATGGCGTGCACGTCGAGCGCCCGCCGAAGGCCATGATCGACGCGCTCGACGTGCTGTTCGACGGGGTGCCCGCATGACGGCCGACATCGGTACGTGGCTCGACCGCGCGGTGGACGACGGGCGCCTCCGCCGCGTCGACCGCGCCTTCGCACGCTTCCTCGCGACGCTCGATCCGCAGGGCGACCCCCGCGTCCTCGCCGCCGCGGCGCTGGCGAGTCGCGAGCTGGGCGAGGGCCACATCTGCGTCGACGTGCGCGCGCTGCCGCTCATGGACGCGTCGCTGGCCGGCGCGGACGACTGGCTGGCCGCGTCGCCCCTCGTCGGTGGCCCCGACGGAGATCCGGCGACGCCGCTCGTCCTCGACGCCGGCTGGTTGTACCTGCGGCGGTTCTGGCGCGACGAGGCCAGCGTGGCGGCGGGGATACTCGCGCGTCTCGACGCCTTGCCCGTGCCCGATGACCTCGGCGACGAACTGGACCGCCTCTTCGCCGCCGATGGCGACGGGCCCGACTGGCAGAAGATCGCGTGCGCGATCGCGGTGCGCGGATCCTTCGCGGTCATCACGGGTGGGCCGGGAACGGGCAAGACCACGACAGTGGTGCGGCTGCTCGGTCTGCTGCAGACGCTCGCGTTCCGCAACGGCATGCCGCGCCTGCGCGTGCGGCTCGCGGCGCCGACGGGCAAGGCGGCGGCGCGCCTCAACGCGTCGATCGCGGGGCAGATCGAGCGCCTCGACGTCGACGATGCGATCAAGCAGGCGATCCCGGCCGAAGTGACCACCTTGCATCGTCTGCTCGGTAGCCGGCCGGACAGCCGGGCGTTCCGCCACGATCGCGACAATCCGTTGCATCTCGACGTGCTCGTGATCGACGAGGCGTCGATGATCGACCTCGAGATGATGTCCGCCACGCTCGACGCGTTGCCGGCCGGCGCCCGGCTCGTCCTCCTGGGCGACAAGGACCAGCTGTCGTCGGTGGAGGCGGGTGCCGTCCTCGGCGACCTCTGCGCTCGCGCGGACCGCGGTCATTACGACGTGGCCACGCGCGACTGGCTCGCGCGCACCTGCGGCGTGGACGTCGCCGCGTGGAGCGACGCGGCCGATGCGCGCCCGCTCGACCAGCACGTCGCGATGCTGCGACGGAGCCGACGTTTCGGCAGCGAGAGCGGCATCGGCGCACTCGCCGCGGCGATCAACGCGGGCGACGCGGCCGCGGTGCGCGAGGTGTTCGCCAACGCGCCGGCGGACATCGCGTTGCACCCCGGCACGCCCGCCACGATCGCCGCGCTGGCGATCGACGGTCGCGGGGACGCGCCCGGCTACGCGCACTACCTTCGCGAGCTGGAGGCCACACGCCCCGCCGCCGACGCGGCGGACGACGCGTTCACGGCCTGGGGTGCCGCCACGCTGCGCGCGTACGCGCGGTTCCAGTTGCTCTGCGCGGTGCGCCACGGCGAGGCCGGCGTGGAAAAGCAGAACGCGCGCATCGCGCAGGGGCTGCTGGAGCGGGGGCTTGTCGACGCTGTGGATGGCTGGTACGAAGGCCGTCCCGTCATGGTCACGCGCAACGATTACGCGCTGGGTCTGATGAACGGCGACGTCGGGGTCACGCTGTGGATCCGCGACGCGCAGGGCGGCATGGCGTTGCGCGTGGCGTTTTCGGTGATGGACGAGGGTGGCGGCGAACGCATCCGCTTCGTCGTGCCGAGCCGGCTCGCGGCGGTGGAGACCGTGTACGCGATGACGGTGCACAAATCGCAGGGTTCCGAGTTCGAGCACACGGCGCTCGCGCTTCCGGCCGAGCCGTCGCCGGTGCTGACCCGCGAGCTGGTCTACACCGGCGTGACCCGCGCGCGCAGCCACTTCACGTTGCTCGCGTCGCCCGACATCTTCGACCACGCCGTCCGGCAGAAAACCCAGCGCGCGTCAGGCCTGCTCCGCCGCCTGTCGTGACGCGGCGGCCGGCAGGTGGGAGCCGATCGTATCGGCGATCCCGCGATAGCGGGCCCGATGGCGAGCGACGCGGCAAACTCAACCGACGCCGTAAAACCCCTTGTACCACTCCGCGAACTTCCGCAGACCCTCGTCGATCGGCGTCGACGGCGCATAACCCACGTCGCGCCGTAGCGCCGATACGTCGGCCCACGTGTCGGGCACGTCGCCCGGCTGCATCGGCAGCAGGTTCTTCTCCACGCTGCGTCCGAGGTGCTTTTCCAGCGTGGCGATGAAGTCGAGCAGCTGCACCGGCTCGTCGTTGCCGATGTTGTAGACGCGGTACGGCGCGGCGGACGTGCCGGGATTCGGCGACACGGGGTCGTAGGACGGATCGGCCTCGGCCGGATGGTCGAGCGTGCGGATCACGCCCTCGACGATGTCGTCGATGTACGTGAAATCGCGGCTGTGCTGGCCGTGGTTGTACACGTCGATCGGCTCGCCGCGCACGATGCGGCTGGCGAACAGGATCGGCGACATGTCCGGGCGTCCCCACGGGCCGTAGACGGTGAAGAAGCGCAGGCCCGTGGTCGGGAGGCCGAAGAGATGGCTATAGGTGTGCGCCATCAGCTCGTTCGATTTCTTGGTCGCGGCGTAGAGGCTGACCGGATGGTCGACGGCGTCCTCGACCGCGAACGGCATCTTCCGGTTCGCGCCATACACCGAGCTCGACGACGCGTAGACCAGGTGCCCGACCTTATGTCGCCGGCAGGCCTCGAGGATGTTGACGAAGCCTACGAGGTTGCTCTGCACGTAGGCGTGCGGATGCGTCAGCGAGTACCGCACGCCCGCCTGCGCCGCGAGGTGCGCCACGCGCTCGGGCTGGAAATCGGCGAACGCGCGGTCGACCGCGGCCTGCTCCGAAAGATCGGCCCGCACGTGCGTGTACCCCGGATGGTCGATGAAGCGCGCCAGGCGCGCTTCCTTCAGGGCCGGGTCGTAGTAATCGTTGTGGTTGTCGAAACCCATCACCGTGTCGCCGCGGGCGAGCAGGCGTTCGGTGAGGGCCGAGCCGACGAAGCCGGCACTGCCGGTGACCAGGATGCGCATGGGGTAGGGCCTGCGGGGTAGGGCGGCCGCACAGTGTAACGGACCCCTTTATTGACACGGGAGCAGCCCTGATCTAGTTTTCGGCAGATAACCACGAACGAAGGTGGCCCGCGGCAACGCCGGCCGAGTGTGCGACATGCGGACTACGCGCTTCCCAACCTGAGCCCCCGCCACGTCTTCGTCACCATCGAAGGGCGCCTGGCGCCCTTTTTGTTTTCCGGAAACACGCCTCCCATGATCCAGATCACGCTTCCCGACGGCAGCCAGCGCCCGTTCGAGCATCCCGTTTCCGTGCAGGACGTCGCCGCCTCCATCGGCGCCGGCCTCGCCAAGGCCACCCTCGCCGGCAAGGTCGACGGCAAGCTGGTCGACGCCAGCTACACCATCGATCGCGACGCCGCGCTCGAGATCGTCACCGACAAGAGCCCCGAGGCGCTGGACATCCTGCGCCACTCCACGGCCCACCTGCTGGGCCAGGCCGTGCAGCGCCTGTTCCCCGGCGCGCAGGTCACGATCGGCCCCGTGGTCGAGAACGGCTTCTATTACGACTTCGCGTACGAGCGCCCGTTCACCCCGGACGATCTGGGCGCGATCCAGGCCGAGATGGAAAAGATCGTCAAGGAGGAGATCCCGGTCACGCGCTCGGTGAAGACGCGCGACGAGGCGATCCGCTTCTTCCGCGGCATGGGCGAGGAGTACAAGGCCCAGATCATCGAGAGCATCCCGGCCAACGAAGAGCTCTCGCTCTACACGCAGGGCGAGTTCACCGACCTCTGCCGTGGTCCGCACGTGGCCAACACGGGCAAGCTGCGCGCGTTCAAGCTGATGAAGGTCGCGGGCGCCTACTGGCGCGGCGATTCCAACAACGAGATGCTGACGCGCATCTACGGCACGGCCTGGCTCAACGACAAGGATCTTAAGGCCTACCTGCACCAGCTCGAAGAGGCCGAAAAGCGCGACCACCGCCGCATCGGCAAGCAGCTGGACCTCTTCCACATGCAGGAAGAAGCCCCGGGCATGGTGTTCTGGCATCCCAAGGGCTGGGCGATCTGGCAGGCGGTGGAGCAGTACGTCCGCGGCGTGTACCGCAAGAGCGGCTACCAGGAGGTCCGCGGTCCGCAGATCATGGACGTCAGCCTCTGGAAGAAGTCGGGCCACTGGGACAACTACCAGGAGAACATGTTCTTCACTGAGTCGGAGAAGCGCACGTACGCCCTGAAGCCGATGAACTGCCCGGGTCACGTGCAGATCTTCAACACGAACCTGCACAGCTACCGCGACCTGCCGATCCGTTACGGCGAGTTCGGCGGCTGCCACCGCAACGAGCCGTCGGGCGCGCTGCACGGCATCATGCGCGTGCGCGCCTTCACGCAGGACGACGGCCACATCTTCTGCACCCCGGCCCAGATCGAGGGCGAGGTGGCGGCGTTCCATGCGCAGGCCATGAAGGTGTACGAGGACTTCGGCTTCAACGACATCGCGATGAAGATCGCGCTGCGCCCGGACAAGCGCATCGGCTCGGACGAGGTCTGGGACAAGGCCGAGCACGCCCTGCGCGCGGCCCTGTCGGCCGCCGGCGTGGCATGGGAGGAGCTGCCGGGCGAGGGCGCCTTCTACGGCCCGAAGATCGAGTACCACATGAAGGACTCCATCGGCCGCGCCTGGCAGGTGGGCACGATGCAGGTGGATTTCATGATGCCCGAGCGCCTCGGCGCCGAGTACGTGGACGAAAACAGCCAGCGCCAGCATCCCGTGATGCTGCACCGGGCCATCGTGGGCTCGATGGAGCGCTTCATCGGCATCCTGATCGAGCACCATGCCGGGTTGCTTCCGACCTGGCTCGCCCCCATTCAGGCAGTGGCGTTCAGCATCACGGACGCACAGGCCGATTACGTGCAAGACGTCACGCAAGCCCTTGTAGGAAAAGGCTTCAGGGTGCAGGCTGATTTGCGCAACGAAAAAGTCGGATATAAAATCCGCGAGCATACGTTGCAGAAGGTTCCCTATCTGATCGTGGTCGGCGACCGCGAAAAGGAAACGGGTACCATATCCGTACGTACCCGCGGCGGCGAAGACCTCGGCAGCATGCCGGTGGCTCAGTTCGTCGAACGTTTGGAAGCCGAGACCCGCCGCTAGGCCGCGGGTCCGGTATTGGGATCATTCTTCTGGAGGATAGCGGTATCGCTACGACCGATAACAAGGGCAATCGCAAGAACAACGAGATCCGCGTTCCGCGGGTTCGCGTGCTGGGCGCCGAAGGCGAGCAGATGGGCATCATGGACACCCGTGACGCCATCCGTGCCGCCGAGGACCTCGGCATGGACCTCGTCGAGATCCAGCCGAACGGCGATCCGCCGGTCTGCAAGATCATGGATTACGGCAAGTTCAAGTTCGAAGCCCAGAAGAAGGCCTCCGCTGCCAAGAAGAAGCAGAAGCAGGTCGAGATCAAGGAAGTGAAGTTCCGCCCGGTCACCGACGAGGGCGACTACCAGATCAAGCTGCGCAAGATGCGCGAGTTCCTCGAAGAGGGCGACAAGGTCAAGGTCACGATCCGCTTCCGCGGCCGTGAAATGTCCCACCAGGACCTCGGCCAGAACCTGGCCCGCCGCGTCCAGACGGACATCGGCGAAGACGGCGTCGTCGAGTCGTTCCCGCGCCTCGAAGGCCGTCAGATGGTCATGATGATCGGCCCGAAGAAAAAGGCCTGATCCTCCGGCCTCCCGTGGGAGCGCACCTGGGCGCGAACGCTCTTCGCCCCGGTCCGCGTGCCGGCGCGCCACTCCGCAGGCTGGCGTGAACGGCGGTCGCGGCCAGGTCCGCTCCTACACATACCTTTTAGATTCGTGTATCATCGCCGGCTCGGTCCGTATGGATGGGCCGATCCACCGTACCCGGCAGGAAGGAAAGTGCAGGCCCTTCAGGGCCTTGCCGCCGGATCAGTCAGCAACCGAATACGGAGCATTCCGATGCCCAAGATCAAGACCAACCGGGCGGCCGCGAAGCGTTTTCGCAAGACCGCGTCCGGCAAGTTCAAGGCCGGTCACGCCTTCAAGTCGCACATCCTGACGAAGAAGTCGACCAAGCGTAAGCGCGGCCTGCGCGCTCCCAACCACGTCAAGGCGTGCGACACCAAGGGTGTGGCTCGCATGTTGCCGTATCTCTGAGGGAGGGCTGAAAAATGGCTCGTGTTAAGCGTGGTGTTACCGCCCGTCGTCGTCACAAGAAGATCATCGGCCGTGCCAAGGGCTACTACAACGCCCGTCGCAAGGTTTTCCGCGTAGCTAACCAGGCCGTCATCAAGGCCGGTCAGTACGCCTACATCGGCCGCAAGCAGCGCAAGCGTCAGTTCCGCGCGCTGTGGATCGTCCGTATCAATGCCGCCGCCCGTCAGTTCGGTCTGTCGTACAGCCGCCTGATCAACGGTCTGGCCAAGGCCAACATCTCGGTCGACCGCAAGGTCCTCGCCGATCTGGCCGTGCACGACATCAAGGCGTTTGGCGCGATCGCAGAGAAGGCCAAGGCCAGTCTGGCTGCGTAATCCGCTTTACCACGCGCGGTAGTCTTATCGCGCGAAGATGGATGACGTGGGGAGAAGGCCTTGCCTTCTCCCCATTTCTTTTTCCACGTCAGGAAAACCGATGGAATCGATCGAGAACATCGACGCGTCCCTCAAGGACATCGAAGCCGCCGCCACCCTCGATGCGCTGGACGCCGTCCGCGTCGCGCTGCTGGGCAAGAACGGCGCGGTCACGGCGGCGCTCAAGGCACTGGGCCAGCTGACGGGCGACGAGCGCAAGGCGCGCGGCGCCGAGGTCAATCGCGTCAAGGAACGCCTGACCGATGCCATCGCCGCACGCAGGCAGTCGCTCGAACAAGCCGAACTGGATCGTCGCCTCGCCTCCGAACGCATCGACGTGACCCTGCCGGGACGCGATGGCGAATACGGTGGCATCCACCCGATCACGCGCGCGCTCGAGCGCATCGCCGACATTTTCGGTCGCCTCGGCTACCAGCGTGCCGACGGCCCGGAAATCGAGGACGACTGGCACAACTTCGAGGCGCTGAACTTCCCGCCGCATCATCCCGCGCGCGCGATGCACGACACCTTCTATTTCGGTGACGGCCGCCTGCTGCGCACGCACACCTCGCCGGTGCAGATCCGCTCCATGCAGGGCCGCCAGCCGCCGATCCGCATCATCGCGCCGGGCAAGGTCTACCGCAGCGATTCGGATCAGACGCACTCGCCGATGTTCCACCAGATCGAAGGCCTGCTGGTCGACGAGACCTCGAGCTTCGCCGACCTCAAGGGCACGCTGGCCGAGTTCGTGCGCGCGTTCTTCGAGCGCGACTTCGAGATGCGCTTCCGCCCGAGCTATTTCCCGTTCACCGAGCCGTCCGCGGAAGTCGACATCCGCTGGGACGCCGAAGACGGCAGCAGCCGCTGGCTCGAGGTGCTCGGCTGCGGCATGGTTCATCCGACCGTGCTGGCGAACTGCGGCATCGACCCGGAGCGCTACACGGGCTTCGCCTTCGGCCTCGGCGTCGAACGCTTCGCCATGCTGCGCTATGGCGTGGGCGACCTGCGCGCGTTCTTCGAGAACGACCTGCGCTTCCTGCGTCAGTTCGCCTGACCCGCATCGACGCGTGGCCGGCCGGCGGCCGGCCACGGACCCCACGTTAACGAGTCGCTCCCATGAAATTCTCCGAAAACTGGCTACGCGAACTGGTCACCATCGATGCCGACCGTCCGGCGCTGGTCCACGCGCTGACGATGTCCGGCCTCGAAGTCGAAGAGGTCACGCCGCTGGGTGATGGCCTCGACGGCGTGGTCGTCGCGCAGATCGTCGAAGCCGCGAAGCATCCCGAGGCCGATCGCCTGCAGGTGTGCAGGGTGGACGCGGGGCAGGGCGAACTCCTGCAGATCGTCTGCGGCGCGCCCAACGCCCGCGTCGGCATCCGCGTGCCGCTCGCCATGGTCGGTGCCACGCTGCCGGGTGGCGTCGCCATCAAGGCGGCGAAGCTGCGCGGCGTGGAATCGTTCGGCATGCTCTGCTCGGCGAAGGAGCTCGGCGTCGACGCCGACGCCTCCGGCCTGCTCGAACTGCCCGCGGATGCGCCCCTCGGCACGCCGCTGGCCGCGTACCTCGGGCTGCCCGACGCCAGCATCGAACTCAAGATCACGCCGAACCGGCCGGACGTGCTCGGCCTCTACGGCCTGGCGCACGACGTCGCCGCGCTGTTCGGCAGCCAGGTGAAGGCGATCGGCGGCGGCGACGCCCCGGTCACGTCCACGGCCACCCGCGCGGTGAGGCTGGAAGCCGGTGCCGACGCGCCGCGTTACCTCGGCCGCGTGATCGAGGGCGTCGACGCCAGCGCCCGTTCGCCGCTGTGGCTCGCCGAGAAACTGCGCCGCGCGGGCATCCGTCCCATCAGCGCCATCGTCGACGTCACGCAGTACGTGATGCTCGAACTCGGCCATCCGCTGCATGCGTTCGACAACGGCAAGCTGTCCGGCGCCGTCGTCGCCCGCCACGCGCGCGACGGCGAGACGCTCAAGCTGCTCGACGGCAGCGAGGCGAAGCTCGACCCGTCGTTCGTCGTGATCGCCGACGAGGCGAACGCGCTCGCGGTGGCCGGCGTCATGGGTGGCATGGATTCCCGCGTCACGGACGACACCCGCGACATCTTCCTCGAAGCCGCGCACTTCACGCCGTCCGCGATCATGGGCCGCGCGCGCAAGCTCGGCCTGCACACGGACGCCTCGCACCGCTTCGAGCGCGGCGTCGATCCGGCCCTGCCGAAGCGCGCGATCGAGCGCGCGACCGAACTCCTGCTGGGGATCGCCGGCGGCAAGGCCGGCCCCGTCACGGTGGCCGAACTGCCGGAGTACCTTCGTGCGCACGAGCCGGTGCTCCTGCGCCATGCGCGCCTGCGTCGCGTGCTCGGCATCGACGTCGCCGCCGGCGAAGTCACGCGCATCTTCACCGCGCTCGGCATGGGCGTGGAGGAGATTCCCGACGGTTGGCGTATCACGCCGCCGAGCAGCCGCTTCGACATCGAGCGCGAGGAAGACCTCATCGAAGAGGTCGCCCGCATCCACGGTTACGAGCGCATCCCCACGCATGTGCCGGCCGGCGAGATCGCCCTCCGCGCCGAGCCGGAGGCCCGCCTCGACGAGATGGCCCTGCGCGACCAGCTGGCCGCCCGCGGCTACTTCGAGGCCGTGACGTTGTCGTTCGTCAGCGCCGACCTGCTGCGCACCTGGCATCTCGACCACGCCTGGGTGCCCCTGGCGAACCCGCTGTCCGCCGATCTGGCCGTCATGCGCACGTCGCTGCTGCCCGGCCTGGTCGAGGCCCTGCGCCACAACCGCGCGCGCCAGCAGGAGCGTGTGCGCCTGTTCGAAATCGCCCGCAGCTTCCACGCCACCGGTGGCGCGCCGGACGAGATCGGCCGCGTCGCGGTCGTCGCGTCGGGAACGGCGCGCGCCGAGCAGTGGGGCGAGGTCTCGCGCCCGGTCGACTTCTTCGACCTCAAGGGCGACCTCGACGCGCTGATCGCCCACACCGGCGAGCCGGCGCGCTGGACGATCGACACGCAGGACCTCCCGTTGTGGCTGCACCCGGGCCGCGGTGCCCGCGTCCTTCGCGACGGCGTGCCATCGGGCTTCCTCGGCGCGCTGCACCCGGCGCTGGCGAAGTCGCTCGACCTCGGCCCCGACGTCTATGTGATGGAGCTAGCGCTCGAGCCGATCCTGGCGCGCCGCCTGCCCAGCGCCGGCAAGGTCCCGCGCTTCCCGGCCGTCCGCCGCGACATCGCCGTCGAGCTGCCGGAAGAGGTGACCTGGGCGTCGGTCGAAGCGACCGTTCGCGAGGCGCTCGGCGACATCCTCGTAGGGATCCGCCTCTTCGACCGCTACGCCGGAAAGGGAATCGATGAAGGTCGAAAGAGTCTCGCTATGGGCTTGATTTTACAGGACGCTTCACGCACCCTTACCGACGACGATGCCGACGCTCGCGTCGCCGACGCGGTGGGGGCATTGGAGAAGACATGCAAGGCAAGATTGCGAGGATAAGATGGCGCTGACCAAGGCGGAAATGGCCGAGCGGCTTTTCCTCGACGTAGGCCTCAACAAGCGCGAGGCCAAGGAATTCGTGGACGCGTACTTCGAGGTCGTGCGCGAGGCTCTGGAGCGGGGCGAGCAGGTGAAGCTGTCGGGTTTCGGCAACTTCGACCTGAGGCAGAAGAATCAGCGGCCCGGTCGCAATCCCAAGACCGGCGAAGAAATTCCCATCTCTGCCCGGCGGGTGGTCACCTTCCGTCCCGGCCAGAAACTCAAGGTAAGAGTCGAGGGCTATGCTGGATCCAGGGAATAACACCGAACTTCCGGCCATTCCGGCGAAGCGCTACTTCACCATCGGTGAGGTCAGCGAGTTGTGCGGTGTCAAACCCCACGTGCTCCGCTACTGGGAGCAGGAGTTTCCGGCCCTCAAGCCCGTCAAGCGCCGCGGCAACCGCCGCTATTACCAGCGCCACGACGTGCTGATGATCCGCCAGATCCGTTCGCTGCTGTACGACGAGGGTTTCACCATCACGGGCGCCCGCGCCCGCCTCGAAGGCCCGCAGGCCCGGATGGAAGCCAGCATGTCGCACCAGATCGTGCGCCAGGTGCGGCTCGAACTGGAAGAAGTGTTGACCCTGCTTCGTCGCTGATCCGCCTTCCGCAGATCGCGGCGATGCTGTTACAATCGTCAGCTCGTCGGGGTGTAGCGCAGCCTGGTAGCGCACTACGCTGGGGGTGTAGTGGTCGCGAGTTCGAATCTCGCCACCCCGACCATTATTCTGAAAAGCGTCCTCCGGGACGCTTTTTTTTTCGACCCGGTAGGAGCGCGCCTTGCGCGCGACATGTTTTGAGGCCGTGAGCCGCAGGTCCTGGGCTTCTCGCGAGGAGCTGTCGCGCGCACGCGCGCTCCTACAGTTCACGCCGAATCGGCCGATACCCCTGCAGAGCACCAGGGGAACCGCAGGCGCCACATGAGCATCGAAGACATCCTCCGCGAGGAGGACGCCGGCGTTTACAAGACGCTGCTGGAATCCACCCGCGCCATTCCGTGGAAGATCGACTGGGCGACGCTGCGCTTCGCGTATATCGGTCCGCAGATCGAGGAGCTTCTGGGCTGGGCGCCGCAGTCGTGGCAGACGGTGCAGGACTGGGCCGACCGCATGCATCCCGAGGATCGCGAGTGGGTCTTCAACTTCTGCGTGTCGCAGTCGCAGGCGGGCATCGACCACGAGGCCGATTACCGCGCGTTGCGCAAGGACGGCGAGTTCGTGTGGATCCGCGACGTGGTCCATGTGGTGCGCAATCCCGACGGCACGCCGAACGCGCTGATCGGCTTCATGTTCGACATCAGCGAGCGTAAGCGCACCGAGGAGCGGCTGCTCGACATGCAGCGCGAGCTCGAGGAGCTCTCGTTCAAGGACGGCCTGACTGGCGTGGCGAATCGCCGCCGTTTCGACCTCGTGATGGAAAGGGAGTGGCGGCAGGCGCAGGCCGATCGCCAGCCGCTGTCCGTGGTCGTGCTCGATATCGACTACTTCAAGCAGTACAACGACCACTACGGTCATCTCGAAGGCGACGAGTGCCTGAAGCGCGTCGCCGCCGCGCTGTCGGGCATCGTGCGAGGCCCGCGCGACCTTCTCTGCCGTTTCGGCGGCGAGGAGTTCGTGTTGCTCATGCCCGACGCCGACGCGGCCACCGCCATGGCGCTGGGCTGGCGCTGCCTCGACCTCGTCGACAAGGCGCTCATTCCCCATGCCGGCGCGGGTGACGGCAAGCGCCTCACGCTCAGCGCGGGCGTCAACACGCTCGTTCCCGCGGAGGGCGACGACATCCTTCCGTTCATCGCACTGGCCGATCGCCGTCTTTACATGGCGAAGGAGCGCGGCAGGGCACGCGTGGTGGCCGAGGGCGGCGTCCCCGCCTGACGCCCGCGTTTCCCCGTAGGAGCGGACCTGGCCGCGATTGGCAGGTCGCGAGCCCCCATCGCGGCCAGGTCCGCTCCTACCGGGGGTAGGTGCTTCAATACAGCGCGCGGGCCTTCAGCGTGCCGTCGATCGCCGCCAGCTCGTTGCGCAGGGCGGCCGCGTGTTCTTCGCTGGTGGTGACGTCGATCACCACGTAGCCCACCTGCGCGGAGGTCTGCAGGTACTGGCCATCGATGTTGACGGCCGCGCGCGAGAAGACCTCGTTGACGCGCGAGAGCACGCCCGGGATGTTGCGGTGGATGTGCAGCAGGCGACGGCTGGTCGGGTGGCCGGGCAGGGAGACCTCCGGGAAGTTGATCGCCGAGAGGGTGCTGCCGTTGTCGCTGTAACGGACCAGCTTCGAGGCGACCTCGATGCCTATGTTCTCCTGCGCCTCGGCTGTGCTGCCGCCGACGTGGGGCGTGAGGATCACGTTGTCCATGCCGACCAGCGGCGAGACGAACGGATCGTCGTTGCCCTTGGGCTCGACCGGGAAGACGTCGATGGCCGCGCCCGCGAGATGCTTCGAGCGCAGCGCGTCGGCGAGGGCGTCGATGTCGACGACGGTGCCGCGCGAGGCGTTCACCAGCATGCTGCCCGGCCGCATGCGCCGGATCTCGTCCGCACCGATCATGTTCTTCGTGGACGCCGTCTCCGGCACGTGCAGCGTGACCACGTCCGCGCGTTCGAGCAGGTCGTCCAGGCTTGCCGCGGGACGCGCGTTGCCGAGCGAAAGCTTCGGTTCGATGTCGTGGAAGATCACGCGCATGCCCAGCGATTCGGCGAGCACGCCGACCTGCGTGCCGATGTGCCCGTAACCGACGATGCCCAGCACCTTGTCGCGCACCTCGAAGCTGCCCGCGGCCGATTTCGACCAGCCCCCGCGATGGCATTCCGCGTTCTTTTCGGGAATGCGGCGCACGAGCATGATCGTCTCGGCGATGACCAGTTCGGCCACGCTGCGCGTGTTGGAGTAGGGGGCGTTGAAGACGGGCACGCCGAGGCGTTCGGCTTCTGCCGAATCCACCTGGTTCGTGCCGATGCAGAAGCAGCCCACGGCGATTAGCCGGCGCGCTTCGGCGAGCACCTCCGCCGTCAGCTGCGTCCGCGAGCGGATGCCGACGATGTGCGCGTCGGCGATGCGCTCGATCAGGTCGTCGCCGGACAGCGATTTCTCGTGGAACTCGATCTGCGTGTAACCCGCCTGACGGAAGGTATCCAGCGCGCTGCGGCTGACGCCTTCCAGCAGGAGCACCTTGATGTCTTCCTTCGGGTACGACGTGCGCTTCATGGTCCGGACGGTCCTGGGAGGGAGTTCCCACTATGCCAGATATGCTGCGGCGCGGTAGACGCTCGGGCCGCCTTGCGGCACGCTGGACGCCTTCGCCAGCGAGCCGTCCCATGACCGATCCGCGCCTGTCCGACCTTCTCCACCAGATTCCCGGCCTCAAGGTGTCGACCGATCCCGGCGACCTCGAGCACCACGGCCGCGACTGGACGCGTCGCTGGAGGCCGGCGCCGCTGGCCATCGTCTGGCCGGCGTCGGTGGACGAGGTACAGGCGGTGGTGCGCTGGGCGCATGGCGCCGGCGTCGCTATCGTCCCGTCCGGCGGGCGCACCGGTCTTTCCGGTGGCGCCGTGGCGGCGCACGGCGAACTCGTCGTCAGCCTCGATCGCATGAACCGCGTGCTCGGCTTCGACCCGATCGACCGCACGCTCACCGTGCAGCCCGGCGTTCCGCTGGAGACCGTGCAGAACGCCGCGCGCGAACACGGCCTGCTCTATCCGGTGGACTTCGCCGCGCGTGGTTCCTGCCAGATCGGCGGGAACATCGCGACCAACGCCGGCGGCATCCGCGTCATCCGTTACGGCAACACGCGGCAATGGGTCGCCGGCCTGAAGGTCGTCACCGGCACCGGCGAACTGCTGGACCTCAACCGTGGCCTGATCAAGAACGCCTCGGGCTACGACCTGCGCCATCTCGTGATCGGTTCGGAGGGTACGCTGGGCATCGTCGTGGAAGCGACGCTGACGCTCACCTCGCCACCGCCGCCCTCGCAGGTGATGTTGCTCGCGGTGCCCGCGATGGACGCGCTCATGAAGGTGTTCGCCGAAGCGCGGCACAGCCTCCGTCTGGAAGCCTTCGAGTTCTTCACCGATCGGGCCCTTCGTCACGTGCTGGCGCACGGGGCGCAGCAGCCGTTCGAAGAGACGCACCCGTTCTACGTCGTCACGGAATTCGACGCGGCCGACGACCAGGCCGAAGCCGCCGCGCTCGGTTTCTTCGAGTTGTGCATGGAGGAGGGCTGGGTCGTCGACGGCGTGATCAGCTCGAGCGACGCGCAGGCGGCATCGCTGTGGCGGTTGCGCGAAGGCATCACGGAGAGCCTCGCGCCACATAAGCCATACAAGAACGACGTGTCGGTGCGCATTTCCGCCGTGCCCGCGTTCATGGCGGAGATGGAGGCGCTTCTGTCCGAGGGATACCCGCACTTCGAGGTGGTCTGGTTCGGCCACATCGGGGACGGCAACTTGCACATCAACGTCCTCAAGCCGGCGGAACTCGACAACGCGCGGTTCGTCGAGCAGTGCGAGCACGTCACGACGCTCCTGGTCGACACGCTCGCCCGGCACGGCGGCAGCATCTCGGCCGAGCACGGCATCGGCCTGGTGAAGAAGCCCTGGCTCGGCAGCGTGCGCAGCGACGCCGAGATCGCGCTGATGCGCGCCATCAAGGCGGCGTGGGATCCGAAGGGCATCATGAACCCGGGCAAGCTGCTGTAACCTAGGCACTTTCCACGCCCCGCAGGACTTTCCATGGCCCAGGATTCACCCGACCTCTATCCGCCGATCGAGCCGTTCAACAGCGGCATGCTCCAGGTGTCGCCGTTGCATACGCTCTATTTCGAGGAGAGCGGCAATCCGCAGGGCAAGCCGGTCGTCTTCCTGCATGGCGGTCCGGGCGGCGGGACGAATCCGCGCTGCCGCCGTTTCTTCGATCCGGCGACGTACCGCATCGTCCTGTTCGACCAGCGCGGCTGCGGCAGGTCCACGCCGCACGCGGAGCTGACCGACAACACCACCTGGGACCTCGTCGCGGACATCGAGCGGGTCCGCGAATACCTGGGCATCGACCGCTGGCAGGTCTTCGGCGGCTCGTGGGGATCGACGCTGGCGCTCGCCTATGCCGAAACGCACCCGGAGCGCGTCACCGAACTCGTGCTGCGCGGCATCTTCATGCTGCGCCGCTCGGAACTCGAATGGTTCTACCAGTCCGGCTGCGACCAGCTCTACCCGGACGCGTGGGAAACGTATCTGTCCGCGATTCCGCAGGCCGAGCACGGCGATCTCATCAGCGCCTACCATCGCCGGCTGACGAGCGACGATCCGGCGGTGCGCGTCGCCGCGGCGCGCGCGTGGTCGGTGTGGGAAGCCGCCACGAGCTACCTTTATCAGGACGAAGGCCACATGGCCTCCAGCGGCGAGGACGAGTTCGCGCTCGCGTTCGCGCGCATCGAGTGCCACTACTTCGTCAACGCGGGATTCTTCGAGGTCGACGGCCAGCTGCTGCGCGACGTTGGCCGCATCCGCCACATCCCCACCGTGATCGTGCAGGGTCGCTACGACGTCGTCTGCCCGGTCCGCAGCGCATGGGACCTGCACCGCGCGTTCCCGGAAGCCGACCTGCGCATCGTGCAGGACGCCGGCCACTCGGCGTTCGAGCCCGGCATCACGCGCGAGCTGGTGCGGGCCACCGATCGCTTCGCGAACCGATAGGCGGCGCTTCGCGCCGCATCGCCGATACGATCGGCTCCCACCCTCCGGTAGCCACCTACCGAAGGGTGGGAGCCGATCGTATCGGCGAAAAGGCGCCCGGCCGTCGCCGGGCACCTCACATCATCGCAGGATCGTCGGCAGCGTCAGCATGTCCACCACGAAGCCGTCGTGGTCCGATGAGCCGATCGCCTTGCGCTTGTCCGTGGCGGTCGCCGCGTCGTCCAGCGTCTGCACGGGCGCGTCGAGGTTGCCGCGACCGTACTGCATCTGCAGGAACAGGCCGCGCGCGACCGTGTTGAGCAGCGCATGGTCCAGCACCTGGTGGGTGGGCACCTGGCGCGGGCTCTGGCCCTGGATGTTGCCGAAGTTCTCGGTGAACAGGAACGAGTAGCGATCCTGCGCGGGCACCGATTCCACGGCGTTCCACAGCGCCGGCTTCACCACGTTGCCGCCGAGCTTCAGCAGGTTCTGGCTGTCGTCGTAACGGCCCGAGATCAGGCCGACCACGTCGGTGAAGCCATCGCTGAACTGATACGCGTTGAAATCGCCGACGACCAGCAGCGGTGCCAGCAGGTTCTTCCGGCCCGTCTGCAACGCCTGCACCTGCGTGGCGAGCGACTTCGCCTGCAGGAAGCGTTTCTGGCGATCGCGCTCCGCCGTCGTGCCGGTCTTGTCGACGTTCTGGCGCGCCTTCGGATGCACCGCGATCACATTGACCCGCACGCGTCCGACCAGCGACGGCACTTCGGCCGTGAGCAACAGCGGCGGATGATCGTGCACGAACGCCGTGGCACCCTGGTCCTGCCAGGTTTCGTCGGCGCCGAGCTGACGCACGTCGAGCACGCGCACGCGGTCCGTGCGCACGAGGAAGCCGACGTTGATGCCGCTAGGATCGTGGCCCGGCTGCAGGATCGCTTCGTACTGGGCCGGATAGTCGTCGCCCAGCTGCTTCGCGAGTCCCTGCAGCACCTGCAGGCTCTTCACCTCTTCCACCGAGAGGATGTCCGGCAGCTTCAGCACGCTGCCGATGTATGCGGACAGGCGTTGCGTCTTAAGCTTCACCTCGTCGGCGGTCGGTTCCTTGTCGCCGCCGCTGCAGGTGAACGTGGTGTTGAACTCCGTATCGCAGAAACGCTCGGTGTTGAGCGCGCCGACGCGGGTGGCGTAGAACGGACGCGCATCCACGGCGCGCGGCAGCTCCGCGGCCTTCTTCACCGTCACCTTCGTCGGAATGAACGTGTACGCACCGAACGCGTACGACATGACGCCTTCGGCACGGAACGTCGTCCCGGCGTTGAACGGGGTGTTCGGCGCGACCGCGCCGAAGTCGGCGGTGTTCATCTTGAACACCTGCGGGTTGCCCGACCAGTTCGGCAGGTTCACGCCCTCGGGCACCGGCACGGTGTAGCGCACGCCCGGTTCGCGCAGCGAGCGCTTGCCGTTGGCGGTGACGTAGACCTCCGCGAACGGCTCGTTGCTGAAGCGCAGGTTGCCGGTGGTGATCATGCCGTTGTCGATCTGCACGCGCATGCCGACGTAGCACTGGAAGTTCGTCTCGCCGCAGGAAAGCGCGCTGGGGTCGGACGACGGCACGTCGTTACCGAACACGACTGCCTTCGGCAGCTTCGCGCCGCGCATCGTCGTGGTGATCGTGGCGTCCTTGAGCTCCGGCAGGCTGAAGTAGTTGTCGACCGTGGCTTCGACGTCGACCTTGTCGCCGGCCTTCACGGTCGGCGCGCCGCCGGTGAACACGTAGATGCCGTTCGAGGTGAGGCGGTCGGCATCGGCGCGATCATCGGGCGTCTGGATCGTGAAGCCCGCGGGGCCGACAGCCGTGACGACGTTGCCGCGCGTGGCGACACGCTTGCCGAGTAGCGGCGACACCTGGCCCCGGCCGGTGACCTGCCAGATCTCCGCGGCGACGGGAATCTGGTTGAGGATCGCGCCGATGGCCGACGCCTTCGCGATCGTGACGCCGCCACCGGAGGCGTTGGTCAGGTTCACGCGGAAGGCCTTGTCCGGACCGGCGGCGGTAGCGCCGTGCACCGTGACGTTCACCGCCGCGGACGTGCTGCCGGCCGGGATCGTGACGTCGGTCTCGACGGCGTCGTAATCGCCCGCCGCGACGGTGGCCGTGTCGTCGGCCGTGGCGGCGTGCACGGTGACATCGGCGGAGGACGGCTCGCTCAGCGTGACGGCGAACGGCACGGTCTGGTCGCCGCCGTTGCGGACGGTGACCGTGGCGTCGGCGATGGAGAGGCTCAGCCCGAACGACGCGCAGGGCGACGTGCTGGCGCGCGGCGCGGTCGGGGCGACCTTCACCCAGTCGGCCGCGTTGTCGCCGGTGGCCTGCGGCAGGCCCGAGCCGTTGGTGCGGCGGCCATACCCCTGGTCGGCGTTCGTGCTGCCAAGGCTCGTCAACGGCGTGCCGAGCTTATAGGCCGAGCCGGCGCTCAGGCCCACCTGGTCCACGATCGTGCCGGTGGCGTCGAGCAGGGCCAGGCCGCCGTCGTCCGTGACGCCCGTGTTGTACTTCACGTCCGGCGCCACGCTGCCGGAATACCCGCCGCTGGCACCGTTCGCGAGCAACAGGAAGCAGCCCGGCGCGAGGGTGGTGCCGGCCGGCAGCGTGGAGCGGGTGCTGGCGGTACCGCTGGCGTTGGATCCGTTGAGCTTGTAGCCGGACACGTCCAGAGGCGCGGTGCCGGTGTTCTGCAGCTCGACGAATTCGTCGTTGCCGCCGGCGGGGCCGCGGACGCGGAACTGGGTGATGGCCAGGTCGGCCGCCTGCAGCGGAAGAACGGCGGTGAGTCCCGCCAGCGCGGCCCAGATGGCGCGCCGTGTCGTGGTCGAACGCATTCGAATGTCCCCTCGAGTCGTTGGTATGTGTGCGACCCGAAGCGACGCGCGATCCCCTTGCGCGGCGTTCCCCCTGCGAGCCCACCCGGGGATTGTCCACCACGGATGTGACAGCGGGATGTGACAGAAACGGCGGCTTTCGAGGATCAGGTCGCCTTCTGCTTGGTACCGAAGATCTTGTCTCCGGCGTCGCCGAGACCGGGGAGGATGTAGCCCAGCTCGTTCAGGTGGTCGTCGATCGAGGCGACGTAGATCTCGATGTCCGGGTGCGCCGCCTCGATCCGCTTCAGGCCCTCCGGCGCGGCCACGAGGAACAGGCCCTTGATCTTCTTCGCGCCCGCGGCCTTGAGCATGTCGACGGTGGCCACCAGCGTGCCCGCCGTGGCGAGCATCGGATCGACGATGATCGCCGTGCGCTCGTCCATGCCGCCGCTGAGCTTCTCGTAGTACGCCACGGGTTCCAGCGTGTCTTCGTCGCGCTGCAGGCCGACCACGCTCACCTTCGCCGCCGGGATCATCTCCAGCACGCCCGTGAGCATGCCGAGGCCGGCGCGCAGGATCGGCACGATCGTCACCTTCTTGCCCTTGATGTGCGTCACCTCGACCGGGCCGGCCCAGCCGTCGATGGTCTTGCACTCGGTCTCCATGTCGGCCGTCGCCTCGTACGTGAGCAGCGCGGCGACCTCGGAAGCCAGCTCGCGGAACTCCTTCGTGCTGATGCCGGCCCGACGCATGAGGCCGAGCTTGTGCTGGATGAGGGGGTGACGGACTTCGACGATCTTCATGCGCGCGGGTCGTGTGGCGGACGGGTGGTCGATTGTCCCATAGGCGAGACAAGAGGGACGGGGAGTGGGGTGTGGTCCCGCGAACGGCCGTGCCGCCCCCACTTCCCGACCCCCACCCCCGAACGCGTGACTCAGCCCTTCAGACAGCTGCTCATGAAGGTCTTCCGCTCGTCGCCCTTGAGGCTCTTCGCCGAAGCGTCGGCGTTGCAGGTCTTCATCTTTTCCTGCTGGGAAGCCTTCGCGGGCTGCTCGCCCTTCAGGCAGCTGCTCATGAACGCCTTGCGCGCGTCGCCCGACTTGCCGGCGGCCTGCGCATTGCAGGTGCTCATGCGCTGCTGTTGTGGCGTGAGGTCTTTCTTTCCGGCCGCCTGCTGGGGCGCGGCGAGCGCACCGGCGGCGAAGCAGAGGAGGGAAGAAACGGCGAGGACACGAAGCTGCGTACGCATGGCGAACCCCTACGTGACGCCGGGCAGTCCGGCCGCCAGAGCTTAGCGCGATCCCGCGTGGTAGGAGCGCGCCCTGCGCGCGACATGTTTTCGCGAGGCGCGACAGGCCCTGTGGCTCATCGCCCCAACACATGTCGCGCGCAGGGCGCGCTCCTACAACGCACGCGGCTAGCTAGGCCGCCTTGTCCGCCGAGGCGCTGCGGCGCGGGCCTTCGGTCAGGGCGTGGCGGATCTCGTCCACGATCAGGTCGACCTCCGCGCTGGTGACGCGGAAGTGCGGCGTGAAGCGGAGCGAATTCGCGCCGCCGTGGATGACGCCGATGCCGCGTTCGCGCATGTATTCCTCGGTCGAACCTTCGCCGAAGCATTTGAACTCCGACGACAGCTCGCAGGAGAAGAGCAGGCCGGTGCCCTGCACCTTGGTGATCAGGCCACCGAGTTCGCCCTTGAGCTGCTCGATCTTCTTCACGAATTCCTGGCCGCGATCGCGGATGTTGGCGCGGACCTCGTCGGTGAGTTCGCCCAGCGTGGCGAGCGCGACGTCGAGCGCGCGCGGATTCGCCGTCATGGTGTTGCCGTAGATGCCCTTGCGGTAGAGCCCCGCGACGCGATCGGTGACCGCGAGCACCGAGAGCGGGTACTGGCCCGCGTTCAGCGCCTTCGAGAAGGTTTCCATGTCCGGCGGGTCGAGCGATTCGAAGCCCGGGTAATCGACGATCGACAGGACGCCATGCGCACGCAGGCCCGCCTGGATCGAATCGACCAGCAGCACGGTGCCGTGCTCGCGCGTCAGTTCGCGCGCGGCGGCGTAGAACTCCGGCGTGACGGCGCGGCCCGGATCGCCTTCGCCCATCACCGGTTCGAGGAACATCGCCTCGACGAACCAGCCCTGGCGATCCGCTTCGGCGAACGCGGCCTTGAGCTGCGCCACGTTGTACGGCTCGACCGTGATCAGGCTGTCTTCGTTGCGAAAGCTCGCCAGGTGCTGCTGGTAATTGCGGCGCGACGAATCGGAGTAGAGCGCCGGCCGCTCGGTGCGCCCGTGGAACGCGCCCTTCACCGCGAGGCGCTTGATGGTACGGCCCGCGTGGCGGCCGCCGGCGTCGGTCATCAGGCGCGCGTTGACGTCGGCGATGCGACCGGCGAGCGTCACCGATTCCGAACCCGAATTGAGGAACAGGAAATGCGAATACGGGCTGCCGCCACGCGAGCGCCCGAGTTCGCGACGCAGCGCTTCGCACAGGCGCAGCTGCGACACGTTGGCGGTCATCACGTTCGCCATCACCTGCGGACGCGACATGGCCTCGAGGATGGCGTCCGGGTTGTGGCCGAAGCCGAGCATGCCGTAGCCGCCGTCGTCGTGGATCACGGCGCCCTTCAGCGTGACGATCCACGGGCCGCGCGCGGCGGCGGGGACGTACGGATTCACGCCGTCGTCCGGATAGAAGTTCACGACGCCGCATTGCAGATCGAGGATCTGTTCGGCTTCGTCCTTGCGCAGGAAATCCGCCATGTCGGCGCGCAGCTCGCGATGGCGCGCGACCGCTTCGTCGATGGCGCGACCGAGCGAGGGATCCTGGGCGGCGAAACGCTCGACGACGTCATCGGAAAGACCCGTCGTACGCGGCGCGCCGCCGAACTCGCGCATTTCGCGCAGATGACCGATAACGCCCATGGACCCACTCCTCTTCCGGATGACGCGGCACTGGCTTGGATCGATCCCTTAAGAGGCCGCTAAGTATCTATATGTAAAGGGATTATTGACCCAGCATAGCATGCGGTTTTTGGCCGCGTAACCCCCGGGTGACGGTTGTCACATCCGCACAATGACGCAAGCGACTGCCGCCAATGGCTTGCGCGGGAATATGTTGCAACGCAAGGAGGGGCCCATGAACCAAGACACGCGCATCGCAAGGCTGGCCGGCGTCCGCAAGCGCTACGGGAACATCGTCGCGCTCGACGGCATCGACCTCGACATCCACCGCGGCGAACTGGTGGCGCTGCTCGGTCCGAACGGCGCGGGCAAGAGCACCAGTATCGCGTTGCTGCTCGGTCTGCATCGCGCCGACGCGGGGGCCGTGACGCTCTTCGGTCGCGATCCGCAGGATATCGCGGCTCGGCGGCGGATCGGCGTCATGCTCCAGTCCGCCGTCCTGCCGGACACGCTCCGCGTGGCCGAACTGCTCCGGCTGACCGCGAGCTATTACCCCGAGCCGCGCGCGATCGCGGAATGCGCGGCCATCGCCGGCGTCGCCGACCTCATGACCCGGCGCTACGGTGCCCTGTCCGGGGGACAGCAGCGGCGCGTGCAGTTCGCCATGGCGATCGTCGGCCGGCCGGAGATCCTCTTCCTGGACGAACCGACCGTCGGCATGGACATCGACGCGCGGCAGTCCCTGTGGGCGGCGATCCGGCAGATGCTGAAGGAACGTTGCGCGGTGGTGCTGACGACGCATTACCTGGAAGAGGCCGAGGCGCTCGCCGACCGCGTCTGCGTGATCGCGAAGGGGAGCGTGGTGTCGCAAGGCAGCGTCGACGCGTTGCGTGCCCACGTCGCGCTGCGTCGCATCCGCTGCGTCACCGCGCTGGATGCGGCCGACGTCGCGCGCTGGCCGCGAGTGGTCTCCGTCGACGTCCAGCAGGGCCGCCTGACCGTCGCGACCGCGGATGCCGAAGGGGTCGTACGCCGTCTGCTGGACGCCGATCCGTCGCTCGCCGAACTCGAAGTGCGACGCGCCGGCCTTGCCGAAGCGTTCCAGGAAATCACCCGCGAATCCGCCGCCGTGCAGGAGGCCGCATGACCACCATCGAGAGCGTCGCCACGCCAGTCATGAGCGCGGGCCGCAACGTCGCCGCGTACGTCGAGGAAGCGCGGGCCGAATGCCTGCGCTACCTGCGCAATCCCGGATTCCTCCTGCCGACGCTGCTGTTCCCGTCGGTGTTCTACCTCATGTTCGGGGTCTTCCTCGGTCACGCGAACGGGCCGGACGCGCCGCGTTATCTGCTCGCATCGTACGGCACGTTCGGCGTCATGGCGCCCGGGTTGTTCGGTTTCGGGGTCTCGCTCGCGCTCGAACGGGATACCGGCCTGCTCACGCTGAAACGCGCGCTGCCGATGCCGCCGGGCGCCTACCTGATCGGCAAGATGGCCATGGCGGTGCTGGTCGCGGCCATCGTGTCGGCGATCATGCTGTGTCTCGCGATCTTCGTCGCCGGCGTGCACCTCGCCGCGCCGCGCATCGCCGCGTTCTTCCTGCTGGAGGTCCTGGGCGTGCTGCCGTTCGCGGCGCTCGGGTTGCTGATCGCCACGCTGATCAAGGGGCAGGGTGCGCCAAGCGTGGTCAACCTCGTGTACCTGCCGATGGCGTTCCTGTCCGGGCTGTGGTTCCCGCTGTCGATCATGCCTTCCGCGATCCAGGCGATCGCGCCGCTGTGGCCGGCGTATCACCTCGACCGGCTCGCGCTCGGTGCCGTCGGCCTGGGCACGGATGCGCCCTGGCCGCATGTCGCGGTCCTGGCCGGCTACACGGTCGTCTTCGTCACGCTGGCGACGCGTCGCCTGCGCCGGCACGGTTGAAGTAGCATGACGGCTCGGCTCACTGGGGGGACGTCGACGATGCGCTCGTGGTTCCGGCCGGCGCCGGGTTCGTTGTGGAGCCGCTTTCGCGGGCAGCCGAGGCTGCGCATCGCGAGCATGTTCCACCTCGTGTGGACGGTGTACGTCTTCGGTGACCTCGTCTTCCGCAACGACATCGGGCCGTACTGGATCCTGGCCACGGCGTTGTCGTTCCCCACGTTCCTCTTCCTCTACGCGCAGGCGTACCTGCGCCCCGTCGCCATGGCCCCGTGGCTCGCGGTCCTCGTAGCGCTGCTCGGTTACGCGACGATGGGCTTCAACGCCAGTGGCGGCGGCTGTTACGTCATCTACGCCTGCGCGATGCTGGGCTTCGACGGCGCGCCGCGTCGCTGCCTGGCCAGCATGGCGGCGGTGCTCGCGGGCTTCGTCGCCATCGCCTGGTTCGTCGTGCACTGGCCGTACGCGGCGATCGCGACGGTGTCGTTCATCGCCTTCGGCGTGGGCACCATCAACGTCGTCTACCGCTACAACGCCGAGCGCGACGTCGAACTGAAGCTGTCGCACGACGAGATCCGCCGGCTCGCCGCGACCGCCGAGCGCGAGCGCATCGGCCGCGACCTGCACGATCTGCTCGGGCATACGCTTTCGCTGATCACGCTGAAGCTGGAGCTTTCCCGGCGTCTCGCGGATCGCGATCCGGTCGCCGCGAAGCGCGAGGTCGAAGAGGCGGAGCAGGTGGCGCGGCACGCGCTGGCCGAGGTGCGTTCCGCCGTGACGGGCATCCGCGCCTCGGGCCTCGTCGCGGAACTGGCCGCGGCGCGGCTGCTCCTGATCAGCTCGCAGATCGAGTTCGTCTACGCGAACGACCTGCCCGAGGTGCCCGCGCGGATCGACAATCAGCTGGCGCTCGTCCTGCGCGAAGCCGTCACCAACATCCATCGCCACGCGCGTGCCACGTATGCCGAGGTAAGCCTCGTGGTGGATGCGCGCACCTGCATCCTCACCGTGCGGGACGACGGCCGCGGCGTCACCGGCGAGGAAGGCAACGGCATCTGCGGCATGCGCGAACGCGTGCGTTCGCTCGGCGGAACGCTGGCGTTCGAATCGGGCCAGGGGAAGGGGACGTCGTTGCGGATCGAGGTACCGCTGCGACCCGAGGATCGCGCGCTGCCGCCGCAACCCGCGGTGCTGCCGGGAACCCACGACAGGCTCGCGTCGTGATCCGCGTGCCGCCACCTCACCGCGACTCCCTGCTGGGCGGATTGCGCTCGCCGGTCTACCTGCGCTGGCAGGGCGGAGTGCAGGTGTTCTGGCTGGTCGCCCTCATCCAGGCGCCGTTGGCGGTGAAGGGATTCGACTGGGACTGGATGGCGCCGACGCTGATCTCCATTCCCGTCTACCTCGTGTGCTACGTCAGCGTCTATGTGGCGCCGTTGTCGAGGCTGCCGTTCAACGCGGCGATGATCACGCTGCTCGGCTTCACGCTGTGGCCCGTCAATCCGGTGTCGGTGGGCTACGTGGTGATCGGCGTGACGCTGCTCGCCTACGCTCGCCGCGCGCGCGTCTGGTTGCTCGGTACGCTGGTCGCGACCGTCGTCACCCAGGTGTGGGTGATGCTGTTCCATGTGCCCCAGGTGCACGTGCTCGTCGTTTTCGGTGTGTCGCTCGCCGCGGGCTTCAGCAATTTCCTCTACGTGCGTGGCGCGCGGCGCGACGCGGAGCTGCGTCTGTCCCAGGCGGAAGTGCGCCGGCTCGCGACGCTCGCGGAGCGCGAGCGCATCGGGCGCGACCTGCACGATCTGCTGGGCCATACGCTGTCGCTGATCACGCTGAAATCGGAACTGGCCAGGCGCCTCGCGCTCGCCGATCCCGCGCGTGCGCAACAGGAGATGGAGGAGGTGGAGCGCGTCGCCCGCCACACGCTCGCCGAAGTGCGCAGCGCCGTGACCGGGTTGCGCGCCGGCGACCTGGCCAGCGAACTCGTCTCGGCCCGGTTGATGCTGGAAGCGTCGGGCATCGCGCTGCATACCGAGCTACCGGACGGGTTCGACCTGCCGCAGGCCACCGAGGCGACGCTGTCGCTCGTCCTGCGCGAGGCGGTCACCAACATCCATCGTCACTCGCGCGCCACCGAGGCGCACGTCGTCATTTCACGCAAGGGGCAGGACTTCGCGATGCGCATCACGGACAACGGCTGCGGCGGACTCGCCGCGCACGGCAACGGCGTGTCGGGCATGCGCGAGCGCATGCGCCAGATCGGTGGGAGGCTCGCGATCGATTCGCCTCCGAAACAGGGTACGGTGCTGTCCATCGATGTTCCCGGCCATGCCGGTCGCATGGAGCGCATCGCATGATCCGCGTGCTGCTCGCCGAGGACCAGGCGATGGTGCGCGGCGCGCTGTCGGCGCTGCTGAACCTGGAGTCCGACATCGAGGTGCTCGCGTCCGCGGCCGACGGCGAGGCGGCATGGCGCGAGGTCCAGCGCCTGAAGCCGGATGTCCTCGTCACCGACATCGAGATGCCCGGACTCACCGGCCTCGAACTCGCCCAGCGCATCCGCCGGCACGAATTGCCGGTGAAGGTGATCATCGTGACGACGTTCGCGCGACCGGGTTTTCTTCGCCGCGCGCTCGACGCCGGCGTGGGCGGATATCTCCTGAAGGACGCCCCGGCCGAAGGACTCGCCGACGCCCTGCGCACCGTGCACCGGGGCGGCCGCGCCATCGATCCGCAGCTGGCGCTGGAAGCCTGGTCGGACGCCGATCCGCTGAACGACCGCGAGCGCCAGGTGCTCCGGCTGGCGGGGGAGGGGCACTCGGCGAGCGACATCGGCAGCCAGCTCAACCTGTCGCACGGTACCGTGCGGAACTACCTCTCCGAGGCTATCGGCAAGCTGGGCGCCGCCAACCGCATCGAGGCATACCGGCTGGCCCGCCAGAAGGGCTGGCTCTGAACGGGGGCTGTGGGAAGCGCGCTAGCGCGCGAACGGCCGGAGCGAAACCGAAGTCCGCCCGATAGGCGATAATGCGGCCACCGTTCCGCCGCCCGGCCGTCCCGTGAAAAGATCCGACTTCGATTTCGACCTCCCGCCCGAACTCATCGCGCAGGCGCCGCTCGCCCGCCGGTCGGGGAGCCGCCTGCTGGTGGTGGATGTCGAGGCGCACACGAAGAAGGACCGCCGCTTCACCGACCTGCCCGAGATGCTCCGCCCCGGCGACCTGCTGGTGTTCAACGACACCCGCGTGCTGCCGGCGCGCCTCTACGGCCGCAAGGAGTCCGGCGGCGCCGTCGAGATCCTGATCGAGCGCGTGACCGGCGCCCACGAGGCCCGCGCGCAGCTCGGCGTCAGCAAGAAGCCCAAGGAGGGCGGACGGATCGAGCTCGCCGACGGCAGCATGGTCACCGTGCTGGGCCGCGAGGGCGAATTCTTCCTGCTTCGCTTCGAGGGCGACGAGCCCCTGGAGCGCCTGCTCTCGCGGCTGGGCGAGATGCCGCTGCCGCCGTACATCGAGCGCGGCGCGGAGGAGGCCGACAAGGAGCGCTACCAGACGGTGTTCGCGCGCGAGCCGGGCGCCGTCGCCGCGCCCACCGCCGGCCTGCACTTCGACGAGGAGTTGCTCGAGCGCCTCCGGGCGCGCGGCGTCGAGACGGGCTACGTCACGCTCCACGTGGGCGCCGGCACGTTCCAGCCGATGCGCGCCGACGACATCCGCGACCACGTGATGCATCGCGAATGGCTCAACGTGGGCGCCGCCCTGGTCGAGAAGATCCGCGCCACGCGCGCGGCCGGTGGCCGCGTCGTTGCGGTCGGGACCACCGTCGTGCGCGCGCTGGAGAGCGCCACGGTCGAAGGCGTGCTCCGGCCGTTCGCGGGCGAGACCCAGATCTTCATCTTCCCGGGCTACAGGATCACCAGCGTCGACGCCCTGATCACCAACTTCCACCTGCCGCAGTCGACCCTGCTGATGCTCGTCTCTGCCCTGGCGGGCAAGGAAGCGATCTTCGACGCCTACCGCTACGCGGTCCTGCAGCGCTACCGCTTCTTCTCCTACGGCGACGCGATGCTGATCCTGCCGAAGCCCGCGACGCCGGCCGCCTAAAGCTTTCCTTCCCGCCGCCGATAAGCCCACCGAACGACCCCATGGCGATGTGCGCCACGGGGCTCCACGGTACGGACGATGGCGAAGAAATCTCCCAAAGACGCTCCCCGCGAGCCGGTCGCGCTCGATGCCGACCTGCGCATCGCGGCCGCCCCGGCGCTGCGCGAGACGCTGCTCGCCGCCCTCGCGGCCGGCGGGCCGGTCCGCATCGACGCCGGCGCCGTCGCCCAGATCGACACGGCCGGCCTCCAGGTGCTGGCCGCCTTTTCGCGCGACGCGCGCGCCGCGGGCGTTCCCGTGGCGTGGGACGGTGTCAGCGACACGCTGCGCCGCGGCGTCGCCGCGCTCGACCTCACCGCTTTGATCGAACTGCCGGCCGACGCCGGCGTGAACTGAAGGTGCACTCATGGCAAAGATTCTTGCGGTAGACGACTCGGCCTCCATGCGCAGCATGGTGGCCTTCACCCTGCGCGGCGCCGGCCACGACGTCGACGAGGCCGACAACGGCCAGGCCGCGCTCGACACGGCGCGCGGCGCCAAATTCGACCTCGTGCTGGCCGACGTGAACATGCCGGTGATGGACGGCATCTCGATGGTGCGTGAAATGCGCACGATGGCCGGCTACAGCGGCGTGCCCATCCTGATGCTCACCACCGAGTCGAATCCGGAGAAGAAGATGGAAGGCAAGGCCGCCGGCGCGACCGGCTGGCTGGTCAAGCCGTTCGACCCCGACCAGCTGCTGGCCACCGTCGCCCGCGTGCTCGGCTGATCCACCCGTCCACGTTCCGGCAACCGAAGGCTCCACCCTCATGTCCAAAGTCGATCTGGCGCAATTCCACAAGGCGTTCCACGAGGAAAGCCTCGATGGCCTCGACGCCATGGAGCAGGCGCTCCTCGCACTGGACGAGGGCGCGACGGACCCGGAACTGATCAACGTCGTGTTCCGCGCCGCCCATTCGATCAAGGGCGGCGCGGCCACGTTCGGTTTCACCGACGTGGCGGCCTTCACCCATGTGGCCGAGAACCTGATGGACGAGGTCCGCAGCGGCCGCCGTCCGATGGAAAAGGCCGTCGTGGAGCTGCTGCTCCGCTCGGGCGACACCGTGCGCGACATGCTCGCGCTGTCGATGGCCGGCCAGCCGGCCGCCACGCCGGAGAGCCAGGCGCTGCTCGCCGAGCTGTCCGCGATGGTCTCGGGCGGCACGGCCGCGCCGGTCGTCGCGAAGGCGGCCGCCGTGGCCGAGGAGATCGAAGGCTGGGACATCGCGTTGCGTCCGTTCGATTACCTGCTCAAGACGGGCAACGATCCCGCGCGCATGTTCCGCGAGCTGGCGACGCTCGGGCCGCTGCGGGTCACGTGCGACGCCAGCAAGCTGCCTGCGCTGGCCGACATGGACGCGTCGTCGTCCTACCTCGGGTGGACGCTCGGCCTCGACGCCGGCGCGAAGCGCGTGGCGGTGGAAGGCGTGTTCGACTGGGTCGACGGCGACTGCGACCTGTCCATCGTGCCGCGCATCGCCGCGCCGGCCGTCGTCGCCGCTCCGGCGGCTGTCCCGGCCGCCCCGCCGCGCGCCGTCCGCGAGGTCGCGGCGAGCAGCGAGGCCAGTTCGGTCCGCGTGGGTATCGAAAAGATCGACACCCTCATCAACCTCGTCGGCGAACTGGTCATCACGCAGTCGATGCTCAGCCAGTTCCAAGACGGCGTGGACGCCTCGCAGCTGGAGATGCTGCGCCAGGGCCTCGCCCAGCTGTCGCGTCACACGCGCGAGCTGCAGGAAAGCGTGATGAGCATCCGCATGCTGCCCATCAGCACCGTCTTCAACCGCTTCCCGCGCCTGGTCCGCGACCTGGCGCAGAAGCTCGACAAGAAGGTCGTCCTCGACCTGCGCGGCGAGACCACCGAGCTCGACAAGACCGTGCTGGAGAAAATCGGCGATCCGCTCGTCCACCTCGTCCGCAACGCGATCGACCACGGCCTCGAAGTGCCCGCGAAGCGGCTCGCGGCAGGGAAGGGCGACACCGGCACGCTGCGCATGGAGGCCTTCCATCGTGGCGGCTCCATCGTGGTCGAAGTGGCCGACGATGGCGCGGGCCTGAACCGCGACGCCATCGTCGCCAAGGCCGTGCAGCGCGGCATCATCGCGTCGGGCGACGGCATGTCCGACGACGCCGTTGCCGAACTCATCTTCGAAGCGGGTTTCTCCACCGCCGCCGCGACCACGGATCTCTCGGGCCGTGGCGTGGGCATGGACGTCGTTCGCCGCAACGTCATGGACCTCGGCGGCACGGTCGCCATCCGCAGCGTGCACGGCAGCGGCACCACGTTCACGATCACGCTTCCGCTCACGCTCGCGATCATCGACGGCCTCACCGCCGCCGTGGGCGCCGAGACCTACATCGTTCCGCTGGTCTCCATCGTCGAATCGGTGCAGGTGAAGCCGGACGCCGTTCGTAGCGTCGCCGGCGGCGGCGAGCTCTTCCGCTTCCGCGACCACTGGCTGCCGATCGTCCGCCTCTACGACGTATTCGGCTGCGACGGCCAGCGCCGCGCGATCGACGAGGGCATCGTCATCGTGGTGGAAGGCGAGGGCACCCGGATCGGCCTCTTCGTCGACGAACTGATCGGCCAGCAGCAGGCGGTCGTGAAATCGCTCGAGGCGAACTACCGCCGCGTCGCGGGCATTTCCGGCGCCACGATCCTGGCCGACGGTTCCGTCGCCCTCATCGCCGACGTCACCGGCCTCGTCCGCATGCAGTCCCGCCGCAAAGCCGCCTGACCGCGCAAGGCGGCCCCGGCGGCGACAGCTCTTCGTGCGGGTGTTGTGGGAGCGGACCTGGCCGCGACAGCTTCTCGCCGAAAGCAACAGGTCCTGCGGCTCTTCGCCAAAAGCAGTCGCGGCCAGGTCCGCTCCCACAGAAA
>NZ_FOJE01000001.1:1720356-1889875 GCF_900111665.1 Luteibacter sp. 329MFSha | reverse complement strand
GCTTCTCGCCGGAAGCAACAGGCCCTGCGGCTCTTCGCCAAAAGCAGTCGCGGCCTGGTCCGCTCCCACAGGAGTCAGCGGCTTCACGGGTGTCCGAGGCACAGCCCCGGCCAGGGCCGCTCCCACAGCGTGTCGCGGAGCGCCCTGCCATTGAGATTACTCCTCAAGTCCGGCCTGCCGCGGCCGATACCTCACAAGTAAGGGGTTACACCGCCGCTCTGATCCGCCGTGGGAAAGACATGAACCAGCCAGTCAACAGCGCCATCGACGCGACCGCCGAGGCCGCGCAGTACCTGACCGTGAACCTCGGAAACGAGGAATACGGGGTCGACATCCTCGCGGTCCGCGAGATCCGTGGCTGGACCCCGGTCACCCGCATTCCCCAGGCGCCGTCCTACGTGCTGGGCGTCCTCAACCTCCGTGGCGCCATCGTCCCCGTGCTCGACCTCCGCCTGCGCTTCGGCCTGGCGCGCGAGGAGTACACCGCGACCACCGTCTGCGTGATCGTGATGGTCGCCGGCCGCCAGTTCGGCGTGGTGGTGGACGCCGTTTCCGACGTGGTCGAGGTCCTGCCCGGCGCCGTCCGTCCGGTGCCGGACATGGGCACCACCGTCGATACCGAATACCTCAAGGGCCTGACGTCCGTGGGCGAGCGCATGGTGCTCCTGCTCGACGTCGATCGCCTCCTCCAGCCGCAGGATGCGCAGATGCTCGAGGCGGCCCTCGCCTCTCCCGAAGTCAAAGCCGTCGCCTGACGCCTGCCGATTGGAATCGTGATGAAGAAGTTCAAGTTCAAGCTCCCCGCGATGACCGTACGTGGCCGCCTGTATGGCGTGCTCGGCCTGCTCACGCTCATGCTCCTGGGCGGCGCGGCCGTCGGTCTCGGCGCCATGCATTACCAGAACGAGGGCATGCGTCAGGTCTACGAGGAAGAGCTCGTCCCGTCGGAGATGCTCACCCGGATCAACACTAACTCGCTGATGTCGTTCATTGTCCTCGGCGAGGCGGCGGCCAAGGTGGGCAATCCCGATCAGGTGAAGCAGAAGGTCGCCGAATTCCAGAAGTATCAGGCGGACCTCGACGCGACGAAGGCGGAGTTTCTCAAGGTACCGATGTCGGCTGACATCAAGAAGCTCTACGAGAAATGGCAGGCGACCAACGACGACTACGCCCAGGCCAAGGCCGACATGGTCGACGCCCTGAACCAGGGTGACCAGGGCGCGACCGACGTGCTCGAGCTGCAGGTGCGCCCGCTGCTCATGGATCGTCAGTCGCAGCTGAGCAAACTCGTCGAGGCCAAGCGCGACGAAGCGGCCGCGATCTTCGCGAAGGAGACCGCGCAGTACAAGACGATCCGCGCCATCAGCATCGTCTCGCTCGGCGTGGGCCTCGTGGTCTGCCTGCTGATCGCCGCGCTCGTGGTCCGCTCGATCATCCGCACGCTTTCGCACGCCGTCTCCGTCGCGCACCTCATCGCCGAGGGCAAGCTGGGCCACGACGTGCAGGTCACGCGCAGCGACGAGCTCGGCCAGCTGCAGGGCGCGTTCCGCGCGATGGACGAGCGTCTCAGCGCCATCGTCTCGGAAGTGCGCCATGGCGCCGGCTCCGTCAGCACCGCCGCGCAGCAGATCTCGCGCGGCAACGACGACCTCTCGCAGCGCACGCAGGAGCAGGCCTCCAGCCTCGAGGAAACCGCGTCGTCGATGGAGGAAATGACCTCCACGGTGAAGCAGAACGCCGAGAACGCCAGCCACGCCAACCAGCTCGCCCGCGGTGCGCGCGAACAGGCCGAGCGCGGTGGCGAGGTCGTCGCGCAGACCGTCGTCGCCATGCGCGAGATCAATACCTCCAGCAAGAAGATCTCCGACATCGTCAGCCTCATCGACGAAATCGCCTTCCAGACGAACCTGCTGGCGCTCAACGCGGCCGTCGAAGCCGCCCGCGCCGGCGAGCAGGGCCGCGGCTTCGCGGTCGTCGCCACCGAGGTGCGCAATCTCGCGCAGCGTTCGGCGGGTGCCGCGAAGGAGATCAAGGGCCTCATCAACGACAGCGCCAGCAAGGTGGCCGCCGGTTCCGAGCTGGTCGACCAGTCGGGCAAGGCGCTCGCCGAGATCGTGGACAGCGTGAAGAAGGTGACCGACATCGTCGCCGAGATCGCCGCCGCCAGCTCCGAGCAGTCGGCCGGCATCGACCAGGTCAACCACGCCGTGCTGCAGATGGACGAGATGACCCAGCAGAACGCCGCGCTGGTGGAAGAATCCGCGGCCGCCGCCCGTGCCATGCACGAGCAGGCGACCGAGCTCAGCCGCCAGGTCGCGTTCTTCCAGATCACGGGCCAGGCGGGCGGTGCGCCGGCCGCGCGTGCGCCGCGCAAGGACGCCGCGCAGGAAGAAATGGAAACCGTCTTCGCCGCCGTCCGCAGCGCACCGGCGCCGCGCGCTCCGCGTCCGGTCGCCGAGTCGGCCGACGCCGGGGTGTGGAAGGAGTTCTGATCGATGAACGCGCTCGTCGACAACGGCGATGCCGCCGGTCTGGCGGGCGCGGGACCGAGCCTGGGTGAAGCCGAATTCGCGTTCCTGCGCGAATTCGTGCTCCAGCACTGCGGCATCTCGCTGGGCGACCACAAACGGCAGCTGGTCCAGGGTCGCCTGCTCCGTCGGCTGCGCGCGCTGGGACTTAGCGGGTTCGCCGACTACTGCGACCTGTTGCGCCGCGATCCGGACGCGGAACTGGGCGAGCTGGCCAGCTGCATCAGCACGAACGTGACGTCGTTCTTCCGCGAGATGCACCATTACGACCTGCTGGTCGACGAACTCCTGCCGCGCTGGCTCGAAGAAAAACGCGGCGGTCGTCTGCGCATCTGGTCGGCGGGCTGCTCCACCGGCGAGGAACCCTACGCCATCGCGATGGTGCTCGCCGAGGCGCTGGAACGCACCGGCGCGGGCATCGACGCGAAGATCCTCGCGACCGACCTCTCGCCGCAGGCGCTGGCGGCGGCGCGCAAGGGCGTCTATCCGATCGATCGGCTCGGCGGCGTGAGCGACGCGCGGCGCAAGCGCTGGTTCCTGCGCGGCGAAGGCTCGTTCGACGGCTTCGTGCAGGTGCACCCGCGCCTGCGCGAGCTGGTGACGATCCAGCCGCTCAACCTTCTCCACGACTGGCCCATGCAGGGCCGGTTCGACGCGATCTTCTGCCGTAACGTGGTCATCTACTTCGACAAACCGACCAAGCAGCGCCTGTTCGCCCGCTACGCGGGCAAGCTGGAAGATCGCGGCTACCTGTTCCTCGGCCACTCCGAATCGATGTACGGTCTGTCCGACGATTTCGACCTGATCGGCCGTACCGTCTACCGGAAGCGGCCATGAGCGACGCGTTCGCGGCACAGCCGCGCACTTTCGCGGGGTTCGATCCCAAGAGCGTGCTGCCCGGCTTCGAGCACGTCCGCCGTTTCTGGGATCCCGCCCAGGAAGTGGTCACGGTAAAGATCCTGCCGGGCGAGTACTACGTCAGCACGCAGGAGGAGATGATCTCCACGGTGCTCGGCTCGTGCGTGTCGGCCTGCGTCCGCGACGCGCGCCGGCGCATCGGCGGCATGAACCATTTCATGCTGCCGGAACCCGCCGGCGAGCGCGACAGCTGGAGCTCCACGATCGGTCGCGCGGCGCGCTATGGCAACGACGCCATGGAGCAGCTGATCAACGCGATCCTCAAGGCGGGCGGTCGTCGCGACGACCTGGAAGTGAAGATCTTCGGGGGAGGGCGCGTCCTCGCCACCATGACCGACATCGGCCAGCGCAACATCGCCTTCGTGCAGCGGTACATCGCCACGGAGAAGCTGAAGCTCTGCGCTGCGGACGTCGGCGACATCTACCCCCGCCAGGTCCAGTTCTTCCCGGTCAGTGGCAAGGTGCGGGTGCGCCAGCTGCGGGCCATGCACGACCACAGCCTGGCCGATCGCGAGAAACGATACCTCAAGCGATTGGCCGACGATCCGATAAAGGGAGAGGTGGAACTTTTCTGACGTGTCCCGTCGGAAGTCCGCCCAGTGAAACCATCCGGTCGGTTCGCCGACAGGGACGTCCCGCCACCCGAGTTGCAAGAGCCCATGCAGAAAGTACGCGTTCTCATCGTCGACGACTCCGCGCTGGTGCGTAAGGTGCTGTCGACCATGCTCGAGTCCGATCCGGGCATCGAGGTCGTGGGCACCGCGGCCGATCCGCTGATCGCGCGCGACAAGATCAAGCAGCTCAACCCGGACGTCCTCACGCTGGACGTCGAAATGCCGCGCATGGACGGCCTGACGTTCCTCGAGAACCTCATGCGGCTGCGCCCGATGCCCGTGGTGATGGTGTCCACGCTGACCGAGCGCGGCGCCGACGTCACGCTCCGCGCCCTCGAACTGGGCGCGGTCGATTTCTTCACGAAGCCGGCGGCCGATCTGGCCAACACCTTCATGGAGCACGCGCCGGAGATCTGCGCCAAGGTGCGCCTCGCCGCCGGCGCGAAGCCACGCGAGCGCAGCGCGGTGACCAAACTGGATGTCGCGCCACGCCTTTCCGCCGATGCCGTGCTTCCGCGCGCCCAGAGCGCAGGTACCCGCGGCGGCACGCGCATCATCGCCATCGGCGCCTCCACGGGCGGCACGGAGGCCATCCGCGTCGTGCTCGAGGCCATGCCGCCCACCGCGCCGCCGATCGTCATCACCCAGCACATCCCAGCCGCCTTCAGCGGTCCGTTCGCGGCGCGCATGGACGCCTGCTCCGCGATGCGCGTCTGCGAAGCGCGCGACGGCCAGCCGATCCAGGCGGGTCATGCCTACATCGCCCCCGGCAGCCAGCATCTGCTGGTGATGTGGGACGGCGCACGTCATGTCTGCCGCCTGCACGACGGCCCGCCGGTCAACCGGCACAAGCCCGCGGTCGACGTCCTGTTCCGCTCGATGGCCGCCAGCGTCGGCGCGGCGACCATCGGATGCCTGCTCACCGGCATGGGCGACGACGGTGCGCGCGGCCTCGGCGAACTGAAGGAAATCGGCGCGCCCACGCTCGTGCAGGACGAAGCCAGCTCCGTCGTCTGGGGCATGCCGGGTGCCGCCTGGAAGGCCGGCGCCGCCGGCGAAATGTTGCCGCTCGACGCCATCGCCGCGCGTCTGCTCGCGCTTGCCCACACTCCCGTGTCCGTCGCCGCGCGCGTCGGCACCTGAACTCTCGAGACGTCATCATGTCGATTCCGAAAAACGAACGCATCGTGGGATTCGCCGCCAGCGCGGTCGCCCTCGTCGTTGTCCTCGTGTTCCACGCCGCCTGGGTCGCCCCCGTGGTCGTGGCCCTGCTGACGGCGACGTGGATCGCGATCGGGCTGCGCCCGGCACGCCTGCCCGACGTCGAAGTGGTGCTCAGCAGCGCCACCAGCGACGAGGCCTCGGTGCGCGAAGCCATGGAAGACGTGCGCAGCGCGATCGTCGACGAACTCGGCCATGCCAGCCGTGAACTCAACCAGGCGCTCGACCTGCTGCGCGACGCGGTCGCCGAACTCGGCGGCGGCTTCAACGGCCTGTCGCAGAAGACCGGCAAGCAGCAGAAGCTGCTCAGCGAGATCATCGAAGGCGGTGGCAAGGGCATCTCGGTGCAGGACTTCGCCGACCGCACCGCCGGCTTGCTCGAGCACTTCGTCGGCCTGATCGTGCAGCTCTCGCGCGAGAGCCTGCGCATCGTCTATCGCATCGACGGCATGGCGAAGGAGATGGACGCCGTGTTCGCCCTGCTGAAGAACGTCAACACCATCGCCGAGGAAACCAACCTGCTGGCGCTGAACGCGGCGATCGAAGCGGCGCGTGCCGGCGAGTCCGGTCGCGGTTTCGCGGTCGTCGCCGGCGAGATCCGCAACCTCGCGCAGCACAGCAACCAGTTCAACGAGAAGATCGGCACGCACGTCGAGCGCTCGCGCACCGCGATGGAGCAGCTGCGCGAGCTGGTCGGCCACATGGCGTCGCAGGACATGAACGTGGCGCTCTCCGCCAAGGGCGGCATCGACGCGATGATGTCGACGATCACCGAATCGAACGCGCGCACCAGCGCCGCCGCCGACGAAGCCGCCACGATCAACCGCGGCCTGGGCAACGACGTTTCCACGACGATCCGCTCGCTGCAGTTCGAGGACATCCTCAGCCAGTTGCTGCACCAGACGCGGTCGCGCCTGGTCGAGCTGCAGGAGATCACCGCGGACTGCACCCGCGACATCGAGGAACTGGCCTGCGCGCCGTCCGACGCCGCCGAACTCGGTGCCCGCGCCCAGCGCGTCCGCTCCCGTCTCGCCGAGCAGCGCGAGCGCGCCCGCCTGCGCTCGCGTGGCCCGGCCCTCCAGCAGTCCATGGCTGCCGGCGACATCGACCTGTTCTGAGGAAGCCCACGCATGTCCATCAACGTCCACCACGACACCGAGCAGGGCTGCCTCACCCTTCACCTGGGCGAGCGCTTCGACTTCTCGATCCACCGCGCCTTCCACGACGCCTGCCTGGGCGATGTCACGCCCGCGCGCAGCTACGTGCTCGACCTGGAGCAGGTCACCGGCATGGACAGCTCGGCGCTGGGCATGCTGATGCTCCTGCGCGAACATGCGGGCGGCGACCGCGCCGAAATCCGCATCGTGAACGCCGGCGCGGAACTGCGTAACACGCTGCGCATCGCCGGCTTCGACAAGTTGTTCACGGTGCACTGAAGCGCCGTTCCAAAGGCGATTCCATGGCCCGCTGGCTGGTCCAGCGGGTTTTTTTTGCCCGGCGAACGCGTCTGGCTAGGTCGCATTGACCATCCCTCTACGCTTCGTCGAGGCGGCCGCAATCTTCCTCTAAGCAACGTATAGAAACGGCCGAAATTGCATGTCGGAAGCCGGCTGCCGTGCCGCTTTTGCGCAGTCGCTCATCGGGCCTCAGCGTCTCATGAAATCGCGGTGTGACGAGGGTCACACTCGATATTTCGGGCTCCCGAATGGCAGGGGGCACTACCCAAGGCGTGCGACGCCTGAGGAGTGATCATGAGCGAGCAGACGATCGGTAAGGTTTTGACGCGTACCCTCCTGGCGAGTTGCATCCTCGCCGCGTCGGTGTCCATCACGGCATGCAGCGGGCACGGGTCCACCCGCTCGGGCGGCGGCTCGGGCGGGACGGTTCAGCCCGGCGGTGCCGGCGACACCGGCGGTGGCGGTGCTGGTGCCGGTGGCGGTTCGGACGGTGGCGGATCGGGTGGCACGGGCGGCACCGGCGGGACAGGTGGCGGCACGGGTGGCGGTACCGGCGGTGGTGGTACCGGCGGTGGTGGTACCGGTGGCGGTGGCACGGGCGGTGGCGGTGGAACGGGTGGCGGCGACGGCGGTGGAACCGGCGGTGGTGGCACGGGCGGCACGCCCGCACCGAGCAACGCGGTCGGGGCGGTGGCAACAGGCACCGGAAACATCATCACGGCACTGGGCAACACCGTCTCGGGCGTCGGGGCCCAGATTCCCGCGACGACGATTCTCGGCGGCACGTCGGGGCTCGGCACGGGTCTCGGCAATGCCGTCGACGGCATCGGCGGCGCCCTCACGACGATCGGGAACGGCGTCAGCGATGGCCTCGGCCAGACCGGCAACACGGCCAATCCTGTCGGCACCACGACGGATTCCCTCGGCAACGCGGTCGTCCAGATCGGTGACGGCGTGCAGGACCTCGGTGGCGGTCTGCCGACCGTGGGCGAGGGCACACCGATCGCGCCCATCACCTCGCTCGTCGGCAACGTCGTCGACGGCACCGGGAACGCGGTGTCGCAGGTCGGGCAGGGGCTCGACGGCGTCCTGCAGTCAAACGGCACGAATGCGCTCACGCAGACGCTGAGCGACACGGTGACGCCGCTCGCCAGCGCGCTGGGCGACAGCAGTTCGCCGATCCAGTCGACGAACCTCATCGCCGCCACCGGGAATGCGAGCGGTGGTCTCGTCGGTGGCCTCGGCGGCGCCGTGGCTGGACTTGGCGCGAACATCGCCAGTGCGCAGGTGCCCGGAGCGGCGAACAGCCTGACGTCGCCCCTGGGCAACACGATCGAAGGCGTCGGCACGTCGCTCGCCTCGCTGAGCAGTGGTTTGCAGGGTGGCCTTGGCACGTCGGCGCCGGGCGCTGGCGATGTCGTGGGCACGACGCTCGGCGGGCTCACCGGCACCGTCTCGGGCCTTGGCGACACCGTGGTCGGTGCTGGTACGGGCGCCCTCTCGCCCCTGGCTCCGCTGACGACCGCCGCCGGCACGGCCATCGGCAGCATCGGCGAGGGTACGACGGCGGCCGTGAGTCCCGGCGGTGCCCTGTCGGGGGTGACGGGCGCGGTGAGTGGTGTGGTGAACGGCGTCGCCGGCGTCACGACGATCAATGGTGGGACGACCTCCGGCGGCACCGGAGCGACGGCGGGTCTCGTCAGCACGGTCTCGGGCGTCACCAATACGGTCGGCGGCGTGGTCGGTGGGCTGGTCGGTGGCCTTACGAGCGCCGCGGACGGTGGCGGTGCGGGCGACGCACCGCTGAAGGGCATCCTCGGCAAGCGCGGCCGCTGATCCCGATGCTCCCCGGGTGGACGGCGCCCCCCGCGCCGTCCACCCCGGCCTTCGGGCCCTTCGCGCGCGGAGGCACCCGCGCGTTTTTTTTGAAATGAAGAAGGAACGTCCATGTCCCGATGGTTCGGTTGCCTCCTTGGCATGACCGTCGTCTGCTCCGCCCACGCGCAGGTCCGCGCCCCCGCCAACCCTTTGCAGACCCTTCCCCGCGCGGAAGCGCCGAAACAGGCGCCATCGGTGCAGGTGAACGTGCAGGCGCCCAACCCGGCGCTTGAAGCCCTGTTGTCGACCCATCTCACGCCCACGCGCTTCGACGTCATGGGCGTGCACTCGGTGCCTTTCGCCGAGGTGGCTGCCGTGTTCACGCCGCTCAAGGGCAAGGACGTGACCGTGCGCGACCTCGTCGCGGCCGCCGACAAGGTCACCGCGATGTACAAGGCGCGGGGCTATGCGCTTTCGTTCGCGTTCGTTCCGGCGCAAAACCTCGCCGGCGGCGTCGTCCGCATCCAGGTGGTCGAGGGCTATGTGGCCTCCGTCGACGTGACGGGCGATCCCGGCAATCTCGAACCGCGCATCCGCGCGATGGCCGCGCATGTCGTCGGCGAGCGCCCGCTGCGCCAGGAGACGTTCGAGCGTTACACGCAACTGCTCGGCCAGCTGCCCGGCGTGAAGATCGCCGCGAACGTCCCGCCGCCGACGACCACCGATGGCGCGACGAAACTCGATCTCGCGGTGACGCGACAGCGCTACGACGTGAGCTATGGCCTCGACCTCAACCATCCCGGCGCGCAGGGCGTGTTCACGCTGCTGGAAAATGGCGCGACGCCGCTGGGCGAGCAGCTCAGCCTGTCGACGCTGTTTCCGAACGGAGGCGGCCAGCGCTTCTATTCGGCCGGCTACCTTCAGCCCATCGGTTCGCGCGGGTGGCAGGGCAAGGTGGATGCGAGTCGTTACTGGGGCCAGCCGGACACCGACGAGCAGCTTCCGTCGTACCTCGATCACCGGCTCACGCAGGAGCGTCTCGCCCTGTCGGCCATCTATCCGATCGTGCTGAACAATTCGGAACGCCTTGGGGTAACGACGGGCATCTACGCATCGCGCCAGGACGATCGTTATCGCAATGTCGACACCGGCGCCATGGTCGCGCTGCAATCGAGCGTGCGCGTACTCAACGCGGAACTCTCATGGTTGAAAGTGAGCACGACGCAGACGCGGCAGTTCTCGTTCGCCGTCGCCCACGGATTCGCGAGCCTCGGTGCGTATTCGCGCGCGGTCAGCAACGTGGGTGAGCTGGGTCTGGCGACGCCCGACGTCTCGTTTACCCGTTACACCGGCAACCTCGTCTGGTCGAACCAGTGGGCGCACCATCTCGGCACGGTGTTCCGCGCGACCGGACAGTACAGCGACTCCGCGTTGCCCTCGACGGAGCAGATCAACTTCGGCGGTCCGAGCTTCGCCTACGCGTACGACCCCGGCGACGCCGCGGGCGACAGCGGTTGGGCGGCGTCCGGGGAGGTGAATCGCAGCTTCGTCTCCGGTGCCCGATGGATCAAGTCGATCGTGCCGTACGTGGCCTACCAGACGGCCCGCGTCTACCTCAACGGCGCCCGCCCGTTGATCGATCGGCTCGATTCCGCGGCGGTGGGCGTGCGGGCCTCCGACAACAAGCACTACTCGGTCGATTTCGCGCTCGCCTGGCCCACGGGTGACAAGCCGCCCGAAACCCGTGACCGCGACATGCGCTGGAACCTGACGTTCAGCTACAAGCTCATGTGACCGGGCAGGGGCGTCCGGCGCCGACCGGTCCTTCACGGCACCGGCGCCAATATCCTGCGACACGCCAGCGCCGAGCCATGCCATGCCCCTCAACCTCAGCCCACCGCCGATCCTCTTCGACGAATCGCTGGAGCATGTCGAACCCGACGAGGCGGAGACCACCGAGCAGCTGATCGAGACGCTGACGAAGATCAACCAGACGACGCTGGAACACGAGAAGCACGCGCATCGTTCCGTGCATGCGAAGAGCCATGCGCTGCTGACGGGCGAACTGATCGTCCCGGACGACCTGCCGCGCGAGCTCGCGCAGGGCATCTTCGCGAAGCCGGGGCGCTATCCCCTGGTGATGCGCCTCTCGACGGTGCCGGGCGACATCCTCGACGACAGCGTTTCGACGCCGCGCGGCATGGCGGTGAAGATCGTCGGCGTGGAGGGTGAGCGTCTCCCCGGCAGCGACGGGGACGTGACGCAGGACTTCGTCCTGGTCAACGGTCCGGCCTTCTCGGCGCCGAACGCGAAGCGTTTCGCGGGCACCCTGAAGCTGATCGCCGCGACGACGGATCGCGCCGAAGGCGCGAAGAAGGCGCTTTCCGCGGTGCTCCGCGGCACCGAGCGCGTGATCGAGGCCTTCGGCGGCCGGAGCCCGACGCTGCTCGCGCTGGGCGGCCAGCCGGAGACGAATCCGCTAGGCGACACCTACTACTCGCAGGCGCCTCTGCGCTTCGGCGATTACGTGGTGAAGGTGTCGATCGCGCCGCACTCGCCGAACCTGACGGCGCTCACGGATGCCACGCTCAACGTCAACGGCAAGGCCAACGGCTTGCGCGAGGCGATGGTCAACCACTTCGCGGAAGAAGGCGGGGAATGGGACCTGCGGGTGCAGTTCTGCACGGACCCGGAGACCATGCCGGTCGAGGACGCGTCCGTGGTCTGGCCGGAGGAGAAAAGCCCTTACATCGATGTCGCGCGCATCGTCGTGCCGCCGCAGGCCGCGTGGAACGCCGCGCGTCGCGCCGCCATCGACGATGGCCTTGCCTTCAGCCCGTGGCACGGCATCGCCGCGCACCGGCCGCTCGGATCGGTCATGCGCGCCCGGAGGCTGGCGTACAAGGTCATGGCGAAGTTCCGCGCGCACCATAACAACGTGAGCGTCGTCGAACCCCGTTCGATCGAAGAACTCGGCCTGTAGGAAAGGCCCTGGCCGCGGTTTCCGGGTTCACGCGTCAGCGCGCAGATTGGGCGAGAAGCTGTCGCGGCCGGGTCCGCTTCCACACGGCCTCTCCGGTGTTCCTACCAGCCCATGTAATGGCCGCCATTGATGGCGAGGTTCGATCCGGTGATCCAGCTGGAATCCTCGGAGGTGAGGAACGCGACCGCGTGGGCGATTTCCTCGGGCCGGCCGAGGCGGCCGACGGGGATCTGCGCGACGATCTTGGCGCGGATGTCCTCGGGCACGGCCATGACGAGGTCGGTGCCGACGTAGCCGGGCGAGACCGTGTTCACGGTGATGCCGAACTTCGCGTTCTCCTGCGCCAGCGAGATGGTGAAGCCGTGCACGCCGGCCTTCGCGGCGGCGTAGTTGGCCTGGCCGTACTGGCCTTTCTGCCCGTTGATCGAGCTGATCTGGACGATGCGGCCCCACTGGCGCGAGCGCATGCCCTCAATCACGGGGCGCGTCACGTTGAAGCAGGCATTGAGGTTGGTGTTCACCACCTCGGTCCACTGCTGGTAGTCCATCTTGTGGAACGTCGTGTCGCGGGTGATGCCGGCGTTGTTGATCAGGATCTCGACCGGGCCGGCCAGGTCCTCCACGCCGCGGATCATCGCCTCGGCCGACGCGGGGTCCGACACGTCGCCCGGCACCATCACGACATCGATGCCGTCGCGGATCATGTCCTCGCGCCAGGCGGCCGCGCGGGCCTCGTCGCGGTAGTTGGTGGCGACCCGGTGGCCCTGCCGGGCAAGGTAGCGCACGATCGCCGTACCGATGCCGCCCGTGCCGCCGGTCACCAGTGCCGTGCGCTGCGTCATACCCTGCTTCATCGTCCCGATCGTCCCGTCGTGGCCCGCGTGCGGGCAAACCTTCGTTATAACGTCGCGCCCCGGGTAAGACTACTGCGGCGGAGCGTCGCAGGCGCGAATTCGCGCAGGGCGTCGCGCAACAGGTCGGCGGGGTTCGTGGCGGCGCTCGTGGTGGGCACGCCGAGCCGATCCAGCGCCAGACGCAGGGCGGGCAGGGGATCGGTCGGATCCACCGGCAGGGCGGCCGACGACTTCGACAGTTTCCGGCCTTCCGCGTCGACGACCAGCGGCAAGTGGAGGTAACCCGGGCTACGAAGACCCAGCAGGCCCTGCAGGTAGATCTGCCGCGCGGTGGAGTCGAGCAGGTCGGCGCCGCGGACGACGTGTGTGATGCCCTGTTCGCCGTCGTCGACCACACAGGCGAGCTGGTACGACCACAACCCCTCGACCCGGCGGATGACGAAGTCGCCGGCGACCTCCCGGAGGTTTTCGGCCTGGGGACCCTGGAGGTCGTCCGTCCACGCGATCACCCGGTCGGGCGAGCGCAAGCGCCACGCCGGTGCGCGCGACGGATCGGGAGGCGCGATGCACCGGCCGTCGCGATGCAGGCCGCCGTGCGCGGCGAGCTCGGCGCGGCTGCACCAGCAGGGAAACAGATGGCCCTCGTCGCGCAGGCGTGCGAAGGCGGACTCGTAGAGCGCATCGCGCCGCGACTGGAAGACGGGCGGCGCGTCGGGCGTCATGCCGAAGGCGTCGAGCGTCGAGAGGATGGCCGCGGCCGATCCGGGAACCTCGCGCGGAGGATCGATGTCTTCGATGCGTACCAGCCACTGCCCACCGGCGTGGCGGGCCACCAGCCAGCTGCCGACGGCCGCGACCAGCGAGCCGAAGTGCAGGGCGCCCGTGGGCGAGGGAGCGAAGCGTCCGCGATAGGCAGGCACTGTCATGGATCGGTAATTGAGAGGTTTCTCATGGCCGCGACGGGCGGATATGTCAGTGTAGGCGATGCGCGTTCCGCTGCCAGCGGCCACGTGACGCCCTTCGCGCCGGTGGATGCCCGTGCGGCCATTGAATCATTCAGTGTCCGCCCCGAAAAATTGCCTTGTGCGGCGCCACTTAGCCAGCCGCCATGAGAGAGACAAACCATGTTCAAACGCATCGCCTTGTTCGTCGCCACCAACCTCGCGGTCATCCTGCTCCTGACGATCGTCTGCCGGGTCCTCGGCATCGATCAGTGGGCCGCCCAGCGCGGCATGGGTATCGGTGGCCTGATCGTCTTCGCCTCCGTCTTCGGCATGGGCGGCGCCTTCATCTCGCTGGCCATCTCGAAGTGGACCGCGAAGATGTCCACCGGCGCCCAGGTCATCAAGGAGCCGCGCAACGAAACGGAGCGCTGGCTGCTCGAGACCGTGCGCCGCCACGCCGAGAAGGCCGGCATCGGCATGCCCGAGGTCGCCGTCTACGACGCGCCGGAAATGAACGCCTTCGCCACCGGCATGTCGCGCAACAACGCGCTCGTGGCCGTGAGCACGGGTCTCCTGCAGCAGATGGACCGCGAGCAGGTCTCGGCCGTGCTCGGCCACGAGATCGGCCACGTCGCCAATGGCGACATGGTCACCCTGACCCTGATCCAGGGCGTGCTGAACACGCTGGTGATCGTGCTCGCCCGCGTCGTCGGCCGCGTGGTCGACAGCTGGCTCAGCGGTGGCCGCGAGCGCGACGGCGAGGGCGGCATCGGCTACTTCGTGGTCGTGATGGTGCTGCAGATCGTGTTCGGCCTGTTCGCCTCGATGATCGTCATGTGGTTCTCGCGCTGGCGCGAGTTCCGGGCGGACGCCGCGGGCGCCAGCCTCGCCGGCCGCGCCTCGATGATTTCCGCGCTGCAGCGCCTCTCGGGCAACCACGGCGACACGTCGCTGCCGCAGACCATCCAGGCCTTCGGCATTTCCGGCCACCTGGCCTCGGGCTTCAAGCGGCTGTTCATGAGCCACCCGCCCATCGAGGAACGCATCGCGGCGCTGCAGGCCGCGAGGTGATCGGAACAGGAGGCCGCCGGAAGGCGGCCTCTTTCTTTTGCGGGGACCGGAGAGGGACTACGTGGAGGTGGGGGATGGGAAGTGGGGGCGCGGTCCCGGCGTGCGGTCGAGGGGGCGGCAGCGCCTCGAGCGCCTCACGCACCCGGTGGGCGACCGGTGCCCTCGGACGCACGATGTCGCGCCCCCATTTCCCATCTCCCATCCCCAACGCCCCCCCTCACGGCCTCAGGACGCGGCACCACCCACCACCCCCTTTTCCCGCCCCCGTCCCATCCCCATACTCCCCTGCCTGTCCCACCCTGAAGGAACGGCATCGTGAGCCAGGAAACCCGTAAGTTCGAAGCCGAGGTCGCGCAGGTCCTGCACCTGGTGACCCACTCCCTCTACTCGCACAAGGAAATCTTCCTGCGCGAGCTCATTTCCAACGCCTCCGACGCGTGCGACAAGCTGCGCTTCGAGGCGATCGCGGATCCCTCCCTGACCGACGGCGATGCCGAACTGCGCATCCAGGTGACCTGGGATCCGGACGCACGCACGATCAGCATCCGCGACAACGGCATCGGCATGAGCCGCGAGGACGTCGTGGCCAATATCGGCACGATCGCCAGCTCCGGCACCCGCCGCTATCTCGAAGCGCTGTCGGGCGAGCAGAAGGCGGACGCCCGCCTGATCGGCCAGTTCGGCGTCGGTTTCTACTCGGCATTCGTCGTGGCCGACAAGGTCACCGTCATCACGCGCCGCGCGGGTCAGCCGACCGAGGCCGGCGTGCGCTGGGAAAGCGACGGCAAGGGCGAGTACTCGCTCGAGGACACGAACGTCACCGAGCGCGGCACCACGGTCGTGCTGCACCTGAAGGCCGACGAGGACGAGTTCCTCAACGCCTGGAAGCTCCGTTCGCTGGTGACCAAGTATTCGGACCACGTGGCGTTCCCGATCCGCATGCCCGCCGAGAAGGACGGCAAGCCGGACCCGACCGAGTGGTCGAACGTCAACTCGGCGTCCGCGCTGTGGTCGCGCCCGAAGAGCGAGATCACCGACGAGGAATACAAGGAGTTCTACAAGTCGTTGGGGCACGACTTCAACGATCCGCTTGCCTGGAGCCACAACCGCGTCGAAGGCTCGCAGAGCTTCACCACGCTGCTCTACGTGCCGGAACAGCCGCCGTTCGACCTGATGATGGGCGGCCGCGAGGAGCGCAAGGGCCTCAAGCTCTACATCAAGCGCGTCTTCATCATGGACGCCGCGGAGGAACTGCTCCCGAACTACCTGCGCTTCGTGCGCGGCGTGGTGGACGCCGACGACCTGCCGCTGAATGTCAGCCGCGAGATCCTCCAGCAGAATCGCCAGCTCGAGCGCATCAAGAGCGCCTGCGTGAAGCGTGTGCTCGATGTGCTCGAGAAGATCGCCCGCGACGAGCCGGAAAAGTTCGCGACGTTCCTCGCCGGCTTCGGCAACACGCTGAAGGAAGGCATCGTCGAGGACACTGCCAACCGCGAGCGCATCGCGAAGCTGCTGCGCTTCGCCTCGACGAAGGGCGACGGCGCGGCGAAGACGGTTTCGTTCGACGACTATATCGGCCGCATGGCGGTGGGACAGGACGCCATCTGGTACGTCACCGCCGATAGCTACACCGCCGCCGCGGGCAACCCCGCGCTCGAGGCGCTGAAGGCGAAGGGCATCGAAGTGCTTCTGATGTCCGACCGCGTCGACGAGTGGATGCTCGGTTACCTCACCGAGTACGAAGGGAAGCGTCTGCGCAACGTGTCCAAGGGCGAGTTCCCGCTCGACGAGGCCGACAAGGCGAAGCAGGAAGCCGCCACGGCCGAGGCCGCGCCGCTGATCGAACGCGCGAAGTCGTTGCTCGGCGATCGCGTGAGCGACGTGCGCGTGTCCGCGCGCCTGACGGATTCGCCGTCGGTGCTCGCGCTGGCCGATTTCGACCTCGCCCCCCACCTGGCGCGCCTGCTGCGCGAAGCGGGCCAGGACGTGCCGGCGTCGAAGCCGGCGCTGGAACTGAACCCGTCGCATCCGCTGGTGCAGCGTCTTGCCGGCGAAGCCGACGACGCGAAGGCTGGCGACCTCGCCAGCCTGTTGCTCGAGCAGGCGGAGATCACCGCGGGTGCTCAGCTCGCGGATCCCGCGGGCTTCGTGCAGCGGATGAACCGGGTGCTGCTGGGGTAAGCGCGAGACCCTCCGCGCTCCGCGAAAAGCGGTCGCGGCCGGGTCCGCTCCCTCGCCGTTGTGGAGCGGACCTGGCCGCGACATCTCCTCGCGAGGCGCCACAGGCCCACCGGTCTCACAGCCACGTCACCCCAAGGACGACCGCCTGCCTGCTATCGTCCCCGCCCATGTCCGCGCTCCTGATCCTCTTCCTCTGCCTCGCCCTCGGCATCCTCGCGCGCCGTTTCGCGACGCTGCCGGACGGCATCGTGCCGGGCATCAACTGGTGGGTGCTCAACATCGCGCTGCCCGCGCTGGTGCTGGCGCTCGTTCCCCACGTCACGATCGACGTGAACCTCTGGTTCCCCGTCGTCGGCATGTACGTGACCTTCTTCGGCGCCTGGGCGCTGTTCGCCACGCTGGGCCGGCTCTTCGCGTGGAGTCCCCAGCGCATCGGCTGCCTCACGCTCGTCTGCGGCCTGGGCAACACCTCGTTCATCGGCTATCCGATGATGGAGGCCTTGCACGGCAAACCCGGCCTCTCCATCGCCGTCATCGCCGACCAGCTCGGGTGCTTTCCGATGCTCGCCGCGGGCGGCATCGTCGTGGCGTCGATGTACTCCGGGCGCGGCGCGAGCGCCGCGTCGATCGTCCGCCGGGTGCTGACGTTTCCCGCGTTCGTCTGCCTCGTGATCGGCGTGACCGTCGGCCTCCTCGGCGGCTGGCCGGCGATGGTCGAGAAGGTGTTGCTGCAGATCGGCCAGACGCTGACGCCGCTCGCGCTGTTCTCGGTCGGCCTGCAATTCCGCCTGCACCTGCGTCGCGGGCAGGTGGGGGCGCTCTCCGCCGGCCTGGCGTGGAAGCTGCTGCTCGCACCGCTGCTGGTGCTCGGCATCGGCGTGGCGGCCGGCGTCGGCGGCCTGACCCTGACCGTCGGTGTGCTGCAGGCGGCGATGGCACCGATGATTTCCGCGGCCATCCTCGCCGACCGGTACGACCTCGAGCCGCAACTCGCCAACACCGTGCTCGGCGCCGGCATCCTGCTCTCGCTGGCGACCATTCCGATCGGCAACCTCTTCCTCCCCGCGGCGTAAGCGGGGCTTGCGATCGCCCGGGCCGACCCTATCACTCGAAGATGACCGATACCTCGACGACCTCCGGCGTTCGCGCCGACGTGTGGCTCTGGGCCGCACGCTTCTTCAAGACCCGCAGCCTCGCCAAACAGGCGATCGACGGCGGCAAGGTCGAACTCAACGATGCCACCTGCAAGCCGGCCAAGGCGGTGCAGGTGGGTGACACGCTGCGGATCACCCGTGGGGAGGAGCGAATCGTCTGCACCGTGACGGGGCTGTCGCAGAAGCGCGGCCCGGCGCCGGAGGCACGCAAGCTCTACGCGGAGACGGAGGCCAGCGTCGCCGAGCGCGAACGCCAGCGTGAAGACCGCCGCCTGACCGGCGGCGCGTTGCTGCGCCCGGACGCGCGTCCCGACAAGCGCGATCGCCGGCTGATCCAGGATCTGAAGAAGACGCTCTGAAGACGGAGGTCGCGGCGGTCCCGTGCGCCCTATCGCCGATACGATCGGCTCCCACCCTCCGGTAGTCGCCCCACCGCAAGCCCGCTACCGGAGGGGTAGGAGCCGATCGCATCGGCGATCCCGCGTAGCGGGCCAAGGGCCGGTGTAGCCAAAAAAACAGCCCCCGCGAGTCCACCCCGGGCTGCTGACGCGGGATGGGGCGGGGGCTGTCGCGGGCCGTTGGATGGAGAGTCGTCTTGCCCGCTTGAAGCCGGTGCGCGTTCGGCGCCGCACCGGAGATGACTATAGGAAACCGGACCGATCGATGGAATTCGTTTGTTCGAATGGCGTCGATAGGCCATCCCAATCGCAAGCGATCCCTTGTAGGAGCGCGCCCTGCGCGCGACATCTTCTGGCGGTGAGCGTCAGGCCCTGAGCTCTTCGCGAAAACATGTCGCGCGCAGGGCGCTCCTACGACCGCATCAGCGCAGCATCTTCTTCAGCTTGTAGAGCTGATCCAGCGCCTCGCGGGGCGCCAGATCGTCCGGATCGAGCGCACGCAGGGCCTCTTCCACCGGCGACGGCAGCGGCGGCGCGAACAGGCCCATCTGCGGGGCCGCGGGCACCGGCGCGGCGACCGCGGCGGTCACCTCGTGTCCCTGTTCCAGCGCGGCGAGGTAGCGCCGCGCATCCGCGATCACCGTCTTGGGCAGCCCCGCCAGCGCGGCCACCTGAAGGCCGAAGCTGCGGTTCGCCGGGCCGTCCTTGACCGTGTGCATGAAGACCAGTTGCTCGCCGTATTCCACGGCATCCAGATGCACGTTCGCGATGGTGCGGAACTCGCCCGCGAGCTCCGTGAGCTCGAAGTAATGCGTGGCGAACAGCGTGAACGCGCAGCTGGTCGCCGCCAGGTGCACGGCGGCGGCGCGCGCGAGCGACAGGCCGTCGTACGTGCTGGTGCCGCGGCCCACCTCGTCCATCAGCACGAGGCTGCACTCGGTGGCGTTGTGCAGGATGTTCGCCGTCTCGCTCATCTCCACCATGAAGGTGGACTGGCCGCGCGACAGGTCGTCGCCCGCACCGATACGCGTGAAGATCCGATCGATCGGGCCGATCGTCGCGCCCGACGCCGGCACATAGCTGCCGACGTGCGCGAGCAGCACGATCAGCGCGTTCTGGCGCATGTAGGTGGACTTACCGCCCATGTTCGGGCCGGTGATCACCAGCATGCGGCGGCTCTTGTCCAGCGCGAGATCGTTCGGCTCGAACGGCTCGTCGCGCACCTTCTCCACCACGGGGTGACGGCCGCGGTCGATGCGAATGCCGGGCACGTCGGTGAGCTCCGGTGCGGCCCAGTCGAGGGCTTCGGCGCGATCGGCGAGATCCGCCAGGACGTCCAGCTCCGCCATCGCGGCCGCGCCGATCTTCAGCGCCGGCAGCCGCTCGATGAGCCGGTCGAGCAGCAGCTCGTACAGCGCGCGCTCGCGCATCAGCGAGCGCTCCTTCGCGGAGAGCACCTTGTCCTCGAACTGCTTGAGCTCTTCGGTGATGTAGCGTTCGGCGTTCTTCGTCGTCTGTCGGCGCGTGTAGTGCTGCGGGGCCTTGTCGGCCTGCGCCTTCGTGATCTCGATGTAGTAGCCGTGCACGCGGTTGTAACCGACCTTCAGCGTCGGGATGCCGCTGGCCGCCTTCTCGCGTTCTTCCATGTCGACCAGGAACTGGTCCGCGTTGGTCGAGAGGCGCCGCAGTTCGTCGAGTTCCTCGTCGTAGCCTTCGGCCAGCACGCCGCCGTCGCGCAGCAGCACGGGCGGCTGCGCGATGATCGCGCGCGCCAGGAGATCGGCCGTCTCGGCGTGATCGCCGATGCGGTCGACGAGGCCGTGCAGCAGCGGGCTGTCGAGGCCCGCGATCTCCTCGCGCAGCAAGGGCGCCGCGGCGAGGCCATCGCGCAGCGTCGACAGGTCGCGCGGACGCGCCGAGCGCAACGCCACGCGCGCGAGGATGCGTTCGAGGTCGCCGACGCCGCGCAGCCGCTCGCGCAGCGACACGTGCCGGCGCGAGTCGATCAGGCTGCCGATCGCCTGATGCCGGGCGCGCAGCACGCCGCGGTCGCGCAGCGGACGGTTCAGCCAGCGGCGCAGCAGGCGCGCGCCCATCGGCGTCACGGTCTCGTCGAGCACGCCGAGCAGCGTGTTGTCGACGCTGCCGCTCTGGTGCGTGTCGATTTCGAGGTTGCGCCGGGTCGCGGCGTCCATCGCGATCGTCTCGCCCGCGTTCTCGACCGCCATGCCCGTCAGATGGGGCAGGGCGCTCTTCTGGGTTTCTTCCACGTAACCCAGCAGGCAGCCCGCCGCGGCGATGGCGAGCGGCATGCCGTCCACGCCGAAGCCGAGCAGGTCGCGCGTGCGGAAGAATCGGCAGAGTTCGCGCGTCGCCGCATCACCGTCGAAATGCCAGGGCTGCCGCTTGCGCAGGCCCGGTAGCGACGAGACCAGCTTCGGCCATGCGACATCCTCGCTCACCAGCGTCTCCGCCGGTTGCAGGCGCGCGAGTTCGGCGGCGAGGCCCTCGGGGGAGGGCACCTCGGTGAGCAGGAACCGGCCGGTCGAGAGATCCACCCATGCGAGCCCGTAGCCCTTCGGACCCGCGGAGATCGCCAGCAGGAGGTTGTCCCGGCGCTCTTCCATCAGTGCCGCGTCGGTGACGGTGCCCGGGGTGACGATCCGCACCACCTCGCGCTTCACCGGGCCCTTCGACGTCGCCGGGTCGCCGATCTGCTCGCACAGCGCGACGGACTCGCCGAGCTTCACAAGCCGGGCCAGGTAGTTCTCCACGGCGTGATACGGGACGCCCGCCATGGGAATCGGCGCGCCGGCCGACTGCCCGCGCTGGGTCAGGGTGATGTCCAGCAGGCGCGCGGCCTTGCGCGCGTCGTCGTAGAACAACTCGTAGAAGTCGCCCATCCGGAAGAACAGCAGGATGTCGGGATGCTCCGCCTTCGCCGCCAGATACTGGCGCATGAAGGGCGTATGCCCTGCGGTGGCGGAGCGGTCTTCTTCAGCGATGGCCATGCGTGTCTTCGGTCGATGCGTGACGGCGCGCCACCCATGGCACGCCAGCCACACATGATAAGCGACCGGGGGAGGGGGTGCCGCCTGGCGCCCAGGCATGAAAAAGCCCACGGAGGGGAGGCCGTGGGCTTTTGGGGTATTCCATCTTCGCACCAGCGGAAGGGGAACCGCCTTATGTGCCTGGGACCGGCGCCATCTCGGCTGCCTTGGGAATAACTATACCGACCGGTTTATGAACTCAGGTTAAGCGGGCCGGGCAAGCCCATGCCAGAATCTCGAATCTTCCGCGAGCCCGCCGAAGGGTGGGAGCCGATCGCATCGGCGATCCGGCCGGCCCCTCCCTAGGACCCTCAGACCGCCAGCGTCGGCACGTTCACCTTCGGCAGCAGCCGTTGGGTGAAGTACTTGTCCTGGTAGTAGCGGATCTTGGTGCACATCACCGGGTGCGGAATGCCCTCGTACAGGAAGACCTCCTTGTCCGGCCCCATGGCCTTCAGCTCCTGCGGCAGCATCAGGGCGCGCTTCTCCTCCGAGTGGCTCTTCGAAACGTCGCCCTTCTTGCTCTTCGTGATGTTCTCCCGCCGCACGGTGGTGTAGCCGAGCATGTCGGAGTAGTCGTTCGCATCCTGCTGCTCGCGCGGCGCATAGACGATCTGCAACGCGTGGTTGGTGATGACGGTGCGCGAGACATCCTTGCCGTACACCGCGTCCAGCTGCGCCATGCTCTGGATGATCGGCAGCAGGCGGATGTTGTAGCCGGCCATGTACGCGACCGCGGACGCGATGATCTCGACCTTGCCGATCGACGTGAACTCGTCCATCAGGAGCAGGCACTGATGCTTGAGGGCCGGGTTGTTCTCCGGCCGCTCCTTCGTGTTGAGGTTGATCAGCTGACTGAAGAACAGGTTCACGATCAGCCGGCTCTCGGCCAGCTTGTTCGGCTGGATGCCGATGTAGATCGTCATCTTCTTCTTGCGCACATCCGTGAGCAGGAAGTCGTCCGCGCTGGTCGCGGCGTCCAGCACCGGGTTGATCCACGCGTTCAGGGGCTCCTTGAACGTGCCGAGGATCGACGCGAAGGTCTCCGCCGCCTGCGACAACAGGTTGGCGAACGCCGACTGCGCGTTGGCACTCAGGAAAGGCTCTTTCGACAGGCGCGTGTAGAGCTCCCGCAGATCGGTGCCGTCGCCCGAGGACAGCCGGTAGATCATGCCGAGCGTCGGCTTGCTCCGCACGATTTCCGGGCGACCGTGCTTCTCGTCGTCGTCCCACTTCTCGCACAGGTACAGCGAGAACGCCATGAACGCGTTGCGCGCCTGGCTGACCCAGAATTTCTGGTCGTCCGAACCGTCGGGGTAGAGCATCGCCGCGATGCTCATCAGGTCCGAGACGCGGAACGCCGGGTCCTTCGATACGTAAGTGAGCGGGTTCCAGCGATGCGTGCGCCGATCTTCCGCGAACGGGTTGAACAGGTAGATCTCCTGCCCCTGCGACGCCCGCCAGCCGCTGGTGAGGTCGAAGTTCTCCTGCTTGATGTCCAGGACGACCGTCGATTCCTGGTAGTCGAGCAGGTTCGGAATCACCACGCCCACGCCCTTGCCCGAACGGGTCGGCGCCGCGAGGATCACGAACTGTTGCCCGGGCAGGCGCACCAGCTGGCCGCCGAACTTGCCGACGAGGATGCCGTTCGGCGACGCCGAGAGCATCTTTTGTTTACGCAGATCGGCCGCGGTCGCGAAACGCGCGTCGCCATGGATCGCCTTGGCCTTGCGCTTCATGAGCAGGTAGAGCGCGAACAGCCACGCCACCATCGGCAGCAGGAAGCCGACGATACCGGCGGTCTCGATCCGCCACGCGTAGGGCTGAACCTGTGGATGGTTCAGCGCGCGGATGTAGCTGAGATAGGTACCCCATCCCGTCGGCACGTCCGGGAGGCGAAGAAACGCCAGCGTCAACCAGCCCGCGAAAAAGTTACCGACCACCAGAGCGACGACGCCTAGCACCGCCGCCCAAAATCCCTTGTTCTTCATCATGCGTGAATCTGCCTCGATCCTTGTGGTGTTTGATCGAACGTATCGAATGTTCTATGCAGAGCGAAGGAGCGGACCCGGACGCGACCTCGTTTCGCGAACGCCCTTCGGGACATGCATCAAGCCCGCCCGGGGACGGGCGCCGGCGGCTCCGGCGAGACCTGCTGGCGCTGCGCCTCGGCCACCTGGCGCTGTTGTTCGGCGACCGTTTTCCAAGCCTCGGAGCTTTGCTCGACCGGTGTCTGCAAGGCCTGCACGGTCGGCACCTCGGTGACGCGTTTCAGTGGCGAATCCATGGAACCCTGCACGGCGTACAGGCGTGACGCGTCGGCGCTGAGGACGGCGTGATCGATGCGGTCCAGCCCATCGCGGCGCGCGGCTACCGTGAGCACGGCCGCGGCGTTGCCGCTGCGTTCGTCGGAGGCTCGCCCGTGCTGCGCGTCGAGCCGACCGATAGCGCCGTGAGCCTGCTCGAACAACGCGTGATCCGGGTGCGACGGGTGATCGATCCGCGGCACATCCTTCTTGTCGTGATCGAACCACGAACCCGGGTGCGTGATCGTGTCCCATGCACCGCGCGCCTTGTCGCCGATGGCATGCACGCCCTCGGCGATATCGTCCCTGACGTGCTCGAAGGTTTCCTTCACCTCGTGCGCGGCCTCGCCGATGGCGTGTTCGATGGTGTGCACGCCGTCGCGGACCGCGTGGGCCACGGAACGCCCCGCGTCGATCGCCCCCTCGATCGCGTGCTTCGGCACTTCCCACGGCGCGGAAAGACCCTCCCGTAGCGCCATGACATCGCCGCGGTAGCGATCGATCATGGTGTCGTGCGCGCGGTACCTTGCCTGGTTCTCGGGGGAGATGATGCTCTGGCCCAGCAGCTTGCTGTCTGGGACGAAGTTATCGATCGCATGCGCGTCGAAATCCGTCGCCTTGAGCGGGTTGCGCAAGCTGAGCGGTCCGCCGTCGTCGCGGTAGCCCGCCTTGCCGAGCGTATCGATATCCTGCTGCGCGGCGTAAACGCGCACCTCACCAAAGTGCGGGCTCGCGGCACTGACGAGGTCGCCGGCCCGTACGTGGTCGATGACCTGATTGCCACCATCGGGCACACCGAACAGACTGCCCGCGCCATAGGCATTGAACGTTTCGCCACGCAGGCCGTATTTCGCGGCATTGATCTCAGCGAGCGTGCCGCCGAGGGAGTGGCCGGTGACGGTTACCGTGATCGCTTCGGCTCTGTTCCCCTGTTGTTCCTTGGCGGCAGTAAGAACCCGCTCGGTGAACGCGGCAGCATCATGTTGCTGGCCATTCAAGCCAAGTAACACCATGCCCGCATCGACACCTCCGTCATGGACCGGCTCCCTATCGAACTCGGTGCCGCGGTAGGCGATGACGATCTCGCGCGTATCCTGCCGCTGATACGCCGTTCCCTGAAAGCCGGTGGCCGGGTTATTTTCCGTCGCGATCGCCGCATAGCTCACGCCGCCGAGCGTGAAGACTTTGTTCAGCTCGGGATCGCGGTAGCTCTCTTGCGCAAGCAATGCATAGTCCGTGGACCGCATGCTCACGGCGACATCTCCGTCGCCTTCAGAGTGATGGAGAATGTCTCGTCGGGCTTCTTGTATGCGTTACGTGTATCCGCGCCGATCTCGATTCGGTTGACCTTCGCATCGCGGTAGTCGCCGTTTGCAAACCAGCGCTTCACCGACCCGCGCTCGAAGATGTCCTTGTGCATGATCGCCGGGCTGAACCGCACGGGGCCGTGCACGAGACTCGCGCTGGCGCCCACGACCGACCAGCGGCACACCCCTTGACCGAAATAATCCTCATCGAGAAACCGGTCGGCGTAGAAGAATGCCTTGTAGACGTTACCGCCCACATGTTCGAACGTCAGTGGCGCATCGGCCTGCGGTTCCACCGTGGCGCCGCTGAACGGCGTCAATGGAACGCTGTTCGGATTGCTGACGTGGTAGTCCACATGCCCCTCGATCTTCTCGAAGGGACCCGGCGCTCCTTCCACCGTCATCGTGATCTCATAGCGCATCTTCGGATGAGGATTGAGCTTGATGTCCGGCTTGTTCATGGGTGCACCGTGGGCCTGAAGGGAAAGGGCGAATAGCGTGGCGAAGGGTAGGGCGAGTCGTCGTGACATGGCGCTCTCGTGCTCCTATCGGCTGAAACTCGGGCCGGCGTGGCCCTGTGTGGGTTCAGCGGGCGACTGCACCAGGGCGGCCGTCGCCGCTCTGGCCTGCATGTCCCGGTCGTCCGCCCGCTGCCACGCGTCGCTGCTCTGCGCGACCGTCGTCGAGATGCCGAGTTCAGTGGCGACCGTCGCTACTTTCTTGTGCGGATCGCTTTCGCTGCCCTGCACGGCGAAGGCCCAGCTGGCATCCTTGCTCAGCTTGACGCTGTCGATATGCGACATCCCTTGCTCCCGTGCCGCGGCGGTCAGCGCGGCGGCGAGATTCGCGCTGAGCTGATCCGGCTGACGGCCCACCTCGGCGTCCAGCTTCTCCACGTCGAACAGCGCAGTCCTGAACATGCCATAGGCAGGGTGGGTCGGCTCGTCGAGGCGTGCGTTCCGGGTTGGCGTGTCGTACAGGTCTCCTCGATCCGTCAACAGAGGCGATGTGAGGGGACTGGCATAAGCCGCGACGCGTGTCGCGTCGCTGAGCCGTTCGCCGATGCCGTTACCCACAACGCGCAGGTCGTTCCCAAGGGCACTGGCGTGCCCGGCGAGATAGTCGTGAGTACGGTCCGCCGCGGTCTGCGCGCCGTCGCCAAGAGCGTGGCCGAAGCGTCCTGCCTCATCGAAAACGTGGCCGGCACCGGAGGCGACGCCCAGGCCAAACGCTTCGGCACCGTGCTCCACGTGTCGGGCGGCGCGCGTAACCGTGCGATGGACCTCCCGGCCGATCGCATCCGGCACCTCCCAACTCAACGACGCGCGCTCCCGGATGAAATGGATGTCGGACCGGTACATGTCCACCAGCGATTGATTCGCTCGGTAACGAGCCTGCGACTCGGGCCCGAGGATCGATGCGCCGTTGATGGCGTTGCCGTCGACGAAGTTATCGATGCCGTGCGCCGCGAAATCCACAGACCTCACCGTGGTGAGGTGGCTCTGCCGGTCGTGCGCGGTGTAGCCGGATAATTTCAGTCGGTCGATGTCGCTCTGCGTGGCGTACACCTTCACCGTGCCGACGTGATCGGCCGCTGCGCAGACAGGATCGCCGGCGCGGCAGTGATTGACGATGCGGCCGCGGCCCTCGTGAAGGTCGGGATCGAGATTCTGGGAGCCGTACGCATTGAACGTGTGGGCGTCGAGGCCGAACTTCGCGGCGTTTAGCTGGGCGAGGGTGCCGCCGAGGGAGTGGCCGGTGACGGAGACCTCCGAAGTGACGCCCGTCTGTTGACGGTGCTGGTGCACCTGATCCAGGACTTGTCGGGTGAAGGATTCAGCCGCGGCACGCTGTGGATTGACGCCGGCAAGTACCATTGCAGCGTCAACGCCGCCGTCGCGGAGAGGTTCGCGGTCAAGCTCAGTCCCCCGATAGGTGATGACGATATCAGACCAGTTTTGGGTTCGATAGGCAGTCCCTTGGAAGCCGAATGGGGAGCCCTCGCTGGTATCCAGGACAGTGAATGCCTCCCCACCCAACTCTACTTCCTCTTTCCTCTGCCTCGCGGTGTATGAGTCTCTGGCTAGCAAGGCGTACGAGTCTGCTGAGCGCGTCATTGCCGCACCTCTCGCGCAACGACCGAGATCGTGAACAGGTCATCGCGGTTAGGATAGATCGATGGCGTGATGGACCCGCCTTCAGCGAATCCTGTTTCCTTCGATCTTAGCCAGCTTCGCGGGTAGTAAATGAGGATATGGCGTCCCTCGAACATGTCCTTGGAAATGAGCGAGGAAGTGAGCTCCTTGCCCTGTCGTTTCCAAACCAGCGTGGTCGCGGTCAGCGCCCAATGACACACGCCATGTCCAAAGTAGTCCTCGTCAAGCAATGCGTCTGGATACGCTGTGACCTGATACGTGGAGCGGTCGATCGGACGAGTCGTGAGAGGAATGACTTTGTTCGGAACCTTTCTCACGCCAGACACAGGCACACGCGGCGCGCACGCCTCGTTCGTTACCTGATACGAACCGATCGCTTCTACGCTATCGAAGGCGACCGAGGGATCATCCACTGTGTACGTGATCTCATACCGCATCGACGGGTCAGGATTCAGATGAATATTCGGTTCCACGTTTCCACCACAAGCTGCGAGTGAGAGAAACAGGCCAGGGACGGTGACCTGCACGAAACGCCGTAATAGTCCTTTCAGGACAGAGCGGCGTGGTGCGATCGGGACGTATCGCGTTACGGCTTTATCGACAAAAGCCAGCACCCGCTTTGCGAGTCGGGCGTAGTCCGTCGAGCGCATGCTCACGGCCTCCGCCCCGTCGCCTTGAGCGTCACCGAGAACGTGTCGTCCGGCTTCTTGTAATCGGAGCGCTTCTCCGTCCCGATGTCCGGCCCGCTAAGAGGTGAGTCGCGATACGACTGGTTTGCGAACCAGCGTCGGCTTTGTCCCTGCTTGAAGACATCGTCGACGACGATCGCCGGGCTGAACTTCGCCTTGCCATGCAGGAGGTTCGCACTCACCGCCACGAGCGACCAGTGGCATGTGCCTCGGCCGAAATAGTCCTCGTCGAGAAAGCGGTCCGCGTAGACGTACGCCCTGTACGTCGTGTCGTCGACGCGCTCGAACTCGATCGGCGTGTATTCCTGAGGCTCGACGGTGGCACCGGTGAACGGTGTCAACGGGACGCTGTCGGGATTGCTCACGTGATAGTCGACGCGGCCTTTGACGGACTCGAAGCCGCCGGGCGCTCCCTCCACCGTCATCGTGATCTCGTAGCGCATCTTCGGACGAGGATTGAGCTTGACGTCCGGCTTGTTCATGGATGCACCGTGGGCCTGAAAGGAAAGGGCGAACAGCATGGCGAAGGGTAGGGCGGATGCCTTGGTCATCGCGTTCTCACGTTGCCGTTGTCCGTGGTGCGTTACCGTCCGGGGCTCCGGTTCCGCCACGGTGTCGTCAGAGCCCGGGACTGGCGTCGGCAGGATCACGCATCGCCGACCGGCTCGCGGGTGTCGCGGCGCTCATGCCACCCTTCGAGCAGACACGCTCATACATCTTCGCCGAGTAGCTCTTGAAGCATTTTCGGTCGATGACGCGGTACTTGCCACGTTGTGGATCCGTCGGAACCCAGCAGTCTTCCGGAACGCCTAGCTTGCAGAACACGAATGGATTGTTGCCGTAGTAAGGGATGAACTCATAGTGGCCCATTTGCGCGAACGCGGATGGGCAGAGGCCGATCGTCATGATCATCGCCATGAGCTTTCGCATATTCACTCCTTCCTCCTTTCGACAAGCGGACGTGACTACTGCTTTGTGGGCAGACTGCACGCCGAATAGTAGACCTCGCACTTGCTATTCCCACGCCGGCATCCTTGCATCGCACTTTCCTCGGCTTCCGCCTTCGTCGCGCCCATCTGGATTTCCCTCGTCGTAACCCCGAGGACCATCGCGACACATCCGTTGACAAGAGCGATGTCGATCTTGCAATCCTGCCCGCCCTTCGCCTCGCAATCCGCCAGGGCGTCACGGATCGCGCTTTGATTCGTGGTCCGGTCGACCGCCGAACCAAGAATCCCCAGGTGCGAATCGGTGGCGATGGCCTGATAGTGATTTGTCCAGCGGACCGTGGGTACCGACATCTGTTGGTTCTGCTCTCCCGGAATGGGTACGCACGCCTGCCAGCCCTGACCGCCCTGAGGATATTGGCCAGGTGGGCAGCCTCCCTCCGCCTGGGCGGCGGTTGCGAACATGGCGAGCACGAGTGTGAAGAGCAGTGCGGGCAGACGTTTCGTCATTGTCGGGTTCTCGCGACGGATTGCTGATTCTTTATCGCTTCTTGCGTGGGCGCGGGGCCTGCGCCCGTCACCCGATTGGCGAAGCCATCCACGGGCTGCGATCCTGTTTGGCCATTCGTAGCGCCCCGCGCTTCGGGTGACCCGGGAGGTTGACCCTGGGGGCCGGGTCTCGTGCCGACACCGCCGAACACCGTATATGTCAGAGCGCTCCCCAACGTGCCCTGGAAGAACATGGCCGCCATCGGCGGCACCGACACGATGAGGATGCTCAGCAGGAGGCCGATGCCGCCCTGTTGCATGGCGGTACTGGTCAGACCTTCGGTCTTGTCGCCGAGGAGCAGGTGATTGACGATCTTGGCACCCCACATGGCACCACTTACACGAAGGGTGAGTTCGAGCACCATGCTGGCGACGACGCTCAGGAGGGCCATCGAGAAGATGGTGCCGATGCCGTACAAGAGCCAACGACGGAAGAGGTCCTTCGTCTGATCGAAGATCAGGCAAAGAATGAACAGCGGTCCGAGGCCGATGAAGAGAGCGATGGCGAACTGATAAAGCAGAAGCATCGCGCCAGCGGCCATCGGCGGGCTTGCGCTTCCGATGGTGGCGATGAAGGCGGAGCGCTCCTTGGCATTGAGCATCTCGGGGTCGGTGCTCACGACCTTGACGGAGTTGATGGTCGAAAGCGCGATCTGGGTGTAGGCGAGGTTTTCATCGATCGCGCTCGAGGTCCGCTTGTTCTCGTTGCCGGTGAACAGGTAGTGGATTTCCTTGTCGAGCTGCACGGTGAGGAAGTTGTTCAGATCGGTGCTGGCGATCGCCATCGTCGTCGCGGCACCGACGATGACGACGATCCGACCCATCTGGAGGACGATCTCCATCAGCGGTTCGCGCGAACGGCCCGAGACCACGCGGAAACCCTGGACGAGGATCCACAAGGTAACGAGCGTCAATGCGATGGCGCTCGCCCATGTCATCATCCGGCGCATCAGCTCCATGCCGAATGTGTTGATCTCATCGCTGAGATAATCGTAGATCAGCTGAAAGTAAACGTAGTTCGCGATATCTGACATGTCTGACTCGTTCCATGTCATGCAGGCTCGCTGCCATGACCGGGGGTGACCGCGCCGCATCGTGCAGCGCGGGCCGGATTACTTCGTAAGCGCAGCCTTCAGTGCTGCCATGTTCACCAGTGTGCCGAGGGTCGTCGGCTCCTGGCCGTTGATCGCCTGCCTCGACAGGACGCTCTGGCGCCGCTCGAGCATGGCTATCTGCATATCGAGCTGCGCCTGGTTCGTCTGCCAGACTTCACGCGCGTGCGTCATGTCCGCTGCGTACTTGGTGGTGTCCGCGGTGTACGACGACAGCTTTCCCGGCGACTGCATGATCTGGAATATGCGCATGTTCGCCAGCTGCTGCAAAGCGTTGCCCTGCGCGCCGATCTCCTGGAGATACTTGCGCGTGCCCTCGTATTTCTGGTTCTTCGTCAGTTCGATCATGACGCAGACGTTCTGTTGCTGCGTCGTGATGTCGTTCGTGATCGACCCGAACAGGTTGCGAAGGCCGCTCGTGATGTCGCCAGTCACGCCACCACCGGAGGCACCGGGACAGTTCTCCTTGACGCCGAAATCCGCCGGAAGCTTCGGGAATTGCTGCTGAACGGTGAATAGCTGGAAGTTGAGGCTCTGTATCTTGACGAGCTGCTCCTGCCAGAACGCGAATTCGTCGCTCCATTGCTTGAGCGTCTGACCCCAGCGGGCAGCCGTCTGCCCATATTCGATGAGGCTGTTCGAAATCTGGGCGGGATCCGCGACGATCCACTGGGCGCGCGTGGGTGGCGATGCCGTACTGGCGATGGAAGCCAGGGTCGCGCCCAACGCGAGCTTGAGGGTCGTCGTGCGCCACACCCGGGCGCCGGACTTGGGCATATCCATATCTGTCTCCGGAGATGTCTTCATGGCTCAGGCCGCCTGCCTGGAGCGCGAGGGCGTGGGGCTCGACGGGCCCTTGCCGCTGCCTTTGCGATGTTCGTAGAACGTCGCCAGCCACTGCTCGGGCCGCAGGTCGTCCGGCGCGACGCCTTCGGCTTCCGCGCGCACCTTGAGTACGTCGTGCATGATTTCGATGTTGTCGGTCGACGCCGAAATAACGGCGAGAACGTCGTCCATGCCGCGCAGATTGAGCTGGCAGACCGCCGAGGCATGACCCTGCTTCACCAGGAAGCAGCGGGAGCGCTCGTCCAGGCTCACCACGACGTTGTACTCGGCTTCGGTGAGCTTCAGGCCATCCACGTAGTCTTCGCGGCTGGCGTTCGGGTTCGGCAGAAGGATCATCGTCGCCGTCTGTTCTATGAGCGCCGAGGCGATGTCGCTGGCGAGCGCGTCTTCGGGGCTCTGCGTGGCGAAGATTCCCATGCCGTTTTGTTTACGGATGGTCTTCTGCTTGTTCTTCGCGAATTCCTTGAGCCCGCCCTTGCCGTCGAGGATCTTCCAGAACTCGTCCATGACGTAGATCAGGCGGCGACCGTCGATGAGATCCTCGAGTCGGTGCAGCAGGTAGTTGATGACCGGCGCCCGGACTTCCGGATTGTCGATGATATCCGTGTAGTCGAAGCCGATGATGTTGGCGCGACTGAGGTCGACGGTGTCGCGCGGATTGTCGAAGACCCAGCCGAGCGAGTTGCCGGCGGTCCACTTGCGCATGCGGATGAAGAGTCCGTCGTCGCCCAGGTTCGGCAGGCTCTTCTGGAAATTCGTCATGGTGCGCAGATGCATCGGCGTGTCGAGGATGTTCTCGACGGCACGGAAGATGTCTTCCTCTTCGCGGGAGCTATAGATGCTCTTGCCCGCCAGGACCTTGATCAGCTCTCCGAGGAACTGGACGTTCTCTTCGGTGCGTGCGCACTGGAACGGGTTGAAGCCGGTGGGCTTGCCGTTCTCGAGCGCCAGGTAGTTCCCGCCGCAGGCCCGCACGAAGATCTCGGCACCGCGATCCTTGTCGAAGAAGAAGATCGTGGGCGACGGATCGAGCTTCTGCACCTGACTGAGCAGGAAGTTGATCAGGGCGGTCTTGCCGGTGCCCGACTTGCCGATGACCATCGTGTTCGCGATCGCCTTTTCGCCCAGCGAGTTCTCCGCCGGATGGGTGGCATGGAAGTTGAAGAAGTAGGGCTGGCCGTTGGTGGTCTGCAGGGTGGTGACGCAGTCGCCCCACGGATTGCTGTCCCGCTTCCCGGTGGCGAAGTTGTGCAGGGGCGACAGGCCGAGGAAGTTCAGCGAACTGACGTTCGCGAGCCGCGTGCGGTACTTCCAGTTGCCTGGCAACTGCGCGAAGAAGGCGGCCGTGACGGCGAGATCCTCCTTTACCGTCACGAAGCCGGCATTGGACAGTTCGGCGCGCGTGGTGGCGATCTGTTGGGCCAGGGCTTCCTGTGTCGGGGCGTAGATGGCGATCGTGAAGTGATATTCGCCCAGGACGAAATTGCCCGATGCCAGCTGGTCCATGGCGTGGTCCAGCTCGATGATCTGGCTCACGGCCTTGTCCCCCGACGACACCATCATGCCCTTGGTGCGGTCCAGCGCGCGCAGCGCATCCTGCCGACCCATGGGCGTGAACGAGTGCGTGATGACGTACTCGAAATCCAGGAACTTGAGGCCGTTGAGGATACCGGGGTAGGTCGAGTCGACGTATTCCTTCAGATTGAGGATCGCGCCGAAGTGGTTCGTACCGCTCGGTGTCGTGAGCACGAAGTCGCCGGTCTTGGCGGAGAAGCGTTGACGGCTGACGGGCAGGTAGTCGTAGACGGCGGCGTTCAGCACCGGAACGGGCTCGTCGACACGATTGAGGATGAAGCCGAAGAGCTCGAGGACCTCGGAGAACACGATGCCGTTCGAGGCTTCGTACATGCCCAGACGCGTCGGTGCGTAGTCCTTGAGCACCGCCTCGATGTTCCCCGCCAGTTCGAGGACCTGGGCGATGGCGGCGTCCTGCTCGGCTCTCAGGCGTGCGACGTCCGAGCTCTTCTCCGCGAACATCTTCCCGGAGACGATCGGACGGTAGATCATCGTCAGGTAGAGCTCGTTCTGCATGAGCTTCTGTTCGGAGAGCGACGCGAAGTAGGCGTCGGACAACTCCTGGTTGAAGCGCTGGCCGAACTTCGAACGATCGCGGATCGCGCGGCGGCGACGGATGTCGTGCACCCAGAACGCCACGTTGGTGTAGTCGGGCGCACGCAGCGTCTGCAGCATGCGGTTGAAGGTATTGTGGCGGTGTTCGAGCTCCCACTCGTCGCGGCCCACGAACGGAAGTCCACCCAGGCGCCAGGTCAGCAGATAATCGCCGCCGGTCGTCTTGACCACGGAAGGCGATACATGGGCGGATAGCGTGATGTGGACCGAGATGGGAGCGTCTGGAGTGAACATGTCGTCGTTGGCCGGTGGAAACCGAAAGTCCCTGGCCCAGGGGCCAGGGAACCCGTCTTCTATTTCTTCTTTTCCGTTTTCGGATCGCGGTAGTTGTTGGGCGTGAAGACCCACATACCGTCGTGCAGCGGAACGTTCCGGATGCGCGAGCGGAACTGCAGCCGCAGGCCGAGCAGGCGGAAGATCATCTCGTCCCGCCTCGCCATCTGCCGCATCACGAGGATGGCGACCGGAATGAAAAGCAGGAACCAGAGGTTGAAGTACATCCCGAGCAGCAATCCGGTACCCGCGCCCATGAAGAACGGGACGTAGGGAACGCCCATGAACATGGGCGGCCGGGTGCAGCCGCGGAACAGGGCGTTCTTATGCATGGATCTGCAGCAGATGCATCGCGGCGTTCACGGCGTCGATGAGGAAGGCGCCGCCGCTGCTCGAGGTGCAGGCGGTGGCACCGCTGCCGCTGCCGTTGCCGCCGACGACCATCTTCGCGACCTGGGCGGCCGCACCGATCAGCACGCCGCCGCCGAGCGCCGGGGCGACTTCCGCGATGCGCTTATGGGCGAACGCGATCTGATAGCCCGAGAAGATCACGGCGATCGTGACCACGACGATCGACGCGGCATTGAGGAGCGAGTTGATGTTCTCGAAGAATCCGCACACCTTGGTGCCGGTTTCTCCGACCTGCGCGATCGCGATGCCCGGCACCATGAGGGCCGTGAACAGCGCGGCGAGGCCCACGGCGGTCATGACCGGGCGCGTGGACTTGGCAAAGACCTGGGACAGGGAGGGCAGGGACATCTCGTGGTTCCTTATCGGTAGTTCAGGTGTTGACGACGGCGGGTGCCGCCACGCTGGAAGACGGCTCGGCGACGAGCCGCGTCGGGGGTCGCCATGCGCGTGTGGCGAGGGCGATGCATGAGTGGACATCAGAAGACGAACGCATCGTCGTGGCCTCCTGTGCGCAGGTCCGCCGGGTCGCGCGCCGGCGCGGCCTGCCGTGCGGGAGCGCGATTGGACGGCGCGGGTGTTTCTCCGGGCGCGCGCACCTGGGGCACGAAGATGGACGCGTCGCCTTCAGGAGCGGCCGGCGCGCTGCCGGTCGCGTTCGAGCTGATGCCGATCTGTGACATGACGGCGGCCGTGCCGGCGTCGGTCGCGATGCGGCCGGGCGGCGGCGGAGTGGTCGCCTGCGGAATCCGCGGCCCGACCTGCGACATCGCCGCCGCGGTAGCCGCGTCCGTGGCGATGCGGCCGATGGGCCGCGGCGCCCCGGCCGACGCCGGTGCGTCCGCGACCGGCATGGTGGCGTTGCCCGGCGGAATCACGGGCGTCTGTTCGGACGCCATGGCGGGAGCGATCACCGCCGAGGTGGCGGCATCGAGCACCCGGCGCATGGCGATGCGGTAATCCGGGGTATCGGTCTTCAGGCCGTTGACGTCGGTGCCCTTCGCCACCACCTTCACCGGGCCGCGCGGCCGCTCGAGCGGGATGGGCGACGCCGTGCTGACCATGCCGCTGCGCGTCATCGAGTCGTAGATGCGCTGCACGTAGCCGTGCTCGTAACCGGTCGTGAAGTTGCCCGAGTAATAGCAACTGAAGGCCTTGCCCCAGTTTCGGCCCGCGCTTTCGTAGCACTGCGCGAGGATGCGCGAACCCGCTGTCACGTTGGGGCAGTATTCGAAGGCTTTCTCGAACGTGTCGAGGCCGAACTTTCCCAGGTTGGATCGGTTCACCTGGGCGATGCCCAGCGAATAGTTGTAACCGCGCTGCTCGAGCATGCGGACGGTGGCGACGGCCTCGCCGATATTGGTCGGCTGGCGCACGAGACGACCGCCCACGACGCCGATGGCGAAGGGATTGCGGCTCGATTCCACATTGACGACATGCTGCATCACCTCGGCCGGTACGGCGAGGTTCTGACAACCCATCATTTCCATGCCTGCGATCACGTCGTTTCGGGCTCCATTGCCAACTGACCGATCAACCCGCGCCCGCGCCGAGCGCGCGCGACGGGTCGAAGTCGATACCGGTGATGTAGCGCCGGCCGCCATGCGCCTTGATGTGCACGACGATGTCGATCGTCAGCATCAGCAGACGCTTGATCGTCGCGAACTCGAGGCCCGCCCCTTCCGAGGAGGCCTTCACCATCAGCGCGAGCTGGTCCCAGGTCTGTTCCACGCTGCCTGCATGACAGCTTGTGATCGAACCGGGATGTCCGGATGCGCAGTTTCGGATGAAATAGAAGGACTCGTCGCCGCGAAGCTCCGCCAGGATGATCCGGTCCGGCTTCATGCGAAGGCACGCCTCCATGCAGCTCTTGGCGGTGACATTGGCCGCGCTCTGCCCTCCCTTCGAATACAGGAGGTGCACGACGTTCGGCTGTCCGATGAACAGCTCGCGGGCGTCCTCGATCGTCACCAGGCGCTCGTCGTCCGGAATGTGGTTGACGAGCGACTTCATGAAGGTGGTCTTGCCGCTTCCCGTCGCGCCCGCCACGACGATGTTCTTCTTACCGAGCACGGCATGCCGGAAGAAGTCCTCGTAGCGTCGCGCGGAGCGCAGCTCGAGAAGCTCCCGATCGATCTGACTGATGGTGTGGGCGCCCTCGAGGATCTCGTCGAAGAAACCGTCCTCGCTGTACTGCGCGAGCGTGCGCGTCTGCCGGGAGGGCAGGCGGATGGTGATCGAGACACGGCCGGCTTCGCATGCGGGAGGAATCACGAACTGCGCACGTTGTCCCGTCGGAAACGTGAGCGAGACCACCGGGTCGGTATCCGTGATGCGCTGGCCGGTGTTGCTCTCGTTGACCACCGCCGTGCAGAACTGCCGTGCCCGCTCGAAGGTCAGCGAGGGCACCTCCACGCGCTGCCACCCGCCCCGGCGCTCCAGATAGAGCTCGCCGGGGCGGTTGATGCATATCTCGGTGACGTCGGCGGACGCGAGGAAATCCTTCACGCCCAGTACCTCGTACTGGTAGTCGAGGAAATCGCTTCCGACGGCGGCGAGTGCGCTCTCGCTCATGCTCAGTACCGCGCCACGACGCCGGTGAAATCGACGTCCTTCGCCACGTAGATCGCAAGCACCGTGCCCTGGTTGATCGTGACCGTGGCCGGGCGGTTCGCGGCACGGCGTACCGCCTGGTTGGCAAGCTGCTGCACCGTGTCGGCGGTGTTGCTCTCGAACGGACTCTGCGTCACGACGCCGTTGCTGATCTGCGTCTGGCGCGGGCCGTGCTCGGCGGCCTCGTACTTGAAGGCGTCGCTGAGCAGGCTGATCAGCAGGGCCGAGCCGATGCGGCTGCCCCAATGGGCGTCGTAGTGACCTGGGTGGCCCGCGCCGCCCAGCGTATCGATACCCGGGCTGGCCATGTTCACGTCGATTCCCGTCGGCGTGACGATGCGGTCCCAGATCACGGCCACGCGCGGACCGTTAGGCTCCATCTCGTACTTGCCGAGGACCTTGGAACCCTTCGGCAGAAGCATCCGCTTGCCCGTGAACGAGTAGATCGGCTCCGTCACCACGCACGACGTGAAGCCGGGCATGTCGGTGATGATCCTCGTTTCGAGCACGCAGCGAATGAAGGTTCCTCGGACCATCAGGGTGTCCGGGTGCTGCAGCGGCGTGGCCGTGGAGACTTCCGGCAGATCTTTCGCGGTGTACGCGATGTTGTTGGTCGCACTCATCAGCGCGCGCTGCTCGGGCGTCGCGGGTTCGCCAGGCATGCCGGTTCCGGGCATGGTCATGCCAGCTGCGAGACCTGCCGCATAGGGGCCACCCGGCGCGTCGGCGACGGCCTGCGTGCCTCCGTTGGCAGCCGCGATACGGCGTTCCAGCAGCGTCGGCACGTGTGGCGCCGGCGTCGCGGGTTGTTGCGGCTCCGGCGGGAGCGGGGGCACGTCGCGCTGCGGCGGCAACTCCGGGGCGAGGCTGATCGCCCGTGGATCCGTAGCGGGGGCGGTCGCCAGCGACGTGATGGGCGCATCGGGAACCGAGACGGTCTCCTCGCGCGGCTTCGCGACGGGGCTCTTCCCGGTGTCCGAACTGTGGAAAAGCCAGAAGGCGACGACGACCAGGAGCAGGACGATGCCCGCGAGCAGGCCGAGGGCGCTGCGGTTCATCCGGCGCATGTCGCTGCTGGTGAGTTGCGGCGCGCCCCGGTCGAGGTCCGGCTGCGGCGCTTGCCGCTGCTGGTTCAGGTAAGGGTTGCCGGCGAGCGGGTCGCGATGATCGCCCGACGCGTCGGCATGACCGTCTGCACCGCGCGCCTCGTCTTCGGGATGGTGGGGAGTGTTCTGGCTCACTTCTTCGTGTTCCTTCGCAGACCGACGACATTGTTGTCGTGGCGAATGACCAGGTAGGGGTACGTACCGTGGATGACGATCGTGTTTCCTTCGACCGTCGAGTTCACCAGCGAGTCTTCGCCGTGCTCTTTCTCGCGCATGTACACGGTCGGAAAGTTACCCGTCGGAAACTGCTTGAGGTCCGGCATCTTGATGTACGTGAAGCGTCCATCGTCGTAGACATTCGTCGGGACGAGCCACGGCGCGGTCTTGCGGGTCTTCGCGTAGTCGTAGTCGAAGTTGTAGTCACGCCCCTTGACCAGCGAGGTATCCAGCTCGGGCGTTTCCTTCACCTTCTTCGCTTCCGAGAGGAAGCTCGTGTCGGCCGGGTACGTGAACGCGACCTTGTACTGCACGCCGGCGCGTCGCGCCTGCTCGAGGGTTTTCCAGTCGGTGGCGACGACCTTCAGCTCGAGGATGTACGAGTGCGTCGCCGTGCGGATCATCATGTTCGTGTCGACGTCGACGTTCTTCGGCTTGACGTAGAACACGTTGTCGCGTCGCGTCAGGTCCCAGCCGCTGCTGAAACCCGTGCTGTAGTCGAGGATCTGCTCGTTCGGGCTGAGTTCGATCTGCGTCGTGATGCCCAGGCCGGTACGCACCTGGTAGATGCGTTCGGGCTGGTATTCGTACGGCTGCACGGCGTCCGTGGCGGGGCCGGCCATCGCCGTGGATGCGGGAGGCGTGGAATCCATCGCGACCGACGTCGTCGCATGAAACGCGACGACGGCGGCGAGGGCCAGCGTGAGCTTGCGCATTCGGGTCATCAACGGCGCCCTCCATTGGCGGCGCTTCTAGGGTTGGTGCGTGCCCCGGGCTGTGCCGTGGCCTGCGTTGGGGTGACCCCGGCGTTGCCTTGCGGCGACGCGTAGGCGTCGTCGCCGGGAATGGTGGAAAGAGGAATGGCCGTGGCGGTCGGCTGGGCGTTCGCGGGCGGAAGCGCCTGTGGATTCTGCGTGCCGTCCTGAGGGAGCGACGACGAGCTGTCGTCCGATACCGGCTGGGCGGCCGACGTTGCCGCCTGGCCTGGAACGAGGACCTCCGAGGGCGGCGACGACGCGTAGTCGTTATCGACCCGGTAGCTCATGACCTGGAAGCCGAGCGGATTCTCGATCCGATACTGGTCGTCCATGCCGAGATTCGCTTTGTAGGTGAACTCGATCGTCGCGATCTTGCTGTCGATGGGTGTGGTCGCGCCGTTGGTCTTGTCGAAGAGACTGCGCTGGAAGCGAACGGTGGCGCCCGTCGGCGGAGTGTCGGGCCCACCACCCAGCAACACGATGCTCAGGATCTTCACCCGGATCGCCTTGGACTTGCCGTAGAGCTTGTACGGGCTCTTTTCGTTGTTCTGCGCATGGAGCGCGAGGTAGGGCTTCGCGACCGGCTCCGAGGCCATCGTAAGCACCGTCGGCCAGTCGCGGAGATTGGTCAGCGCAAGGTCGTAGGACTCGCGCGCCAGGACGAAGTGGGCCACGTTGCTGCGGTTGACCGCTTCGCTGGAGGTGATGCGTCGATTGACGAGGTCGTCGGACAGGCGAGCCAGCGACGAGACGCCCGAGGCGGCATCCGCCAGCACGACATAAGGCACCGTCTGCTTCAACGGAAGCATGTAGAAGTAGCCGCCCGCCAGAATGAGCGACATGCCGACCGCGCACCACGCGACGATCCAGGCACGGCGCTCGCCGCGGCGCGCGATATCGGCGATCGATACCTCGAAGTTCACGCCCTGGGCGACGGCGGCATCGATCTTTGGAGAGTTTCTTTTCCTGAGCATGGTACGGGCAGCCTTCCTGACTCAGTGGGCGTTCGGCGTGGCGGCGACGCTACCGATCGTCGTCCGTGTCTGCGCTTCCGCCTGCGGCGCCGAAGGCGCGCTGCCGGCATGGGGGACGATCGCCGAGGTTTCTTCGACGACGAGCGAGGGACCATCGACGAGCACGGACACACCCTGGGGCGCGTAGATCGCGCTTAGCTGGGACGCCGCATCGCGTACTTCGGTCGTGTGAATGCCGGACGCGGCCTTGGTGAGGGTGAAGTCGGAGCGCAGCTTGTAGTCGAGTTTCATGCCGTTATCGCTTGTCCAGCGCGTCAGCATGTTCTTCAGGGTGCCGTCCATCGGAGCGGCGTAATACGTGTAAGGAACCGCAAGCGGGATCTCGACGACCTTCTCGTCGTACTTGTTCACCGGCCTCCATTGGCCGCCGAAGTCCTTGGCGGGAGGCGTGCCGCAGGCAGCCAGGGCGGCGACGAGGCAGAGGGTCAGGGGAAGAGTCAGGACTTTATTCACGCGGCACTCGTTCGATCAGGAGGCAAGTGGAAATCGTCGGCGGCCCAAGGGGCTCGCCGGACGGCGCGGCCGTGTAACCGTTTACATCGCGACGAGAAAATGCGCCCGCGCGCCGGCCTGGCGCCGGATCGGGTGGCAGCGATGAGCAGGCCCTGCGCCGCAGGTCGCGGACACACCGGATCCTGCGCCGTACGGCGCCCGGCGGCGGCCTGAATGTCGCGCCACCGCGGCGCGAAACGTATGCAATTCGTCCATACAACATCCTGTAGCGGGCGCTTTCGCGCCCTTGCATCTGATCCAAGCGAAGAAGGGTCGACGCGGCATGGGGCGGAATGACGCGCCAACCATGGGTTGCGATAAAACGACCGTGATTTTCCCCACCCCTACGCGGCACCCTGTCCGCGACGTAAAGGTAACGCAACAAGAATTTTCTGACTACCCATCCAGGCCACTGATTTCGCGTGCTATGTCACACATTCTCGGCATGTAATGTGTATGAAACGCTTCAAACGGTTGACCGAATTCTCATTCCTCATGAGCGCACGCTCACGAAATCGCAAGAATGTGCATGGCACGTGAAGGTTGCCGTCGCAACCTTCACGGATCGATCACGAATGTCGTTTCGTGCGCGGGGGGCCGCCATGCTTGCCCTATCGCGGCGCGCGCGAACGCGCCGGCGATCCCGCGGGGCGGGGCCAGTGCTCTCTATACCGAAAGCTTTCCCGCATGCCGACGAGGACGCGCTTGCTGGCGTTCTCTCGGCAGCGGGACATGCGACACGCCGCCAGGACATGCGAAGCCATACCCTATGACCGCGCCCCCGGGCGACCGTCATGCGGATGGCCAAACGCGGATGTGCTCGGCGCTATCGCGGTGCGCCCGACATCCGTCCGCTATGGAGCACGACGGTATCCATTTCCCGGCGCTTCCACGGCGATCATCGAGACTGAGTCTGATCCCCGCGCCGGACTCACGAGTCAGTGGCCTTCCATCGTGCCGGTAAACGCTAATGCCGGGTGTTCTCAGGGAACCCACTCGGCCGGGCTACAGGAGGAATGGTAGATCCTTGGTTGCTTCGCGGCTCCGACACAATGATCGAGCGCGTTTCGTTTCAGCGGCCAGTGCGCTGACAGGGCGGAGCCGCGTCTTCAGGTCTTCAGGCCAAACCTATCGTCGGACCGGATCCGCCGGCCGGAGCTGTCTGCCTACATGGGATCGTGGAAGAGGCGACCGTTTACGGCACGAGTTCCGCCTTTCGGCAGAACGAGTGAAAGACCCTGCATTTTTGGTTGTGGTCGAGGCACGATTCCATGGCGCGACTCTCAGCGTCATCTAGCTCCGCTGCGGAGCTGAATAGCATTTTTTTCTCGCCAACTGCCATCGCCAGGCATCCGTTTTTTGCCGATATCTGGAGCTTGCAGCGAGTGCCGCCTTGACGCGTGCAGTCATGAACAGCGTGACTCTCGGCTCCGAGTTGACTTCCGAAACCGGCAGCCGTCCCTATGACGCCTATGTCTGCATCGGTCGAGATGGCATTCCAGCGTGCCTCCCAATGCGGAGCGACCCGAGCCGGTGCAGATGGTGCGCCCTCTGGATCGGGAACGCAGGCCTGCCATCCTTGCCCTTGTTGAGGAAAGTGTCCTGGTGGGCATCCGCCCTCGGCACATGCGAGAAAAGGAATCAGTGTCGAAGCGATCATCAAAACGTACTTCATGCGGTGTCTTATTCCTTCAAGTTTGGACGCACGGCTTTACCTTCATTACGCGGCGTGGCCTGGGGCGAGCCTGAAATTCGTCCGCCGAGAAGCATTCCGGCATCGAAACCCCTGGCGTGGCCACGGCGATCCTCAGGACCCTCGTTTGATTCCCGTACTGGGCTCCACGAGCCAGGCGGCCTTCCATCCGGGCCATACCCGTGTTGCCACCGCCGAAGGCGAGTAGCTCATGGAGCTAGCCAGAGCACCCTAGAAAACAACACGGGAGACGCCGGGGCGAAATGCATGTCTGTCAGGTTGGCGTCTTTCATTCACCTGAGCGTCCTCAAGGGACCAATTCGGCCGGGCTACAGAACGAATGGTAGATCCTTGGCTGCTTCGCAGCTCCGACACAATGATCGAGTGCGTTTCGTTCCGCCCGTTCGATAGTAGTTCCAGAACTGAAGCATATCCTGTCCCCACCAATGGCCATGGCGACGCATTCGTTGTCGCGAGTTATCTGTAACTTGCACTCCGAGCCACCTTGCTTCCTACAGTTCTCCAAGGCTTCCGCCTTTGCCTCGTCCTCGCTCCGCGCCCGCGAGGCGGTGCCTAAGGCGGCAGCCTTTCCATCGGTGGCAATGGCCGCCCATCGAGTCTCCCAGTGCGGCGACGACCGCGTGGGCTCATCATAAGCGGACGGATCAGGTACGCATGCCTTCCAGCCCTGGCCTTGCTGCGGAAGTTGCCCACGCGGGCATCCGCCTTCGGACCATGCTTCGGTAGACAAGGCAATGGCCATTAGCGATACGAGCTTCTTCACTGCATTGACTCCGCGCGTTCGGTGGGTCCGCGATGTTTGGTGGCATCTGCTACGGCGGGTGCAGCCTGTTGTCGCCGCCGAAGGCGGAATAGCTCATGAAGCTGCCGAGCGTGCCCTGGAAGAAGGCGGCGGCCATGGGTGGGACGGAGACGATGAGGGCGGTGAGGAGCAGGCCGATGCCGCCTTGCTGCATGGCTTTGCTCGTCGGGCCTCGGTGTTGTTGCCGAGGGAGTTTGGTTGACGGCGGTGCACGCGCTCACGGGACGAGCTCGGCAAGACTGCAAAAGGAGTGATATATCTTGCATCGCTTGTCCGTTCTGCCGCATTCATCAAGGGCGCGACGTTCGGCCAACTCGAGATCGCGTCCTGGCATAAAGTTCATCATCTTTTCCCCGACGGCCATCGCGACACAGCCATTTCCATGTGAGATTTGAAGTTTGCATGTCGAGCCGCCCTGTCGCCGGCAATCGTGTATCGCCTGAGCCTCGGCTAGTTCCCTGCTTCGTGCGCCCGCCGCTGTGCCGAGCGCGGCAGCCTTCGCATCGGTCGCCATGGCCGCCCATCGATCTTGCCAGTGCGGTGAGGAACGCCTGGGTACGTTGTATTCCGTTTGGTCGGGCACGCATGCGCGCCAGCCTTGGCCCTGTTGGGGATAGTGACCTGGGGGGCAACCACCTTCTGCCAACGATGTTGAGGAGTAGGCCATCAGGACTAGAAATAGTTGCTTCTTCATCGCGGGGAATCCTCTCGAGATATCGATGGCGCGCGCTTGATCGCGTCGTTTGCTGCGGGTGGGGAGTCCGATGAGACGCGGCCAGAGAAGAGTTCGCTCTCGTGCCTTGAGTTTTTCTCCCCAGCTCGCTCCCTTGACTCGTTGCGCCCGTCAGCTACGGAACCCCACGAGCCAGGCGGCCTTCCATCCGGCCCGTACCCGTTGTTGCCGCCGCCGAAGGCGGAGTAGCTCATGAAGCTGCCGAGCGTGCCTTGTTAGCCATGGGTGGGACGGGAGAGAAGCACAGAGCAGGCGGATGAAATCGAGAAGCGAGATTTTCTCCGTCGGCGGCCCCGGGGGGGTGAGGGGAGGGCCAGCAACGCGGCCGACAAGGGTACGTCGTGCTTCAAGGTCTGCGCGTGCGCTCATGGCACCAACTCCGCCATGCTGCAGAACGAGTGATAGATCTGGCATCTCTCGTCGCTGCGACGACATTCAGCCAGCGCTCTTTCCTCGGCGATCTCGATCTTCTGCCCGGTGGCGTACGACGAAGTTTTCCTACCGACGGCCTTTGCGAGACATGTGTTCCCACTCGCTATTCGAGGCCTGCAGTCGAGGCCACCCTGCCGCCTGCAATCCTTGACAGCTTGGGCTTCAGCCGCCGCCCGGGTTGGCGCACCAAAAGCCGTGCCGAGGACTGCCATGTCGTTGTCGGTAGCCATCGAGCCCCAACGTGTTTCCCAGTGCGGAGTCGGACAGGTGGTTGTTCGATTGTCTGTCTCCATCGGGACGCAGGCTTGCCAGCCTTGGCCATTCTGTGGGTGATGTCCTGAAGGGCATCCCCCTTCGGCCAGCGCTGGTAAGGCGAAGGCGGCAAGGAGGAGGGTGATGAGATTCTTCACTGTTGGTAATCCTTCACAGGACTCGACGCGCCTCGTTTGATTGCGTCGAGAGTGCGAGCTTCCTGTCGTGCACTAAGTCGATGAACTAGGGTGGTTTCGTCAAGGCTGGCGATAGCGTTACCGGCCTGTCGATTCATTTCCTTTCCCGGTCGCCTCGCTATGCCAAGACCCGAATAGCCCCTTGCAGCAAGCACCCGCTGTTACCACTGCCGAAGGCGGAATGGCTCATGAGCATGCTGGGTGCCCACCGGGCGTGGCGGACATGTGCGATAGGGACACGGCCAATGCGCAAATAAGATGGGGCCGCCTCACTAGATTTCAGGCTAATCCTATCGTCGTTCTGAATCCGTACGTCGACGCGGTCTGATTACATGAGATCGTGGGGCAGGCGACCGTCTACGGCACGAGTTCCGCCTTTCGGCAGAACGAGTGAAACACCCTGCACTTTGAATTCTTTTCTAGGCAGGACTCCATGGCGCGACTCTCGGCCTTTTCGAGTTCCGATCCAGTACTGAACATTATCTTCTTCTCACCAACGGCCATCGCCAGGCATCCATTTTTTACTGAGAGCCCGACCTTGCAGCTGTTGCCGCCCTGACGCGTGCAGTCATGAATGGCGTGCTTTTCTGCTTCGGCCTGGCTTCCGTAACCGACGGCCGTCACGATAGCGCCTATCTCCGTATCAACCGAGATGGCGCTCCATCGTGCCTCCCAATGCGGAGCGGCCCGAGGCGGTGCTGACGGAGCGGCCTCTGGATCGGGAACGCAGGTCTGCCACCCCTGCCCCCGTTGAGGAAAGTGCCCCGGTGGGCATCCGCCCTCGGCATATGCGAAATAAGGAATCAGTGTCGCGGCGATAATCAGAACGTACTTCATTGGTGTCTTATTCCTTCAAGTTTGGACGCCCGGCTTTGACTTCATCGCGTGGCGTGGCCTGGGGTGAACCTGAAATTCGTCCGCCGAGAAGCATTCCGGCATCGAGACCCCTACCGCCGCCACGGTGATCCTCAGGACCCTCGTTTGATTCCCGTAATGGGCTCCACGAGCCAGGCGGCCTTCCATCCGGTCCATACCCGTTGTTGCCGCCGCCGAAGGCGGAGTAGCTCATGAAGCTGCCGAGCGTGCCTTGGAAGAAGGCGGCGGCCATGGGTGGGACGGAGACGATGAGGGCGGTGAGCAGCAGGCCGATACCGCCTTGCTGCATGGCTTTGCTGGTCAGGCCCTCGGTGTTGTTGCCGAGGATGAGCTGGTTGACGGCGTTACCGGCCCACATCGCGGCGCTGACTCTCGCGGTGAGGTCGAGGACGATCGTCACCACCACGCTGAGCAGGCCCATCGAGAAGACGGTGCCGAGGCCGTAGAGCAACCAGCGTTTGAACAGGTCCTTGGTCTGCTGGAACATCAGGCAGAGGATGAAGATCGGGCCGAGGCCGATGAAGAGCGCCATGGCGAAGTGGTAGATGAGCAGCATCGCGCCGGCGACCATGGGCGGGCTGGCGGTGCCGAAGGTGGCGATGAGGGTCGATCGCTCTTTCGCCGTCTGCATTTCGTCGTCGCCGGGCATGACCTGCACCTTGTTGAGCAAGGCGAGCGCGATCTGCGTGTAGGCGAGGTTGCGGTCGATTTCCTTCGAGGTATCGCCTTCGGTACCCGTGAACAGGTAGTGCACCGCCCGGTCGACGTCGTGCGTCAGCAGGTTGCGCAGACCCGTCCCGGCGACCGCCATCGTGCTCGCGGCGGCGACGATCACGGCGACACGACCGAGTTCGATGACCGTGACCATGAGCGATTCGCGCGATCGACCGGTCGCGATGCGGAAGCCCTGGATGAGGATCCACAGCGTCACCAGGGTAAGCGCGGCGAAACTTGCCCACGCCATGGCGCGTTCGAGCAGGCCGGTGCTGAACTTGTCGATCTGGGCAATGAGGAATTTGTAGATCAGCCGGAAATAGACGTAGTCGGCCAGATTGGACATGAGGATCCGCGCTCCTTCGCGAGGTCAGAGTTTGAGAGCGGCCTGGAGGGTCAGCGTGTTCACCAGAGTTCCCCATACGCTTGGCTTGCCGTTCATGGCGCGACGGGAGAGGATCGACTGCTTTTGCGTGAGCATGGCGATAATCGTTTCCTGCTGTTTCATGTTGGTTTCCCACTGAGCCCGGGCGTTTTCGAGGTTGGACGAATAGCGCTGCGTATCGGTGAGCACCGAATTCAGGTCCGCCAGTGACTGGGTCACCTTGTCGAGTCGTGAGGTGTGCACGTCGACGAGATCGGCCGTGGACTTCTTCACGAAGTCGAAGTAGTCGACCGTCATGTTGTATTTCAGGTTCTTCGCCTTGACGATGGCGACGCAGACCTCTTTCTGCTGCGACACGATGTCGCCGCTCAGATCGGACGCGAGAGCGCTGAGGATCGACTTGATGTCGAGGCTGCCACCGGTGGCGCCCTGGCACGTTTCCGCGACGCCGAAGTCTTCCGCGATGCGCTTGAACTCGTATTCCGATTTGAAGAGCTCGAGCTTGAGGCCCTTCAGCTTGACGAGCTGTTCTTTCCAGAACTCGACCTGCTGCAGGAAGTGCTTCGTTGTCTGGGCGTAGTGCTGGACGGTTTCGGCATAGTGCTTGGCGGTTTCGATCCATCGCGCCGCTTCCCGTATGTGCTCCGTTATCGCCGTGACGATCGCCGCCGGGTCGTTGACGATCCACTGCGCCGTAGCGTCGGGACTGCGGACGCTGAGGCTCGCGACCAGGCACGCGGCGAGCGCCGTCCGTGTGAGTCGCCGGCGGTATCCGGAACGGGGCGTCGGGGTGGTTGGTGGCTTGGTGTCCATGCGTATCCTCGGGCTTCAGATGGCGCGTTTCGGCGCGGCGTCGTGCTTTCCGCTGCCCTTGCGCTCTGCGTAGAACCGGGGCAGCCATTGCTCGGGCATCAGCGCGCTGGGGGTCGAGCCATGGGCGGCGGCGGCTTCGTCGAGCACGCGATGCATGACGTCGATGTTGTCGGTCGATGCCGAGATGACCGCGAGCTCGTCGTCCAGGCCGCGCAGGTTGAGCTGGCACACCGCGGAGCACTGGCCCTGCTTCACGAAGAAGCTGCGTGAGCGCTCGCCGAGCCCGACGACCACCTTGTACTCGGCCTCGGTGAGCTTCAGGCCGTCCACGTAGTCCTCGCGGCTGGCGTTGGGATTCGGGAGCAGGATCATCGTCGCCGTCTGCTCGATCAGGGACGACGCGATGTCGCTGGCCAGGGCGTCCTCGGGGCTTTGCGTGGCGAAGATGCCCAGGCCGTTCTGCTTGCGGATGGTCTTCTGCTTGTTCTTCGCGAACTCCTTGAGACCGCCTCCGCCGTCGAGGATCTTCCAGAACTCGTCCATCACATAGATGAGTCGGCGGCCGTCGATCAGGGCTTCGAGCCGGTGCAGAAGGTAGTTGATGACCGGTGCGCGGACCTCGGCATTGTCGATGACGTCGGTGTAATCGAAGCCGATGATGTTGGCCCGGCTGAGATCGATGGTGTCCTCGGGGTTGTCGAAGACCCAGCCGTGGGAGTGGCCGGCGGTCCACTTGCGCAGACGGACGTAGAGTCCGTCGTCGCCGAGGTTTGGGAGGCTCTTCTGGAAGTTGGTCAGGTTCCGCAGCGGCATGGGCGTGTCGAGGATGTTTTCGACGGCGCGGAAAATGTCTTCTTCCTCGCGTGAGGTGTATTCGCGTTTGCCCGCCAGCACCTTGACCAGGTCGGCAAGGAACTGGACGTTGGCCTCGGTTCGCTCGCACTGGAAAGGGTTGAATCCCGTCGGCTCGCCGTTCGCCAGGGCGAGGTAGTTGCCGCCGCAGGCGCGCACGAAGATCTCGGCACCGCGGTCCTTGTCGAAGAAGAAAATCGTCGGTGCCGGGTCGAGCTTCTGCACCTGGCTGAGCAGAAAGTTGATGAGCGCGGTCTTGCCGTTGCCGGACTTGCCGATGACCATCGTGTTGGCGATCGCCTTCTCGCCCCGGGAATCCTCGCCCGGCTGCGTATAGTGGAAGTTGAAGTGGTAGGGCTGACCGTTGTTGGTCTGCAGCGTGGTGACGCAGTCGCCCCACGGATTCATGTCGGCCTTGCCGCTGGCGAAGTTGTGCAGCGGCGACAGGCCAAGGAAGTTGAGCGAGCTGACGTTCGCCAGCCGCGTCCTGTACTTCCAGTTGCCAGGGAACTGGGCGAAGAAAGCGGCCGTGATGGCGAGGTCTTCCTTGACGGAGACGAATCCCGCGTTGGAAAGCTCCGCCCTGGCTGCGGCCAGTCGTTGGGCGAGCGCCTCCTGGCTCTCGGCGTAAATGGCGATGCCGTAGTGATACTCGCCCAGGACGAAATTGCCTGAAGCGAGCTGGTCCATGGCGTGGTCCAGTTCGACGATCTGGCTCACCGCCTTGTCCCCCGACGAGATCATCATGCCCTTCGTGCGGTCGAGCGCCTTGAGGGCGTCCTGGCGTCCCATCGGCGTGAACGAGTGCGTGATCACGTACTCGCTGTCGAGGAACTTCATGCCGTTGAGGATGCCGGGCCAGGTGCCGTCGACGTATTCCTTGATGTTCAGGATCGCGCCGAAATGGTTGTCGCCGTGGGGCGTCGTGAGCACGAAGTCGCCCGAGCGAGGACTGAAGCGCTGGCGCGAGAGTGGCAGGTAATCCGGCACCGGCGCTTTCAGCACCGGCACCGGCTCATCGACGCGGTTCAGGATGTACCCGAAGAGCTCCAGGACTTCCGAGAACACGAAGCCGTTCGGACCTTCGTACATGCCGAGCCGGTTCGGACCGTAGTCCTTCAGCACCGCCTCGACGGTACCCGCCAGGTCGAGCAAGGTCGCGATGGCGCGGTCCTGCGCCGCTTGCAGTCGTACCGGATCGGCGACCTTCTCCGCGAGCGCTTTTCCGTGTACCAGCGGGCGGTAGAGCATCGTCAGATAAAGCTCGTTCTGCATGAGCTTCTGCGTGGACAGCGACGCGTAGTAGCCGTCGGACAGGCGTTGGTTGAACGACTGGTTGAAGGTTGGCTTGTGGCGAAGGCTGCGTCGCCGACGGATGTCGTGCACCCAGAAGGCGACGTTCACGTAGTCGGGCGCGCGCAGCATCTGCAGCATGCGATTGAACGTCAGGTGTCGGTGCTCCAGCTCCCAAGGTTCCCGGCCGACGAAGGGGAGGCCGGCGAGCCTCCAGGTCAGCAGGTAGTCGCCGCCGGTCGTCTTGAGGACGGTCGGTGAGACATGGGTCGAGAGGGGGATGTGGCTGGCGATGGGAGCGTCGGGTGTGAACATGGCATCGATCGGAGTGTCGCCCTGGCTGAATGTGCCAGGGCGTAGGTTTACCGGCGCTTTTCCCGGGCCGCATCGCGGTAGGCGTTCGGCGTGAAGGCCCAGGCGCCATCGTGAGCGGACACGTTGCGGACCCGGGTGCGGAAGCTGAGGCGGAGGGCGAGAAGCCGGAAGATCATCTCGTCGCGCCGTGCCATCTGTCGCATCGCGAGGATCACCGGCGGCATCAGCAGCAGGAGCCAGAAGTTGAAGTACATGGCCAGCAGAAGACAGGTGCCCGCGCCCAGGAAGAACGGGATGTACGGCACGCCCATGAACATGGGCGGACGCGTACAGCCGCGGAAGAGGGCGTCCTTACGCATGGAAGGCCAGCAGCCGCATTGCGGCGTCGACGGCATCCATCAGGAAGGCGCCGCTCGGCGAGCACGCCTTGGTGCCGCCGCTGCCGCCTTCGCCGACGACCATCTTCGCCACCTGCGCCGCCGCACCGATGAGTACGCCGCCGATCAGCGGCGGTGCGACGTCTGCGATGCGCTTGTGCGCGAAGGCGATCTGGTAACCCGAGAAGATCACGGAGATGGTCACTACGACCACGGATGCCGCATTGAGCAGCGCATTGATGTTCTCGAAGAACCCGCAGACTTTCTCGCCGGCTTCGCCGATCTGGGCCAGCGCGAGTCCCGGCATCAGGAGGGCGGTAGCCAGGGCCGCGAGCCCCACCGCGCGCTGGAGGCTTCGGGTCGCGAATACGGAAGGATGCGGGGCGTTGGGATGCAACATGTGGAACTCCTTGTCGCTTGGGGCTGAGGGAAACGGTCAGAAAACGAATGCGGGATCCGATGCGCCGGGCACGGCCGGCTTAGGATCGGCGGCGGGTTCGCGCGGTGTAGGCGTGGCGGCCGGAGGGGGCTCCGCCGGTCCGCGTACCATGGGTACGAAAGCGCGCGTGCTCGTCTCGGCGTCGGTGTCGAGGGATGGCGTCGCCGTCGCCTCGAACCGCGTCCCGGCCGGCATCGCCGCTGCCGGTGACCGGGAAGGATCCGAGGCCCGGCCCATCGCGGCGAAAACGCGCTGGACGTAGCCGTGCTCGAAGCCCGTGCGGAAGTTGCCGGAGTAGTAGCAGCTGAAGGCCTTGCCCCAGTCGCCGCCGGCGCGCTCGCGGCACTCGGCGAGAATGCGGGCGCCGACGGCGAGGTTGCGGCAGGGATCGAAGGCGACGTCGTAGTCGTCGAGCCCGAATTTGCGCAGGTTGCTACGGTTCACCTGGGCGAGGCCGAGCGAATAGTTGAACCCTTCGCGCTCGAGCATGCGTGCCGTCGCGACCGCCTCGGCGAGCGTTGCGGGCTGGCGCGCGAGACGACGGCCGACGACACCGATGGCGAACGGATTCCGGCCCGACTCGACGGCGACGACATGCTGCATGACCGCGTGGGGCACGGCGAGGTCGGGACAGGCGGCCATGTCGATGGGCGCGATCATGGCGTGGCTCCCGTCACGGAAGCTTGGCTATCCGGAACGACGCCGAGAGTACGCCACGGGTCGAAGTCGATACCCGTGATGCGGCGCTTGCCTGCATGCGCGCTGATGTGCACCACGATGTCGATCGTGAGCATGAGCAGGCGCTTGATGGTGGCGAATTCCAGTCCGGCGCCTTCGGTCGACGCCTTGACCATGAGTGCGAGCTGGTCCCATGTCTGGCTGACGCTGCCCGCATGGCAGCTGGTGATGGAGCCGGGGTGGCCGGACGCGCAGTTGCGGATGAAGTAGAACGACTCGTCGCCTCGCAGCTCGGCCAGAATGATGCGGTCGGGCTTCATGCGCAGGCAGGCTTCCATGCAGCTTTTCGCCGTGACGTTGGCAGTGCTCTGCCCGCCCTTGGAATAGAGCAGGTGCACGACGTTGGGCTGGTCGAGGAACAGCTCGCGCGCGTCTTCGATCGACACCAGCCGTTCCCCGTGGGGAATGTGGCTGACAAGCGACTTCATGAACGTGGTCTTGCCGCTACCGGTGGCTCCGGCCACGACGATGTTCTTCTTGGCTAGCACGGCTCGCCGGAAGAATTCGGCGTAGCGCCGCTCCGCGCGAAGTCGCAGCAGTTCCTCGTCGGCCGCGTCGATAGTGGGTCCACCTTCGAGGATATGCTCGAAAAAGCCGTCGGCCTGGTATTGGTCGAGCGAGCGCGACTGCCGCGAAGGCAGTCGGATGGTGATCGATACGCGGCCGGCTTCGCACGCCGGCGGCAGGACGAACTGGGCGCGTTGGCCGGTGGGGAACGTCAGCGACACGACCGGATCGACATCGGTGATGCGTTGCCCGGTGTTCGTTTCGTTCACAACCGCGGTGCAGAACTGACGCGCGCGGTCGTACGTGAGGGACGGTACCTCCACGCGCTGCCACCCACCGCGGCGCTCGAGATAGAGCTCGCCCGGACGATTGATGCAGATTTCGGTCACGTCGGGTGACGCGAGGAACGGCGCGATGCCGAGCACCTCGTACTGGTAATCCAGGAAACCGCGGGCGATCGTGGCGTGCGTCTGGCCGTCCATGTTAGTAACGCGCCACCACGCCAGCGAAGTCGACGTCCTTGGCGACATAGACCGCCAGGACGGTGCCCTGGTTGATCGTGACGGTGGCGGGGCGATTCGCCTGCCGCCGCACGGCCTGCTTCGCGAGCTCCTGGATCGTGTCGGCCGTGTTGCTTTCGAACGGGGTCTCCGTCACGACACCGTTGGTGATGGTGGTCTGTCGTGGCCCGTGTTCGGCGGCCGCGTATTTGAACGCGTCGCTCATGAGGCTGATGAGCATGGCGGCGCCGATGCGGCTGCCCCAATGAGCGGCATAGTGTCCTGGGTGGCCGGCGCCACCCAGGGTGTCGGCACCCGGGCTGGCCATATTCACGTCGATGCCGCTTGGCGTGACGATGCGATCCCAGATCACGGCCACGCGCGGGCCGTTCGGTTCCATCTCGTACTTGCCGAGCACCTTCGAGCCCTTAGGCAGCAGCATGCGCTTGCCGGAGAACGAATACACCGGCTCGGTGACGACGCAGGACGTGAAGCCTGGCTGGTCCGTGACGATGCGGGTTTCAAGGACGCAGCGGATGTAGGTGCCGCGCATCATCAGCGTGTCGGGGTGCGTCAACGACGCCGCGCTTGACACGTCGGCCAGGGGCTTCGCTTTGTACGCCACGTTGGGCGGGATCTCGCTGAGGTCGCCGGACGATGCCGCCGCGACCACGGGGAGGTTCGGCATCTGGAACGCCGGGGGTGCCGCTGGTCCGGCGTCGCCCGTACCCAGCGCGCTCCCGGCCTGAGCGGCCGCGATGCGTCGCTCGACGAGCGTCGGGCCTTGCGGTCGTGGCGCGGGCGCGTCGGTCTGGGGCGAACCGTCGCGATCGCGGGACGGAGCGCGTTCGTCGATCGCGCCGGCGCGTCGCGACCTCGTCTCGGGAACCAGGGGAATGGGAAAGCCGTCGCGCGTCGACACAGCCTGCTCATGGGTGCCCGTGGCAGGGGGCGCCTTCTCGGACGCCCCTGGCTGGAGAGGGGATTCCGGCACCGATACGGACTCGTCGCGCCGCGCTGCCGTCTTGTCGGAGGTGCTTCCCGACCGGAGGAGCCAGATGCCGGCGACGGCAAGGAGGAGCACGATGGCCGCGAGAAGTCCCAAGGCCTTGCGGTTCATGTCGCGGACCTCGGTCTGCGTCATGCGCGGCACGTTGCGCTCGAGATCCGGAGGCGGCGACGCGTGCCGCTGCGCGTACGGGTTGTCGAAGGGGACCTGCGCCTCGTCGTTCGCGCTCGGCGGCTCGACCGCGGCGACATCGTCGGTGTCAGAGGGATTCGGGGTATGCGGCTTCACTTTTTCGCGTTCCTTCGCAGGCCGACGACATTCTTGTCGTGGCGGATCACCAGGTAGGCGTAGGTGCCGTGCACGACGATCGTGTTGCCTTCGATCGTCGTGTTGACGATCTCGTCGTCGCCATGGCCTTTCTCGCGCATGTAGATCGTGGGGAAGTTTCCGGTTGGGAATCGCTTCAGGTCGGGCATGTGGATGTACGTGAAGCGGCCATCGTCGTAGACATGTTTCGGCACGAGCCAGGGCGCCGTCCGACGGCGTTTCGCGTAGTCGTAATCGAAGTGGTAGTCGCGGCCCTTGACCAGGCCGGTATCGAGTTCGGCCGTCTCGGTGGGCCGGCTCGCGTCTTCGGCGCGCTTTCCGTGTGCGGGCTTTGTCTCGGGCTGGAAGCGCGTGTCGGGCGGGTAGGTGAAGGACACCTTGTACTGCACGCCTTCGCGTCGGGCCTGGTCGAGCGTTCGCCAGTCGGTGGCCACGACCTTGAGCTCGAAGATGTACGAGTGCGTCGCCGTACGAATCATGAGGTTGGTATCGACGTCGACGTTCTTCGGCTTCACGTAGAAGACATGGCCGCGGCGCTCGATGTCCCAGCCCGTGCTGAACCCGCTGCTGTAATCGAGGATCGTCTCGCTCGGACTGAGTTCGAGCTGCGTGGCGATGCCGAGACCCGTGCGGATCGTGTAGATCCGGTCGGGCTGATACGCATACGTGTCGACACCGGACGTGCGGCTCGTGGGCGTAGCACCTGTCATAGATGCGGCGCTTTGCGCGATCCCCGGGTGGGAGCTGGCGATCGCGACGAGCGCTAGCGCACATCGCAGTCGTGGGGGAGTGGTGCGGATCATCGGGTGCGCCCTCCATTGGCGTTGCCGCGTTTGGCGGATGTCGGAGAAGTCGGTCGAGATGGTTGGGTGGCACGCTCGGTGGTGCTGTCATCGGCCTCGACGGCCAGCGGGGCAGGCGGGATGCCGTCGTCGGTCAGGAGGTCTTCCGACGTCGCGTCAGCACGGGGCCTGGCGGATGCGACTTCGGCGGGCGGCGCCGAGCCGTAGTCGTTGTCGACGCGATAGCTCGTGACCTGGAAACCGAGCGGATTCTCGATCCGGTTCCGGTCGTCCATGCGCAGATGCGGCTTGTAGACGAACGCGATCGTCGCGATCTTGCTGTCGAGCGGGTAGGTGGCGCCGCTCGTCTTGTCGTATACCGTGCGCTGGAAGCGGACCGTCGCACCCTTGGGCGTCCGTCCGGGGTCGCCGACGAGGACGATGCTGAGAATCCGTACACGGATCGCACTCGTCTTGCCATATTGCCGATACGGACTCGCCTCGTTGCTGGTCGCGTGCAGAGCCATGTAAGGCTGCGCGACCTCGGGCGATGCCATGGTGAGGACCGTCGGCCAATCCCGCAGGTTCGTCAGCGCGAGATCGTACGACTCGCGCGCGAGGACGAAATGCGCGACGTTGCTGCGATTGACCGCTTCACTTGCGGTGATCTTCCGGTCGACCAGGTCGTCGGTCAGGCGCGCGAGCGTACTGGTGCCCGAAAAAGGATCGGACACGACGAGGAACGGTACGGTCTCCTTCAACGGCAGGACGGCGATGTAACCGCCGGCAAGCACGAGCGCGACGCACAGCGCGGCCATGGCGACGGTCCAGGCGCGTCGTTCGCTGCGTCGCGCGACGTCGGCGAGCGTAATCTCGTAGTTCACGCCCGCGGTGACGGCCTGGGCTATCTTTTCAGTGTTGCGCTTCTTCAGCATCGACGTGCGCTCACGGTGCGCCGGCCGCGGCATCCGCCGCACCCGCCTCGACGAGAAGCGAAGGTCCCTCGATGCGCACGACGATGCCCTGCGCCGCATAGATGGCGGTGAGTTGCGCGGCGGCATCGCGTAGTTCGGTGGTCCGCACCTTCGCGGCCGGGCGCGTCAGCGAGAAATCGGACCGCAGGCGGTAGTCGAGCTTCATGCCGGTATCGCTCGTCCAGCGCGTCACGAGCGCCTTGAGCGTGCCGTCCATCGGCGCGACGTAGTACGTGTAAGGTGCTTCCAGAGGCATCTCGACGACCTTGTCGTCGAAGCGATTCACGGGACGCCAGCGTCCGCCGAAGTCCTTCGGGCCGGGCACGCCGCAGCCGGCAAGGGTGGCAATGAGCAGCAGGACCAGGAGCGGGTGCGGGAAGTTCTTCACGTCGGACTCGATAAGCAGTGTTGAGGGTTTGCAGGCGCGCACGAGCGCGTTGCCGATGGAGACGGCTCGCGGGCAGAGGTAGCGAGTGTTCGCGCCGGTCGGCGCGGGACACGGCGACGGTCAGGCGGTGGCGCTGGAGAGGCGGCTCCGGGCGCAACTTGCCGGCGGTCTCGACCGGAAAGATCGATGGGCTTGCTTTGAAGAGCCGACAGCGCGGGGGACGGACACCGCGAGAGGGGCGAGAGATTGCTGCTTCATCGTTACTACATCCTGTAGTTGGGCGACGGCGCCTGGTCGGGCACGCGTCCTCCGGTTCGATCGTCATCGGCTCATCTGGCCGCGACGTGGCACGTATCGGGTGTCGAATCTTATGATCCTGGCACCCGAGAAGTGCGCGGGGCGGGACGATAAACGACTTGCGTAGCTTTGGCTAGTGGTTTCTTTGTTCTCCCTGTCAGACGCGGCGGTAGGCGGTCGTCACTTGTCGCACTGGCGTTCTATGTCACGTCGCGGTGTCGTTCGAATCGCATTGATCGCACGAAAGCATTGTGTTTTGCGTCCGACCCGGCTGAGGGGCTTCTCGCGCGGCGTGGAAGCGGCCGTCGATGCCGCTAAGACCTTAGCTGCGTGGTTCGTATGATCCTGAACGCGGGCAGCCTGATGCAGAGGATGCGGCTGATGATTCGGTAGGTGGGAAGCGGGAGTAGACAGCGGGCGCACCCTTGTTGGGCCGGGGGCGAGCCCTTGCGGCATCGACAAGGCGGGGAGCCGGGAGTAGAACGTGGCCTTTTACCAAGGAGCCCGCATGGCCCTCGAAACCTCCCCGTCCGACGCCGAATTGACCGCCCTCGCGAAAGATGTGGCCGCGGCGGCGCAGGAAAGGCGCGTCATGGTCGCGACGGCCGAGTCGTGCACCGGCGGATGGATCGCGAAGACGCTGACGGACCTTCCCGGCAGTTCGGCCTGGTTCGAGGCGGGCGTGGTCACCTATAGCTATAGCGCGAAGGAGTCCCTGCTCGGGGTCAATCCGCGCACGCTGGAGCGCACGGGTGCCGTCAGCGAAGAGACGGTCCTGGAGATGGTGTCGGGCGCGCTGGCGCGCTATGGCGCAGGCGTGGCGGTGGCTGTCACGGGGATCGCCGGGCCGTCGGGCGGTACCGCGGACAAGCCCGTTGGCACCGTCTGGATCGGCTGGAAACGGCGCGGGGGCTATGCCCACGCGAAGCTGTTCCATTTCGACGGGGATCGCGAGGCGGTCCGGCGGCAGACGGTGGCGGCCGCGCTTGCTGGAATGACCGCCGAACTGCAGGGCTGAACCCGGCCGCCTGTGGCAAACTTGCCGGTCGCGGATCGCAGTCCCTGAGATCACGCTGCGGCAAGATACCTACCTACACACGAGATCGGAAACCACGATGGACGACAATAAGCGCAAGGCGCTGGCGAGTGCCCTCGGCCAGATCGAAAAGCAGTTCGGCAAGGGTGCCGTCATGCGTCTTGGCGACCGGGTCGACGACCAGATCGACACCGTGTCGACCGGTTCGCTCGGCCTCGACATCGCCCTGGGCATCGGCGGGCTGCCGCGTGGCCGCATCGTCGAGATCTACGGCCCCGAATCCTCGGGCAAGACGACCCTCACGCTCCAGGCCATCGCGTCGTGCCAGCGCAACGGCGGCACGGCGGCGTTCGTCGACGCCGAGCACGCGCTGGATCCCACCTACGCCGAGAAGCTTGGCGTGAACGTGGCCGATCTCCTGGTCAGCCAGCCGGATACCGGTGAGCAGGCCCTCGAAATCGCCGACATGCTGGTGCGCTCCGGCGCGGTGGACATGGTGGTGGTCGACTCGGTGGCGGCGCTGACGCCGAAGGCCGAAATCGAAGGCGAGATGGGCGATTCGCACGTGGGTCTGCACGCCCGCCTGATGAGCCAGGCGCTGCGCAAGCTCACCGCCAACATCAAGAAGTCCAACTGCCTGGTCATCTTCATCAACCAGATCCGCATGAAGATCGGCGTGATGTTCGGCAGCCCGGAAACCACCACGGGTGGTAACGCGCTGAAGTTCTACGCCTCGGTGCGCCTCGACATCCGCCGCATCGGCGCGGTGAAGAAGGGCGAGGAGGTCATCGGCTCCGAGACCCGCGTGAAGGTCGTGAAGAACAAGGTGGCGCCGCCGTTCCGCCAGACCGAGTTCGAGATCCTCTACGGCGAAGGCACGTCGCGCGAAGGCGAGATCATCGAGCTGGGCGTCCGCGAGAACCTGATCGACAAGTCCGGCGCCTGGTACAGCTACAAGGGCGACCGCATTGGCCAGGGCAAGGAAAACGTCCGCCAGTTCCTGCGCGACAACCCGGCCATCGCCAACGAGGTGGATGCCGAACTCCGCGCCCGCCTGCTCGTGAAGCCGGGTACCAAGTCCGAAGCCTCGACCGAGGCCGACGAGCTTGAGGAAGTCTGATAAGGGCAGGGGGAAGGGCGACGGCAAGGCCGATCGCCCGACCCGCACGGCCTACGACAAGGCGCTGGGGCTCCTGGCGCGACGCGAACACTCCCGCCGCGAACTCAAGCAGAAGCTCGAGCGCGGCGGTTTCGCGCGTGAAGAAACGACGGCCGCCGTCGAGCGCCTGGGCGACCAGGGCTATCAGGACGACAGCCGCTTCGCCGAAGCGCTCGTCCGCAGCCGGGTGGGGCAGGGCTATGGGCCGGCCCGCATTCGCGCGGAGCTGCGCAGCCAGGGTATCGGTGACGCCGCGGTCCGCGAACTGATCGAATCGGCCGACGTCGACTGGCACGATCTGGCGGCCAATCAGCTGCGCCGACGGTATGGCGGCCCCTCCGCCGACCCCGCTGAGCGGGCTCGACGGGCTCAATTCCTCTTGCGTCGCGGCTTCGCCGCCGCCACAGTACGTGTTCTTACCCACGCCGATGCGGAAGACGCCGACGACGACTGAAGGCAGCGAGCCTTGATTCTGGACGGAGCGTCTTGCGCGACCTCGCAGCTCCCAAGCCACGATCGCTCATGAAAACCGCCGAAATCCGTTCGACCTTCCTCGACTTCTTCCGTTCCAAGGACCACACCATCGTGCCTTCGGCATCGCTGGTGCCGTCGAACGACCCCACGCTGCTGTTCACCAATTCGGGCATGGTGCCCTTCAAGAACGTCTTCCTCGGCAGCGAGAAGCCGGGTTACGTGCGCGCGGCCGACGTCCAGCGCTGCCTGCGTGCCGGCGGCAAGCACAACGACCTCGACGCCGTCGGCTATACGGCGCGGCATCACACGTTCTTCGAGATGCTCGGTAACTGGTCGTTCGGCGACTACTTCAAGCGCGACGCCATCCGCTATGCCTGGGAACTGCTCACGGCCGTCTACAAGCTGCCGGCCGAGCGCCTGTGGGTCACCGTCTATCACACCGATGACGAGGCCTACGACATCTGGCACAAGGAAGTCGGCGTGCCGGCCGAGCGCATCGTGCGCATCGGCGACAACAAGGGTGCGCCGTTCGCCTCCGACAACTTCTGGCAGATGGCCGACACCGGTCCCTGCGGCCCGTGCACGGAGATCTTCTACGATCACGGCGCCGATGTCGCCGGCGGTCCCCCGGGCTCGCCCGACGAGGATGGCGATCGCTACATCGAGATCTGGAACCTCGTCTTCATGCAGTTCGATCGCGCGCCGGACGGCACGCTGACGCCGCTGCCCGCGCCGTGCGTCGACACCGGCATGGGCCTGGAGCGTCTGGCGGCCGTGCTGCAGCACGTGCATTCGAACTACGAAATCGACCTGTTCGCCCACCTGATCCGTGAAGCGGGCCGGCTGACGAACACGGCCGATCTCTCGAACAAGTCGCTGCGCGTCATCGCCGATCACATCCGCGCCTGCTCGTTCCTCATCGTCGACGGTGTGCTGCCTTCGAACGAGGGGCGCGGCTACGTGCTCCGTCGCATCATCCGTCGCGCGCTGCGCCACGGATGGATGCTGGGCGTGCGCGGCGATTTCTTCTGGAAGATGGTCGCGCCGCTGGTGGAGGAGATGGGCGAGGCCTATCCCGAGATCGCGGCAAAGCGCGCCTTCGTGGAGCAGGCGCTGAAGACCGAGGAAGACCGTTTCGGCGAGACGCTCGAGCACGGCATGCGCCTGTTCGACGACATCGCGGCGAAGTCGGGCCAGATCATCCCCGGTGCGGACGCGTTCCGCCTGTACGACACCTACGGTTTCCCGGTCGACCTCACCGCCGACATCGCGCGCGAGCGCGACATGAGAGTCGACATGGAAGGCTTCGAGCGCGCCATGGGCGAGCAGCGCGCCCGCGCGCGCGCGGCCAGCAACTTCGGCACCAAGGCCCAGCTGCCGGCCGAGGTCGCCAGCGCCGTGGCGCCGACGATCTTCACGGGCTACGACGACCTCGATCTCGCCGACGCGAAGGTCGTCGCCATCGTCCGCGACGGCAAGGCGGTCGAGTCCCTTTCCGAGGGCGAGGACGCCTTCGTGCTGCTCGACCGCACGCCGTTCTACGCCGAGTCCGGTGGCCAGGTCGGCGATACCGGCATGCTCAGCAATCCGTCCGGTGCGTTCGCCGTCTCGGACACGCAGAAGGTCGGCGGCGCGTTCTTCGCCCACTTCGGCTCGTGGCAGGGCTCCGCGCCGCTCCTGCGCGGCGCCGTCGTGGCCGCGTCGGTGGATGCGGCCCAGCGCAAGGCCACGGTCCTGAACCACTCCGCGACCCACCTGCTGCACGCCGCCCTGCGCACGGTGCTTGGCGACCACGTCGCCCAGAAGGGCTCGCTGGTGGCGCCGGAGCGCCTGCGCTTCGATTTTTCGCATTTCAAGCCGCTCACGCCGGAAGAACTGGCGCAGATCGAGCGCATGGTGAACGATCAGATCCGTCATAACGACGACGCCGAAGTCCATCACATGGGCTACGACGAGGCGATCGATTTCGGCGCGATCGCGCTGTTCGGCGAGAAGTACGGCTCCGAAGTGCGCGTGCTGAAGATGGGTGGGTTCTCCACCGAGCTGTGCGGCGGCACGCACGTGTCGCGCACCGGCGATATCGGCCTGTTCAAGATCGTGTCGGAGTCCGGCGTGGCCGCGGGCGTTCGCCGCATCGAGGCCGTCACCGGCGCCGGCGCGATCGCTCGCGTGGCCGACGAGGAGCGCATCCTCGCCGAAGTCTCCGGCCTTCTGGCAGCGCAGGGTGACGATGTCGTCGAGAAGCTGCGACAGCTGTTCGACAAGCAGAAGAAACTCGAACGCGAGATCGAATCCTACAAATCCAGGGCCGCCAGCTCGGCCTCGGCGGACCTCGCGGCGTCGGCCGTGGACGTGAACGGCATCAAGGTCGTCGCCGCGCGTCTCGAAGGCCTCGACGCCAAGTCGCTGCGCGACAGCATGGATGTCCTCAAGCAGCAGCTCGGCGACAGCGCGATCGTGCTCGCCGGCGCGTTGGACGGCCGGGTGTCGCTCGTGGCGGGCGTCGGCGGCTCGGCACTGGGACGGGTCAAGGCCGGCGATCTGGTGGCCGAGGTCGCCTCGCGGATCGAAGGCAAGGGCGGCGGTCGTCCGGACATGGCGCAGGGCGGCGGCGTCGACAGTCCCGCGTTGCCGGGCATCCTCGCGGGCATTCCCGCCTGGGTGGAGGCGCGCCTGCGCTGAACGGCAGATGGCCGGGGTGTGCGCCGGATTGCCGTAAAGGCGCTCCGGTGCACGCATTAGCGGCCATGTGCGTTGCGTCCCCCGCTTTGGCTCGGCTAGTATGATCCGAATGTCGAAATGCATCCGTCGACATCGATCCATCGGATCGCGATGGCAGGACAGCTGGTCAGCGACACACACAACTAGAGCCGGGGAAGGCAGTTCGGCCTTCGATGGTCGAAACGTCGATCCATTGACGGCAAGCACTCGGGGTGAGGTTGTCGTTGGTGGGGAAGCCAATACCTGATTTTATGGAGTATCAATCATGCTGATTCTGACCCGCCGGGTCGGTGAAACCCTGATGATCGGCGACGAGGTGACCGTTACCGTTCTGGGTGTCAAGGGTAACCAGGTGCGCATCGGCATCAATGCGCCGAAGGACGTCGCTGTGCATCGCGAGGAAATCTACCAGCGCATCAAGAACGAGGGCGATACCGGCCACTCCGGGGACGAGAAGTAAAGACTTGTCGGGCCGTGCAAGGCCAAGTATCCTTGCTGGCTCGTTAAGGTGCCTACCTCGACGAACGATCCGGAGAGTTGCCCGAGAGGCCGAAGGGGCTCCCCTGCTAAGGGAGTATAGGGTCAAAAGCCTTATCGAGGGTTCGAATCCCTCACTCTCCGCCAGTTTGCAAAAAGCCCTGTTTATCAGGGCTTTTTTGTGTCCGGAGCGCGGGCGCGGTCAGCCGGCCGGGCTGTCGGCCTTGAGCGCCGGGAACGACGTGATGCGCAGCTTGGCACCCGCGTATGGCACGAGTCGAAGCGTCGTGACGGGGTCGCCCTCGGCGATCACTTTCGCCGGCACCGGGTCGGCTGCGCCTTCTTCCGCCTTCCACGCCACGAGTCGCCCGCGCACGTTGAGCGTCATCGCCGGGGTCGCACCAGCGAAGGGGCGTTCGCCGATCGGATGGCGCTCCATCGTCGCTCCGGGCAGCACCCCGTAGTTCCACGACGACGTCGGATACACCTGCCAGTCGTTGGTCAGGCCGCGCTTGCGCCACTTCACCCATGCTTCGCCGATCGGCAACGAGAACACCAGCGGGCCACGGCTGAAGCTCACGGATTCGTTGAATCCCGTCTCGGCCACGACCTCGGCGGGGAGCGATAGCTGGATCGTGTCGCCCGCTTTCCACTGGCGGTCCACCGTGACGAAGCCATCGACCGGTGCCGTCTTCACGGCTTCGCCGTTGATCCGCACGGATGGCGAGCGGCACCACGCCGGTATGCGCAGGCGAACCGGAAACGCCACCGGCGATGCGGGGCGCAGCGTCATGGCGATGTCGTCGCGGAAGGGATAGTCGGTGTCTTCGTCGATGTCGACCGGAACGCCGCGCACCGTGGTGCTGACGCGACAGGGTGCATACAGCGCCGCCGCGAGGCCGCCGTCGGCGCTGGCCATCCATAAGCTCGCTGTCAGCTTGGGCCAACCCTGGTGGAAATTCGCCGTGCAGCAACCGAAATGCGGATCGAGGCCGAACAGGTTCGCTTCCGGCCCGTTCGTCGTCCACGGACGTTTGTGCAGGCTGCACTCCACTTGGTTCGGCTGCTGGTCGTACTGGTGTGCCCACATGTCGTCGGTGAACGCGCCCGGCAACGCGTTGTAGGCGATGCGCTCGATGCGATCGCCCAGCGTGGCGTCGCCCGTGATCGCGAGCGCGACTTCGAGCGAATACATGGCCTCCACGACGGCACACAGTTCCACACCCTGCGACGGGCTGCGCCCGGCGAGATGCTCGTCGGCCGAGAACATGCCGTTGGCGAGCCCGTGGTACCGGTCGAGTTGCGCGAGCTGGTGGCGTACGGCGGATCGGTCGTCCGCGTTGCGCGATATCAGCGACCACACGGCCGAGGCCTTGAGCGCCTGCGCGACGTTGACGCCGTGCACCTGAAGCCCGTCGTCTTCCATGAAAGCGTTCTTGCCGCCCTTCGCCTCGACCACGCTCGCGTCGGTCTTCTCGCGGAAGGGGAAGTCCGCGAACATGGCCTGCCAGTCGTAGCCTTGCCTTTTCAGCAGCGCCGCCAGCTCCAGAAGCTTCGGATCCTGGGTGCGCGAGTGCAGCCAGACGATCACGGCTACCTCGTCCTGCCAGCGCATGCGGCCCCAGTCGCGCAACGGGCGGTCGGGCAGGGCGCTCAGCTGGTAGTGGAAGTAGCGCGTCATGAACGGCACCACGCGCGCGTCGCCGGTCAGCTCTTGGTACTGCGCGAGCACCTTGAGCATGACCATGCGCGGCCACCAGTCGTCGTTGCTCTTCGGGCCGAACATGCCGTTCGGCCAGGGGTTCTCGAGCGTCCAGTCGATGAACCGCTGCGCCTTCGCCTTCAGCGTCGGCGAGTCGAGCTGCCAGGCGAGCGGCAACAGGCCGTCGAGAAAATACGGACCGCGCTCCCACGCCTCGCCGTCGCCACCAAGCCAGCCACTGCGAGGGCCAAGGTCCGGCCATGTCTCATCGACGCGGCCGCCAAGTCCGGCCGCCTGGATGTCCAGTTGCCGGCGCAGCCATCCGGACGGCCGAATCGATCCGGCGGAAAGCAGCTGGAATGGTTGCGGTGCGAGAGGTGGCCGCGGGAATGTCGCCGCGGCGGGAGGTTTCGATGGTGCGACGGTTTCCGCTGTCGCCAACCATGGCGTCAGTGCGCCGATGACGGATGCGCGGAGAAATCCGCGCCGGCCTGAAAGGTGGGACTCGCGCATTCGGGAAGATCCTCTCGCTGTCGACCGGAATCGTAATGTATGACATTTTCGCGAGAGGGGTGTCGCGTCATGGCGCATGGCGACGAAGGCGAACGATCACCACGCGATACCGACGCCTTCCGAGCTGCCGTGCGCGGTGCGGGCGTCGAGTTCGGCGTTCCGTTTTTTCTCCGCGTCGAGGATCGCGCGTCCGCGCGCCCGTAGCGTCGCGTCGAGTCGCGCGCAGGTCGTGTCCGATGCCTGCTCGCGCATCAGTGAGGTGAGCGCGTCGCCGGTGTCGCGGCTGAACTGCGCGTGTTCGTTCTCGTGTTTCTTCAGCGCGTCGAGCATGCGGTTCCACTTCGCGACAATCGTCGCGTCGACACCGAGGGGTGGTTTCCACGAGGGAAGGGTGATGTCGATCGTGACGAGCACGCCCGGCTTCACCAGGACGCAGATGCCGCCTGCCAGGCGGACGTCGTAGCTCCAGGACACGCCTGCGTCCGTCCTTGCCCAGTACCTTCCATCCGGCTTCGTCGGACCTTTCCGGTTCATCTCCCTCACGAGGTCTTCTTCCCGCGACCCGGTGATCTCGTAGTAGGCGATGTGTTCCCGAACGACGGGTTCCGGAACGACGACGGGCGGTACGGCGAAGAGCATGGCTTCGGTCCGTGAGGGCGATGCCGTGGACGAGCAAGGCGTGTGCCAGCACGGCGACCGCGTCGCGGCGCGCCACGGGCGTCGTGTGTCGCGTCCGCGGACGACCGGCGGTGTCCGCGATGGGCCCAGGCCGAAGCGGGGCCGATCACAGCACGGCAAAGAAAAAGGCCCTGAAAGCTCGCGCGGACGCGGTTTTCAGGGCCTTTAAACTTCGAATATTGGTCGGGGAGACAGGATTCGAACCTGCGACTTCTACGTCCCGAACGTAGCGCTCTACCAGGCTGAGCTACACCCCGACGGGAGCCGCGTATATTAGCCATGGCCCGGTCCCTTGGCAACAGGTCGTCGCATCTTTTTTACACGCGGGCGTCCGGGGCGTCCCTGGCCATCTGCTAATCTATGCGGCTGCCGCATGGCGGCGCCCGTACAGCCTGTCCGAAGAGGAATTGCATGGCACTCACCCCGGCCCGCACCATGCCCGGTGTCCTCGAGCTCCTTCCGCTCGACCAGATCGCCTTCCAGCGCATGCTGGACACGATTCGCCGCAACTACGAGCGATTCGGCTTCCTGCCGATCGAGACGCCGGTGATCGAGCATAGCGATGTGCTGCTGACCAAGACGGGCGGGGAGACCGAGCGCCAGGTGTACTTCGTCCAGTCGACCGGCGCGCTGGGCGCGGCGGCCGAAAAGGGTGGCGTGCCGGAGCTGGCGTTGCGCTTCGACCTCACGGTGCCGCTGGCGCGCTACGTCGCCGAGCACGAGCACGATCTGAGCTTCCCGTTCCGTCGCTACCAGATGCAGCGCGTCTACCGCGGCGAGCGTGCCCAGCGCGGCCGCTTCCGCGAGTTCTACCAGTGCGACATCGACGTCATCGGCAAGGATTCCCTCTCGGTGCGCTACGACGCCGAGATCCCGGCGGTGATCTACAGCGTGTTCAAGGAACTGAACATCGGCGCGTTCACGATCCAGCTCAACAACCGCAAGCTGATGCGCGGTTACTTCGAGAACCTGGGCGTCGCCGATCCGGACCAGCAGATGCTCGTGCTGCGCGAGGTGGACAAGCTCGACAAGCGCGGCGCCGATTACGTGCGCGAGACGCTCACCGGCGACGCGTTTGGCCTGTCGGCCGAGGTCGCCGCGAAGATCCTCGCGTTCGTGCAGGTGCGTTCGACCTCGGTCGACGACGCGTTCGCGAAGCTCGACGCGCTCGGCAGCGGTTCCGAGACGTTCGAACAGGGCAGGGCGGAACTGAAGGAAGTGCTCGGCCTGATCCGCGACTTCGGCGTGCCGGAGACGCATTTCGCGCTGAATCTGTCGATCGCGCGCGGCCTCGATTACTACACGGGCACGGTCTACGAGACCACGCTCAACGACCACCCGGGCATCGGCTCGATCTGTTCCGGCGGTCGCTACGAGAACCTCGCCGGCCAGTACACCAAGTCGCACCTGCCGGGCGTCGGCATTTCCATCGGCCTCACGCGCCTCTACTGGCAGCTGCGCGACGCCGGTCTCGTCTCGACGGCGCGCAGCACGGTCGACGTGCTCGTGACGCAGATGGACGCGGCGCAGATGCCGGTCTACCTCGCCGTGGCTTCGGAGCTCCGCAGCGCGGGCATCGCCACCGAAGTGGTGCTCGAGGGCGGCAAGCTCGGCAAGCAGTTCAAGTACGCCGATCGGGCCGGCATCCGCTTCGTCGTCGTCCTCGGCGAGGACGAAATCGCCAAGGGCGTCGTCACGGTGAAGGACCTGCGCCGCGAGGACCAGTTCGAGGTGCCGCGCGCGGATCTCGTCAAGACACTCCGCGTCGAACTCGCCCAGGCCGAAATCGGCCGTTGATCCTCCACTTTTTCGCACGGCGCCAACCATGACCAGCAGCATCCTCCTCGACGGCCGCAGCCTCACGCGCGCGCAGGTCGCCGCCATCGCGCGCCAGGGCGCCACGATCCGCCTCGACGAGGCGCAACTGGTGAAGGTGAAGCGCGCCGCGGATTTCCTGGCCGAGAAGGTGGGTGGCGGCGAGCCGATCTACGGCGTCACGACGGGGTTCGGCAGCAATGCCGACAAGCTGCTGGGCGCGCACCGCGTGCGCGACGAACTGCCCGGCGGCAACCCCGAGCCGCGCTCGGGCACGCTGCTGGAAGAACTGCAGCACAACCTCATCATCACGCACGCGGTCTGCGTCGGTAAGCCGTTCTCCGTGGACGTCGTGCGCGCGATGCTGGCCATCCGCGTGAACACCCTCATGCGCGGTCATTCCGGCATCCGGGTCGAAACGCTGCGCGCGCTGGCCGAGCTGCTCAACCGCAACGTCATTCCCGTGATTCCGGAGAAGGGTTCCGTCGGGGCCAGCGGCGATCTCGCGCCGCTGTCGCACCTGGCGATCGTGCTGCTCGGCGGTGGCGAGGCGTTCTACGAAGGGCGGCGCATGCCGGGCGCGGAGGCGCTGGCCGCCGCCGGTCTCGAACCCGTGCGCCTGTCGTTCAAGGAGGGCCTCGCGCTCAACAACGGCACCACGCAGATGCTCGCGACGGGCGTGCTCGCGCTCGACACCATGGACATGCTGATCCGCACGGCGGACCTCGCCGCCGCGATGACGCTGGACGCGTTCGCGGGCCGCACCGGCGCCTACGCCGAAGAAGTCCACGCGCTGCGCCCGCATCCGGGCCAGGTCGCGGCGGCGCGCAACATCCGCGATCTGCTGGAAGGCTCGACGCTGGCGGATATCGCGTATCACCTCGTGCCGCGGTTCCGTCCGTGGCTGTCGGACTCCTGGGCCGATCCGGCCGACCAGGCCCATCGCTTCGACATCGGCTGGGACTGGGTTCCGGCCACGCAGCGTCACGGCAAGGAAGCCTTCTATTCGCGCTTCCTGCCCTTCAAGGGCGGCAAGAAGCACCAGCCGCAGGATGCGTACTGCCTGCGCTGCGCCCCGCAGGTGCATGGCGCCGTGCGCGACGCCTGGGAGCAGGCCTGCCGCGTGTTCGACGTCGAACTCAACGCCGTGACCGACAACCCGCTCGTCTTCCCGGACGCCGAGAACGCCGAGGTCATCGAGGATCAGGTCATCTCCGCCGGCCACTTCCACGGCATGCCGCTCGCGCTCGCGATGAGCTACGTGAAGGCGTCCATTCCGGTGCTCGCCTCGATTTCCGAGCGCCGCACGGCGAAGCTCGTCGATCCCGCGAACAACGACGGCCTGCCGGCATTCCTCATCGGCAACGAGGACGCCACGGATTCCGGATTCATGATCGTCCAGTACACCGCCGCGGCGCTGGTCAACGACCTCGCGACGCGCGCGCATCCGGCGTCGGTGTATTCCGTGCCGACGAGCGCCAACGCTGAGGACCATGTGTCGATGGGCGCCAACGAAGCCCGCCACGTGCTGGAGATGACCGAAGACCTCGGCCACGTCCTGGCCATGGAGCTCTACACCGCCGCCCAGGCGCTGGAATACCGCCAGGACATGCTCAACGCCGCTCGCACCCTTGCGCATCGCGGCGACTGGCAGGCCCTGGCATCGAAGATCTCGGGTGCGCCTCGCTCGGATTCGCCGCACTACGCCCGGTTCGAGGCGGAAGTGCGGGCGCTGATGGACGCCCTGGCGTCGGCGGACGACTTCCACGGCGGCGTGGCCGTGCGCGCCGCGCTGAAGACGCTGCGCGACCACGTCGCGTTCATGCAGCGGGATCGCGCGATGGACGGCGACGTGCGCGTGGTTTGCGAGCTGGTGGCGTCGGGGCGGCTCGTCGCCTGACGCCGCCCCCGGGCACGATGCGCTTCGCGGCGGCTTCGATCGCCGGCGACCAGTCGTCGAGCGATGCCGCGCGCACCCCGGCGAGGAACTGATACAGCTGGGCGTCGTTGACCAGACCCAGCTTCGCCATGGCCGAACGCTTCTGCCGGCTGATCGTCTTGAAGCTGCGGCCCATCATCTCGGCGATGGCGGCCTGCCCATGGCCTTGCGCATAGGCGCGGAGGACCTCGATCTCGCGCGGTGACAGCCGCGTGGCGAGCTCGTCGTGCCCGGAGGCGCAGTCGGCTTCGTGAAAGAGTCGGCGTATCGCGGGGCTGAGATAGGAGCGGCCGACTTCCGCGGCATGCACGGCCACCGGGATGTCCCGGAGGTTGGTGCGTTTGTCGAAGATCGCGGCGACGCCCATGTCCAGCAGGCTGCGCAGGATGGCCGGATTGGACAGCATCGTGAGCACGACGATGCCGGCGTCCGGGCGGACCGTGCGGATGCGGCGGATCATCGGCATGCCGTCGGGCTGCGAGCCTTCGGGCATCGAGTAGTCGGTGACGACGACGTCGCAGGGGTTGTCGCGGAGGGTCTCGAACAAGGTGTCCGTGTCGTGGGCGCGTGCCACGACGTCGTAGCGGTGGGCCCGGAGGATGGTCTCGACCCCTGCGACGACGACGGGGTGGTCGTCGGCAATGATCACGGAACTCGACATGGCGGGCTCATGGCATGGAAATGCCCGCCATGGTGGCGATCGCTGAATCCGAAATATATGGAAGAAAAGCGCAATTTCGCGTCGGCGGTTGCCACGGCCCCGTTGCAGAGTTACGATGCGTTATCGTATTAACGCGTTAGTACACTATGAAGCGTCGTTCGCTCGATCCCGATACCCCGGCCGACTCGGCCGAGACCAGCCTCTGCGAAGCGATGGCCGCGCTCTCGAGCGTCGACGAGATGCGCGCCTTCCTGCACGACCTCTGCACCCCCGCGGAGATCGAGGTCATGGTCGACCGCTGGCGCGTGGTGCCGCACCTGCTGGAGGGGCGCTCCTACCGCGAAATCCACGAGCGTACGGCCGTCAGCATCACCACGATCGGGCGGGTCGCCCGTTACCTCAACCAGGGCAGCGGCGGTTACATGGCCGCCGCCGCGCGCCGGAACCTGCTCGGGGGTGCCGCATGAAGTCCCGCGACCGCCTGCGCATCGCCATGCAGAAATCGGGACGCCTGACCGAGCCGGCGCAGGAGCTGCTGGCGCGCTGCGGCCTGAAGTTCCGGCAGAGCCGCGACAAGCTGTTCTGCTTCGGCGAAGGCGAGCCCGTCGATCTCCTCCTCGTCCGCGACGACGACATTCCCGGGCTGATCGCGGAGGGCGTGTGCGACCTCGGCATCGTCGGCCGCAACGTGCTGCGTGAGTTCCAGCTCTCCAATCCGGAGCCGGGTGCGGGCCTCGACGAACTGCGCTCGCTCGGCTTCGGCCATTGCCGCCTGTCGATCGCCGTCCCGCAGGAGGACGCCTACGACGGCCCCGCCCAGATGGAAGGCCTGCGCATCGCGACCTCGTATCCCGGCCTGCTCGGCGAATGGCTCCGGTCGAACGGCGTGGACGCGAAGGTGGTGATGCTCGCCGGTTCGGTGGAGATCGCGCCGCGCCTCGGCACCGCCGACGCCATCTGCGACCTCGTGTCGAGCGGCGCGACGCTGGTGGCGAACCAGCTGCGCGAGGCCGCGGTCGTGGTCGAGAGCGAAGCCGTGCTGGCGGGTCATCGCGAGCTGCCGACGGACGAGCGCGGCGAAATCGCGGAACTGCTGCTGCGACGTCTCGATGGCGTCATCCAGGTGCGCGATTCGCGCCTGATCCTCATGCAGGCACCGCGCGACGCGCTGGCCGCGATCACCCGCCTGCTGCCGGGCAGCCCCGTGCCGACGCTCACGCCTGTCGACGGCGCCCCGGATCAGGTCGTGCTGCAGGCGCTCTGCGCCGGATCGGTGAGCTGGCGACAGCTCGAGGACATGAAACGCGCCGGGGCCCGCGACATGCTGGTGCTGCCGGTGGAGAAGATGCTGGCATGAAACGGATCGACTGGAACACCCTCGACGAGAGCGGCCGGGACGCGGCGCTCGCGCGCCCCGCGCAATCCCGCGCCGCCGAACTCCGCCAGGGCGTGGAGGCCATCGTCGCCGACGTCCGCGCGCGCGGCGATGTCGCGCTCATCGAACTCACGGCCCGCTACGACGGCAGCACCCTCGACGCGCTGGCCGTGACCGACGACGAATTCGACGCCGCGGAAGCGCGCCTGTCCGCCGAACTGAAAGCCGCGGTGCTGGAAGCCGTCGGTCGCATCGACACCTTCCACCGCGCGGCCGCGCCGCGGCCGGTGGCGGTCGATACCGCGCCGGGCGTGCGGGTCGAGCGCGTGTTGCGACCGATCGCACGCGTCGGCCTCTACGTGCCCGCTGGTGGCGCGCCGCTGCCGTCCACCGCCATCATGCTCGGCGTGCCGGCGGCGATCGCCGGTTGCCGCGAGGTCGTGCTGTGCACGCCGGTGCAGGCGAACGGTCGTTGCGACGACGCCGTGCTGTTCGCGGCGCGTGCGGTCGGTGTGCACCGCGTGTTCAAGCTCGGCGGAGCGCAGGCCGTCGCCGCGATGGCCTATGGCACCGCGTCGGTGCCCCGCTGCGACAAGATATTCGGCCCCGGCAACGCGTGGGTGACGGAAGCCAAGCTGCAGGTGGCCGGCGATCCCGCGGGCGCGGCGATCGACATGCCCGCCGGCCCGTCGGAGGTGCTCGTCATCGCCGACGATGGCGCGGACCCGCGGTTCATCGCCGCCGACCTGCTGTCGCAGGCCGAGCACGGCCCCGATTCGCAGGTGCTGCTGGTCAGCCCGTCGGCGGCGTTGCTCGATCGCGTGGCGGAGGAGGTCGATCGCCAGTGCGCGCTGCTCCCGCGCGCGGACGTGGCGGCCATCGCGCTGGGCGAAAGCCGGCTGGTGCTGGTGCGCGATCTCTCCGAAGCGCTGGACGTCAGCAACCGCTACGCGCCGGAACACCTGATCGTGCAGACGGCGGACCCGCGCTCGCTGCTCGACGGCGTCGAATCCGCCGGCTCGGTCTTCCTCGGCGAGTGGACGCCCGAGTCCGTAGGCGACTACTGCAGCGGCAGCAACCACGTGCTGCCGACGTACGGCTATGCGCGCAGCTACAGCGGCGTGTCGGTGGCGAGCTTCCAGAAGCAGGTGACCGTGCAGGAAGTCACCGCCGACGGCCTGCGCGCGATCGGCCCGTGCGCCGCGACGCTGGCCGAGGCCGAGCAGCTCGAGGCGCACCGCCGCGCCGTGACCCTGCGCCTCGCCGCGATGGATGCCGCCGCATGAGCGTCCTCGACCTGGCCCGCGCCGAAATTCGGGCGCTCTCGCCTTACTCCAGCGCACGCATGGAAGCGCAGGGCGGCACCGTGCTGCTCAACGCGAACGAATCGTCCCGGCCGCCGAACATCCCGGGCGGTGACGGTCTGAACCGCTATCCCGACCCGCAGCCGCGCGCGCTGGTCGACGCCCTCGCCGAACTCTACGACAGCGGCCCCGACCGCATCCTGGTGACGCGCGGCAGCGACGAAGCGATCGACCTGCTCGTGCGCGCGTTCTGTCGCGCGGGCGAGGACGCGGTGCTGATTTCGCCGCCGACGTTCGGCATGTACGCCGTCTGCGCGCGCATCCAGAACGCCGCCGTCATCGAATCGCCGCTCGAACCCTCGGGCGCGTTGCGCGCCGACACGCTGCTCGCGGCGGTCACGCCCTCGACGAAGCTCGTGTTCGTCTGCACGCCGAACAATCCCACCGGCAACCTGATCGGGCACGACGTGCTCGCGCATCTCGCGCGCGAGCTGTCGGGCCGTGCCGTGCTCGTCGTCGACGAGGCCTATGCGGAGTTCAGCGGCGCGCCGAGCGCCACGTCGCTGATCGACGCCCACGACAACGTGGCCGTGCTGCGCACGCTGTCGAAGGCCTGGTCGCTCGCGGGCGCGCGGGTCGGCGCGCTGGTGGCACGGCCCGAGGTGATCGGACTGCTGCGCCGGATCATCCCGCCGTACCCGCTGCCGTCGCCTTGCGTCGATGCCGCGCTGGGCGCGCTGTCGTACGAGGGGCGGCGCGTGCAGCGCCATCACCTGCAGGAGATCCTCGGCGAGCGTGCGCGGATGTTCGCGGCGCTGCCGGGCCTGCCGGGCGTTCGCGACGTGCTGCCTTCGCACGCGAACTTCCTCGCGGTCCGCTTCGACGATCCGGCGGGAACCTATCGGCGCCTGATCGCCGCGGGCATCGTCGTCCGCGACGTGACGAAATACCCCGGCCTGGAGGATGCCCTGCGCATCACCGTGGGCACGGGCAATGAGAACGACCGCGTGCTCGCGGTGCTGCGTGCGGGAGCGGGCGCATGAGCCGCAAGATCCTCTTCGTCGATCGCGACGGCTGCCTCATCGAGGAGCCGGCGGACGAGCAGATCGACAGCTTCGACAAGCTGGCCCTGATGCCTGGCGTGATCGCCGCCCTCCAGCGCTGCGTCGCCGCCGGCTACGAGCTGGTGATGGTGAGCAATCAGGATGGCCTCGGCACGCCGTCGTTCCCGCAGGAGGCCTTCGACGGACCGCATGCGCTCATGCTGCGCATCTTCGCCTCCCAGGGCATCGCGTTCCGCGAGCAGCTGATCGACCGCAGTTTCGCGCACGAACATCGCGACACGCGCAAGCCGGCCACGGGCCTCGCGCGCCACTGGCTCGCGGACGACGGCTGGAGCCGCGCGCAGTCGGCGATGGTCGGCGACCGCGAGACCGATCTCGCCTTCGCCGCCAACATGGGCGTGCGTGGCTTCCGCGTTGGCCCCGAAGGCATGACATGGGGCGAAGTGGCGCATGCGCTGCTCGACGCGCCGCGTACCGCCCAGGTGGTGCGCCGCACGCGCGAGACGTCGATCCAGGTCGATGTCGACCTCGACCGGGTGGCCGATCCCGTCGTGCATACCGGGCTGGGCTTCTTCGATCACATGCTCGAGCAGATCGGCAAGCACGGTGGTTTCGCGCTGCGGCTTCGCTGCGACGGCGACACGCACGTCGACGAACACCACACCATCGAGGATTCGGCGCTGGCGCTCGGGCAGGCGCTGCGCGAGGCGCTCGGCGACAAGCGCGGCATCGGCCGCTACGGGTTCGCGCTGCCGATGGACGAGAGCGCGGCGCGCGCGGAGCTCGATCTTTCCGGGCGGCCGTACTTCGTGTTCGACGGCAGCTTTCCGCGAGAGCGCGTCGGCGACATCCCCACCGAACTCGTGCCGCATTTCTTCCGCTCGCTGTGCGAGACGCTCGGCGCGAACCTGCACCTGACCGTGCACGGCGAGAACGCGCACCACATGGTCGAGGGCTGCTTCAAGGCCGTCGCGCGCACGCTGCGGCAGGCCATCCGCCGCGAGGGCGAAGAGCTGCCGAGCACGAAGGGGACGCTCTGATGGCCGTCGTCCTCGTCGATGCCGGCGGCACGAACATCGGCTCGGTGCGCTACGCGCTGCAGCGCCTGGGCACGGACGCCGAACTCACGGCGGACGCCGATGCGATCCGGGCCGCCAGCCACGTGATCCTGCCCGGTGTGGGTGCCGCGGGCCCCGGCATGCGGCGCCTGCGCGAAGCGGGGCTCGTTGACGTCATGCGCGGACTGACGCAGCCGGTGCTCGGTGTCTGCCTCGGCATGCAGTTGCTGTGCGAGCGCTCGGAGGAGGCCGACACCGAATGCCTCGGCGTCATTCCCGCGCCGGTGCGCCGGTTCGCCGAGGCGCCGGGACTGCGCGTGCCGCACATGGGCTGGAACGGTTTGCGCGTCACGTCGACGCATCCGCTCGTCGACGGCGTGCGCGATGGCGACAGCGCGTATTTCGTGCACAGCTACGCGGTTCCCACCGGCGACTGGGCCCTGGCCGAGAGCGAGCACGGCATACCGTTCGCCGCGATCGTCGCCCACCGCAATTTCATGGGCATGCAATTCCATCCCGAGCGCTCCGCGTCCCTCGGTGCGCAGCTCCTACGGAACTTCCTTTCGCTATGACGTTACCCATTCCCGCCATCGACCTCCGCGAGGGCCAGGTGGTGCGCCTGTTCAAGGGCGACTACGCCCAGCAGACCACGTTCGCCTTCGAGCCCGAGGCCCTGGCCGCGCGCTACGCCGACGAAGGCGCCTCGTGGCTGCACGTCGTCGACCTCGATGGTGCGCGCTCCGGCCGCTTCGAGAATCTCGCGGTCATCGCCGGTATCGCCTCCGCCGGACGCTTGCGGGTGCAGGCCGGTGGCGGCATCCGCGACGAGGACGGCGTGCGCCGGCTGTTCGAAGCCGGTGTCGAGCGGGTGGTCGTCGGCAGCCTCGCCTCGCGCGATCCGGAAACCGTCGCCACGTGGATCGCGCGTTACGGCGCGGAGCGCATCGTGCTGGCACTGGACACCCGCTTCCGCGACGGCCTGTGGAAGTTGCCCAGCGCGGGCTGGACGGCCGACGAGGCGCGCACGCTCGACGAACTGCTGCCGTGGTACGAGGCGGCCGGTGCGCGCCACCTGCTGTGCACCGACATCGATCGGGACGGCACCATGACCGGGCCGAACACGGCGCTCTACCGGCACGTCGCGGCCCTGGCGCCGACGCTTCGCGTGCAGGCGTCCGGTGGCGTGAGCTCGCTCGGCGATGTGGAAGGCCTCGCGTTGCAGGGCGTCGCCGGGATCATCCTCGGCCGCGCGTTGCTGGAAGGCGCGTTCGGTCTGCGCGATGCGTTCGCCGTCGCGGCGAAGGCGGATGCGACATGCTGAGCCGGCGCATCGTTCCCTGTCTCGATGTCCGCGACGGGCAGGTGGTCAAGGGCGTGCGGTTCCGCGACCACGTCGTCGTCGGCGAGATCGTCGAGCTGGCGCTGCGCTACCGCGACGAGGGCGCCGACGAGCTGGTGTTCTACGACATCACCGCGAGCCCCGAAGGTCGCCGCGTGGACCGCGACTGGGTCGAGCGCGTGGCGCGCGAGATCGACATTCCGTTCTGCGTGGCGGGCGGCATCCGCAGCGTGGACGATGCGCGCGAGGTGCTGCACGCGGGCGCGGACAAGATCTCGATCAACTCGCCCGCGCTCGAGCGGCCCGAACTCGTGCGCGAGATCGCCGACGCGTTCGGCGTGCAATGCGTCGTGGTCGGCGTCGACAGTCTCCGCGACGACGACGGCGAGTGGCGCGTGCGCCAGTACACGGGCGATCCGTCGCGAACGCGCGCGCTGCGCAAGCGCACCCTCGACTGGATCGAGGAGGTGCAAGGCCTGGGCGCCGGCGAGATCGTGCTCAATTGCATGGGTACCGACGGGGTGCGCCGCGGTTACGACATCGAACAACTGAAGGCCGCGCGCGCTGTCTGTTCCGTGCCACTGGTCGCGTCGGGCGGCGCCGGCACGCCGGCGCATTTCGTGGACGTATTCATCGAGGCCGACGTGGACGCGGCGCTGGCCGCCAGCGTGTTCCACGGCGGAGACATCGCCATTCCCGCGCTGAAGCGCGAGCTGCGCGCGCAAGGTATCGAGGTGAGGTCATGAGCATGCGGGATCCGGATTTCGCCAAGGGCGGCGGGCTGCTTCCCGCCATCGTGCAGCATGCGCGCACGGGCGAGGTGCTGATGCTCGGGTACATGGACGCGGCGGCCCTGGCTGCGACGCGCGAACTGGGCCTGGTGACGTTCTTCAGCCGCAGCAAGCAGCGGCTGTGGACGAAGGGCGAGACGTCGGGCGACACGCTCGCGCTCGTGGACCTGCGCCTGGATTGCGACGCCGATACGATCCTGGTGCGCGCCCTGCCGGCGGGACCGACCTGCCACACCGGTACGTCGAGCTGCTTCGGCGACGACGTGTCGCCGCCGCTGGGCTTCCTCGCCGAACTCGACGCGCTGGTCGCATCGCGGTACGCGGAGCGGCCCGCTGGAAGCTACACGACGAGGCTGTTCGAGGGCGGCATTCGCCGCATCGCGCAGAAGGTGGGCGAGGAGGGCGTCGAGACCGCGCTGGCCGCCGTCGCGGAAGACGACGACGCGCTGATCGGCGAGGCCGCCGATCTGGTGTTCCATCTCATGGTGGTGCTGCGCGCGCGCGGCATCGGGTTCGACGCGGTGGCGGCGAAGCTGCTGGAGCGGCACGCGGGGTAGACGGTCGCCATCCCGGGAACCGGGGCCGTGGATACCGGCGTACGCCGGTATGACGATGAGGGGTGACCAGCGTGCGTCGTAAGACGGTGAGGGGGGTTCCCGTCGCACCGGCGTACGCCGGTGCCCACGGCGAGGCGATCGGTTGTCGCGACAGCGCCGCCCGCGCTACAGGATCGCGAGCACTGCTTCCGGTGGACGACCGATCGCGGCCTTCTCGCCGTGGATCACCACGGGACGCTCGATGAGCTTCGGCGTCGCGATCATCGCGGCGATCAGCGCGTCGCGTGACGCATCGGCCGGCACCCCGGCGTATTCGGCTTCGCCCTTGCGCATGAGCGCGCGCGGCTCGATACCGAGAAGCCCGAGCACGCGCTCGAGCTCGGCCGCCGACGGCGGCGTCTTCTGGTAATCCACGATCACCGGCGAAAGGCCACGCGCTTCGAGCAGGGCCAGCGTTTCCCGCGACTTCGAGCATCGCGGGTTATGCCAGATCGTCAGCATCGCGATCAGCGATTGCCGCCGCGATTGCCGCCACCGCCACGGTTGCCGCCACCGCCGCCCGGACGGCCACCACGGTTGCCGCCGGGACGCGGACCGCCCGCCCGGTTGCCGCCGCCACCCGGGCCGCGACCACGGTTGCCGCCGCCTTCGAAGCGGGCACCCGGCGCGCGGTTGCCCTCGGCGCGACCCGGGCCCGCCGCGCGGTTGCCGCCGGCGTTACCACCGCGACCGCCCGGACGAGGACCACGGTTGCCCGTCGTGTTACCGCCAGCAGCGTTGCCGCCACCCGTGCGGCTGTCGCCCGCGAACCAGGTGCGGATCGACGGCAGTTCCTGGCCCGGGGCCACGCGGCGCGACTTGCGCTGACCGCCGCCCGCACCGCGCTCGGGACGAGCCACGTTGCCGTTGACCTCGCGGCGCGGACCGCCGCCCTGGCCGCCGCGACCGCCCGCGGCACCGCGACCACCACGACCGCCACGCGGGTTGTCGTCGCGGATGCGATCGAACGCGGTCAGCTCGCGCGCCTCGTCATGGCGGCCCGAGCTCCAGGCGCCGGTCGCGCGGTTGTCCGGACGGTATTCCGTGACATGGCGCGGCGCGCGGCGCTGGTGCACGACGGCGCTCAGCGTGAGCACCGGTGCCGGCGCGCCGAGGCCCGCGCGTTCGCGCAGTTCCTTGATGGCCGTCTCGTCGAGCGACTCGCAGTCGCCGCGACGCAGGGCGCGGGGCAGTTCCACGGTGCCGTAGCGGATGCGCTTCAGGCGGCTGACCAGGAAGCCCTGCGAATCCCACAGACGGCGGACTTCGCGGTTGCGACCCTCGCGGATCGTCACGCGGAACCAGCTGTGGCTGCCGCCACGGCTGATCACGGCGATCTCGTCGAAGCGGGCGGGGCCGTCTTCCAGCTCCACGCCGGCCTTGAGGCGTTCGATCACCTCGTCGGGCACTTCGCCGTGGACGCGGCAGAGGTATTCGCGCTCGAGGCCGCTCTTCGGATGCATCAGCGCGTTGGCGAGTTCGCCGTCGGTCGTGAGCAGCAGCAGGCCGGTGGTGTTGATGTCGAGGCGACCCACGGCGACCCAGCGCGCGCCGCGCAGGCGGGGCAGCTGTTCGAACACGGTGGGGCGGCCTTCGGTGTCCTCGCGCGTCGTCACCACGCCTTCCGGCTTGTGGTAGACGAGCACTTCGGCGTCGTTGCGGTTGTCGGTGGCGACGACGAACTGCTTGCCGTCGAGGGCGACGCGGTCGCCCGCGTGGACGCTCGCGCCGATGGTGGCGACGGTGCCGTTGACCTCGACCTCGCCGGCCTGGATGCGCTGTTCGAGCATCCGGCGCGAGCCGAGTCCGGCGTTGGCGAGCACCTTGTGCAGGCGCTCTTCAAGCTGGGCGGTGGATTCGGTGGCGTCGCCGCCGCCGCGCTTCAGGGTGAGCAGGGATCGCTGGGGCGCATTCATGCGCGTGACTCCTCGGTATCTTTCTCGGCGTCGTCTTCGACGTCGCCTTCGGGGTTCTCTGCCTCATCGGCAGTGGGGGAAGCCGCGGCGACATCGTCGCCGTCTGGCAGCTGGTTCGCGGCCCCGCTCGCGTCGCCTTCGGCGGCGTCGATCGGGGCGGCGGTGTCTTCGATCGTCGTGGACCGCGCCACGACATCATCGTCGTCTTCGGTATTCGTGGAACTTTCGCCGGTGCCTTCGTCAGGCATCGCGGCCCGCGCCGCCGGCGGCACCGCGTCGCCTTCGAGGCGCATCTGCGGGTTGAGCTCGTCGAGGTCGCGGATCTCGGACAGCGGGGGCAGCGCGTCCAGCGACTTCAGGTTGAAGTAGTCGAGGAAGAGGCGGGTGGTACCGAACAGGGCGGGCTTGCCCGGCACGTCGCGGTAACCCACCACGCGGATCCACTCGCGTTCTTCCAGGGTCTTGATGATGTTCGAGGAAACGACCACACCGCGGATCTGCTCGATTTCCGGGCGGGTGATCGGCTGGCGGTAGGCGATCAGCGCGAGCGTCTCGAGCAGGGCGCGCGAGTAGCGGCTCGGCTTCTCGGCCCACATCCGCGACACCCAGCCGTGCACCTCGCGGCGCACCTGGTAGCGCCAGCCCGAGGCGACCTCGAGCAACTCGACGCCGCGCCCCTCGCAATCCGCCGCGAGCGCGTCGAGCGTCTGCTTCAGTTCGTCCGTACCGACCTCTTCGTCCTCGCCGAAGATCGCCTTCAACTGCGCGATCGTCATCGGCTGGGTCGACGCCAGGAGCGCCGCTTCCACGATGGGTTTGAGTTGTTCGGGTTGCATAGGCCTATGTGTGCCGCGCCCGTCTGGCGCGGTCAGGTCGGTTCGTACGCGGGAGGATCGCTTCCGCGACGTCCCGGTGTCGTGCCCCTTCGCGGGGCCGTCAGGCGAGCGCTTCTTCCGGCGCGGCCTCCGTGTGTACCTTGGTCTTCAGGTAGATCGGCCCGAGGGCCTCTTCCTGAACGATCTCGATGAGCATTTCCTTAGCCAGTTCGAGCATGGCGAGGAAGGTGACCACGACGCCGAGCCGGCCCTCGGTGACGTCGAACAATGTTTCGAAGCGGTGGAAGCCGCCGGTTTCGCCGAGCGAGCCGAGCAGGTCGCCCATGCGCTGGCGCACGCTGAGCGGTTCGCGCTGGATCGCATGGTGCGTGAACAGATCCGCGCGGTTGAGCACATCCTTGAGCGCGAGCAGCAGTTCCTTCAGATCGAGCGGTGGCGGCACGCGGACCACGTTGTGCTCGCCGACGAAGGCGTGGACCACCGTGGTGTCGCGTTCCAGCCGGGGCAGTTCCTCGATGTCCGCCGCGGCCTTCTTGAAGCGTTCGTACTCCTGCAGGCGACGAACGAGTTCGGCGCGGGGATCCTCCTCGAGCCCTTCCTCGGCCGGCGGCCGGGGCAGCAGCAGCCTGGACTTGATCTCCGCGAGGATCGCGGCCATCAGCAGGTATTCCGCCGCCAGCTCCAGCCGCATCACCTCGCGCATCATGTCGATGTAGTCCATGTACTGCCGGGTGATCTCGGCGACAGGGATGTCGAGGATGTCGAGGTTCTGCCTGCGGATCAGGTACAGCAGCAGGTCCAGCGGCCCTTCGAACGATTCGAGGATGACTTCGAGCGCGTCCGGCGGGATGTAGAGATCCTGCGGCATCTGCAGCACAGGCTGCCCGCGCACCAGCGCGAGAGGCATTTCCTGCTGCTGCGGGATGCCTGCGAAGGCACCCTGAGTTTTTTCGACCACCTGGACGTCGGTTGTCTCGTTAGTCATCGGCACACGTCAGAAGGGTCGCGAGTGCGACCAGGAACGCAACAATCGATGCCGTCCGGCGGCTGTACCGCCACCTCGTCCGCGCTTGCCACGCATCGTCGCCGACGAGCGAAGGGCAGGCCACTGGACACCCCAGGAGGGTCACCGTCTGTGAAGGAACGTCGGGAGCAGAGCGCGGCCGGTCCGTGAAAGGGACCGGTGAGGGCGCGACGCCCGAAAAAAGTTCACCCGATTGACATACAGGGTATCGCCTGCGCCTGCGCAAGTCCAGCGGCCGGGCCGCCCGGCGGCATGCCCTTGCGGCACAATAGAGGGCATGCAGCCGGGTCAGCGAGCCATCATCCACGTCGACATGGACGCGTTCTACGCGTCCGTGGAAGAGCTGGACGATCCCTCCCTGGTCGGCAAGCCCGTGATCGTGGCGGGCCTCGGCCGCCGGGGCGTCGTCTCCACGGCGAACTACGAGGCGCGGAAGTACGGCGTCCGCTCGGCCATGGCCACCTCGGAAGCCCGCCGGCGCTGTCCGGACGGCGTCTACATTTTCCCCCGGCACGACCGCTACGCCGCGATCTCCGCCGTCGTGTTCGGCGTGTTCGCCGAGGTCACCCCGATGATCGAGGGGCTGTCGCTCGACGAGGCGTTCCTCGACGTCACCGCCAGCCTGCGCCTGTTCCATTCCATGGAGGCGATCGGGCGCTGGGTGAAGGACACGATCCGGGAGCGGACCGGCCTCAACGCGTCGGTGGGGATGTCGCACAACAAGCTGCTCGCCAAGCTGGCCAGCGAGCTGTCCAAGCCCGACGGCTTCCTCGCCATCGCGCCGGAGGACGTGCGCGGATACCTCGATCCGCTGCCGGTCGGCCGCATGTGGACCGTGGGCAAGGTGGCCGAGGAGGCCCTGCAGAAAGCCGGCATCCGTACGATCGGCGACCTCGTCCGCTCGGACGCCTGGCGGCTGAACCGGGCCGTCGGCGAACGCCATGCCGCGCAATTGCGGGAGCTGTGCCGCGGAGAAGATCGCCGGCCGGTGGTGACCGACGCCCCGGAAGTCTCGATCGGTTCGGAATGGACGTTCGAATACGACCTCGAGGAACTGGCGATCGCGGAGGCCTGGCTGCTGCGGCAGTGCGAAAAGGTGGGGGCCAGGGCGCGGGGCCGTGGCGTCGACGCGCGCACGGTGTCGGTGAAGCTGCGCGAGCCGCCCTTCGTGACCCATAGCCGGCAGGCCCAGATGCCGGTGCCGGGCAACGCCACGCCCGACATCTATGCCGTGGCACGGCGCTTGCTTCAGGTCTGGTGGAACCAGCATCCCAGGCCGAGGCTTCGCCTGCTGGGCGTCACGTTGTCGGGGTTCGACGCCCGGCGCGGCGACGAGCAGCAGGACATGTTCGCGGCGCCCGCTTCGGACAAGCGCTCCGACGGCGTACAGGACATGATCAACGGTCGCTTCGGCGCCGGGGCGCTGGTCCGCGCCGGCGTACTGAAGACGCGCGGCAGCGAATGAACGCAGACGGCGGCATGTGGCACCGGGACTGCGCTAATGTGTCCGTTTGTGACACGGAAGGTAAGGCGACGAGGTGCGGCCATGCCAGGCACGGGCAGGGACCGAATGACAGGTTGGGTGGAGGACGTGATGTCGAGTGACAAGGACGACGCGAATACGCGCTATCGCCATGCCCGCATGCGGGTACAGACGGCGGTGCTGATGAGCCGTGGCGGCGAGGCGCACCCGACCGACCTGGTCGACATCTCGGCGACCGGCGCGCTGCTGCGCCGTCCGCTCGGCTGGCGCGGCGAACCGGGGCAGACCTGGATCCTCGACATGATCTTCGGCCACGACCTGCACATCCACCTCGAGGCGTCGGTCGCCCGCGTCTCCGCGCGGCAGATCGGCATGGCCTACACGCTCATTCCCGAGGACAAGCAGGCTTCGCTCTGGGAGCTGCTCGGCGGCTATGCCGACACGCTCGAGGCGTGGCACGACGAATAGCGGCGCTCCCACCCGAGGGTGGGGAGCTCCCGTCAGGCCTTCGCTTTTTTCCGCTCTTCGTCGCGCAGTTCGCGGCGCAGGATCTTGCCGACGTTGGTCTTCGGCAGCGCGTCGCGGAACTCGATCTGCTTCGGACGCTTGTAGCCGGTGAGGTTCTCGCGGCAGTACTCCTTGAGCGCCTCCACCGTGAGCGACGGATCCTTGCGGACCACGAACAGCTTCACCACCTCGCCGGAGTGCTCGTCGTCGACGCCGACGGCCGCCACTTCCGCCACGCCCGGGTGGCGCATGACGATGTCCTCGATCTCGTTCGGGTACACGTTGAACCCCGAGACGAGGATCATGTCCTTCTTGCGATCGACGATGAACGCCTGGCCGGTCGGATCCATGCGCGCGATGTCGCCGGTGCGCAGCCAGCCGTCGGCGTCGAGCACCTTCGCGGTTTCGTCCGGCTGGCTCCAGTAGCCCTTCATCACCTGCGGGCCGCGGATGCACAGCTCGCCCACCTCGCCGATCGGCAGTACCGCGCCATCGTCGCCACGGATCTGCGCATCGGTGCCGGGAATCGGGAAGCCGATGGACCCCGTGTAGTCGGTGATGTCGACGCGATTCGCGAAGGCGACCGGCGAAGTTTCCGTCAGGCCGTAACCTTCGATGATCGGCTTGCCCGTGACATTCTTCCAGCGCTCGGCGACCGCGCGCTGCAGCGCCATGCCGCCCGCCATCGACAGGTGCAGGTGCGAGAAGTCGACCTGATCGAAGCCCGGCGTGTTGAGGAGGCCGTTGAACAGCGTGTTGACGCCCGTGATCGCGGTGAACTTCGTGGCGCGAAGCTCCTTGACGAAGCCCTTCATGTCGCGCGGGTTCGTGATCAGGTGGTTGAGGCCGCCGAGGCTCGTGAAGATCAGGCAGTTCACGGTCAGCGAGAAGATGTGGTACAGGGGCAGCGCGGTGATCACGGTTTCCGCGCCCGGCGTGGCATGGCCCGCGACCCAAGGCCGCGTCTGCAGCATGTTCGCGACCATGTTGCGATGCGTGAGCATGGCGCCCTTGGCCACGCCCGTCGTGCCGCCCGTGTACTGCAGGAACGCGAGGTCGTCGTGGTCGATCTGCACCGACGGCAGCGCGTGCGCCTTGCCGCGCGAGAGGGCGTCGCGGAAGCGGACGGCCTTCGGCAGGCGGAACGGCGGGACTTCCTTGCGGACGGTCTTCACCACGAAGTTGATGATGTTGCCCTTCGGGAAGCCCACCATGTCGCCGACGGCCGTCGTGATGACGTTCTGCACCTTGGTGCCGTCGAGCGCCTTCTCCGCCGTGGCGGCGAAGTTGTCGAGGACCAGCAGCGCTTTCGCGCCCGAGTCTTCTAGTTGGTGATGCAGTTCGCGCGTCGTGTACAGCGGATTCGTGTTCACTACCGTCAGGCCGAGGCGAAGCGCACCGAACAGCGCGATCGGATACTGCAGCAGGTTGGGCAGCATGATCGCCAGGCGGTCGCCTTTCTTCAGGCCCAGCTCGCCGGAGAGGTAGCCGGCGAAGGCGCGGGAAAGTTCGTCGACCTGACCGTACGTGAGGACCTTGCCGAAGTTCGAGAACGCGGGGCGGTCGCGAAATTTCTCAAAGGACTCTTCGAAGACGGCCGCCACGGAGCGGTACGCGTTGACGTCGATGTCGGCGGGAATGCCGGCCGGGTAATGGTCAAGCCACGGACGCTCAATGCTCATGAATCGGACGGACTCCAGAAAGTGACATTCGCACGGCGCTCGCCGTCGTACGATCGCGGCATTGGAGCATACGCCCGCGTATAGCGGCAAGCCGCATTGCAACGGGAAAAAACATGGGCAAATACGGTATGTGGAAGGTGGCGGCGGTGGCGATGTCGCTCGCGCTCGCGGGGCTGGGCGGATGCCGCCATGCGCCGGACGAGACGCGCGTTCGCGACGCCATCGCCGCGACGGCGGAGGCCGCGGAGGGGGGCAAGGCGGGCGACACGGTCGCTGCGCTCACCGAGGATTTCGACGGCAACGCAGGGCAGCTCGACCGGCGTTCGCTCGCGAATCTCGTGCGGGTGTTCGCGCTGCGCGGCCAGAAGGTGCACGTGCTCATGGGGCCCGTCGACGTGGACCGTCGCGGCGAGCGGATGACCGCCACGTTCACGGTGACGCTGACGGCGGGAGCGGGTGTGTTGCCCGAGAACGCCGGGGCGTACGTCGTCGAGACGGGCTGGCGCAGGGAGGGCGGCGACTGGCGATGCTTCACCGCGACGTGGAAGCGCGCGCTGTAACTCCCCTGGCGCCCGGACGAAAAAAAACGCCCCGGTTTCCCGGGGCGTTTCGTCGGTCGGCTATCAGGCCGCCTTCGCCAGCTGGCGCAGCACGTACTGCAGGATGCCGCCGTGGCGGAAGAACTCGCGCTCCTTCGGGGTCAGCAGCAGCACCTTCACGGTGAACTCCTTGCTGGTGCCGTCCGGACGCGTGGCCTTCACCGTCGCGCGCTTCGACTCGCCGCCTTCCAGGCCGGTGATGTCGAACACCTCGTCACCCTTCAGGCCGAGCGTCTGCGCGTTCTCGCCGTCGAGGAACTGGCAGGGCAGCACGCCCATGCCGACCAGATTGGAACGGTGGATGCGCTCGAAGCTCTCCGCGATGACCGCCTTGACGCCCAGGAGCAGCGTGCCCTTCGCCGCCCAGTCGCGCGACGACCCGGTGCCGTATTCCTTGCCGGCCAGCACGACCAGCGGCGTACCGTCGGCCTTGTACTTCATGGCGGCGTCGTAGATCGCCATCTGCTCGCCCGTCGGGATGTACTTCGTGTAGCCACCCTCGACGCCGTCGAGCATCAGGTTCTTGATGCGGATGTTGGCGAACGTGCCACGGACCATGACGTCGTCGTTGCCGCGACGCGAACCGTAGGAGTTGAAGTCCTTCGGCTCCACGCCCTTGGAGATCAGGAAGCGGCCCGCCGGGCTGTCCTTCTTGATCGAACCGGCCGGCGAGATGTGGTCGGTGGTGATCGAGTCGCCGAAGATGCCCATGGCGCGCGCGCCGTGGATGTCTTCGATCGTGCCGGCCTCGGCGGACATGCCGTCGAAGTAGGGCGGGTTCTTGATGTACGTGGAATCGTCCCACGCGTACGTCTGGCCATCCGGCGAGGCGATCTGGTTCCAGCGGCTGTCGCCCTTGAAGACGTCGGCGTACGCGCCCTTGAACATCTCCGGGCTGATCGCGCCAGCGATGAGGTCGGAGATTTCCTGGTTGCTCGGCCAGATGTCCTTCAGGTAGACCGGCTGGCCGTCGCTGCCCACGCCGATCGCGTCCTTGGTGAGGTCGATGTTCAGCGTGCCGGCCAGCGCGTAGGCGACCACCAGCGGCGGCGAGGCCAGGTAGTTCATCTTCACTTCCGGATGCACGCGGCCTTCGAAGTTGCGGTTGCCGGAGAGCACGGACGCCACGGCGAGGTCGCCCTCGGCGATGCCCTTGCTGATCTCGGCCGGCAGCGGACCGGAGTTGCCGATGCAGGTGGTGCAGCCGTAGCCGACGACGTAGAAGTTGACCTTCTCGAGTTCCTCGAGGAGGCCGGTCTTCTTGAGGTATTCGGTGACGACCAGCGAGCCCGGGCCGAGCGAAGGCTTGACCCACGGCTTGGACGTCAGGCCACGCGCGGCGGCCTTCTTCGCGACCAGGCCGGCGGCGAGCATCACGGCCGGGTTGGAGGTGTTGGTGCACGAGGTGATGGCGGCGATGACCACCGAGCCGTCGTTGATGCGGAAGCTCTTGCCGTCCTTCTCGACGAGCACGCCTTCCTCGGTGATGGCGTTCGTTTCGTTGCCGATGGCCGTGCCGCCGCCTTCGTTGCTGAAGCGCGAGGTGTCGCCGTTCTTCGTCTTGCGGTTGGCCGTGAGCGGGCCGACGACGTCGAGGAAGCTCTGCTGCACGCCTTCGAGCAGGACGCGGTCCTGCGGACGCTTCGGACCCGCGAGCGACGGCTTGACGTCGGCGAGGTCGAGTTCGAGCACGGTGGTGAATTCCGGCTCCGGCGAATTCGCGTCGTGCCACAGGCCCTGGGCCTTGGCGTAGGTCTCGACCAGCGCGATCTGCGCTTCGTCGCGGCCCGACAGGCGCAGGTAGTTAATGGCTTCCTGGTCGATCGGGAAGATGCCGCAGGTGGCGCCGTATTCCGGGGCCATGTTGGCGATCGTGGCGCGGTCGGCGAGCGGCAGGTTCTGCAGGCCATTGCCGAAGAACTCCACGAACTTGCCGACGACGCCGAGCTTGCGCAGCATCTGAGTGACGGTCAGCACGAGGTCGGTGGCGGTCACGCCTTCCGACAGCTTGCCGGTGAGGCGGAAACCGACGACCTGCGGGATCAGCATGGACGACGGCTGGCCGAGCATCGCGGCCTCGGCCTCGATGCCGCCCACGCCCCAGCCGAGCACGCCGATGCCGTTGATCATCGTCGTGTGCGAATCGGTGCCGAAGACGCTGTCCGGGTACGCGAACGACTCGCCGTTCTGATCGTTGACGAACACGACGCGCGCCAGGTTCTCGAGGTTCACCTGGTGGACGATGCCCGTGCGCGGCGGCACGACCTTGAAGTTGTTGAAGGCCTTCTGGCCCCAGCGCAGGAACGAGTAGCGCTCCTGGTTGCGCTCGAACTCGATCTCGACGTTCTTCTCGAGGGCCGACTCGGAACCGAAGGCGTCGACCTGCACCGAGTGGTCGATGACCAGTTCGGCGGGGGCGAGCGGGTTGATGCGGTTCGGGTCGCCGCCGAGCTTCGCGACGGCGTCGCGCATCGCCGCGAGGTCGACCACGCAGGGCACGCCGGTGAAGTCCTGGAGGACCACGCGGGCGGGCATGAAGGAGATTTCGGTATCCGGCTCGGCCTTGGCGTCCCACTGCGCGACGGCCTCGATTTCCTTCGAGGTGACGTTCACGCCGTCTTCCTGGCGGAGCAGGTTCTCGAGGAGGATCTTCATCGAGAAGGGCAGGCGCTTGATGTCGAACTTCTCGCCGAACTTGGCCAGGCTGGCGATGCTGTGGCGCTTGCCGTTGACTTCGATGCTGTCTCGTACCGAGAACGAGTCTTTCATGCTGTACTCCTGGCGTGACGTTCTTTGCTGGGGAGGCCGGACGGACCGGAGGCGGGCCGTCCAAAGGCGTCGATTATCGCGCAGTCCGGCGCCGCCGTGCGACCGTCGTGAGACGGGTCCCGGCTAGAATGCCGGTTCGACGGGCTGGCCGCGCTGGAATCGGGGCGGCAAAAGGATGAGGGCGGCGGTCCATGGGCGCAAACGTATTTGATGGCATGCAGCGTTCGATGATTTCGATGGCCCTGTCGTCGGTCTCGCTGCGCGACCTGGCGCTGGTGCAGGCGGTGGCGCGTGAAGGCAGCTTCAACAGCGCCGCGCGCGCCATGTACATCAGCCCGTCCGGGCTGTCCCACCAGGTGCAGAAGGTGGAGCAGGCCCTCGGAGTGCCCCTGTTCGAGCGCGGCGGCCGCCGCGTGGTGCCCACCGCCAGCGGTCAACGCCTGCTTGGCTATATAGAAGAGGTGCTGGCCTCGGCCGAGCACCTCGAGCACGCCGCCCGCGCCGGCGACGTCGCCTTCGGAGGCGAGCTGCGGCTCGGCGTGCCGTCCACGCTGGGCCCGTACCTCCTGCCGCATTTCATCGAACCGTTCCCGCAGCGGTTTCCCGGGGCCCGGCTGACCATTTCCGAAGGCAAGCCGCGCGGCCTGCTGCGCCGGCTGCAGGAGGGCGAGCTGGACGCGGTGCTGGCGCCGCCCACCGCGTCGGTGACGGGGCTGGACGAGACCGCGCTGTTCTTCGAGCCCTACGAGTTGCTGTTGCACCGGGGGCATCCCCTGGCACACCGGCCGTCGATGGCGCTGGCGGACCTGGACGCCGCCGACGCCACGCTGATGACCGAAAGCCACGGCAACGGCATGTCCGACCTGGGCATGACCGGCTCGGCGCGGCCCGAGCGCATCCAGGATCTCAGCCTGGAGAGCCTGGCCACGCTGGTGGCGCTGCGCGGCGGCTATACCCTCGTGCCGATCCTGGCGCACGACCGCCTCGGCTCCATCCCGAACGTGGTCCTCGCGGCGGTGGACGGCGCGCGGCCCGGGCGGCACATCGCGCTGTTCTGGCGCAGCGCCACGCCGTGGCGCGAGGACCTCGCGCGGTTCGGCGACCTGCTGCGCGCGCTGGCCGAGGCGATTCCGGGGCTGGACGCCGCGGCGGGTTGAATCGCCGATGCGATCGGCTCCCACCCTCCGGTAGACAGGCCGCGGCTTCAGCCGCCGTCGTCGAGGGTCGATCCCGTGAGGAGCCCCCGGGCCAGCATCGCGCACTGCCGGCGCGAGATCAGCAACTGCCACTGACGGCCGCCGATCTGGTGCCAGAGCACCGCGGAGCGCACGGAGGCGAGCAGCGCGGCGCGGACGCGATCGACGTTCGTCTTCTGCTGGAGATGGGCGGGCGTGCCGGTGACCATCACGCGCGGTTTCAGCGTCGAGAGCGTGGACGAATAGAGTTCCGCGAGCCGGGCCGACACGTTGGGGTGGCCAAGGCCGAAATGCTCGACCTGCCGCTGGGTGGCGACGATGCCCTCCCGCAGGCGATCGAGCAGGGCGCGGTTCCGCGAAAGCGAACGCTCCAGCCGCAGCACGGTGATCGCCATGCGCATCACCGCGACGTCGCGGGTCTGGTCCTCGAACTGGTCGACCAGCGTGCGCAGGCCGCGCCGCACGCCCGAGACCCCGCCGTACACCGCGGCGACCGAATCCGCGTCGATCCGGAACACGCTGGCGAGGCTCGCCTCGTACTGCGCTTCGTCGCAGCGGCCCTCGCTGGCGAGCTGCTGCGCCAGCGCGGCGCCCTGGAAGACGCCGGCGAGGGCGAGGACGCGTTCTTCATTCATGCGGAAAGCCTGGGAGGAAGGGGGTGGGGTGGTTCATGCGACGAGCCCGCCATAGGGCGCGTCGGTGGCGGCGATCACCGCGCCGCCGAGGCAGGCCTCGCCGTCGTAGAGCACCACGGACTGGCCAGGCGTCACGGCGCGCTGCGGTTCGTCGAAGACGACGTCCAGCGTGTCGCCGCGAACCTCGACCGTGCATGCCTGGTCGGCCTGGCGGTAGCGCGTCTTCGCCGTGCAGCGGAACGACAGCGCCGGGGGTTCCCCGGCGACCCAGGTGGCGTCGGTGGCGTGCAGGCGCGTCGATTGAAGCCAGCGGTTCTCGCCGCCCTGCGCCACGATCAGCGTGTTGCCGGCGACGTCCTTGCCGACGACGTACCACGGCTCGTTGGGCGCGTCGGCCCGGCCGCCGATGCCCAGCCCGTTGCGCTGGCCCAGCGTGTAATACATCACGCCCTGGTGTTCGCCGATGACGCGGCCATCGGGATCCACCATCGCGCCGGGCTTCGCGGGGAGGTACTGCGACAGGAAAGCGCGGAAATCTCGCTCGCCGATGAAGCAGATGCCGGTCGAATCCTTCTTCGCGTGGGTGGGCAGGGCGGCGTCGCGGGCCATCTCGCGCACGCGCGGTTTTTCGATCTCGCCGACCGGGAACAACGTCGCCGCGAGCTGCTTCTGTCCGAGCGCGTGGAGGAAGTAGCTCTGGTCCTTCGCCGCGTCGACCGCGCGCAGCAGGCGGTAACGACCGTCGCGGAAATCGACGCGCGCGTAGTGACCCGTCGCGATCTTCTCCGCGCCGAGCGCCTGCGCGTGGTCGAGGAACGTCTTGAACTTGATCTCGCGATTGCACAGCACGTCGGGATTCGGCGTGCGGCCGGCGGCGTACTCCGCAAGAAAATACGCGAACACGCCGTCCCAGTATTCCCCGGCGAAGTTCCGCGCATGGAAGGGGATGCCGAGCCGGCCGCAGACGGCGACGGCGTCCTTGCGATCCTCGTCGGTGGTGCAGGGACCCGAGCGGTCGTCTTCTTCCCAGTTCTGCATGAACATGCCTTCGACCTTGTGTCCCGCCTGCTGGAGTAGGAGGGCCGCGACCGAGGAGTCCACGCCACCGGAAACGCCGAGGATCACCTTCACGCGCCAGCCCCCGGGAGCAGGCTCGACACGACGTCGAGCGGCAGGCGGCGGCCGTCGAGCCAGGCGTCGATGGCCGACAGCACCAGCGGCGTGCGCAGGCGGTCGCCCAGCGCCTCGACCTCGTCGCGGCGCAGCCACAGGGCACGCTGGATGCCGGTGTCGAGCGGGCGGTCGACATCGTGCGACAGCACGTGGCCCGCGAAGGCGAAGCGCAGCACCTGTTCGCCGTGCTCGGGACTCATCCACTGCCAGACGCCGAGGAAGGCGTCGAGCGCGACATGGTGGCCGGTTTCCTCGAGCGTCTCGCGCACGGCGGCGGCCTGCAGCGTTTCGCCCGGATCGAGGTGGCCGGCCGGCTGGTTGTACGCGATACGCCCGCCGATGTCCTCCTCCACGATGAGGAAGCGATCGCCGCGTGCGATGACGCAGGCGACGGTGGCCCGGGGGCACCACACGGATTCGCTGGCGGAGGCAGGCTGGGACATCGGCTTTATGGCGTAGGTGGCTCTGGAAAAAGGCATATTGTGCCATCACCTGTGGAAATCGACCCGGAAGGACGGTCGGTTTCCGGTGTATAAACGAATCGCGTACCGAAGGTTCCGAATTAATGTCCCAAGAACACGAACACGATCAGGAAAGCGAGCGCGGACACGGCCTTGCCGTCGAGACGACCCGTCCCGAAACCGCACGGCCGCCGCTGTTCCAGGTCGTCCTGCTGAACGACGACTTCACGCCCATGGATTTCGTGATCGAGGTATTGCGCAGCTTCTTCGGCATGGACCAGGAACGGGCGGTCCAGGTGATGCTCCATGTCCACACCCGTGGCAAGGGCGTCTGCGGCGTATTCACCCGGGAGGTGGCAGAAACGAAGGTGACTCAGGTCAACGAGTACTCCCGGTCTCATCAGCACCCGCTTTTGTGCACTATGGAAAAGATGTAGCCGATACCCCATCTGGAGTTCATGCGGCATCGACAGGGGCTGGTCCCCGCCGCCCACAGCTATCGGAGACGGTCCGTTATGTTCAGCAAGGATCTCGAAGTCACCATTGGACACTGCTACAAGCAGGCCCGCGAGCAGCGCCACGAATTCATGACCGTGGAGCATCTGCTGCTCGCCCTCACGGAGAACACCTCCGCCCTGTCCGCCCTGCGGGCATGTGGCGTCGATCTGCCGCGCCTCGCGGCCGATCTGCAGCGGATCATCGCCGAAACCGTGCCGGTGCTGCCGGCCGGCGACGAGCGCGACACCCAGCCCACGCTGGGCTTCCAGCGCGTGCTCCAGCGCGCCGTGTACCACGTCCAGTCGTCGGGCCGTAAGGAAGTCACGGGCGCCAACGTCCTCGTGGCGATCTTCGGCGAGAAGGATTCCCACGCCGTGTATTTCCTGCACCAGCAGGAGATCACGCGCCTCGACGTCGTCAATTACATCTCGCATGGCATCGCCAAGATCGGCGACGAATCGGCAGCCGCGGCCCCGAATGCCGAGCGTGACGGCGAGGAAGGCGGCGAGGGCAAGGGCAACCCCCTGAGCGAATACGCCTCGAACCTGAACGAGCTCGCCATTCAGGGCAAGATCGATCCCCTCATCGGCCGCCAGGACGAGGTGGAGCGCACCATCCAGGTGCTCTGCCGCCGCCGCAAGAACAACCCGCTCTACGTGGGCGAGGCCGGCGTGGGCAAGACCGCCCTGGCCGAGGGCCTGGCCAAGCGCATCGTGGAAGGGCAGGTGCCGGAAGTGCTGGAAGACTGCACGATCTGGTCGCTCGATCTCGGCGCGCTGGTCGCTGGCACGAAGTATCGCGGCGACTTCGAGAAGCGTCTGAAGGCGGTCATCGGCCAGCTGAAGAAGCAGCCGAACGCCATCCTGTTCATCGACGAGATCCACACCATCATCGGTGCGGGTTCGGCGTCGGGCGGCACGATGGATGCCTCGAACCTGATCAAGCCCATGCTGGCCTCGGGCGAGCTGCGCTGCATCGGCTCGACGACGTTCCAGGAGTTCCGCGGCGTCTTCGAGAAGGACCGCGCCCTGGCCCGTCGCTTCCAGAAGATCGACGTGGTCGAGCCCACCGTGGCCGATTCGATCGAGATCCTGAAGGGTCTGAAGACGCGTTTCGAAGAGCATCACTCCGTGGAATACACGGGTGAGGCCCTGCGTGCCGCGGTCGACCTGTCGGTCAAGCACATCCCCGACCGCCTGCTCCCGGACAAGGCCATCGACGTGATCGACGAGGCCGGTGCCCGCCAACGCCTGCTGCCGGAAGACGAGCGTACCGGCAAGGTCGACGTGCCCGAGATCGAGTACATCGTCGCCAAGATGGCGCGCATTCCGGCCAAGCAGGTCTCGGCCTCGGATCGCGATGTCCTGCGCAACCTTGAGCGCAACCTCAAGATGGTCGTGTTCGGCCAGGACGGTGCGATCGAGGCGCTCGCGTCGTCGATCAAGATGGCCCGCTCGGGTCTCGGCGATCCGTCGAAGCCGATCGGCAGCTTCCTGCTCGCCGGCCCCACGGGCGTCGGCAAGACGGAGGTCACACGTCAGCTCGCGATGCAGCTGGGCATCGAGATGGTCCGCTTCGACATGTCCGAGTACATGGAGGCGCATTCGGTGTCGCGCCTGGTCGGTGCCCCTCCGGGGTACGTCGGTTTCGACCAGGGTGGCCTGCTGACCGAGCAGATCACCAAGCATCCGCATTGCGTGCTGCTGCTCGACGAGATCGAGAAGGCCCATCCGGACGTCTACAACATCCTGCTCCAGGTCATGGATCGGGGCGTGCTGACGGACACGAACGGCCGTGAGGCGAACTTCAAGAACGTGATCATCGTGATGACCACGAACGCGGGGGCGCAGCTGGCGTCGCGTCGCGGCATCGGCTTCGTCAAGCAGAACCACACGCTGGACGCGATGGAGACGATCCGCCGCCTGTTCACGCCGGAGTTCCGCAACCGTCTGGACGCCATCGTCCAGTTCAATGCCCTGGACTTCGACCACATCCTGCGCGTGGTCGACAAGTTCCTGATCGAGCTGGAAGCCCAGCTGGCCGAGAAGAAGGTGGCGGTGGATGTGACGCCGGAGGCCCGCCGCTGGCTGGCCGAGCACGGCTTCGACCCGCAGATGGGTGCCCGCCCGATGGCTCGCGTGATCCAGGACAAGGTGAAGCGCGCGCTGGCCGACGAGCTGCTCTTCGGCAAGCTGGCCGAAGGCGGCAAGGTGACCCTGTCGGTCGATGGCGACGAGCTGCACGTCGAGACGGAGTCGGCGGAGCCGGCGACGGCGGAGGCGTAAGGTTGTAGGAGCGGACCTGGCCGCGACGGCTTCTCGCCGAACCCCGGAGCTGGCGCGCCAGATTCCGGACTGGCGCGAAAAGCGGTCGCGGCCAGGTCCGCTCCTACAACAGCAACGAAAAAAGCCGCGGCAATGCCGCGGCTTTTTTCGTGTTCCGGCGAAGCCGGCGCGAAGCGCGCCTTACTTCATGCGATAGGTGATGCGACCCTTCGTGAGGTCGTAAGGGGTCATTTCGACCTTCACCTTGTCGCCCGTGAGGATGCGGATGTAATGCTTGCGCATGCGACCGGAGATATGGGCGGTGATGACGTGCCCGTTCTCGAGCTGCACGCGGAACATGGTGTTGGGCAGGGTCTCCTGGACCGTGCCTTCCATTTCGATGACGTCGTCTTTTGCCATGTGTTCCGGGTCGGATGAACGGCCGGAGTGGCCGCATAAGTCCCCTATTATGGCACAGGGGCTGGGATCAGGCCACCCGGCGAGGCCGGGCGGGGCGGTGGCTCAGGCGAACTTCTCGTCGAGCTTCTGGCGGATCTCGTTCTCGATCATGCCCTTCATCGGCGTCAGCAGCATGCCCAGCTCGGCGGTGACGTGGACGTCGGCCGCGGAGACGGCGATCGCGCCTTTCACGCCCGAACGCGCGAAGACGTAGGTGTCGCCCTGCCAGCCGCCTTCGGTACCGAGCTTCTCGTTCATGCGGCTCGCCACGGCGTCGACGACGGCACGGGCCTCGGCGACCGTCTTGCCATGCGGGCGGCGGATATCGATCTTCGCCATCGTGGACTCCTCGCGGCTGGAAAAGGCGGGAGTCTAGCAGCGGCGGACGTGCATGATGCGTACACCTTTGCGTTCAAACAGATACCGCACTCTGCTAAAGTCGTGTCGTCAACGTCCCGGTTCCTCCATGCGCATCGAATTCGTCAGCTCGGCTCGCGGTGATTTCCACTGGTCACGACCCGTGCTCACGATCGGCCGCGGGGACGACAACGACCTCGTGGTGTCCGAGCCCCAGGTCGCCGCGCGCCACGTCACCATCCAGCGGGACCGTCGCGGCCTCGTGCTTTCCGTGTCGCCGGATGCCGGCCGCGTGTACGTCAATGCGCGCCCCGTGCGCGAGCGCGCGCTGCTCCGGCCGGGCGACAGCCTCTCGCTCGGCGACTGCCGCATGCTCCTGCGCGACGATGCCGACCTCGACGCACGCGAAACGCTCGCGCCCACCGAGTCGCGCTGCACGGTGGCGTTGCGCCCCGTCGCGGGTCCGCTCTCGGGCCGCGTGGTCGCGGTGGGCGATCGTCTCGAACTGGGCTCGACGCACGGCGCGCTGCCGCTCGAGCTGCCGGGCAACGATCCCGCGCTGCTTACCCTGTCCTGGGACGGCGACGAACTCGTGCTCGACGCGTCGCGCGTTCCGGCCCGCCATGCCGTGCGCGTCAATGGCGTCAAGATCGTGCGCACGTCCGTGCAGCCCGGCGACCAGATCGGCATCGCCGCGCACCGGTTCATCGTCGATGGGCCCGGCTGGACGGCGGAACCCGTCCCGGTCGTCGCGGAGCCTGAAGCGGACACGGCGACCGCCCCGGTCGAGCCGTCACGAGGCGGCGAGGTCTGGTGGCTCATTCTCACCGCGGCGCTGCTGGCGCTCGGCATCGCCGCCGTGTTGTTCGTGCACTTCTGAGCCATCACGGGCCCGCCCCCTGACGCGCGGTGTAACGGATGTGCAGGATGATGTCGGTGATGCTGTCGAGCAGCGTTGTCTGCGGCCGCTGTGCGGTGTCCGGAAAGCTCAGCGCGAATGTCCCTTTACCGTTGACAGGGATGCCTTCGAACGGCAGGTAGCGTCCGTCGTTGAAGTCGAGGACGAATTGCCCGCTGTCGGCCAGGCCGCGCGACACGGCCACCGCGGAACAGCCTGCCGGCAGCGTCGACGCATATTCTCCGGTGTAGCTCAATACCGCGCGCACGTCCTCGTACGGCCCCAGCAGGGCCGGCAGCGTCACCGCGATCGATTTGATGCGTCGTTCGCTACCGACGCCCATGTTGTCCGGGTAGTCGTCGACCAGCTTCATGCCAGGCAGGGGCGCCTCGATGCGGAGTATCTCGTCTTCGTAGGAGAGCTCGAGGTTCTCTCCGCCCGACGAGCCGTTCATTTTCGCGAGGGCAATCAGTTCGGAAAGCCGTGCATCGGGCGCAAGCGCCTGCAACGACACGGTGCGTTCGATTTCCATGCACCTCGCGTCGTGTTCCAGCCACGCCTGTTCGAGGCGTTGCAGGCTGAGCAGGAGGTGTTCCCCGGCAAGCAGGCCCTGATAGCGGTCGTCCCAGGCGCCGGGCTTGATGACGGTGTCCGTGTCGCCCGTCTCGAAGGCGTAGGCCTGCTGAGCCTGCGCGCAGAGGCCGAGGCAGGCGTCGTAGAGCTGGTAGTACAGCGTGCTCAGACGGCTCGCCTGCCAGTCGTAGAGCGCGCGAGCGCTGAAACGACTCCCGAGGAGATCCAGCACGGCCTGCGCATGGCCCTGTTCCCTGTCCATCAACGACAGCTGCGCCCGCGCGGCGGCGAGACTGGCGCGTTGGGCGAGCTCCTGCTTTTCGAGCGAGGCATGCGTTGCTTCCGCTTCGGCGACCTCGCGTTGCCAGTCGATGGCGCGTCGCCGGTACGTCGCCGCCATCTCCATGTTCGTCGCCGAACTCTCGAGCGCCTGTCCCGCCATGGCCAGCGCGTTGGCGACGCCCATCGGGATGCCCGACCAGCGCGAGCCGCCCACGCCAGACGCGACGCCGGCTATGAACATGTTGGGGGCCGTGTCGAGCGCGCCGGCGAGCACCATGCCTGCACCCGATGCGACGGCGGACGCACCGCCGGCCGTTCGCAGCGCCATGCCCGTGATCTCTTCCGGAAGCATGTAGGTGGCGATCTGGCGAGTGAAGTGAGCGGCGCGCTCCTGGGCTGCGCGCTTGCTGACGGTCAGTGACTCCAGCGAGCGCTCGATCGACTCTATGTTGCGCTCGTGGATCGCGCGGGTGAGCTCGAAGAGGGAAGTGTGGTGGGCCTGTTGCAGCACGGTGAGCGCGTCGCCGTCGCGACGTTCCAGCGCGCCCTGCAATCCGCTGCCGAACGGCATGAGGTTCTGCACGGCGACCCGTGCGCGATCGAGAAGGACCGGAAAACGATGCGACGGTGTCGTCTGCGTGCCGGCACCCGGGAGCGGACTACCACTGTCGGCGGCGACGCGCCGCATCTGCAGTTCGCGTGGGTCGACAGGCGTTTCGTAAAGCGGCAACAGCATCGGCAGGCCGTCGATGGAAAGCCCGTGCCGCAGGTTGTAGAGCCGCTGCTCGACGACGTCCCACCAGTGCAGCGTGGCGCTGTCCACGGGGGCGAGGAACAGGCCGTCGGCGAGCCGGACATGGTCCATCCGGGGCGCCTCGTCGCGCGCCACCGGATCCGGCAGCAGGCGGTCCAGGTCGTCGAGCGACGTGTTGATGGCCTGCTCGGCCACGGCGACGGTGGGATCGGGCCATCGGTTGGCGGGGAGGGTGTGCGTAAGAGGCCGCGGCCCGAGCATCTGCGCGGCCTGCACGTACCACCGTCGCGCTTCGACCAGACTGTCGCGCGTCTGCTCGCGGAAGGCCACGTCGCCGCGTTCGACCAGCAGGCGGATCCAGCGGAGGAAAATCGCAAGCCGGTAATTCAGTGGTTCGGCGCGGGCGACGACATCGGGGTCGTCGGTGTCGGGAGGTGCCGTGTCACCTTCGGTATCGTCCTGCAGCGGGCGATAGCCCCAGTACAGTGGGTTGCCGGCGGTGTCTTTTCGCAGATGGCCGGCGCTGTCGTGAAAGCCGTCGGGCCGGAAGAGGTAACGCAGCCAGACTTCGGCCTCGTCGAAGCGCCGCTCGTCGAGAAAGCGCGATGCGATGAGAAACGGCGCGTGCAGGAAGATCTCCGAAAGGTAGAGCCCGACTGCTCCGACCAGCCTCATCTTGGTGCCGTGCTCCTTGGGCTCGTAATCGATCGTCTGCGTTTCGTAGTCCAGGAGTCGGCTCACGCCGTCATTGAGGCGCTTCAATAGCCGAGGTGCCGCAAAGGTGGCGAGGGCACTGGACCGGGTTCCGATATCTATATTGGCCCACCCGCCTTCGAGCGCGCCCATGAGATAGCCCATATGCTTTAAGAAAACCTCCACCGCCACCGGGCCGGATGTATAGCCCGTCTGGTCGACTTCATATGAGCGCCACCAGTTTGGCATGGTCGGTGCTTCCTTTTCGTAACGCTGGCCCTTCTTTAGGTCGAGGAACTCCGTATGGAGGTTCCCGCCGTCGTACAACCGCACGGCATCCAGATCCCTCGTGGCGTCTACGCCTACGTAGTAGAGGTTGCCGTCAATGGCGGACCCAACGAAATGCATGCCGGGGTCCACACCGGGGTCCGTCAACTTTTCCCCCCATCCTGGGCGAGTCGTATATCGGAGCGCCCGAGTGGAATAGCCAGGTCCGCCCTTGGGATACCAGAAGCTGGACTCGTCCGTGCTTGCCACGAGTCGCGCATTGATGTGAAAGTCGCGAAGGGTAAGTTCGTCACGTTCAAAGTCGGACACTCTTACGAAGAGATGCTCTTCGTCGTGAAATTCGTAGGTGGTGACCCAGAAATGCTCGAGCGACTGCACCTTGAGCAGCTTTGCTTTCTCTAGCGGCGACTCTTCAAGCGGGTAGGCGTTGATGGCCCATGTGTCATCGTCATTGCGGGATGCAAGCATGAAATAGGCGGCCTGAGCCGTTTCGCCTTTCTCTTCATCGGCGTGCGGACTACTGGAGGGGGGCGCGGGCGGCGGTACGTGCGCTTCGGCCTGGACGGGGCCGGAAGTGCTCGCGGATGTCCAGATCGCGCCCTCGAGGACGGCGTGCAGCCGCGTTTCCCTCCATTCGATCCACGCGACACGCAGTTTCCCCGCGAAGTAAACGATCGAAGGCCGTCTCATCATGGGTCTGATGGGTGCGTCGATGGGCGTCCATCCCGACCAGTGGCTCTGCTCTTCGGTGACGGGCGAAGAAGCCTGTCGCCAGTAGTAGCGGGGCGTCGCGCCGTTGTCCCGGGCCAGAAACCATGCCTGGCGATCTAGTTCGCCGGCCAGGTACCCGTCCAGCCAGGTCAGGTCGAGCATGCGGCATGTGTCGGCCACGAAGGTCCGGAACGCGGCGTCCGCCGTCGCGCCGGTCAGGCGCCCCTGGGAAAGCGCCTCTTCGAAGGCCTTGAATTGCGCCGTCTTCTGGTACCGCAACGACGGCTCGATATAGCTGGCCGGATAACGTATCAGACGCTGCAGACCCGCCCACGTCGCATAGCGTCGATGGTAGGCATCCCAGCGGGCGAAGAAGCCATTGGCCTTCGAATGGTTCGCCAGCGCGTTGGCGTTCACGTCGGGTTCGAGACCATCGCGACAGCGGTGGATGTACAGCTGCACGCTGGCGATCGCTTCGGCGATGCGGGACGTCGTCAGCACCGCGCTGATCTTCGTGTCGATCAGCAGGTACTCGTAGAGATCGTCGGCGGTAACGATCTTCTTCGCGATGTCCGCGGGCAGGCCGCCCGCGTCGCCGAGGTGTTGAATGGTGTAGGCGACGCATGCCGTGCGGAGGGCTTCGGCGATGGCGCCGTCCAGTGTGTCGTTGCGCCCGCCGCGGCCCGTCTTCGCATGCGCGGCCGCGGAGACGAACGCGGCCGCGCGCGCGCGGCAGGCGGTGGTCTCCTTGGCCGTCACGTCGTCGCTGCGCGACAAGGTGGTCAGGTCGTGCAGGTCCCGTGGCGACAAGCCGTGATCGAGGGCCGTGGTCATCCAGCGCCACAACTGGTGTACGTCGGGGAACGTACGCGGAGGCGCCGTCGTGAGGCCGAGCAGCGCCGCCATCTCGTCCATCATGGTCTCGTTCCATCCATGAAGCGCGGCGAGCCCGCCTTCCTGTAGGTCCGGCTTCATGGCGGCCCGGTGCAGCCAGTCCAGCGCGTCCGGCGTGGAATCGCCAAGCGAGTCGCGCCACGCGGCGTATTCGCCGAGCCAGTAGATGCCATCGAGGTCCAGCACCGGCGGGGCACCGCCAGTGAGCGGTGAAACGTCTTCCTCGGGCGCCACGATCAGCGCGATGTCGCGCTCGGTCAGTCCCGCGAACTGGCAGGCGAGCGAGAACCGGGCGAGCACCTGGCAGTAGGCGAACATCGCAATCGGAACAGGCTTGCTCTTGTCCCGGTGGACGTCGTTCCAGAATTTCACCATGGAATAGGTCGTCAGGGGCTCTCCCAGGCGGGGCAGCACGCGGTCGATCCAGCGCAGCATGGCAGCCGACACCGTCGCCGTGAGGCCGAACGCGGTAGCGACGTGTCGCGATAACTGGCCGCGAATCGCCTCATCCGCAGGGATGGCGAGGCCGCGCAGGGACGACGGCGCCACGGTGCTCTCCTGCACGCTCGCGACGAACGTGTCGATCAGTGGCGTGGTCGTATCCCGGTACGACGTCGACAGCATGGTCGTCAGCACCTCGGGGGCGAGTGCGCGTTCCTGCGCCCAGCGCGACAGGGAAAGCGTCGCATCGAGCACGATGGCAGCGGCGAGCGAGACGGCGGCGAAGTGGTCGGCATTGACGTCCATCGACAAGATGCCGGGGATGTCATGCTTCGGCGACATGACAGACCACAGCCGGAACAGGTCGTCGAGCGTGAACGTCGAGACACGGGCGATCTCGCAGAGGCGGAACGCGGCCGATACCAGAGCGTCGCTCAAAGGGGCCTTGGTCGCGTCCATGCCTTCGTTGTAGGCACAGTAGACGTTCACGAGGCGCACGAGCATCGAGTCGTCGATGCCGAGCCCGGCGCACAGGTTCGCGCGTACGGCGCGCGAGCGCTCGTCGACGTCGCCCAGTGCGCTCGCGAAATCGATTTCCGACCTTACCCCGACGTGTGCTGCCACGTTGCGACCGAAGCGCTGCTCGATCTGCGAGGCGTGTCCGCGCCGCGCGATGTTCGGGACCGCGCTGACAATGCCGGCGTAGGCCCAGGGATCGAGCGCATACTCGTCGCGCAACACCTTCATATGTGCCAGGTGCTTGAGACCCTGTGCGAGGGTGGGCTCGCCGCGGTCGGCGGTAGCGATGTAGTCGAGGACCTCGAACGTGCCACCTGCCGCCGCATGCAGGCGGATCATGCGCTGCATGCGCTCGAACCGCGCGGAGGTGGTGTTTATCAATCGGGCGGCCGCGTCATCCTTGCCGAATTCGATCGCGACCGAAGGTACCTCGTCGGGGCTGTCGCAATTGAGGAAGCGTGAGCCGTGGTAACGTGGGGCGGAAGTGATGTCGTCGGGCTTTCCATCCGTCTGGCGCCAGAAGTACAGACCTTCCGTCCCGATGAGGTCGTTCAGTTCCGCCAGTGAGAGGCCGGTGATCTGGAGCAGTTCGGCAAGGGAGAGGTCGGCCGGGTCTTTGCCTGCCCACCAGGCCGGGCCGTCCGACGCGGCGTCCGGCGCGATCATCCTCGCGTAGGTGAGGGGGCACAGGCCGAGGAGCGACCTTGCCCACTCGGCGGGGAACCGCGTGTCGAAGTCGAGTTGTGCAGCCGAATCGGTTTCGAACCTCAGCTTCCAGTCCGCGACCGTCGTCTTCAGGCGCCTCACGAAGTCCCACGACGGTCTCGCCAGTACCGGCATGCTCTTGTCGAGCGTGCTGGCGTCATGGTCGTACGGCAGCGGGAACGGGAAGGGCGCGGTCAACAGGGAGCTCGTGCCTTTCGTTCTTTCGAGCAGGATCTCGTTGACGAGATCCAATGTGCGGACCTCGGTGTCGAGATTCTCCTGCGTCAGCGCGAGCTTCGGAATGTCCGGCCGTCGCCTGGCGAGGTTCAGGGCGTGAAAGTCGCCATGCAGGAGGTGGGCGACGTGGTAAAGCTGGACGAGGTAGCTTCCCGGCGAGAACAGGGACGCGATCGAGGCGTCGTCGGCATAGACACCGTTGCGCGCGAACCAGTGGTCGTAATCGGTGCCTTCGCTAAGCCCCAGTGGCGCGGTCCTCTCGGGGCCGTTGCCGGCGCCGAGCTTCGCGATCCCGCGGACGGCCGGTTCCTCGCGACGGAGCAGGGCGTTGTGCACGCGCGCCACGTAGGCGGCGCGTCGTTCGGCGGCGTCGTAGATCGCGTCCGCCTCGTCGTGCTGCATAGTCGCGACGAAGGTCTCCCGCGGTTGCCGCACGATGTCGAACACGGACGTATACCCCCGGGATTCGACCGCCGCGATGAGATCGGCGCGGGCCGCGTAGGGCGACTGGGACGGGTCTTGAGTATTCATGCGCGCCACTCCATGGCTCGGCGGGGAAACAGGGGGCCGTCCTCGCGTGGCCCCATCGACGTCATCGTTTTCCGCCAGGGCGCGCGGCACGTCAAGTACGCGCATAATGGGCATCTTTCGACGTGGAGGCGGGCGTGGACAGAGCGTGGAATTTCAGCGCGGGACCGGCGGCGTTGCCGGAAGCGGTGTTGCGCCAGGCACAGGCCGACCTGCTCGACTGGAATGGATCGGGCGCTTCGGTCATGGAACTCTCGCATCGCGGAAAGCGGTTCATGGAGCTCGCCGCGGCGACTGAGGAGCGCCTGCGCCGGCTGATGGGCATCCCCGCGAACTATCGCGTGCTGTTCCTGCAGGGCGGCGCGACGCAGCACTTCGCGCAGATCCCGATGAACCTCGCGCCGCGTGACGGCAGCGCCGACTACATCGTCACCGGTGTGTTCAGCCGGAAGGCGGTGAGCGAGGCGGCACACCATGTGAACGCGAACGTGGCGGCGACCTCGGAGGCCGACGATTTCCGCAGCCTGCCGCCGCGCGACACGTGGAGGCTCGATCCGTCCGCGTCGTACGTGCACTACACGCCCAACGAGACGATCCGCGGTCTGGAATTCCACGACGTTCCCGACGTGGGCGACGTGCCGCTCGTCGCCGACATGTCGTCGAACATCCTCGGCGCGCCGCTGGACGTCTCGCGCTTCGGTCTCATCTACGCGGGCGCGCAGAAGAACATCGGGCCGTCGGGGCTGGTGGTGATGATCGTGCGCGACGACCTCCTCGAGCGAGCGCCGCAGCCGATCGCGAAGATCCTGCGCTACGCGGAGCAGGCGAAGAACGATTCCATGCTCAACACGCCGAACACATGGGGCTGGTATCTGGCGGGGCTCACGTTCGAATGGATCGAAGGGCAGGGCGGGCTCGCGGTGATGGGCGAACGCAATGCGCGGAAGTCGGCGACGGTGTATGCCGCGATCGACGGCTCGGACGGTTTCTATCGAAACGATGTGCAGCGGAGCGCGCGTTCGCGCATGAACGTCTCGTTCGTGCTGCACGACACGGCGCTCGATGCGGTGTTCCTCCAGGAATCGGAAGCCGCCGGCTTCATCGGTCTGAAGGGCCACAAGGCCATCGGTGGCATGCGCGCGTCGCTCTATAACGCGGTGTCGGAACCCGCCGTGGACGAACTCGTGAAATTCATGCGGGACTTTGCGGCGCGGCACGGTTAAAGTCGGAGGTCGCCGCACCGCAACATGATGGTGGCGGCGGTAACCGTTTCATCTGCAACCACTTTTCAGCCGTTGGAAGCCATGAGCAAGACCCCCGCCGATAAGCAAGCCACGCTGGCCGAGGCGCGCACGCGCATCGACAGCATCGATCAGCAACTGCAATCGCTCATCAGCGAGCGCGCCCGGTGGGCGCAGCAGGTCGGCCGGGCGAAAGGCCCGTTGAAGGCGGCGGTGGAGTATTACCGACCGGAACGGGAAGCCCAGGTGCTTCGCGGCGTCATCGATCGTAACGATGGTCCGCTGCCCGATGGCGAGCTCGTCCGGCTGTTCCGCGAGATCATGTCCTCGTGCCTGTCGCAGCAGCAGCCGCTGAAGATCGGCTTCCTCGGTCCCGAAGGCACCTTCAGCGAGCAGGCCGTGCGCAAGCATTTCGGCCATGCCGCCTACGGCCTGCCCCTGGGAAGCATCGAGGAGGTGTTCCAGGAAGTGGCCGCCGGCAATGCCGATTTCGGCGTGGTGCCCGTGGAGAACTCCGGGCAGGGCATGATCCAGATGACGCTGGACATGTTCCTCGTGTCGAAGGCGACGATCTGCGGCGAAGTCGAGCTGCGCGTGCACCAGAACCTGCTCTCGCTCAGCGGCGAGCTGAAGGACGTCAAGCGGGTGTACTCGCATCCGCAGTCGCTGCAGCAATGCCAGGGCTGGCTGCGCGTCAACCTGCCGCATGCCGAGCGCATCGCGGTGTCGAGCAACGCCGAAGCCGCGCGCACCGCGCGCCTGTCGCCCGAGTCGGCGGCGATCGCCGGCGAGACCGCCGGTCGCGTGTACGGCCTGAAGACCGTCGCCGGTCCGATCGAGGACCGTTCCGACAACACCACGCGCTTCCTCGTCATCGGGCGCTCGATCTTCCCGCCGTCGGGCAACGATCGCACCTCGCTGCTGGTGTCGGTCCGCGACAAGCCCGGCGCGCTGTACGACGTGCTGAGTCCGCTCGCGAAGGAAGGCATCAGCATGAACCGCATCGAATCCCGTCCGGCCCACACGGGCAAGTGGCAGTACGCGTTCTTCATCGACGTGTCGGGCCACGTGGACGATCCCGCCCTGCAGAACGCCCTCGAGGCCATGAAACCCGCCGCCGCCGACGTGCGCGTGCTCGGTTCCTACCCCGTCGCCCTGCCATGACCGCCAGCTTCGACGCGGCCGCGCTCGCCAACCGGGCGACGTCGGCCCTGCGCGCCTACGATCCCGGTCACGATCTTCCCGCCCTGCGCCTGCGCTTCGGCGCGGTGCTTTCCGAACTCGGTTCCAACGAGAATCCGCTCGGGCCCAGCAAGCTCGCGATGCGCGCGGCGACGCGCGTGCTCGAGGACATCTGGCGCTATCCCGATCCGCTCGGCGCGTCGCTCAAGGCGAAGCTGTCGTCGGAACTGGGTCTGCCCGTGTCGGGCATCACGCTCGGCAACGGCTCGCATGAACTGCTGATGCTGCTGGCGCAGTGTTTCGCCGACGCCGCTCATCCGGTGGTGCATTCGCAGTATGGATTCGCCGTTTTCCCGATCGCCGCGGCGGCCGCCGGCGCGCCAGCGGTCGCGGTTCCCGCCTTGCCCGCGGATCATCCGGAGGCACCGTACGGCCACGACCTCGATGCCATCGCGGCGGCGGTCACGGCCGATACGCGCATCGTCTATCTCGCCAATCCGAACAACCCGACCGGCACCTGGTTCACGGACGCCGCGCTCGAGGCCTTCCTCACGAAAGTGTCCAGCGACACCCTCGTGGTCGTCGACGAGGCGTACCACGAGTACGTGGATGCCGAGGGGCTGAGCACGGGCCTGCACCTGCTCGCGCGCTTCCCGAACCTGATCGTCACGCGGACGTTTTCCAAGGCGTACGCGCTGGCAGGCCTGCGTATCGGATACATGCTCAGCCATCCGTCCGTCGCCGCCGTATGCGAGCGGCTCCGCGAGTCGTTCAACGTCAACGGCGTCGCGCTGGCCGCCGCGGAAGCCGCGCTCTCGGATCACGAACACCGCGCCCGCGTGCGCGAAACGAACCGGCGCGACCGCGATTGGCTCGCCGGTGAACTGACGGCGCGCGGCCTGCGCGTGCTGCCGTCGCAGACCAACTTCCTCCTCGTCGACCTCGGCCGCGATGCCGCGGACACCGAGGCACATCTGTTCGAGCGCGGCGTCATCGTCCGGCCCATGATCGGATACCGCCTGCCGCATACGGTGCGCGTGAGCGTCGGCAGCCGTGCCGAACTCGAACGCCTGCTGGAGAACCTGCCATGACGCGCCTCGACTGGATCAGCGAACCCACCGGGACCGAGCTGCTGGGGGAGGTCGTCGTGCCGGGTGACAAGTCGGTGTCGCACCGCGCGTTGATGTTCGGCGCGATCGCCGAGGGCGTATCACATATCCGCGGTTTCCTCGAAGGCGAGGACACACGCGCCACGGCGGCGATCCTCGGCAGGCTCGGGGTGCGTTTCGAAACGCCGGCGCCGGGTGAGCGCATCGTCCATGGCGTGGGCCTGCACGGCCTTCGCGGCACGTCCGAGCCGCTCGACTGCGGCAACGCCGGCACGGGCATGCGTCTGCTCGCGGGCCTGCTCGCGGGACAGGCGTTCGATTCGGTGCTCGTGGGCGACGAGTCGCTGTCGCGCCGGCCGATGCGCCGCGTGACGGATCCGCTGACGACGATGGGCGCGTCGATCGACACCCACGACGGGCGTCCGCCGCTGCGGATCCACGGTGGTGCGCCGTTGCGCGGCGTCACCTATCGTTCGCCGGTGGCCAGTGCGCAGGTGAAGTCGGCCCTCTTGCTTGCCGGCCTCTACGCCGACGGTGCGACGGAGGTGATCGAGCCGCACCCGACGCGCGATTACACCGAGAGCATGCTGAAGGCGTTCGGCTGGCCGATCGACTACGCCCCCGGCCACGCGCGTCTGGAAGGCGGCCATACGTTGCGCGCGGTGGACGTCGAAGTGCCCGCGGACATTTCCTCGGCCGCGTTCTTCATCGTGGCCGCGTGCATCGTGCCGGGCTCGTTGCTGCGCCTGAAGGGGGTGGGACTCAATCCGCGCCGCACCGGTCTCCTGGCGGCGCTCGAACTCATGGGTGCGAACATCACGGTGGAAAACGAACGCACGAGCGGCGGCGAAGCCATCGGCGACCTCGTGGTCCGGCACGCCCGCCTGCGCGGCGTGGCCCTGCCGCTGGACATCGTCCCGGACATGATCGACGAGTTTCCTGCACTGTTCGTCGCGGCGGCCATCGCGGACGGCATGACCACGATCCGTGGCGCGGCCGAACTCCGCGTGAAGGAGTCCGATCGCATCGCCGCGATGGCCAACGGGCTGAAGGCGTGCGGCGTGCTGATCGACGAGTTGCCGGACGGCGCGATCATCCGCGGCGGCAGGATCGGGGGTGGTTTCGTCGACAGCCATGGCGATCACCGCATCGCGATGAGTTTCGCCGTCGCCGGTCTCGTCGCCTCGGCGCCGATCACGATCGGCGATTGCGCCAACGTCGCCACGTCGTTCCCCGGCTTCATGGAACTGGCCAACCTGACGGGCTTCGATCTGCATCCGGCGCCGTGACGGCCCCTCCGCGCCGGACGTTCCACGCCGCGCGCGGAGGCGTTACGCTTTCCATTTCCCGCAGCCGGATGCCGCCATGGCCGAGAAGATCCCTCCGTTCGTCGTCGTGGTGCCCGCCCGCTACGGGTCCACGCGCCTGCCCGGCAAGCCGCTGCTGAAGATCGCGGGAGAATCGATGATCCGCCGTGTCGCCCGCCGCGCGACGCAGGCGGGCGCGGCGCAGGTGGTGGTGGCCACCGACGACGATCGCGTCGCCCACGAGCTGCGCGGCTGCGGTGACGACATCCTCGTCTGCATGACGCGCCCCGACCATGCGTCGGGCAGCGACCGCATCGCGGAAACCGCCTCCAGCTTCGGTTGGCCGGAGGACACGGTGATCGTGAACCTGCAGGGCGACGAGCCCTTCGCGCCGGCGTCGGGCATCCGAGCCGTGGTGGCGACCCTTGCCGGCGACGACGCCCCGATGGCGACCCTGGCGACGCCCATCGAGGACATCGACGAGCTGTTCGATCCGAACGTGGTGAAGGTCGTGCGCGGCGCGAACGGACGGGCGCTGTATTTCACCCGCGCGCCGGCGCCCTGGGCCCGCGACGCCCTGGCCCACGACCGCTCCGTCCTTCCGGGCGGCGTGCCGTTTCTCCGTCACATCGGCATCTACGCCTACCGGGCCGGCTTCCTCCGCCGGCTGGCCGCGCTCCCGCGCACGCCGCTGGAGCAGGCCGAATCGCTGGAACAGCTTCGGGCTCTCGAGCATGGCTACGCCATTTCCGTCCGTCCGACACCGGAGCCGTTCCCGCCGGGGATCGACACGGCCGAGGACCTGACCCGCGCCGAGCGCTGGCTGGCGGGGCAGGGGCGCGGCCTGTAGGCGATTTCCGGCCTCCGGCGAGGGCTTCGCGGGCGCCTTCTCGCGGCCCGCGCCGGGCGCGCCGCCATGGGCCCGGACGTAATCTGTCCCCCGTCGCCACACGCACCCCTGACAGGACGGCGGCGCATCCATGGACGGCGACGCCGGCACGACTCATCCACGTGCCGGCGTCTTTTCGCGTCGGGCATGCGCCGACGCGGTAAAATGGCGGCATGGAGCACACCGAGTCGCACCCGTTCGACGGCAAGGCCTTCGTCCGACACCTCACCACCTCGCCCGGCGTCTATCGCTACTTCGATGCGGACGACGAGTTGCTGTACGTCGGCAAGGCGGCGAACCTCAAGAAGCGCGTCGGCAACTACTTCCTGAAGCCGCCGATGGACCCGCGCATCGCGTCGATGGTGTCGCAGATCGCGCGCGCCGAAGTCACGCTCACGCGCACCGCGGGCGAGGCGCTGCTGCTCGAGTCCCAGCTGATCAAATCGCTGAAGCCGCGTTACAACATCGTGCTTCGCGACGACAAGAGCTACCCGTACATCTTCCTCTCCGGTGGCGAGGATTATCCGCGCCTCGCGTTCCATCGCGGGGCGAAGAGCGCGCCGGGGCGCTATTTCGGGCCGTACCCGAGCACCTTCGCCGTGCGCGAGAGCCTCGGCCTCATGCAGAAGCTGTTCAAGGTCAGGCAATGCGAGGACAGCTATTTCAAGAACCGCTCGCGCCCTTGCCTGCAGCACCAGATCGGTCGCTGCAGCGCGCCCTGCGTGCGGTTGATCGAGGTCGACGACTACCGCAACGACGTGCGCCACGCCGAGATGTTCCTCGAAGGGCGTAGCAGCGCCGTGATCGACGAGCTGGCCGTGTCGATGGAGCAGGCCTCGCGCGACCTCAAGTTCGAGCGCGCGGCGGCCCTGCGCGACCAGGTCGCGGCGTTGCGCAAGATCCAGGCGCAGCATTTCGTGCAGGGCGCGAGTGCCGACATGGATGTGATCGCGTGCTGCATGGAAGGTGGCATGGCATGCGTGAGCGTGCTGTTCTTCCGCAACGGCGTCAGCCTCGGCTCGCGCGACTTCTTCCCGCGGCTGCCCACGGATGCCTCGGTCTCGGACGTCCTTTCGCAGTTCATCGCGCAGTACTACCTCGAGCGGCAGGTGCCGCGCGAGCTGGTTCTCAGCGACGCCGTCGAGGACATGGACGTGCTCGCGCAGGTGCTGTCGGAACACGCGGGGTACGTCGTATCGCTGAAACCCAGCGTGCGCGGCGAGCGGGCGCGTTTCCTCGAGATGGCCCAGCGCAACGCCAGCGCCGCGCTCACGTCGCGGCTCGCCAGCCGGCACACGCTGCTCGTCCGCTTCGACGACCTGCAGAAGGTGCTGGAGCTCGACGCGGCGCCCCGGCGGATCGAGTGCTTCGACATCAGCCATACGCGGGGCGAGCTGACCGTCGCATCCTGCGTAGTCTTCGGTCCCGAAGGCCCGGAGAAGTCGCATTACCGGCGCTTCAACATCACGGGGATCACGCCCGGCGACGATTACGCCGCCATGCATCAGGCGCTCACCCGCCGCTTCAAGAAGGTGGTGGAGGGCGGCGCCAAGCCCGACATCCTCCTGATCGACGGCGGCACGGGGCAGGTGGCCCAGGCCGTCGACGTCCTGCGCGAGCTGGGTGTCGACGGTATCCGCGTGGTCGGTGTCGCGAAAGGTCCGGGTCGACGCGCCGGCGAGGAAACCCTCGTGCTCGCCGACAGCGGGAAGACGCTGCATCCCGGTACGTCGTCGCCCGCGCTCCACCTCGTGGCGGCGGTGCGCGACGAGGCCCACCGCTTCGCGATCAGCGGTCACCGCCGCCGACGCGAGGCGGCTCGCGAGCGGAGCACGCTGGAGGACGTGGCGGGCGTGGGCGCGCGTCGCCGCGCGGCGTTGCTCAAGGCCTTCGGCGGCCTCGCGGGTGTCGAGGCCGCGGGCGTGGAAGAACTGATGAGCGTCAAAGGCATTGATCGCGGTCTCGCCGAACGCATCTATGCCATGCTGCACCCCTGATCGAACGGAGGCGTGGCCATCCACCCGCCTCCCGCCACGGCCGAACTCATGCGAATCAACCTACCCACCTGGCTGACCCTGTTCCGAGTGCTCCTGCTGCCGGTGATGGTCGTCGTCTTCTACCTGCCGTTTCGCGGAGCGAACCTGACGGCTGCGATCGTCTTCGTTCTCGCGGGCGTCACGGACTGGCTCGACGGTTACCTCGCCCGGCGAATGAACCTGACCTCGGCGTTCGGCGCCTTCCTGGATCCGGTCGCCGACAAGCTCATGGTCGCGGTCACGCTCTTCCTCCTCGTGCAGTCGCATCCGGGCGGGTGGCAGGGCGTGCTGATGGCCGTGACGGCCTCCGTCATCGTCGGACGCGAGATCAGCGTGTCGGCGCTGCGCGAGTGGATGGCGCAGATCGGTGCCCGTTCGAAGGTGAAGGTCGCCTTCCTCGGCAAGCTCAAGACGGCGATGCAGATGGTGGCGCTGGTGGTGCTCCTGCTGCAGAAGGACGCGGAGACGCTGCGGCTGTACCACATCGGCGAGGCGCTGCTGGTGATCGCGGGCGTGCTCACCATCTGGTCCGGCCTGGACTATCTGCGTGCCGCCTGGCCGAGCCTGCGCGGGGATTCGGGCGACGTGAAACAAACCGAAAAAAAACCGGTGCAAAGTGGTTGACACATTCCCGATCTGATCTAAAATAGCTGGACAACGACGCGGGAATAGCTCAGTTGGTAGAGCACGACCTTGCCAAGGTCGGGGTCGCGAGTTCGAGTCTCGTTTCCCGCTCCAAGTATTTCCACAAAGCCTCGGGGAACCGAGGTTTTGTTTTTTAAGCGCCACGCGGATATTCTTCGCGCTGCGCAAGCGATGGCCGGGTGGCAGAGTGGTCATGCAGCGGACTGCAAATCCGCGTACGCCGGTTCGATTCCGACCTCGGCCTCCATCGCCGCGACACAATTTAAGCGGGAATAGCTCAGTTGGTAGAGCACGACCTTGCCAAGGTCGGGGTCGCGAGTTCGAGTCTCGTTTCCCGCTCCATGTACTCACAAAACCCCGGCCATGCCGGGGTTTTGTCTTTTCGGGGCCGCACGGATATCCTCCGTGACTCGCATCTGCCCGGATGGCGAAACCGGTAGACGCAAGGGACTTAAAATCCCTCATCCGCAAGGGTATGTGGGTTCGAGTCCCACTCCGGGCACCAACGCGCCGTCCGTACGTAGCTGTCCCGATGACGCAGACCAGCCAGCACGATGCTGGCTTTTTTTGTGCCCCGAATTCCATGGCCGCGGATCGAAGAGCGTTCGTATTCGAGTGCGCGGCGTCTCTCGCCCCCGGGGTCGTCGATACATCTGCGACGTTGGGGTGGAGACAGGCTCATCCCCGTCAGTGTCACAACGGCGGGTCGTGAATCGTCTGGGTAGTGATCGGCCGGCATGTCGCTCGGTCGCACACCTGTATCGATGAGGATCCTGACGATGAATCGCGCCAACTGGTTTACCGTTTCCCCCGAAGGCGCCAAGGCGCTCGGCGGCTTGCATCACTTCGTCACCACGGGCACCGCGCTGCCGGCGAAGCTGGTCCACCTCGTTTTCCTGCGCGTGTCGCAGATGAACGGGTGTGCGCATTGCATCGACATCCATTCGCGGGATCTCATCAAAGCGGGCATGTCGATCGACACGCTCGTGCTGGTACCGGTCTGGCACGAGGCCGCCTACCTGTTCACGGACCAGGAGCGTGCGGCGCTGGCGTGGGCCGAGGAGGTGACGCGCGTGGGTGAAACGCAGGCTTCCGACGAGGCGTACGCCGCCGCCGCTGGCGTCTTCTCCGAGAAGGACCTGGTCGACCTGACCCTCACCATCGCGGCGATGAACGCGATCAACCGGATGGGCGTCAGCTTTCGCCTGAAGCCGCGGGCCAGGCCCGATCAATGAGCTGTCCGGCGCGCCCGGTGGCGCCGTCGCATAAAATGTAATATCGTTAGTTACATGAACCGCGACAGCCGACTTTCTTCCGTCCTGCACGTCATGCTCCACATGGCGCACAGCGATCAGCCGCTCACGTCCGGCCAGCTGGCCTCGTATCTTTCCACCAACCCCGTGCTCGTCCGGCGCGTGCTGGCGAATCTTCGCGAGCTCGGCTACGTGTCGGCGAGCAAGGGACATGGCGGTGGTTGGGTCATCTCGTGCGATCTGAATGAAGTCACGCTGCACGACATCTACACAGCGGTGGGGGCACCCACCGTCTTCGCGATGGGCAACCGCGTGGAGCATCCGGAGTGCCTGGTGGAGCAGGCCGTGAACAACGCACTGAACGAGGCGTTTCTCGAAGCCGAGGCCTTGCTCGTGGCACGTCTTTCGACGATCTCGCTCGCCGACCTGTCCACGGATTTCAACCGTCGTCACATCGTGCACAAGGGACACGCACATGTCTGAGGATACAGCGGCGTCCGCGTTCGACGTCATCGTGGTGGGCGGCAGCTATGCGGGAATGTCGGCGGCGTTACAACTGGCCCGGGCGCGGCGTCGCGTACTGGTCGTGGATGCGGGACGGCGCCGCAATCGCTTTGCCGATACGTCCCACGGCTTTCTCGGCCAGGACGGTGTCGCACCGGACGTCATCGCGTCCGTCGGCAAAGCCCAACTGCTCTCCTATCCATCGGTAACCTGGGTCGAGGGCACCGCGCGACATGCGTCGCGCGTCGATGACGGGTTCGAGGTCCATCTCGAAGCAGGTGACCGTCACATCGGCAAGCGGTTGATCCTCGCCGTGGGTGTCACGGACGAGCTGCCCCCCATCGAGGGTCTGCCCGAACGCTGGGGTCGACATGTCTTTCATTGCCCGTATTGTCATGGTTATGAGTTGGATGGGGGGCGCATCGGCGTGCTTGGCGTGAGCGCAATGTCGATGCATCACGCGTTGATGCTTCCGGACTGGGGCGCGACGACGCTCTTTCTGAACGCTGCGTTCGAGCCGACGGCCGAAGATCTGCGGGCACTGAACGATCGTGGCGTCGTGCTGGAGCGTTCGCGTGTCGTAAGGCTGTCGGGCGACGCGACGGTCGAACTGGCGGACGGACGACATCTCGCGATGGATGGCCTGTTTACGTTGTCCCGCACGGACATCGCATCGCCTGTCGCGGCGCAACTCGGCTGCGCGTTCGAAGAGGGACCCATGGGGCCCTTCATTCGCAATGATGGCGTGAAACAGACCTCGGTGGAGGGCGTCTTCGCCTGCGGGGACGCGGCGCGGATGGCAGGCAGCGTCGCCTTCGCTGTCGGTGACGGTGCGCTTGCGGGCGTTTCCGCGCATCGCAGTCTGATGTTCGGCCTGCAGGGCTGAGGTCCGCACCACCCACCCGGAGCCGGGCGAAGGACCCGCGGCGGCGGGTTGCCAGCCTGCCGCGCCTCTTGCACCATCGTCGTATCGTAAGGGAGCGAGCGACCACCGATGGCGAATGCGCTGAAGGTAGGGGCCCACTGGGCCGTGATCGAGACCACCGCGACGTCGGATGGTCAGTGGCGCGCGCAATGGGCTCTCTACAAGGAGCTCGCCGCCGCGATGGAAGTTGGCCAACCCGAACGCATCCGCTCCGCGGTCTCGGGGCGGACGGCCGGTTTCCGTGTCGAGGCCGATGCCCTCCAGCAGGCGGAAGAGGATGCCGCACGGACCGAGCGCGTGCTGAGCGGCACCTACGTCATGTAGCGATCCTGAGGGCAGGGCGGCGTGTGTCTGCGAAGCGCGTAGGCCGGATGGCCATCCTGGCGAGGGCCACGGCAAGTCGCTTTCTTCGTTTTGTAGGATTACGCCTACAGACGCGTCACGTTCCGGCCGGTAATGTAGCGTCCGGTCAGGGGACAGAGGCTCGAACGTGCCAGGAAAGACGATACATCGGGCGGTGGCAGCATGACCGCGCTCGCGACCATCGGCGTGTTCGCCTTCTTCATTACGCTCGTGAACCTTCCTAAGAACGCCGCCGCCCGGATTCCGGGTGTCCGGACCGCGTTCCGCCGGCGCCGCCAGGGGCCGTGACGAAGCGATCACCGGCCCGGCCCGATCATGCGCTTCGGCGACGCGTCGACAGGACGACGGAGCCGCATCGACCCGTCGGAGCACGCCCGTGATCGAGACCATCGGCAACTACACCCTGCATGTCACCACCACCCAGGCCGACGGTCGCTTCAGCGGCCGGTGGTCGCTTACCCGCAATGACGACGCGCCGGGTTCGGCGGCGCGCGAGGAAGACGTGGTGGGGCCGTTCCCCGACGAGGTATCGGCGCGCGAAGCCGCGCGCGAAGCGGGCAGGGCCCGGATCGATCGGCTGCGCGGGTAACCCTGCGCCACCGCGCGCCGGATCCTGATCGTCCTCTTCCACGACGGACGTGGGCGCTTGCCGGAATTGCCTGCAACTTGCGGCGTATCCGAGGGCCGTTTTCACGCGGCCGGCCGACATGCTGCGGCACTATTTCGTCAGGGGATCCACGGGGACGAATCGATGTGGGGCTTGCTCACACCGGAGCAGCAAGAGGCGTTGCTCAAGCTCAGCGATACACGGCACATGTGCGTGGGGACATTGTCCGAAACGGCGTGCCGCGAACTGCAGGCACAGGGCCTGGTCAGGCAGAACGACGACGGTTGCTGGCGCCTCAGCGCCAGCGGACGCGAGCTCGTGCTGGGTGCGGCCCAGCGGACCTGACGATCCGGCAATGCGAATGACGCAGCGCGACACCGCCGCGTTGCGCTAAGGTGGCTCGCAGACAGCCCTTCGCATTCGGGAGCAATGCATGGTCAAGCCCGTCGCCGCGCGCGGCCTGCACAATCTGGTGGTTCAGCAACTCGGCCGGTTGATCGTCAGTGGCGAACTGGCGCCCGGATCGGGGTTGCCGCGCGAGGAAGTGCTCGCCGAACGCCTGCAGGTGAGCCGCACCGCCTTGCGCGAGGCCATGAAGGTGCTGGTGGCGAAGGGACTGATCGAATCACGGCAGCGCACGGGCGCCAGGGTGCGCGACGAGGTCAACTGGAACCAGCTGGATGCCGACGTGCTCGGCTGGCGTTGCGCCTCCATGCCCACGGACAGTTTCGTCGAGAAACTCGTTGAGATGCGCGAGCTGATCGAGCCCGGTGCGGCGGCCGCGGCGGCGAAGCGCAGGACGGAAGCCCAGCTCGCCGATCTCAAGGCCGCGTACGAGGCGATGGCCGCGTCCGCGGACCTCGATGCGTGGGCCGAGGCGGACCTCGCCTTCCACCAGGCGCTGCTGAAGGCAACGAACAACGAGCTGATGGTCTCGTTGTTCTCGGTGATCGAAACGGCGCTGGGCACGTTCTTCCTGCTCTCCGCTCGCAACGCCGGGAATTTCAAGGCCGCCTTGCCCTATCACCAGGAAGTCTACGAGGCGGTGCGGCGCAAGCGCCCGGAAGTGGCGCGCAAGGCGATGGCGTCGATGGTGGCCGAGTCGCGCGAGAACATGGGCAAGCGGCCCCGGAAGAGGCGCGCCTCCGCCGAAGCGTGATGCATGTCGCATTCGCCAGGCGTGCCGCGCGGTGGCGTCTCGAGCCACCGCCGGCAGCAGGGAACGGCGAACCGCATGGTATGACTGCCGTCATCGCGAATGCTGCGACGCAGCTTGCGCCTCGCTACTCATAAAATACTACAATTAAGTCGCTAGATAATCCGCGGCACCCGAGTTCCAAGGGCGCCATTCGGGTGCCGTGCGAAAGCGCATCGACGCCGTGCACGTCGCCAGGGGAAATGCCGGACATCGACGGCCGTCCGATCGCAGCGCAGGCGACGGGCTCACCATCGTGGCCCGGTCTTCATGGATGCCACCGTGTGACGATGAGCTTGTCTGACGCGCTCCGGATCGGCAACGAAAGGCTCAGCCTGTCGGTTCTGCCGCGCGCAGGTGGCGGCATCGTCGCCTTCGATGCGCTCGTCGACGGCCACAGTGTGCCGCTGATGCGTCCGACCCTTCCATCGGACGTCGACGCCGCCGGCGTCGTCGATCCCAACCGCCTCGCCTGTTACCCCCTGCTGCCGTGGAGCAATCGTATCGCCCACGGCGGCTTTTTTTACGGCGGGCGACGGGTGGCATTGGAACTCAACCGTGCGGGCGACGCCTGGCCAATCCATGGCAGCGCGTGGCAGCGAGCCTGGACGACGCTGACCCACAGCGCGGACACGCTGCTGCTCGTGCTCGAGGACAGCACGCCCGACGCCTACGCGTACCGGGCGACGCTCGGCTACCGGCTCATGGGCGATACGTTGCGCGTCACGCTTCGCGTCATCAACGCCGGGCCCCACGCGCTGCCGTTCGGCCTCGGACTCCATCCATTCTTCCCGCTGCACGGTGGCGCCCGGCTCCACGCGCCCGCCACGGAGGTCTGGCTCAACGATGGCCACGATCCGATGCCCGTGCGCCGCGAGGCCGTGCCCGCGGCGTGGGATTTCAACGGCACGGTGCCGTTGCCCGCGGGTGGGCTCAACCATGCGTTTCAGGGATGGGATGGCCGGGCCACGATCGAATGGCCGGATCAATCGCTGCGTCTGCACGTGTCGTCGGATGTCGACACCTACGTGATCTACGTGCCGGAAGGCGAGGCGTTCTTCTGCTTCGAGCCCGTGGACCATCCCATCAACGCCGTCCACCTGCCCGGAGGCGCGATCGCCAACGGCATGACGGAGCTCGCGCCGGGCCGGAGCCTGGAGCACGCGTTCGCGTTTCGCGTGGAGGCGATGGATCGCACGCCACGAACCATGAGGTGAAGTGATGTTTTCTTCTTCGATGATCCGCGTGGCGGCCTGTCTCGCCGGCGGCCTGCTCGCGGTCCCCGCGATCGCCGCGACCCAGGGCGATGCTTCCGCGCGTTTCGACCCGTCGCAGCGTGTGTTTCGTCTGGACGCGGGTGCTGTGACCTACGCGATGGGCGTCAACGCCGACGGCATGCTGCAGACCCTCTACTGGGGCGCGCGCCTTCCGGCCGACGATCCCCTCGGCCCGGCGCTTCCCGCGCCGGAGCGTTCGTCGTTCGACTCCGCAGGCGCGCTCACACCGCAGGAATACGCGGGATGGGGCGGCAATCTGACCGCGACACCGGCGCTGAAGGTGAAGTTCGACGACGGCAACCGCGACCTGGTGCTGCGTTACGACAGTCACCGTCTCGAGAAGGACGCGCTCGCCGTGACGATGCGCGACGCGAAGGCGGGGGTGACCGTGATCCTGCGTTACACGGCGGACGAAGCGACCGGCATCGTCGGGCGCTCGGCGCACATCGAGAACACGGGCAAGCAGGCACTGACCATCGACAGCGCCGCCGCCGCGACGTGGAACCTCCCTCGCGCGCCGGATTACTCGCTGCGCTACCTGACGGGCACCTGGGCGGGCGAGTGGCACCTGCAGACGCGTCCGGTGACGCCAGGCGCGACCGTGCTCGAGAGCCGACGCGGAAGCACCGGCGACGAGAACAATCCGTGGTTCGCGATCGGTCGCGGCGACGCGTGGAACGAAGAGCACGGCGACGTCTGGTTCGGCGCGCTCGCCTGGAGCGGTTCGTGGAGCATCCGCGTGGAAGAGGACATCCTCGGCCAGGTGCGCGTGGTGGGCGGATACAACCCGTTCGACTTCGGTTATCGGCTCAAGCCCGGCCAGTCGCTCGACACGCCGGTGTTCTACGCGGGTTACACGAAGGACGGTGTCGGCGAGGCCTCGCGCCTGATGCACGCGTTCGAGCGCGATCGCGTGCTTCCCGGTGGCGCGTCGGCGCCACTTCGTCCGGTGCTGTACAACTCGTGGGAAGCCACGGAATTCAAGGTCGAGGAGCCGGGGCAGGAAAAGCTCGCGGAGAAGGCGGCGGCGCTTGGCGTCGAGCGCTTCGTCGTCGACGACGGCTGGTTCGGGGCGCGTGACAACGACCATGCGGGGCTGGGCGACTGGGTCGTGAATCGCCGAAAGTTTCCGAACGGCCTCAAGCCGCTGATCGACAAGGTCCATGGGCTCGGCATGACGTTCGGTCTCTGGGTCGAGCCCGAGATGGTGAACGCGGACAGCGACCTCTATCGCGCGCATCCCGACTGGGTGCTCAACTTCGCCGGAAGGCCGCGCAGCGAAGGGCGCCATCAGATGGTGCTCAACCTCGCGCGCGAGGACGTCAAGGCGCACGTGCTCGACGTGCTCGACCGCCTGCTCACCGAGAACGACATCCAGTTCCTCAAGTGGGATTACAACCGGAACTGGTCCGAGCCGGGCTGGCCCGAAGTCGCGCCCGAGGAGCAGCAGAAGGTCTACGTGACCTACGTGCGCAACCTCTACGACATCCTTCGCCAGTTGCGCGCGCGGCATCCGAAGGTGGAGATCGAGTCGTGTTCGGGCGGTGGCGCGCGCGTCGACCTCGGCATCATGGCGCTCACCGACGAGGTATGGCCCTCCGACAACACCGATCCGTCCGATCGCCTCTCGATCCAGGACGGCTTCAGCTACGCGTACGCACCCGCGACGATGATGGCGTGGGTGACGGGTTCACCGAACTGGGTGAACAACCGCGTCAGTTCGCTCGACTTCCGTTTTCTTTCGTCGATGCAGGGCGGCCTCGGCATCGGCGCGAACCTGCTCGAGTGGACGCCGGCGGAAGAGGCGACCGCGCGCGGCTACGTCGCGGCGTACAAGACCATCCGCGAAACGGTCCAGCGGGGCGACCTCTATCGCCTCCTCTCGCCGCGCGATCGGGCGCCCTGGTCGGCGACGCTGTCCGTCGCGCAGGACCGGCACCAGGCCGTGCTGTTCGCGTTCCAGCGCCAGGGCGAGGAAGCGCGTCCGTTCCCGACGCTCGCGCTGCGCGGCCTCGATCCGAAGGCGCGTTACCGCTATCGCCTGATCCACGGCAAGGTCGCGCCAGGTACCCCGGAGGTCGCCAGCGGCGCGTACTGGATGCAGCGCGGTATCGACATCGCGATGCGCGGCGACCTGCAGGCCGCCGGACTCGTGTTCGATCGCGAGGGCGCACCACGCGGATCGCGCTGACCTGCCCGCGTGCGCCGCCCTTTCGCGGCGCACGACACGTTCGACGAAGCTTTTCGATCGGTGCCCCGCCCCGGGGCGCCGCAACCATCGGAGTGCGCCAATGAACGCCAGTCATGCCGTGCCACCGTTCCCGCCCAGCCGTCGCCGCGAAAGCCGGCGACATCTCCCGAACCTCGCGCGCACCGCGCTCGCATGCGCGCTCGTCGCGTTCGCGGCCGATGCCTCCGCGCAGGTCAACGGGGCAGGGCAGAAGCCCTACCTCGGCTGGAGCAGCTTCAGCCAGCAGACCATCGAACCCGCGTTCCTGACGCAGGCGAACATGCTGATCCAGTCCGACGCGCTCGCATCGTCCGGATTGCAGGCGCATGGTTACACGTACATAAACCTCGATTCCGGCTGGCAGGGAAGCTTCGACGCGAACGGCCGACCCACGCCCGATCTCGCGACGTTCCCCGACATCAAGGCGATGGTCGACCATATCCACCGCAACGGGCAGAAGGCCGGCATCTACTGGATTCCCGGTGTCGAGGAGCCGGCGGTGCAGGCCAACTCGCCGATCCTCGGCACGTCGCTGCACATCCAGGACATCCTCGCGTTGCCACACCGCGCCGGCAACGCGTTCGGCGGGCCGGGCGAGAATCCGTACCATTACAAGATCGACTTCTCCAGGCCCGGCGCGCAGGAATACATCGACTCCGTCGTCGCGTTGTTCTCGTCGTGGGGCTTCGATTTCATCAAGCTCGACGGCGTCACGCCCGGCTCGTACAGCGACGACCTCTCGATCGACAACCGTGACGACGTGGTGGCCTGGTCGAAGGCGATCGCTCGCACCGGGCGGCCGATCTGGATGACGATCTCCTGGCAGGTCGACAAGGACTACCAGGACATCTGGATTCCCCATTCCAACGCGCGCCGCATCGACGACGACGTCGAATGCGAAGGGCGTTGCGCCACGCTGACGAACTGGCCGCGCATCGAGAAGCGCTTCCGTGACCTGCCGGGTTGGCAGGACGCCACGGGCCCCACCAAGGGCTGGAACGACCTGGATTCGCTCGACATCGGCGACGGCGAGCGTGACGGGCTCACGCTCGAGGAGAAGCGCTCGGCGGTGACGCTGTGGGCCATGGCCAACGCGCCGATGTACCTCGGTGGCGACCTGACAAAACTGGATCCCGCGGGCAAGGCGCTGGCGACGAACGACGAGGTGATCGCCGTAAATCAGTCGGGGCGGCCGGCGAAGCAGGCGCTCGGCGGCGACCTGCCGGTATGGGTGAGCGATCTCGGCAACGGCCGCTACTACGTCGCGCTGTTCAACATGAACGCGACGAAGGCGGTCGTCGAGTTGCCCTGGAAGACGATCGGCATCATCGGCGCGAAACGCACGCGCGACCTCTGGCGTCATCGCGAACAGGGACCGTCACTGGGAAGTTATCGCACGGAGCTTCCGGCGCACGGGACGCAGCTGCTGCTCGTCGACGCGCTGCCCGGGCAAGTGCCGTCGGAGCCGTCGACAAGCTACGAAGCCGAAACCGCATCGCTGTCGGGTAACGCCGCGCCGGCCTCGTGCAGCGGTTGCTCGGGCACGACGAAGGTGGGCGGCTTGGGTCTCGGCGCCGAGAACGCCGTGAGCGTGGACAACGTGTACGCGCCGCGAGACGGTACGTATCTGATGCAGATCGACTCGCTTACGCTCGGCCTGCGTTCTTACCTTTACCAGGTCAACGACGGCCCGCTGCAGACCTTCAATTCGGGCGGCGGCAGTTTCCAGCTTCCGTCGAGCAGCACGGTGCCGGTCTGCCTGCGCCGCGGTTACAACCGTATCCGGTTCGGCAACGCGGCGAGCTATCCGCCGGACCTCGATCGTATCGTGGTACGCGGTCGCGGGGATGCGGCGCTGCCGGCGTCGGCGACCTACGAGGCCGAGGCCGCGCAACGCGGTGGCGCCGTGACGGCGGGCTTCAGCAACTACTTCTCCGGTCTCGCGAAGGCGGGCAACGTGGGCGGTGGCATCGCCAACGACGTGGTGTTCCCCGCCGTCACGGTACCCGTGTCCGGGAAGTACCAGCTCGAGATCGATTACGCGACGAACGGGCCGCGCTCGCTGTACCTCACCGTCAACGGGGGCGCGCCGACGAAGCTCGACCTCGACGGCAGCAGTTTCGACGATCCGGTGGCGAAAGTGCTCGACGTGTCGCTGAAAGCGGGTACGAACACGATTCGCCTGGGCAATCCGGATGCGCCTGCGCCGGACCTCGATCGCATCGTCGTCGCGCCGCAGGTGTTGCCCGCATGGCTTGGCGCATCCGCCCGCAACTGTCGCTAAGGTGGAAAGCACGTCGCGGCGCGTCACGCCGCGACGTGTTCGTCGCCGATCGAGCCGTGAAATCGACGAACGTCGTGGAGATCGTCTAGCTCTCCGCTTCACGCTACCCGAATGCACGCATCGCGAGGCTACGCTTACTCGCGGAATGCAACGGGGAGACAGTCATGGCTACCGTCACAGAGGGTTCGCACGTCAACACCATCGGCGCGCTCGCGGCGGGCAAGTTGCTCGCGAAGGCGACGGGTGGGCGGTGGGGGCCGGCCATCCTCATCCTCGCCGGCATCGTGATGCTGAGGAAGCGCGCCGCCGCACAGGCGGCGCGCCGGGAGCGGGCCGATATCGCGGATGCGGGCGGTGTCGATCCGCTCCGCTAAAGGTCTCAGGAACCTTCTTTCTTCTTACGCTGGTTGTCTTCACCGGAACCGTCGAGGGCATCGCCGGAGGCGTCCGTGGGACGCTGCTCCGTGGGGCCCTTACGCTCTTCCGGCGGAATGTCCTGACCGGGCGTTTGTGGCGGGCGATTTTTCTCATTAGCCATGATGGATACTCACCTTTTCGGGGGGAAGTTCCACGATGACGCCGGGAGGCTCATCGTCGCGTGGCCGGCGCGTGATCGAACTGTCGCCGAATGGGCGCCCATGTTCTGAAAATGCTTGGGGCGGGCGCTGCGCAAGGGCAAGGCAGTTGCGCGTCAGGCCTTGCCTACAAGCGGCTGCGCTCAGGGATGACGCGGCCATCGGGTGATCACGCCTCACGCGCTTCGGCAAATCCCGCTACAGCGTGCGGCGGCCGACCCGGATCATAGCGCCACGCTGGTTGTCTCGCCTGCACATCTGGCATTGTATGCATCAGCAGGCGGCGCGCGGTCGAATCCATGCGCCCGAAGTACAGTCGGCCCAGGGAGGGCATTGAATGATTAGTGTTGTTTTGGTCGACGACCATGAACTGGTCAGGACCGGTTTCCGGATGATCCTGCAGCAGCAGGCGGATATCCGGATCAGGGGGGAAGCGAGTTCGGCGGAAGAGGGCCTGCGCCTCATCCGCGCGCAGTCGCCGGATATCGCACTCATCGACGTGCACATGCCAGGCATGAGCGGGGTCGAGCTGACGGAGCGCATCGTGCGTGCCAAGCTTCGCACGAACATCGTCATTCTGACGGTGGTCGACGACGCACGTTTTCCGAAGCGCCTTCTGGACGCCGGTGCGCTTGGCTACCTCACGAAGGGATGTTCGTCGGACGAACTGCTTACCGCCGTGCGCTCGGTCGCGTCGGGGCGCCGCTACCTCGCGCCGACTGTCGCTCAGCAGCTCGCGCTGGCCACGCTCGATGGCTCGGATTCGCCGTTCGACGCGTTGTCCACGCGAGAGATGGAGGTCGCGATGATGCTCGTGCGTGGCATGCCGCTCACCTCCATCGGCGAGCGGCTCAATCTCAGCCCCAAGACGGTGTCGACTTACAAGCAGCGGCTCATGGAGAAACTGCATGTCGACCACGTCGTGGGCCTGGCCCATCTCATGACCATCCATGGATTGCTCGACACGCACAATCACCAGGTCGGTAGCTGAGTTCGGGTTCGATCACGCATAAAAAACGCCGGGCAATGCCCGGCGTTTTTTATGCGTGATCGGACGGGAAGGGCAGGACCCTTCCCGTCGCACGATCAGTGCTCGCTCTGCTCGCCCTGCGGCTCCTGACGCGGACGCGTCAGCAGATCGCCCTGAGCGGGCGGGGTCCAGGCCGGACGGTCCGCGTTGGCAGGCGGCGCATGCGACACCGGCGACACGTTCGACGCCTCGGGCAGCTTCGGCGTCACGGGCGCGGGCGGAGCGGCCGGCGCGGTGGCCGGCGACGCAGCAGCCGGAGCCGGAGCCGCAGCAGCCGGAGCCGGAGCCGCAGCAGCCGGAGCCGCCGGAGCCGCCGGAGCCGTGACGATTTCCGGTGCGGGAGCGGCAGGTTTGGCCTGCGGCTTCTCGGGCGCCGGCGAGGCGTCCGCCACGGGCTCCACAGGTGCCGCGTCCGCGATGGGCGCCTCATCGGCCTCGGCCACCGGGTCGGGCAGGATGCCACGAGCCGGCGCGTCGAGGACGGACGCCGGCGGCGTGCGTTCGGTGGTTTCGATGGCCGCGGGAGCCTTCGCCACGGTTTCGGCGACCTCGGAAACCACCGGCTGAGCAGGCTGCGTCGCCGGGGCCGGAGCCTCGGTCGTCACGGCCGCCGTTTCCGTCGAAGCGGACGGGGTTGCCGCCGGGACTGGAGCGGATCCGGACACCGGTGCGGTCTTGAGCGGGGCGTCGGATTCCGTCTGGCGCCGTTCCGTGGTCCGCGTTTCGGCCGAATCCGCGGGGGTGGCCACGGCGTCGACGTCCACCGGCGCGTGCGGCGCCGGAGCGGCGTGCCCCGGGATCGGCGGCAGCTTGGGCAGCGACGGCAGCGTCAGCGCGGACGGCACGGACTCGTCGTCGGCGGGCTCGGCCGGGCGGCTGGCCACGGCGGAGGGTGCTTCGACGGCGAACGCGCTTTCCGCGGCGGCGGCGGTGTCGAGCATGGGCGGGATGCTCGGGCTCGCGCGGCCCGTCGTTTCGACGGCCTCGTCGTCGCCCTCGTCATCGTCGCCGTCATCGGCGCCCGGGGCGCCTTCGATGGCGCCAGCCTGCGCACCGTCTTCCTGGCGGCGACGGCGGCGACCACCACGACGGCCGCGACGGCGGCGCTGGCCACCCTCGGTGTCCTTCGTGCCTTCCGGCTGCGCATCGGCGGCTCCGGCGACGGCCGTGGCCTCGCCCTCGACGATGGGCGCATCGGTCGGCAGTTTCTCGTCCGCCTTCGTGACCGGCGCGCTGGCCGGCTTTTCGGCGGCCGGGCGCGACGCGACGGGCGCGCTCGCCTCCGCGGCGCTCACGGTCGTCACCGCGACGGCCGAGGTGGCGAGCGTGGCGGCCTTCTCGATGTCCTTGCCCGGCTTGTCGGCCTGCGGCTGACGCTCGCCGCGCGGCTGCTGCTGACGGCGGTTCTCGCCCTGCGCGGCCGGCGTTTCGGTGCGGCCCTGGCGGCCCTGACCCTGCTGACCGTCCTTCGGCCGGTTCTGCTTTTCTTCGCCCTGGCGCGGCTGCTCGCCCCGACCCTGGCCCTGCTTGTTGCCCTTGGCCTGCGGCTGACCGCGACCCTGCTGGGCGCCGTCCTTGTCCTTGCGCTGACCCTGGCCACGCTGCTCGTTTCCGCCCTTGTTGCGCGGCTCGTTGCCACGACGCTCGTCGCGACGACCGCCGCTACGCTCGTTGCGGCCGTTCGGGCGCGACTCGTCGCGACGGGTGGAGGAGGCCGTCTGGGCGGCCGCCGGTGCGGGCGCCGCGGCGCCGCCTCCGAAAAGGCTGCCGAAGAGGCGCGAGAAGAAACCGCCCGCCGGCTGGGCCGGCGCGGCGGGACGGGCCACCGGCGCGACTGGAGCCGCTTCGGTCTCGTCGTCGCGCAGCGGCGCGGGGGTGGACGGCACGACACCCGTGACCAGCGGCTGCTCGCCGCTGCCCAGGGCCTGGCCCATCTTCGGCAGCGCGGTCGCGACGGTCGGGGTGGTGCGCTCGTAGCTGGGCTTGCTGTGCTCGCCCATGTCCGCCTCGCGGATGCGGGTGATCTCGAGGTGCGGCGTCTCCAGCTTGTCGTCGGCGACGACGACCACGTGAACGCTGTGGCGCAGCTCGATCTCGACGATGCTGGCGCGCTTCTCGTTGAGCATGAAGTTGGCGACCGACGGCGGCGCCTGCACCAGGACCTGCCCGGTGTTGTCCTTCATCGCGTGCTCTTCGATCAGGCGCAGGGTCGACAGCGCGAGCGATTCCACGCTGCGGATGTGGCCGTGGCCTTCGCAGCGCGGGCAGACGATCTGGGTGGCTTCGCCAAGGCTCGGGCGGAGGCGCTGGCGCGACATCTCCAGCAGGCCGAAGCGCGAGATGCGACCGATCTGGACGCGGGCGCGGTCGGCCTTGAGGGCCTCCTTCAGGCGCTCCTCGACCTCGCGCTGGTGGCGCGGGCTGTCCATGTCGATGAAGTCGATCACGATCAGGCCGCCGGCGTCGCGGATGCGCAGCTGGCGGGCGATCTCGGTGGCGGCCTCGAGGTTGGTGTTGAACGCCGTCTCCTCGATGTCGCTGCCCTTGGTGGCCTTCGACGAGTTGATGTCGATGGCGGTCAGGGCTTCGGTCTGGTCGATGACGATCGAGCCGCCGGAGGGAAGGCGGACGTTGCGCTCGAAGATGCTCTCGATCTGCGTCTCGATCTGGTAACGCGAGAACAGCGGCGTCGGGTCCTGGTAGAGCTTCAGCTTGCGCAGGTTGTTCGGCATCACCTGCTGCACGAAGTCGCGGGCGTCGCTGAACAGCGATTCCTCGTCGATCAGGATCTCGCCGATGTCGTTGCGCAGGTAGTCGCGCAGCGCGCGGATGAAGAGCTTCGATTCCTGGTAGATCAGGAACGGCGCCTTCTGCGAGTTCCCGGCGGCCGAGATCGACTTCCACAGCTGCAGGAGGTAGTCGAGGTCCCACTGGAGCTCTTCGGCGTCGCGGCCCATGCCGGCGGTGCGCACGATCAGGCCCATTTCGTCGGGCACCGTGAGGTGCTCCATCGCTTCCTTCAGCGCCTGGCGGTCTTCACCCTCGATGCGGCGCGACACGCCGCCGGCACGGGGGTTGTTCGGCATCAGCACCATGTAGCGGCCGGCGAGGCTGATGAACGTGGTGAGGGCGGCGCCCTTGTTGCCGCGTTCTTCCTTCTCGACCTGGACGATGATCTCCTGGCCTTCCTTCAGGAGTTCGCGGATGTTCGATTTGCCTTCCGCGTTCGGATTGAAATACTCGCGGGCCACTTCCTTCAGCGGAAGGAAGCCGTGGCGCTCGGCGCCGTAATCGACGAAGCAGGCTTCGAGGGAGGGTTCGACGCGGGTGATGCGGCCCTTGTAGATGTTGGCCTTTTTCTGTTCCCGGGACGGGATTTCGATGTCGAGATCGTAAAGGTTCTGACCATCGACGATGGCCACACGCAACTCTTCGCGCTGAGTCGCGTTGATCAACATACGCTTCATTGTGGGTTCCTCGGCCTTGCCGCGCGGCCGCGCGCCGCGGTGGCGCCCGTTTGGCGGCCTGCCGGGGATCGCGCCGCAGCGGTGAGGCTTCAAGCGGCATGGGATCCGGGACCGATACCTGGACCCGGCGTGATTCGTGAATAAGCGCCTTGCAACCGGTCCGCGTCCCTACGGATTAGCCGGACAACCGCAACCCGAACCGCTACGATGTGGGGTGTCCTCGCCTACCGGCCCCTCGGACGGAATGGCGCGACACTCGCCCTACGCGGCGATACAGGCACCCCGCGAGAGATGAGTCTTCAGCGGAGCCTGGCGCTCGCCGAGTATCCTATCAATTTCGAGTTTTATCAATGCAGACGGCAACTTCCCTCGACGGCGGCCAAGGTGTGCGCCTGGTCGAAATCGGTCCCGAGCGGGACGGTCAGCGCGTGGACAACGCCCTGATGACCCTCCTGAAGGGGGTGCCGCGCAGCCTGGTGTACCGCATCCTGCGCACGGGGCAGGTGCGTATCAACGGCAAGCGGGCGAAGCCGGAAACGCGCCTCGCGGCAGGCGACATGCTGCGCATTCCGCCGGTTCGCGTCGCGGAGCGTGATGAGACCGTGGCCCCGTCCGGCATGGTCCGCGCGGTCGCCGACTCGGTCATCTTCGAGGACAAGCACTTCCTCGTGATCGACAAGCCGGTCGGCATCGCGGCCCACGGCGGCAGCGGCGTCAGCCATGGGGCGATCGAACTGCTCCGGGCTGCCCGTCCCAACGAACACCTCGAGCTCGTCCACCGGCTGGACCGCGACACCAGCGGCGTGCTCGTGCTCGCGCGCTCGCGATCCGGCCTGACGGGCCTGCAGGAGCTCATCCGCGAGAACCAGGTCGTCAAGCAGTACCTCTGCCTGATGACCGGGACGCCCCGCAAGGCGAAGTTCGACGTCAACGCGCCGCTGCTGAAGTCGGTGATGCACGGCGGCGAGCGCATGGTGCGCGTGGACGACGCCGGCAAGCCGTCGCTGACCTTCTTCCAGGAGCTGGAGCAGTATCCGGCCTCGCGCCTCATGCAGGCCACGCTGGGAACGGGGCGCACGCACCAGATCCGCGTCCACGCCCAGTACATCGGCCATCCGCTGGCCGGCGATCCGAAGTACGGCGACGAGGAGGCCAACAAGCGCTTCCGCGCCAAGGGCCTGAAGCGCATGTTCCTGCACGCGTCGCGGATGAGCTTCGACCTCGGGGGTAGGAACTACGACTTCTCGGCGCCCCTGCCGGACGATCTCAAGGCGTTCCTCGACAACCTCCGCGGGTAAACGGCGTGGCGTCTAGTTGAGGAAGCGCCCGCTGACCTCGAGCGAGCGCAGGATGCCGCCCGCCAGCCCGGCCTGCACCAGCAGGGCGCTCGCGGCGTGGGCGAGGGCGACGGGAAGCAGCGAGCGATGGCGCAGGAACCACCACGCCCAGCCCAGTTCGGCGACGAAGCACAGTTGCATGAGCACGCCGTTGGGGGTGTGCAGGAGCGCGAAGGCCAGCGCGGTCAGCAGCACGGCCCAGGCCCGGGGCAGGGCACGGTCGAGCAGCGCCCCGGCGACGGCCAGCACCAGCCATTGCTGGAAAACGGCCCAGGCGACGTAGACGAGGGCCCGTCCCGGCAGGGGCCACGCCAGGCGATGGCCGACGAGGGCGACGAGCGCCGCCGCGACGACGACGGCCAGGAAGGGCCAACCGGCGCTTCGCCAGGCCCCGCCCCAGTGCCATGCCGGCGGGTCGTGGCGCCACGCGAGCAGCGCGGCGTAGGCCACGCCGAGGCCGAAGGTGGCGATGCCCGCCAGCGCTGGCCTGCCGTCGAAGCCGAGGCTGGCGATGAACCACAGCGGCCCGGCCAGCACGAGCAAGGCCTTGGCGATGTCCTTGGCCCGTTGCGCCCCGGGCCGCCGCCAGGCGACGGCGGCGACGATCAGGAGCGCGGCGTAGACGGCCGGCGGTACCTCCTCGAGCCAGGCGGGCGCCGGCCGGCGCAGGCCCTGGTCGAACGTGACGAGGGGATCGGCGGCGCGCTGATTGTCCCGCCATGCCAGCAGCGCCTCCGCGCCGAGGCGCCCGGGAAGGCTGCCGGCGTGGGGTTCGACGATCCCGGACGAGGGCAGCAGGGCGGCCGAGCGCAGGACGACCGAGGTGCCGACAGGCATGACCACCCCGAGCCGGAGCATCGCCGCGCGCGTGGGCGCCGCGATCGGACGGCCGTCGTCGTCGCGCCAGTCCAGTGCCGGGAGGGCGATCCGCCGTCCCGCCGCCCCGGGCATCAGCTCGCCGACGTCCGCATGGCGCGTCGGCTCGTCGAGACCCTCGCGGACGGCCAGGAACGCGTGTACCGGGGCCGACGCCGCGACCTGAAGGTGCAGTTCGTCGATGCGGCGGATGTCCGCGGTGCGGAAGAGGGGGAACCCGACTTCGGCGGCCGAGCCATCGGTCGCCCGAAGGGTGAGTCCGTCGCGGCCGCCCTCGACGGTCGCGCCACCGAACGCACGGCCGGCGATGACGTCGTCGGGCGCGCGGAACCGCCACGACCATGGCGAGCCGCCCGCTTCGAACGTGGCGCGCTCGGCGGCGCTGTCGCGCTCGATGGCGCCGCGGACCACCACCGCGGCCAGCCGCGGCATCAGGGCGAGCAGCGCCAGCGCGACGATCGTCGCCGCGATGAACGACCATGGGCGGCCGGCGCGCACCGTCAGCGGTCCAGCAGGGCCTCGACCCGGGCGGCGCAGATGAAATCGTTGAGCGACAGCCCACCCACGTCGTGCGTGGACCAGAGGAGATGGCAGTGCCCGTAGCCTGCCTCGAGGTCGGGATGATGGTCCTCCTGGTTGGCCATGAATCCGACGGCGTTGATGAAGCCGAGCGTGTGGTGGAAATCGGGGAAACGGAAATCCTTCACGATCGCCTTGCCGTCGGGGCTGAGCTCCCAGCCGGGCAGGTCCGCCAGATAGCCGTCGATGGCGGCGCGATCGAGGGCGTTCTCCGCGCCCTTGCGGGGCTGGCAGTGCTGGGAGGCGAGCGGGGAGAGCGTCATGGCGGCGGATCCGTGCGTCGGGAAGCGCGAAGGGTCGCCGCGCGCGGTTGAATTGTCAAAAGCGGGCGCCCACGTGCAAAAGCGTACTAAAATGGTGCTGTTTCCGGCATCCCCGGGCCGGACCCCTTTCGGAGCCCCCATGATCGACATCTCGGAACGCGCCCAGGCGCACTTCCAGCGCCTGGTGGCGCAGCAGAACGAAGACGGCCTCGGCATCCGCCTGCGCGTCGTCGCGGCCGGCACGCCGTCGGCGCAGTGCGAGCTCGAATTCTGTCCGGCCTCCGAACTCACGGGTGACGAGTGGACCGTCGAATGCGACGGCTTCAACCTCTACGTCGACACGGAGAGCATGCGCTGGCTCGACCCGGCCACCATCGACTACGAAACCACGGCCACCGGCAGCCAGCTCAACATCCGCGCGCCGCGCATCAAGGGCGACGCGCCGGGCGAGGGCGCCGGCATGGTCGAGCGCGTGCAGTTCGTCCTGGAGTCCGAGATCGCGCCGCAGATCGCCTCGCACGGCGGGCGCATCTCGCTGGTCGAGGTCACCTCGGACGGCGTCGTCGTGCTCCGCTTCGGCGGCGGCTGCCACGGCTGCGGCATGGTCGACGTCACGCTGAAGAACGGCGTCGAGAAGACGCTGCGCGAGCGCATTCCGGAAATCACGGAAGTGCGCGACGCGACCGATCACGAAACGGGCGACAAGCCGTACTTCGCCCGCGCCGCGGGCTGATCGTCACGAAACGTCCGAAGGGCCGACGGTGGGAGCCGATCGGATCGGCGATCCCGCGGCAGCGGGCCAAAGACGAAAGACGCCGCCCCCTGTGCCAGACTCGAAAAAGCCCGCTCGCGCGGGCTTTTTCGAGTCTGGCACAGGGAGCTCAATCCCCCTGCACGTGCCCTTCGAGGCCGCTCAGCTTCGAGGGCATGCTGCTGAAATACGCCGACACATCGTCGATGTCCTGATCCGACAGCGTGGCCGCGAAGCCCTTCATGATGGCGTTGCCGCGGCGGCCGTCCTTGTATTCGTGCAGCGCCTGCGCGAGGTAGTCGGCGTACTGGCCCGCGAGGCGCGGATACTGCGGATCGACCGAATTGCCGTCCGTGCCGTGGCAGGCAACGCACGTCGCGATCTTCGTCTTGCCCCGCGCCGGGTCACCGGCGGCGAAGGTCTGGGTGGCGGTCAGCGCGAGCAGCGCACCGATGGCAATCAGGGAAAACCCACGGGTCATCGTTCGTCCTCGGCGGCTTACTTGGCGAGACTGGAGAGGTAGGCGGCGATGTCGGCGATGTCCTTGTCGGACATGCTCTGCGCCTGGGCGCCCATCGTCGGATGCTTGCGTTCGCCGGTCTTATAGGCCTTCAGCGCGTTGACGAGGTACAGCTCGTTCTGCCCCGCGATGTGCGGCACGTGGTAATCGGGATAGGCGTTGGCGTAACCCGGCACGCCGTGGCAACCATGGCAGGTGTAGACCAGCGTACGGCCCCTGGATTTGTCCCCTTCGGCATGCGCGGCGGATGTGGCGCACAAAGCTACAGCGATCAGTCCAACCAGATGCAGACACTTCATTAAGAGTTCCCTGGGTGCCGGGCGGGGCCGGGGTTGAATAGCCGTCGGAGTATAGAGGCGTGTCGCGACGGCGGACAACTCAGGGAGCCCGGGGCGTCAGAACAAGCTGCGGATGATGTGGATGCCCGCGATGTATTCGCCGGCGATCGTGCCGATGCTGACGAGGAAGAAGTTGAGCAGCGTGCGCGCCACGCGGTTCTTCCACCAGCCCGTCCAGTGCGTGATGTCGTCGCGCAGGCGTTCGAAGTCGAGGACGCGCGGCTTGCGCACCCAGGCTTCCGCCATGGCGCTGATCGCGCCGGACGGAATGCCGGGGCGGAACGGTTTCAACGGTGCCGCGACGAACGCCGCCACGATGGAGAGGGGATGCGCGCCTGCGATGAGCGCGCCGAGCGCCGAAAGGCCGCCGGTGAGCAGGATCCAGTTCTTCAGCGCATCGACGCCGAGGCTCGGGCTGCGATAGAAGGCGTACGCGATCGCGGCGAAGATCGCCAGCACGATGCCGACCGCGAGCACCTTGGGCCACTTCGCGGCCGGTGGCGTCACCGCCAGTTCGTCGGATAGCGCGCGAGCGTCGCCCTGCTGTCCGGCGAGTTCGGCGCTCATGCCCTTCAGGTGACCCGCGCCGATGACGACGAGCACCTTGCGGGTGGGCGCCGCGGCGTCCATGGCCGCGCCGTTCTCGCGGAGCTTCGCCGCCATGAATTCGTCGCGCTCGGCGATCAGCGCGCGATAGAGCGGCGCGGATCCCGAGGCGAAGTCGCTGAACGCGCTTTCGAGGAGATCGGCCTGCTTGAGCTTCTCGATGTCCTCCTCGGCGATCTCCTCGCGCTCGAACACGCTGCCGAGCATCCCGGCCAGCAGGCCGAAGCGCTGGAAGAAGCCGACGCTGCGCCACGCCCGCTTGAGCGTGGTGCCGACTTCGCGGTCGACCAGCCACACGGGGATGCCACGCGCGTCCGCGCCGTCCATCGCCGCCTTCATCTCGGCGCCCGGTTCGATGCCGTATTGCGCCGCGAGGCGCTTCTGGAACGAACCCAGCACGAGGCTCGCCGCCACCATCCCCGCCTTGCCCTGGCGGATGATCTGGAACAGGTCCATCTGCTTGAAGGCTTCCGGATCGCGGACGCCCTGGGCCCGGCTGGGGCAGAGCTCGACCGCGACGGCGTCGAAGCGTTCGGCTTCGAGCAGCGCGTCGACCGCCTGCACGCTCGCGCGCGACACGTGCGCCGTGCCGAGGATGACGTACTCGACGCCGTCGCGCGTCATGCGCTCGATGGGCTGGCCTTCCAGGGCGGCGGGCAGGGTGACGTTCTCGGCCGGAATCATGCGGTCGGTGGTCCTTGTGGGATCAGTCGCGGAAGCGTTTGGTGAGGTCGCCGTAGGCGTCGATGCGGCGGTCGCGGAGGAACGGCCAGATGCGGCGGACGTGCTCACTGCGCTCCATGTCCACGTCGCAGATCAGCAGCTCGCGGCCGTCGGTGCCCGCCTGGGCGAGGAACTCGCCCTGCGGGCCGGCGACGAAGCTGGAGCCCCAGAACTGGATGCCGCCGCCCACGCCCGACGGATCGGCCTCGTAACCCGTGCGGTTGCACGAGAGCAGCGGCAGGCCGTTGGCGACGGCGTGCCCGCGCTGCACGGTGATCCACGCTTCGCGCTGCCGTGCCTTCTCCTCGTCGGAATCGCTCGGATCCCAGCCGATGGCGGTCGGGTAGAACAGCAGGTCCGCGCCGGCCAGCGCCATCAGGCGCGCGGCTTCCGGATACCACTGGTCCCAGCAGACGAGCACGCCGAGCTTGCCGACGGACGTCTGGATCGGATCGAAACCGAGGTCGCCCGGCGTGAAGTAGAACTTCTCGTAGAACGCCGGGTCGTCGGGGATGTGCATCTTGCGGTACTTGCCCGCGATCGCGCGCGAGCGGTCGAACACCACGGCGGTGTTGTGGTACAGGCCCGTGGCGCGCTTCTCGAAGATCGAGGCGACGACCACGAGCTTCAGCTCCTCCGCGAGCGCGCCGATGCGGTCCGTGCCCGGGCCGGGAATGGTTTCCGCGAGGTCGAACACCTCGACGCTCTCGCGCTGGCAGAAGTACGGGCCGTTGTGCAGCTCCTGCAGCAGCACGAGTTCGACGCCGGCCTTCGCGGCCTCGCGCAGGCCGGCTTCGATCGCGTCCAGGTTCGCGTCGCGGCTGCCGCGGTCGGTTTCCTGGAGGAGGGCGACCTTGAGGGTCTTGCGGGTCATGGGCTCATTCCTCGCGCGGCGTCGGGCCGCGCATGCAGATGGGGATCAGGCGGCGACGGCGGCGGGCAGCTGCATGGTGATGCAATGCAGACTGCCGTTCTGCCAGATCAACGGACGGCACGGCACCTGGACCACCTCGCGGCCCGGGTGGGCCAGGCCGATGATGCGGGCCGCCGCGTGGTCCGCCTCGTCGCCATAGGCCGGCACGAGCACCGCGCCGTTGACGATCAGGTAGTTCGCATACGACGCCGCCAACCGGCGGCCTTCGTCGAGGATCGGCCGCGCCCAGGGCAGCGGGTGCAACGGGTACGGCTCGCCTTCCGGCGACCGCAGCGCCGCCAGCTCCGAGGCCATCCGGCCCAGTTCGGCGAAGTGCGGGTCGCTGGCGTCGTCGCAGGCCTGGTAGACGATGCCGCCGTCCGGGCTGAAACGCGCCAGCGTGTCGATATGGGCGTCGGTGTCGTCGCCTTCAAGGTAGCCGTGGTCCAGCCACAGCACGCGGTTGGCGCGCAGTGTGGTGGCGAGCGTCTCGGTCATCGCTTCGCGCGACAGCTCCGGGTGGCGCTGCGCGAGGCACTTCCAGGTGGTCAGGATCGTGCCCTTGCCGTCGCTCTCGATGCCGCCGCCTTCCAGCGCCCAGTCGATCCGCTGGTGCGGCAGGCCGGAGAGCACGCCGCGCTCCAGCAGGCCGGCGATGAGGGCGTCGTCCTGCTCGGCGCCGAACTTGCCGCCCCAGCCGGTGAACCGGTAGTCGTTGAGCAGCACGCCATCGGGGCCCGTCAGGGTGATCGGGCCGGAGTCGCGCAGCCAGGTGTCGTCGTAAGGGAGCTCGATGAAATGCACGCGCGACATGTCCGCACCGGCCTGCTCCATGGCCAGGCGCGCACGCTCGCGCAGGTCCGCGTCGGCGACGACGACGTGCAGCGGCTCGAAACGCGTCACCGCGGCGGCGAGCGCCACGTACGTCGTCTCGACCGCGGCCAGGCGCTCGGCCCAGTCGGTGTCCTCGTGGGGCCAGGCGATCAGGACGCCGGCCTGCGGTTCCCACTCGGCGGGCAGTCGATAGGAGGATTCGGTCATGTCGGACGGGGGCGAATGGGGGAAGCCCACCATTCTACCGTGCCGGGAGCGTGCCTGGGCGGGACGCCGCGGCCGCTCCCGCGTGCCGTCCGCGTTACTGCGGGTTGGCGGGGTTGGTGTTGTTGCCGGCCGGCGTGTTCAGCACGGTGTGGATCACGTGGCTGCGTTCGAAGTACACGATGTAACCCGGGTACATCCAGCGGTTGATCACGGGCTGCTTCCGGCTCCCGCCACCTCGGGCGTCGAGCTTCGAGGTCGGCTGGCCGAACCGGCGTTCGACCTCGGCCATGCTCATGCCCTTCCTCGGGAGGCTCATCGCCTGTTCCTGCTGCACGCGCTGCATGAGCAGGGTGTCGCCGGCGCGGGCGGACGGGGCCATGGCGGCCGACACGAGCGCCACGGCGATCGCGGTGAAAACAGGCTTGAAGGTCTTCATGATGGCTCCGTCGCGCTCCCCATGCGGCGCAGGACGCCGTTGTAACAGATCGCCCGGAGGCACGCCATGGGCGCCGCCGCGTCGATACGCCGGCTGTGGGCTGCGTCGCGTTTCCCGGACGGCGGCGGACTTGGCCGCTATCATGTGCAGTCGCCTCCAGCCGTGCCCGTCTCCATGATCTCGTTCCGCAATCTCGCCCTCCGCCGGGGCAGCCGCACCCTGCTGTCGCACATGGACCTCACCATCCAGACCGGATGGGCGCTCGGCGTCATCGGTCGCAACGGCTGCGGCAAGTCCACGCTGTTCGCGGCGCTCAAGGGCGAACTCGAGCCGGAAGTCGGCGACCTCGACATGCCGTCGAAGGTCCGCCTGGCCTCCGTGGCGCAGGAAACCCCCGCGCTTCCCGATCCGGCGATCGAATACGTGCTGGGCGGCGACGTCGAGGTCGCCGCCGCGCTCAAGGCGGAATCCGACGCGCTCGACGCCGGGGACATGGAGGCGGTGGCCGCCGCGCACCTGCGCATCGAGGAAGTGAACGGCTACGACGCGCGATCGCGCGCGGGGCGCCTCATGCACGGCCTCGGCTTCGCGCCGGAGACGCATGAACAGCCGGTCGCCTCGTTCTCGGGCGGCTGGCGCGTGCGCCTCAACCTCGCCCGCGCGCTGATGGCGCCGTCCGACCTCTTGCTGCTCGACGAGCCCACCAACCATCTCGACCTCGACGCCGTGCTCTGGCTCGAGGAATGGCTGCGCCGTTACCAGGGCACGTTGCTGATCATCTCGCACGATCGCGAGTTCCTCGACGGCGTGATCTCGCACACGATGCACCTGCACGACGGCACGGCGAAGCTCTACACCGGCAACTACACGGCGTTCGAGCGCCAGCGCGCCGAACACCTGCGCCAGCAGCAGATCGCGCACGAGCGCGAGCAGGCGGAGCGCGCGCACCTGCAATCGTTCATCGATCGGTTCAAGGCGAAGGCGAGCAAGGCCAAGCAGGCGCAGTCGCGCATGAAGCGGCTGGAGAAGATGGCGGGTACCGAAGCGGTGCGCGCCGAGCGTTCCTTCAGCTTCTCCTTCCCGGCGCCGGACCGTCTGCCCACCTCCATGCTGCAGCTCGACCACGTCGACGCGGGTTACGGCGAGCACGTCGTGCTGCACGACGTCGCCTTCGGTCTCGAAGCGGGCGATCGCATCGGCCTGCTCGGCCCGAACGGCGCCGGCAAGTCGACGATGGTGAAGTCGCTGGTGGGCGAGCTCGCGCCGCTGGTCGGCGAGCGTGGCTTCCACAAGGACACGCGCATCGGTTACTTCGCGCAGCACACGGTGGAGAGCCTGCAGGAAGGGCACAGCCCGTTCGACCATCTTCAGCAGAAGGCGCCCATGGCCGGCGCGCAGGCGTTGCGCGATTACCTCGGTACGTGGAACTTTCCGGCGGATCGCGCCTTCGAGCCCGTCGACGCGTTTTCCGGCGGCGAGCGCGCGCGCCTCGCGCTGGCGCTGATCGCGTGGGACAAGCCGAACCTCCTGCTCCTCGACGAACCGACCAACCACCTCGACCTCGACATGCGCGAAGCGCTCGCCGATGCGCTCGCGGCCTTCGACGGCGCGCTGGTGCTCGTGTCGCACGACCGCCATCTGCTCGGCATGGTCTGCGACGAGTTCTGGCGCGTGGCGGACGGCAAGGTCGAGCCGTTCGACGGCGATCTCGACGACTACGCGAAATGGCTGCGCACGCGCGCCACCACGCGCAAGACCGCCGCGGTCGCCTCGGCACCGGCCGATGCGCCGGTGCAGGAGTCGGCGAAGGAACGACGCAAGCTCAGCGCCGAAGAGCGCGAGAAGGAAAAGCCCCTGCGTGCTCGCGTGAAGAAGATCGAGTCGCTGATCGCGTCGATGGACAAGGAACTGGCCACCATCGAAGGCAAGCTCGCCGACCCGGCGATCTACGGCGGCGCGACGGCCGAACTGATGAAGCTCGGCCAGCGACAGGCCGAACTGCGCGGCGAGAAAGAGTCGCTGGAGCTGGAGTGGATGGACATCCTCGAGAAGATCGAGGCCTGACCATGGGCGACGTTCTCCACGTATTGCTCCCCGGCCGCGACAAGCTCGCCGGCGTGCCCGCGTTCGCGGCATGGCTCGCGCGCGGTACCACGCTGCCCGCCGCCGTGCCGGGCTATCTCGCGGCGCTCGCCGAACACTTCCGCTGGCCGCACGGCCCGTTGCCCGCCGCCGCGCTCATGCGCCAGTCGGTCGCCGGCGATGCCGGTACATCGCTCTGGCTGTCGGCGGATCCGGCCTGGGTGCAGCCGGAGGTGAATGGCGCGCGTCTCCTCGCGATCGGCAACCTCGGGCTCACGGCGGAGGATGCCGCGAGCCTCGTCGACGCGCTCGCCGAAACCTTCCAGGCCGAAGGCATGACGCTCCTCGTCGGCGACGCGCAGCACTGGCAGTTGCGGCTGCCCGCGTACGTCGACGTGCCGCCGTTCCCCGATCCGGAAGACGCGCTCGGCGCGGACCTGTTCGAGCAGCTGCCCAAGGGCGATCAGGGCAGGCAATGGCGCGCGCTCATCAACGAGGCGCAGATCGTCCTGCACAACCACCCCGTGAACCGCCGCCGCGTGGCGCAAGGCTTGCCCCCGGTCAACAGCGTGTGGCTCTGGGGGCCGGGCGCGTTGCCCGAATGGGTCGAATGCGGCCTGTCGCGCATCTACAGCGACGACCTGCTGGCCTGGGCGCTCGCGCATCGCGCCGATGTCGACGTTCAGGGGCGCGCGGCGTTCGCCCCCGCGGCGGACTCGCCGGCGATCGGCTTGCTCGATCTGCAGGACGTCCAGCCCGGCGAGTTCGCGCAGGCCTGGTGGCCCGCGCTGGAGACGCGCCTGGCGCAAGGCGCGGATCTACGGCTCGCCTTCGCGGACGGCGTCCGCATGGTGCTGCGCAAGCATCACCGCCTGCGCTTCTGGCGCAAGGCATGACGACACGCGTCTGGCGCCGGCGCGTCATCGCGTCCGCCCCGAGCGGCTGGCCCGGGCATGTGCATCCGGTGATCCAGCGCGTTTACGCCGCACGCGGCGTCTGCACGCCCGACGGTGCGGAACACCGCCTCGCGCGGATGCTCGCGCCCGACCTCCTCGGCGGCATGGATCGCGCGGTGGCGCTCCTGATGCAGGCGATCGCCGGCGATCAGCGCATCGTCGTCGCGGGTGATTACGATTGCGACGGCGCCACCGGAACCGCGGTGGCCGAGCGCGGCCTTCGGCTGCTCGGCGCGCGCCACGTCAGCCACGTGGTGCCGAATCGTTTCGTGCATGGCTACGGCTTGAGCGAAGCGCTCGTCGCCTCGCTGGACCCGGCGCCCGACCTCATCGTCACCGTCGACAACGGCGTGGCGAGCGTCGCCGGTGTCGCGGCGGCGCGCGCGCGCGGCATCCGCGTGCTCGTCACGGACCACCACCTTCCTGGCGACACGCTTCCCGACGCCGACGCGATGGTGAACCCGAACCTCGCGGACGACGGTTTTCCCAGCAAGGCGCTGGCCGGCGTCGGCGTCATGTTCTACCTGCTGCTCGGGGTGCGCGCGGCGATGCGCGACGCGGGTCTGTTCCCCGACGGCGCGCCCGACCTCGCGTCGCTGCTCGACCTCGTCGCGCTCGGCACCGTGGCCGATCTCGTGCCGCTGGACTTCAACAACCGCGTGCTCGTCGAGGCGGGGCTGAAGCGCATGCGCGCGGGGAAGGCCTGCGCGGGCATCACGGCCCTGGTCGAGGCGAGCGGACGTTCGCTGGCGACGGTGGGCGCGACGGACCTCGCGTTCGCCATCGGCCCGCGCCTCAACGCGGCGGGAAGGCTCGAGGACATGTCGCTCGGCGTGGCCTGTCTGTTGACCGACGATCACGGCATCGCGCGGCGCTACGCCGAGCAGCTCTCGGCGATCAACCAGGAGCGCCGCGAGATGCAGGCGGGCATGGTCGAGGAGGCCGAGTCGATGGTGGCACGCGCGGCGCACGTCGACGCCGTCGGTGTCGCGCTCTTCGACCCCGGCTGGCACGCCGGCATCGTGGGGCTCGTCGCTTCGAAGCTGAAGGAGAAGCTGCACCGCCCGGTGCTCGCGTTCGCGCCGGCAGGCGACGACACGGACGAGCTGCGCGGCTCCGCGCGCTCCATTCCCGGGTTCCACATCCGCGACGCGCTCGCGGCGATCGATGCGAAGCATCCGGGGCTGATCCTGCGCTTCGGCGGCCACGCGATGGCCGCGGGACTGAGCCTGCGGGCGGCGGATTTCGATCGTTTCGCGGCGATCTTCGACGCCACCGCGCGGGCCCAGCTCGACGACGAGCACCTGCAGGCGCTCGTGCAGACCGATGGCGAGCTCGACTACCGCGACCACACGCTCGACCTCGCGAAGCAACTCCGCCACGCGGGACCGTGGGGCCAGGGATTCCCGCCGCCGTTGTTCGAAGCGCGCTTCGACTGCGCGTCGTGGAAACCGATGGGCAGCCGTCACCTGCGCCTGCAGCTGCGCCACACGCAGGGCGGCGCGCCGCTCGACGCGGTCATGTTCAACTGCTTCGACGGCACGCCGCCGCCACCGCGCATGCGCGTGGCGTACGAACTGTCGGTCAACGACTGGCAGGGCAGGGAGAGCGTGCGCCTGCTGCTGACGCACATGGAACCGATGGGCTGAGCGATATCGTCGCTCCGCGCCGGTGCGTGCCGACGTGACGGTGACGGTATCGTCGATCGGTGTTCCAATGCGTCATCCCACGCCCGAGGCCCTCCGATGACCCCCGAACGTTTCGTCCTGGCGCTGCAGAAGGCCGTCGTTCACGACAACCTCGCCGTCTACACGGAGCTGTTTCGTGGCACGCCCGTCGACAAGGCGGTCGATCCGCACTGGGTGCGCGCGCTCACGTTGTTCAATGGCCTCGACGAGGAGAACAAGCACGTCCTCATCGAGATCATCTGCCACACGATGGTCGAGACCACCGCCAACCTCCTGGGCATCCTCGACGGCGGCTGTCCGGTCGCCGGGATGGAAGGCGACGTCTCGCTGCAGGTCGATGGCCGGCCGATCGGCGGCGAGCTGCAGGAGCTCTTCCTCGAACTGAGCGAGTCGGCCTGATGGGGTCGAACGCGCTGAAGGCGGTGGGCATCGCGCTGCTCTCGGCGCTGTTCTTCACCTTCACGTATGTCTTCAATCGCGCGGTGGTCAGCGGCGGCGGCCACTGGCAGTGGGCGGTGATCCTGCGTTACCTGATCACGCTCCCGTTGCTCGCCGCGGTGCTGCCGTTCCAGGGCGGGCTCGGCGACCTGCCGGGCGAATTACGGAAGCATCCATTGCCCTGGATGCGCTGGAGCGCGGTTGGTTTTTTTCTTTTCGGCATTCCGCTCACGTGGGCGGCGAGCAGCGGACCGTCGTGGCTCATCGCCGGGAGCTTCCAGATGACGGTCCTCGCCGGTCCGCTCATGGCGCCCTTCATCTACCAGGACGCTCGAGCTCGCTGGCACGGCGGCGCGCTGGCGATCGGCCTGCTCATCGTCGTGGGCGTCGCGTTGCTCCAGTACGGTCATGCCAATGGTGCGCTCGACACGCAGGCGTGGCTCGCGGTCGCCGCGGTGGTGTTCGCGGCCTTTGCGTACCCGCTCGGCAACCGGAAGATCCTCCTCCACCTCGAACGGACGGGTACGCGCCTCGGAGCGGTGCAACGCGTCTTCGGCATGACGCTGGCGAGCTGGCCGCTATGGATCGTGTTCGCCGCGGTGACGTGGGTCCAGGTCGGGCCCCCGACCGCGCGCGAGGTCCTGCTCGCTGGCGGCGTCGCGCTATCGTCGGGCGTGATCGCCACCGTCCTGTTCTTCCACGCCACCGAGCGGGTGGGCAGGCAGCCCACCGCGCTCGCGGCCGTCGAAGCCATGCAGGCGGCGGAGCTCCTTTTCGCGGCCGTCATCGGCGCGGCGTTCCTCGGCGAAGCCACGCCCGGTGCGCTGGCCGGTCTGGGCGCGCTGGCGATCATCGTCGGCATCGTCCTCTTCGCGTGGGCGAGCAGTCAGGAAGCACCGCCCTCCGAGGTGCTCGAAGGCGACCGAGGCGGTTGACGTCGTCGTGACGGCGGCAGGGTAGGCTGGTCGGCGTCTTCCGGGAGTCCTCGCCATGAAATCGCTCGCCGTCGCCATCCTGCTGGGCTTCCCGATGCTCGCCGCCGCGCAGACACCGCCAGGCGCGCATCGCGCCGACGCGCCGGCCGCGCAGCCGATGAAGCGGTTCGTCTGGCGCGACGAAGCCGCCGGATACACGTTCGTGGGGCCCCAACGATGGGTCGGCAAGGTGCGCGCCGCGCCGCTCGCGTCGAAAGCCCTCGCCACATCCGGCGCCACGAGCGGGGTGCGCTTCCTTGATGGAAAGTACGTGGTGCTGGAACTCCTCGCCGCCGACGACGGGCGGGAACAGGCGCTGAAGAGCGCGGGCACGACCGAGCTGTCGCGCCACGCGGGTCACGTGGTCGCCGTGAAGAGCGCGGCGGACGGCGGCGAACTGGCACTGACGAGCGAGGAACTCGCCGCGGCGGTGCAGTGGGATGGCGGGGCGGCGGGCACGGTGTCGCGCTAGGCTCTGCGATACGTCCGACGTATCGAACGGGACGTTCCGCGGTATCGATTCGACTCAATTCAGGGTCTAACCTTTTCCCAGGTTCAATCCCTGGAGGTGACCCGTGGACGGTTCGTCGTCCGCCACGCCGGCGTTTCCCGACCAGCGCATCCGGCATGGCACACCCGCGTTCCGGCGCACCAATCTGGCGCTGTTCTCGTCGGGCTTCGCCACGTTCGGGCTGCTCTATTGCGTGCAGCCCCTGCTGCCCGCGTTCTCGCACGCGTTCGGTGTCGACGCCGCGTCGAGCAGCCTCGCGCTGTCGCTGACCACCGGCGTGCTCGCCGTCGGCATGCTGTTCGCGGGGGCGATCTCGGACGCGTTCGGGCGCAAGCCCGTCATGCTCGCCTCGCTGCTGGGTTCATCGCTGCTCGTGCTGGCGACCGCGGTGGCTCCGAACTGGCCGTCGCTGCTCGTCCTGCGTGCCTTGCTCGGCGTGACGCTCGCAGGCCTGCCGGCCGTGGCGATGACCTACCTCAGCGAAGAGGTGCACGGCGAATCCATCGGCCTCGCGATGGGCCTCTACATCGGCGGTAACGCGATCGGCGGCATGGGTGGCCGACTGATCTCGGGCTTCGCCGCCGACCATGCGTCCTGGCGGATCGCGGTGGGCGTCATTGGCGCACTCGGCCTGATCGCGGCGGCGCTCGTGGCGCGCGGCCTGCCACCGTCGCGGCATTTCGAGCAGCGCCGCGTCGACCCTCGCGCGTTCCTCGGCACGTTCGCCGCGCTGTTCCGCGACAAGGGCCTCCCGTGGCTGTTCGCCGAGGGCTTCCTGCTCATGGGCGCGTTCGTCACGATCTACAACTACGTGGCGTTCCGCCTGCTCGCGCCGCCGTTCTCGCTGTCGCAGTCGCACGTCGGTGCGCTCTTCATGGTCTACGTCGTCGGTGTCATCGGCTCGGCGTGGGCCGGATCGCTCGCCGACAGGGTCGGGCGTCCGCGCCTGCTCTGGGCGACGCTGCTGCTGATGGGGGCCGGTGTCGCGCTGACGGCCAGCGCGTCGCTCTGGGCCATCGTCGCGGGTATCGCGATGCTGACGTTCGGCTTCTTCGGCGGGCATTCGATCGCGAGCAGCTGGGTGGGCAAGCGCGCCGCGTTCGCGCGCGCCCACGCCTCGTCGTTCTACCTCGTCTCGTACTACATGGGTTCGAGCATCGCGGGCTCGCTGGGTGGCATCGCGTGGACGTGCGCGGGCTGGAACGGTGTCGCCGCCTACGTCGGCGTGCTGGTGCTCGCGGGGCTCGCCATCGCGGTGAAGCTGCGCACGGTCAGGCCTTCCGGATCAGCCGCGTGAAGGCCCTGACCAGCGGCGACGGGTCGTCGCGCCGGTGGGTGATGTAGAGCGCGCTGGCCGCATCGGGCGACGCGATCGGTACATAGGCGACTCCCTCGATCTGCACGTGCTGCAGCGAGCGCGGCAGGATGGCGACCCCCATGCCTGCCGCGACGAGGCCGACCATCGTGGAGGACTCGCCGGCTTCCTGGGCGATCCGCGGCATGAAGCCCGCCTGGCGGCACAAAGTCAGCAATTGGTCGTGGATGCCCGTGCCCGAGGCGCGCGTGAACACGACGAAGCTTTCTTCGGCGAGCTCTTCCATGCGCAGCGACGCCTGGCGTCGCGTCGCGAGCGGGTGATCGGCGCGCAGGACGGCCACGAGCGGGTCGTCGACGAGCTTGTGGGCGACGAGCGGCGCGGGAGGGGCGACGCCGCGGATCAGTCCGACGTCCTGGCGATCGTCGAGCAGGCACTCGAACTGCTGCAGCGTGGTGCGCTCGAGCAGCACCAGCCGCACCGCGGGATATGCCTCGCGAAACGCGCGGATCGCGCGCGGGAACCGCTCGATCAGCGGCATGCTGCGTGTGAACGCCACGCGCAGCTCGCCGATCTCGCCCCGCTCGGCGCGGCGCGCCGTGTCGCCGGCGACGTCGACCCGGCCAAGGATGTCGCGGGCCGCGTCGAGGTAGGCACGCCCGGCGTCCGTGAGTTCCACCCGGCGGTTCGTCCGTCGCAGCAGGCGGACGCCGAGGTGTTCCTCCAGATCGCGGATCTGCTGGCTGAGCGGCGGCTGCGAGATGCCCAGGCGCTCGGCCGCGCGGCCGAAGTGGAGCTCGTCGGCCACGGCAATGAAGTACCGCAGGTGACGGAGCTCGATGCCCAACGGCGTCAGTCCGGCCGGACGCGGATCAGGCCTTCCTGGGCCGTGGATGCGACGAGCACGCCGTCGCGCGTGTAGATCATGCCGCGCGCGAGGCCGCGCGCGCCCTGCGACGTCGGGCTGTCGAACGAATACAGCAGCCACTCGTCGATGCGGAACGGGCGGTGGAACCACAGCGCGTGGTCGAGGCTCGCCATCTGCATGTTGCGCGTGAGATAGGAGATGCCGTGCGGCAGCGTGGCCGTGCCGACGAGGTGGAAATCCGACGCGTACGCGAGCAGGGCCTGATGCAGCGCGAGCGCGTCGTCGATGGGCGCGGTGAGGCGGAACCAGATGTGCTGGTACGGCGGGCGCTTGGCCGGACGCAGTTCGTCGCGCGGCCAGACATGGCGGAACTCGAATGGTCCGTCGATGCCGAGCCAGCGCTGCGTCTTTTCCGGCAACCGCGCCAGCTGTTCCGCGGACATCGCGGGCATGGGATCGATGTCTTCCGGCGCCGGGACTTCTGGCATCGACATCTGGTGCTCGTAACCCGTTTCCGGCTCCTGGAACGAGATCGAGCCGTTGAGGATCGGCTGCCCGTGCTGGATGGCGACGACGCGGCGGGACGAGAACGAGCCGCCGTCGCGCGTGCGTTCGACGCTGTAGACGATCGGCGCGTTGATGTCGCCGGCGCGCAGGAAGTAGGCGTGCAACGAGTGCGCCTCGCGCCTCGGGTCGACGGTGCGCTGCGCGGCCGAGAGGGCCTGGCCGAGCACCTGGCCGCCGAACACGAAGCGGGTGCCGATGTCGCGACTCTGGCCGCGGAAGAGGTTGTCTTCGAGGCGTTCGAGTTCGAGCAGTTCGACGAGTTCGCCGACGTGGTTGTCCGACATGGGTGTCCCTGGCAGAGGCGGCAGTGCGTAGGCGGCGAGTATAGCGGGGCTATGCGGCGAGCCGGCTCAGGCGGGAGGCGTCGTAGGCGCGTGCCCAGGGGAACTGCGGACCGGGATCGCGCTTGCGCGGCACCTCGTTGTCCGGGTCGTCGCTGGCCGGGACCATGGCGGTGTCGAGGTCTTCGTGGCCCGCGATATGGCGCAGCGACGGGAAGCGCTCCACGAGATGGTCGAGCAGGGCGCGCAGGGCGTCGATCTGGCGGGCCGGGTAAGGCTCGGTCATCACCTGATGGTCCGAGTGGAACCAGTCCGGATAACGGCCGGTGTTGACCAGCTCGATGCCGATCGATCGCGGGTTGTAGCCGCGGGTGTGGTTGGCGACCCGTAGCGGATCCACGTAGCACAGCACCGAGCCGTCGCGGTCGATGTAGTAGTGGCCGCTGGCGCCGGCGCCGGAGTCGTAGAGCACGCGCTCCCCGTACTCGCGGGCCATGGCGAGGTCGGGCAGTTCGGTGCAGTGGATCACGACGAGGTCGACGGCGTCGGGCGTCCGTTCGGGGAGCAGGCCCTCGTAGGGCAGGGGGGCGTGAAGGATGTCGATCATGCCGCTTTGATAACATAGGCGGTCATTCCGCGTACGGAGACCGCCATGCGCGGCCACATCATCCTTTCCCATGGTTCCGATTCGGGCCCCGACGCCACCAAGGTCAGCGCGCTGGCCGCCGTGGCGGAGTCGCTCGGCTGGACCACCGTGCGCCCCGATTACCGCGACGACGACGCCCGCGGCCATGCCGGCTCGGTGCCGCCGCGCCTGGACCGCCTCGCCGCGGCGATCGCCGCCTCGCCGGTGCCGCCGGTGCTGGTCGGTTCCAGCATGGGCGCCTTCGTGTCGGGTCTGGCCTCGCTGGATGCCCCCGTCGCGGGCCTCTTCCTTCTGGCGCTGCCCGCCCGCATCCCCGGCTACCCGCGGGCGTTCGGCGCCCGGACCGGCGTGCCGTCGTTCCTCGTGCACGGTTACGCCGACGACGTGTGTCCCCTCGACGAGGCCCTGGCGTTCGCCCGCGGCCATGCCATGCCGGCGCTCCTCGTGCAGGACGACCACCGTCTCGGTGCGACGCTGCCCGACATCGAAGCGGAGTTCCGCCGTTTCCTGGGTGGCCTCGCATGAGCGCGTTCTTCGCCACCTGCCCGAAGGGCCTCGAATACCTGCTCAAGGACGAACTCGTCGCCCTCGGCGCCACCGACGTGCGCGAGGCGCTCGCGGGCGTGTCCTTCGCCGGCACGATCGAGACGGCGTATCGCGCGTGCCTCTGGTCGCGCATGGCGAGCCGCGTGCTGCTGCCGCTGGCCGAGTTCGACGCGGCCGACCCGGACGCCCTCTACGCCGGCGTTCAGTCGATCGACTGGTCGGAGCACCTGGCGGCGCATGGCACGCTGGCCGTCGATGCCAACACCGCGCAGAGCAAGCTCACCCACAGCCAGTTCATCGCGCTGAAGACGAAGGACGCGATCGTCGACCAGTTCCGCGCCGCCAGCGGCGCGCGCCCGGACGTCGACCCCGAGGAACCGGACCTGCGCGTCAACGTGCGCCTGCGCCGCGACCGCGCGACGCTGTCCATCGATCTCTCCGGTTCGCCGCTGCATCGCCGTGGCTGGCGCGAGCAGCAGGGCGAGGCACCGCTGAAGGAAAACCTGGCCGCCGCCATGCTGGTGCGGGCGCAGTGGCCGCGTATCTACGCCGAGGGCGGTGCGCTGGTCGATCCGATGTGCGGATCGGGCACGCTCCTGATCGAAGGCGCGCTCATGGCCGCCGGCGTCGCGCCGGGTCTGCGCCGCGACTATTTCGGATTCCTCGGCTGGCTCAAGCACGATTACGCCCTCTGGCGCACGATCTATGACGAGGCGAAGGCTCGCGCGGACGAAGGCCTGCGCGGCCTGCGTCCGGTCTTCTTCGGCAGCGACGCCGATCCGCACATGGTGCAGACCGCCAAGCGCAACGCGCAGAGCGCGGGTGTCGCCGGCTTCGTGCACCTCGACAAGCGCGACGCCGTGCACGTCGCGCCACCACCCGACACACCGCTCGGATTGGTGATCACGAACCCGCCGTACGGCGAGCGTCTGGGCGATCGCGCGGAGCTGCCCGTGCTCTACCGCGACCTCGGCCAGGCCCTGAAGGATCGGTTCGCCGGCTGGCGCGCGGCGGTGCTCGCGGGAGACGAGGAGCTGGGGCGCGCGCTGCGCCTGAGTCCGGACAAGCGCTACGCGCTGTACAACGGCGCGCTCGAGACGCCGCTGCTCACGTTCGCGCTGCGCGCGCGCGACGAGGCGCCCCGCGAGGCGAAGCCGCTTTCGGACGGCGCGCAGATGCTGAAGAACCGGCTGGAGAAGAACGTCCGCCACCTGCGCAAGCGCCTCGCCCGCGAGGGCATCACGTGCTGGCGCGCGTACGACCAGGACCTCCCCGAGTACGCCGCCGCCATCGACGTCTACGAAGAGTGGCTGCACATCCAGGAATACAAGGCGCCGCAGGACGTGCCGGTCGACGTGGCCCGCATCCGCATGCGCGAGATCGTGCGCGTCGCGGGCGAGGTGTTCGGCATCCCGCGCGACCGCATCGCGGTGAAGACGCGCGAGCGTGGCAAGGGCGGGTCCAAGTACGGGCAGTTCGACCAGAAGGGCGAATTCATCGAGGTCCACGAGGGCGGGCTTTCCTTCCTCATCAACCCGACCGATTACCTGGATACCGGCCTGTTCCTCGATCACCGGCTGGTCCGCGCGAAGATCCGCGAACTGGCGGCGGGCAAGCATTTCCTGAACCTGTTCGCCTACACGGGCACGGCCAGCGTTTACGCCGCCGCCGGAGACGCCCGCGACACCACCACGGTCGACCTGTCGGGCACGTACCTCGACTGGGCCTCCCGGAACCTCGCGCTGAACGGGTTCACGGGCAATCGCCACCGGCTCGTTCAGGAGGACTCGCTGACCTTCCTGGAGAAGCGTTCGATGCAGTACGGGCTGATCTACGTCGATCCGCCGACCTTCTCCAACTCCAAGAAGGCGGACGACTTCGACGTGCAGCGCGATCACGTGAAGCTGCTGATGCTCTGCGCGGACCGCCTCCTGCCCGATGGAGTGATCGTTTTCTCCAACAACTTCCGCCGCTTCCAGCTTGATCGGGCGGCCCTCGAACCCCATTTCTCCATCGAAGACTGGAGCGCACCGAGCATCCCGTTCGACTTCGCCAGGCGCCACGACATCCATGGCTGCTGGCTGCTTCGGAAGCCGTTCGTGAATCCATGGAAAACGTGAAGGTTCGGTCGAGAAAACTTCAGTCCGGATTCAGTGCCGGAGCGCGAATCTGCGCTCAACACCCGGAGGTAACTGTCATGAAAGCTAAGTTCGTCAAGCCGGTTCTCGCCCTCGCCGCCGCGGGCCTCATGGCCTTCGCTCCGGGCGCGTTCGCACGTGGCCACGGCTACTACGGCGGTGGCTACGGCTACCATGGCGGGCACGGTTACTACGGTGGCGGTTACGGCTATCGTGGCGGCTATTACCGCGGTGGCCACTACGATCACGCGGGCCGCTGGATCGCCGGCGCGATCGTCGCCGGCGCGGTGGTCGGCCTGGTCGCCAATGCCACCCAGCCGCGCACGGTCGTCTACGACCGCCCGGTGTATTACAGCCGCCCGGCCACGGTGGTCTACGACGACGCGCCGGTCGTGACCCGCCGCGTGACCACCACGACGACCTACGTCGACGACGGCTACGGCACCCGCTACGTCCGCGACGACGGTTACGGTTACTGATCGCCGCGTGTTCCCGACAGAAGCCCCGGCACCGCCGGGGCTTTTTTTGTGCGGCGAGGACGGCCTGTAGGAGCGGACCTGGCCGCGACAGCTATTGGCCTGTGAGCAGCAGGGCCTATGGCTTTTCGCGAGAAGCCGTCGCGGCCAGGTCCGCTCCCACAACTCGCCCACGGCGGGCACGCGAGCCGCTAAGCTTGCCGCTTTCGCTCCGGCCCATCCTTCCATGCGCGACATTCCCGGCATCGACGTGCGTGTCCACATCGGGCAGGACATCCTGCGTGTCGTCGACGAGATCGCGGGCCTGCGCATCGCGGTTTTCCGCGAGTGGCCCTACCTGTACGACGGCGATCGCGATTACGAGCGCGACTACCTCGCGGCGTACGCCGCGTCGTCCCGCAGCGTGTGCGTGGTCGCGCGCGAACAGGGCGGCCGCGTCGTAGGCGTGTCCACCGGCATTCCGCTGGCCGACGACGGCGAAGCGTTCCACCAGCCGTTCCTGGAGCGCGGCCTGCCGATCGACGACGTCTTCTATCTTGGCGAATCGGTGCTGCTGCCCGCGTTTCGCGGGCGTGGGATCGGGCATGCCTTCTTCGACGCGCGGGAAAGCCACGCGCGTTCCGCCGGGCCGTTTCGCTGGACGGCGTTCTGTTCGGTGCGCAGGAGCCCGGCGGACCCTCGTGCGCCGGCCGGTTATCGTGGCAACGAGGCGTTCTGGCGCGGTCGCGGTTACATCCCGGCCGAAGGCATGCATTGCGCACTGGCCTGGAAGGAAACGGGCGACGCCGAAGCGACGCCCCACGTTCTCGATTTCTGGATGCGCGAACTCGATCGCGCCAAGGTATCCGCATGACCCGCACGCTCGCCGAATGGCTCACCTACCAGGAGCGGACGCATCCGCGCGACATCGAGCTCGGTCTCGACCGCGTCCGAGGCGTCTGGCATGCGATGGGCGCGCCGCGTCCGGCGCCGGTCGTCATCACCGTCGGCGGGACGAACGGCAAGGGCTCCACGGTCGCGCTCCTCGAGGGCATGCTGCGGGCGGCGGGCTATCGCACCGGCTGTTACACGTCGCCGCACCTGCTGCGTTACAACGAACGCATCCGCATCGATGGCGTCGACGCGGACGACGACGCGCTCGTCGCGTCCTTCGAGCGCATCGAGGCCGCGCGCGGATCGATCCCGCAGACGTATTTCGAGTTCGGCACGCTGGCCGCCATCGACCTGATGTCGCGGGCCGCGCTGGACGTCGCCATTCTCGAGGTTGGCCTCGGCGGGAGGCTCGACGCCGTCAACATCGTGGATGCGGACGTCGCCGTGGTGACGACGGTCGACCTCGACCATCAGGACTGGCTCGGCGGCGACCGTGACAGCATCGGACGGGAGAAAGCGGGCATCGCGCGGGCGGGGCGGCCGGTCATCGTCGGCGAGGCATCGCCTCCGAAGGGTCTGCTCGACGCGCTGGGGGCGATCGGTGCGGCGATCGTCCGGGCCGGGATCGATTTCGTCGCGGAGGACGCCGCGCCAGGGTGGCGCTGGACCCATCGCGACGGTACGTCGCTGGAGCTCCCGTCGCCGGCGCTCGACGCACCCGTGCAGAGGGCGAACGCCGCGGCGGCCATCGCGGCGCTACATGCGCTGGGTGGCCGGGTGACCGTCCCGGTCGCGGCGATCGCTCATGCGCTGACGACGGTGCGGGTCGGAGGGCGACTGCAGCGCATAGCGGACCGGCCGCGGACGCTCGTCGACGTCGGCCATAACCCACAGGCTGCGCGAGCCCTCGCCGATTGGCTGGACGCGCGGAACGACGGTGGCCGCGTGCTGGCCGTCTACGGCGCGCTGGCGGACAAGGACGTGGCCGGTGTCATCGCCGCGCTCGGCGACCGCATCGATCATTGGTTCCTCGCCGGTCTGGACGCCGACACGCCGCGCGGGCTCCCGGCGGAGGCCCTGGCGACGGCGCTGGCGGGCGTCTTTCCGGCTGCCGCTTTCGATCGCCATGCGACGGTCGGCGAGGCATGGGCCGCGGCGCGATCCGCGGCGGCCGACGACGATACGGTGCTGCTGTTCGGCTCGTTCTTCGTCGCGGGCGCGGCGCTCTCCGCATCGGCGTGAACGCCGGCGCGACCGGAAGCATCGGGCGGACCCCGATGCCGGGTATAATCGTCGCGATCCGCTTTGCACCGGTCGTATGGAGCCTTCCTTGAAAACACGCCTGTTGGGTGCCGCTGTCCTGATCGCGCTGATCGTCCTGTTCGTGCCGATGATGTTCTCCAGCACGCCGCCGAAGACGGACACCGACCAGACCGTGAGCCTCGCCATCCCGCCGGCGCCCGACCGCGACCTGCAGACGCGTACCCTCGACGTCGCCCCGCCCGGCACGCCGCCGCGCGCGCCGGCCGGCCAGGCCGCGCAGACGTCTCCTGCTGCGACGCCAGCCGCCCCGGCCTCGGCACCCGCCGCGACCGTTACCCCGGCCGCCGGTGGCAAGCTGGCCTCCGTGGATATCGCCTCGCGGAAGCCGGCGGACGCGCTCCCGGAAGACTTCGCCAACGCGCCGGCCGCGAGCAAGCCCGCTCCGGCCGTGCCCGCGCCGTCGCCCAAGCCCACGAAACCCGCGCCCGCCGCGACGCCCGCCGAGGCACCGGCGCTGCCGCCGGGCACCGCCGCGCGCGGCAGCTACAGCATCAATCTCAGCGCCTACGCGGACCGCTCCAAGGCCGATGCGCTGGTGCAGAAGGTCAAGGCGCTCGGTTATCCGGTCAGCACCGCGTCGACCACCCAGGCGGGCAAGGCGCTCACGCGCGTCAACGCCGGTCCGTTCGAGACCCGTGCCGCCGCCGAGGCGGCGCGGCTGAAGATCGTCGCCGCGGTACCGGGCGCGCCGGCCAGCCTGTCCACGAAGGCGGAGAACCAGACGGCCGACGCGCCGGCGCCCGCTCGCGCCGCACCCGCATCGGCCCCGGGCGCCGCGACGCCGGCCGTGCCGGCCGCCGCGCCGCGCGCCGGTGGCTTCGCCGTACAGGTCGCCGCGGTGTCCAGCGAGGCCGAGGCCGGGCGCCTGCGCGACCGGCTGCGCGCCGCGGGCATCCCGGGCTACGTGGACAGCATCGCCTCGTCGAGCGGCGCGAAGCTCTGGCGCGTCCGCGCCGGGCCGCAGACCCAGCGCGACGACGCGGTGCGCCTGAAAGATTCGATCAAGGCCAAGGTGGGCCTCGATGGCGTCGTCGTGACCGCGCCGTAAGGCGCTTTCGACGACAACGCCACCGTCAATCCGGGAGCGCCGTGTGAACTGGGCCGATTACGTCATTCTTGCCGTGCTGTTCCTCTCGGTCTTGATCGGCCTCATGCGAGGCCTCATTTCCGAGGTGCTTTCGCTCGTGATCTGGGTCGCGGCGTTCTGGCTGGCGTGGATGTTCGGCCCTACGGTGGCGACGTATTTCGAAAGCAGTGTCCCGCTGCCCACCGCCCGGATGGCGATCGGCTACGGGTTGTGCTTCATCGTGGTGCTGCTGGTGGGTGCGGTGTTCCGGTTCCTGATCGGCCGGCTGGTGTCCGGCACGGGGCTGGGCGGCGTCGACCGGTTTTTCGGCTCGCTGTTCGGGCTGGCGCGTGGCGTACTGATCGTGAGCGCGGTGGTGTTCATGCTGGAATTCACGCCGCTGCCCGCCCAGCCGCTATGGCGCGAGTCGACGATGCTGCCGCAGTTCGCGGCGCCGGCGGCCTGGCTGGGTCAGCAGATTCCCGCGAACGTGCGCGACTACATGCATCCGCCCGAGTCGCTGAAAAACATGAAGATGCCCGACGTCGCCTTGCCGAGCCGGGAACAACTGATGAAACTGCGCGACCTCACGGTACCCGCGCGGCCAACGCAAGATTCGAAAGCTCACCCAGCCGCCGCATCCACGGCGGCTCCTTAAAGCAGAAGGCAACACCATGTGCGGAATCATCGGCATCGTCGGTACCACGGAAGTGGCATCGGCCCTGTATGACGGCCTGACCGTCCTGCAACATCGCGGGCAGGATGCCGCCGGTATCGCCACCGTGGATGGCGCGCGCCTGCGCCTGCACAAGGGCAACGGACTCGTTCGCGACGTCTTCAATTCGGCGGGCGTGAGCAAGCTGCGCGGCCGCATCGGCATCGGTCATTGCCGTTACCCCACGGCAGGCTCCGAAGGCACGGAAGAGGCCCAGCCCTTCTACGTGAACTCGCCCTACGGCATCGCCTTCGCGCACAACGGCAACCTCGTGAACACCGAGACCCTGCGCAAGGAGATGTTCGAGGACGATCGCCGGCACATCGATACCGATTCGGATTCCGAAGTGCTGCTCAACGTGCTCGCGCACGAACTGCAGGTGGAGGATCGCGGCGACCTGACGCCCGAGCACGTGTTCAAGGCGATCGCCGGCGTGCACGCCCGCGCCCGTGGCGGCTATGCCTGCATCGCGCTCGTGCTCGGCTATGGCCTGATCGCGTTCCGCGACCCGAACGGCATCCGTCCGCTCGTGCTCGGCGAGCGCGACACCACCGAGGGCCGCGAGTACGCCGTGACGTCCGAATCCGTGGCGCTCGACATCCTGGGTTTCCGCCGCGTGCGCGACATCGAGCCCGGCGAAGCCGTGATCATCACCGAGGGCGGGCAGTTGCACGCCCAGCGCTGCGCCGAGGGCGCGGTGCACGCGCCGTGCATCTTCGAGTACGTGTACCTCGCCCGTCCGGATTCGATGATCGAGGACGTCTCGGTCTACAAGGCGCGCCTGCGCATGGGCGAGAAGCTCGCCGAGAAGATCCTGCGCGAGCGTGGTCCCGACCACGGCATCGACGCCGTCATTCCCATCCCGGATACGTCGCGCACCGCGGCCAGCTCGCTGGCGCAGGCGCTGGGCGTCCCGATGCGCGAAGGCCTGGTCAAGAACCGCTACATCGGCCGCACGTTCATCATGCCGGGGCAGGGTGAACGCGTGAAGTCGGTGCGCCGCAAGCTCAACGCCATCGACCTGGAGTTCCGCAAGAAGAACGTGTTGCTCGTCGACGACTCCATCGTGCGCGGCACCACGTCGAAGCAGATCATCCAGATGGCCCGCGACGCGGGCGCGAAGAACGTCTATTTCGCCTCCGCCGCGCCGCCGGTGCGCTACCCGAACATCTACGGCATCGACATGCCGGCTGCGTCCGAACTGATCGCCGCGGGCCGCACGGTGGAGGAGGTCGAGAAGGCGCTCGGCGCCGACTGGCTGATCTACCAGGATCTCGACGACCTGATCTGGGCGGTCACGGACGGCAACGAAGACCTCAAGCAGTTCGACACCTCGTGCTTCTCCGGCGAGTACGTCACCGGCGTCGCGGAGGGTTTCCTCGAACAGCAGGAGACCCTGCGTTCCGACGCCGCGAAGAACGAACGGCGAAGCGCCTGACGACGGTCGTGGGAAGCGTGCTGGCGCGCTTCCCACTAGCGTTTTTTACAGCGATGAACGATCTCCATGCCGCCGCCCGCCGCTGTCTCGATGCGACCGAGCCCGCGGAGAAGGTCCGCCTGACCTTCGCGGCGTGGACCGCGCTGAACGCCGGCACGCTCGGCCCTGACGCCGCATCGCCGCCACCGGATCCCATCGGTCTTCCGGGCCGCCCCGCGCGGCCCCGGCTCGTTCCCGCCCGCGAGCTCGCGCAGCGCGGCCTCGGCACGGAGGCCGGGCGCGCCGCGCTCGTACACGCGATCGCGCATATCGAATTCAACGCCATCGATCTGGCATGGGACGCGATCTATCGTTTTCGCGGCAAACCCGACGCCTATTACCGCGACTGGGCATCGTGCGCCAACGACGAAGCGCGGCACTTCACGATGCTCTCGGAAAGGCTCGCCGAACTCGGCCACGCGTACGGCGACTTCGACGCGCATAACGGCTTGTGGGAAATGGCGGAGAAGACCGCCCATAGCGACACCGCCCGCATGGCGCTGGTGCCGCGCGTGCTCGAGGCGCGTGGCCTCGATGTGACGCCGGGCATGATGGAACGGCTACGCCGTCAGGGCGACGATCGCACCGTGGCGATCCTCGAGGTCATCCTTCGGGAGGAGGTCGCGCATGTCGCCGCCGGCACGCGCTGGTTCCACTGGTGCTGCGCCCGCGATGGCATCGATCCCGAAGCGACGTTCGCGACGCTTCTCGACGACTACATGAACGGCTCGCTGCGCGGGCCGTTCAACCTCGATGCCCGCCGCGCGGCCGGCTTCTCGGAATCCGAGCTCGTCTGGTTGAAAACGCTGGCCTGACCGACGGCCCGAGGACCAAATGGTGGGAGCCGATCGTATCGGCGACGGCGCTGAGAAGTTGCCGCACGGGTGCCTCTGCAGCAAACGAAGCGGCGTTGCGTTGGGAGGCCTCGTCGAGCGTGCCCGCTGCCGCGGGATCGCCGATACGATCGGCTCCCACCCGGCTCCCATCCTTTGGTCGCTACGGGACCGTGAGTCCGCGCAGTTCCGTCGATTCACCGTCGATGCGAAGCACCGACCCGTGGTCGTACCAGTCGCCCAGCACGATGCGCTGGGCGGGTGCGCCGTCGAGCGCGAAGTCGTGGATGGCCGGCCGGTGCGTATGGCCGTGCACCAGGCGTACGACGCCGGCATCGCGCATCGTCGCTTCGACCGCGCCCTGGTTGACGTCCATGATCGTCTCGTCGATGCGGCCGGTGCGCGACTTGCTGTCGCTGCGCGCCTTGGCGGCGAACGCGCGACGAGCCTCCAGCGGCATCGAGAGGATCTGTCGCTTCCAGGCGTCGGTGCGCACCTGCGCGCGCACCGCCTGGTATTCGACATCGTCGGTGCAGAGCACGTCGCCGTGCATCAGCAGGGTCGGGACGCCTTCGATCGTGTGCACGGTGCCATCGTCGAGCAATTCCATGCCCGCCCGTCCGGCGAACGACTCGCCGAGCAGGAAATCGCGGTTGCCGACCATGAAGTAGACCGGGACGCCCGCGTCGCGCAGGCCGCTCGTCGCGGTCGCGATGCGCGCGGGCAGTTCCGCGTCGTCGTCGTCGCCGATCCAGGCTTCGACCAGGTCGCCGAGAATGTAGAAGGCACTCGCGCCGCGCGCCTCGTCGGACGCGAGGAAGCGCTCGAAGAGGGCGGTGATGTCGGGCCGGGCGTCGTCGAGGTGCAGGTCCGCGATGAACAGCGTGCTCATGCCGGCTTCGACGACGTCGCCGCGGGCTTCTTCTCGCCCTTCTTCGGCTCGGGGGCCTTCGCCGGCGTGGCCGTCGCGGGGGCGGCCTTGGCCGGAGGACCGGCGGTGGCGGCGCCGGCGGGCGCCGGCTTGTCCTCGCCCACGACACTCGCGGAATCGATGATCACCAGGGGATTGGGGACGTCGCCGACGAACGGACCCTGCGGACGCGTGGGCAGCTTGGCGATCTTGTCGATGGTATCCATGCCGGCGACGACCTTGCCGAACACGGCGAAGCCCCAGGTCATGCCGCTCTGGTTGCTGACGTAATCCAGACGACGGTTGTCGACCAGGTTGACGAAGAACTGCGAGGTGCCGGAATTGGCGTCCGTGCCACGCGCCACGGCGACGGTGCCGCGCAGGTTCGACAGCCCGTTGTCGGCCTCGCTCGGGATGGCGGCACGCGTGCGGCGCTGGGTCAGGTCGCGGCTGTAGAGGCCACCCTGCACCATGTACCCGTCGACCACGCGGTGGAAGACCGTGCCGTCGTAGAAGCCGTCGCGCACGTACTGGAGGAAGTTCGCGACGCTCTTCGGGGCTTTCTCGGGGAACAGCTCCAGCGTGAAGTCGCCCTGCGTCGTGTGCATGACGACGCGCGGATGCTCGACCGCCGCTGGCGCCGATGCCGCGGGCCGGGCCGCCTGCTGCGCGAGCGCGGCGACGGGCAGGGCGAGGAAGACGCTGGCAAGTACGGCTCTGAACATGGGCGACCGGTCGTGACGCTGGAACGATCCCGCCATGATACCCCCCTTCGCGGGTGCGATCGCCCTCATTCGGTCACGATCTCCAGCTCGAGGCCCAGTTCGGCCAGGGGCTCGCGCTCCTGCTCGAGGTCGGCCTCGGTCAACGGATGCTGGTCGAGCCAGTCCGCCGGGAGGGACAGGCGCAGCCGCTGGCGCGTCGCCACCACGCGGATCCTGGGCAGGGCTTCGGCCCGGCGCGCGCGACGGAAGAGGACGGCGAGGCGCAGGATCGCCGTGATGTGCCGGGCCAGCACGCGGTAGCGCACGGGCAGGGCGGAGATCGTGGATTTCTCGGGCTTGCGCCGGTGCGACTCCACGATCGCGGCGAGCAGCTGCTGCTCCTGGCGCGAGAAGCCGGCCATGTCCGCGTGCTTGAGGATGTAGGCGCCGTGACGCTGGTGCTGGCTGTGGGCGATCGCGAGCCCCAGCTCATGCACGCGCGCCGCCCACGAAAGCCATTCGCGTGCGTCGTCGTCGAGCTTCCAGACTTTCGCCAGCTGATCGAACAGCGACAGCGCGGTGGTTTCGACGCGACGCGCCTGCGCGCGATCGACGCCGTAACGCGCGGCCAGCGAATCGATGCTGGCCATGCGCGGGTCCGTGCCGGCCGAACGGCCGATCAGGTCCCACAGCAGGCCTTCGCGCATCGAGCTTTCCGATACCCGCAGGCGATCGATGCCCAGCGCGTCGAAAGCGGCTTCGAAGATCGCCACGCCGCCGGCGAAGACTTCCGCGCGATCGTCGGCGAGGCCGGGCAGCTTCAGCGTCGCGGAGGAGCCCTGCTCGATCAGCGCCTCGCGGATCGCGGCGAGCGACTCCGGCGTGATGCCGTCCTCGGAGAGCTTCATCGCGCGAACGACGGCACCGATGGCCTTCGCCGTGCCGGACGAACCGTAGGCGTCACCCCAGCCGGCTTCGCGATAGTCCTCGGAAAACTGCTGCAGCAGCACGCCGATCTCGCGGCGCGCGCGCTGCCAGCGCTTGCGCGTGATCTTGCCGCCGGGAAAGAAGCGCAGCGTGGAGGCGATGCAACCGACCTGCACGCTTTCCGTCAGCACCGGCGACGTGCCGCGGCCGATGATGAACTCCGTGCTGCCGCCGCCGATGTCGATCACGAGGCGGTGGTCGCGCGACGCCGGCAGGTCGTGCGCGGCACCGAGGAAGATCAGGCGTCCCTCCTCGCGTCCCGAGACGATTTCCACGGGGTGGCCGAGCGCGGCCTCGGCGGCCGAAAGGAACGCATGCGGCGAGGCGAGCCGGCGCACCGTGTTCGTCGCCACGGCGCGCACGTGCAGGGCGGGAATGCCGGCGATCCGCTGGCCGAAACGGGCGAGGCTCGCGAGCGCCGCGGCGCGGTGGCTGGCGTCGAGCGTCCCGTCGGGGCGCAGGCCGACCGCCATGCGCACGGAGTCGCGGAGGCGATCGATCACCCGGGGTTCGCCGTGTTCGTAGCGCGCCACCACCATGTGGAAGCTGTTGGAGCCGAGGTCGACGGCGGCAAGGAGCTCGCCTTCGTTGATCTGCGATTTAGCTGTCGGTGCCAAGGGGAAATGTCCGCAGCGGGCTATCGGTTGATTCTGGCATGGGGTCAGGGCTTGCGTGCAAGCGAGCGATCGTGGGAAGGACGGGCTTTCGGCATCGCCGATAGCGCGAACAGCAGCAGGCAGAGAAATCCGAAGACCCAGTAGTCCGTCGGCGCCGGGCCCCACCAGTGCCGGTGCCAGGGCACGTCGACCGGGTCGAAGCGCGCGAGTCCGAAGGCCGGGTTGAGGACGAACCACAGGGCGTCCTCGGCCACCCAGAACAGCATCACGCACGCGATGGCGCGCACCTGGGCCCGCCAGCTCCAGAAACCACGGAACACCATCGGAAAGTGGAAGAACAGGGCGATGAACGGAAACACCCAGGCGTGGTAGCCCGTCATCGCGCGGCCGCCCCAGAGCAGGTCGAGCAGCCAGTGATTCTCCACCCGCCAGGTCGGCAGGCTGCTCGCCCAGCCATGCGGGCCTTCGATCTCGATCTCCACGTGGGCGAACAGGAAGGCGAGCAGCAGCGTGAACAGGAATGTGGCGACGACGGACGCCACGCGCCGTCCGGGAGAATGGATCATGCGGCGTCCAGGTGGGCGATGACGGTGTGGATCACGTCGCGCGCGGCGTGGGGCCGTCCGATCGCGCGTGCCCGCTCCGCCATCGCGGCGAGTCGCGGCGGGTCGGCGCGCAGCTGGCCGATCCGCCAGGCCAGCGCGACGGCGTCGATCGCCTTCCACGCGGCGCCCTGTTCGAGCAGATAGTCGGCGTTGCGTTCTTCCTGGCCGGGGATCGGCGCGTTGACGATCATCGGCAGGCCCATCGCGAGGCATTCCGACGTGGTCAGGCCGCCGGGCTTCGTGACGGCGAGATCGCAGCAGGCCATGAGCCGCTCGACATGGGGCGTGAAGCCCTGCGGGAAGAGGCGGTCCGGGTAGCGCGTGGCGGCCAGCGTGCGCAGGCGTTCGAGCATCGCGGTGTTCCGCCCCGCGAGCACCACCAGCTGGAAGCCGTCGCTGTCCGTGAGGAGCGCTTCCGCGAGTTCGTCGAGCGCGCCGACGCCGGCCCCGCCACCCATCACGAGGTAGGCGGGCCGATCGGGGTCGAGACCGAACGAGGCGGCGAGCGCGCGCCGGTCGTGCGCCTGGGCGAACGCCGGCATGATCGGTATCCCGGTGGTATGCACGCGTTCCGGTGGCAGTCCGACGGCGGCCATGCGCCGCGCGATCTCGGGACTGGCCGCGAAGTAACCCGCCATGCCGGGGATGATCCACATGCGGTGCAGGTCGAAATCCGTGACCTGCAGCCAGACCGGGGCATCGATGCGCCCCTTGCGTTTCTGCCGGGCGAGCATCTCGGCGGGAAGGAAATGAGTGCAGACGATGGCGTCCGGCGCGAAGGCGGCGATCGCCGTGCGCAGGCGGCGCGTGTGCACGCGCTCGATGGTGCGGCGCATGCGCTCGGTCACGGCGTCCGGCCGCGTGTCGTCGGTGATGCGATAGAGCATGCCCCACAGCTGCGGATGCCGCGTGATGAGGCGCAGGTAGAAATCGGCGTAGATGCGGCGGAAGCTCGACGGGACGTAATCCATGACATCGAGGTGCCGCGCTTCGACGTCGTGGCCTTCGGCGGCCAGGGCGGCCACGCTGGCCTCCAGCGCCTCGGCGGCGCGCACGTGTCCCGCTCCCGCGGATACCGACAGGAGCAGGATGCGCTTCGTCATCCGCTATAGGCCGCGAGCAGCGCCTGCTGGGCGCTGTGCGGCGCCTCGCCGCGGCCGGGATGGCTGCGCGTGTAGCGGCCGTCGCTGCCGAGCAGCCACGCCTGCGTGTTGTCGCGCAGGTAGTTGTCGAGTGTTTCGTCGTAGACGCGGCGCGCGAGTTCGGGATCGAGGATCGGCACGCCGATCTCGATGCGTCGCATGAGGTTGCGCTCCATCCAGTCCGCGCTCGCGCAGTAGAGTTCGGGGGCGCCGTCGTTACCGAACCAGTACACGCGGCTGTGTTCGAGGAAGCGGCCGATGATCGAGCGCACGCGGATGTTCTCGGACACGCCGGGGATGCCCGGGCGCAGCGTGCAGGCGCCACGGATGATGAGGTCGATCTGCACGCCGGCGACCGACGCGCGATACAGCGCCTCGACGACGTGCGCTTCGTTGAGCGCGTTGAGCTTCGCGACGATGCGGCCGGGCCGGCCATTGGCGGCATGTTCGATCTCGCGCTCGATCTTCGCCATGACGCTGCTGTACAGCGTGAACGGCGAATGCAGCAGGCGCTTCAGCTGGATCATGGGGCCGAGGCCCGAGAGCTGCTGGAACACCTTGTGGATGTCCTCGCCGATCTCGGCGTCGGCCGTCATGAGGCCGATGTCGGTGTAACCGCGGCTGTTGCCCTGGTGGTAGTTGCCCGTGGACAGGTGCACGTAGCGGCGCAGACCGCTGCCTTCGCGACGCACGATGAGCAGCATCTTCGCGTGCGTCTTGTAACCCACGACGCCGTAGACCACCTGCACGCCGGCCTCCTGCAGGCGGTTGGCCAGCCCGATGTTGGCCTCTTCGTCGAAGCGCGCGCGCAGCTCGATGACGACGGTGACGTCCTTGCCGTTGCGCGCGGCCTCGACCAGCAGGTCGACCAGGGGCGAATCCTTGCCGGCGCGATACAGCGTCTGCTTGATCGCCAGGACGCCCGGGTCCTGCGACGCGCGGCGCAGCAGCTCGACCACGGACGCGAAGGATTCGTACGGATGGTGCAGCAGCACGTCGCGCGTGCCGAGCACGTCGAACTCGTTCACGCCTTTCTCGAACGCGGGCAGCAGCCGCGGCGTGAAACGCGGGAACTTCAGTTCCGGCCGGTCGATCTGGTCGTAGACGAGCCCGGCGCGGATGATGTTCACCGGGCCGTCGCAGCGATAGACGTCGGCTTCCTCCAACTGGAAGTTCGCGATCAGCATGTCGGTGATCGCGCGAGGGCAATCCTCGCCCACCTCCAGGCGCACCGGTCGCGCGTAGCCGCGTCCGGCGAGCTCTTCGCTCAGGGCGCGTGCGAGGTTCTCGACCTCCGCTTCCTCCACCACCAGTTCGCTGTTTCGCGTCACCCTGAACTGGTACGCGGCGCATACCTGGAAGCCGGGGAAGATCTCGTCGGCGAAGGCCTGCAGGACCTCGGCGAGGAAGACGAAATCGCCGTCGCCGCCGGAGACTTCGGCGGGGATGTGGATGATGCGGGGCAGGGAGCGCGGCGCGCGCACCAGCGCCATGTGGCCCTCGCGGCCGAACGCGTCGCGGCCCTTCAGCACCACGGCGAGGTTCAGCGTCTTGTTGAGGATGCGCGGGAACGGATGCGCGGGATCGAGGCCGAGCGGCGAGAGCACCGGCATGATCTCGTTCTGGAAATAACCCAGCAGCCAGCGGCGCTGCTTGTCGCTCCAGGTGTCGCGCGTGAGGAAGCGGATGCCGTCGGCGGCGAGCGCCGGCTGCAGTTCCTCGCGCCAGATGGTGAACAGCTCGTCCACGAGTTCCAGCGTGCGTTCGCGGATGCGCGTGAGGATTTCCGTGGACGACAGGCCGTCGGCACCGGGGATGGCCGCGCCGAGCGCATGCTTGTGCTTGAGCACAGCCACGCGCACTTCGAAGTATTCGTCGAGGTTGTTGCTGACGATCGTGAGGTAGCGCAGCCGCTCCAGCACGGGGACGTCGGGATCGCGCGCCTGCGCCAGCACCCGGAAGTTGAATTCCAGCGCCGCGAGCTCGCGGTTGATGTAGAGCCCGGGGGCGCCGAGGTCGATGTCGCTCATTCGTTTGGCCACGCGCTTCATGACAGCCGATGGTGTCTCATCCGCGATCATGCCGGAAAGCGGCGATGCAGCAAGCCCCGGAACCATCGGCCGCCCCCGCCTACGGGTGCTGCCCCGCGGCTTCCTGCAGGCGCGTGCCGTCGAGCAGGCGATCGCTGCCGAAAACACAGGCGAACGTCGAACCCTTGCCGGGCTCGCTCTCGATCACGAGCCGGGCCTGGTGCAGGTTCAGCACGTGCTTGACGATCGACAGGCCGAGGCCGGTGCCGCCCGAGTCGCGCGAGCGGCTCGACGAGACGCGATAGAACCGTTCCGTGAGTCGCGCGATATGCGCGGCGGGAATGCCGAAACCGGAATCCTGCACCGCGAACCGGGCGCCGTCGTCGGTGCCCGTCCAGCGAATGGCGATGCGGCCGCCGGTCGGCGTGTAACGCACGGCGTTGCTCACGAGGTTGGAGAACGCGCTGTGCAGGTCCTTCGGCGAGCCGAGCAGGTCGTACGACGTGGCGATGTCGAGCGTCACGGTGTGCCGCCCCTGGCTCAGGGCTTCGGCCTCCTTGCGCAGGCTCGCCAGCAGCGGTGCCATCTGCACCTGTTCGTCGGCCACATGGTCCTGCGTTTCCAGGCGCGACAGGGTCAGCAGGTCCTCGACGATCTGGCCCATGCGCTTGGACTGCGCGCGCATCTCGTCGAGCACCGGCGCGAGTTCGGGGACGTCCTCGGGATCGAGCAGCTCGAGGTAGCCGTGGATCACGGTCAGCGGCGTGCGCAGCTCGTGCGAGACGTTCGCCACGAAGTCGCGGCGGATCTGTTCGAGGCGGGTGAGGTGGCTCGTATCGCGCGCGAGCAGCAGGCGCTGGCGGCTGCCGAAGGGCAGCAGCGTCGCGGTCACGTGGCGGTTCGGATGACCCGGCGCCGTCGCGTCGTTGAGCGGCTCGCGGCCACCGTCGGCCAGCCAGTCGGCGAGCTCCGAGTTGCGCAGCAGGTCTTCGATCAGGCGGCCGCGATCGCGCGGACGCTTCAGGCCGAGCAGGTCCTCGGCCGCATGGTTGAACCAGCGCACGTGCCAGGAGTGGTCCAGCAGGACCACCGCGTCGGGCAGGGTTCCGGCCGCGCTGCGCAGGTCGCGCAGGCGGGAAGCGATTCGACGGGTGCGGGTCATCAGACGGTCATGTTCGGAGCGGGTCGACGCGGACGGCTGCAACATTGGCCGCGTTTTATGACGGAACAGCGACAGCAGCACGACGGTTTCCAGCAGCGCGACGAGGGTCACGCCGGCAAGCGGCGCGCCCGCGAGCGCACCGAATCCCGTGCCTGCCGCCAGGAGGGCGAGGCACGCGGCGGGCAGGCGCCAGGAAGCGAGGAAGCGGTCGAGCATGGAAAGGGCCGGTGACGGTCTGGTGGATCGCACCATAGCGCGCCCGGCCCGCGAATACCTAGGTGTTCGCGGAGAACCGGTAACCGGCGCCGCGGACGGTCTGGACCATGTCGTCCAGCTTCCAGGGTTCCAGCGTCTTGCGCAGGCGACGGATGTGGACGTCGACCGTGCGTTCCTCGACGTAGACGCTGCCGCCCCAGACGTGATCGAGCAACTGGGCACGCGAGTAGACGCGCTCGGGGTGCGTCATGAAGAAGAACAGCAGGCGGTATTCGGTGGGGCCGATGGGCACGGCGTCGTCGCCGGCGAAGACGCGGTGCGCCGGACCGTCGATGCGCAGGCCGCCCAGCTCGACGACGCCGGAGCCGTCGTCACCCTGGCTGCGGCGCAGGACGGCCTTGATGCGGGCGATCAGCTCGCGCGTGGAGAAGGGCTTGATGACGTAATCGTCGACCCCTGCCTCCAGGCCGTTGACGCGATCCATCTCCTCGCCGCGCGCGGTGAGCATGATGATCGGAATCTCTCGCGAGAGTTCCTCCCGACGCAGGCGCCGGGCCAGTTCCAGGCCGCTGGTGCCGGGGAGCATCCAGTCGAGCAGGATCAGGTCGGGGACCCGCTCGGAGATGGCCATCTGTGCGGCGCGGGCGTCGGCGGCGTGCGCCGCGTCCATGCCCGCCTTGCGAAGCGCGAAGGCGACCATGTCGCGAATCGAAGCCTCGTCTTCCACGATAAGGATGCGTTTGTGCACGCTGGGGCCGCTCATTGGCTATGACGGTCATATTGCAGCCATGCTGTGTTACACGGCAATGACAATCGTCACAATTGGCCGGAACCTCTTACTGGCTCCGGCCGTCGGGGTTGTCGTCGGTGCTGACCCGGCGCTTGCGTAGCTCCAGCAGCAGGGGCGTCAGGTCGCTGATCCGGGCCTGGATGCGGGAGCGCTGGTAGTAGTCGAGGTCGTCGCGCTTCAGGAGCCGCTTGAGCTGCTCCATGGCGTCGAACGGCCGTCCTGCGAGGTAGGCGCTATCCGCGTAGGCTTCGGCGGCGCGCACGGTGTCGCCGGAGCGCTCGCTGGCCCGCGCGAAGGTGCGGAAGATCTCCGGATCGTCGCTGTCGTCGAGCATGGGCCTGAGCAGGCTCGTGGCGGCGCGCGCGTCGTCTGCCCGGCCGGTGTCCGCCAGCGCTTTCGCGTAGCCCAGGGTCACGGCGCGGTTCCGGGGCGAGTTGGCGTGCAGCGCCTTGTAGATCGCCATGGCGTCGCCGTGCCTGCCGGCGTCGACGTACGCGTCGGCCATCGCCAGGCGGATGACGACGTTGTCGGGCTGCTGCGCGAGCAGCGGTTGCAGCTGACCGATGGCCTGGGCGCCGCGGTTCGAGCGGATGAGCGCCACCGCGTAGCCGTAGCGGTTCGCGGCGGTGTCGAAATCCTTCCGTTCAAGGTTCGTGGCGTAGTACGCGGCCAGCTTCTGGACATCGCCGGACAGCACGCGATCGCGTTCGCGCATGAGCGCGTAGGTATCGGCGACGCTGTCCTTCGCCACCTTGGCGCCGGCGGAGATCAGGGTCGTGGGATCCTTGACGAACAGCACCGGTGCGGTGGATTTCTCCCACGTCGCCTTGTCGATGGTGGGCAGAGGTGGCCGGTTCGCGATCCGCTCCTCCAGCACGCGCGCCCGCGCCCGCGCGTCGCTGATGCGGGCGAGGGTGACGGGGTGGGTCTGCAACAACGCCGGCAGGGCTTCCTCGCCTTCGCCGACGCGCATGGTGTCCTGCATGCGGCCGAAGAAGTCGGCCATGGCGTCGGGATCGTAGCCCGAGTTCGCGAGCGTCTGGATGCCGACGCGGTCGGCCTCGATCTCGTCCTTGCGCGTGAAGTTGATCTGCCGCTGCAGGAGCAGGCCCTGGCCGCCCATCAGCACCGCGGGCGCGGCATCGCCCGCGCCGCCGCCGGCGCCCGCCGCGATGGCGCCGAGCAGGACGAGGGCCATCAGGGGCGCGTTCTTCTTGGAATCCTCGAACGCCCGATACAGGTGGTTCTGCGTGATGTGCCCGATTTCGTGCGCGATGACGCCCGCCAGCTCGGCCTCGCTGGTGGTGATGTTGATCAGGCCGGCGTTCACGCCGATGTAGCCGCCCGGCGCGGCGAACGCGTTGATCTGGGTGTCGCGGACGATGAAGAACTGGAAGTGGTCCTTCGGCCGGTCGCTCGCCGCGACGAGGCGGAACCCGAGGTCGTTGATGTACTGGTCGAGCAGGGCGTCGTCGACCGTGAGGTCGAGCGCGTGCATCTGGCGGAGCATCATCGCCCCGTACTGATCGGCCTCGCGGGGGCTGATCAGGGCGTTCGCCGAGCTGCCCAGATCGGGCAGGCGGACGGCGTCCTGCGCCCCCGCGACGAGCGTGACGAGGGCGGTGGCGGCGGCGAGGGCGAGGCGGGAGAACGAGGGGCGCATAGGTCCGGCGACGATACCATCACTTAACGATGAGTCGACCTCCACGGCGGAGGCGCTCGGATGGCCTTGGACCGCGGCGCTGCCCAACGGTTCGTCCGCCTTGTAAAATGAGCGCCAAACCGTCATTTAGCGGTCATCCGGTTTCAGGAAATCCTCCCATGTCCACCCCCGACATCACCATCTATTCCACCGCCGTCTGCCCCTATTGCGTGGCGGCGAAGAACCTCCTGAAGGCCAAGGGCCTGGCCTGGAACGAGGTGCGCATCGACATGGATCCGGCGCAGCGCGACGTCATGCTCGAAAAGAGCGGCGGCCGCCGCACGGTGCCCCAGATCTTCATCAACGGCACGCACGTGGGCGGCTTCGACGACCTGGCGGCCGCCGACCGTAACGGCCGCCTGGCCGAAATCCTCGAGGCGGCGCACTGATGGCTGGCGATCGCGTCGAGGAATTCACCGCGTTCCGCAAGCGCATGAACGAGCGGATCCTCGGTGAGGACAACCAGGTCGTCCGCCGTTTCTTCGCCCTGGATACCCAGACCTACCGGGCCGGCGCGCTGGACGTGAAGACCAAGGAAATGCTCGGTCTGGTCGCCTCCATGGTGCTGCGCTGCGACGACTGCATCAGCTACCACGTCGCCCAGTGCAAGGAAGCCGGGGTCAACCGAGACGAGTTCTTCGAGGTGTTCAGCGTCGGCCTCGTCGTGGGCGGCTCGATCGTGATCCCCCACCTCCGCCGCGCGGTCGATTTCCTCGATTCGCTCGAGGGCGAAGCCCCGGCGGACGCGGCGGCCTGCGAGGACCATCCGGCCGCCTGAGCCGCAGTGAACCTTGAAGGAAGCGGGCCGGATCGCCGATAATTAGGCGATTTTCTCCCCGCGCGCGTCCCCAGCGCGCATGCGCCCGCCTTCCTCCAGGAGTTACCCCATGAGCAAGACCATTGCCGTTATCCCCGGCGACGGCATCGGCCCCGAGATCATGGACGCGACCATCCGCGTCCTCGATGCCCTCGACTGCGGCCTGACCTACGACTACGTGGATGCCGGCGTGGTGGCCCTCGAGAAGCACGGCGACCTGCTCCCGCAGGGCACGCTCGATGCGATCGCGAAGCACAAGGTGGCGCTGAAGGGCCCGCTGACCACGCCGATCGGCGGCGGTTTCACCTCGATCAACGTCACCCTGCGCCGCAAGTTCGACCTCTACGCCAACGTGCGTCCGGCGATCAGCTTCCCGGGCACGAAGGCGCGTTACGACAACATCGACATCATCACGGTCCGCGAGAACACCATGGGCGCGTACATGGCCGAGGGCCAGACGCGTGAGGGCGAGGGCGAGAACGAGGTCGCCGTGTCGGTGATCCGCAACACCCGCCCGGGCATGGAGCGCATTTGCCGCTACGGCTTCGAGATGGCCCGGCAGAAGGGCCGCAAGAAGGTCACGGCCGTGCACAAGGCCAACATCATGAAGACCTCGTCGGGCCTGTTCCTCGACGTGGCGCGCGAAGTGGCGAAGGACTTCCCGGACCTCGAGTTCCAGGAAATGATCGTCGACAACGCCTGCATGCAGCTGGTGATGAACCCGTACCAGTTCGACGTGATCGTCACCACCAACCTGTTCGGCGACATCCTCTCCGACCTCTGCGCCGGTCTCGTCGGCGGCCTGGGCCTCGCCCCGGGCGCGAACATCGGCAAGGACGCCGCGATCTTCGAGGCCGTCCACGGTTCCGCACCGGACATCGCCGGCCAGAAGAAGGCCAACCCGTGCGCGCTGCTGCTCGCCGCGGCCGACATGCTCGATCACCTCGGCATGGTGGCCAAGGGCACGCGCCTGCGCGCCGCGATCAGCGACGTCATGAACGCCCGCGACCGCACGACGCCCGACGTCGGCGGCACCGGCACGACCGATACCTTTGGCGATGCCATCGTCGAGCGGATCAAGGCCACGGCCTGATGACAACGAAAACCCCGCGAAAGCGGGGTTTTTTTCGTCCGGAAGGGTTGTCAATCCTCGCGACGAACGATCGTCTCGCCGCGGACTCCAGCGTGCGTCGGGGCGACGGCGACGCCCGAGTTGCACACCTTCGCCTGCGCGGGATAGCGCTCTTCGCAATACCGCACCCACTTGCGCACGCTGCGCTCCCGCTGCGACGGCAGCAGGTGTCCTGTGAGTGGCGCGCGGGAATACCCCGTGATTTCCTTCAGCACCGCGAGCAGTCCGTCGTGCACGAACCAGGGGTGGTACTGCGTATCCGCGCGTCCCGTGGGTGCCCGTATCCATATCGAGCGTTCGGGCAGGCGTCGGCCGTCGCCGAGGTGCGATACCACATAGGGAACGGCCGGGCGGCCCAGTCCTATCAGAGCGCGGAACGCCAGAGCCTGGCTTTCCGCGTCCGTCGTCGTGGCGTCGACGAGGCGCGCCACGACGGGCCCCAGGTCGCGCGGGGCCTGCGCGGGCACCGTCCCTCCGTGCGCCGCGGCCACGAAGGCGGCCAGCGGAACGAGTAGCGTGACTTTCCAGCCAGGTCGCTTCATTGCCGGTGTCTCCGTCGGGGGCTCACCCGATCGGAGTATCGCGCCATCGGAGCGGCGGCGCGTGAAGTCGGTTTAACCCCGGATGAAGGGGTAGGGCGCCAGGAAAATCAGCCAGACCATCAGCACGATGCCGATGTACTTGGCGACGCGGAAGAGCTTCGGGTTGGCCTTCTTGAAGCGACGCGTGCGCTCGCGGCCACGCTGGTTCAGCGCGAACATGCGATTGACGAAGCCGACCTGCTCCTTGCCGTCGTCGCTGTTCGGCGACGCGGTGATCGAGCCCATGAAGGCGCCGACGCGCTTGTTGATCGCCGTCATCATGCCGCTTTTCAGCGGGCGCTCGACGTCGGCGAAGAGGATCACGCGCGTCTGGTCGGTGCGGTTCTCGGCCCAGTGCACGTAGGTCTCGTCGAAGACGACGTCCTTGCCGTCGCGCCAGGCGTGCATCTCGCCGTCGACGAAGATGCGGCAGTCGTCCGAGTTCGGCGTGATGAGGCCGAGGTGGTAGCGCAGGGAGCCGGCGAAGGGATCGCGGTGCGGGTTGAGCTTGCTGCCGGGTGGCAGCAGCGCGAACATCGCCGCCTTCACGCTCGGGATCGAGTTCAGCAGCTTCACCGTTTCCGGGCAAAGGGCTTCGGCGGAGGCGAGCGGCTCGCCGTACCACTTCAGGTAGAAGCGCTTCCAGCCCTGCTTGAAGAACGAGTTGAACGAGGCGTCGTTGTGCTTTTCCGCCGAGCGGATGAACCCCTCGTCGAAGAGGTGCATCGCTTCCTCGCGGATGACCTGCCAGTTGTTCTGCAGCAGGTCGAGTTGCGGGAACCCGCGGCGATCGAGGATCGGGCGCGCCGGCACCGCGGAGAACGCGTACATCAGCAGGTTGTATGGGGCGAAGATCGCCGAGTGATCCACCAGCTGGCGATCGAAGCGCAGGCGCGAGCGGCCGCGCAGGTGCACGAGCAGGACGCACAGCGTGAAGAGGATCAGGATGTACAGGACGATGAAGCGCGGCCCGAGGAAATTCATGGGGTTGGACTCGAGGGTGACGGGCGATATCTGGGGCCCCGGGGGCCGGTATCAACGCGGATAGGATACTCCGCGCTCAATGTCCGAGCACGTGGACGGCGCTCGCGCCTGGCCGCCAGCCCCGCCGTAACGCCTTGTCCACCCACGCGATCGCCGCGCGGACGGCCGCGTGCGGCGATTTGCCCCGCGCGAGGCCCGCGGCCACGGCGGACGCGAGCGTGCAACCGCTTCCGTGGCCTTCGATCGGCAGGCGGGGATGGCGCACCTCGAACATGCCGTGGGCATCGTAGTAGCGGTCGACGACCTCCGCCCCGCGCCCGTGCCCGCCTTTCAGCAGTACCGCACGTGCGCCGAGGGCCAGCAGGTCGGCCCCGGCCGCATCGAGATCGCGCCCCGGCGCCCTGCCGAGCAGCGCCTCGGCTTCGGGCAGGTTGGGGGTCAGGACGTCGGTCAGCGGAATCAGGCGGGTCAGCAGCGTTTCCATGGCGTCGTCGTCGAGCAGCCGCGCGCCGGTGGTGGCGACCATCACGGGGTCGACGACGAGCCAGGCGGGCTTCCGCCGCCGCATCTGGGCCGCGACGTGGCGTGTGACGGCGGCGCTCCCCAGCATGCCGGTCTTCACCGCGGCGATGGGGAAGTCGTCGAAAACGGTATCGATCTGGCTGCGGACGTGCGCGAGCGGTAGCGCATGGATCGCCGTGACCCCTCGGGTGTTCTGGGACGTGACGGCGGTGATGGCGGTCAGGCCATGCGCGCCGAGCGCGTGGAACGTCTTAAGGTCGGCCTGGATCCCGGCACCGCCGCCCGAGTCGGAGCCTGCGATGGTGAGAATGTTGGGTTTCACGGGATGCATGGTGGGACAGCATAGTGGG
>NZ_FOJE01000001.1:1282788-1719785 GCF_900111665.1 Luteibacter sp. 329MFSha | reverse complement strand
GTCGCCGTGGATACCGGCGTTCGCCGGTATGACGACACTTCACCGTCGTACCGGCGTGCGGCGGTACCCACGTCCCCGGTTCATGGCAGGCGGGCTTTCTCACAAGAGGCTTTCGTACAGATCGGCCCACGCGGGATTTTCCGCTTCGATCAGTTCCAGCTTCCATGCGCGCCGCCAACGCTTCAATGCCTTTTCGCGGCGGATGGCCGATTCCATCGTCACGTGCGGCTCGAACCAGACGAGCCGGGTCACCCCGTAGCGACGGGTGAACCCGTCGACGTCGGCGTGTCGATGCTGCCAGATGCGTTGGACGAGCCGGCTGGTGACGCCGACATACAGGGTTCCGCGGTATCCGCTCGCCAGTACGTACACACAAGGATGCCGTTCCACGTCTTGCTGCCTCCATGCAGTGCGGCGCGGGCTTCATGCCCGCGCCGTGGCTTTCCTTTTACAACGCTTCGGACGCGAAATCCGCCAGCCTGGACCGCTCGCCGCGCTTCAGCGTGATGTGCCCCGAGTGGGCCCACAGCTTGAAGCGATCGACCGCGTAGGTGAGGCCGGAGGTGGTTTCCGTCAGGTAGGGCGTATCGATCTGCTCCACGTTGCCGAGACAGACGATCTTCGTTCCCGGGCCGGCGCGCGTGATCAGCGTCTTCATCTGCTTCGGCGTGAGGTTCTGCGCCTCGTCGATGATGAGGTAGCGGCTGAGGAACGTGCGGCCGCGCATGAAGTTCAGCGAGCGGATCTTCACGCGCGACGCGAGCAGGTCGTTCGTCGCCTGCCTTCCCCACGAGCCGCCTTCTTCCGGATTGGCGAGCACTTCCAGGTTGTCGGTCAGCGCGCCCATCCAGGGCGTCATCTTTTCTTCCTCCGTGCCGGGGAGGAAGCCGATGTCCTCGCCGACGGACACGGTGGCGCGCGTCATGATGATCTCGCGGTAGCGCTGCTGGTCCATCACCTGGGCGAGACCGGCCGCGAGCGCGAGGAGCGTCTTGCCGGTGCCCGCGGTGCCGAGCAGGGTGACGAAGTCCACGTCGGGATCCATCAGCAGGTTCAGCGCGAAGTTCTGCTCGCGGTTGCGCGCCGCGATGCCCCAGACGCCGTGTGCCGCGTGGCTGTGGTCGTCGAGCAGCACGAGCTTCGCCTTGCGCGCGTCCTCGTCGCCACGGATCTCCAGCACCCGCAATTCGACGTCGTTCTCGCCCGGCATGTACAGGCACTGGTTCGGATACCACTGCTCGTCGTCGTGCACGTCGAGTTCGTAGAACGTGCGACCGCGCTCGTTCCACGAGCGCACTTCGGGATGCCTGTTCCAGAAATCCTCGGGGAGCGCATCGGAGCCGGTGAAGAGCAGGGCGAAATCGTCGAGCGCGCGATCGTTCTCGTAATCCTCGGCGGTGATGCCGTAGATCGACGCCTTGATGCGAAGGTTGATGTCCTTGGTGACCAGGATGACCGGGCGGTCGGGGAACTGGTCGCGAAGGTCGATGACGGAAGCGAGGATCTGGTTGTCGGCCTTGCCGTTGCCGTGGCTCGTGCGCTGCTGGAAGAACAGGCGCCCGACCGCGCCGCGCTTGAGCTTGATGCCTTGCGGGTTGACCAGTTCGAGGCCGTCGCGGATGCCCTGGCCGCCGCCGCGCTCGATCAGTTCGTTGAGGAAGCGGCTGACCTGTCGGCCGTTGCGCGAGACTTCCGAGCCGCCTTTCTTCTTCTCGTCCAGTTCCTCCAGCACCGTCATCGGTATGAAGACGTCATGCTCCTCGAAACGGAACAGCGACGTCGGGTCGTGCAGCAGCACGTTGGTGTCGAGGGCGTAGATGCGTTTGCTTCCGGTCATGCGGAAGTGACCTCATGGTGAGGTTGCAAAACCCGGCCGCACGGCGACGGCCGGGGGAGGGAGCCGCGGGACGCGGTATCCGTCACGCGGTGGGAACACTCTCTAGCACCGCCTGCGCGTGGCCGGGGATCTTGATGCCCCGCCACTCCGCGGCGAGCCTGCCGTCGGGATCGATCAGGAAGGTGCTGCGTACGACGCCCATGTAGCGCTTGCCGTAGAGCACTTTTTCGTGGATGACGTCGAACGCCTCGCACCACGCCTCGTCGGCATCCGAGACGAGCGGGAAGGGGAGTTCGTGCTTCGTGGCGAAGTTCGCGTGCGAGCGCACGGAGTCGCGGGAGACGCCGATCACCTCGGCGCCGCGGGCCTGGAACGCCGCGTACAGATCGCGGAAGTCCTTCGCCTCGTTGGTGCAGCCGGGCGTGTTGTCCTTGGGATAGAAGAACACGACGACCCATCTGCCTTTCAGTGACGACAGCGACAGCGTGCCGCCGTCGCCGAGCGCGCCTTTCAGATTCGGAACCTTCTTGCCCTTGCCGGTCATGCGTTGCGTCCGCTCCTCCTTGCCGGGGTGTTCAGAACTTGACGGGATCCATGATGGCGTCGAGGTTCAGGCCATCGCACAGTTCGAGGAAATCGTCGCGCAGGGCGGCGATGTGCGTTTCCGCGGGGATGCCGATGGTGATCTGCGCCTGGAACATCTCGGCGCCGGTCTGCATCGCCTGGTAACGCATCGACGAGAGCTGCTCCACGCTGATGTCGCGGCGCGAGAAGAACTCGATGATCTTCACGAGGATGCCCGGCCGGTCGGCCGCGATCACCTCGACGAGGTAGGGCAGCAGGTGCGCCGTCGGCTCGCGCGGCGTGGTCCGGTAGTGGACGATCTGCAATTCCTCGTCGCGGGCGAGCTTGCCCAGCGAGGTTTCCAGCTTCGCCACGGCGTCCCAGGCGCCCGCGGCGAGCAGCATCACGGACGTGTCGTTGCCGATCGTGGAGACGCGCGCGTCGGCCAGGTTGCAGCCCGAATCGGCGATCCGCTTGGCCAGCGCGAGGATGGGCGCGCGGTGCGCCGGCGACAGCGTCGATATGAGGAGCTGGTTATCGGTGGCGGCGTTGCGTGCTGCGGAACGATTCAAGGCGTACTACCCATGGCGCGTCCCGCGGGGCGCGGAACCAACGCTTCGGGGGCAGCTTACTTGCCCGTATCGCGGACAGGCAAGACGCCGACGCCCGGAGGCGGCGAATCCTGCCGAATGGACTCCCCGGAAACGCCCCGGTAACATGCGAAGGGCTGATTTCACAACGGGTTCCACCTTGGATATCTCAGGAAGCATCACCGCGCTGGCGACGCCGTTCGCCGCCGACGGGTCCCTCGACCTGGACGCCTTCGGGCGCCTGCTCGACCAGCAGCTGGCCGGCGGCACGCAGGCGGTGGTCGTCGCGGGTTCGACGGGCGAATCGCATTTCCTGGAGCACGACGAATACGACCGCCTGCTCGCCTTCGCCGTGAAGCATGTGAGCGGCCGCATACCGGTCATCGCCGGCACGGGCGAGGCGGGCACCGCGAAGACGATCGCCGCGACGCGCCGCGCGAAGGCGCTGGGCGCGGACGCCGCGCTGGTCGTGGCGCCGTTCTACGTGCGTCCGACGCAGGAAGGCATGCGCCGGCACTTCGTCGCCGTGGCCGACGAGGGCGGCCTCCCCGTCATCCTCTACAACGTGCCCCCGCGCACCGGCTGCGACATCGCGCCGGAAACGGTGGCGGTGCTGCGCGACCATCCGGGCATCATCGGCATCAAGGAAGCGCGTGGCGACGCCGGCCGCATCGCGGCCCTCGCGGAACTTATCCGTGCCGATTTCGTCTACCTCAGCGGCGACGACGGCTCGGCCCACGAGGCCATGCTGGCGGGCGCCGCGGGGACGATCTCCGTCGTGTCGAACCTGGTGCCCGGTCCGTTCCGCGCGATGTGCGATGCCGCCCGTTCGGGCGACGCGCAGCGCACGGCGATCGAGGTCGCCCGTCTCGCGCCGTTGATCGAGGCCCTGAACTGCGCCCCGAACCCCATCCCGGTCAAGGCCGGCCTGGCCGCTCTGGGGCTGGGTTCGGCCGCGCCGCGGCTGCCGCTGGTCGAGCTGGAATCCGGCCCGGCGCTGGCGACGCTGCGCGAAACCCTCGCGGCTCTGGCACCATTGGCCTCCGCTGCCTGAAACAATCTTCCCAACGGAACCGAAAGTTCATGAAGAAAACCTCGTACGCGCTGGTCGTCCCGGCACTGCTCCTCTCCGTCCTGGTCGTTTCCGGTTGCGGCGCGTTCCGCTCCAAGAAGGATTGGGAAAGGGCACAGCAGGAAGCTCCGCTGGAGATCCCGCCGGGCCTCGATACCCCGTCGACCAGCGCCGCGCTCGTCATCCCCGATGTCGGTTCCGGCGCGGCCGGTGGCGCGTCGACCGCTCCGGCGGCCGCGCCCGTCTCGGACGGCTTCGTGCTCGCCGACGACGCCGATGCCGCCTACCGCCGCATCGGCGAACTGCTGAGCGTCGGCGACCTGGGCAAGGTCACCGCCCATGACGACGCGACGCACACCTATCAGCTGGCCGTGAACCGCGGCAAGCCGGAAGGCCGTCCGGGCCTGTTCCGTCGCATGTTCGGCGGCGGCAAGAATGCGCCGCAGGATGCCGGCAACGGTTCCTCGGCGACGCAGGGCGGCACGCATGCGGTCGTGCTCACGATCAACGCCAGCGGCACGGGCAGCGAAGTGCGCGCACAGGGCGATGCCGATGGCGTGCGTCGCGTGATCGACGCGCTGAAGTCGCGCTTGGGTAGCAAGTAAGCGCCGCGTCGTTCGTCGCGCGACGAAAACGCCGCCTTCGGGCGGCGTTTTCGCGTCAGGGGTCATGGAAGGTCGGGGTTCTGGTCCGATGGCTCGTAGTGAAAAGTCGCGCGCGCGTCGATCGATTCGGGCATGTCGAAGCGAATGATCGGCAGCCACTTGCCGGACGCCTCGCGGAAATCGGCCTGATCGAGGCGGGCGCTGTCGCGTCCCGATGTTCCGGACTGGTAGAAGAAGGCCTCCAGCGGGATCGTCGTGTGGATGTCCTGCGGCCACTGGCGGATGAGCAACTCGTTCCACTGGTTGAACGACGTGTCGCCAAGGCCGCGGATGGTGTCGATGAACATCGTGAAGTTCGCCGAGGTGTTCGCGTCGCCGATCGCGACAGGGATGCTGCACGAATACGCGTAGGGCGGCTCCGCCCGATAGTGCTCCACGTAGTCGGCAGCGGAATCGATCCCTATCTCGAAGCAGGGTGCGCTGGTGTCTGGATAACTGACATGCGCGCCGCAGCCGTTCCGGTCGCGGCGATCCGTCTGCGCATCGATCGGGTAGACGCATACGACCTCCATCTTGTGGTACGGATCGAGACGCGCCGCGCGGTCCGCGTAGAACAACGGGATCAGAACGAAACCGTGGGTGTAGCGGGCGAGAAAGAGGCTATGGAACTGCGCATCGTGTCGCAGCCATGAGAAAGACACCGTGCCCTTCGGGTTGTTGGGGTTCGGATTCCAGGCGTGATAGTCCGGGCTGTACACCGTGGCCCGGAACAGTATTCCCGAGCAAAGGACCACGGGGCGGCTCGGCCCGCCACAGTCGATCTGCGAGTCGTCGTAACGCTCCTGGAGATCGGTGGCGATTTTCTCGCCATAGGCATCGTCCTGGCTGACCGGCTCGTCGCCGTTGGCTCGCACCCAGCCGGGGTGAATTCGCTCGGCCGCGTGCCGGGGCAGGCAGCCCGACGTGGCAAGGGCGGTGACGAGGATGGCGAGCAGTAGCGGCGTCGCCGACCACAGCGAGCGAAAGCGCTTCCGTGACATGACTCCTCCCTGAGTGTCGTCTCGTCCGATCGGGCATCCGTGCCCTCGGCGCGTTTCCGGCGCGCCGCCCTGGCCGGATCACGGGATCGCCTGATCCGATTCGTAGTACTCGAAATGGGCTTCGCCGTTCGGCTCCCGCGGAAGGGTGACGCGGATGATGGGTCGCCAGATGCCTTTGCTGGTGACATAGAAGTCGTTCTGGTCGCCTTTCGAGTCCAGATGCCCATCCGTCCCGGCGAGGAAGATGAAGGACTCCAGCGGTATGGTCTTTTCCAGTCCGGTCTCCCACGTGGCGATGATGGCCTCGTCCTGACTTTCGAAGAACGCCCCGCGGTAGAGGTGCTGGACGTGCATCGCCTCCTTGAACAGGGCCGCCGAATTCGAGGTGCCGCTCACCATCGTGAATCCGCACGACTGATCGCGCTTGCTCGTCCCGGCGGGCGCGTCGTTGTAGTCGGCGAGCCACGCCGCACCGGTCAGGATCGGCGGATCCTTCTGCTGGCAAGGCACGCTTTCGGTCGGATGGTCGCGGTGCGGTCCGCAGCCGGCATCCGAGCGCAGGTCCGTGGCGCCGTCCATGGGGAAGTAGCACAGCACTTCCATCTCGAACTTGCCCTGGGGCAGGTGGAAGACCGGCCACACCGTGAACCCATGGTTGTAGCCGTACGCAAGCTTTATGTACGACGCGTCCCGACGAAGGAACGAGAATGAAACGCCACCCGGTTTGGTGCTGTTCGGGTTGGGATTCCAGGCATGGTAGGCCTCGCTGAATTTCCCCGTGCCTCGCAGCAGGATGCCGCTGCACAGGAAGACCGGCGTTCGCGGTCCGTCACAACTGGCGTTCAGTGGATCGCTGTCCAGCACGGCATCGAAACGTGCCTGCATCGCCGCCGCGGTGGCCTCTCCCTCAGCCGTGTGCGCGGCGCGCACCTCCTCCGACGGCGTCCGTCGCGGGTTCACGGCGCATCCCGCGGACGCGATGCAGAGCCCGAACAGAAATATGCGAGCGATCCGGTAAGTGGGCGAATTCATCGTGGCCTCCTGGCGGACGAACTTCCTTGCGGGTGCGGGTCGGCGGCTGGCGGTTCAGACGCTGCCACCCACCGACCTCCGTCCCGGGGGAGCGGATTCAAACCCCGGTGACTGCGCGCAGCTTCGCGCAGGAGCCCTCATGACCCAATAGCCCCTACGGTGTAGGGTGCTCATAAGCGGCCAGGATACGAACGGGAGAGCGGGCGAACATCACCCCGTGAGGAGCATCAGCGCTGGAGCAGGTCGATCTTGCCCGGCTTGTTTTCCCATTCCTTGGAATCCGGCAAGCCGTCCTTGCGCTCGGTGATCACCGGCCACTCCTTCGAGAGTTCGGCGTTAAGCGCCACGAACGACTCCTGGCCCGCGGGGACGTCGTCCTCGGGGTAGATCGCGTTGATGGGGCATTCCGGTTCGCAGAGGGTGCAGTCGATGCACTCGTCCGGATTGATCACGAGGAAGTTGGGGCCCTCGTGGAAGGCGTCCACCGGGCAGACCTCGACGCAGTCCGTGTATTTGCACTTGATGCAGTTGTCGGTGACGACAAAGGTCATGCGAACGGTTCGGCGCCGGGGGAAAGATGGCGCTCCCTACGAGGTTCGAACTCGTGTTCCCGCCTTGAGAGGGCGGTGTCCTGGACCACTAGACGAAGGGAGCGGGTCGTACTGGATGTACGGAGCGCGCTAGTATATCCAAATTCGGACGCTCGGCAACGGTTTTGCGCGCCGCTCGTCGAATTGGGTCGAATTCGTTACATTTGGCCCATTCATCCCGACACCGGCCGTCCGGTGGGGGCAGCCACTTGAACGAGCGCCGGAGCGCTCGCCAGGATCCCGACCGCTTGAATCCCGAAACCAGGAGTGAGCTCTCGCCGGCAGTGCGTATCATCCCGCGCGATCAGCACTCCATTTCCCGCAAGAACATCAGCAAGGCCGCCCTGCGCGTGCTGTATCGCCTGCACGACGCCGGTTTCGCCGCGTACCTCGTCGGCGGCGCGGTGCGCGACCTGCTGCTGGGCGGGCATCCGAAGGACTTCGACGTGGCGACCAACGCCACGCCGGACGAAGTGAAAGGGCTGTTCCGCAACTGCCGCCTGATCGGCCGGCGTTTCCGTCTCGCCCACGTCGTGTTCGGGCCCGAGATCATCGAGGTCGCCACCTTCCGCGGCACGGGGGAAGACAACGGCGAGGGCGACCGCCACATCGTCGAGGGCCGGATCGTCCGCGACAACATCTGGGGCACGATCGAGGAAGACGCGGTACGCCGCGATTTCCGCGTCAACGCGCTGTATTACGACATCGCCGACTTCAGCGTGCGCGACTACGTCGGCGGCATGCAGGATCTCGAAGACCGCACGATGCGCCTGATCGGCGACCCGGAAACGCGTTATCGCGAAGATCCGGTCCGCATGCTCCGCGCGGCGCGTCTCGCGGCGAAGCTCGGCTTCACCATCGACCCGGAGACCGCCGCCCCGTTCGCCACGCTGGGCCACTTGTTGGGTGAGGCGGCGCCTGCGCGCCTGTTCGACGAGTCGCTCAAGCTGTTCCTTGCCGGTCACGGCCTGAAGAGCTTCAAGATGCTCGAGGCCTGCGGGCTGCTCAGGTTCCTTTTCCCGGCAACGGCCCGCGCCCTCGAGCGTGGCGATCACGCGCTGCGCGCGCTGGTCGAGCAGGGTCTGGCCAACACCGACGCGCGGATCGCCGAGGGCAAGTCCGTCACCCCGGCCTTCCTGTATGCCGTGCTGCTGTGGGGCGAAGTGCGCGATCAGGCGCATGGCTGGATCGCGCAGGGTTACGACGCGAACGAGGCATGGCAGCGCGCCGCGGTGCACGTCGTCGGCGAGCAGTGCCAGCGCGTCGCCATCCCGCGTCGTTTCACCTTCACGATGGAAGAGATCTGGGCGCTGCAGCCACGCTTCGAGCAGATCCATCGCAAGCGTGTCTTCCGCCTCATGTCGCACCCGCGTTTCCGTGCGGCTTTCGATTTCCTGCTCCTGCGCGCGCACGAATCGGCGCGCATGCGCGAACTCGGCGAGTGGTGGGCGCACGCCCAACAGCTCCCGCCCGAGATGCTCGCCGCCGCCCTGGGCGGCGGTGGCGTCCCGCCCCACGAAGCGGCGCCCGCGGCCGGCGGCCCTCCGGCCCGCAAGCGCCGCCGGCGGCGCAAGCCGGCCGGACGCGGCAAGGGCGACTCGGGCGGCGCGTGAGCGTTCGCGCGTTCATCGGGCTGGGTGGCAATCTCGGCGATACCCGGGACATCCTTGAAGCAGCCATCGCGCGGCTGGACGAGCACCCGGACATCACAGTGCTGGCGCGCTCGCGGTTCTACCGGACACCACCGTGGGGTCCAGTGCCGCAGCCGGATTTCGTCAATGCCGCCATCGCGGTCGACACCTCGCTGCCGCCTCACGACCTGCTCGACGTGCTCCTCGCCACGGAGCGCGCGTTCGGCAGGGTGCGCGACGGCGAGCGCTGGGGGCCGCGCACGCTCGACCTCGACCTGCTCGTTTATGGAGACGCCCGGATCCACGACGAACGGCTCACCGTGCCACATCCGCGCATGGCCGAACGCGCCTTCGTGCTGCTTCCGCTGGCCGATCTCGATGCGGACTTTGTCGTGGACGGACAGCGGACTGTGTCCCTGTTGCTGGAAACGCTCGATACCCGCGATTGCACGGTGCTTCCTTAAGCCGGACAGCGCGGCGTAGCATCGTCTCCGACGCCAGGACGGCGATCGATGGACACCCATGGACGGGGAGCGCTACGACACGATCTTCGTGCAGATTCCCGCGTATCGGGATCCCGAACTCGTCCCGACGCTGGTCGACCTGATCGAGAAGGCGCAGGCGCCACGACGCCTTCGCGTGGGCGTGTGCTGGCAGCATGACGAGGGGGAGGGGGCGGAGCTGTTCTCCCACGCCGGCTTCAGGGTCGACACCGGCGTGCTGGGTGGACGCCTGCGTCATCGCCTCGCCCTGCGCGGCGCATCGGTGAGGGTCTTCGACTACGCCATGGGCGAGTCGCGTGGGTGCGGCTGGGCCCGCGCGATCGCGCAGCAGGCGTTCCGCGACGAAGCTTATACGCTGCAGCTCGATTCCCATCATCGGTTCGCGCCGGATTGGGACGCCGAACTCATCGCGCAGCTGGAGGCGCTGCGCGAGCGCAGTCTCCGGCCGGTGCTCGTGGCACACCCGCCGGCTTACGAACCCGGCCAGCCGGTGCCCGGGCGATGCGAGGAGGGTTACCAGATCGATTTCGTCGCCTTCGGCGGCCCCGGCGTGGTCGCGACGCGATCCACGACCATCATGTATCCGCCGGGTCCACCGGCACCGATCCGCGCGCGCTTCTTCAGCGGCGGATTCGCGTTCGCCGACGGAAGTTTCGTCCGCGACGTCCCCGCCGATCCCGATCACTACTTCAACACCGAGGAGATCACGCTCGCCGTCCGCGCCTATACCCAGGGGTACGATCTGTTCCACCCCCACCGCCACGTCGTCTGGCACTACTACGGCCGGCCGACGGCTCCGAAGGTCTGGGAAGATCAGGCGGCGGCGTTGGCGCGCGGCGAAACGACGCTCGACGGAGCGAAGCTCGGCATGCGGGCACTGGCCGACGCCCGGCAGGCGCTGGGTATGGAGGGCATCCCCCGGGTGGTCCACTGGATGGGCCGGCGACGCAGCCTCAACGAGTACGAACGCTTCGCGGGGCTCAGCTTCGCCCGTCGCGCGGCCACCGCGGAGGCGCTTTGCCACATCGAGCCCTGCGACGACGACCTGCGGCTGGACGAGGCGGCCTGGGTGGCCCGGCTTCTGCCGGCTCCGCGAATTCCTTGAGATACCGCTCAGACAGGGGGACAATTCCGGTTTCACCCAACAAGGCGACTTGAGCGTGTACGTCGAAAATACGAGTGCGCCGGCGCGCAAGCCGGTGACCGTGCCGGGCCTGAAGGCGATGAAAGCCGACGGCCGGAAGATCGTGATGCTCACCGCCTACGACGCGAGTTTCGCCGCGCAACTGGAAGCCGCCGGGGTCGACGTGGCCCTCGTGGGCGATTCGCTCGGCATGGTGGTGCAGGGGCGTTCGAGCACGTTGCCCGTCACGGTCGGCGACATGGTCTACCACACCGCCGCCGCGGCCCGCGGCCTCTCCGCGACGCTGCTGGTGGCGGACCTGCCCTTCATGAGCGACCGCGACGTCCCGTCCGCCCTGGCCGCGGCGACGCGGCTCGTGGCCGAAGGCGGTGCCGCCATGGTCAAGATCGAGGGCGCGGGCCGGATCTGCGAGGTGATCTCGGCGCTGGCCGAACGCGACATCCCGGTCTGCGCGCACCTGGGCCTGACGCCGCAGTCGGTCAACAAGTTCGGCGGCTACAAGGTGCAGGGCAAGACGCAGGAAGCGGCCGAAAAGCTGCTTGCCGACGCGAAGGCCGTCGAGGCCGCCGGCGCCGACCTGCTCGTGCTCGAATGCGTGCCCTCGGCGCTCGCCGCGCGCATCACCGCCGAGCTTTCGATCCCGACCATCGGTATCGGCGCCGGCGTCGACTGCGACGGTCAGGTACTGGTGGTCTACGACCTGCTGGGCCTGACCCCGGGCAAGCGACCGAAGTTCTCCAAGGACTTCCTCGCCGGACGCGATTCCATCCAGGGCGCCATCGGCGCCTATGTCGGCGACGTGCGCGAGAAGCGTTTTCCCGCCGCCGAGCACAGCTTCACCTGAGGGCAGCACGATGCAGACCGTCACCGACGCCGCGGCCCTCCGGGCCACCATCCGCGGCTGGCGCAGCGCCGGCCAGAACGTCGGCTTCGTGCCGACCATGGGCAACCTGCATGCGGGCCACCACTCGCTGCTGAAACTCGCCCGTGCGCGTGCCGATCGCGTCGTCGCGAGCGTCTTCGTGAATCCGACGCAGTTCGGCCCGGGCGAGGATTTCGAGCGCTACCCCCGCACCCTCGCGCAGGACCAGGCGGGGCTGGCCGAAGCCGGGTGCGACATCCTCTTCGCGCCCGAGGTGGCCACCATGTACCCGTTCGGGCCGGCCGCCAGCGTCAGCATCCACGTGCCGGTGATCACCGATACGCTGGAAGGCGCCCATCGCCCCGGCCATTTCGACGGCGTGGCGACGGTCGTCGCCAAGCTCTTCAGCCTGGTCCAGCCGGACATCGCCGTGTTCGGCCAGAAGGATTTCCAGCAGCTGAAGGTGATCGAGCGGATGGTCGCCGACCTCTCGCTCTCGGTGAAGGTGATGTCCGCGCCGACCCTACGCGACGAGGACGGCCTGGCCATGAGTTCGCGCAACCAGTACCTGTCGCCGCAGGAGCGGGCGAGGGCGCCGCAGATCTACGCCACGCTGACCCAGATGCGCGAGCTGTTCCGCCAGGGGCACGCCTGGCAGGCGCTCGAGCAGGCCGCCAGGGCGCGCCTGGAGCGGGCGGGATTCGTGCCCGACTACGTCGCGATCCGGCGCGCCGACGACCTGGGCGAACCGGCCGGCGACGAGCGCGAAGGCCTGGTGGCCCTGGTCGCGGCCCGACTCGGTTCGACGCGGTTGATCGACAACCTGCCGTTCGACTGAATCCCTTCACGAACGGGGACTTGCGTTTCCCCGCGCCGTCCCCCATAAAGCGCACCGACGGAAGGAGCCCACGCGACGGACGGGCCTGCCTCCGTTAGAATGGGCGTTTTTGCAACCCGCACACCCCAGAGACCGCCATGCACCTCAACATGCTCAAGTGCAAGATCCACCGGGCCACGGTGACTCACGCCGAGCTGAACTACGAAGGTTCGATCGCCATCGACGGCAACCTGCTCGACGCCGCGGGCATCCGCGAGTACGAACAGATCCACGCGTGGAACATCAACAATGGCGAACGCTTCGTCACGTACGCGCTGCGTGCGGACGAGGGCTCGGGCATCATCTCGGTGAACGGCAGCGCGGCCCGCCGCGTCTCGACGGGCGACCTCGTGATCATCGCCGCGTTCGTCGGCCTCTCGGAAGCCGAGATGGCGAAGTACCAGCCGGATCTCGTGTACGTCGATGCGAACAACCGCATCACCCACACGAACCACTCGATCCCGAAGCAGGCGGCGTAACGCCTGCTTTCGCGCGGCGGGCGGCAAGAAGCCACCCGCCGCCGGTCCGAAGGCGTCATCCATACAATCCACTTACGCTGCACTGCGGTACCATGGCCGCTTCCCCTCCGTTGCAGCCACGTGGAAGCCATGGAATCAAAGCACGCACCGTTGCCCTCGTTCGCAGAGCACGCCGCCCGTCTCGCAAAGACCCATCTTCGCGCCCTCGTCCAGGACGAAGCGCGCGGTGAACGCCTGCGTCGTCGCGTCGGCCCCATCCTCCTCGACATCACGCGCCAGAAGCTCGACATCGCGGCGCTGGACGCCGTCGGCGCCTACGTCGATGGCACCGGCTGGAAGGCCGCCCGCGATGCGATGTTCGAAGGCAAGCACATCAACACCTCCGAAGATCGCGCCGTGCTGCATACCGCGCTGCGTGGTGGTGCGTCGCGTCATCCCGCCGCGCCGGCCGATGTCCGCAAGGAAGTCGCCGACGCCCTGGACAAGCTCGAGCAGCTCGTCAACGCGGTGCACAAGGGAGAGGGCGAGTCGGTCGGCCTGATCGGCGGCGTCACCGATGTCGTCAACATCGGCATCGGCGGATCGGACCTCGGCCCGCGTCTCGCGGTGCACGCGCTCGAGCAGTTCCACGTCAAGGGCATCACGAGCCACTTCCTCACCAACGTCGACGGCCAGGCCGCCAACGACCTGATGAAGAAACTCGATCCCACGCGCACGCTGGTGATCCTCGTTTCCAAGAGCTTCAACACGCAGGAGACCCTCCTCAACGGCGGCGTCTTCCGCAACTGGATCCTCAAGGCGAACGGCGGCGACGAGGCGAAGACCTCGAAGCACTTCATCGCCGTGAGCTCGAACGTCGAGGCCGTCAACAAGTGGGGCGCCTCGCAGGTGCTGCCGATGTGGGATTACGTCGGCGGCCGTTTCTCGCTCTGGTCCGCCGTGGGCGCCTCGATCGCGTTCTCCATCGGCATGCAGGGCTTCCGCGATCTGCTGGCCGGCGCCGCGGAGGCCGACGATCACTTCCGCACGGCGGAGTGGCAGGACAACGTGCCGGTGCTGCTGGCCATCGCGGAGTTCTGGAACCGTAACATCCTCGGGCGCAGCAGCCGCGCCGTCGTTCCGTACGTCGATTACCTCGCCGACCTCCCGTCGTACCTGCAGCAGCTGGAGATGGAAAGCCTCGGCAAGCACGTGCATCCGGACGATGGCAGCGAAGTCGCGCAGTCGACGGTGCCCGTGGTCTGGGGCAGCATCGGCACGAACGCGCAGCACGCCTACTTCCAGGCGCTGCACCAGGGCACCGACACCGTGCCGCTGGAGTTCATCGGCGTGGTGAAGCCGGCGCATCCGCTACGCGAGAACCAGGACGTCCTGCTTTCGAACCTGCTCGCGCAGGCCGCCGCGCTTTCGCTCGGCAAGACGTTCGAGGAAGCACTCGCCGAAGCGAAGACGGGCACGGAAGCCGAGCGTCGCGCGCTCGCCGCGCAGCGCACGTTCAAGGGCGATCGTCCGAGCACGGTCTTCATGCTCGACGCGCTGACCCCGCATTCGCTCGGCGCGCTGATCGCCCTTTACGAGCACAAGGTGTTCATGCTCGGTCACCTGTGGGGCATCAACGCGTTCGACCAGTGGGGCGTGGAGCTCGGCAAGGTGATCGCCAAGCAGATCTATCCGTCCCTCGCGAACGACAAGGATCCCGGCGACCTGTCGCAGTTCGACGGCGCCACGCAGGGTCTCATCAAGGCGATTCGCGACCGCCGCTGACACTGTTTGTCCTGCACGAGAAAAACCGGCTTCGGCCGGTTTTTTTTTCGTGCGGTCGACGCATGCCGCGCCGGCGTTGGATAGTGTGCCAACTTGCGGCGGCACCTCGCGGGAAGTGAGAGGCGCGCTGCTAGGATGCGCGCGGCCAATGAGGCCGGACTCACATTCCAGGGAGGAATGATTCATGCGCCACCTGCATCCCCGTTCGCTGCTGCCGCTCGCCGCAGCCTTGCTTTTTCCCCTCCACGTCCTCGCGTCGGCGACCTCGCCGGAGGCTTTTCCACGTACGAACGCCGCCAGCATGTCGACGCGAGACGGTCAGGCCGTCGCCGCGGAACTGCAACGCCGTTTCGACGACTTGCGAGAAGACTGTGGCTCGCCGACGGCCGCGCCCGTCGAATGCTCCGGCGTGCTCCTGCGGGCGACCGCATGGAAGCCCGGCGAGCACTCGTGGCTCGCTCCGGGCCGACCGGCGGGCGTCTCGTTCTCGTGGCTGCGCCAGGATGCGAACTTCACCGGCGCGTATGCCGTGAACGGTTTCATCGTGCATCCGGCGCAGGTCGCGGCTGCGCTGGGGTACGCGCCCCTCGTTTCCCGTTGCGTCTATTACATCAACGCGGTGACCAGCGGTGAGACGGTCGACCGTTGCCGCACGCAGTGCGACGAGTGGGGCGTGATGACCGCCGAACAGTTCGTCGAGCGCTTCCCCGTGCAGACCTACGGTTGCGCCTTCCGCGCGGTCGCGCGTCCATTGATGGAGGACCGGCCGGCCCACGCCTGGATGCAGATGGTCGGGGTGCGGCGCATCTATGCCTACGGGGGCATCGACGAGGTGATCGTGGCTCCGTACGACGACATCGGTGACGCCATGCCCGTCGAAGCCTTCTTCTATTACGTCGATTCGCTCGGCAGCGGTCTCGACAGTGCGCAGAAAGACCAGGTCGACTTCCGCGAGACGGTCGGGCGGTGGGTCCCGCTCATCCGCTGGATGCCGGCGCCTGCCGTCGGCGAGAGAGCGACATTCGAATTCATCGAGGCCGATCAGGCCATCGCCGAGTGAATGGAAAGACGACGCGTCTATTGATGGCGTCGTGAAAGGAACAGGCGTCAGCGGCCCGCACCGCGCGTCGCCGTGCAACAAGAGAAATCGGCTTCGGCCGGTTTCTTTCTTCGTGCCGGAATGACGCCTGACGCCTACGCCCATGGCGGATCGCCAACGAGCGCCATTGATGGAAGGTGCAACTGGCAGCGATATACCACGCACGGGTGGGCCATGATGAAACCCGAGCAAGATGACGAGCCATGAGCGCTTTGCCTGGACTTGTCGCCGAGGGTAACAAATGAGACATGTTTTCCTTCAGTGTCGAGTCTGGCCTGACAGGTAATCGGACAGCAGGAAATGGGTCATGCTTGCGTCGGGCGCTGCCGACGTGTTCTCTGGCTCGCCAAGGTTGCTCAGCAGTTTTTCGATGTGATCGCGGACGGCGGCGCCGGATTCACGGCTGCGCGCCGTTTCGAGGCGCCGACGGGCTGAGACGGGATCGCCCTCCAGCAGGTGCAGCATCGCCGCGCAACGTGCGGCGACCTCCTTCGCCTCGGGTGCGTCGAGCGCGGCCGTCTACGGGAATTTCTCGCAGAACTGGCAGAACATCGCGACCAATGCGGCGGGTAACACGATTGGCAATACGATCGCTAGCACCCTCAGAAGTCGGTCGGACTTCAGTCGCGTGGACCCGCAAGCGCGCCGCGATATGCTCGATGAGATGGACGCCGAAGCGTTCCGGTTCTCGGGTACAGGAACCTCGCAGCTGCCTGTGGCGGGCGACATCGTTCCGCCGCTTGACCTATCGGGCGGGGTCAGTGAGTCCGAGATCGAACTCTCGACGGCCGGGGAAAGGCCGTTCGCGAGCTATGCGGCACGGTATTTCAACTACGTTGATTCCTATGCGGCTGATCGGAACGGCGGTCAGGCTACCGGGCTGAATTTCACCTATACGTTCCGGGCGCCCGACGAGCAACGCGCGCTGATGACCAACCTGGCGCTTACCGAGCCGCCCCCGGAGCAAGGCACCGCAATCGATCGACTTCTGGTTGGTGGGACCAAATGGTTCGAAGGTCTTCGCGAACAATCGCGGGAGAACATCGGAAACTCTAGCTCTGCAGTCGAGGCAGCGTTCAACTCGGGCGTCTATGCAGTCAATTCGCTCACCTCGGCGGTTGTCGGTGGAGCCGTGGCGGGCGGACGAATCTTCACTAACGGCGGGGTAAGAAACCAGTTCCTTCAAGGTATGGGGGTGCTCGTCACGACCGATCCTCGAACGACGGCATCGGTCGCATGGGATCACTGGCGCGAAATGTCAACGGAAGACCAGTTGATAGCGGCAGGTTCGGCGCTTGTGACCCTGGGGGCCGGCGCGACGAAGGCCGGTGAGTTGGGGGCTGTAGCGAGAGAGGTGCGGATCCTTGATGAGGTCAGTGATACACGTCGGTTAACTCTAGAGCCTACATCGGGTATCGTTCCAAACACAGCAGATGCTTTGACTGCAGGCGCTGATGTTCGTGTAAGTAGTCGACCCCAGTGGCTGCAGCGCCTTGATGCCGGAAATGATTTCAACACGGAACGCGCATCGGCCTACCCGTATAACGAGGTTTACGTCAATAAGGCGGATGGCTTGGGTTACTATCGGCTGGACTCGTATGATCCGGCTGCGGGTGAGATCGTATCGCGCAAATTCACTCAGCTGTCGGATGTGCAAGAGAACACCGCTGTTCGTTATATCAACGAGATTTCAGCGAAGTACCCGGTCAACGGCGTCATAGCTGATGTTCCGTCGAGTGGTGATCTATCCGGACAGTTGTTGCGCGGTCAGTATTACCTAGAGGTACCGGTGCAAGCTCGCCCAATTCCTCAGCCGGTATTGGATGCTGCTAACCGGCAGGGCGTTTTGATTCGTGACATTAATGGCAGGGTGTACTGATGAGTAGGCAGGTTTTCTATTGCAAATCTTGGTTCCGTGCCAAGAAGCGCCCGACTGAGCTTTGGTCGGAAGCGGATGCGAAGGCTGCTCACGAAAGTGGGCAGGCTTACGTTGCGCTTGTGGACTCGATAGAGCGCCCCTTTTGTTTTCTCGAGATCACGCAAAAGGCCGTGGGTGTTGGCTTTCTCGACGAGTTCCTTCGCGAATCCTTGTCGTACGACTTTCAAGAAGTCGAGCCGGGGGTGTTATTTTTGACCATGGGCACTCATCGAGAATTTGAGGGCGATACTGATACGGTGGTTAGTGGCTCGTCCTACATCTTTAGTCGCGATGGCCAGGTTCGGATTAGGAGAGAGCTTTTCAATCCGCACCGTCTCGAAACGGCCTCGTCATCTGCAGATGTGAGCGCAAATTACGCGCCGGTGCCTGTGTTTGGTGGGTATGAGGACCTTATCCGCGTGGAGCGCGGCTGAACCCTTTGTCGACCAGGGCCGTGATCACGATGACCGATGTCGAAATGGCCGACGGCAAGAGCCGCGTCGTCGCTGCTGTAGAAGCAATATCGGGCGATCGCGATAAAGCGGTTGCCTGGCTGCAGGAACCGATTGCGACGTTCGGCGGCAAGACTCCTTTAGAGCTTGTCGCCGAAGGCCGCACCGATGACCTGCTGGGCTACATCCAATCCTTCGAGTCCGGTTACGTTGGTTGAGTCGATGGCCAACGACGGGCACGTGACATCGGGAGCACTATTACTATCGTGGGGCCAACCGAGCTTGGTGGCTCTTACAGCGTTTTGGTGCCGCGTTGAGGTCTGAGCGTGAGGATTATTTATGGCACAGAGGATCAATAAGCTTTCAGACTTGAGTGATCGAATTGGATTCACTCTCCTGTCGGCCCCAGATCGATTCCCGGCGGTTGGGGCATTCGGCAGCGATCAAAAGAAAAATCTTCTGATCGCGTTCGATATCCTCCAAGAAGGGTTTCCTTTGGTCGAGAAGAAGATCAAAGATCCTGCTCAGTTGGAGAAACTGCAGCAGCTTCTCAAGGATGCCCTGTTGGCCTACCAGCAGGGTGAGAGGAAGAAAGGGGCGCACTTGCTGCAGGATTTTGAGGAAATTGTGTTTCCAAATCGGTTCAAAGAGTACGAGGAACGTAAAGGCGATAACGCCTAGCGAACTACCAGGACGCCCGCCTTGTGCGGGCGTTTCTCTTTATGATTACCTTCGGTTTGCCGATGGAGCGTTGTGTGGCCACTACCCCTGATCTGGCTGTGAAACGTGTCCTGCGGGCAGCCGAGGCGATATCGGGCGATAGCGATAACGCGGTTGCCTGGCTGCAGGAACCGATTGCAGCGTTCGGTGGCAAGACTGCTCTAGAGCTTGTCGCCGAAGGCCGCGTATCAGGAGGCCCAACTGTCCGTGCGCCGTCGCCGCAAGGCCAAGCGCCCGGTCGGCGAGCGCCAGAAGCTGCAGGCGTCGTGTCGTCCGAACGACACCTGGAGCATGGACTTCGTCTTCGATGCCCTGGCCAACGGGAGCTGGATCAAATGTCTGACCGTGGTCGATGACTTCACTCGCGAGAGCGTCGACATCGCGGTGGATCACGTATCAGCGGTGCCTACGTCCTACGGCTTCTCGATCAGGCAGCCTGCTTTCGTGGCTATCCGCGCGCCGTACGCACCGACAAAGGGCCCGAATTCACCAGCCGCGCTTTCATCGCCTGGACGCAGCAGCATGGCATCGAGCACATCCTGATCGAACCGGGCTGCCCCACGCAGAACGGCTATATCGATAGCTTCAACGGCAAGTTCCGCGACGAATGTGTCAACGAGCACTGGTTCACGTCACTGCCCCACGCACGTGACGTGATCGCGGACTGGCGTCGAGATTACAACGAGATTCGGCCCCATAGCAGCTGTGGCCGCATCCCTCCGTCGCAATTTGCTGCCCATCACCGCGCACAACAGGACAACAACGCAGTAACCTTCAGCCCCGGACTTTGGCAGTAATCATGGGTACGGCAGCTGGGGGCAGGTCATCTGCGCCAGCGTGCGCTCTATACTTACCGCACTCTCCCTGTCCACGCCCCCTCCAGCCATGACGACATTCGCATGACGGACATCACGCGCACTTCGCGACTGCTCGATGACTTGCGTCTTCGGGTCAAGGCGGACCGAGGGGCGTCCGCGGCGGCGCCTACCGTAAAGACGCCGGCGGCGTCGGCCGGCGAGCCGCGTGGCGGTTCGGTGTCCCCGTTGGCCAGGGCCCGGCGTCTCCACGATGCCGGGGTGTCGGATGAGAAGGTGCTGGTCGGTCGCCTCGTCGAGGGACTGATGCTGGAGGAGTTCGGCGAGAACGCCCAGGGTGCCGACTTTCAGTTTGTCCTGAGCCAGGTAGTGCAGGCGCTCGAGCAGGATGCTGAGGCTTGGGCGCTCTGTCGCGCCTGCGTTGCCGAGGCTATCGGCTGACAGGCGCGCGTAGCGTGGGGTCGAGCACGCCCCAGCGGGCGAGCACCGAGCGGATAGCGTTGGCATAGGCCGCCCCGAGAGCCGGCGTTTCCGAATGATAGGCGGCCACCGCGCGCCAGGTGTTGCCGTATTTGTCGATCTTCCGGCGCAGGTAATAGGCGCCAATGTAGGCGTTGGTACAGCCGTCGCGGAGGTGGGTCGGCCGTATGCCGTAGCCCGCAAGCTCGCCGAAGTGCACCGAATTGATGCCCATCACGCCGACGTCGACGCTTCCATTGAGATTGCGGTTGAGCGTGGCCGGGCGCATGCGGGATTCGTGATAGGCGATGGCCCGGAGCACCAGCGGGTCGACGCGCTGGTACCGTGCGGCGTCGTCGATGCAGTCCGCGAACGCGCCCGTCGGCAGTATCGCGACGCCGACAAGTAGCCCGAAAACAGCAATCCGAAGGTTGCGCAGATCCATGGTCGCATCCCCTTGCTCGCGGCGTCCCTCGCCGATCTTAGCGTCTCCCGGCGCTGGCGGTCGCCGGACACTCAGGGGAGGGGTCTCTGCCGGGACAGAGGCGTACCGTCAGACCTCGAGGGTCGCCAGGTCGCCCTTGTCTTCGAGCCACTGCTTGCGATCGCCGGCGCGCTTCTTCGCCAGCAGCATGTCCATGAGTTTCTGCGTGCCGTCGTCCGGATCGACCGTGAGCTGCACGAGGCGGCGTGTGTCCGGATGGATGGTCGACTCGCGCAACTGAGCCGGGTTCATCTCGCCGAGGCCCTTGAAGCGCGTGACCGAGACGGCGCCCTTCATCTTTTCGCGCTCGACTTTCTCCAGCATCAGGCGCTTTTCTTCCTCGTCCAGGCAGTAGAACACCTGCTTGCCCACGTCGACGCGGAACAGCGGCGGCATGGCGACGAACACGTGGCCCTCGCGGACCAGCGCGGGGAAGTGGCGGAGGAACAGCGCGGAGAGCAGCGTGGCGATGTGCAGGCCGTCCGAGTCGGCGTCGGCGAGGATCACCACCTTGCCGTAACGCAGACCGGTGAGGTCGTCCTTGCCGGGATCGCAACCGATCGCCACCGCGAGGTCGTGCACTTCCTGCGAGGCGAGCACCGCGCCGGACTCGACTTCCCAGGTGTTGAGGATCTTGCCGCGCAAGGGGAGGATCGCCTGGAAATCCTTGTCGCGGGCCTGCTTCGCGGAACCGCCCGCGGAATCGCCTTCGACGAGGAAGAGCTCGGTGCGCGTGAGGTCGGTCGCCGCGCAATCGGCGAGCTTGCCGGGCAGGGCGGGTCCCTGGGTGATCTTCTTGCGCACGACCTGCTTGGCCGCCTTCAGGCGCGCGCTCGCGCGCTCAATCGCCAGCTGGGCGATCTTCTCGCCGAGGTCGACGTGCTGGTTGAGCCAGAGGCTGAACGCGTCGTGCACCACGCCCTCGACGATGCCGGCGGCGTTGCGCGAGGACAGGCGTTCCTTCGTCTGCCCGGCGAACTGGGCGTCCTGCAGCTTGATGCTCAGCACGAACGCGAGACGCTCCCAGACGTCTTCCGGCGCCAGCTTCACGCCGCGCGGCAGCAGGTTGCGCAGGTCGCAGAATTCACGGATGGCGTTGGTCAGGCCGGAGCGCAGCCCATTCACGTGCGTGCCGCCCTGGGCCGTCGGGATGAGGTTGACGTAGCTCTCCTGCACCAGCTCGCCCTCGGGCAGCCAGGCCAGCGCGACGTCCACCGCGTCGGTTTCGCGCGCGAAGTGCTTGACGAAGAGATCGGCGGGCAGCGCTTCGGCGCCCTGCAGTTCGCCGCGCAGGTAATCGGGCAGGCCGTCCTCGAAATACCACTCGGTCGTCTCGCCGGTGGACTCGTCGAGCAGGCGCACCGTCAGGCCCGCGCAGAGCACGGCCTTGGCGCGGAGCAGGTGCTTCAGGCGCGAGACGAGGATCTTCGGCGTGTCGAAGTATTTCGGATCGGGCCAGAAGCGCAGCGTCGTGCCGGTCTTCTTCTTGGGCACGCTGCCGATGACCTCGAGCTCGCTGGCGCGGTCGCCGTTGGCGAAGCTCATGCGGTATTCCTGCGCGTCGCGACGGATCGTGACGTCGACGCGCGTCGACAGCGCGTTGACCACCGAGACGCCGACGCCGTGCAGGCCGCCCGAGAACGCGTAGTTCTTGTTCGAGAACTTGCCGCCCGCGTGCAGGCGCGTGAGGATCAGCTCGACGCCCGGCACCTTCTCTTCCGGGTGGATGTCGACCGGCATGCCGCGACCGTCGTCGGTGACTTCGACCGAGCCGTCGTTGAACACGGTGACCTCGATCGTCTTCGCGTGACCGGCGAGCGCCTCGTCGACCGAGTTGTCGATGACCTCCTGCGCGAGATGGTTCGGCCGCGCGGTGTCCGTGTACATGCCGGGACGGCGCTTGACGGGGTCGAGACCGCTGAGGACTTCGATGTCTGAGGCGTTGTAGCGAGTATTCATGGGGTATCGAGGCCGTTCGTAGCCGGGCAGGATGGGGTTTGCCCCACCGGATGGTCAAGGGTCGCAGCGATGCGTATCAGGCGATGAGACGCGACGCGGCGCCGGATCGCCGATACGATCGGCTCCCACCCTTTGGTAGAGACGCTGCTACCAGAGGGTGGGAGCCGATCGTATCGGCGATTTCCCGCACGGTTTCACAAGGGAGCGCAGTGCCACTCCAGCCATTCGCGGTCCGCGCCGTCGAGCAGGGGCGACAGGGCGGCTCGTACGGTGGCGTGGTAATCGTCCAGCCACGCGCGCTCGGACGGTTCGAGCAGGCGGGGCTCGAGGCCGCGTCGGTCGAACGGGCAGAGCGTGAGGGTCTCGAAGGCGTAGAACTCGCCGAACTCGGTGCTGTCCGCCTGCGTCACCACGGCCAGGTTCTCGTGGCGGATGCCGTAACGGCCCGGTTTGTAGAGACCCGGTTCGATCGAGGTGATCATGCCCGTCTCCAGCGGAACGAGCGCGCCACCCGCCACCGGTGGCCGGATCCCGTGCGGACCTTCGTGCACGTTCAGGAAGTAACCCACGCCGTGTCCGGTGCCATGGCCGAAGTCCATGCCCGCGGCCCACAGCGGCGCGCGCGCCAGCGCGTCGAGCTGCGGGCCGCTCGCGCCCTTGGGAAAACGGGCCCGTGACAGGGCGATCATGCCCTTGAGCACCAGCGTGGAGTCTCGCCGCTGCTCGTCGGTCACCGGGCCGAGGGCGAGCACGCGCGTGATGTCGGTGGTGCCGCCCAGATACTGGCCGCCCGAATCGACCAGGAGCAAACCGCGCGCGGCCAGCGGGCTGAAGCCGGCTGGCGTGGCGCGATAGTGCGGCAGCGCGCCGTTCGCCTGGTAGCCGGCGATGGTGGAGAAACTCTCGCCGACAAAGCCCGTCTGGGCGGCACGCGCATCGCGGACGATCGTGTCCACGTCGAGTTCCGTGAGGGGCTCGCCAGCGGCCAGGCCGGTTTCGATCCGGCGGAAGGCGCGCACGAGCGCCGCGCCATCCCGGCGCATCACGTCGCGGATGTGGTCCAGCTCCTCCGGCGTCTTGCGCGCCTTCTGCGCGGTCGACGGGCTCGCGGCCCGGAGGGAGGTGACGCCCACCGGCAGGCCTTCCAGCAGAGCGACGACGACGCGCACGGGGTCGTACATCAGGGCCGCCTCGTCGGGCAGGGCGGCGATGGCGGAGGCGGCGGTGCCGTAATCGGCCAGCGCGATCCCATCGGCGGCGAGCGCCGTCCTGACGTCCGCCGGCACCTTGGCCGCGTCGATGAACAGCGTCGCCGCCGTCTCGCCGACCAGCAGGTGGGCCACGAAGACCGGATTGAAGTCGACGTCGGCACCGCGCAGGTTCGTCAGCCAGGCGATGTCGTCGAGGCTGGAGAGCAGGTGATGGGTGGCGCCGGCGCGGCGCATCGCGCTGCGGACGTGGCGGAGCTTGTCCGCGCGCCCGATGGCCGCGAACGGCGCCGCATGGGCGAAAACGGCCGCCGAAGGCGGCGCGGGGCGATCGGCCCACGCCGAGCCGGCGAGGTCGAGGTCGGTGCGCAGGCGGGCGCCGGTGGGACCGAGGCGCTTCTCGAGGCCCTCGGCGCCCGCGACCGAGAGGCTGTCCCCGGCGATGGCGATGGTGTCGCCCTCGCCGAACCGCTCCGCCAGCCACGCCACGTGCTCCGGCGTGTGCGCCACGTTCAGCTTCATGAGGACGAGCCCGCTGCCGGCCAGTTCGGCCTCGGCCTGCGAGAAATAGCGCGAGTCGGTCCACAGTCCGCCGCCATCGGCCGTGACGACCAGCGTGCCGGCCGAACCGGTGAAGCCCGAGTACCACTCCCGGGCCTGCCAGCGGGCCGGCAGGTATTCGGAGAGGTGGGGGTCGGCGGTCGGCACGACGACGGCGGCGACGCCTTCGCGTGCCATGGCGGCGCGCAAGGCCTGGAGGCGGGCGGGGATGGGGGAAGGGCTCATGGCGCAATGGTACGGGAAGCGGGGGCGGGGGAAGGGAAATGGGGGTGCGAGCGCGGCGGGCGGTTGAGGGCGCGGGCGACTTCGCGCTGGCGGTGCGCGTTCCGGACGCCTGCGGCCCCCTCGGGCGATCGTACTTGCGCCCCCGCTTCCCATCCCCCGACCCCCACGTCCACGCGCCCCGCTACTCGCGGGCCGCCGCACACTTAGGTAAAATACAAATTTCCAGCACTGGCTGCTCGCATGACTCCCCTGATTTTCGTCACCGGCGGTGTGGTGTCTTCCCTCGGGAAAGGCATCGCAGCGGCTTCGCTTGCGTCCATTCTCGAGGCGCGCGGTCTTTCCGTGACCATGATGAAGCTCGATCCGTACATCAACGTGGATCCGGGCACCATGAGTCCCTTCCAGCACGGCGAGGTGTACGTCACCGACGACGGCGCGGAGACCGACCTCGACCTCGGCCACTACGAGCGTTTCGTCCGCACGCGCCTGACGGGCAAGAATTCGATCACCGCCGGCAAGATCTACGAATCGGTGATCCGCAAGGAGCGCCGCGGCGACTACCTCGGCGCCACCGTGCAGGTGATCCCGCACATCACCGACGAGATCAAGCACTCCATCCACGAGGCCACCCGCGGCTTCGACGTCGCGCTGGTCGAGATCGGCGGCACCGTCGGCGACATCGAATCGCTGCCGTTCCTCGAGGCCATCCGTCAGCTGCGCATCGAGCACGGCCCCGAGAAGTGCATGTTCGTGCACCTCACGCTCGTGCCGTTCATCAAGGCCGCGGGCGAGATCAAGACGAAGCCGACGCAGCACTCCGTGAAGGAGCTGCGCTCGATCGGTATCCAGCCCGACGTCCTCCTGTGCCGCTGCGAAGAGCCGCTGCCCGACGGCGAGCGCCACAAGATCGCGCTGTTCACCAACGTGCCGAAGAACGCCGTCATCAGCACGGTCGACGTCGACGTCATCTACAAGCTGCCGATGTGGCTGCACGAGCAGGGCCTCGACGAGCTCGTCATCAAGCGCCTCGGCCTCGACGCCGGTCCGGCCGATCTCACGAGCTGGACGCGCACGGTCGAGGCCGTGGAGCATCCGCGCGACGAGATCACCGTCGCGATCGTCGGCAAGTACGTCGAGCACAAGGACGCCTACAAGTCGCTTGGCGAAGCGCTGCGTCACGGCGGCATCAAGCAGTCGACGCGCGTCAATCTGGAATGGGTCGATTCCGAGGACGTCGAGGCGCGCGGCGCCCGCGCGGTGCTCGGCGGCGCGGACGCGATCCTCGTGCCCGGCGGCTTCGGCAAGCGCGGCTTCGAGGGCAAGATCCTCGCCGCGCAGTTCGCCCGCGAAGCCGGCGTGCCGTATTTCGGCATCTGCTACGGCATGCACGCCGCGGTCGTTGAGTTCGCGCGGAACACCGCCGGCCTGACGCAGGCGGATTCGAGCGAGAACGACCGCAACACGCCGGATCCGGTCATCGCGCTGATCACCGAATGGACCACGGCCACGGGCGAGACCGAAGTGCGCAGCGAGCGCTCCGATCTCGGCGGCACCATGCGCCTCGGCGCGCAGGAATGCCGTCTGAAGTCCGGCACGCTGGCCCGCGAGCTCTACGGCGAGGACGTCGTGCGCGAGCGTCACCGTCACCGCTACGAGTTCAACAATCGCTACCGCCAGTCGTTCGAAGACCTCGGCCTCGTGATCTCGGGCAAGTCGATGGACGACCTGCTGGTGGAGATCGTCGAGCTGCCGCGCCAGGTCCACCCGTGGTTCCTCGGTTGCCAGGCGCATCCGGAGTTCACCTCCACGCCGCGCGAAGGCCATCCGCTGTTCATCGGCTTCGTGCGCGCCGCGCGCGAGTACAAGGCGGTCCGCGAGGGCGAGAAGCTCGCCGTCCGCTCCGAAGAGTCCGCGGCGTAAGACGCCGCACCGGGAGCGGCGTCCGATCGCTCCCGGGAACGGTATGATTGACGGGATCCGGCGCGCCTGCGCCGGCCATGCCAACGGTGGGGCCACGTGCCCCGGGGAGACGGGCTGGATGAGCGACGACAACGGGATCCACGACGCGGGCGCGGGGCGCCAGCGTGCGGCGCGTCTGCCGCAGTCGGGTCACGGCATCGCGTCGTTCGTCATCGCCATCGTCTCCGGCCTCGTCGTCGTCGCCGGCATCGGCTTTTCCGCGCTCATGATCGCGTCGGGCGAGTCGGACCAGCACCTGCCGGTGTTCGGCGTCATCGGGCTCGTCATCTGCGCCTTCCTCATCCTATCGCTCGTCGGCCTGGTGCTCGGCTTCATCGCCCTGCGCAGGCAGGATCGCCGCCGCACGTTCGGCGCGATCGGCTTCGGGCTCAACACGCTCATCCTCGTCGGGACCGCCGGCCTCGTGCTGGTCGGTACCTTCTTCAGTCATTCCAACTCGTAACGGGAACCGCATGACCACGTCCATCACCAAGATCCACGCCCGCGAAATCCTCGATTCCCGCGGCAATCCGACCCTCGAAGCCGAGGTCACCCTCGCCGACGGTTCGTTCGGCCGCGCGGCCGTTCCCAGCGGCGCCTCGACCGGCACGCGCGAGGCCGTCGAACTGCGCGACGGCGACAAGGGCCGCTACGGCGGCAAGGGCGTGACGAAGGCGGTCGCCAACGTCAACGGCGAGATCGCGAAGGCGCTCGCGGGCTACGACGCGGCCGACCAGAAGGGCCTCGACGACAAGCTCATCGCCCTCGACGGCACGGACAACAAGGGCAAGCTCGGCGCGAACGCGCTGCTCGGCGTGTCGATGGCCGCCGCGCACGCCGTGGCCGCGTCGAAGAAGCAGGCCCTGTGGCAGTACCTGATGGTCGACGGCGGCGGTTCGCTGCCGGTGCCGATGATGAACATCATCAACGGCGGCGCCCACGCGGACAACAACGTCGACGTCCAGGAGTTCATGGTGCTGCCGGTCGGCGCGCCGAGCTTCGCGGAGGCGCTGCGCTACGGCGCCGAGATCTTCCACGCGCTGAAGGCGGTGCTGAAGGACCGCGGCCTCAACACGGCGGTGGGCGACGAGGGCGGCTTCGCGCCGAACCTGAAGTCGAACGTCGAGGCGCTCGACACGATCCTCGAAGCCGTGAACAAGGCCGGCTACAAGGTCGGTAGCGACATCCTCCTCGGACTCGACGTCGCCAGTTCGGAATTCTTCAAGAACGGCAAGTACGACCTCGAAGGCGAGGGCAAGGTGTTCACGCCGGAGCAGTGGGTCGACACGCTGGCGTCGTGGGCGAAGCAGTATCCGATCGTCACGATCGAGGACGGCATGGCCGAGGGCGACTGGGACGGCTGGGCGCACCTCACGAAGGTCGTGGACGGCGGCATCCAGCTCGTCGGCGACGATCTGTTCGTGACCAATCCGAAGATCTTCCAGGAAGGCATCGACAAGAAGATCGCCAACGCCATCCTGATCAAGGTCAACCAGATCGGCACGCTGTCCGAGACGCTCGAAGCCATCGCGATGGCCCACCGCGCGAAGTACGCCGCGATCGTCTCGCACCGCTCCGGCGAAACCGAGGACACCACGATCTCCGACATCGCCGTGGCCACCACCGCGACGCAGATCAAGACCGGTTCGCTCTGCCGCACGGATCGCGTGGCCAAGTACAACCAGCTGCTGCGCATCGAGGAAGCCCTCGGCGCGAAGGCGACGTACGCCGGTCGCAACGCGTTCCCGAACCTGTCCAAGCTGCCTGGCTGAGCCTTGTCTTGAGCAACGCGGCCATCCTGCGCTGGATCGGACTGATCCTCGTCGTCGTCCTCATCGCGCTGCAGCTGAAGCTGTGGGTCGGCGGTGGGGGCGTCGCCGAGGTCGAATCGCTGCGTGCCTCGGTCGCGAAACAGACCGAGGAGAACGAGGGGCTGCAGAAGCGTAACCAGGCGCTCGCCGCCGACGTCGAAGACCTCAAGCACGGCGAACAGGCGACGGAAGCGCGCGCGCGTCAGGAGCTGGGGCTCGTGAAACCGGGCGAAACGTTCTATCAGGTGGTGGAGCCGGGCGCCGCGACGAGCGCGCCGCCGCCTCCGCCGCCCGTCACCGCCGGCGACCAGTGATGGACGCGCTCTGGTGTGTGATTCCGGCCGCCGGTCGCGGCGTCCGGGCCGGCGGCGACCGGCCGAAGCAATACCAGCCGATCGGCGGCAAGCCGATGATCCGGCACACGCTCGAGCGACTGGCGGCCCATCCGCGCATCGCCGGGATCGTCGTCGCGCTGGCGGCGGGCGATACCGCGTTCGAGGGCGTCGAGGCGGTCGGCGGCAAACCGCTGCGCACCGCGACCGGGGGCGGCGAACGCAGCGACTCCGTGCTGGCCGGGCTGCTGGCGCTGCCCGCGTCCGTGCCCGACGAGGCATTCGTCCTGGTGCACGACGCCGCGCGTCCGTGCGTGCGCGCGGCCGACATCACGCGATTGATCGAGGACGCCTCGCAGCGTGACGGCGGCCTGCTGGGAGCGCCCTTGCGCGACACGCTCAAGCGCGCCGACGCGGGCTGTCACAGCGTCGCCACCGAACCGCGCGAAGGTCGCTGGCGGGCCTTCACGCCGCAGATGTTCCGGCGTGGCGAGCTGACCCGTGCACTCCGCCTTGCCGCCGGCGCGGGTATCGTGGTGAGCGACGAGGCGATGGCCATGGAGCGGGCGGGCATCGCGCCGCTCCTGGTGGAAGGATCGGAAGACAACATCAAGGTCACGACGCCGGCGGATTTCGCGCTGGCGGAATTCCTGCTGGAGAGGACACGGTAATGCGCATCGGCCAGGGATTCGACGTCCACGCGTTCGGCGAAGGCGACCACGTCATGCTGGGCGGCGTGCGCGTGCCGCACGGGCAGGGCGTGCTGGCGCACTCGGACGGTGACGTCGTGCTGCACGCGCTCTGCGACGCGCTGCTCGGCGCGCTCGCGCTCGGCGACATCGGCAAGCACTTTCCCCCGTCGGACGAGAAGTGGCGCGGTGCCGACAGCCGCGTGTTCGTGCGCGAGGTCGCCGCCATGCTGGCGGAGCGCGGTTACGAGCTCGGCAACGCCGACATCACGGTGATCTGCGAGGCGCCGAAGGTCGGCCCGCACGCGCATGCCATGCGCACGATCGTCGCCGACGACCTCGGTGTGGACATCGACCGCATCAGCATCAAGGCCACCACCACCGAGACGCTCGGCTTCACGGGGCGCCGCGAAGGCATCGCGGCGCTCGCGACGGTGCTGGTGCTGCGCGCATGAGCGAGAACGAACCGCGGGCCTCGACGCCACGCCTGCACGACAGGCTCGAGGCCATCACGGAGTTGCTGCGCCGTCGTGAAGGCCTGCTCGAGTTCGCGGGCGGTGCGCCGGACGGCGACGACGCCGCGCTCGAAGCCACCGACGCGGAGCTCCAGGCGCGCCTCGACGAACTGCATCCCGCGGACCTCGCCGACGTCCTCGAATCGCTGCCGCTCGAAGATCGACTCGCGGTCTGGCAGCGCGTGCGCTCCGATCGCGACGGCGAGATCCTCCTCGAAGTCTCGGACTCCGTCCGCGAATCGCTGATCGCGGACATGGACGACCGCGAGATCCTCGCGGCGGTCGAGCCGCTGGACGCGGACGAACTCGCCGATCTCGTCGACGACCTGCCGACCGAGGTGCTGCCGGAACTGATGGCGAGCCTCGACGCGACGGAACGCGAACGCGTGCAGGCCGCGATGTCCTACGAGGACGACCAGGTCGGCGCGCTGATGGACTTCGACATGGTCACCATCCGCGAGGACATCAGCCTCGAAGTGGTGCTGCGCTACCTGCGCCGGTTCGAGGAACTTCCCGCGCAGACGGACAAGCTCTTCGTGGTCAATGCCGAGAGCGTGCTGACGGGCGTGCTTCCGCTGCACTGGCTGCTGGTCAATTCGCCAGAGAAGATGGTCCACGAGATCATGGCGCCGGACGTGAACACGTTCCGGCCCGAGGATGACGCGTACGACGTGGCGCAGGCATTCGAACGTTACGACCTCGTCACGGCGCCGGTCGTCGACTCGCAGCAGCGCCTCATCGGGCGTATCGCGGTGGACGCGATGCTCGATTTCATCCGCGAGGAAAGCGAGACCGAGGCGCTGTCGCGTGGCGGTCTGCGCGAGGAAGAAGACATCTTCGCCTCCGTGTGGAAGTCGGTGCGCAACCGCTGGGCGTGGCTGGCGATCAACCTCGTCACCGCGTTCATCGCCTCGCGCGTGATCGGCCTGTTCGAGCACTCGATCGAGAAGCTGGTGGCGCTCGCCGCGCTGATGCCGATCGTCGCGGGTATCGGCGGCAATTCGGGCAACCAGACCATCACCATGATCGTGCGCGCGATGGCGCTCGAACAGGTCGGCGTGTCGCAGGCCAAACGCCTGTGGCGCAAGGAGTTGGGCGTCTCCCTCGTCAACGGCATCGTCTGGGGTGGCGCGATCGGCATCGTCGCGTGGCTGCTCTACGGCAGCGTGTCGCTCGGCCTCGTGATGACCGCCGCGATGACGCTGAACCTTCTGCTGGCCGCGTTCATGGGCGTCGGTATCCCGATGCTGATGGTCAAGCTCGGCCGCGATCCCGCGCTTGGCTCCAGCGTGCTCATCACCGCCATGACCGATAGCGGCGGTTTCTTCATCTTCCTCGGTCTCGCCACGCTGTTCCTGCTGTAGGTCTATCCATGAGCGACAACGAACTTCCCTTCGCTTTCGGCGCGCCACCGCTGAAAGGCCGCCTGCGTTCGACGCCCGACGATTTCTTCGTCGAAGAGGTGTCGGGCTACGAGGCCGACGGCACGGGCGAGCATGCCTTCCTCGTGGTGGAGAAGCGCGGGGCGAACACGGAGTGGGTGGCTCGCGAGCTGGCGAAGTTCGCCGGCGTCCAGGCGATGAATGTCGGCTACGCCGGCATGAAGGACCGGCACGCCGTGACCCGGCAGGTGTTCACCGTGCACCTGCCCGGCAAGGCGGATCCGGACTGGTCCGCGTTCCCGGCCGAGGGTGTGACGATCCTTTCGTCGGCGCGTCATTCGCGCAAGATCAAACGCGGCGCGCTGCGCGGCAACCGCTTCGTGCTGGTGCTGCGCGAGGTGGAAGGCGACCGCGACGAAGCGGAAGGTCGTCTGGCGGCTATCGCGGCGCGTGGCGTGCCGAATTATTTCGGCGAGCAGCGGTTCGGCCTGGGCGGGAACAACGTCGCGCAGGCGAAGGCCATGTTCGCCGGCCGCCGCGTCGATCGCGACAAGCGCTCAATCCTGCTCTCCGCGGCGCGGTCCCACATCTTCAACGGCGTGCTGGCCGAGCGTGTCGCGGCGGGGCGGTGGGATTCGCCGATGGACGGCGAGATCTGGTCGCTGGAAGGTTCCCGCTCGTGGTTCGGTCCGGAAGCGTTCGACGTGACGCTCGCCGAGCGTCTCGCCCGTTTCGACATCCATCCGTCGGGACCGTTGTGGGGCAGCGGCGATACGCCGGCAGGTGGCGCGGCTGGTGAACTGGAACGCGCGGTCGCCGCTCGCGACGAGGATCTCGCGAAAGGCCTCGCCGGGGCGCGCATGGACCAGGAGCGCAGGGCGCTGCGCCTGCGTCCGCGCGACCTCGCCTGGCGCTGGCTCGACAACGGTGCGCTCGAAGTCGCGTTCGGTCTGCCGGCGGGCGCGTACGCCACGACTGTGCTGCGCGAGGTCGCCGCGACCCTCTAGCGCCTGTCGCCGATACGATCGGCTCCCACTCCTTCGGTAGCCAGGTCGATACGAAGGGTGGGAGCCGATCGTATCGGCGATCCCGCGAAAGCGGGCCCGAAGCCGGTGATGCCGTTCCTCCTGGAGCACTCACCCCTTCAGCAACACCACCACAGCGCCGGTGCCGCCCTGCATCGGTCGCGCCGACGCGAACGCCACGACATCGTCGCGACGCCGCAGCAGTCGATCGGTCAGCCCCTTCAACACCGGCCCCGCCGCCTTCGAGCGGAGTCCCTTGCCGTGGATGATCCGTACGCAGCGGAGGCCGTCGTGGCGGCACTCCGCCAGGAACTCCGCGATCGTCAGTTGCGCGGCGGCCGCATTCATCTGATGGAGATCGACGTCGGCCTGGATGCTGAACTGGCCACGCTTGAGCTGCTTGAGGAGTTTTGGTGGGTACCCGTCGCGCAGGAACGACAGTTCCTCGCCGACCTCGAGATCCGCCGGATCGTAGTCGAAGAGCATCGATTCGGCGGGCACGGCCGCTTCGTCGGCGTCGCGCATGTGCGGATGAGGCTCGGGCCGCGGCCGCTCCGGCGGCGCGTGGCTCGTCGTCACCGGACGTACGTCGCCGATCGCCTCGCGGAAGAGCCGGCTATCGTCCTCGTGGATTTTCGGCGGGCGTCGCGTCATGAGCGTGATCCTACGGGATGCGCCGGATCGGCGTAACGGTGTCCCGGGTCGCGATGGCCGCGAGACGTGGTCGTCGTGAATCCCGTGGGCCGGTCCGGTAGACTTGGGCGGTCGGGCGGTTCCCTCACGATGGGACCGCCGCACCCGTTTTTCGATCTGGATCAGCATGCAAGTTCTGGTTAGCAACGACGACGGCGTGGAGGCTCCTGGCATCCAGGTGCTGGCCGAGCGTCTGGCCGAGTTCGGTACGGTGACCGTGGTCGCCCCCGATCGCGATCGTTCCGGCGCGAGCAACTCGCTTACCCTCGACGCGCCGATCCGCGTGAAACGTCTCGACAACGGCGCGTACCGCGTCGCCGGTACGCCGACGGACTGCGTCCATCTCGCGCTGTCCGGGCTGCTCGATCACGACACCGACATCGTGGTCTCGGGTATCAACAGCGTCTCCAATCTGGGGGACGACGTCATCTATTCCGGCACGGTGTCCGCCGCGATGGAAGGGCGCTTCCTCGGCCTGCCGGCCATCGCCGTCTCGCTCGTGACGCGCGAGGATTCGGGCCGTCATTACGCTTCGGCCGCCAGCGCCGTGCTGATGCTGATGCGCCGCCTGATCGTCGATCCGCTGCCGGCCGACACGATCCTCAACGTCAACGTGCCCGATCTTCCGTGGGGCGAGATTCGCGGCTTCGAGGTCACGCGCCTCGGCAAGCGCCATCGTTCCGCGCCGGCCATCCGCGCGCACGACCCACGCGGCCGCGAGATGTGGTGGATCGGGCCGCCGGGCGAGATCGACGACGACGGCCCGGGTACCGATTTCGACGCGGTGCGCCGCGGCTACGTCTCGGTGACCCCGATCCACACCGACCTCACGCGCGTGCAGGCGCTGGAGAAGGTCGGCAGCTGGATGCTTTCGTTGACCCCCGGCATGGGCAACGAGGAGGCCGCCTGACGTGGTGAACCTCCATGCGCTTCCACCATCGGCGCTGCGCGGCGAAGGCATGACCTCGCAGCGCGCGCGCGACCGCCTCGTGGCGCGGCTCGCCGAGGAGGGCATCCGCGACGAGCGCGTGCTCGAGGTCATCCGCCAGTTGCCGCGCCACCACTTCATCGACCAGGCGCTGCATTCGCGCGCCTACGAGAACACCGCGTTGCCGATCGGCCACGGCCAGACGATCTCCCAGCCATGGATCGTCGCGCGCATGACCGAAGCCCTGATCGAGCACGGCGTGCCCGAACGGGTGCTGGAGATCGGCACCGGTTCCGGTTACCAGGCCGCCGTGCTGGCGGGCGTCGTCCCGACGGTCTACACCGTCGAGCGCATCGAGGAACTCCTGCGCCAGGCACGTCGCCGCTTCCGTCAGCTCGGCATCGAGAACCTCCGCTCGCGTCACGACGACGGCAAGCTGGGCTGGGAATCGGATGCGCCCTTCGACGGGATCATCCTCACCGCCGCGGGCGACCGCGTCCCGGCGAAGCTACTCGACCAGCTGAAGCCCGGGGGCGTGCTCGTGGCGCCCGTCGGCAGTCCCAGCCAGCAGGTGCTCATCCGCCTGCGCAAGGAGGCCAACGGCGAGGTGCTGCGCGAAGACCTTGGCGCCGTGAGTTTCGTCCCGCTACTCGGCGGCATCGGCTGATGCCGTCCCCTCATAAGGAAAACCGCTGAATGCGGCTGTTCGCTTCGCTCTACGAGCGCGCCATCACCTGGGCACGCCATCGCCATGCGGTGCGCTATCTCGCCGGCCTTTCCTTCGTCGAAGCCTTCATCTTTCCGGTGATGCCGGAGGTGATGCTGGCGCCGATGATGCTCGCCGAGCCGCGCAAGGCGTTCCGTTTCGCCAACTGGAGCCTGCTATTTTCGCTGCTGGGCTCCGTGGTCGGTTACGCGCTGGGGCATTTCGCCTTCGAGGCGCTGAAGCCGTTGCTCGACTCGCTGCACCTGCTCGCGCCGATCCTGAAGGGCGTGGAGAACCTGCAGAAAGACATGCAGGCGCATGCGCTCGGCCTGTACATCGTCCTCGCGATGGCCGCGCTCCAGCCTGTCGTGCCGATGAAGTTCGTCACCTGGGCCGCCGGCATCGTCGGCGTGCCGCTGCTGCCGTTCCTGCTGTGCATGCTCATCGGCCGTGGCAAGCGCGTCTGGCTGCTGGCGCTGCTGGTGCGCATCTTCGGTGAACGCGCGGAGCAGATGCTGCGCAAACACATCGAATGGATAGGGTGGGCTGTTATCGTAGCCATCGTCCTGCTGGCCGCCTGGTGGTTCCTGTTGCGATGAGTGACCGTGAAAGGAGATCCGCGATGCTCATGACCCGAGCGCTGCCGCTGGCCGCCACCCTGGCGGCCGTCCTCGTCCTGAGCGGTTGCGGCATCGAGCGCAGTTCCGTCGTGGTGACCCGAAGCCCGGGGTCGTATCAACCGGCCCGCGCCGCCACGCCGCCGCCCCCACCGGGCGGCAGCTATCGCGTCAGCAAGGGCGATACGCTCTACAGCATCGCCTTCCGCAACAAGGTCGACTTCCGCGACCTCGCCAGCTGGAACGGCATCGCCTCGCCTTACACGATCTGGCCCGGCCAGGAGCTGCGTCTGTCGCCGCCGGGCCGCGCGTCGCACGCGGCGACGCCGGCACCGGTCGTGGCCGCGACGCCGCCTCCGTCAGCTACGCCTGCGCCCCATGCGGCGCCACCGCCAGCCGGCGCGCAGCCGGGCTTCGCGCCCGTGACCGAGGCGGAGAGCGCACCGCCGCCGGCCGTCGTGTCGGCTCCCGCGCCGGCGACCACCACGAACACGCCCGTCGTCGTCGCCGGCAAGCCGGCCGAATCGGTGGTCCCGCCGCCGCCCGCGCCCTCGGCGCCCGCGACGCAGCCGCCTCCGCCGGTCGAGAATCCGCCGGCGTCCACGCCGATCGTCGCCAGTGGCGCCACGCGTAGCGCGGGTGGCATCACCTGGCGCTGGCCGGCCGATGGTGCGCTCATCAAGAAGTTCTCGTCGGGCGACGCGATCCCCGGCATCGAGGTCGGCGGCAAGGCGGGCGATCCGATCCGCGCCGCGGCAGATGGCGTCGTGGTGTACAGCGGCAACGGTCTCGTCGGCTACGGCGAACTCGTGATCATCAAGCACAGCGACAGCTTCCTCTCCGCGTACGGGCACAACCGCAAGCGCCTGGTAAAGGAAGGCGAGAAGGTGAAGGCCGGTCAGACGGTGGCCGAGATGGGCTCGTCCGGGGCCACCCGCGACGAACTCCAGTTCCAGATCCGTCGCGACGGCAACCCGGTCGATCCGCTGCAATACCTGCCGCCGAAATAACCCGGCGGGCGACTCAGAGCCCGCCGCGGGCCTTGCGCGCCTCGTAGGCCTGCAGGTGCGTCAGCGCGACCTGCAACAGGGGCGCAGGCACGTCGGCGTCGCGCGCGCGGCGGAGCATGTCGCCGACGATGTGGTCGCCTTCGATGCGCTGGCCCGATTCCAGGTCGCGCAGCATCGACGCCGTGAGCGGCGAGCCTTCCTGGGTCAGCGTCTTCCAGGCGAACGAACGCGCCTTGTCGGGTACTGGATGGCCGCAGGCGCGAGCCACGCCGAGGCACTCCTCGTACATGCGCTCGACGAGCAGCCGGCCGTCGTCGGTGGCGATGATGTCGCCGACGCTGCCGCGGAACAGGCAAGTTGCCCCCGCCAGGGTGGCGAGGAAGGTGAACTTGGCCCAGAGGTCGCGGTGGATGTCCTCGGCGTGCGTGTGGTCGATCCGTGCGCTGGCGAGCGTCGCCGCGATGGCGTCGCAGCGTCCGCCGTGCGTGGCGCCGTCGCGTTCGCCGAAGGTGATCGAGGCGCCGTTGCCGTAATGGACGATCTCGCCGTCCGGGCCCTTGCCCGCACTGATCACGCACATGCCGCCGATGATGCGGTCGGGTCCGAAGCGGCGGTCGAGCGAGGGGTAGTGCGCCAGACCATTGAGGATCGGAAGGATGGCGGTGCCGTCGCCCACGGCCGGATCGATCGCTTCGATCGCGGAGTGCAGGTCGTAGGCCTTGCACGAGAGGAGGACGAGGTCGAAGGACCCGGCATCCCCGACGGTGTCCGCGGTGACGTGCTTCACGCGCAGGTTCGCGTCGCCGAACGGGCTGCGGATCACCAGTCCCTTGTCGTCCAGCGTGCGCGCGCGTTCCGGGCGGACGAGGAACGTCGTGTCGATACCCGCCTCGGCAAGTCGTCCGCCGAAGTAACCACCGGTTCCGCCGGCGCCGAGGACGAGGATGCGCATGGAGAGGTATCTCAGGGCAGGATGAAGGCCGCCAGGACCTTCCGGCCCTCCGCGGCCAGGAGGCTGTAGGTGCGGGCGGCCGAGCCGTTGGTCATGGCTTCGATGCCGATGCCGCGGCGCAGGAACGCAGCCATGACCTCGGCCGGCGGGAAGACCTGGCGCTCACCGGTGCCCAGCAGCACGACCTCGGGCTTCAGGGCCGCGATGGTCTCGACGTCGGTCAGGCTTAGCTGGGCGGCGTCGGTGACCGGCCAGTCCTCGACCACCTCGTTCGGCGTGACCAGCAGGCTCTTGTGGAAGTCGCGGTCGACGATCGTGACCGTCGACGGCCCGACCCGCCGCACGAAGAGGTACTCGCCCTGGTGCTCGAACGAGAGATCCATGGGCTCAGCGGGGCAGGGCGAGCTTCGGGTCCTGCTCGTTCCGGCGGAACAGGACGACGATGTGGCCGATTTCCTGGACGTTTTCGGCGCCCGTCTGGCCGGTGAGGAAGGCGATCTGCGCCTGGCGCTCGTCCTTGTCGCCCCCGGAGAGCTTCACCTTGACGAGCTCGTGGATGTCCAGGGCCTGGCCCAGTTCCTTGGCCACGGCCTCGGTGGCGCCCTTGTTGCCGAGGAGGATCACCGGGCGAAGGTCGTGGGCGAGGCTGCGCAGGTAACGGCGCTGTGTAGGGGAGAGCGACATTGCGTTCAGGTTCGATGTGCGGCTGACAGGCGGCAAAGGGTATCATCAACGGCCGGCACCTTACTTATCGATGGTCGAAAGCCCATGGCACGCAGCAAGAGCAGTTCCCGTTGGCTGCGGGAGCATTTCGACGATCCCTACGTCAAGAAGGCCCAGGCGGAGGGCATGCGCTCCCGCGCCGTCTTCAAGCTGGAGGAGCTGATCGACCGCGACCGGCTGCTGAAGCCCGGCATGACGATCGTCGACCTCGGCGCCGCCCCCGGCGGCTGGTCCCAGCTGGCCCGCCAGCGGCTCGGCGACACCGGCAAGGTGATCGCCCTGGACATCCTCCCCATGGCCAGCCTCGCCGGCGTGGAATTCATGCAGGGCGACTTCCGCGAAGAATCGGTGCTTCGAGAGCTCGAAGCGATGCTCGGAGGCCAGAAGGTCGATCTTGTCCTGTCGGACATGGCCCCCAATATGTCCGGTGTGGCACTCGCCGACCAGATCCGCGCCATGGACCTTTGCGACCTGGCCCGTCAGTTCAGCCTCGACTGGCTGAAGCCGGGCGGGTCGTTCCTGGTGAAACTGTTCCAGGGGGCGGGGTTCGACGAGTACCTGAAGAACTTGCGCGCGGACTTCAGTCGCGTGACGATGCGTAAACCGAAGGCCTCCCGCGCCCGTTCGCGAGAGGTCTATGCGCTGGCGACCGGCCTGAAGTCCGCGTCCCGGCAACCTGGCGAGAACCGCGCATGAACGAGATGGCAAAAAACCTGTTGCTCTGGCTGATCATCGCGGTGGTCCTGCTGACCGTGTTCCAGACCTTCAACCCGCATAGCGGCTCGTCGCAGGACATGTCCTACACGACCTTCGCGCAGCAGGTGGACAACGGCAACGTCGCGAGCGGCACGATCACCTCGACGGCACCGCCCACGATCACCGGCAAGCTGAAGGACGGCGGCTCCTATCGCACCGTGGTGCCGGTGGTGGGCCTGTCCACGAGCGACCTGGTCAAGCAGATGCGCGACAAGGGCGTCGAGCTTCGCCAGGAGCCCGCCGACAACGGCTTCTCGCTGCTGGGCCTCGTCTTCAACTGGCTGCCCATCATCATCTTCGTGGCGGTGCTGATCTGGTTCATGCGCCAGATGCAGGCGGGCTCCGGCGGCCGCGGCGCCATGAGCTTCGGTCGCTCGCGCGCCAAGCTGCAGGGCGAAGACCAGGTCAAGGTCAATTTCACGGACGTCGCCGGCTGCGACGAAGCCAAGGAAGAGGTCGGCGAGCTCGTCGAATTCCTCCGCGATCCCGGCAAGTTCCAGAAGCTGGGAGGCAAGATTCCGCGCGGCGTGCTGATGGTCGGCCCGCCCGGTACCGGCAAGACCCTGCTCGCCAAAGCGATCGCGGGCGAGGCCAAGGTGCCGTTCTTCTCGATCTCCGGTTCCGACTTCGTCGAGATGTTCGTGGGCGTCGGCGCGAGCCGCGTGCGCGACATGTTCGAGCAGGCGAAGAAGCACGCGCCCTGCATCATCTTCATCGACGAGATCGACGCCGTCGGCCGTCATCGCGGCGCCGGCATGGGCGGCGGTCACGACGAGCGCGAGCAGACGCTCAACCAGCTGCTCGTCGAGATGGACGGTTTCGAAGGCACCGAGGGCATCATCGTCATCGCGGCGACGAACCGTCCCGACGTGCTCGACCCCGCGCTCTTGCGCCCGGGCCGTTTCGACCGCCAGGTCGTGGTCGGCCTGCCGGACGTGAAGGGCCGTGAGCAGATCCTCAAGGTGCACATGCGCAAGGTGCCCACCGCGACGGACGTCGAACCGATGACGATCGCGCGCGGCACGCCCGGCTTCTCGGGTGCCGACCTGGCGAACCTCGTGAACGAGGCCGCGTTGTTCGCCGCGCGTGAGAACGCCCGCGAAGTGCGCATGAGCCACCTCGACCGTGCGCGCGACAAGATCCTGATGGGCACCGAGCGCCGCTCGATGGCCATGAACGACGAAGAGAAGCGGCTGACGGCGTATCACGAGGCGGGCCACGCGATCATCGGCCGCCTGGTGCCGGAACACGACCCCGTCTACAAGGTCACCATCATCCCGCGCGGCCGCGCGCTGGGCGTGACGATGTACCTGCCCGAGGGCGACCGTTACAGCATGAACAAGGTCGCCATCGAATCGCAGCTGTGCTCGCTGTACGGCGGTCGCGTGGCGGAAGAACTGATCTTCGGTCACGACAAGGTCACGACGGGCGCCTCGAACGACATCGAGCGCGCCACGAAGATGGCCCGCAACATGGCCACCAAGTGGGGCCTGTCCGACGAACTGGGTCCGGTCACGTACGGCGAGGAGGAAGACGAGGTCTTCATCGGCCGCTCCGTGACGCAGCACAAGAGCGTCTCCAACGAGACGGCGCGCAAGATCGACGAAGTGGTGCGCACGATCCTCGATCGCGCTTACGCGCGCAGCAAGGACCTGCTCACCACCAACATCGACAAGCTGCACGTGATGGCCGACGCGCTGCTGCAGTACGAAACGATCGACGCACGCCAGATCGACGACATCATGAACGGTCGCGAGCCGGGACCGCCGGCCGACTGGCAGAAGCCGGGTCCGACCCCGCCGCCGCCCCCGCGCGGTGACGCCGGCTCCGCGCCGGACAAGGTCGGTAAGCCGGCCACGCAGCTGTAAACGGGAAGGGCGGCCACGGGCCGCCCTTCTTCGTTACGGGGGCGAGCTCGCCTCAACCCGGTGGGAGCCGATCGCATCGGCGATACCGCGACAGCGGGCACGCTCGCGATGACCTCGAGGCAATCGCGAGCATCCGAATCGATCCATTCGGACGGCTATTCGCAACGCTTGTTACATCCGCGAAAAAAAAAGTTTCAGAAAAGTGTTGACGCACACCCTCGATATCTGAATAATTCCGCTTCTCGGCACGGCGCTAGCGCTTCACGGCATTAGTCACCGGGTCAAAGGTTTAAAGTGTGCGCCCGTAGCTCAGTTGGATAGAGTACCAGGCTACGAACTTGGTGGTCGGGAGTTCGAATCTCTCCGGGCGCACCATCTTTAAGCAAGGCCGCGGCGGTAACGCTTCGGTCGCGGTAGTTGAAAGTGTGGTGTGTTCATACGGATTGACGGGCTTGAGTTTGACCCGTAACATTTGAAGGCTACACCCCGGTAAATCGGGATGGTGCTTGAAGTTCGGGGTATAGCTCAGTCTGGTAGAGCGCCAGCTTTGGGAGCTGGATGTCGGGGGTTCGAATCCCTCTGCCCCGACCAATTGGCGTTCTACGTACAGTGCCTGCGCCTGTAGCTCAACCGGATAGAGCATCGGCCTTCTAAGCCGACGGTTGCAGGTTCGATTCCTGTCGGGCGCGCCAGATGGTGTTTTATGGTGGGCGTAGCTCAGCTGGTTAGAGTACCGGATTGTGATTCCGGATGTCGTGGGTTCGAGTCCCATCGTCCACCCCACTTACAACGCAAGTTTCAAACGGGCCGTTAGCTCAGTTGGTAGAGCAGTTGACTCTTAATCAATTGGTCGTAAGTTCGAATCTTACACGGCCCACCAATTCGAAGGCGCTCAGGGAAACCTGAGCGCCTTTTCTTTTTGAGGCGGATACGCACGGGCGCAGGACAGTTCCCGGAAAGGCGTGCGAGCCCATGATGGCCCCTTGATTCCACGCCTTTGACCTGCCCGCGAACGCGCCGGGCGAACGAGTTGCCCGATGTCGATCCACACCCATTCGCCCGTCCTGTCGGCAGGGCGAAGCCGTATGCGCGCCGCGCGGCGCGGCGTGCCCGCCTGGGCGCTCGGGGCCATCGTGGCCCTCTACATGCTCACGGTGCTCAACCGGGAGCTGTGGACGCAGGTCCATGACGCGCTGGCCGCATCGCGCGGCACCCCAGGATTCTGGCTGCTGAGTGTGACCGTTTGCTGTCGGCTCGTCGGGAACCTGGTGCTGACCCTCGCCCTGGTGACGTGGCCGCGCATCGGCAAGCCCATCCTCGCGTTGCTCATCCTCGTCGCGGCCGCGAGCGCTTACTACGCCGACGCGTTCGGCGTGCACCTCAACGAAGAAATCATCCAGAGCATCTTCGAGACGCAGCGCGCGGAAGCGCTCGCGCTGGTCACGTTCGGCTCCGTCGGCTGGATGCTCGCGTTCGGCGTGCTGCCGGCGGTGCTCGTCCTCCTTGTGCCGGTGCGTTTTCCGCCGATGTGGCGCAGCCTCGGTCAGCGTGTCGCCATCGTGCTTGGCGCCGCGTTGCTGATGGTGGTGCCGTCGATGCTGGCCGGCCGCAACTACGTGTACTTCGAGCGCAACCATCGCGCGTTGTACGAAGTGTTCAATCCGTATGCGGCGCTCAGCGGCACCTTTCATTACCTGCAGCGCGACGTCTTCCGTCCGAAGCGCAGCATGACGCCGATCGGCACCGACGCGACGCTCGCGCCGCAGACCGGCGACCGCAAGCGCGTCGTCGTGCTCGTGGTGGGCGAGACGGCGAGGGCGGAGAATCAGTCGCTGCAGGGATACGGGCGCGAGACGAATCCGGAGATGAAGCGCGCCGGCGCCATTTATTTCAGCGATACCTGGTCGTGCGGCACGGCGACGACGATCTCGGTGCCCTGCATGTTCTCGGACATGACGCGTGCGAAGTTCGACAAGCCGGTCGCCAAATCGCACTGGAACGCGCTGGACGTGCTCCAGCACGCCGGCGTCGACGTCTTCTGGCGCGACAACGACGAAGGCTGCAAGGACGTGTGCGCTCGCGTACCGAACGACGACCTCACCAACGCCAGGGTCGCGGGCCTGTGCGACGCCGAGGGCTGCTTCGACGATGTCCTCTTGACCGACCTTCCGGCACGCCTCGCCCGCATGCGCTCGCCGGCACTGCTGGTGCTGCACCTGAAGGGCAGTCATGGTCCGGATTACTTTCAGCGCTATCCGGCGGCGTTCAATGTGTTCGGCCCTGGCTGCGATACGGGCGAGGTCCAGACCTGCACGTACGCGCAGGCGGTGGCGAGCTACGACAACACGATCCTCTACACGGATCACATCCTCGGGCGCGTCGTGGACACCCTCAAGGCGGTGCCCGACGTCGACAGCGCGATGATGTACCTCTCCGACCACGGCGAATCGCTCGGCGAGCACGACATCTACCTGCACGGCGCGGACTGGGACACGGCGCCCAGCCAGCAGAAGCATGTGCCGATGCTGATGTGGCTTTCTCCCGGCTGGGTGCGCGACAGCGCCGTGCGCCTGGACTGCATGGAGCGGCGCCGCACCCAGCCCGCGAGCCAGGACAATCTGTTCCACACGTTGCTGGGCTTCTTCGACGTGAGGACGACGCTCTACAAGCCGGATCTGGATCTTCTGGCGGGTTGCCGGGCCTGACGCTGCCGCCAGCCGGCGCAGTGGACCGGTGCGGCCCACGCGCCTAGAATGGCGCGGCGCGCGAGAGTGGCGGAATTGGTAGACGCACCAGATTTAGGTTCTGACGGGGCAACCCGTGCGGGTTCGAGTCCCGCCTCTCGCACCATCCCTTACGAATCCGCGTAAAAGAAAAGCTTGACGATGATGGCGGTGGCGGCGCCGACGGCGCTGACGATGATCGCGCCGAAGGCGACGACCGGGTAGTAACGGGACTCTGCCTGAATCTTCGCGGTTTCGGCGCCGATTTTCATCGTCTCGGCCATGGTCTTCGAAATGTTCGCGCGGATCTCATCGATGTCGTCGGCATTCATTGCTCGCGTCTCTTCCATGTGTTCGCTCCTAGCCTACCAACCCTTTCCAGCGGTTGCACCGCAGGCAAACTGCGTGGCGCGCTAGTTTAGCGATGCAAGGCTGTCGGTCCGATGCCATGCCGCCCTGGCATGTGTGCGCGCATGTGTGTTGATTCGGAGTCAGGGGCATCCTTGGTTCTGGAGCACCATCGCGAAACACGCGGGCCCGAGGTCGACGGCGCTCAGGTGACCGCGCGCCGCGCCACCACGGTGCCGAGCACCGCGAGCAGCACGGTGATCGCGAAGTTCGCGGCGAAGGCCGCGGTGTGCGATGTCGTGAGCAGCGCGGCGAACAACGAGCCGCCGATGGCGAGCGTGGTCGCGACCATCAGCGATTCGCACAGCTGCAACGCCGAACTGTTCCTGCCCTGTTCGTGTTCCTCCGACATCGACAGCGCGAGCACCGCGACGGTGCCGTAGAGCATGCCCATGCCGAGACCGGTCAGCAGCCATCCCGCGACGGAAGCGATCACCGGCATCCACGCGAACGTGCAGAGCGCGGCGATCGTGCTGCCGATCACCATGAGCGCCGTGCCGCGCACGAGCAGCGTCCGCCGCGATACCTTCGCGTAGTGCCCCTGGTACCAGGAGCCGGAGAACCAGCCGATCGCGCCGACGCTGATCGCGACGCCCGCCCACATCGGCGAGAGGCCGTGCTGAGTCGAGAACGCGAGGGGCAGGAAGGCCTCCGTGCCGAAGAACGCGGACGCGGCGACACCTCGCAGCGCGACGACGGCCGGAAGCCCGCGCGCGGCGCGAAGCGTACCGGCCGGCAGAAGACGACGGCCGCAGAAAAGGAGCAGGGCCAGGGCCGGCAAGAGAATGGCCGCGACGCGCCACCCCTGTTCCTGGCCCGCGACGAAGAGCAGGCAGGCGCCGACCGCCGCCCCGATCGAGTACCCCATGCGGCCGGGTGCGTCCACGGCCGCGCCCTCCGGGGACGCGAGCGATCGCAGCGCACCGCGCAGGGCGACCGCGGCCGGCACCGCGAGAAGCGGCACGCCCAGGAATACCCAGCGCCAGCCGACGTGCTCGACGATCGCGCCGCTGACGGCAGGGCCGATCAGGGCAGGGACGACCCATCCCGCGGAGAAGGCTGCGAAGACCTTCGGCCGCAGTGCGTCCGGATATAGGCGCCCGACGATGACGTACAGCGCGGGCGAGAGACAGCCGGCGCCGAGGCCCTGGACCAGCCGGCCGATGAGCAGCGTCGGCATGTCGCGGGCGAAGCCGGCGATGAGCAGCCCGATCACGAAGCCGGCCAACCCCGTCCACATCGCGGGCGCCGGCCCCTTCCTGTCGCTCCAGCGGCCGGACAGGGTCATGCCGATCACGCTCGTCGCGAGGACGCCGCCGAACGCGAGTGCGTAGGCGCGCAGGCCGTCGAGCTCACGGGCGACGGTCGGCATGGCCGTCGTCACCGCCAGCGCCTCGAAGGCGATCAGAGAGATCAACGCGACCATGCCGACCGTCGCGGCCCGGTAGGGAGGCGAGAGGATGCCCGGAGCGCGGGCGGCACCGGCGTTGGCGAGGAGGTCTGGATCGGACGTGCCCACGTTCATTCGGGTTCCTTGGGGGAGGGGGAGTCTCGCACGGTTGCCCATCGACTCCGGAAGGGGCACGATGCAACCTCAACTAATGTTCAGGTCAAGCGATGAGGGAATTCAGCGTGGGCGAGGTGGCGAAGCGCGCCGGGGTCTCGGTGTCCGCTCTCCATTTCTATGAGCGCAAGGGGTTGATCCGCAGTCTCAGGACGGCCGGGAACCAGCGACGCTACGCGGCGGATGTGCTCCGCCGGATCGCGGTCATCCGGGTCGCCCAGCGCGTCGGCATGCCGCTGGAATCGGTCCGTCAGGCGCTCGCATGCCTGCCGGACCAGCGCACGCCCTCGGTGGAGGACTGGGCCACGATGTCCGCCGCCTGGCGTGCGGAGCTGGAGGAGCGGATCGCCCAGCTGACCGAACTGAGGGACCGGCTGACCGGTTGCATCGGCTGCGGCTGCCTGTCCCTCAAGGCCTGCGCCCTCGCCAATCCGGAAGATCGGCTGGCGGTCGAAGGGGCCGGTCCGAGGCGCCTGGCACCCGGCTGAGGCAGGTTGCGGCGGCGTGAAGGCAAAACGTAGAATGGGCAGTCATTTGCGGGGTTTTTCACCGCCGGGAGGCAGGTCGCGGCCATCGCCCCGGCCGATGCGGTGGAGCCCTTGTGTTCGGTTACGGCGACGGATGGTCGCCATCGCGCCACGTCCGTGGTGGTTTCAGGAGAGGTCATGCAGGTTTCGGTTGAGAATGTCGGCAAGCTCGGGCGCAAGCTCACGGTGAAGTTCCCGGCTGAGCGTCTGGAGACGCAGGTCAGCGAGCGCATCGCGGAAATGGGCCGCACGGTGCGCCTGAAGGGCTTCCGTCCGGGCAAGGTGCCCACCAACGTGATCAAGCAGCGCTTCGGCGCGCAGGTCCGTGGCGAAGCCCTGTCGGACCTGATCGGCAGCACGCTGCGCGAGGCCTTCACGCAGGAGAAGCTCCAGCCGATCGCCAACCCGTCCGTCGACACCACGGGCAACGCCGAGAACGGCGAGATCGCCTACACGGCCACCTTCGAGGTGATGCCGGAATTCCCGGCGATCGACGTCGCCGCCCTCGAGATCTCCCGTCCGAAGGCCGAAGTGACCGACGCCGACATCGACAAGATGATCGAGACCCTGCGCACGCAGCGTCGCAGCTTCGACGAAGTCAGCCGCGCCTCGAAGGAAGGCGACTTCGTGATGTTCGAATACTCCGCCGAGGCGGGTGACTACCGCTTCCCGGCCGAAGGCCTCGAGCGCGCCGGTAGCGTGCTGGGTTCGGGCACCCTGTTCAAGGCGCTCGACGACGCCCTGACCGGCCGCACCGCGGGTGACGACCTGGTCCAGGACGTCGCCTTCCCGGAAGACTTCCGCAACCCGGACCTCGCCGGCAAGACCGCGAAGGTCACCCTGAAGATCGTGAAGGTGCAGGAGCCGAACCTGCCGGCCGTCGACGCCGACTTCGTGAAGATGTTCGGTGTCGCCGACGGCGACATCGAGACCTTCCGCAAGGAAGTCCGCGCCAACCTCGAGCGCGAGCTCAAGGCGACCGTGATGGCCCGCCTGAAGTCCGAAGTGGCCGAAAAGCTGGCCGGCGCCTTCCCGGACCTCGACGTGCCGGAACTCATGGCCAACGCCGAGGCCCAGAGCCTCGCCGCCGGCAACCTCCCGCGCGGCCAGCAGCCGTCGCCGGAGATGGTGGCCGAGGCCCTGCCGTTCGCGCGCAAGCGCGTGATCGCCGCGCTCCTGATGGGCGAGATCGCCCGCAAGAACGAGCTCCGGCTGGACCGCAAGCGCACCGGCGACATGCTGGCGGCGATTGCCTCCACCTATGAAGAGCCGGAAAAGGTCATTGAACTGTATAACAGCGACCCCCAACTGATGCAGGGACTGCAGAACCGCGTGATGGAAGACCAGGTGGCGGAGTGGGTGGCCGACAACGCCAAGACCACGGACCAGAACCTGAGCTTCGACGAAGTGATGCGGCCGATCGGCGCCTGAGCGCCGTTCGCTGGCAATAACCGGGCCCCACACGAAGGAGAGACCCCATGTCCATGGCTCCGATCCAGAACCTCAACCTGGTGCCCATCGTCGTCGAACAGACCTCGCGTGGCGAGCGTTCGTACGATATCTACTCGCGCCTCCTCAAGGAGCGCGTGATCTTCGCCGTCGGCCCGGTCGACGATTACATGGCCAATGTGATCGTCGCCCAGCTGCTGTTCCTCGAGTCGGAGAACCCGGACAAGGACATCAGCCTGTACATCAACAGCCCCGGTGGTTCCGTCACCGCGGGCATGGCGATCTACGACACGATGCAGTTCGTGAAGCCGGACGTCAGCACGATGTGCATCGGCCAGGCGGCCTCGATGGGCGCGCTCCTGCTCGCCGCGGGCGCGGCCGGCAAGCGTTACTCGCTGCCGCATTCGCGCATCATGATCCATCAGCCGTGGGCAGGCGGTATTTCCGGCCAGGCGACGGACATCGAGATCCACGCGCGCGAGATCCTCACCATGCGTGAGCGTCTCAACGCGATCCTCGCCCACCACAGCGGCAAGACGGTGGAAGAGATCGCCCGCGACACCGAGCGCGACCGCTTCATGAGCGGCGCGGAAGCCCAGGCCTATGGCCTGATCGACTCGGTGCTCGACAAGCGTCTGGTCGATACCGTCCGTTCAGCTTGATTGTACTTTTCGCTTGTGAAAACCGGCACTTCGCCCCTCATTCCCGGGGCGGAGCGCTGTGCTATTCTCAAAGCGCACCTGGATTCTCAGTAGGGCCCAAAGCATGAGCGACGAGCGGCAGAGCCGTTCCAACGACGGCGGCAAGATTCTTTACTGCTCTTTCTGCGGCAAGAGCCAGCATGAAGTGCGAAAGCTGATCGCAGGCCCCAGCGTGTTCATCTGCGATGAGTGCGTTGAACTGTGCAACGACATCATCCGCGAGGAACTGGAAGAAAAGGCGGCCTCCGGTCGCACGCACCTTCCGAAGCCGCGCGAGATCATGGAAGCCCTCGATCAGTACGTGGTCGGCCAGACGCGCGCCAAGAAGGCGCTCTCCGTCGCGGTCTACAACCACTACAAGCGCATGGAATCGCGCCAGAAGAACGACGAGGTCGAACTCGGCAAGTCGAACATCCTCCTGATCGGTCCGACCGGTTCGGGCAAGACGCTCCTGGCCGAGACGCTGGCGCGCCTGCTCAACGTGCCGTTCACGATCGCGGATGCCACCACGCTGACCGAAGCCGGTTACGTGGGCGAGGACGTCGAGAACATCATCCAGAAGCTTCTGCAGAAGTGCGACTACGACGTCGAAAAGGCGCAGAGCGGCATCGTGTACATCGATGAAATCGACAAGATCTCGCGCAAGAGCGAGAACCCGTCGATCACCCGCGACGTGTCCGGCGAAGGCGTGCAGCAGGCGCTTCTGAAGCTGATCGAAGGCACGCTGGCGTCCGTGCCGCCGCAGGGCGGTCGCAAGCACCCGCAGCAGGAATTCCTGCAGGTCGACACGCGAAACATCCTGTTCATCTGCGGCGGCGCGTTCGCGGGCCTCGACAAGGTGATCCAGCAGCGTTCGGAGACCACGGGCATCGGCTTCAAGGCCGAAGTCCGCTCGAAGGAGCGCACGGAGAACGTCGGCAAGACGCTTTCGGAAGTCGAGCCCGCCGATCTGGTCCGTTTCGGCCTGATTCCGGAGTTCGTCGGCCGTCTGCCGGTGGTCGCCACGCTCGACGAGCTCGACGAGGCCGCCCTGGTGCAGATCCTCACCGAGCCGAAGAACGCGGTCACCAAGCAGTTCCGCAAGCTCTTCGACATGGAAGGCGCCGAGCTGGAGTTCCGTCCGGAAGCGTTGTCCGCCATCGCCCGTCGCGCGCTCAAGCGCAAGACCGGCGCGCGCGGCCTGCGCACGATCCTGGAGCAGGTGCTGCTCGACACGATGTTCGAACTGCCCTCGCTGGAGCATGTCAGCAAGGTCGTGGTCGACGACGCCGTGATCGACGGTCAGGCTGAGCCTTACCTTATCTACCGCGGCAACCTGCAGCAGCAGCGCATCGCGGGCGAGGGTGGCGACGCGGCCTGATCGCGTCGTCCAAGGCCCCTTATGGCGGCCCCGGCGTCCACTCGGCGCCGGGGCCGTTTTTCTTTGCGAGGGCGCTCTCGCGTCTCCCTTGATCGTTCCTTCGCGAACCACCACTTGACGTGTATGGCGGCTCCGGCGCAGTGTCGGGGCGAGCCCCATCCATCCGAGGGAAACCCCAAGAACATGGCGAAGAATCGCAGCCAAACCACGAGCGGATCCGAGCTGGACCTGTTGCCGGTCCTGCCCTTGCGCGATGTCGTCGTCTATCCGCACATGGTCATCCCGTTGTTCGTCGGGCGCGACAAGTCCATGCGCGCGCTTGAACGCGCGATGGAAGGCGAACGGCAGATCCTGCTCGTCGCGCAGAAGAGCCCCGACATCGACGATCCGGCCATCGCCGACCTGCACAACGTCGGCACGCTCGCGGGCGTGCTGCAGCTGCTGAAGCTGCCGGACGGCACCGTGAAGGTGCTCGTCGAAGGGCAGTCGCGCGTGCAGATCGACGCGTTCGAAGACGAGGCCGGCATGATGAGCGGCCGCGCGCACGTCATCGAGCCGATCTACAGCAACAACGAGCGCGAACTCGATGTCGTGTCGCGTTCGCTCGTCTCGCTGTTCGAACAGCTGGTCAAGCAGAGCCGCAAGCTGCCGCCGGAGATCCTGGCGACGCTCTCGGGCATCGACGATCCGTCGCGCCTGGCCGACTCGATCGCCGCCCATCTTTCGGTCCGCATGGCCGACAAGCAGCGCGTGCTTGAAACCGCGGACGTCGGTCAGCGCCTCGAGCTCCTCATCGGTCTGGTCGACGGCGAGATGGACCTGCAGCAGGTCGAGAAGCGCATCCGCGGCCGCGTGAAGTCGCAGATGGAGAAGAGCCAGCGCGAGTACTACCTCAACGAGCAGATGAAGGCCATCCAGAAGGAGCTGGGTGAAGGCGAGGAGGGCGCGAACGAGATCGAGGACCTCCAGAAGAAGATCGACGGCGCCGGCATGCCCAAGGCCGTGCTCGCGAAGGCGCGCCAGGAGTTCAACAAGCTCAAGCAGATGTCGCCGATGTCCGCCGAGGCCACGGTGGTGCGCAACTACCTCGACTGGGTGGTGGGCGTGCCGTGGAAGAAGCGCACGAAGGTGCGCAAGGACCTCGCGCTCGCGCAGGAAACCCTCGACGCCGATCACTTCGGGCTCGAGAAGGTCAAGGAGCGCATCCTCGAATACCTCGCGGTCCAGCAGCGCGTGAACACGATGAAGGGCCCGATCCTGTGCCTCGTCGGTCCGCCCGGCGTGGGCAAGACGTCGCTCGGCCAGTCGATCGCGAAGGCGACGAACCGCAAGTTCGTCCGCATGAGCCTGGGTGGCGTGCGCGACGAGGCCGAGATTCGCGGCCATCGCCGCACCTACATCGGTTCGATGCCGGGTCGCATCGTGCAGAACCTCAACAAGGTCGGCAGCAAGAACCCGCTGTTCGTGCTGGACGAGATCGACAAGATGTCGATGGACTTCCGCGGCGATCCGTCGTCGGCGTTGCTCGAAGTGCTCGATCCCGAGCAGAACAACGCGTTCAACGATCACTACCTCGAGGTCGACCTCGACCTTTCGGAAGTGATGTGGATCGCCACCGCGAACTCGCTGAACATTCCGGGTCCGCTGCTCGATCGCATGGAAGTCATCCGCATCCCCGGTTACACCGAGGACGAGAAGCTCAACATCGCGCAGAAGTACCTGTTGCCGAAGCAGCTGAAGGCCAACGGTCTGAAGGCCGACGAGCTGGTGGTGGGCGAAGACGCGCTGCGCGACATCGTGCGTTACTACACGCGCGAGTCGGGCGTCCGCAATCTCGAGCGCGAAATCTCGAAGATCTGTCGCAAGGTGGTGAAGGAGATCGCGCTGGGCACAGTGCCCGCGCAGGCGAAGGCCAAGGTGAAGAAGCCGGCGAAGGCGGCGAAGGGCAAGGCGCTCGCGCCCGACCACGTGCACGTCGACGGCGGCAACCTCGATCATTACCTGGGCGTGCGCCGCTTCGACTTCGGTCGCGCGGAGCAGCAGAACGAAGTCGGTCTCGTCACCGGCCTCGCCTGGACGCAGGTCGGCGGCGACCTTCTGAGCATCGAGGCCTCCGTGGTGCCGGGCAAGGGTCGCCTGGTCCACACGGGCCAGCTGGGCGACGTGATGAAGGAATCGATCCAGGCCGCGCTCAGCGTCGTGCGTGCGCGCGCCGCGGGTCTGGGCATCGAGCCGGACTTCCACGAGAAGCTCGACATCCACATCCACGTGCCGGAGGGGGCGACGCCGAAGGACGGTCCGAGCGCGGGTATCGCGATGTGCACGGCGCTCGTGTCGGCCCTGACGAAGGTGCCGGTGCGATCCGAGGTCGCGATGACGGGCGAGATCACCTTGCGCGGTCGCGTGCTGCCCATCGGTGGTCTGAAGGAGAAGCTGCTGGCGGCGCATCGCGGCGGCATCACCACGGTGATCATCCCTGAGGAGAATCGCAAGGATCTGGTCGACCTGCCGGAAAACATCACCGGCTCGCTCGACATCCACGCGGTGAAGTGGATCGACGAGGTACTCGATCTCGCGCTGGAGCGCCCGATCGGACAGGCGAAAACCGGCAACGGCGGCGAGAAGGTCGATGTGCCGCGCACGCAGGGCAAGCGTGGCAAGGGCAAGGCATCGCCGTCGCTGACGCATTGACGTAACGACACCGCATCGTTTCGTGTCACGAACAAGGGCGCACGCAAGTGCGCCCTTTTCGTTTTCGTCGTCCTGTCATCGACACGCCGCGATAATCCTTTTCGACGTCGCGCGCAAGCCTCCAAAGACCATGCATATGGCCTGAAAGCCTTGGTATTCCTTGTATTGCGATGGGGGGAGGGCGCTGGTATAAAGTCGGCTCCGCCTTCGCCCGCGCCGCAAGGGCGCGCTGGATCGCGGGGTTGCATTCGCCATGCCGAATCGGCGCGGCACCTGCGACCTGACGTCTTCGCCATGAATCGCCGACCGGCGCTTCGAATTACCTATGAAGGGAGTTACGTAATGAATAAGACCGACCTGACCGCCGCCATCGCAGAAATGGCAGAGCTCTCGAAGGCTGACGCCGGCAAGGCGCTCGATGCCCTGATCAAGGTGGTGTCCGAGACTCTGAAGAAGGGCGAAGACGTTGCCCTCGTCGGCTTCGGTACCTTCAAGCTGCGCAGCCGCGCCGCGCGCACCGGCCGCAACCCGCGCACGAACGAAGAGATCAAGATCCCGGCGTCGAAGGTCCCGGCCTTCACCGCTGGCAAGGCGCTCAAGGATCACGTAAACTAATCCGTCTTGCCGTCGGGGGTGCTTAGCTCAGCGGTAGAGCGTCGCCTTTACACGGCGCTGGTCGGGGGTTCGATCCCCTCAGCACCCACCAACGGAAAGTGGAGTGGTAGTTCAGTCGGTTAGAATGCTGGCCTGTCACGCCGGAGGTCGCGGGTTCGAGTCCCGTCCACTCCGCCAGTCATCCACAAAGGCGCCCGCGTGGCGCCTTTGTTTTATCGATCGCCGGTAAGGGTTACCGGTGCAACCATCGCGAGTCGCATCATGCTGCAAGCCCTGCGCAACAAGATCCATGGATGGCCTGCCGCCATCGTCCTCGGTGTCTGCGTGTTTGCCGTCGCGTTCTTCGGCATCGAGTCGTATTTCGTCTCCCACGTCGACACATATGTGGCGAAGGTAGGCGATCACGAGATCTCGCAGCAGGACTGGCAGAATCGCATGAACGAGCTGCGCCAGCAGGCGGCGCAGAATCCGCAGTCGCCGTTCACGGCGGCGGATCTCGAAAAGCCGGAACTGAAGCAGCGCGTGCTCGACGGCATGATCAGCCAGCAGCTGCTGCAGCAGGCGAACATCGACCTCGGCCTCACGGTCGCCGATGCCAGCGTGCGCAGCGCGATCGGCAGCGATCCGGGTTTCCAGGTCAACGGCCAGTTCAGCCCCGAGGCCTATCGCGCCATCCTCTCGATGCAGGGCATGAGCCCGGGCATGTACGAGCAGAAGGTGCGCGCGTCGCTCGCGACGCAGCTCATTCCCGAGGCGATTTCGAACACCACGCTGGTCAGCGATGCCGACGTCGACGCGTTCTTCCGCCTCCGTCTCCAGCAGCGCGACCTGAGCTTCGTCGAACTGCCGCGTCCCTCGCTGACGGACGCCACGGTGTCCGATGCCGACATCGACGCCTTCTACAAGTCGCACATCGCCGACTACACGACGCCCGAGCAGGTGTCGGTGCAGTACCTCGAAGTGAAGCAGTCGGAGCTGAAGGTGGGCGAGCCTACCGACGAGCAGCTGCACGCCTATTACGACAAGTTCAAGCAGCGCTACGCGCAGCCCGAGCAGCGCGAGGCGTCGCACATCCTCATCAACGTGCCGAAGAACGCCACGCCGGAGCAGCAGAAGGCCGCGCTCGACAAGGCGAAGAAGATCGCCGCCGAAGCGACGCCGGAAAACTTCGCCAAGCTCGCCGCGGAAAACTCGGACGACCTGGGTTCGAAGCGCACGGGTGGCGACCTCGGATGGCTCGAGAAGGGCGTCGCTAACGCGGCGTTCGATACCGCGCTGTTCGGCATGAAGAAGGGCGAAGTCACGAAGGAACCCGTCCTTTCGCCGGAAGAGGGTTACCACATCATCTGGCTGCGCGACGCCCGCGAGGGTGATGCGAAGCCGTTCGCCGAAGTGCGCGGCCAGCTCGCGTCCGATTGGGCGAAGAACGAGGGCGAGCGTCTGTACAACGAGCGCGCCGGTCAGCTCGCCGATCTCACGGAGCGCAATCCGGGCTCGCTGGAGCCGGCCGCGAAGGAGCTTGGTCTCGAGATCAAGACCTCGCCGCTGTTCGGTCGCGAGGGCGGCGAGGGCATCCCGTCGGATCCGAAGTTCGCGCTGGCCGCGTTCCAGGACGACGTCCTGGCGCAGGGCAACAACTCCTCGCTCGTGCAGCTCGGCAAGGGCGACGCGGTCGTCATGCATCTGGCGAAGCACAACGCGGCCGCGCCGAAGGCGCTGGCCGACGTGAAGGACGCCGTTCGCCAGCGCATCCTCGACGAGCGCGTCGATGCGCAGGCGAAGAAGCAGGCCGAGGACATCGCCGCGCAGCTCGCCAAGGGTGGCGATGTGGCCGCGCTGGCCAAGGCGCCGGTGCGCACGCTGGCCGGTCTCGAGCGCAGCAAGCTCGCGTCGATCACCGACGTGTCGCCGGCGATCCTGCAGCAGGCCTTCACGCTGCCGCATCCGGTCGATGGGAAGCCCGCCTGGACGACCGTCCAGACCGGCAACGGCACCTACGCGCTGGTCGCCGTGAACAAGGTCGTGGACGGCGATCCGTCGAAGGTCGAGAAGGCGCAGCGTGACGCGCTCCGCGGCCAGATGATGGACGCGATGGCACAGGCCGCCACGCTCGAATACATCGAGGCGCTCAAGAAGCGTACCGAGATAAAGATCGCCCAGGACCGCATGTAACAGGAAACCCCTCTTCGGAGGGGTTTTTTTATGCGGGTCGTCCCGCGCTCCATGCGGAAGCGCATGGCCCACGACCTTTATTACAATGGGCCCTTCATTGCGTCGAAGGGACAACCCGTGATCATCCAGCCCAAGGTCCGTGGCTTCATCTGCACCACCGCTCATCCGGTCGGCTGCGCGAAGAACGTCGAAGAACAGATCGCCATCACGAAGGCCAGCGGCACGTTCGCCGCCGGTCCGAAGAACGTGCTCGTGATCGGCGCCTCGACGGGCTACGGCCTGGCCTCGCGCATCACCGCCGCGTTCGGCCATGGTGCCGCCACGCTCGGCGTGTTCTTCGAGAAGCCCTCGAGCGAGACCAAGACCGGCACGGCCGGCTGGTACAACGCCTACGCGTTCGACAAGGCCGCACGCGAGGCGGGTCTCTTCGCGAAGTCGATCAACGGCGACGCGTTCGCGAACGAGACGCGCGCGAAGGCGATCGAGATCATCCGCGAGGAAATGGGCGGCAAGGTCGATCTCGTCGTGTATTCGCTCGCCTCGCCGGTGCGCAAGTTGCCGGAAGGCACGAAGATGGGCGAGCCCGGCACGGTGGTGCGCTCGGCGCTCAAGACCATGGGCGACACGTTCACGGCGTCCTCGGTGGACACGAACAAGAACGAAGTCGTGCAGGCCACCGTCGAGCCGGCGACGGAGCAGGAGGTCAAGGACACCGTCACCGTGATGGGCGGCGAAGACTGGGCGATGTGGATCGACGCGCTGTCCGAGGCGGGCGTGCTCGCCGAGAACGCGACGACCATCGCCTATAGCTACGTCGGCACGTCGATCACCTGGCCGATCTACTGGCACGGCACGCTCGGCCAGGCGAAGCAGCACCTCGATCGCACCGCGAAGGAACTCGGCGAGCGTCACAAGGGGCTCCGTTCGTACGTCGGCGTGATGAAGTCCGTCGTGACGCAGGCGAGCTCGGCGATTCCGGTGATCCCGCTCTACGTCTCCATGGTGTTCAAGATCATGAAGGCGAAGGGCATCCACGAGGGCACGATCGAGCAGATCAACCGCCTGTTCCACGATCGCCTCTACCGCGCCGATGGCGCGAAGGCCGAGACCGACGCCGAAGGCCGCCTGCGCCTCGACGACTGGGAACTGCGCGACGACGTGCAGGGCGAGTGCAAGGCGCTCTGGCCGACCGTCACCACCGCGAATCTCTGGGACGTCACCGACTACGCCGGTTACAAGCACGATTTCATCAAGCTGTTCGGCTTCGAGGCGTCCGGCGTCGATTACGACGCGGACGTGAGCGCCGACGTGCAGTGGGACGTGGTGCAGCTCTGAGACGGCGACCGCGTCGGCGTCAGCGCGACGCGGTCAGCTTCAGCACCTGACCCGGTTTCACCGCCTGGGTCTGCAGATCGTTCCATTTCATGAGCTGCTCGACGCTCACCTGATGCCGGCGAGCGATCGACCAGAGCGACTCGCCGTTGTTCACCTTGTGGACCACGAGCGGCTCGTCCGCGGCAGCGGACTTCGACTTCGAACGGGACGTCGTCTTCGCCTTCGCGACGGCGGTGTCCTTCGATGTCCTGGCCTTCTTTCCCTTCGCCGGCGCCTGCGCCGTGCTCAGTTCGTCGACGATGGGATCGGCCGGGTCGGCCACGGGATCGACGGGGCCGAGCTTGTACTGGTCGGCCGCCGATTTCGGCAACAGCAGGCTCGCGCTCACCGTGCCCGAGGTCGTGCGGAAGGCGGGATTGAAGCCGCGCAGGTCGTTCATCGAAAGGCCCGACTGCTTCGCCGCCTGTGCGAGCGACTGCGGGGTGGAGACCTTCACCACCTGCAGGGCGTCGTCGCCGTCCTGGCGCGGGAGGCTGACGTTGAAACGGCCCGGGTCGCGCACGATGCAGGCGATCGCCATCAGCTTGACGAGGTGTTCCTTCGTGTTCGCCTTCATCGGCACGTCGGGCAGGCCGTCGTCGTCCGAGGGTCCGCCGTGGCGATCGATCGTCTTCTTGAGACCGAATTCGCCGGCGTTGTACGCGACGTCGACCAGGCGCCAGTCGCCCAGGTCGTCGTAGTAACGGCGCATCATGTTCATCACCGACTCGGTCGACTTCGTGATGTCGAGGCGCTCGTCGTAGTTCTTCTCCACCCGCAGGCCGAGCGTGCGCGCCGTCTGCGGCATGATCTGCCACATGCCCGCCGGCCGGTTCTTCTGGCCCGGTACGTGGCGGTACTGGCTTTCAACCCACGGAAGCAGCGCGAACTCGCCGGCGACGCTGTGCTTCATCGCCGCCTTGTGCGCGTATACGATCAGCGGCAGCACTTCGTTGACCTGCTGCTCGAAGCGGTTGGGCATCTTCGTATAGGTGCGAGCCCAGGCCAGCACCTGCGGATCGGCCTCGCAGCCGGGCATCGCGAAGCTGTCGCGCATGCCCGACCAGAAATCCGCCTGCTGCGCCGGGCGCATCATCTTCGGCGACACCGTGACATCCTCGACGGGCGCCGGCGGCGCGACGACGGGGAGCGGGTGGGGCAGGGGCTTCGGCATGCCGGCGGCGCAGGCCGTCAGCAGCATCGGGATCAGGGTGGGCAGCAACCGGCGGGTGAAAGCATTCATGCGGCGAACGTGTCCTTGGCACAGCGGAGCGCGGCGAAGCGCTCCACCCGGTCGTCGACGTTCCCGGCCTGCGGCGCGAACCAGCGCGCGATCGCGTCGCTGTCGACGCGCAGGAAGGGATTGGTGGCGAACTCGTCGCCCAGGGTGCTCGGCACGCTCGGCCGGGCCTCCTCGCGAAGGCGCGCCACCTCGTCACGACGGCGGCGCAGGGCATCGTTGTCCGGGTCGACGGTGAGGGCGAACCGGATGTTGGACGCGGTGTATTCGTGCGCGCAGCAGACCTTGGTCTCCGGCGGCAGGTCGGCGAAGCGATCGAGCGAGGCCAGCATCTGCGCCGGGGTGCCCTCGAACAGGCGCCCGCAGCCGACGCTGAACAGCGTGTCGCCGCAGAACAGGAATCCTTCGCCGTAATACGCCACGTGCGAGCGCGTGTGGCCCGGCACCGCGATCACGCGGAAGCTCGCCTTCGGCGATTCGAGCTCGACGATGTCGCCATCAGCGACGAAGTGGTTCTTCGGCTGGATGCGGGGGTCGTCGGTGGCGTACACCTCGACGTCGTGCTCGCGGACGAGGTCCGACACGCCGCCGATGTGATCGGCGTGATGGTGGGTCAGCAGGATCGCCCGCAGCGTCCAGCCTCGCTCCTTCAGCGCGGCTTCCACGGGGGCGGCTTCACCGGGATCCACGACGAAGGCGTTGCCCTCGTCATCGGCGACCAGCCAGATGTAGTTGTCGCTCAAAGCCGCGACGGGGACCCAATGCATCGGGCGGACTCCGTGACGAACGATTGGGCGCGAACACCCAAGGAATGGCCGCCGGGCAGTGATGCGGACCGGGCGGGGCGGCCGGACTATATCAGCCGGGTATATCTCGCTCGTTAGCAAGTCGTTAACCCATGCGCCCCCCGTTCAACCCCACTACACTCCCCGTGCATGCCGCATTTCGCCCACGACATCTACGCCACGCCGCAGATCGGCAAGCTGCTCGCCGACGAGGCGCGCGTGCTCGGCCCCCTGCTGTCCCGCTGTACCGGGGAGCACGGCCTGCACCTGACCACGTCGGCGCCGGCCGAACCGCCCGCCATTCCGCTGCTGGGCCACTGGGCGACCGTCCGGGTCGCGGGAGCGACGCTGGGCGGGGATATCCGCGCGAGTGGCCTGGAGCCGCTCCCGTTCGCCGACGAAGCGTTCGGGGTCGTCCTGCTCCGGCACGCGCTGGAAACCACGGCGCGCCAGGACAACCTCCTCGACGAGGCGATCCGCGTGCTGGCGCCCGGAGGTATGCTGGCGATCACCGGCATCCACCCCGTGGGACTCTGGTCGCCGTGGGTCGCGCGACAGAGTCGCGGTTCCCGGCCGCGCCTCACGTGGCCATGGTGGTGGAGCCAGCGCCTGGTGCGCGACGAGTTCGAGCTCTCGATGCCGCGCCGCCTCGGCAGCGCCTGGCCCCGCGCCGGTGGCACCGCGATGGCGGAGTCGATCTTCGGCGGCGGTTACTTCCTCGTGGCGCGCAAAAAGCGTCCGTCGGCGGTACCCTTGCGCACCCGCGAGGTCGCCGTGCCGACCCCCATGCCCGGCACGCTCGCCTCCGGCGCGCGTCGCCATGCCCGTGAATCCATCAGCTGACCTATGACCGACACCGATACCGTTGAAGCCTTCACCGACGGCGCCTGCCTGGGTAACCCCGGCCCCGGCGGCTGGGCCGCGCTGCTGCGCGCGAAGGGCGTGGAAAAGATGCTCTCCGGCGGCGAGGCGGACACCACGAACAACCGCATGGAGATGATGGCCGCGATCTGCGCGCTCGAAGCGCTCACGCGCCGCTGCAACGTGCACCTGATGACCGATTCGAAGTACGTCATGCAGGGCGTGCAGGAGTGGGTGCCGAAATGGCGCCGCAACGGCTGGAAGACCGCCGACAAGAAGCCGGTGAAGAACCAGGACCTCTGGATCCGCCTCGACCAGGCCGCCGCGGCGCACACGGTCACGTGGGAATGGGTCAAGGGGCATAACGGCCACGTCGAGAACGAGCGCGTCGATGTCGCGGCGCGCGACCAGGCGATCATCTACAAGGCGAAGGGGAAGGTGGCATGAGGCAGATCGTCCTCGATACGGAAACCACCGGCCTCGAAGCGCACCTCGGTCACCGGCTCATCGAAATCGGCGCGGTCGAGATGATCGGCCGGCGCCCCACCGGCCGCCACTTCCACACCTACCTGAACCCCGAGCGCGCGATCGACGCGGAGGCGAGCGCGGTAACCGGCATCAAGGACGCCGACCTCGTCGACAAGCCGTTCTTCCGCGACAAGGTGGACGAGTTCATCGAGTTCATCCGCGGCGCGGAGCTGATCATCCACAACGCGGCGTTCGACGTCGGCTTCATCAACGCCGAGCTGAAGCGGATGGGCGACGCGTACGGCACGGTGACCGATCACGCCACGGTGCTCGACACGCTGCTCATGGCGCGGCAGATGTATCCCGGGCAGCGCAACAGCCTCGATGCACTGTGCAAGCGCCTCGGGGTCGACAACACGAAGCGCGACCTCCACGGCGGCCTGCTCGACGCCCAGCTGCTCGCCGAAGTCTATATCGCGATGACCTCGGGCCAGGTGACGCTCGACTTCGCGCTCGACGCCGGCGCCGACCATCGCGGCCCGAGCCATCTGGGCGAGATCGTGATCACGCGTCGACCCATCGTGCGTCGCGCGGATGCGCACGAACTCGAACTGCACACGAAACGCCTCGATGCGCTCGACAAGTCGTCGGGCGGCCAGAGCATCTGGCGTAAGCTGGAATCCGAAACGCTGCACTGACCCCGCCGCGCTCCTGTCCACGGGTGGGAGCGCGCTCGCGCGCGAACAGTGCCGCTACGCCAGCGAATCGCCGATCACGCCGCCGCGCGCAGCAGGATCACCGTCACGTTGTCGCGCGCACTGCCACCGAGCGCCTCGAGCAGCAGATGATCCACGCTCTCCTGCGCCGCGATGTCGGTGCGTGCGACGATCTCGCCGATCCGCGTGTCGGTGACTTCGTCGGTGAGCCCGTCGGTGCACAGCAACAACCGCGCGCCCGGCGCCAGTTCGCCACGCGCGAGGCCGATGTGCAGCTGCGCCGGCGACGTGATGCCCAGTGCCTGCGTCAGCACGCTCCGCTGCGGATGCGCACGCGCCTGCTCCTCGGTCAGCTCACCCGACTCGACGAGCGCCTCGACGATGGAATGATCGTGCGACAGGCGCCGAAGCTCGCCATCCCAGCGATAGATCCGGCTGTCGCCCACCCATGCCGCCTCGTACGAGCGACCGACGATCCGCACGGCCGCGATGGTCGTGCCCATCGGGCGCGACTCGGCCAGGCCGCTGGAACGCGCCAGCAGCGCCTCGTTCACCCGCTGGATCGCGTCGACGAGCGACTGACCGGCGGACACCTGCGCCACGACGCCGTCGCGGGCCGTGGCCGAGGCCACTTCGCCGTGCCGGTGCCCGCCCATGCCGTCCACCACCAGGAACAGGCCCAACGAGGCGTCGGCATAGTAGGTGTCCTCGTTGCGCGTACGGCGAAGTCCCGTATGCGTGCCATGTCCGAACTCGATCATGTGGGGCCTGGAATGCGAGGGGAAGGGCGCGGGAAGCGCCTGGATGCCCGGGCAGGATGCCGCATCAAAAGCCTGTTGTCACGGCTGTGAAGACCCACTATCATTGCGGGCCCGGCAGTGCTCAACCACTGCCGTCGACCGTTCACGGAGAGGTGGCAGAGTGGTCGAATGTACCTGACTCGAAATCAGGCGTACGTGTAAGCGTACCGTGGGTTCGAATCCCACCCTCTCCGCCAGTACAAAACAAAAGCCCCGCAGCGATGCGGGGCTTTTGTTTTTTCCTTCGTCTACCTGCTTGCCACGCTGAACGGCCCTTGCGGCATCACGCCTCCAGCGGGTCGTCCTCGTGCAGTTCGTCCATCCATCCACGTCGGCGATGGAACACCCATTCCACATGCTCGGAGAAGAGGACATCGATGTGGCCGCCCTGGTCCATCGCCTCGAGCCGGTGGCCCGTGACGTTGCCGAGGTGGGCGGCCTGCGCTTCGTAGCCGGAGATGCCTTCCTTCTCGAGCTGGTCGAGGATGGTGCGCAGGTTGGCATGACGTGCGTGCTGGACGGGCATGGGCGATCCCTCGGCAAGATAGTGGGTCATCGGCGCCACTCGCCCGGACTTTAGCGGCCGGCACCGGTGTGACGGACGTCGTGACATCGCGACCACGGCGCGGGCAGGCGGGGCGGCGGAGCCTCACCTGTACCCACGGCCCGGAGAAACGCCATGAACGACACATCCCGCGATCATCGCCCGCAATCGGGTGACCGTAACAACGACTACGTCGCGAACAACGACAAGCCGCAGCAGGAAAAGCGCGACCGCGAGGTCAAGGAGGGGGAGGAAAAGATGGACGAGATCAGCAAGCGCGACGAGGGAGTCCGCTAACCCGAATCCCGGAACCGTTTCGTCCGCGTCGATTTCACATCGCCTGCGCCCCGTCTTTATCGACGTCCACCGATGGTGTGGCCGACGAGATGACGGAGGCAGGGCGATGAAGGCGGTATGGGGCGGCGTCAAACGCACGGTGATGTCGGCCGTCGACGGATTCAGCGACGACGAACTGATCACCCGCGCGGCGGCGTTGTCGTTCTACGCGGCGCTGTCGTTCGCCCCGTTGTTGCTCCTGCTCGTGTGGACCGTATCCATGCTTCATCCCGCATGGCAGGGCGAACTCTCCGAGGCGCTGGCGGGCGTCGTAGGCACCAAGGCGGCCGAGGCGCTGAATGCCGTCATCGCGAGCGCGAAGTCGCATCCGAAACTCGGCGATATCGCCGGCATTATCGGCATCGGCGTGACGCTGTTCGGTGCCTCGGCCGTGTTCGCGCAGCTGCAGGGCACGCTGGATCGTGTCTGGCGCGTCAAGCCGAAGCCGGGCGCCGCACTGAGCGCATGGCTCCGCGCCCGTGCCCGCGCGTTCGCGTTGCTGGGCGGCATCGCGTTCATGATGATCATTTCCTTCGTCGTCAGCGCCGCCATCCAGACCCTCGTACGCGGCGACGGCGCCGCGTGGAAGGTCGTCGAATACGCGATCTCCGTCGTCGTCTTCATCGCCGCCTTCGCGACGATGTACAAAGTGCTGCCGGACGCCGTCATCGACTGGAACGAGGCGATCATCGGCGCCATCCTGACGACGGCGCTGTTCCTGCTGGGCAAGTACGCCATCGGTCTGTACATCCAGTACTCGGACGTCGGCGGTGCATACGGCCCGGCGGGCGCTTTCATCGTGCTGCTGACGTGGACCTATTACTCGTCGATCATCGTGCTGCTCGGTGCCGAACTGACCCGGGGCGTCGCCGATGCGCGCGGCAAGCCCATCCGGCCCAGCGTGCATGCGGTCGAGATCGAGGCGGCGCCCGCCGAGATTTCCGCGTCGCCACGGACCGAACCGGCGGGGCATTCGTAGTATGTTGGTCGCGCAGGACGGCGCCACCGCCGTCGACGGGAGCTGATGGTGCTCCAGAAGGTCACTCCGGAGCGGACCGAAGAACCGGCCATGCGCGAGGTCCTCGACGGGCGCCGCCGGGGCCTTTCGGCCCTGCTGCCGTTCGCCGGGCCGGCGGTGGTCGTGTCGGTGGCATACATCGATCCCGGCAACTTCGCCACGAACATCCAGGCCGGCGCGCGCTACGGATACGCGCTGCTCTGGGTGGTGGTGATGGCCAACCTGGTGGCCATGCTGTTCCAGAGCCTTTCCGCGCGCCTCGGCATCGTCACGGGCTACAGCCTCGCCGAGGTGTGCCGCGAGAATCTGCCGAAGCCGCTGGTGTACGTGATGTGGGTGGTCAGCGAGCTCGCCGCCATGGCGACCGACCTGGCGGAGTTCCTCGGCGGCGCGATCGGTCTCGCCTTGCTCTTCCACCTTCCGCTGCTCGTCGGCATGGGCATCACGGCGGTGGTCACCTATGGCCTGCTGTTGCTGGAGGGGAAGGGGTATCGCCGGCTGGAGCTGACGATCGGCGCGCTGGTCGGAGTCGTCGGGCTGTCGTACCTCGCGGAACTGTTCATCGCGCCGGTCGGCTGGGCGGCGCTGGGTCAGCAGATCTTCGTGCCGAACCTGCCGGACGGTGCGGCCGTGGCCATCGCCGTCGGCATCATCGGCGCCACCGTGATGCCGCATGCGTTGTTCCTGCATTCCGGTCTTACCGAGCGCCGCGCGCGGCCGAAGACGACCGACGAACGCCGGCGCATCATCCGGCTGTCGAACCTCGAAGTGGTGCTGGCGCTGTCGGTCGCGGGTCTGATCAACCTCGCGATGGTGGTGATGGCGGCAGGCGCCTTCCACGGCAGCCATCCGGACGTGGCGAAGATCGAGACCGCCTACCAGACGCTCGTGCCGCTGCTTGGCGGCGCCGCCGCCACGATCTTCCTCGTCTCGCTGATCGCCTCGGGCTTTTCCAGTTCCGTGGTGGGCACGATGGCGGGCCAGATGATCATGCAGGGCTTCGTGTCCTTCAGCATTCCGCTGTGGCTGCGTCGCGCCATCACGATGATTCCGAGCTTCGCGGTCGTCATCGCCGGTGTCGACGCGACGCGCGCCCTGGTGCTCAGCCAGATCGCGCTGAGCATCGCGTTGCCGTTTCCCATGATCGCGCTGGTCTGGTTCACCAGCCGCCGGGCGGTCATGGGGGACTTCCGCAACCGGCCGGCGGTCAGCGCCGCCGCGGTCGTCGCGGCGCTGGTCGTGCTGGCCCTCAACGTCGTGCTCCTGCTCGATACCTTCGGGGTGGTGGCGCTCTGAGGGCGCGCCGGGCGGGCCGTGAAACTGCTAACCTGCGCGGTCTGACGAACCGGAGATTTTGCCCATGAGCCTCATCCAGACCCCCGTTTCCTACGGCGAGCTGATCGACAAGATCACGATCCTCCAGATCAAGCTGCAGGAGATCAAGGACGAGGCGAAGCTGGCGAATGTCCGCAACGAACTCGAGCTGCTCGACGCCACGTGGAAGAACGACTCCGCTTCCGACACGGACATCGCCGACGAAACGGCGCGCCTGCTGGCCGTGAACCAGCGCCTCTGGAAGATCGAGGACGACATCCGCCTCAAGGAAAAGGCACAGGCCTTCGACGCCGAGTTCATCCAGCTGGCCCGTTCGGTGTACATCGAGAACGACGAGCGCGCGGCCATCAAGCGCGAGATCAACGTCAAGCTCGGTTCCACGCTGATCGAGGAGAAGTCGTACCAGGATTACCGCGCGCCGCAGGCCTGAGGCGAGCGTTTTCGTAGGAGCGCACCTGGGCGCGACAGCTGCTCGCGGCAAGACCCCAATCGCGCCCAGGTGCGCTCCAACGACGGCATTAGCGGTTCAGCGCGAGCTTCAGGTGCGCCGAGCATGCCTCGAAGCGGTCGATCATCTCGTCGACCTGCACCAGGTCCATGACGCCGGGTTTCTCGATCTTGGTGCCCCAGGGAATCTCCGAGGCCGGCTTGCCGAAGAACTTCCGTGACGCCGCGTCGTACTTGTCGACGCACCAGCGACGGTCGGAGTACGGGCCCGACCGGTCCGGGTTGCTGGCGGCATGCAGCCCGAGCACCTTTATGCCGGCCGCGTTGGCCATGTGCATGGGTCCGGAATCCGGCGTCAGGATCATGTGGCTGCGCGCGAGCAGCGCCATGAAACGCTTGAGGGTGTCCTTGCCCGTGAGGTCCATGGGCGCCTCGCGCACGGCCGCGAGGATCGCGTCCGCCAGCGCACGCTCCGGTTCCGACGGCCCGCCCACGAGCGCCACGCGCGCACCTCGCGCCATGGCGTGGTCGATCAGCGCGGCGTAGCGTTCCACGCGCCAGTTACGGACGGTATGGCTCGACATCGGACTGACCAGCAACGTGGGCGCGTCGCCGGGAAGCTGCGCCGCGGCCCATTCGTGCGCCTCGGCCGGTACCGGAATGTCCCAGCGCACCTCGGTCTGCTTCAGGCCCAGCGGTTCGATGAAGCTCGCCATGGCATCCAGCACGTGCTCGCCGCTGCGTGCCGGGATCCGCTCGTTGACGAACAGGCCGTGCAGGTCCTTCGAGCGCGCGCGGTCGTAGCCGATGCGCCGATCGGCCTTCACGGCGAGGCTGAGAAGGTTGGAGCGCAGCGCGACCTGCATGTGCAGCAGGGCGTCGAAGCGGCGACCGGCCAGCGCGTCGCGGACGGCACGGACGCCGGCCTTGCCCGCCCCCTTGTCGAACGTGACGAACTCCACTCCCGGCAGATCGCCCACCAGCTTTCGCTCCAGCTTGCCGACGATCCATGTCAGACGGGTGCCGGGCGACTTTTCCTGCAAGGTGCGCACCAGCGGCACCACATGGGTGACATCACCAATGGCCGATGTCCGCATGATGCAGAGGCTGGAGTCTCCCGGCGGGAGGGGGCGGCTTGTTAGACTGGACACGATCGGATTACCGGACAGGTGGCCGCGGAAGGCGGCCGGGCAAATGACAGAGCAGCAACTGGATGCGGGTGCGGGCGGCACGATTCTGTTCGACGCCGCCCGTGCACCTCAAGTCGACGCCGACTGGTTCTCGCCCCACCGTTGGCGCGAACGCGGTGCGCTGCGTTCGCAGGCGGGTGGGCGCGGCGGGGTCGCGATCATCGAGACCCCGGCCGGCGAGGCCGTCCTGCGCCATTATCGCCGCGGCGGGATGGTCGCGCGTCTGTTTGGCGACCACTATCTGTTCTTGGGCGGCCGAAGGACGCGAAGCGCGCGCGAATTCCGGCTGCTCGCCGAGCTGGCAAAGCGAGGCCTTCCGGTTCCCGCCCCGATCGCCTCGCGTTACGTTCGTCAGGGTTGGCGGTACTCCGCCGACCTCATCACCGCCCTCATTCCGGAGGCCGCCACGCTCGCCGAGCGACTCGCGGACGGCGCGTTCAACGCGACGCTCGCCGCGAAGGTGGGCGCGCTCGTGGCCGCGTTCCACCGCGAAGGGGCGTGGCATGCGGACCTCAACGCGCACAACATCCTCGTCAACGGCGACGGGCTGTATCTGATCGACTTCGACCGCGGCCGCCTGCGCAGGCCGTCGGCGGGCTGGCGGCGCGCCAATCTGGCGCGACTGAAACGCTCGCTGGTGAAGCTCGGCGCGCGCGATGCCGCCGGCGACACGTTCGATGCCGAATGGTGGCCCGCGCTGGAGGAACAGTACGAACGGAGCATGCGCGAATGAGCTGGGACCTGCGTTTCCTCGGTACCGGCGCCGCGCACGCGGTGGAGCTCGGTTCGTCCGCCGTGGTGCTCGAACGCGACGGCGGGCCCGTGCTGCTGGTGGATTGCGGGCCGGACACGCTGGACCGCTACATGGCCACCTACGGTGAGCCGCCACGGGCGCTGTACGTCACCCATGTGCACATGGACCACGTCGCGGGCATGGAGCGGCTGTTCTTCCGCCTCTGGTTCGACGAGGCGCTGCGCGGCAAGACCCGGGTCTTCCTGCACGCGGCACTGCTGCCCTGGCTGCAGGGTCGCGTCGCCGACTATCCGGGCGCGCTGGCGGAGGGCGGTGTGAACTACTGGGAGGCCTTTCACCTCATCCCGTGTACCCGGGGCTTCTGGCACGACGGCCTCTGGTTCGACGTCTTCCCGACCCGCCATCACGTCCAGGGCACGTCTTACGGGATCGCCCTGCGCGGCAGCTTCGTCTTCACCGGCGATACCCGGCCGGTGCCCGAGGCGCTGGCGCTGCACGGTGCCGAGGGCGAGCTGGTCGCGCACGACTGCGGCGTGATCGGCAACCCTTCCCATACGGGGGTCGACGACCTCGAACGCGAGTATCCGGACGAGGTTCGCGGGCGAATGGCGCTGTATCACTACGGGAGCGCCGAGGACGGCGAGACGCTGGTCTCGCGCGGCTACCGGATCGCGCGTCCCGGCGAGGCGCTGGCCCTGCCCGAACCGCATCCGCCGCGGCCGACGGCGGGCTGAGCGGGGCCTGGCGGATCCGTCGCGAACGGCTGTCGCGGCCGGGTCCGCTCCCACGAAAAAGTGGCGCGGCGCTTGTCTCGTTTCGGCGCTCCGGCTATCCTTCCGCTTCTTTGCCGGAACCGGAAGCCGGGAAAGAAGGATGTACCAGTGCGGAGAGGTGTCCGAGTGGTTTAAGGAGCACGCCTGGAAAGTGTGTATACGTTAATAGCGTATCGCGGGTTCGAATCCCGCCCTCTCCGCCAGTTACAAGAACTGAGGTACCCCAGATCCGCGGTCCCGTTCATCGGAGCGTCGGCCTGGGGGCGGGATTTGAACCCGCGCGGGTTCGACAAATTTGTCTGGAACAAATTTGGTCGGCCGCAGGCCGACCCCGGAGCGAAGCGGAGGGGCGAGGGCAGGACTGCCCGAGCAATCCCGGCCGGCGCACCAGGGTCGCGGCGATCTTCGCGATGCGAAGCGAGCCGTTCAGCGAAGCACGTGTGTCAGAGCGTTCAAAACTATCTTTTATGGTGGCCCTGTCGGTCCCCCCGCGACGATAGTCCGTAAACCCCGCCAGGTCCGGAAGGAAGCAACGGTAGCGGACGATTCGGGTGCCGGGGTGTGGCTGGCAGGGTCATCGCCTTTTCGGGGCACGCTTTCGTACCCCTCCGGACCTTGGCACAATCCCCTGTCGCCTCAAGGTATACGGCATGTCCTATCAGGTCCTCGCACGCAAGTGGCGCCCGCGCAAGTTCGCCGAACTCGTGGGGCAGGAGCACGTGGTCCGCGCGCTCACCAACGCGCTCGACTCCGGGCGCATGCACCATGCCTATCTTTTCACCGGCACGCGCGGCGTCGGCAAGACGACGATCGCGCGCATCTTCGCCAAGTCGCTCAACTGCGAGCGCGGTGAATCGGCCGATCCCTGCGGCGAGTGCGCCGTCTGCACCGCCGTGGACGCCGGTCGCTTCGTCGATCTGCTCGAGATCGACGCGGCGAGCAACACCGGCGTCGACGACGTGCGCGAGGTCATCGAGAACGCGCAGTACGCGCCGTCGCGAGGGCGCTTCAAGGTGTACCTCGTCGACGAGGTGCACATGCTGTCGAAGCCGGCGTTCAACGCGCTGCTGAAGACGCTCGAAGAGCCACCGCCGCACGTGAAGTTCCTGCTCGCCACCACCGACCCGCAGAAGCTGCCGGTGACGGTGCTGTCGCGCTGCCTGAAGTTCAACCTGAAGCGGCTGCTGCCCGAACAGATCTCCGGCCAGATGCGCCACATCCTCGGCGCCGAAGCCATCGAGTACGAAGAAGAGGCCATCGGCGAACTCGCGCATGGTGCCGACGGTTCGTTGCGCGACGGCCTCTCGCTGCTCGACCAGGCCATCGCCTACGGCGGTGGCTCGCTGCGCGCCGCGGACGTCCGCGCGATGCTCGGCAGCGTCGAGCGCGGCCAGGTGCTCGGCGTGCTCGACGCGCTCGCCTCGGGCGACGGCGCGGCGTTGATGGCCGAAGCGGATCGCATCGCTTCGTTCTCGCCCGATTTCGGCGGCGTGCTCGACGACCTGGCGACCGTGCTGCATCGCGTCCAGCTGATCCAGCTCGTGCCGGGCTATCGTGGCGAGGAGAGCGACGCTGGCCTCGCGGCGCTGGCCGAGCGCTTCGCGCCGGAAGACGTGCAGCTGTATTACCAGATCGCCACCAACGGCCGTCGCGAATTGCCGATGGCGCCCGACGCCCGCATCGGCTTCGAGATGGTGCTGTTGCGCATGCACGCGTTCCGACCGGCAGAGGCCGGGCAGGGCGCTCCCGCGCCACGGCCCGCCGCCGCTCCGTCGCAGCCCGCGCCGGCCAGGCCGGTGGCCGCTCCCGCCGCCGCGGCACCCGCGCCGGCACCGCGGCCGCAGGCCACCGCTCCGGCGCCTGCGCCCGCTCCGCCGCCGGCTCCGGTCCTGGCGCCGGCCGCGCAGCGCCCGCTCTCCGTCGGTGCGAACGGCCTGCCGGACTGGCACGAGATCGTGGAGCGCGCCAACCTGCGCGGCCCGATCGGCCAGCTGGCGCAGAACTGCTCGCTGCGCGAGATGGACGGTGAAGGCATGGTGCTGGCGCTGACGCCTTCGCACATGCACCTGGCCGTGGAACCGCTCACCAGCCAGATGGAAGAAAAGGTCTCGCAGGCGCTCGGCCGCCGCGTGCGCTTCCGCTTCGTGGCGGACCGGGGCAACCTCGGTACCCCCGCCGAGCGTCGCGCGCAGGCGCAGAGCGACCTGCAGGCCAACGCGGAGGCTTCGATGGAGGCCGATCCGCTCGTACAGACGCTCAAGCGTGAATTCGACGCGCGCGTCATCCCGCAATCGATCAAACCCGTGGAGCCAGGAACGTGAAAGGTCAAATCGGTCAGCTGATGCAGCAGGCCCAGCGCATGCAGGACGAAATGAAGCGTGCGCAGGACGAACTCGCCAAGACGGAAATCACCGGCAGCGCCGGCGGTGGCCTCGTCACCGTGACGATGACGGGCGGCCACGAGGTGCGTGCGGTGCACATCGATCGCCAGGCGTTCGCCGACGATCCGGAGATGGCGGAAGACCTCGTCGCCGCGGCCGTGAACGACGCGGTGAACAAGATCGCCGAAATGAGCCGCACCCGCCTCGGCGGCGTCACCGCGGGGCTGAATCTGCCCCCCGGTTTCAAGATGCCGTTCTGACGGCTGACCGCGACCCACGATGAGCAACGGCTCCCGCCTCCTCGGTGAACTGATCGACGCGCTGCGCTGCCTCCCCGGCGTCGGCGCGAAGAGCGCGCAGCGCATGGCCTTCCATCTGCTCGAACGCGAGCGGCAGGGTGGCCTGCGCCTCGCATCCGCGCTGGAATCCGCCATGCGCGACGTCGGCAACTGCACCCGCTGCCGGAATTTCAGCGAGACGCCCGTGTGCACGCTGTGCGCGGCCGCCAGCCGCGACAAGCAGGTGCTCTGCGTCGTCGAATCGCCGTCCGACCTGGCGGCGATCGAGCAGGCCACCGGGTACCGCGGCCATTACTTCGTGTTGCTCGGTCGCCTGTCGCCGCTCGACGGCCTGGGTCCCGACGAACTCGGCCTTCCGCTCCTGGCCGAGCGGCTGGGGGAGGGCGAGGTCGAGGAAATGATCATCGCGACCAACCCCACCGTCGAAGGCGAGGCCACCGCGCATTACATCGGCCAGCTCGCCAGGGCGGCGGGAATTCGCGCCACGCGCCTCGCGCACGGCGTGCCGCTGGGCGGCGAGCTGGAGTTCGTCGACCGGGGCACGCTCGCCCACGCGTTCGGCAGCCGGCAATCGCTCGGCTAACCATGCAAGGAAACCTTCGATGACCGACACCATCTTCGCGAAGATCGTGCGCCGCGAGATCCCGGCCGACATCGTCTACGAGGACGGCGACGTGCTCGCGTTCCGCGACCTCAACCCGCAGGCACCGGTGCACGTGCTGTTCATTCCCAAGCGCGCGATCGCGACGCTGGATGACGCCCGGCCCGACGACGCGACCCTGCTGGGCAAGCTGCTCCTCGCCGCGGCGGCGTATGCGCGCGCCCAGGGATTCGCGAACGACGGCTACCGCACGGTGATCAACACCAACGGCCACGGCGGCCAGACCGTGTTCCACATTCATGTGCATCTTTTGGCGGGACGACAGCTGACCTGGCCGCCGGGCTGAAACCGACCGAGCGTGCCATCGCGGCCAGGTCCGCTCCAACGAGAAAAAGCCGGCTTTCGCCGGCTTTTTCTTTTTCCTTAGCGAGCCCGCGGTGGCGGGTGCGGCACGGGGCGCGGCACGATGATCGTGCGCGGGCGGTACCAGAACGGGTCGCCCCACGGACCATAGCCGTACGGGCCCCAACCCGGACCCCAGCCCGGACCCCAGAACGGGTCGTAGAAGCCTGGCGGGTAACGCGTCACCGGGACGCGCTTGGGCCACAGGTAGACGACATCGGCCTCGACGCGCGGATAGGCGTAATCGAAGTCGCCGACCTTCTGGGTGACGGCGCCATGCAGCGTGCCGGTCACCGTGATCTCGCGACCGCGCGTGAAGACTTCCGGATCGTAGAAGCCGTCGCGGCAGGCGACGAAGCGCCCCTGCGTTTCGTTCTTGCTGGCGGTCGGGCGCGCCTCGCTGTCCAGCGGCTCGGACAGGACGAAGAAGCAGGTCTGCTGCGGACCCGGCTCGGTCTTGATGATCTCGCCACCCCAGCGCACCTTCGCCCCCGGCGCGCCGCCCTGCTGGGCCCCGGCAGTGGAAACGTCGTTGAACTGGCCCTGCAACGGTTGGGGCACCGTGGCGCATGCGCCGAGCGCGAGTGTCGCGGCGGCGAGGAGCAGCGGTTTATACATCGACATGTCACGTCTCCTTCAGGTGCCGGGCACGGCCGACACCATGCTCTTATTTGACCACGCGGCGCGGCTTTAATTCCTTCACCGCACGCCCGAATTCGGCGACCGATTCAGGCGGCGGTTCGTCATGCCCGTAACGCGACCGCAAGTAAAGCCCGCTCAACCTTTCCAACGCATTTCTATGTCCGGGCAACGCGCGCGCCGCGCGTGCCAGGTAGTGCTTCGGTCCTTCACCCGTCCGGCGCGAGACGCCGGCCCGAGCAAGTTTCCGCTGTAGACGTCTCATCCACGCATCCAGGGCATCGCCTTCACGTCGCTGGAACAGCGCCCAGCCGAGCGCGGCGGCGGCCAGCAGCGCGCACCCGATCGCGAACACGAGGGCGAGGTCCGATACCTCGGCACGGGGCACGCCGAACGGTTGCAGCAATCCCTGCTGGCGCAACGCATCGAAACCGATAACGCCCTGGTTCCACCATTGGTTGACGATGTCCCAGCGATTGCGCAGGTCGCGCAACCAGGCCATGTCGAACAGGCCGTCGCCCGCGCCGTGACCCGCCGCGGCGGCCGCCGCGCCCAGTTGCACGCGTTCGGGCCGCACCGCACCCGTCGGGTCGAAGCGGACCCATCCCCGGCCATCGAGCCACACTTCCGACCACGCATGGGCATCCGAGTGGCGAACGAGAAGGTACTTGCCCGACGCGTTCCAGTAACCGCCCTGATACCCGGTGACGACACGTGCCGGCAGTCCGGCCGCGCGCATCAGGAACGTGAAGGACGAGGCGAAATGCTCGCAGTAGCCTTCACGCGTGCCGAACAGGAAATCGTCGATGCGGTCGCGTCCGAGGGGCGGGGCGGCGAGCGAGTACGAGAAGTCGTCGTGGAAGAGCGCCAGCGCCGCGGCGGCGATCGCCGCGTGATCGCTGCCGTAGCGCTGCGCCCAGGAGGCGGCCAGCGCGCGCGCGCGGGGTCCCGTCTTCGGGGGCAGCCTGAGGTTCTCGGCGCGAACGCCCTCGTCGAGCGACGCCTCCAGTCGATACGCCGTGGCGGCCGTCGCGCTGAAGGCCAGCGTTTCATCGATCGGGCGATCGGCGACGGCAGTCTGATCGGGTCGGATGCGAACGCCGGGCGGCACCGAGAGCGGGAGGTCGAGCATCGGCACGACGCGGTCGTGGGTCGGCTCCAGCGACGCCTGGTAGCGGATCGTCCGTGCGGCCTCGACGAGCGCCGGAGGTCGCCGCGTGCCGCGGAACGAGGGACGCCACGCGGTGCCGTCGAAGACCTGCATCGTGAAGGCGCGGAAATAACGCGCGCCCGGCGGCAGCGTTCCGCCGTCGACCGTCACCCGCATCGCGGGCGTGTCGTCGGTCATGATGTCGAGCATCTCGCCGGGCGACAGCTGGTTCGACAGCCCGACCTTCGCCTGGTTGTCCTGCGGCGTGCCCCACAGCGGGGAACTGAGGCGCGGCACGAACAGGAACGCGAACAACGAAAGCGGGACGGCCGCCAGCAGCGCGATCAGCACCGGCGTGAATTCGCGCGACCAGGGCGTCGATTGCGGATCGATCTCCTCGAGCGAGCGCAGGGTCGCCAGCGCCGGCACGATGCCGAGGCTGACCACGACCGTCGCGACCAGGCCCTGATCGAAGAGCAGGGCGCTCATGAGGGCGAAGCAGGCGAACGCCACGCCCACGCGCGCGTCGCGCCGGTGCTCGCTTTCCAGAAGCTTCAGCACGAGCAGGCCCACGGCGAACGCGCTGCCGGGTTCGCGCCCGAACAACGTGCCGTTCTGCACGATCACGGCGCCGAGCAGCAGGCCGATCAACGGCAGCTTCAGCCAGGTGGGCGCATTGCGTCCGCCGCGGCGGCGTTGCCACCAGCGGGCGCCGAGCAGCACCGCGAGCGAGAGCGTCAGCCACCACGGCAGGTGCGTCGCGTGCACCAGCACGACGAAGGCCATCGTCACGGCCAGAAGGTCGAATGAGCGCCGCGCGAGGAGGGGATCGGCGACGGTCGCGACGGAGCGGCGGAAGCCCGTCATGGCCGGAGCGCCAGTGCGGTCATGCAGCGGTGGTAATGCTCGTCGCCCTGCGCGATGTCGAAATAGCCGTCGGGGAGTCGCAGGCTCCAGCGACGACCGGATTCCCGCGCCTCGTCGACCCAGCGCGCGAGCCGCGCGATGCGCGATTCGTCGTCGAGTCCGTGCATGCCGTCCCAGTCGAGCCGCCAGTCTTCTTGCGGCGCAGGCTGTTCGAGGTCTTTCACGAGCAGGCCATGATGGCGCGCGCTCAGCTTCCAGGCGATCTGCCGTCGCGGATCGCCCGGTCGGTATTCGCGCAGCGCGGCGAGTTCGTCGCCGGGACGCGGGCGGCCGCGGTCCGCGTCGCCCTCAGGCTCGTACGGCTTGGGGCCGAGCGCTTCGGGGCGGGGGTAGACGAGCACGGCGCGGTCGGGGTTCAGCCAGCTCCAGGCGCGGAACATGCCGAACGGCCAGCGGCTGTGGACACGCATCCGGGGCAGGTCGAGCCAGCCGCGGAACTCCGTGGGCAGGTCGAATTCGATCGTCGTCGAACGTCCGCCCGGCACGGCGAAGACGAACTCGCGTTGCGCCACGTCAAGTCGTACGGCCATCCGGTCGCGCTGGCTCGCGCCGATGTCGAGGGACACGCGGATCGTTTCGCCGGCACGCGCCGTGCCCGCGCGGAGGCCGCCGATCGTCAGGCCATTGAGCACGCGGAACGCGACGAGCATGCTGCCGGCCGTCGAGGCACCCAGCAGGCAGGTGAGCACGAGCGCCGCGTTGTTCGAATAATTCAGCGAGCCGACCAGCATTACGGCGAGCAGGATCGCGAAGCCGACCCCGAACGCCGTGGGGACGATGTAGATGCGGCGCCGGTGCAGGAGGATCGGTAGCGGCTCCCGCTGGCGCAGGCGGGTGAGCGAGGGCAGGCGCCGCTCCGCCCAGGCGACGACGCGCTGCGCGCCGGCGAGCATCAGGGTACCGGCGTTTCGGCCAGGATCGCGCGCGCGATCGCTTCGCGGTGGCTTCCACGCGCGGGCACGAGTCGATGCGCCGCGGCGGGAACGAACACGGTCTGCAAGTCTTCCGGAATCACGTAATCGCGGCCGCTGACCAGCGCCCAGGCACGCGCCGCCGCGAGCAGCGCGAGTCCCGCGCGCGGCGACAGGCCGACCCGCACCTCGTTGTGCTTGCGGCTCGCGGCGAGCAGCGCCTGGAGGTAGTCGAGCAGGGTGCCGCTGGTCGTCACGGACTGGGCCGCGGCATGCAGTTGTCCGATCGCCGCCATGTCGAGGCGAGGCGACAGACCGGCCATCATGTCCCGACGGTCCTCGCCTGTGAGCAGCGCACGTTCCGCGACCGGGTCCGGGTAGTCGAGGCTCAGGCGCAGCATGAACCGGTCGAGCTGCGAATCCGGCAGGGGGAACGTGCCGGCGAGATCGAGCGGATTCTGGGTCGCGACGACGAAGAAAGGCTTCGGCAGTTCGTGCGTCGTGCCGTCGACGGTCGTCTGGCCTTCGGCCATGGCCTCGAGCAGCGCGCTCTGCGACTTCGGCGTCGCACGGTTGATCTCGTCGGCGAGCAGGAGGCTGGTGAAGATCGGGCCGGGATGGAAGCGGAACTCGCCGGTCTCGCGCTCGTAGACGCTGACTCCGATAATGTCGGAAGGCAGGAGGTCGCTGGTGAACTGGATGCGCTGGAAATCGAGATCGAACGTCGCGGCGAGCGCGTGCGCGAGCGTGGTCTTGCCCACGCCGGGCACGTCTTCGAGCAGCAGGTGGCCGCCCGCGATCAGGCAGGTGAAGGCGAGCTTCACCTGGCGCGGCTTGCCCAGCAGCACGCCGTTGACCTGCGCGAGCGCGGCGTCGAGGCGGTGCTTCAGCATTTCATCGTGGAGCGGATTCGGCGCGGACATGAGCGATGCGTTTGCCCCCCGGCGTGGCCATGTCGATGGTTGAGCGTTCGAGTGTAGCCGCGCGCGCGCGTTCGTGGCGAGGCGCTTTCCTCGTCCTGTTCGCGCTGACGTGCGTGGTCAAGCTGGTGATAGCGTGCACGTTGTCGCCTTTCGGTGACGAGGCGTTCTACTGGCAGGAGAGCCTTCGGCCGGCGTGGGGCTATAGCGACCTTCCCCCGGCGACCGCGTGGCTGATCGCGCTCTCGGAAGCCTGCCTCGGTCACGGCCTGCTGGCCATGCGTTTGCCGTTCCTGCTCATCGGCGCGCTGCTGCCCTGGCAGGCCGGCGCCATCGCGGCGCGTGTCGGTGGCGAGACCGCCCGGTGGCAGGCGGCGATCGGCGTGATGCTGCTTCCGCTCGCGGGAAGCCTCGGCGTGCTCGCCTTGCCCGACGTGCCGCTCACCTTCGCCATTCTCCTCGCGACGCAGGGGCTGGTGGCGGCGCTCGACCGCGACCGCCTGGTCGACTGGTGCCTCCTGGGCGCCGGCCTCGCCATCGCCTGGACGACGCACTACCGGGCGGCCATGCCGATGCTCGCCGGGCTCGTGTTCCTCCTGATCACCGCGCGCGGCCGCGCGCTCTGGCGACGCCCGGGCCTCTGGTTCGCCCTGGCGATCGCCGCGATCGGTCTCGTTCCGATCGCGCTCTACAACATCGAAGCGCGCGGCGCGGGTGTCGCGTTCCAGGTGGTCGAGCGCAATCCCTGGCGATTCCAGGCCGACGCGCTCGTGCAGCCGCTCGAGCAGGCGCTGACGTGCACGCCGATCGCCTGGGTCGTCATGCTCTGGGCGCTGTGGCAGGCATGGCGCCGGCGCGCGGTGGCGCCGTTCGACGCGATCGGCGTCATCGGCGGCACCTTCGTGCTGGGCTACTTCCTCCTCGGCCTGTTCGCCGACGACGTGCGCTTTCGCGTGCACTGGCCGCTGCCCGGCTGGATCCTGGCGTGCACCGTGCTGCCGTCGCTGCTGCAGGAGGCCGGAAGCGGCTGGCGTCGCGCGGCGCTGGCGGGTTTCGCGCTTGCTGGCATCGGACTGGCGGCGGGTTTCGCCTGGCTGGGTCTCGCCGCCTCGACGCATGGGGCCGGCGTGCTCGCGGACGTCAAGGCGTTTCCGTCGAACTTCACGGGCTGGCGCGAAGCGTCGGAGGAGGTGCGTGCCCGTCTCGGGGCGCGACCCGGTGCGATCGTCGTCGCGGACAACTTCATGCTCGCCGCGGAACTGCGTTTCGTGCTGGGCGCGTCGGCGACCGTGTACTCGCTGGACAGCCCGTTGAACGTGAAGCACGGTCGCGCGCCGCAACTCGCGGCGTGGGGCGACGACGAGCGGGGCCTGGCGGTGCACGAGGGGCGACGGGTGCTCCTCGTGGTCGACGAGACATCGCTCCGCGAGCGCGAGCGTCCGGCATGGCTGGGCTCGATCTGCTCACGGGTCGCCGACGTCGTGCCGGTATCGCGCATCGATCTCTTCGGCGGCCGTCGACGGTTCGCGCTCTACGACGCCAGGGCAAGGGCGGGGCACGCGTCGATGGACCCCGAAGCCTGTCCGGTGTGGACGGCCTACCGCGCCGCCTACGACCGCTAGGCACCTAGGGCAACACCACTCCCGCCGCGCGCAGCAGTCGTGCGGTGGCGATCAGGGGCAGGCCGACCAGCGCCGTGGGATCTTCGTTGTCGATGCGTTCGAACAGCACGATGCCCAGGCCTTCGCACTTGAAGCTGCCCGCGCAGTCGAGCGGGCGCTCGCGCTCCACGTAGCGCGCGATGTCTTCCGCCGAGAGGTCGCGGAAGCGCACGCGGGTTTCGTCCACATGCGTGGTCGCGTCGCCGTGCAGGTCGATCACGCAGACGGCGGTATGGAAGACCACCTCCCGACCGGAACTCGCGGCAAGTTGCCGGTGCGCCACGTGTACCGTGTCGGGCTTGTCGAGCACGCGCCCGTCGAGGTCCGCGACCTGGTCGGAGCCGATGACCACCGCGCCCGGATGCGACGCCGCCACGGCCCGCGCCTTGGCTTCGGCGAGCCGGGCGGCGCGATCCGCCGGTGGCTCGTCCGGTAGCGGCGCCTCGTCGGTGCCAGGCGCCGCCTGCTCGAAATGATCGAGCAGCCGGCGCAGCAGGGCGGCGCGGTAGGGCGACGTGGAGGCGAGGACGATGGTCGGCTGCGGTGACACGCTAGAAATCCTTGTGGATGTGCTCGCGGACGGCGGTATCGAGGGCCGTCTGCGCGTCGTCGAGCGCGCGCAGGCGCGGCTCGAGCTGGTGGCGGGCGCGGACGAGGGCGTCCACGGCCTGGTCGAGTTCGCGCTGGCTCGCGTCCGGGGCGCGGTCGCGGATCCAGAGTCGTTGCTGGAGCAGGGCGCGGAGTCCGGAGTCGACGGCCTGCTGGGCCTCGACCTCGCCCGCGGCGGGGAGGTCCGGACTGACCGACATCACGGCATGGGCTCGCTGGAGCCGGTCGCGACAGTCCTTGAGATCGGACTCGAGGCGGTCCGCGTTGTCCATGAGGTCCTGCAACGCGCCATGCCGCCGGCGCGAGCGCTGGTGGCGGAGGATCCACACGCACAGCGCGGCGGCCACCAGGATGACCCCGGCAAGTGCATAATAGGCAACGGAAAACACGCTTCCTCTTCTCCCTCGCAGGCGTGTTGCGGCAGAATTCCCCGAACCTCGGCAGTCTGCCCGAAACGCGGCAGGCCGCGCAAAAGCGGCCGCGCATGCGCGTGAAGGCGCCTAACCGGTTGACTTCAGGGATGTTGATGCCTACCATTTCACGATTATGTCCGTGACCTTGCCATCGTCCGTGGACGCTTGGCGCGAAGTTCGTGCGCGGCGTTCGTTCCAGGGCCATCTTCCCGTGTCGGCGCTTGCCCGTCTCGGCGAAGTGGTCGCGTCGCCGGAAGGCGATGTCGCCTACGAGCTGGACTTCGGACGTGACGAACTGGGTGTGGCCTACGTGGCGGTGCGTGCGAACGCCTCGCTGACGGTCATCTGTCAGCGCTCGCTGGAGCCCTTCGTGCTCCCGGTGGCCGTCGACACACGCCTCGGACTGATCAAGCGGGAAGAGGAGGAAGCCGGCCTTCCCCCGGGATACGAGCCGCTGCTCCTCGAAGAGGACGGCAAGCTCGACCCCTCCGTGACGATCGAAGATGAACTGCTGTTGGCGCTGCCCCTGGTTCCGGTCAATCCGGCCTACGAGTTGCCCGACGACGTGACTGGACCCGGTGAGGACGACGAGCCCTCGCAGGAAACGACCGAAAACCCGTTCGCGGCACTCCGCGAACTCATGAAAAAGTAATTTCGCTGGAGATTTGCCATGGCCGTTGCCAAGAGCCGCAAGACCCCGTCCACCCGCGGCATGCGCCGTTCGCACGACGCGCTGAAGTCCGTGCAGCTGTCGACCGACCCGACCAGCGGTGAAGTCCACCTGCGTCACCACGTGACGAAGGACGGTTTCTACCGTGGCAAGAAGGTCATCGACACCCGCGGTGCGGTTGAAGTCGAGGACTGATCTTCCCGCCTAGGGACGATCTCGACGCAGGCGGCGCGGTGACGCGCCGCTTTGCGTTTGTGGCATACCGATTCATCCCGGCCCCGGGCCCGTTGATCGCGTCCGGGCGAATCCTCCCTGACATGGGGATACGGTCCTGAAATACGCACGCATCATCGGTACCGGCAGCGCACTTCCCGACAAGGTGCTGACCAACGCCGACCTCGAAAAAATCGTCGAAACGAGCGACGAGTGGATCCGCACGCGCACCGGCATCACCGAGCGCCACGTCGCGGCCGACGGCGAAACCACCGGCGATCTCGCCTTCCTCGCCGCGCAGCGCGCGCTCGAGGCGGCCGGCGTCAAGGCGTCCGAGATCGACCTGATCGTCCTCGGCACCACCACGCCGGACATCATTTTCCCGTCCACCGCCTGCCTCGTGCAGCACCGTCTCGGCGCCAACGGCTGCGCGGCGTTCGACGTCAACGCCGCCTGTTCCGGCTTCGTCTATGCCCTCGGCGTCGCCAACGCGTTCATCCGCAGCGGCCAGTCGAAGCGGGCGCTCGTGATCGGTGCGGAGACGCTGACCCGCATGGTCGACTGGACGGAGCGCGAGACGTGCGTGCTGTTCGGCGACGGCGCCGGTGCGGTCGTGCTGGAAGCCTCGGACGAGCCTGGCATCTTCACCACGCGCCTGCGCGCGGACGGTGGGTTCAAGCACCTCCTGTTCAATCCGGTCGGCGTGTCCGCCGGATTCAAGGACGAGCCGAACCACGGCGTGCGCATCAACATGCTCGGCCGCGAAGTGTTCAAGGTCGCCGTGAAGACGCTCGACTCCCTCGTCGGCGAAACCCTCGAGGACGCCGGCATGAAGGAAGACGAGATCGACTGGCTGATCCCCCACCAGGCGAACCTGCGCATCATCGAAGCCACGGCCAAGCGTCTGAACATGTCGATGGACCGCGTGATCGTGACCGTCGACAAGCACGCCAACACGTCCGCCGGTTCGGTGCCGCTCGCGCTCGATTACGCGGTGCGTTCGGGCAAGGTCCAGCGCGGCCAGAACCTGCTGCTCGAGGCGTTCGGCGGCGGTTTCACGTGGGCTTCGGCGCTGCTGCGTTACTGAGGCGGCATGAAATCGCCGATACGATCGGCTCCCACACCTCCGTTAGCGACCCTTCTACCGGAGGTGTGGGAGCCGATCGTATCGGCGAACCCTGCGAAGCCGTGCTTCCAGGATCAAGGCGGTGCCGCCCACCACACGCCCGCGAATGGTGCATTCGCCCACGGGTTGCTGGCACCATGCGCGGTTTGAAGTCCCGGAACCGTTTCGCATGACCTCATCCAGCGCCTCGCTCGCCTTCGTGTTTCCCGGCCAGGGCTCGCAGTCCGTCGGCATGCTCGCCGAGCTCGCGGCCATCCATCCGGAAGTGAAGGCCACCTTCGACGAAGCGTCGGAAGGTGCCGGCGTCGATCTCTGGGCCATCAGCCAGGATGGCCCGCAGGACCTCCTCAACAGCACCGAGAACACGCAGCCGGCCCTGCTGGCGGCCAGCGTCGCCGTGTGGCGCGTGTGGGTGAAGCAGGGCGGCGCCCTGCCGGCGTACCTTTCGGGCCATAGCCTTGGTGAATACAGCGCGCTGGTCGCCGCGGGCGCGCTCTCGCTGAAGGATGCCGCGGGCCTCGTGGCCGAGCGTGGCCGACTGATGCAGGCGGCGGTGCCGCCGGGCGTCGGAGCCATGGCCGCCATCCTGGGAGGCGACGACGCCCAGATCGCGCAGGTGTGCGAGGAGGTGGCGCAAGGCCAGATCGTGGCGCCCGCCAACTTCAATTCGCCGGGCCAGCTGGTGATCGCAGGACACGCCGACGCCGTGGACCGGGTCATCGCGCGCCTCGCCGAACTGGGCGTGAAGAAGGCCGTGAAGCTCGCGGTGTCCGTGCCCTCGCACTGCATGCTCATGCGCGACGCCGCGGACGCGCTCGGCGAGCGCATGGCCGCCATCGCGTGGTCCATGCCATCGATCCCCGTCGTGCAGAACGCCGACGCGAAGGTGCGCGGCACCGTCGAGGACATCCGTGGAGCGCTGATGCGCCAGCTGTACCTGCCGGTCCGCTGGACCGAGTGCGTGCAGGCGCTCGCCGCGGCAGGAATCGTCCAGACCATCGAATGTGGCCCCGGTAAGGTCCTCACCGGCCTCATCAAGCGCATCGACAAGTCGATCGAGGGCAAGGCCATCGGCACGCCCGCCGAACTCGACGCGGCGCTCGCGCCCTCCGCCTGATCACGTACAACAGGACATCCCCCATGACAGCAACCCTGCAGGGTGAAATCGCCCTCGTCACCGGCGCGAGCCGCGGCATCGGCGCCGCCATCGCCGACCGCCTCGCCGCCCTTGGCGCCACCGTCTACGGCACCGCCACCAGTGAATCCGGCGCGGAGGCCATCGGCGAGCGCCTTGCCGCCCACGGCGGCCACGGTCGCGTGCTCGACGTGACGGACCCGGCCGCGATCGAGGCGCTGATCGACGGCATCGCGAAGGAGAGCGGCGCGGTTTCCGTGCTCGTGAACAATGCGGGCATCACGCGTGACCAGCTCCTCATGCGCATGAAGGAAGACGACTGGAGCGCGATCATGGACACGAACCTCACGTCGGTGTTCCGCACCTCCAAGGCCGTGATGCGCGGCATGATGAAGGCGCGCAAGGGCCGCATCATCAGCATCGCCTCGGTCGTCGGCGTCACCGGCAACCCGGGTCAGGCCAACTACGCGGCGGCGAAGGCCGGCATCATCGCGTTCTCGAAATCGCTGGCGCGTGAGATCGGCTCCCGCGGCATCACCGTGAACGTCGTCGCGCCGGGCTTCATCGACACCGACATGACGCGCGCCCTGCCGGAGGAGCAGCGTGAAGCGCTGCTGGCGGGCATCGCGCTGGGCCACCTTGGCGAGGCCAGCGACATCGCCGAAGCCGTGGCCTTCCTGGCGTCGCCGGCCGCCCGCTACATCACGGGCGAGACCCTGCACGTCAACGGCGGCATGTACATGCCCTGACGGGCCTAGGGCCGGCGGCAGTCGCCACCGGCCCGTTTTTGAGAGACAATCGTCATTTCGCGCCCGGCGAACCAAATCGGGCGCCATCCACGTAACGGCGGTGTGTGGCGGGCCCCCGCCTTAGCCACTACAATGCCGCCGGATTTTCCCCTCGGGAGGTAAAGGCAACATGAGCACCATCGAAGAGCGCGTCAAGAAGATCGTCGTTGAGCAGCTGGGCGTGAAGGAAGACGAAGTGAACCCCAACGCTTCGTTCGTTGACGATCTGGGCGCCGACTCGCTCGACACCGTCGAGCTGGTGATGGCTCTCGAAGAAGAGTTCGAGTGCGAGATCCCGGACGAAGAAGCCGAGAAGATCACGACGGTCCAGCAGGCGGTCGACTACGTCAAGGCCCACGTCAAGGCCTGATCGAAACCGACTGGTCGTCGATCGGAGGCGCGCCTCCCGTCGATCTCCGAGCGACACGGAAGCTGCGCCTATAGGCGCAGTTTTCGTTTGCGTCTAACGCAACCTGCGCCCGCGTATGGTTGCGCGGAACAAGTGAAGGATGAGAACGCATGAGTAAGCGACGTGTGGTAGTGACCGGCATGGGAATCATCTCGCCGGTCGGCAACGATCTCGCCACCGCCTGGAAGAACGTCGTCGAAGGCAACAGCGGCATCGGCCCTGTCACCGATTTCGACGCCAGCGCCTACACCACCCGCATCGCGGGCGAGGTGAGGGATTTCGATCCCGTCGACGCGTATTTCGCCGGCACCGACACGCCGGACGACGAACGTCGCGCCATCGCGAAAGATTTCAAGCGGATGGACCCGTTCATCCACTACGGCATCGTCGCCGGCACGCATGCGTTCCGTCAGTCGGGCCTCGTCGTCACCGACGAGAACGCGGGCCGTGTCGGCATCGCGGCGGGCGCCGGTATCGGCGGCCTGCACACGATCGAAGGCACCGCGCTCGAACTGGCCGAGAAGGGCCCGCGCAAGGTGTCGCCGTTCTACGTGCCGAGCTCGATCATCAACATGGTCGCCGGCAATCTCTCCATCTACCACGGCATGAAGGGTCCGAACATCGCCCTCGTGTCCGCATGCACCACCGCCGCGCACAACATCGGCATGGCGATGCGCCTCATCCAGTACGGCGACGCCGACGCGATGCTCGCGGGCGGTGCCGAATTCGCCACCACGCCGACGGCGATGGCGGGGTTCTGCTCGGCCAAGGCCATGTCCACCCGCAACGATGATCCGACGCACGCCAGCCGTCCGTGGGACACGGGCCGCGACGGCTTCCTGCTGTCGAACGGCGCGGGCATGCTGATGCTCGAGGAGTACGAATTCGCGAAGGCGCGTGGCGCGAACATCCTCGCGGAGCTCGTCGGCTTCGGCATGAGTGGCGACGCGTACCACATCACCGCGCCGAGCGGCGACGGCGCGGAACTGGCCATGCGCAACGCGCTGCATGACGCCGGCCTGAAGCCGGAAGACGTGCAGTACGTCAACGCGCACGGCACGTCGACGCCGGTCGGCGACCTTGGCGAAGCGAAGGCCATCCGCAACGTGTTCGGCGACCACGCCACGAAGAAGGGCGAGTTCGCGGTCAGCTCGACCAAGTCGGTCACCGGCCACCTGCTGGGTGCCGCCGGCGGCGTCGAGGCGATCTTCTCGATCCTCGCGATCCGCGACGGCATCATCCCGCCGACCATGAACCTGGTCGACGTCGATCCGGAAGTCGCCGCGCTGGGCATGGACCTCGTGCCGGGCAAGGCCGAGAAGGCCGACCTCGACGTGGTGATGTCGAACTCGTTCGGTTTCGGCGGCACGAACGGCACGCTCGTCTTCCGTCGCGTCTGACGCGTTGGCTTTCGTCACGCGAACCCTGGCCGGCCGGCGCGATCTCCTCGCGCCGGCCGCGTCGTATCCGGAGCGCTATCCCGCGCTGCTCGCCAGCGCCGTCACGGGCACGCCCCAGTCCCGCTTCGACATCCTCTTCGCCGCCGGTGATGCGTCGCTCACGCTGTCGCGTGATGGCGTGACGCGCGATGCGCGTGGCGTGGCCGTGCCTGGAGGCTTCCTCGACGCGCTCGATGGCGCATGGAGCGATCGCCGTCGCCCGCGCGTCGACGACGGCCTGCCTTTCCATGGCGGCTGGGTCGTCTACCTCGCGTATGAACTCGTCGGCCAGATCGAGCCGACGTTGCGCCTTCCCGTGTCGACCGGTTCCGCACCGATCGCCTTCGCGATGCGCGCACCGGCGGCCGCCATCGTGGATCACGTCGAGCAGCGCACGATCCTCGTGGCGGAGGAGGGGGCGGAAGCATGGCTCGATGTGCTTGCGGCGGATCTCGGCGCCGTGATGCCAGACATGCCGCTCGCGCTGCCCGACGCGGTCGACGAAGACGCCCCCGGGCGTTTCCTCGATGGCGTGCGGCGCGTGCACGAGCACCTGCGCGCGGGCGATGTCTTCCAGGTCAACCTGTCGCGCCGCTGGACCGCGCGCTTCGCCACGCCGCCGGCACCCGCGAGCCTCATGCGGGCGCTGCGTGCCGCGAACCCGGCACCGTTCGCGGGGATGATCCAGCGGCCTGGCTGGGCGGTCGTCAGCTCGTCGCCCGAACGCCTGGTCGAATCGCGCGACGGCGTGTTGCAGACGCGGCCCATCGCGGGCACGCGTCCACGCGTGGCCGGCGACGACGACGCGGCGCGCATCCGCGAACTCACGACGCATCCGAAGGAGCGCGCGGAGCACGTGATGCTGATCGACCTGGAGCGCAACGACCTCGGGCGCGTCTGCGTGCCGGGCAGCGTGAAGGTCGACGAACTCATGGTCGTCGAAAGCTACGCACACGTGCACCACATCGTGTCGAACGTGCGTGGTCGCGCGCGTGCCGACGTCACGCCCGGCCAGGTCATCGCCGCGACGTTCCCGGGCGGCACCATCACGGGGTGCCCGAAAGTGCGCTGCATGGAAATCATCGGCGCCATCGAGCAGGAGCCGCGGGGTGCGTACACCGGCGCGCTCGGCTATCTCGACGACGATGGCGACATGGACCTCAACATCCTCATCCGCACCTTCGCGGTGGACGGCACGACCGTCTCGCTGCGCGCGGGAGCGGGCATCGTCACCGACTCCGTCGCCGAGCGCGAACTCGACGAAACGCGTGCGAAGGCGCGCGGCCTGTTGCGCGTGTTCGGGCAGGGGGCATGACGCCGCGGTTGTCCGTCGATTTCGTCGACGCCGGCTCGGTGCCGGCGACCGATCGCGGACTGCTCTATGGCGACGGGCTTTTCGAGACGCTGCGCATCGTCGACGGCCGCATGCCGTTGTGGGAGCGTCACACCGCACGCCTTCTCGCGGGCTGTGAACGGCTGCGCTTTCCGCCGCCCGATACGACGAGGCTGCGTGTCGAGCTCGGGCGACTTGCGGCGGGACTGCCCGATGCGGTCGCACGCGTGACGGTCACCCGTGGCGGTGGCGAGCGCGGTTACGCGCCGCCGACAACGCCGCGGCCCACCGTGGTCGTCGCGGTCTCGCCCCTCACGCTCGACGCGCGGGCCCCTTCGGAGGGCGTCGCGGTGCGTGTCTGCGACACGCGCCTCGCCGCGCAGCCGTTGCTGGCCGGACTGAAGCACATCAATCGCCTCGAGCAGGTGCTGGCGCGGGCCGAATGGGACGATCCCGCGATCGGGGAAGGCCTGCTCCGGGACATCGACGGGGACATCGTCAGCGCGACCGCCGCGAACCTCTTCGCCGTGTTCGATGGCGAGCTCGTGACGCCCGCCGTGGACCGCGCCGGCGTGGCGGGCGTCGCGCGCGCCGAGGTGCTCGCGGTGCGCGACGTCCGGGTGGTCCGGATGAACCTCGCCCGACTCCTGGAGGCCGACGAGGTCTTCCTCACGTCGGCCGTTCGCGGCATCCTCCCCGTCCGGGCCTGCGAGGGCCGGACATGGCAGGCCGGTCCCGCCGCGCGTGCGCTGCAGGCGCACTGGCGGGACATCGGCCTGCCGTCGCCCATGGGACGCAAGGATTCCGATCGATGAAAGTGCGCGGCATCGCCCTCTGGCGTGTCATTCTGCTGGTGGTGGTGCTCGCCGCGATCGTCGCGGGAGCGTGGCTGTGGTTCGACTGGGCGCGGTTCGCCCGTTCGCCGCTGAACGTTCCGGTGGCGGGTCAGAGCATCGATGTCGCGCGTGGCGCCTCCTTCAAGGACATCGTCCGCGACCTGCGCAACCGCAAGGCCACGCAGGCCTCGCCGCTCTACTGGCGCGTGCTCGCGACGCAGATGCACGCGTCGGGTCGCCTGCACGCGGGCGAATACGCGTTGCGGCCCGGCATGACGCCGCGCGACCTGATCGCCGACATGGCCAGCGGCAAGGTCATGCAGCGCAATTTCACCATCGTCGATGGCTGGACGTTCGCCGACCTGCGCCGTGCGCTCGCCGCGGTCGAAACGCTCAGGCACGACACGGCGGACGTGGACGACGCCGCGCTCATGACGTCGCTGGGCGCGCCCGGCGAACATCCCGAAGGGCGCTTCCTCCCCGAGACGTATGCTTACGTGAAGGGCGATGCGGAATCGAGCATCCTCAAGCGCTCGTACGCCGCGATGACGAAGACGCTGGATGCCGCGTGGAGCGATCGCGACAAGGACGTGCCGCTCGCGACGCCTTACGAGGCGCTGATCCTCGCGTCCATCGTCGAGAAGGAGACGGGCAGGGCGGACGAGCGCCCGCGCATCGCCGGCGTGTTCGTGCGCCGGCTGCGGCAGCACATCCTCCTGCAGACCGATCCCACGGTGATCTACGGCATGGGCGCGGGGTATGCCGGGAACATCCACAAGAGCGACCTGACCACCGACACTCCCTACAATACGTACACGCGCGCCGGCCTGCCGCCGACGCCGATCGCCCTCCCGGGGCGCGCGGCGATCCAGGCGGCGCTGCATCCGGCGGCGGGTGACGAGCTGTACTTCGTGGCGCGTGGCGATGGCAGCCATGTCTTCTCGTCGTCCCTCTCCGACCATAACCGGGCCGTGGCCTGCTACCAGTTGAAGCGATGCCAGTGACCACTCTCCAGCGCGGCCGTTTGATCACCCTCGAAGGAGGCGAAGGCGCCGGCAAGAGCACGCTGCTGCGCGGGCTCGAAGCCCATCTGCGCGCGCAGGGCGTCGACCTGGTGGTGACGCGCGAGCCGGGCGGCACGGCCGTCGGCGAATCCGTGCGCGCCCTCGTGCTCGACGCGGCGAACAACGAACTGACGGCCGAGGCCGAGTTGCTTCTCATGTTCGCCTCCCGGGCGCAGCTCGTGCGGCAGGTGATCGAGCCCGCGCTCGCGGCGGGCCGCTGGGTGCTGTGCGACCGCTTCACGGATGCCAGCTACGCCTACCAGGGCGGCGGGCGTCGCCAGCCGGTCGAGCGCATCGCGGATCTCGAGCGTTGGGCGGCCGAAGGCCTCGTGCCCGACGTGACGCTCCTGCTCGACCTGCCGGTGGCCACCGGCCGTGCGCGAGCCGCGGGTCGCGGCGAGGTCGATCGCATCGAAGTCGAAAGCGACGCGTTTTTCGAGCGCGTGCGCGACACCTATCGCGCGCGCGCCGCGGCGGAGCCCGCGCGGTTCCGCGTGCTCGACGCCAGCGCGCCCGCCGAAGCCGTTCTCGACCAGGCCGTGGCCGGCCTCGCCGGCCTCTTCGCGCGGGTGGCGCCGTGAGCCTGCGCCCGTGGCACGCGGATGCCTGGGCGCGGCTGCAGTCGCGGCGCGAGCGCGATGCGCTGCCGCATGCGCTCCTGCTCGCAGGGCCCGCCGGGCTTGGCAAGCGCGACTTCCTCGCCGCGTTCGTCAAAGGGCTGCTGTGCCAGCAGCCCGTCGACGGCGTGGCGTGCGGTACCTGCCGCAGTTGCCAGTTGATCGCGGCCGGCACGCATCCGGACGTCGTCACGTTGTCGTTCGGGCTGCGCAAGGACGGCGTCACGCGCAGCGAGATCGTGGTCGACCAGATACGAGATCTTTCTCAACGCCTGTCGATGGCCAGTCAGTTCGGCGGCTGGCAGGTCGTGACGATCGATCCGGCCGACGCCATGAACGCGGCCGCCGCAAACGCGTTACTGAAGACACTCGAAGAGCCGACGCCGTCGACGCTGCTCGTGCTCGTGGCCGACGAGCCCGCGCGCCTGCCGGCGACGATCCGCAGCCGTTGCCAGCGCATCGATTTCCTCGTCCCGTCGCGGGATGCCTCGCTCGCGTGGCTGCGTGGGGAGGGCGTCGCCGATGCGCCGGCGGCGCTGGAAGCGGCAGGCGGCAATCCCGGCATGGCGCGGGCGTGGGCCACGGACGGCGCGCTGAAGCAGCGCGGCGAGGTGCGGAACGACCTGAAAGCGCTCGCCGCCGGCCGTGGCGACGCCATGGAGGTGGTGAAGCGCTGGCAGGCCGCCGATCCGGCGCGCTACCTGTGGTTCGCCGCGCAGGCCGCCACCGACGAACTTCGCGCCCGCGCCGCGGGCACGGCGCCGCCGCTCGACAGTCAGCTCGACGACGAATCGCTCGACACCTGGTACGGCAAGGCCAACCGCGCGCGCGACGCGCTGCGCGGCCCGCTCCGCGCCGATCTGGTGCTGCTCGAGCTGATCGCGGCCTGGCGTTGACGCGCCCTTATCGCGGATTCGGTCCTAATCGGCCCGACGTGTCGCCCAAGGATCCCTCCGTGTCCCGCCACCCGACCATCGACGGCAGCACCCGTCTCCTCGTCGTCGCGCCCCATCCGGACGACGAGTCGCTGGCGGCCGGTCTGCTGATCCAGCGCACGCTCGCGTCCGGCGGACGGGTGGACGTGCTCCTCCTGACCGACGGCGACGACAATCCCTGGCCCCAGCGCTGGCTCGAACGGCGGATCGTCGTGGGCGCGACGGACCGCGCGCGATGGGGCGCCCGTCGTCGTCGCGAGGTCGCCGCGGCACTCGCTCGTCTCGGCGTCGGCCCCGATCACCTCCATGCGCTGGGGTGGCACGACATGCAGGTGACTTCGGAGCTCCGTGAACGGCATGGCCAGGCGTTGAGCGCCGTGCGCCGCGTCGTCGAGCGGACCCGTCCCAATCTCGTCGTCATCCCCGATCTGGGCGACACCCACCCCGACCACGGTTCGGCGCACGTGCTGGCGCGGCTGGCCCTGGCAGCCGCCGGCAGCACCGCTGACGTCCTTACCTACATGGTCCACGGTACCGAGCGGTCGGCTCCCGAGGACCTGATCGTCCCGGATGCCGACGCCCAGCGGCAGGCGACCAAGACGGCCGCCGTGCTGGAGCATCACACGCAGATGGCGCTCAGCCGTAAGCGGATGCTCCGCGTCGCGTCGCGGCCCGAACGCTTCGATCGTCCGCCGCCCGCCCTGACCGGCGGTACCGTCCGGCTGCCGTGGCACCCCGGCCCGCTCGCCCGTGCCCGGGTCCGGATCGTGCTGGCGGACGGGCAGGGCGTGGCGGTGTGGCCATGGCGCCGCGCGCCGCTGGAACGCTCCGGCGAGGGCTGGGTGCTGGCGCTGCGCCATGCGGCGGGCCCGGCCTTCGTGAAACTCACGGCCGACCTGTCGACCCCGTGGATCTACGACCGCTACGGCTGGGTGGGGGCGGATCCCGAGCCGGTCGGGCTTGTCGCCCGGCCCGCCGCCTAGTTAGCATGCCTCGACTCCAGGGAATCCATCGTCCATGAATGCCACAGCCTCCTCGCCGCGACAGGGCATCCTCTCGCTGAAGATCAAGGACGTGAATTCCCTGTACATCTCGTACATGCCCTACCTGAAGACCGGCGGCCTGTTCGCCCCCACGGCCCAGCGCTACAGCCTGGGCGACGAGGTCGCGCTGCTGGTCACCCTGATCGACGAGAACGAGCGCCTCTCCGTGGCCGGCAGGGTGGTCTGGATCACGCCGGTGGGTGCACAGGGCAATCGCACCGCCGGCGTCGGCGTGCAATTCAACGAGTCCCCCGAGAGCGAAGCCGCGCGGCAGCGCATCGAGGGGCTGCTCGCGGGAACGCTCGCCTCGGAGCGTCCGACCCAGACCATGTGACGGCGGCGGTCCGTCCGATGGGGCGAAAACCCTGCGATTGCACCATCCCGATGCAGTTTTTCCGCCGTTAAGGCTTGTCGGGATACCTGCACGCACTGGTACAATAGATCGGTTCCCCAACGTGAGATTGTGGATATCCGGAGTCGTTGGCGCGCAACCTGCGCCGGCACGGATCGGACCATTTGGATCGATTCGATAAAAGCTCCGGCGACACTAGCCGGACCGCTCGTCCCCGCCGACGGTCACTGATGCGCCCAGTGAGGCGCGGAGGTACGCAGCATCGTGCTTGCCCAATATTGGCCCGTCCTGTTGTTCATCGCCGTGGCCGCAGGCCTAGGTATCGTCCTCATGGTGCTCGGCATGCTCGCCGGGCCGCGCCGCCCCGACGCCGAGAAGCTCTCGCCCTACGAGTGCGGCTTCGAGGCCTTCGAGGACGCGCGCATGAAGTTCGACGTGCGCTACTACCTGATCGCGATCCTCTTCATCATTTTCGACCTCGAAATTGCCTTCCTGTTTCCCTGGGCGGTGGTGTTCGACAAGATCGGCGCGATCGCGCTGATCGAGATGGCCCTGTTCCTGGCCCTGCTCGTGGTCGGTTTCGCCTACGTCTGGAAGAAGGGAGCACTCGAATGGGAGTGATGACCACCATCGACCGGGTGATGCACAACCCGGAACCGCTGAACCTCGTCGACGACATCATTCGTCCCAACGGCGACGCGCCGGTCCCGCAGCGCGGCTTCGGCGTCACCAGCGTCGACGCCCTCATGAACTGGGCGCGTACCGGCTCGATGTGGCCGATGACCTTCGGCCTCGCCTGCTGCGCGGTCGAAATGATGCACGCCGGCGCGGCGCGCCTCGATCTCGATCGCTTCGGCGTCGTGTTCCGTCCCAGCCCGCGCCAGTCCGACGTGATGATCGTCGCCGGCACGCTGGTCAACAAGATGGCCCCCGCGCTGCGCAAGGTCTACGACCAGATGCCCGAGCCGAAGTGGGTCATCTCGATGGGGTCGTGCGCCAATGGCGGCGGCTACTACCACTACTCCTATTCGGTCGTGCGCGGCTGTGATCGCATCGTTCCGGTCGACATCTACGTGCCGGGCTGCCCGCCGACCGCCGAAGCGCTGATCCACGGCATCCTGCAGCTGCAGAAAAAGATCCGCCGCACCCACACGATCGCGCGTTAACAGGGCTTCGCACATGAGCGTTACTAACGAGACCTCGCTGGTCGAACGCCTCGGCGCGCGCTTCGGCGACATGCTGACGGTGAAGGTCGAGCGCAACGAAGTCACCGCCGAGGTGGCCCCGCGTGACCTGATCGCCGTCGCCACGGCGCTGCGCGACGAGGCGGGCTTCCGCTTCACGACCGTCATCGACGTCTGTGGCGTCGACTACCTCAGCTACGGCCAGACCGAGTGGGACACCGATACCGCGCAGGGCGAGAGCTTCTCCCGCGGCGTCGAAGGCCAGGCCGTCGGCCGCTTCACGTGGGCCGAGCGTCCGCGCGGCGTCGAGCAGCCGCGCCGCTACGCGGCCGTGATCCACCTGCTGTCGGTCGAACTCAACCAGCGCATCCGCCTGCGCGCGTTCTGCGAGGACGACGCGTTCCCGGTCGTGCCGTCGATCACGCCGATCTGGCCGGGCGCCGACTGGTTCGAGCGCGAGACGTTCGATCTGTACGGCATCATCTTCGATGGTCATCCGGATCTTCGCCGCATCCTCACCGACTACGGTTTCGTGGGTCATCCGTTCCGCAAGGACTTCCCGCTGATCGGCAACGTCGAGGTCCGCTACGACCCCGAGCAGAAGCGCGTCGTCTATGAACCGGTCTCGATCGAGCCGCGCGTGCTGGTGCCGCGCACGATCCGCAACGACGCCGACCTCGATCAGGCCAGGGCGGAATCCGCCGATCACTGGCGGGAGAATTAAGCCGTGGAAGAAATCCGCAATTACACGATGAACTTCGGTCCGCAGCATCCCGCTGCGCACGGCGTGCTGCGCCTCGTGCTGGAAATGGACGGCGAGACGATCGTCCGTGCCGATCCGCACATCGGCCTGCTGCACCGTGGCACCGAGAAGCTCGCCGAGTCGAAGCCGTTCAACCAGTCGATCGGTTACATGGACCGTCTCGACTACGTGTCGATGATGTGCAACGAGCACGCCTACGTGCGCGCCATCGAGAACCTCCTGGGGATCGAGGCGCCCGTCCGCGCGCAGTACATCCGCACGATGTTCGACGAGATCACCCGTATCCTGAACCACCTCATGTGGGTGGGCTCGAACGCGCTCGATCTCGGCGCGATGGCCGTGTTCCTCTACGCGTTCCGCGAACGCGAAGAACTGATGGACGTCTACGAGGCCGTGTCGGGCGCGCGCATGCACGCCACGTACTACCGCCCGGGCGGCGTCTACCGCGACCTGCCGGAGCAGATGCCGCAGTATCGCGAGTCGCCGTGGCACAAGGGCGGTGACCTGAAGCGCCTGAACGCGTGGCGCGAGGGGTCGATGCTCGATTACCTCACCGAGTTCACGAACGACTTCCCGAAGCGCGTCGACGAATACGAGGCGCTGCTCACCAACAACCGCATCTGGAAGCAGCGCACGGTCGGCATCGGCGTCATCGATCCCGAGAAGGCGCAGGCCTGGGGCATGACCGGCGCGATGCTGCGCGGTTCGGGCATCGCATGGGATCTGCGCAAGAAGCAGCCCTACGCCGCCTACGACAAGATGGACTTTGACATCCCCGTCGGCGTCAACGGCGACTGCTACGACCGCTACCTCGTGCGCGTCGAGGAAATGCGCCAGTCCAACCGCATCATCCGCCAGTGCGTCGAGTGGCTGAAGGCCAATCCGGGCCCGGTCATGGTGCAGAACTACAAGGTCGCGCCGCCCAGTCGTGAAGAAATGAAAAACGACATGGAAGCGCTCATCCACCACTTCAAGCTCTTCACCGAGGGCTATGGCGTGCCGGCCGGCGAGACATATTCCGCCGTCGAGGCACCGAAGGGTGAATTCGGCTGCTACCTCGTGTCCGACGGTGCGAACAAGCCCTTCCGCGTGCACCTGCGCGCGCCCGGCTTCGCGCACCTGTCCTCGATGGACGCGATCGTACGGGGCCACATGCTCGCCGACGTCGTCGCGATGATCGGCACCTACGATCTCGTCTTCGGCGAAGTCGACCGCTAAGTCGACGGAGTGAACTGAATCATGAAAGCCACCGGTCATTTCGAGCAGGTGAAGGACGTCGATCCTCTCGTCGCGCTCAACGATCACACCCGCAGCCACATCGACCACTGGGTGTCCAAGTTCCCGCCGGATCGCAAGCGTTCGGCGCTGATCCAGTCGCTCATGGGCGCGCAGGAACAGAACCAGGGTTACCTCACGGATGAACTGATCACGGCGGTCGCGAAGTACCTCGACCTGCCGCCTATCTGGGCGTACGAAGTCGCGAGCTTCTACTCGATGTTCGAGACCACGCCCGTGGGCCGCAACAACGTCGCCATCTGCACCAACATCTCCTGCTGGCTCAACGGCGCCGAAGGCCTCGTCCGCCATTGCGAGAAGAAGCTCGGTATCCGCACCGGCGAGAGCACGGCCGACGGCCGTATCTACCTCAAGCAGGAAGAGGAGTGCCTGGCGGCATGCGCCGGCGCCCCGATGATGGTCGTCAACGGTCACTACCACGAGAAGCTGACGACCGAATCGGTCGACGCGATCCTCGACGGTCTGAAGTGAGGTAAGGGCAATGGCTAGCACTACCGGTCCCGTCGGACCCGCTCCGCAGGAACACCAGGTCGTCTACACGACCCTGCATTTCGAAAAGCCCTGGGCCCTCGAGAACTACGAGAAGGTCGACGGTTACAAGGCGTGGCGCAAGATCCTGGCCGAGAAGCCGGATCCGGCCGCGCTGATCGAAGAGATCAAGAAGAGCTCGCTGCGCGGTCGCGGCGGCGCAGGCTTCCCCACGGGCCTGAAATGGTCGTTCATGCCGCGCAACGCGCCGGGGCAGAAGTACATCCTGTGCAACTCGGACGAATCCGAGCCGGGCACCTGCAAGGACCGTGACATCCTGCGGTTCAATCCGCACGCGGTCATCGAAGGCCTGGCGATCGCGTGCTACTGCACGGGCTCGACCGTCGCCTACAACTACCTGCGTGGCGAGTTCCATCACGAGCCGTTCGAGCACATCGAAGAGGCGCTGAAGGAAGCCTACGCCGCGGGCCTGCTCGGCAAGGACATCGCCGGTTCGGGCATCGACGTCGACATCTACAACGCCCTCGGCGCCGGCGCGTACATCTGCGGCGAAGAAACCGCGTTGATGGAATCGCTGGAAGGCAAGAAGGGCCAGCCGCGCTTCAAGCCGCCGTTCCCGGCCGGCTTCGGCCTGTACGGCCGTCCGACCACGATCAACAACACCGAGACGTACGCCTCGGTGCCGGCGATCCTGCGCAACGGCGCGGAGTGGTTCCTCAACATCGGCAAGCCGAACAACGGCGGCCCGAAGATCTTCTCGGTCTCCGGCCACGTCAACAACCCGGGCAACTTCGAGATCAGGCTGGGCACGTCGTTCGCCGACCTGCTGCAGCTGGCCGGCGGCGTTCGCGGCGGCAACAAGCTCAAGGCGGTCATCCCGGGCGGCTCCTCGATGAAGGTGCTGCCGGCCGAGAAGATCATGGAATGCACCATGGACTACGACTCGCTGCAGAAGGCGGGTTCGGGCCTGGGTTCCGGCGCCGTGATCGTGATGGACGAGACGACCTGCATGGTCCGTGCCTGCCATCGCATCTCGCGCTTCTACAAGGCGGAGTCGTGCGGCCAGTGCACCCCGTGCCGCGAAGGCACCGGCTGGATGTACCGCGTGCTCTCGCGCATCGTGGAAGGCAGGGGCACGGAAGACGACCTGCATCGCCTGAAGGCCGTGGCCGGCCAGATCGAAGGCCACACCATTTGCGCGTTCGGCGAAGCCGCCGCGTGGCCGGTGCAGGGCTTCCTGTACCACTTCTGGCACGAATTCGAATACTACGTGAAGCACGGCCGTTCCATCGTCGACGGCCCGGCTGACACGGTCACCACTGGAGTCGCTGCATGAGTGCGCAGCCCGTAGCCAATGCCGCGCCGGACCTCGTCAACATCGAGATCGACGGCGTTCCGGTGCAGGTAGCCAAGGGGTCGATGATCATCCAGGCGGCCGACGCCGTCGGCATCCCCATCCCGCGCTTCTGCTACCACCGCAAGCTCCCGATCGCCGCCAACTGCCGCATGTGCCTGGTGGAGATCGAGAAGATGCCGAAGCCCGCGCCGGCCTGCGCCACGCCGGTGGGCGAGGGCATGAAGGTCTTCACGCGTTCGGACAAGGCGCTCAAGTCGCAGCGCAACGTGATGGAGTTCCTGCTCATCAACCATCCGCTCGACTGCCCGATCTGCGACCAGGGCGGCGAGTGCGAACTGCAGGACGTCTCCCTCGGTTACGGCCGTTCCGTGTCGCGCTACAACGAGCGCAAGCGCACCGTCGCCGACGAGAACATCGGGCCGCTGATCGCGACCGAGATGACGCGCTGCATCCAGTGCACGCGCTGCGTCCGCTTCACCAGCGAGATCGCCGGCACGTACGAACTCGGCGGCATGAGCCGTGGCGAAGGCCTGGAGATCGGTACCTATATCGGCAAGACGATCGAGAGCGAACTGTCGGGCAACATCATCGACGTCTGCCCGGTCGGCGCGCTGACCAACAAGCCGTTCCAGTTCCAGGCGCGCGCCTGGGAACTGATCGCCCGCCCGTCCGTCGGTTACCACGACGCGCTGGGCTCCAACCTGTGGATGCACACGCGTCGCGGCGAAGTGCTGCGCAACGTGCCGCGCGACAACGAGACGATCAACGAGTGCTGGCTCTCGGACCGTGACCGCTACAGCCACCAGGGCCTGTACGCGGCCGATCGCGTCAAGGCGCCGATGGTCAAGCGCAACGGCCAGTGGTCGACCACCACGTGGGACGACGCGCTGTCCGTCGCCCGCGAGGCGCTCAAGAGCGTCGCCGGTTCGGATCTGGGCGTGCTCGTGCACGGCGCCACCTCGAACGAGGAGGGCGAGCTCATCGTCCGTCTCGCGCGCGGCCTCGGCAGCGCGCACGTCGACCATCGCCTGCGTCAGCTCGACTTCGCCGACAACGCGTTCGCGAAGCCGTTCGCCTCGACCATCGCGTCGTTCGACACCGTGAAGTCCGCGCTGCTCGTGGGCTCCGACCTGCGCCACGAAGTCCCGCTCCTCAACCACCGCATCCGCCAGGCGGTGAAGAAGGGCGCGAAGGTGTACGCCGTCAACCCGGCGCACTTCAACTTCAACTACCCGCTGGCCGGTGAGTCCGTCGCCGCGCCGCACGCGCTGGTGAACGAACTCCTCGTCCTGGCGAAGGCCGCCGGCGAGAACGGCGCGACCGTGCCGGAGTCGATCGCCGCCGCGCTCGCGGGCGTCGAGACCACCGACGCGCATCGCGACGCCTTCAAGGCGCTGTCGACCGATGGCGCGGTCGTGATCCTCGGCCAGGCCGCGGTCACGCACCCGGAAGCGTCGTGGCTGCGCGCCATCGCCCGCTTCATCGCGCAGGCCGCCGGCGCGGCGTTCAACGAGATCCCGGTCGGCGCCAACGCGCTCGGTCTCGCCTCGGTCGGCGTGCTGCCGACGGCGGGCGGTCTCGACGCGCGCGCCATGCTGGCGCAGCCGCGCAAGGGCTACATCCTCTACAACGTGGAGCCGCCGCACGACTTCGCCGACGGCGCGCTCGCGCAGCAGGCGATGCACTCGGCGCAGACCGTCGTCGCGTTCGCCGCCTATGCGAGCGACGCGCTGAAGGACTCCGCGGACGTCATCCTGCCGATCGGCCTCACGCCGGAAATCGACGGCACGCTGGTCAACGTCGAAGGCAACGCGCAGGCCGTCGTGGCCGGCGCGAAGGCGCCGGGCGAGGCACGCGCGGGCTGGAAGGTGCTGCGTGCGCTGGGCGGTTCGCTGGGTCTGCCGGGCTTCGAGTTCGACGATCTCGCGGGACTGCGCGAGGGCCTCACGGAGCGCGCTTCCGAGGCTCGCGCGCAGCTGGCGACGCGTGGGTCCGGCGTAACGTTCTCGCGCCTGGCCACCACGCCGATCTATCGCGGCGACGCGGTGCTGCGTCGTGCCGGCGCGCTCAACGCGCATCCGCTGAACCGTCCGGCCGCCATCCGCATCAACGCGGATGACGCCGCCACGCTCGGCCTCGCCGCCGGTGGCAACGCCCGCATCGGCGACGCCGTCCTGCCGGTGGCGATCGATGCCGCGGTGCCCAACGGCGCCGCGTGGATCGAGGCCGCGCATTCCGAAACCGCGATGCTGCCCCCGTACGGCGCGGCCATCACCCTGAGCAAGGCGTAAACCATGGCCGATCAACTCTTCGACCACCTCTTGCTGCCGGTGCTCTTCATCCTGGCGATCGTGCTGCCGCTGGTCATCGGCGTCGCACTCTACGTCTGGTGGGAACGCAAGGTGCTGGGCTGGATGCACGTGCGCATGGGGCCCAACAAGGTCGGCCCCGCCGGCCTGCTGCAGGCCTTCGCGGACGTCGTCAAGCTGCTGCTGAAGGAAGTGGTCCTCCCGACCAACGCGAACAAGTTCCTGTACTACCTGGCGCCGATGTTGGCCCTGGTGCCGGCGCTGTGCGCGTGGGCCGTGGTGCCCTTCAGCCCGGGCGTGGTGCTCGCGAACGTCAACGCCGGCGTGCTCTACCTGCTGGCCATGACCTCGATGGGCGTCTACGGCATCATCCTGGCCGGCTGGGCGTCCAACTCGCGTTACGCCATGCTCGGCGCCATGCGCGCCGCGGCGCAGGTGATCTCGTACGAGCTGGCGATGGGCATGTCCATCGTCTGCGTGCTGGTGCTGACGGGCAGCCTGAACCTGACGGCCATCGTCGACGCCCAGGCGGGCGGGGCGCTCAGCTGGTACTGGATCCCGCTGCTGCCGGTCTTCGTCATCTACTTCGTGTCCGGCGTGGCCGAAACCAACCGCGCGCCGTTCGACGTCGCGGAAGGCGAATCGGAGATCGTCGCCGGTTTCCACGTGGAGTACTCCGGCTCGCCGTTCGCGCTGTTCTTCCTGGCCGAATACGCCAACATGATCCTCGTGAGCTTCCTCGCCTCGATCCTGTTCGTCGGCGGCTGGCTCTCGCCGTTCCCCGAGTCGTGGGGCGTCCTCGGCCACGCCAGCTTCCTCTGGCTGTTCGCCAAGGTCTTCGTCTTCGCCTTCCTGTTCCTGTGGTTCCGCGCGAGCTTCCCGCGCTACCGCTACGACCAGATCATGCGTCTCGGCTGGAAGGTCTTCATCCCCATCACCATCGTCTGGGTCCTCGTCGCCGGCTGCATGAAGTATTTCGGCTGGGTCCACATCGGCACGGGAGCCTAAAGAGCCATGTCCCGCGTAACCCATTATTTCAAGAGCCTGCTGCTGCTCGAGCTGTTCAAGGGCATGGGCCTGACCATGCGCTACATGTTCAGCCCCAAGTACACGATGCGTTATCCCTTCGAGCACATCCCGAAGTCGAACCGCTTCCGTGGCCTGCATGCCCTTCGCCGTTACGCCAACGGTGAAGAACGCTGCATCGCGTGCAAGCTGTGCGAGGCCGTGTGCCCCGCGCTGGCGATCACCATCGACTCGGCGCCGCGCCCGGAAGACGGCCAGCGCCGCACGACGCGTTACGACATCGACCTGTTCAAGTGCATCTTCTGCGGTTTCTGCGAAGAGAGCTGCCCGGTCGACTCGATCGTCGAGACGCACGTGCACGAGTACCACTTCGAGCACCGTGGCGAGAACGTGGTGACCAAGGCCCAGCTGCTGGCCATCGGTGACCGCTTCGAGCAGGACATCGCCGCCGCCCGCGCGCAAGACGCGGCTTACCGCTGAGCGCACGGAGACCTACGCGATGAATACCGATCTGCTCCAACTCATCTGTTTCTACCTTTTCGGTGGGGTGGCCGTCATCGGCGCCCTGATGGTCATTGCCGTGAAGAACTCGGTCCACGCCGTGCTCTCGCTGGTGCTGACCTTCTTCAGCATGGCCTGCGTCTGGCTGCTGGCCGAAGCCGAGTTCCTCGCCATCGCCCTCGTGGTCGTCTACGTGGGCGCGGTGATGGTGCTGTTCCTGTTCGTGGTCATGATGCTCGACATCAAGCAGGAGGTCGTCCGCGAGGGCTTCATCCGCTACCTGCCGGTCGGCATCGTCGTGGCCGTGGTCATGCTGGTCGAGATGCTGGCGATGATCGGCGTGAAGTCGATGCACGCCCACACGCTGGGTCCCAATCCGGCGGGCGAGTCCAACGTCGCCTGGCTCGGCAAGGCGCTCTACACCGACTTCCTGCTGCCGTTCGAGATCGCCGCGCTGATCCTCACCGTCGGCATCGTCGCCGCCGTCGCCCTGACGCTGCGCCAGCGCCTCGGCGTCCGTCATCAGTCGGCGTCGCAGCAGGTCGTGGTCCAGGCCACCGACCGCGTCCGCGTCGTGAAGGTCCCGGTCGAACAGCCGGCCTCGGTCTCGCCGGCCCCGGTCGTCGCGCCCCCGCAGGAGAATGCCCCGTGATCACGCTTTCCCATTACATCGTCCTCGGCGCGATCCTCTTCTGTATCGCGGTCGCCGGACTCTTCATCAACCGCAAGAACGTGATCGTGCTGCTGATGGCGATCGAGCTGATGCTCCTGGCGGTGAACACCAACTTCGTGGCCTTCTCGCGCTTCTTCGGCGACGTCGGCGGCCAGGTCTTCGTGTTCTTCATCCTCACCGTGGCCGCGGCGGAATCCGCCATCGGCCTGGCGATCCTGGTCCTGCTGTTCCGCAATCGCAGCACGATCAACGTCGCCGAAATCGACAGCATGAAGGGTTGATCCGATGAGTCTCTCGCTTTCAATCCTGCTGACGATCGCGCTCGCACCGCTGGCGGGCTCGATCCTGGCCGGCCTCTTCGGCAAGCTGATCGGCCGGGCAGGGGCGCACACCGCGACCATCCTCGGTGTCGCCATCGCCTGCGGCCTGTCGTTCCACGTGCTCTACCAGCTCGTCTGGGGCGGCGCGCAGAACTTCAACCAGGATGTCTACACCTGGTTCGAGATCGGCAACTTCCACGCGTCGGTCGGCTTCATGGTCGACCGCCTCACCGCCATGATGATGGTGGTGGTCACCTTCGTGTCGCTGCTGGTGCACCTGTACACCATCGGCTACATGTCGGACGACCCGGGCTACCAGCGCTTCTTCAGCTACATCTCCCTGTTCACCTTCTCGATGCTGATGCTCGTCATGAGCAACAACTTCATGCAGCTGTTCTTCGGCTGGGAAGCGGTGGGCCTGGTGTCGTACCTGCTGATCGGCTTCTGGTACAAGCGCTCGACGGCGATCTTCGCGAACCTCAAGGCGTTCCTGGTCAACCGCGTCGGCGACTTCGGCTTCCTGCTCGGCATCGCCGCGATCCTGTTCTTCCTGAAGACGCTCGACTACCAGACCGCGTTCGACGCGGCGCCGACGCTGGTCGGCAAGACGCTGCAGATCACGCAGAACCACGCGTGGGATGCCGCCACCGTGATCGGCATCCTGCTGTTCATCGGCGCCATGGGCAAATCCGCCCAGGTCCCGCTGCACGTGTGGCTGCCGGACTCCATGGAAGGCCCGACCCCCATCTCGGCGCTGATCCATGCCGCCACGATGGTGACCGCGGGCATCTTCATGGTCGCGCGCATGTCGCCGATCTTCGAGCTGACCGAGGGCGCGCTCTCGTTCATCCTCGTCATCGGTTCCACGACCGCCCTGTTCACGGGCCTCATCGGCATCGTGCAGAACGACATCAAGCGCGTCATCGCGTACTCCACGCTCTCGCAGCTGGGCTACATGACCGTCGCGCTGGGCGTGTCCGCCTATAGCGGGGCCGTGTTCCACCTGATGACCCACGCCTTCTTCAAGGCGCTGCTGTTCCTCGGCGCGGGTTCGGTGATCATCGGCATGCACCACGAGCAGGACATGCGCTACATGGGCGGCCTGCGCAAGTACATGCCGGTCACGTGGATCACGATGTGGATCGGCTCGCTGGCCCTCGCCGGCACGCCGTTCTTCTCGGGCTTCTACTCGAAGGACGCCATCATCGAGGCCGTCGGCGAGTCGCATCGCTGGGGCGCGAACTACGCATACTTCTGCGTGCTGGCGGGTGTGTTCGTCACTTCGCTGTACAGCTTCCGCCTGCTCTACATGACCTTCCATGGCAAGGAGCGCTTCACGGTGGAGCACAAGGCGCATGGCCACGGCCACGACGCCCATGCGGACCATCACGACGACGCGCACGACGACCATGGCCATCACACGCCGGGCGTCCTCGAGCACGCGCCGCACGAATCGCCCTGGGTCGTCACGGTGCCGCTGGTGTTGCTGGCCATCCCGTCGATCCTCATCGGCTTCTTCACCGTTGGCCCGATGCTCTTCGGCGACTGGTTCGGCAAGGCGATCCACGTCGACGAGGCGAACAACGTCCTGGGCGAACTCGCGCACGAGTTCCACGGCGCCTTCGGCATGGGCCTGCACGGTTTCACGGCCGCGCCGTTCTGGCTGGCGTTCGCCGGCTTCGCGGTGGCGACCTACGTGTACCTGTTCAACCCGACCGTCGCCGACAAGGCGAAGAGCGCGCTGAAGCCGGTGTACGAGGTGCTGAACCAAAAGTACTGGATCGATGAACTCTACTTCGCGGTGTTCGCGAAGGGTGGCGTGAAGCTCGGCGAAGGCCTCTCGAAGGTGGGCGACGCCGCCATCATCGACGGCGCCATCGTGAACGGCTCGGCCGGCCTGGTGCAGCGCATCGCGAGCGGCACCCGCCGCCTGCAATCCGGATTCCTCTTCCACTACGCCTTCGCCATGATCCTCGGCCTCATCCTGCTTCTCGGCGGGTACTGGCTGATCGGGCAATAAGGGAAACGAGCTCTATGTCGAATCACTTGCTCAGCCTGCTGATCTGGCTTCCGGTCGTCGGCGCCATCCCGGTGCTGCTGGCCGGCGCCGGTCGCCCAGGCCTCGCCCGCTGGATCTCGCTCCTGGTCGCGGTCGCCACGTTCGCCGCCAGCCTGGCCCTCCTGCCCGCCTACGATGCCGCCACCGGCACGCTCCAGCTCTCGGAATCGATGAGCTGGATCCCGTCGCTGGGCATCAACTACTCGCTCGCGGTCGACGGCATCTCCGTCGCCCTGATCGTCCTCACCACCTTCGTCCAGATCCTGGTCATCGTCGGCGCGTGGGAAGTCATCCAGAACAAGCCGCACCAGTACATGGCCGCGATGCTGGTTCTCGAGGGCGCGATGGTCGGCGTGTTCTGCGCGACGGACGCGATGCTGTTCTACGTGTTCTTCGAAGCGATGCTGATCCCGATGTTCATCCTCATCGGTATCTGGGGCGGCCCGCGCCGCGTCTACGCGACGCTGAAGTTCTTCATCTACACGTTCTTCGGCTCGATCTTCATGCTGATCGGCCTGATCTACCTGTATCACAAGACCGGCGGCAGCTTCGCCATGTCGGACATGGCCAACGTCCACCTGACGATGACCGAGCAGACCTGGCTGTTCTTCGCCTTCCTGCTGGGCTTCGCGATCAAGGTGCCGATGGTGCCGGTGCACACCTGGCTGCCCGACGCCCACGTCGAAGCGCCCACCGGCGGTTCGGTGGTGCTGGCGGCCGTGATGCTGAAGATCGGTGGCTACGGCTTCCTGCGCTTCAGCCTGCCGATCACGCCGGACGCCTCGCACGAGTTCGCGTGGCTGATCATCGTGCTCAGCCTGATCGCCGTCTGCTACATCGGCTACATCGCGCTCGTGCAGCAGGACATGAAGAAGCTGGTGGCGTACTCGTCCATCGCGCACATGGGTTTCGTCACCCTGGGCATCTTCATGGGCTTCCTGCTGGTCCGTGAGACCAACGATCCGGATGCCGCGCGTCTCGGCATGCAGGGTGCGATGGTCCAGATGATCTCGCACGGCTTCATCTCCGGCGCGATGTTCAGCTGCATCGGCGTGCTCTACGACCGCCTGCATTCGCGCCAGATCAAGGACTACGGCGGCGTCATCAACGTGATGCCGGTCTTCGCCCCGTTCTACGTCCTGTTCGCCATGGCCAACAGCGGTCTGCCGGGTACGAGCGGCTTCGTCGGCGAGTTCATGGTCATCCTCGCCGCCTTCAGCGCCAATCCGTGGATCGCGCTGTTCGCCGCGTTCACGCTGATCATCGGCGCCGCGTACACGCTATGGATGGTGAAGCGTGTCCTCTGGGGCGACATCACCAACAAGCACGTGGCGGAACTGAAGGACGTCAACGGTCGCGAGATCTTCATGCTGAGCGCGTTCGCCGCGGGCGTGCTGCTCTTCGGCATCTGGCCCGAACCGCTGGTCCACCTGATGGACGCCTCGGTCGCTCGTATCGTCGAGCAGCTGGCCATCACCAAAGTCTGATCGGGAATAATCATGCCGAGTATCAACGACATCCTGATCCTGCTCCCCGAGGTCTACCTCGTGGTCGCGGCCTGCGTGCTGCTCCTGCTGGATGCGTACCTCAAGCCGGGCCAGAAGGGCACGGTCCACTGGCTCTCCATCCTCGTGCTGCTGGTCGGCGCGTATCTGGTCGTCAGCGGGTCGCCGACGCCGCCGGTCACCGCGTTCAGCGGCATGTTCGTCCGCGACGGTGTCGCGGAGGTGCTGAAGCTGTTCTCGCTGCTGATCACCGCGGTGATCTTCGTCTACGCGCGTCCGTACCTTAAGGAGCGGGCGATCCCGTTCGGCGAGTTCTACACGCTGACGATCTTCGCCACCGTCGGCATCATGTTCCTGGTGTCCGCCGGTAGCCTGGTCACCGTCTACCTGGGCCTCGAACTCCTGACGCTGTCGTCGTACGCCCTGGTCGCGCTCAACCGCGATTCGCGCCTGTCGTCCGAAGCGGCGATCAAGTACTTCGTCCTGGGCGCGCTCGCCTCCGGCATGCTGCTGTACGGCATGTCCATGGTGTATGGCGCCACCCACAGCCTCGACCTGCACGCGATCCACGCCGCGATCGTCGGCGCCGAGTGGAAGACGCTGCTGCTGTTCGGCCTGGTCTTCATGATCGTCGGCATCGGCTTCAAGCTCGGCGCGGCGCCTTTCCACATGTGGATTCCGGACGTCTATCAGGGCTCGCCGACCGCCGTCACCGTGTTCATCGGTTCGGCGCAGAAGCTGGCCGCGTTCGGCATGGCCTACCGCCTGCTGTCGACCGGCATGGGCGACATCGCCGGCGGCACGTCGGGTCTCGCGCCGCAGTGGCAGCTGATGCTGGCCGTGCTCGCGGTGCTGTCGCTCGCGATCGGTAACCTCGTCGCCATCGTGCAGACCAACCTGAAGCGCCTGCTGGCTTATTCGACCATCTCGCACATGGGTTACCTCCTGCTCGGCCTGGTGAACGCCGGTCCGGAGGGCTATTCGGCCGCGATGTTCTACGCCGTGAGCTACGCGCTGACCAGCGCCGCCGCGTTCGGCATGATCCTCGTGCTCTCGCGCTCGGGCTTCGAGTGCGAGGAGATCGACGACCTGCGCGGCCTGAACCAGCGTTCGCCGTGGTTCGCCTTCATGATGCTGCTGGTGATGTTCTCGCTCGCCGGCGTGCCGCCGCTGTTCGGCTTCTTCGGCAAGCTGCTGGTCCTGAAGGCCGCGGTCGACGCGGGCATGCTGTGGCTCGCCATCGTCGGCGCGGTCGCGGCCATCATCGGTCTCTACTACTACCTGCGCGTGGTCAAGGTCATGTACTTCGACGCGCCGGCCGAAGGCACCGACGTCCACGCCACCGCCGATGCCCCGGCCCGTTGGGTGCTGTCGATCAACGCCCTCGCGCTGCTGATCCTTGGCTTCACGTGGGCACCGCTCCTGGCCTGGTGCCAGCGCGCCTTCGGCGGCTGATCGATCCGCCAATGTCGAAAAGGGGGCGCCGCGAGGCGCCCCCTTTTCGTTTCAGCCTCGCCGAAACCGCAACCCTCACCGTCATACCGGCGCACGCCGGTATCCACGGCCTCGGTGCACGGTTTTCGCGACACGCCACACGCCAGAAACGTCGTCGCGAAAACCGATCGCCTCGCCGTGGACCCCGACGTGCGCCGGGGTGACGAGCCGGAGGAGTCGCGGCATCCCTCACCGTCACGGCGGCACAAGTGGAACGTCGCGGCGCCCCTCACCGTCATACCGGCGCACGCCGGTATCCACGTCCTCGGTGCACGGCTTTCGCGACACGTCACACGCCAGAAACGTCGTCGCGACAACCGATCCCCCCGCCGTGGACCCCGGCGTGCGCCGGGGTGACGAGCCGGAGGAGTCGCGGCACCCCTCACCGTCATGTCAGCAAAAGCGGAACGTCGCGGCATTCCTCACCGTCATACCGGCGCACGCCGGTATCCACGGCCTCGGTGCACGGTTTTCGCGACACGCCACACGCCAGAAACGTCGTCGCGAAAACCGATCGTCTCGCCGTTGACCCCGGCGTGCGCCGGGGTGACGAGCCGGAGAGTCATGGCACCCCTCACCGTCATACCGGCGCACGCCGGTATCCACGGCCTCGGTGCACGGTTTTCGCGACACGCCATACGAGGGCAGGTCATCACGACAACCGGTCGCGCCGGTGCGCGCCGGGGTGACGATGACGACGGGTGGCAAACAACCTCGCTTCGAGCCCCTTGTCACAAAAATGTATGACGAAGGGCTTGCAAGAATTCGGCCACGTCGCTATACTTTTTTGACTCTGATGCGGGGTGGAGCAGTCTGGCAGCTCGTCGGGCTCATAACCCGAAGGTCGTAGGTTCGAATCCTACCCCCGCTACCAGTTTTCCTAAAAAGCGCGAACCTCACGGTTCGCGCTTTTTTCTTGTGAGCGAGGATCCGCCCATGGCCTGGGAACACATCCTTTCGGAGAACCTCACGACGACCGCCGTCGGCGTGCTGATCGTGGTGGTGTCGTTCAACCGGTTGCTCGCACTCCTCTGGCCGTTCGCGCTGCTGATGCCGCTCGTGCCGATCTTCTCGCTCGCGTACTCGGGTTACCCCGACGGCGTGTTCATGTGGAGCTACGTGCCCATCGGGATCGCGATCTACGCGCGGCGGAAGATCGGCACCTTCCCAAAAAACCCTTGAAACATGGCGGGGCGAGGCCCTCCCGAAGACGACGAACGTGTCGATGACTTCCCGCCTGGGCCAGGAATGGTTCGGCGATATCCGTGGCGACGTACTGTCGGGTCTCGTCGTCGCGCTCGCCCTGATTCCCGAGGCGATCGCGTTCTCCGTTATCGCCGGTGTGGATCCGAAGGTGGGCGTACTCCAGGTGATCATCGGTGCGCTGAAGCTCGACTCGCTGATGCGTTTCGCCTCGCGCGTTCGGTTTTGACGGGGTTCGTCAACGCGCTTGCTTTCCTCATCTTCATGGCACAGCTGCCCGAGCTGATCGGCGTGCCGTGGCCGGTCTATCCGGTGACCGTGGCGGGCCTTGCGATCATCTCTTTGTTCCCATACGTCGCGCGCGCGATACCGTCCCCGCTCGTGGCGATCGTCGTGCTGACGATCGTGGCCGTCGTATTTGGCATGGACATCCATCGCGTCGGCGACATCGGCGCGTTGCCCGATTCCCTGCCGCATTTCCTCTTGGCCGACGTGCCGCTGAACTGGGAGACGGCGAAGATCGTGCTGCCGACGGCGGCGACGCTCGCCGTGGTAGGCCTGCTCGGATCGATGATGACGCTGCAGATCGTCAACGACATGACCGATACGCGCGCCGACAAGAATCGCGAATGCATGGGACAGGGGCTGGCGAACATCGTCACCGAGGTGCACGTCGACGTGTCGGAGGCCCACTTCTGGGATCTGACCGCGGTTGGCTTCTTCGAGAAAGTGATGTCGAAGTTCCGCCTTGCGGGCGAGCGCATCGAGATCGTCGGTATGAACGAAGCGAGCGCAGCGCTCGTGAAGCAGTTGGGAGCCGCATGTTCCGACGGCGCGCCTGCGGGCGCGCATTGAACCTGCGGCCGTCGGGTGCATCGGCGCGCTCGGTACGAACTATCGACCGGTCACCTTGCGTCGAACGAGCGCTCGTCAGAGCCAATGGCATCGGCGAATCGCTTTGCGACCATTTTCCAGTCGTACCTTTGCACGTGCGCCAGGCCCTGCCTGCCATACGCTTCCCGTCGCGAAGGATCCGTCAGGAGTCGAATCAGCGCGTGTGCGAGAGAGGCTACGTCGCCGGGCGGCACCAGCCATCCGGCGCGTCCATGAGGCACGACTTCCGGGATGGCGCATGCACTCGTCGCGACGATGGGCAATTCGCTCGCCATGGCTTCGAGGAACACGATTCCAAAGCCCTCCTGGATGCTTGGTAAACAGAACACGTCGGCATGCCGGTAAAGGCGGATCAGCGTGTCATCGTCGGCTACGTTGCCTAGCAGCGTTGTGACGTCGCCGAGCCTGAGTTCGTCGCGCATGCGCATCAGGTTGCCGTGCTCCGGGCCGTTGCCGACGATGACTGCGCGGGCCCCAGGTATCACTCGCCGGATCAACGGCATGGCGTGAAGAAGATCGGCCACATGTTTTCGTGGGTACTGTCGCGCTACGCAGAGAATGGTTGCGCCAGTGTCTCGACGATGTTCAGACAAGAGAACCCGTCGCCAGTGGTCGAGGTCGATACCTTCCGGCACGAGGCGGATGCGTTTCTCCAGTACGCCGTAGTGCTCGACGATAGCCTTGCGGCAATAGTGCGATGTCGTAACGACGATATCCGCGCGGCGGGCGTTATGCCGTTCCAATAGCGATAGCGCCCGTAGTACAGCGCGGGTCCGGCCTCGCTCGTGGCGGGCTTCTTCTGCGAGCACACCTTTGATACTCACGATGTAGGGAACCTTTCGCGTTCGGCCAGAGCAGAGGAATCCGTCATAGTCGAACCCCACGACAATGTCGTGCTTCGAGACGTCGAGACGAAGCGGAAGTGCTGCATTGAAAAAAAGGCGTCGCGCTGTCGTGTTCCGAGGCCAGGTGCCTCGAGGAGACATGACGGAGACTCGTTCGCCTTGATCGGTCAACGCGTTCCGGAGGCCTCGAATGCCGATGGCGGTTCCGCTCCCCTCGATACTGCTCTGCGGCCATGAGTCTATGAAAGCGATCTTCACGGCTCTTTTCTCCAATCCGATGGATCGACTGGCGCGATGGACCCGCGCCGTGCATGCGAGAAACGATCTAACCGAGGACGTACATCGTCGTCCGGATTCGACCTCCGTACTGATCGACCTCGCAGAGGGTGCGTTCCGACGCTGCCTTCAGGTGGAAGGGGGCTTCAGTGAGGACGACGCCACTGTGGTAGGGCAGGCGCGTCTCCGCGCCCATGACCTTGTCGACATGGGGGGTGAACGCCATCTTTCGATGGCATGCCGTCGAATCATGGAAGGTCCTTTTCTCCGGTCGCTGGTTCGGCCTTCCGCGGCATCGCTTGCCCCGGGAGTGCGTGTCCAAGGTCGCGTTCGGGCACCGGTCGCGCAATCTGTCGAAGGTCGTAAGGCGAGCAGGCGCGCTTTCGGCACTTGATCCGACGCGTCGCGAACGCTACGTTCGCGCCTCCATCCACAAGGAGTGCGGCGTGAAGACCATCGGAAACATCATCTGGTTCGTGTTCGGCGGGCTCGTCATGGGCCTGGGCTGGTGGCTTGCCGGCCTGATCTGCTTCATCACCATCGTCGGCATTCCCTGGGGCCGTTCCTGCTTCGTGATCGGCTCGTTCGCGTTCTGGCCGTTCGGCAAGGAAGCGGTTGACCGCCGCGACCTCACGGGGCGCGGCGACATCGGCACCAGCGTGTTCGGCACGGTCGGCAACATCGTCTGGTTTGTCTTTGCCGGCATCTGGCTGGCCATAGGCCACGTGTGCTCGGCCATCGCCTGCTGCGTCACGATCATCGGCATTCCGTTCGGCTGGCAGCACCTCAAGCTTGCAGGCATCGCGCTCGCGCCGATCGGCAAGACGGTGGTGAGCACCGACGTTGCCGAAGCCTCGCGCCGGATGAACGCGGAAGCCGCCGTTCTTCGGGCACGCGCCTGAGCATGGCTGCACGGTTCATGCGCCTGCTCCGGAGCGGGCTGGCGGTTATCGCCATCACCGTGTCGATCAGCGGTTGCACCCGCGATGCGATGATCGAGAAGTTCACGCCGCACCCGGAAGCCGAGCAGGCGAAGAAGGCGATCGACGACTGGCGCATGGGGCGCCTGGCGGACCTCCGCCCGCAACTATCGCAGGAACTCGCAGCTCAGGTCACGGACGAGCAGCTCGCCGTCATGGCGGTCGGGTTCCCGCGTGGCGAGCCGCGCTCCGTCAGAGTGATCGGAGCGACGACACATTTCCAGTCCGATACCCGTCGCTACGACGTCACGTATGAGTATGACTTCGACGGTCGCTGGTTCGTGGCGAGCGCCGTGATCCTGAAGGTTGGCGACATCGCCCGGATCGCCGGACTGCACGGGCAGATGCGTTCGCAGTCGATGGAGCAGGTCAACGCGTTCACGCTCGCGCACAAGGGCGGACTGCATTGGCTGATGCTGTGCCTTGCCATCGCCGCCCCGGTGTTCTGTCTGGCGGTTTTCGTGATCTGCATCAGGACGCCCTTCCGTCGCCGGAAGGTGTGGTGGGCGCTGTTCACGCTCGTCGGTGTGTGCACGGTGCATTTCAACTGGACGACGGGGCAGGCGGACTTCACCCCGCTCTCGTTTCAGCTGCTGGCGGCGTCCACGGCGGCCGTACCGTTCGGCCCATGGATCCTCGGCGTTTCGGTGCCGTTCGGCGCCATCATGTTCCTGATTCGTCGCAAGGCTCTCGTCGCGAGGGCCAGAGCCGAATCTACGGCTGCCTAACCGGGCAGGGGCAGGGCGACCTCGGGTTCGCCGCTGGTCGCATAGCGGTTACGGCCCGCGCTCTTCGCGAGATAGAGCGCCTGGTCCGCGTGACGGACGAGGTCGCGTGCGTCGGCGGACACCGCGGTAGCGACCCCGATGCTCACCGTGACCCGGCCGTCGATGCCGTGGTCGTATTCGAGCAGGGCGTCGTACACGGCGCGCGTCATGCGTCGCGCGACGACCTGCGCGCCCTCCGCTGGGGCCAGCGGCAGCAGGGCGATGAATTCCTCGCCGCCGTAGCGCGCGATGAAATCGGCCGGTCGGCGCAAGGCGCCCGCGAGGAGGCGTGCGACCGCTTTCAGGGCGATGTCGCCTTCGGGGTGGCCGCGCGTGTCGTTGAAGGTCTTGAAGAGGTCGACGTCGATCATCAGCGCGCTGATCGGTTTGCCGTCGCGCGAGGCCTCGCGGACACGCTCCGCGAAGGCCTGTTCGAACGCGCGGCGGTTAGGGATGCCCGTGAGCTCGTCGAGCAGCGAGACGCGCTCGACCGCGGTCAGCGCGTCGGACAACCGGTCGCGCGTGGCGGCGAACCAGAACTGCGTCTGCACCACACGGACGACGTAGCAGAGCATGGCCAGCGCCATGACGATGCGTCCGAACATCCCTTGCGAGTCGCGGATGCCGAGGCTCAGCGCGAAGATGGCCGCCAGCAGGAGGCCGGGCGCGAATCCGGCCGCCAGCTGCCGCGCCCATAGCCTTCCCGCAGGATCGAATGCGCGCGGCGTGCGGCCGTGGTGGAGCAGGCAGAGCAACGCGGCGAAGGGCAGGGTGGGCAACACGTCCGCGAGCTGGCGGAGGACGGGCAGGTCCGGGTAGAGCTCGTCGTGATTGTGGATGCCCGCCGAGAGGGCGTACAGGCCGAGGAAGATCGTCGTCAGCCGGAAGAACCGGTACTCCTTCTCGTCCTGCGCGGCGAAGGTGCGGATGAGGAACGTCAGGAAGAGGAAGACGTTCTCGACGTCGAAGGCGACGACGACCCAGACCATGTCCTCGTTCTTCAGGAAGCCGTTCCCGTCGCTGAGGTCGCGCACGCCGAGGTAGCAGAGGATGACGAGCAGAATGAGAAGCGCCCCGTCCACGACGCGGCGCGCCGGGGTGGTGGGTTCGTCGCGCGTCGCGACGGCCGCGTAGAGCAGCGGCAGCCCGAAGCTGACGAACAGCACATAGGTGGATATGAGGTTCTGTTCCGTGCCGGACCGGGCGATGGCGTAGCCCATGCCGGCGACCCAGCAGGCGAGGCCGAGCGCGAGGCAGGCCATGGTCCGCCGGTCGTACGAGGGCCATCGCAAGGCGGCCACCGCGGCGAGGCAGGCAAGCCCGGACGCCGTGAGCATCAGGTAATAAGCCAGTTCCGGAAGATCGCGACCCGCGACCAGCGGCGCCAGGACCTGCACCAACGGAAAGGCGAGGAGCACGGCCCCATAGCCCAGGTATCGCCCCAGCGTTCGCATACCTGTGCTTCCTCCCCCTCAAGTGGCGCGCAGGCGTGCATCGTGCCACGAGACGCGGACGTCGGCGATGCCCCGGGGTGTCACATCGTCGCGTTGCCGAAAACGCGGTGATATGCCCGGAGGCCGGGTAGGCGACCGGGCCATGTGCGCAAGATCGGTCGTGCGCCATCCCATCGCGCTCGCTACGCTTGTTCCATGACCGATTCCTCGCACCTTCGCTTTCGCCGCGTCCTCGACCACATGGACGTCCATCTCGACGGCGATCTTTCGCTGGAGACGCTCGCGCGTGTCGCGGCATGGTCGCCGTTCCACTTCCACCGGCGGTTCTCGGCGCTGACGGGCATGACCGTGCATCGCTACGTGCAGCTGTCGCGCTTCAAGCGCGCCGCGTGGCAGGCGGCGTTCCGTCCGGACGCGTCGATGACGACGATCGCGCTGGACGCCGGCTATGAAAGTCCGGACGCGTTCACCCGCGCGTTCCGGCAGCGGCTGGGCCAGTCGCCCTCCGCATTCCGCGAGGCACCCGATTGGCGCGTCTGGGCAACGGCCTGGCGCGAACTCGACGAAGTAAGGAGGTTCCACATGCCTGCAGGCCATCGTCTCGACGAGGTTCGGATCGTCGATGTCTCCCCGGTGCGCGTCGCGTGCCTGCCGCACGTCGGCGATCCGGCCCGCATCGGCGAGTCGGTGCGTCGCTTCATCGCGTGGCGTCGCGCCACCGGACTCTCGCCATCCCGGAGTGCGACCTGGAACGTGCTTCACGACGATCCCGAGACCACGCCTCCCGAGCGGTGCCGCCTCGACATCTGCGCGTCGTGCGACGTCGTGGAAGCGAACGATGCCGGTATCGTGGCCGCGACGATCGAAGGGGGACGCTGCGCGGTGCTGCGGCATACCGGTTCCGACGCGTTGCTCGGCGACGCCATCCGTTTCCTTTACGCCGACTGGCTGACCGCGAGCGACGAGGAGCCGCGCGATGCGCCGCTGTTCCTTCAGCGCGTCGCGTTCTTTCCGGATGTGCCGGAGCACGAGGCGGTGACGGATATCTACCTGCCGCTCGGAAGGGCCTCGAGCCCGGCGTAGGGTACCGATGAGTGACGGGGCGCGTTACAGTCGGCCCATGCCCCGGACCTTGCTCGCCTTGCTGGTTCCCGAAGCCGAACCGCTCGTCGGCGACCTCCGCGCGCGGATGGACCCGTCGGCGCGGCGCGGGCTGGGCGCGCACATCACGCTCGTCTATCCGTTCATCGACAGCCCGTCGGTGACGCCAGAGGTCCTCGATCGCCTGCGCGGCGTGACCGCGCGTCACGCCGCTTTTTCGTTCCGCCTCGCCGATGTCGGGACGTTCCCTTCGACGGTCTGGCTCGGGCCCACGCCGGCCGACGCGATCGCGCGTCTCGTGGTCGATCTGGAGGCCTCGTTTCCGGACCGTCCCCGTGCCGGCCCCGTCTTCGATGGCTTCGTGCCGCACCTTTCCGTCGCGCGTAACGTCCGCCGCGATCACGACGCGATCGTGGCGACTTGCCGGGGCCGCCTCCTCGCCAGCGGCGAGGTCGCCTGCCGGGCGCGCGAGGTCCACGTGATGGAGCGCGCCGATGCGGGCTGGCGCGTTTTCGCGGCGGCGCCGCTCTCGGAGGCCTAGTCCGCCGGGAACAGGCGGCGGTGATCGCCGTCGCGGTACCAGCCGGCCACCGCGTCCGGCACCAGCCCGCAGGGATCGATGCCGGCCGCGGCGAACAGGTCGAGCGTGTCGAGCAGCGCCCGCCGCATCCGGACGGCGCCGGGATCGTCCGGCGCGTTGTGCCTCGCCCATTCGAGCGTCTCGTGGAGCCGCAGGGACCAGTCGTGGAGCAGGTCGGCTCGCGCGGCGAGGTGCTGGCGGAGCCAGGGCCGGATGGATTGCAGCGGAAACGCGTCGGTCGCCGCGATCCCGGCGAGCAGCTCGCCGATGGGCTCCGCGGCGCCTCGGAACCACTCGGTATGGCCCGCTGCCGAGTCGGGAACGACCAACGGCGCCATCGCCTGGTGGGTGGCGAAGGTCTCGATCAGCCGCCGTTCCACTCGCCGTGCCTCGGCGACACGCCCGGCGTCGAGCAGCAGGCCCCGGTCCAGGTCGAAGAAGTCGAAGAACCGGCGGTGCAGGGTGCTGAACCGGGTGAAAGGCTCGCGGGAGAACCCCACCTTCAGGAGATCCTCGTCCCGGCAGGGCAACACGTAGACGAAAGCACGGCCACGGGAGGCGAAGCGGGGGTAGGGCGTTTCTTCTTCCATCCCGGCAGTATGGGTGGCGGCGGTCTCATGGAGCGCGTCAGCCGCGGGGGATTTCAGGCTGGCGGCGCCCTGCGGCGCAGCCAGTGGCGACCTTGCAGGGAAGTGCGCTTTTACGATAGAATCAGTGAATCTTAAGCGGTGTTGGTGACGGTTTCGGCCTTTCACCGGTGGGCGCTTCAGGAACTTTCTTTTTACAAGAAAGCCTCCTCGTGAGGCTTTTTTGTTGGGCGCACGGAGGCGTCCTGCGACACGACTGTGAGCGCCGTCAGGGCATCGCGGCGCGCGCGGGAGGAAAGTGTCGGATACATCGGCGAACGAAAGGAATGGGCCGTTCGCGCCCTTTTTTTGTTTCTGGCCACCGGAAAAACCGCAGGTAACGTGGACACCAAAGCACTTTCCCAACGATTCAGCGACATCGTGGCCGAACGCGGCCTCGAGGTTCTGGGCATCGAATTCCTGCCGGTCGACGGCCAGCAGACGCTGCGCGTCTACCTCGACGTCGTCGAGGCCGAGCGCGAGCGCCGCGAAGCGGCGGAGATCCCGCCCGAGGTGAACGTCAACGACTGCGAGGACGCCAGCCGCGAGTTTTCGGCGTTCCTGGACGTTGAAGACCCGATCCCGGGCAACTATGTACTGGAAGTCTCCTCGCCCGGTATCGACCGCCCCCTGTTCACGGCGGAGCAGTTCGCCCGCGTGGCCGGCCAGGAGGTCAAGGTGGTGCTCAAGGCCCCGATCGACGGCCGTCGCCGCCTCAAGGGCAACGTCGTTGAAGTAAACGGCGAGCACATTGTGGTGCAGGGCGAAGCGGGCCGGTTCGAATTCGAGCATGCGGACGTCGAGAGCGCCCGCGTGGTTCCCGACTGGGTGGCACTCGGCTATGCGCCGCAGCCGAAGCCCACGGGCGGAAAGAAATCCAAATAACAGAAACGACGGGGTGCCGCGGGGCATCCTTACGGGAGTAGCGGCAATGAGCAAAGAACTTTTGCTGGTAGTCGACGCGGTCGCCAACGAGAAGGGCGTGCCGCGCGAAGTCATTTTCGAAGCCATGGAAGCGGCGCTGGCCTCGGCCGCCAAGAAGCGCTACCCCGATGAGGATCCGGACATCCGGGTCGAAATCGATCGCAACAGCGGCGATTACGAGACCTTCCGTCGCTGGGAGATCATCGCGGACGACGGCGAGATGGAGGATCCGTCCTTCCAGATCCGTCTGATGGACGCCCAGGACGAGGCCGGTGAGGACGAAGTCGCCGAGGTCGGCGGCTGGATCGAGCACCAGATCGAGAACGCCGAGTTCGGCCGCATCGCCGCGCAGGCCGCGAAGCAGGTGATCGTGCAGCGCGTGCGCGAAGCCGAGCGCCAGCAGGTCGTGGACGCCTTCCGCGACCGCGTCGGCGAACTGGTCACCGGTATCGTCAAGCGCGTCGAGCGCGGCAACGTGTACCTCGACCTCGGCAGCAACGCCGAGGCCTTCATCCCGCGCGACAAGACGATTCCTCGCGAATCGGCGCGCGTCGGCGACCGCGTCCGCGGTTACCTGTACGAAGTGAAGTCGGAAATCCGTGGTCCGCAGCTGTTCGTCTCGCGCAGCGCGCCGGAGTTCATGATCGAACTGTTCAAGCTCGAAGTGCCGGAAGTCGGCCAGGGTCTCGTCGAGATCAAGGGCTGCGCCCGCGATCCGGGCGATCGCGCCAAGATCGCCGTCGTCGCCCACGACAGCCGCACCGATCCCATCGGCGCGTGCATCGGCATGCGCGGTTCGCGCGTGCAGGCGGTGTCGAACGAGCTCAACGGCGAGCGCGTCGACATCATCCTGTGGCACGAGAACCAGGCGCAGTACGTCATCAACGCGATGGCGCCGGCCGAAGTCCAGTCGATCATCATGGACGAGGAAAAGCACTCGATGGACATCGCGGTCGCCGAGGACAAGCTGTCCCAGGCGATCGGCCGCGGCGGCCAGAACGTGCGCCTCGCCAGCAAGCTCACCGGCTGGCAGCTCAACGTGATGACGCAGGACCAGGTCACCGCGAAGTCGGAAGCCGAACAGCAGGCCGCGCTGCAGCTGTTCATGGACCGCCTGGAAGTCGACGAGGAAATCGCCGGCATCCTGGTCTCGGAAGGCTTCTCCTCGGTCGAGGAAATCGCCTATGTCCCGGCCGGCGAACTGCTGGCCGTGGAAGGTTTCGACGAGGACATCGTCGAGGAACTCCGCGCCCGCGCCCGCGACGCGCTGCTCACCGACGCCCTCGCGGTGGAGGAAGGCATCGACGAGAACGGTCCGGCGGCCGAGCTGCTCGAACTGGAAGGCATGGACGAACCCACCGCCTTCGCGCTCGCGGAGCGCAACGTGAAGACGCTCGACGACCTGGGCGACCTCGCCGTCGACGAACTGATCGATATCGAAGGCATGACCGAGGAACGCGCTTCGCAGCTGATCATGGCCGCGCGCGCTCCGATGATCGCCCGACTGGAGAAGGGCGGCTAAGCGCGAATCCGGAAGCGCCCTGGACGGGCGCCTCGAGGGAAGCCGAGAGGTTTCCCGCCAGGGATGGAGGCAGCCGTACGGGTCATCGACGGCACGTATGGTTACGCGCGGGAACGGCGGAGAATAAAGAACGATGTCGGACGTCACTATCAAACAACTGGCACAGGTCCTGGAAATGCCAGTCGAGAAGCTCCTTGGGCAGCTCGACCAGGCCGGGATGAAATTCAACAACGCGGATCAGGTGATCAGCAGCACCGAGAAGGTGAAGCTGCTCGGTTTCCTGCGTCGCACGCATGGCAAGAACGAGCCGGCTCCGGAAGCGGACGACTCGGCGCCGCGCCAGATCACCCTGAAGCGCCGCACGGTCGGCGAGCTGAAGGTGAACTCGGGCTCGGGCCGTGGCGCCGGTCCGGCCAAGACGGTCAACGTCGAGGTCCGCGCCAAGCGCACCTACGTCAAGCGCAGTGCGATCGCGGAAGACGCGTCGCACGATCCGGAACGCGAGGAGGCCACGCGCAAGCTGGCCGAGTCGCAGGCCCAGCGCGAGCACGAAGAGGCCCAGCGCCACGAGGAAGCCGAGCGCCGCCGCGAGGCCGAAGAGGCACGCGTGCAGGCCGAGGCCGAAGCCCGTCGCCAGGAAGAGGCCGCCGCCGAGGCGCGCCGCCAGGCGGAAGCCGCCGCGGCGGAACAGGCCCGTGCTGAACAGGCGCGCGCCGAGGCTTCGTCTGCCGTCGACACCGAGGCGCCGGCGACCCCGGCCGCCACGGCTCCCGCGGCCGGCGACGATGGCGTGGGCCATCAGACGGCCAAGCTCGACACGCGCTCGCTGGGCATGATCCTGCCGCGCATCCACGAGCCGCGTAAGCGCGAGCGCGTGGTCTCCAAGCCTGCGCCGCCCCCGGCTCCCGCGCCGGCACCCGCTCCCGCCCCGGCGGCAGCGGCGCGTCCGGCCGGCCCGTCCGCGGCCCGTCCGGCGCCGACCTCGACGGCCGCGCCGTCGGGCGATCGTGGCGCCGCGCGTCCGAAGCACGGCGGTGGCGGTCCGGGTAACGGCGGTCGTGGCGAGCGCGAGCCGGGCGGCAAGCGTTTCGCCGCCGGCGAGCTGCACCTGTCCGACGCCGATCGCGCGCGTCGCTCCAGCGGCGGCAACCGTCGCGGTGGCGGCAAGGTGCGCGGTCGTGCCGAAGCCCCGCGTGGCGGTTCCGCGCCGACGGGTCCGCACGGCTTCACGCGTCCCACCGCCGCGGTGGTGCGCGACGTCGTGATCGGCGACAACAACCTCGTTGCCGACCTCGCGCAGAAGATGGCCGTGAAGGGCGCCGAGGTGGTCAAGGCGCTGTTCAAGATGGGCGTCATGGCGACCATCAACCAGACGATCGACCACGACACGGCCGCGCTCGTCGTCGAGGAGCTGGGCCACAACCCGGTCCGCGCCACGGACAACGACGCCGAAGCCGCGCTGGCTTCCCACACCCAGAGCGTGGAGCTCGACGGCGAGAAGGTCACGCGTCCGCCGGTCGTCACGATCATGGGTCACGTCGACCACGGCAAGACCTCGCTGCTCGACTACATCCGCCGTACCAAGGTGGCGTCGGGCGAGGCGGGTGGCATCACGCAGCACATCGGCGCGTACCACGTCGAAACCAGCCGTGGCGTCATCACGTTCCTCGATACCCCGGGCCATGCCGCGTTCACGTCGATGCGTGCGCGTGGCGCGCAGTCCACGGACATCGTGGTGCTCGTGGTCGCCGCAGACGACGGCGTCATGCCGCAGACGCAGGAAGCCGTGAAGCACGCGCGCGCCGCCAAGGTGCCGCTGATCGTCGCGCTCAACAAGATGGACAAGTCCGACGCCAACCCGGACAACGTGAAGCAGGGCCTCGCCAACCTGGAAGTCATTCCGGAAGAGTGGGGCGGCGACACGCCGTTCGTGCCGCTCTCGGCGAAGACCGGCGACGGTGTCGACGCGCTGCTCGACGCGATCTCGATCCAGGCCGAGATCATGGAACTCAAGGCGGTGGCCGACGGCCGCGCTTCGGGTGTCGTGATCGAATCGAGCCTCGACCGCGGTCGTGGTCCGGTGGCCACGGTGCTGGTGCAGCAGGGCACGCTGAAGAAGGGCGACTTCGTCGTTTGCGGTGTCGAATACGGCCGCATGCGCGCGCTCGTCGACGAGACCGGCAAGCAGGTCAACGAAGCCGGCCCGTCGATCCCGGTGCAGGTGCTCGGTCTGTCGGGCGTGCCGGAGTCGGGTGACGACTTCGTCGCCGTGAAGGATGAGCGCCTGGCCCGCGAAGTCGCGGCCGAGCGTCAGCTGAAGCGTCGCGAGAACCGGCTGGTGTCGAAGTCCAACCGCCTGGAAGACATCATGGCCCAGATGGGCCAGGGCGAAGGCCAGCAGACCCTCAACATCCTGGTCAAGGCCGATGTGCAGGGTTCGGTGGAAGCGCTGCGCGACTCGCTCACCCAGATCGGCAACGACCTGGTGAAGGTGAACGTGATCTCGTCCGGCGTGGGCGGCATCACGGAGTCGGAAGCGACGCTGGCGGCGGCCTCGAAGGCGCTGATCATCGGCTTCAACGTCCGTGCCGACGCCTCGGCGCGCAAGGTGATCGATACGAACGGCCTCGATGTCCGTTACTTCTCGATCATCTACGACGTCATCGACCAGGTGAAGCAGGCGGCCTCGGGCCTCCTGGGCGTGGAGATCCGCGAAGAGATCATCGGTATCGCGCAGGTTCGCGACGTGTTCCGTTCGTCGAAGTTCGGCGCGGTCGCGGGTTGCATGGTCACCGAAGGCTTCGTCAAGCGCTCCAAGCCGATCCGCGTGCTGCGGGACAACGTCGTGGTGTTCCAGGGCGAGCTGGAATCGCTCCGCCGCTTCAAGGAGCTGGTGGACGAGGTCCGCAACGGCATGGAATGCGGTATTGCCGTGAAGCAGTACAACGACGTGAAGGTCGGCGACCAGATCGAGTGCTTCGAGCGCATCGAAGTGGCCCGCACGTTGTAAGAAAAGCGGAGATGGGGGGTGGGAAGTGGGGGCGCATGGATGCGTCGTGAGCGGTACGGCTAGCGCCGCGTGGCGTATCCGGTTCCCTCAGGCGCACGTACATGCGCCCCCACTTCCCATCTCCCATCTCCTTCTTGGCCTCAGGCCGATGGTTCCCGGAGTGCCCTCCCCATGCCTTCCCGCGATTTCAAGCGCACCGACCGCGTGTCCGCCGAGCTCCGCCGTGAAATCGGCCTGCTCGTCCACGCCGCCGTGCGCGACCACGCGCTGCCCTCGGTCAGCGTGTCCGACGTCGAGGTCACCAAGGATCTCGACTGGGCCACCGTGTGGGTCACCACGCTGATGCCCGAACGGTCCGCCGAGGCCGTCAAGGCCCTGAAAGAGCTCGCCCCCGAATTCCGCCGGACGCTGTCGCGTTCGATGCGCCTGCGTCGCGTGCCCGAGCTGAAGTTCAAGTACGACGAGTCGGTCGACACCGGCGAGCGCATCGAGCGCCTGCTGCGCGAGAACCCCGTGCCGCCGGCGGATGCCGACGAAACCTGATCGCCATCCTTCGCGCATGAATCGCCGCTCGTTCCGCGACATCCACGGCATCCTCCTCCTCGACAAGCCGCTCGGTCTCAGCTCCAACCAGGCGTTGCAGACGGCGCGCCGGCTCGTCGGAGCGGCCAAGGGCGGCCACACCGGCAGCCTCGACCCGCTGGCCACGGGCCTGCTTCCCCTCTGCTTCGGCGAGGCGACCAAGATCGCCGGCTGGCTGCTGGGCTCGCGGAAGGCGTACGAGGCCGAGGTGAAGCTGGGCCAGACGACGACCACGGCCGACCTCGAGGGCGAGGTCGTCGAAACGCGTCCCGTGCCCGAGCTCGACGACGCGGCGATCGACGCCGCGCTGGCGCCGCTGCGCGGCCGCATCGTCCAGGTTCCGCCCGCCTATTCGGCCATCAAGCAGGACGGTGTTCCTCTGTATGTCCGCGCCCGCCGCGGCGAGGCGGTGGACGTCCCCTCCCGCGAGGTCGACGTCTACCGGCTCGACGTGATCGGGCGGACGGGCGACACCGTCCGCCTCCATGTCGAATGTGGTTCGGGCACCTACGTCCGGAGCCTGGCGGTCGATTTCGGCGCGAACCTGGGCTGCGGTGCCCACCTGACCGGCCTGCGCCGGCTCTGGGTCGACCCGTTCCTGGCGCCCGCCATGGTGACGCTCGACCAGCTCCGCGAGGCGGCCGAGGCCGGCCCGGACCCGCTCGACGCCTGCCTGCTGCCCGTCGAGGCGGGGCTGGCGCATATCCCCCGGGTGGATCTCGACCCCGAACAGACGCGCGTGCTCGGTTTCGGCCAGCCCGTGCCGCTGGGCCCGGGTCCGTCGGCGGGGCGTTGCGGCGTCCGCGGCGCCGACGGGCGCCTGATGGCCCTGGGCGAGGTGGGCGGGGACGGTATCCTGCGGGTCCTGCGCGGGTTCAACCTGCCGCCCGTCTGACCGGGCTTGTTGCCGCTACGCGCAGGACGTTACAATTACGTGCTCGTTTAACGGCTTTCATCAAAAGCGAGGCTTGCGCAACTTCATCGGCAGTCGTTGAGGTTGCGCAAGTCTCGCATCCGCTTTTTAAGGAATCGATACACATGTCGCTCACCGTCGAACAGACCAGCCAGATCATCAAGGACTTCGGTCGCAAGGAAAACGACACCGGCTCGACCGAAGTCCAGGTCGCGCTGCTGTCCGCGAACATCACCGCGCTGCAGGATCACTTCCAGGCGCACAAGCAGGACCACCACTCGCGTCGCGGTCTGCTGAAGATGGTCAACAAGCGCAAGACGCTGCTGGCCTACCTCAAGAAGAGCGACCTCGCTCGCTACCAGTCCCTGATCGAACGCCTCGGCCTGCGCCGCTAAACCACCGGAACAGGACGAGGAGACATCGAAGTGGCGAAAGTAACCAAGTCATTCCAGTACGGTAGTCATGAAGTCACACTGGAGACGGGCGAAATCGCCCGGCAGGCCTCCGGTGCCGTCATGGTCAGCATGGGCGGCACGGTCGTCCTGGTGACGGTCGTCGCCGCGCCGAAGGCGCGCGAAGGCCAGGACTTCTTCCCGCTCACGGTCGACTACATGGAGAAGTTCTACTCCGCGGGTCGCATCCCGGGTGGCTTCTTCAAGCGTGAAGGCCGCCCGACCGAGAAGGAGACGCTGACCTCGCGCCTCATCGATCGTCCGCTCCGTCCGCTGTTCCCGGAAGAGTTCCGCAACGAGATCCAGGTCATCGCGCAGGTCGTGTCGCTGAACCCGGAAGTCGACGGTGACATCCCGGCGCTGATCGGCGCCTCGGCCGCCATGACGCTTGCCGGCGTCCCGTTCAAGGGTCCGATCGGCGCCGCCCGCGTCGGTTACGCCAACGGTCAGTACATCCTGAACCCGACCGCCACCCAGCTGAAGACCTCGGACCTCGACCTCGTCGTCGCCGGCACCTCCAGCGCCGTGATGATGGTCGAGTCGGAAGCCAAGCTGCTCAGCGAGGACGTCATGCTCGGCGCGGTGGTCTTCGGCCACCAGCAGATGCAGGCCGCGATCTCCACGATCAACGCGTTCGTCGCCGAAGCCGGCGCGAAGACCTTCAAGTGGGAAGCTCCGGCCCCGAAGACCGCGCTGTACGACGCCGTCAAGGCGGCCGTCGGCACGCGTTTCGCCGAAGCCTTCCAGATCCGCGACAAGCTCGCCCGCCGCGACGTCATCAGCGCGCTGAAGTCGGACGTCAAGACGGCGATCGCCGCCGACGCCGAAGCCAACGGCTGGACCGATGGCGACATCGGCGCCGCCTTCGGCGAAGTGGAATATCGCACGCTGCGCGACGGCGTCCTGTCGACCAAGGTCCGCATCGACGGCCGCCAGCTCGACGACGTCCGCCCGATCTCGGTGCGCGTCGGCGTCCTGCCGCGCACGCACGGCTCGGCGCTGTTCACGCGCGGCGAGACGCAGGCCCTCGTGGTCGCCACCCTTGGCACCACGCGCGACTCGCAGATCATCGACGCGCCGGAAGGCGAGTGGAAGGACACGTTCCTGTTCCACTACAACTTCCCTCCGTTCTCGGTCGGTGAAACCGGTCGTGTCGGCAGCCCGAAGCGTCGCGAGATCGGCCATGGCCGCCTCGCCAAGCGCGGCGTGCAGGCCGTCAAGCCGACGATCGAAGAGTTCCCGTACGTCGTGCGCGTCGTCTCGGAAATCACCGAGTCGAACGGCTCGTCGTCGATGGCCTCGGTCTGCGGTTCGTCGCTGGCCATGATGGACGCGGGCGTTCCGCTGAAGTCGCCGGTCGCCGGTATCGCCATGGGCCTCGTGAAGGAAGGCAACGACTTCGTCGTGCTCTCCGACATCCTGGGTGACGAAGATCACCTCGGCGACATGGACTTCAAGGTGGCCGGTACCGCCGATGGCGTGTCCGCGCTGCAGATGGACATCAAGGTCGACGGCATCACCGAAGAGATCATGCGCACGGCGCTGGCCCAGGCCAAGCGCGGTCGCCTGCACATCCTCGGCGAGATGGCGAAGGTGATCAGCACGGCCCGTTCGGAAATGAGCGAGTTCGCGCCGCGCCTGCTGACGATCAAGATCCACCCGGACAAGATCCGCGAAGTGATCGGCAAGGGTGGCGCGACCATCCGTTCGATCACGGAAGAGACCGGCACCACGATCGACATCACGGACGACGGCAACGTCGTCATCGCCTCGGTCAACCGCGAAGCGGCCGAAGCCGCGCGCAAGCGCATCGAGCAGATCGTTTCGGACGTCGAGCCGGGCCGCATCTACGAGGGCAAGGTCGCCAAGCTGATGGACTTCGGCGCGTTCGTCACGATCATGCCGGGCAAGGACGGCCTCGTTCACGTCTCGCAGATCTCCAGCGAGCGCGTGGAGAAGGTCTCCGACAAGCTGAAGGAAGGCGATATCGTCAAGGTGAAGGTGCTGGAAGTCGACAAGCAGGGCCGCATCCGCCTGTCGATGAAGGCCGTCACTGAAGAAGAAAGCGCCGCGGGCTGATCCATCGCCTGCATCGCGATAAAGAACCCGGCATCGCGAGATGCCGGGTTTTTTTATGCGCTGATGCCCTTCGGGTGGGAGCCGATCGTATCGGCGATCCCGCGGCAGCGGGCCCGACGGTGAGGGTGTCTGCGCCATGGGTGGGAGCCGATCGCATCGGCGATCCCGCGGCAGCGGGCCCGGAGCCGGTGTCGCGCCGCCGCTCGGAAACCGCCGCCTCGGCGCATCGGCCCCCCTCGCGGTACGATGCGCACATGTCCGATAAACCCAACGATTTCATCGATCAGTACCAGGCCTGGGTCCGCGAAGGCGTCGAGGCGTGGTCGCGGCAGTTCGACCCGAAAGCCTCGCCGGCGGAAGCGATGCCGTCCGCCGACATCATGGCCCGGCTCTTCGCCGGCCTCGGCGGCTACGGCGACTGGATGCGTTCCTACGCAGGCGGCGAGGCGCCCTCAGGCCCGTTCGCCGGCATGCCGCCGTTGGGGCAGGGTGGCCCCGGCATGCCACCGTTCGGCTACGGGCCGCCACCTGGCGCCGCCCCGCACGAGCAGCAGCGCTTCGACGAGTGGGCCCGGGTCGCCAACGAAGCCCTGTCGCTGCCAGCCTTCGGCCTGACACGCGAGCAGCAGGAGGAACAGCAGGCCCTGCTGCGCGCCTGGATCGATTACGCGGGCCACTACCAGCGCTACCAGGCCCTTCTGCAGGGCGTTCATGAGCGCGCCAACGCGGCGCTGCGCGAGCAGGGGCCTCCGTCCGACGCCGACTCGATGCGCTCGGTGTACGACCGCTGGGTGAACCTCGCCGAGGAGAGCTACGCCGAGGCGGCGCTCTCCGCCGAGTTCCGCGAGGTCTACGCCGCGCTGGTCAACGCGCAGATGCACCTGAAGATGCTCCAGCAGCGCCAGGTGGAGCGTGCGGCGACGCAGGCAGGCATGCCCACGCGCAAGGAAGTGGACAGCCTCGGCGAGCGCCTGCAGGCCGTGCGTCGCGAGCTCCGGCACATGCAGGGGCTGAAGGCGGAAGTGGAGGCGCTCCGCGCGCAGGTCGCGACGCTCACGGGTGCCAAGGCGTCGAAGGCGGCGAAAAGCGCGAAAGCCACGAAAGCCACGAAAGCCTCCGGCTCGCCGAAGAGCCGCGGCCGATGACCACGCCTCCGTTCCCGTTCGATCCGCAGCGTGCGCAGGCGGAGATGGAGGCGTTCCGGCGCAAGCTGGAGGCCGGCATGGAATCGCTCAAGCGCGTGGGTCCGATCGAGCTCGGCACCACGCCGCGCGAAGCGGTGTACACGGAAGACAAGCTCACGCTCTGGCACTTCAGGGGCGAAAAGCCGCCGACCGCGAAGGCGCCGCTGCTGATCTGCTACGCGCTGGTCAACACGCCGTGGATGGTGGACCTGCAGGAAGACCGATCGATGGTGCGCAACCTGCTCGCGCAGGGGGAAGACGTGTACCTGGTCGACTGGGGGTATCCGGATGGCGCCGATCGCTGGCTCACGCTCGAGGATTACATCGATGGCTACCTCGACCGCTGCGTCGACGTCATCCGCGAACGGCACGACGGCGAAGCGGTGAACCTGCTGGGCATCTGCCAGGGCGGCGTGTTCTCCCTTTGCTACACGGCGCTGCATCCGGACAAGGTGCGCAACCTCGTGACGATGGTGACGCCGGTCGATTTCCACACGCCGGACAACATGCTTTCGCACTGGGCGCGCAACGTCGACATCGACCTTTTCGTCGACACCGTGGGCAACGTGCCCGCCGATGTCATGAACTTCGCATACCTCACGCTGAAGCCCGTGCGCCTGAACCAGCAGAAGTACATCGGCCTCGTCGACATCCTCGACAATCCGAAGGAGCTGGAGAACTTCCTGCGCATGGAGAAGTGGATCTTCGATTCGCCCGACCAGGCGGGTGAAGCGTTCCGCGAATTCGCGCGCGATTTCTTCCAGAAGAACCAGCTCATGAAGGGCGAGGTGCGCATCGGCGGTCGCCGCGTCGACCTGAAACGCATCGAGCAGCCCGTGCTGAACATCTACGCGGAACAGGACCACCTCGTGCCGCCCGCCGCCTCCACGCCGCTCGGCGATCTGGTCGGCAGCGACGATTACACGGCGCTGCCGTTCCAGGGTGGCCACATCGGCATCTACGTGTCCGGCCGCGCGCAGAAACTCGTGCCCCCCGCCATCCACGCGTGGCTGGCGGAGCGCTGAACCGCCCTTGCTGGTCGCCGTTCGCAGGGATGCCTCTCGAAGGATGGGAGCCGATCGCATCGGCGAACCGCCGCGCCAGCGGCGGCCGGCATGCGATAATCGGTCGATGAACGCCCTCGACTCCCACGACTCCATCCGCGCCGTGCAATGGCACGGCGACCGCCTGCGCCTGCTCGACCAGCGCCGTCTCCCGGCCGAGGAAATCTGGTTCGACTGCACCACCGCCGACGACGTCACGCGCGCCATCCGCGACCTCGCGGTGCGCGGCGCGCCGGCGATCGGCATCGCGGCCGCATGGGGCGTCGTGCTGGCCGCGCAGGCGGGTGTCGACCTGCCGACGGCCATGGCGACGCTGCGCGCCGCGCGCCCCACGGCGGTGAACCTGATGTGGGCGCTCGATCGCATGAACGCGCGGGTGCTCCAGGGTGCGGACGCTGCCGCCCTCGGGCGCGAAGCGCAGGCGATCCAGGACGAGGACCTCGCCGCCAATCGCCACATGGGCGAACTCGGCGCGGCGCTCATCGAGCCCGGCTCGCACGTTCTCACGCACTGCAATACCGGCTCGCTCGCCACCGCCGGTTACGGCACCGCACTCGGCGTGATCCGCGCCGGCGTCGCCATGGGACACATCGAGCAGGTCTTCGCCGGCGAGACGCGTCCCTGGCAGCAGGGCGCGCGCCTGACGATGTGGGAACTGGTGCGCGATGGCATCCCAGCGCGCCTCATCGCGGACTCCGCCGCCTCGCACCTGATGAAGGACGGCAAGGTGAAGTGGGTGATCGTGGGCGCCGACCGCATCGCGGCCAACGGCGACACCGCGAACAAGATCGGCACCTACCAGCTCGCGATCGCCGCGCGCCATCACGGCGTGAAGTTCATGGTCGTCGCGCCGTCGACCACCGTGGACATGGCGACGGCCGACGGTGCCGACATCGAGATCGAGCTGCGCGACGCGACGGAGCTGCTCTCAGTCGGCGGCACGCGCACGGTGATCGAAGGCGCCGAGGCCTGGAACCCCGTGTTCGACGTGACGCCGGCGGAGCTGATCGACGCGATCGTGACCGAGCGTGGCGTGATCCTGAAGCCCGACGAAGAACAGATGCGGATCATGTTCCCGTGATCCACCTGCGCCGCGAGGTCGCGCTTTTCGCGATCGGCGGCGTGCTCGGCCTCTGCGTGGACGCCGGCATCGCGCAGGCGCTGGTGGGGCTGGCGGGATGGAACGTGTACACGGCGCGCGTCGTTTCGTTCCTCAGCGCGGCGACCGTCACCTGGTGGTGGAACCGCACGCACACCTTCGCGCACCGCGATTCGGGGCGTGGCAGACACGCCGAGTGGCTGCACTGGATGGGCCTGATGGCGCTCGGCGCGGTGGTCAACAACGGCGTCTACGTGCTCGCGTTCAGGGCGTTCCCGGGGCTGCACGCGTGGCCCGCCGTGGCCGTCGCCGCCGGTTCCGCGGCCGGCTCGATCGCCAATTTCGCGCTCGCCCGCGCGGTGCTTTTCAGGGCGCCCAAAAGCTCGTCGTAAACCGCTGATTTTACGGCCTTTTTAGCTGTCATTTCCACACGCGTTGTGCTACCATCGACGGGTTGAGTCGGTGGTGCGACGCGAAGCGCGGACACCTAGCCGGCGGGGGCACTCACGCAACATCCAGGAAGCCGATTGATGGCAGAACTCGCCAAAGAAGTCATCCGCGTCAACATCGAAGACGAGATGCGCCAGAGCTATCTCGATTACGCGATGAGCGTCATCGTGGGGCGTGCGCTCCCCGATGTGCGCGACGGACTCAAGCCCGTGCATCGCCGCGTGTTGTTCGCGATGAACGAACTGGGCAACGCCTGGAACAAGCCGTACAAGAAGTCGGCCCGCGTGGTCGGTGACGTGATCGGTAAGTACCATCCGCATGGCGACGCTTCGGTCTACGACACGATCGTCCGCATGGCGCAGCCGTTCTCGCTGCGCTACATGCTCGTCGACGGCCAGGGCAACTTCGGTTCGGTCGACGGCGACAACGCGGCGGCCATGCGATACACCGAGGTGCGCATGGCGCGCCTCACGCACGAGCTGATGGCGGACATCGACAAGGAAACCGTCGACTTCGGCCCCAACTACGACGAAAGCGAGCACGAGCCGCTGGTCCTGCCGACCCGCGTGCCCAACCTGCTCGTCAACGGTTCGGCCGGCATTGCCGTCGGCATGGCGACGAACATCCCGCCGCACAACATGACCGAGGTCATCAACGCCACGCTCGCGCTCATCGAAGAGCCGTCGCTGGGCATCGATGAACTCATGACCCACATCCCGGGTCCGGACTTCCCGACCGCCGGCATCATCAACGGCTCGTCCGGCATCGTCGAGGCGTACCGCACCGGCCGCGGCCGCATCCTCGTGCGTGCGCGCACCGAGATCGAAACGGAAGCCAACGGCCGCGAGACGATCATCGTCCACGAACTGCCGTATCAGGTGAACAAGGCGCGCCTGATCGAGAAGATCGCCGAGCTGGTCAAGGAAAAGAAGCTCGAGGGCATCAGCGAGCTGCGCGACGAGTCCGACAAGGACGGCATGCGCGTGGTCATCGAGATCCGTCGCGACGCGATGGCCGACGTCGTGCTGAACAACCTGTTCCAGCAGACGCAGCTGCAGGTCACGTTCGGCATCAACATGGTCGCGCTGCTCGACGGCCAGCCGAAGCTGCTGAACCTCAAGGACATCCTCGAGGCGTTCATCCGCCACCGCCGCGAAGTCGTCACCCGCCGCACCATCTTCGAACTGCGCAAGGCCCGCCAGCGCGCCCACATCCTCGAAGGCCTCACGGTCGCGCTCGCCAACATCGACGAGATGATCGAGCTGATCCGCACGTCCGCCTCGTCGGCCGAAGCGCGCGAGCGCATGGTCGCTCGTCGCTGGGAGCCGGGCATGGTCCGGGCGCTGCTCGCGGCCACCGGCGCGGCGTCGTCGCGTCCGGAGGACATGGATCCGCGCGACGGCCTGCGCGACGACGGCTACCAGCTCTCCGAAGCCCAGGCGACCGAAATCCTGCAGATGCGCCTGCACCGCCTCACGGGGCTGGAGCAGGAGAAGCTCTCCGACGAGTATCGCGAGATACTCGACACGATCCGCGGCCTGATCGAGATCCTCGAGAACCCGGCCCGCCTGCTCGAAGTCATCCGCGAGGAACTGGAACAGATCCGCACGGATTACGGCGACGAGCGTCGCACCGAGATCCAGCATTCGCAGGAAGACCTCAACGTCCTCGACCTGATCGCGCCGGAAGACGTCGTGGTCACGCTCTCGCACACGGGTTACATCAAGCGCCAGCCGGCCAGCCTCTACCGCGCGCAGCGTCGTGGCGGCAAGGGTCGCTCGGCCTCGGCGCTGAAGGACGAAGACGTCGTGCAGCAGCTGTGGGTGGTCAACACCCACGACACGCTGCTCACCTTCACCAGCACCGGCCGCGTCTACTGGCTCAAGGTGTACCAGATGCCGGAAGCCGGTCCCGGCGCGCGCGGCAAGCCCATCGTCAACCTGCTGCCGCTGGGTGAGGGCGAGAAGGTGCAGGCGTTGCTGCCGGTGCGGGATTACGACCCGAGCTGCTTCGTGTTCTTCGCCACGCGCAACGGCACGGTGAAGAAGACGCCGCTGACCGAATTCGCGTTCCAGCTGCAGAAGGGCAAGGCCGCGATCAACCTCGACGAGGGCGACGCGCTGGTCGATGTCGCGATGACGGACGGCGAGAGCGACGTCCTGCTGTTCGCCTCGAACGGCAAGTCGGTGCGTTTCGACGAAGGCAGCGTGCGCTCGATGGGCCGTACCGCGACGGGTGTGCGCGGCATGCGCCTCGCTGACGACGCCGAAGTGGTGTCGCTGATCGTGGCGGCGGGCGAGGGCGATATCCTGACGGCGACCGAGCGTGGCTACGGCAAGCGCACGGCGCTCGAGGAGTTCCCGAAGAAGGGCCGCGGCACGCAGGGCGTCATCGCCATCCAGTGCTCGGAGCGCAACGGTAACCTGGTCGCCGCGACGCAGGTCACGGAAGCCCAGCAGCTCATGCTGATCTCCGACCAGGGCACTTTGGTGCGCACGCGCGTGTCGGAAGTCTCGCAGCTCAGCCGCAATACGCAGGGCGTCACGCTGATCAAGCTGCCGAAGGAAGAGAAGCTGATCGGAGTCGTGCGCCTCGAGGCCGAGGAAGAGATCGAAGGCGAAGGCGAAACGCCGGAAGGCGAGGCCGCTGCCGACATGCCGCCGATCGAAAGCGGCCCGGTGGACGGCGGCGACAACGCCGAAGCGTAAACAGAAAAAGCCGCCGAAAGGCGGCTTTTTCTTGGCCTGTGGGGCGGCCTAGGTTACGCGTCGATCGCTTCCAGCATCGCCTCGGCGGACGACACGCGGAACTCGCCCGGTGCTTCGATGTTCAGCACCTTCACCACGCCGTCCACGATGTACATCGCGAAGCGCTTCGCGCGGATGCCCATGCCGTTCTTGGTGCCGTCGAGTTCGAGGCCCAGCGCGCGGACGAACGCGGCATTGCCGTCGGCCAGCATGTGCAGCTTCGGCGGGATGCCGCGGTCCTTGCCCCAGGCGTCCATGACGAAGGCGTCGTTGACCGACAGGCAGAACACCTTCACGTCGCGCGATTCGAAATCCGCCATGTGCTCGATGTAGCCCGGCAGGTGCTTGTTCGAGCACGTCGGCGTGAAGGCGCCCGGGACGGCGAACACCACGACCTTGCCCTCGCCGAGCAGGTCGAGGGTGGAGTGGGTCACGATGCCGTCCTTGAAGGTGGCAACGGTGGCTTCGGGGATGCGGTCGCCGACGGCAATCGTCATGGTTCGTTCCTGCGATGGGGAAAGCCCCGAGTGTAAGCGAAGGGGGCGCCGGCTGAAGCGAAGACAACCGCGTCGGCGGGGCACTTGAATCGCGGATCGCCGGTCATATGTTTGTTTCCAGACGGCCGAGGGGCCGGAAAACTTCTTGGGAGTCAAACAGATGAACCAGCTTCGTCAGGTTTCGTTCCGTCGTGCGCCGGTGTTCGGCGGCGACGTCCGCAACGTCTTCGAGACGTTCTTCGGCAGCGATATCGCCGCCCCGACGGCGAGCGCCAGCGCTTGGGCGCCACGCGTCGACATTCGCGAGGAAGACGGCCGTTTCCTGATCCTGGCCGACGTGCCGGGCGTGGACCTCGCGGACATCGAGATCCAGATGGACAAGAACGTGCTCAGCATCAAGGGTGAGCGCAAGGCGTACGCCAGCGAGGCCGAGGGCAAGTTCAGCCGCGTCGAGCGCGCGGCCGGTGCGTTCAAGCGCAGCTTCACGCTGCCCGAGAGCGCCGACGCCGAGGGCATCACCGCGTCCGGTGGCAATGGCGTGCTCGAAATCGCGATTCCGAAGAAGGCGCAGAGCGCGCCCCGTCGCATCGCGATCAACACCGCGGGCTAAAACGGCCTAAGCTTAGGTGTCCGGCCCGCGGTGGATCCGTCCACCGCGGGCATTTCGTATTTTTGGCAGGTCGACACAAGCGCGGGAGAGCCTGTGGAGTTCAAGGATTACTACGAGACACTAGGGGTCAAGCCCGAAGCGACCGACGCCGAGATCAAGGCGGCGTACCGCAAGCTTGCCCGCAAGTATCACCCCGACAAGAACAAGGAGCCGGGGGCCGAAGAGAAGTTCAAGGCCATCAACGAGGCGAACGAGGCCCTGAAGGATCCGGAGAAGCGTCGGCAGTACGACCAGTTCCGCGCGGGCGGCTACCGGCAGGGCGAGCAGTTCCGGCCGCCTCCGGGCTGGGGACAGCAGGGCGGCGGGTTCGACTTCGGCGACATGGGTGGCCGCGGTGGCGGCGATTTCAGCGATTTCTTCGAAAGCCTGTTCGGCGGCGGCCGTGGGCGCGGCCAGCAGGCGCAGGCGCGCCGCGGCCGGGACATCCAGGCCCGGATCGAGACCGACCTGCAGACCGCGTACAACGGCGGCAAGACGCGTGTGGTGCTGAACGACTCGTCGGGTGGCGAGCGGGTGCTGGAGGTGAAGATTCCGGCCGGCATCACGTCGGGCCAGACGATCCGGCTGGGTGGCCAGGGCCATCCGGGCACCGGCGGCGGCCCCTCGGGCGACCTGCTGCTGGAAATCGCCATCCGCGACGACAGCCGGTTCCGTCTCGACGGACGCACCGTGACGCATGTGCTGCCGATCACGCCGTGGGAAGCGGCGCTCGGTGCGACCGTGCCGGTGCCCACGCTCGGCGGGCACGTGGACCTGCGCATTCCCGCGGGCTCGCAGTCGGGACGCAAGCTGCGCCTGAAGGGGCGTGGCCTGCCGGGATCGGAGCCGGGCGACCAGATCGTCGTGCTGGAGATCCGCGTGCCCGTGCCGGAAACGCACGAGGAGCAGGCGGCCTACGCGGAATTCAAGGATGCCTTCGCGGGTTTCGATCCGCGGCGGGGGTGAGGCGCGTGACGGTGGCGGCGTCGCGCCGGCCCGAATCGCCGATACGATCGGCTCCCACCCTGCGGTAGGTTGGCTACCGGAGGGTGGGAGCCGATCGCATCGGCGATACACGATGCGAAGGATCAGCCCGGCAGGTGTTCCTTCAGCGCCGCGACCAGTTCCTCTTCCTTGATCGGCTTGACGACGTAAGCCTTCGCGCCCTGGCGCAGACCCCACACCTTGTCGGTGTCCTGGTCCTTCGTGGTCACCAGGATGATGGGGATGTGCTTCGTCGTTTCTTCCTTGCTGATGGTGCGCGTGGCCTGGAAGCCGTTGAGGTTCGGCATCACGACGTCCATCAGGATCAGGTCGGGGACTTCGCGCTTCGCGACCTCGACGCCCTGCGCGCCGTCTTCGGCGGTGATGGCCTCGTGGCCCAGCTTTTCGACGATGCGCTTGATACCCAGCAGCTGCGACGGCGAGTCGTCGACGATCAGGATGCGAGCCATTCACTTTCCCCCGGGTCGGTGCCCGATGTGTTCTTTGAAGACACCTGCCGTCCCGGCAGGTGTCGCGGATCCGCGGTGACGAAAAAACGTCGCGCGTGGCGCCCTTGGCGAGCGGCCATTCTACCGGCCACCGCGCCCGTATCAATGGTGCGGCAACGCAAACGTGCCCAGGCAGGTATCAGGAAGTGATCCGGACGAGCGTGCGACCGAAGGATCCTCCCTCGAGCATCGCACCGAAGACGCCTGCCACGTCTTCAAGTGCCACTTCCTTCGTGCAGATGGTGTCGAGGTGGCGTGGCTTCCACTCCGAGGAGAGGCGCTTCCACACCTCGTCCCGAACGTCCCGCGCGGTGCCGGCCGAGGCGATGCCGAGCACGCTGACGCCGCGGATGATGAAGGGCATGACCGTCGTTTCGAGCGCCGGACTGCCGGCGAGGCCGCAGATGGCCGCATTGCCGTACGGCGCGATGGCCGGCAGGAAACCGGCGAGCGTCGCCCCGCCGACGTTGTCGAGTAGCCCGCCGTAACGGGCGGATTCCATGGGCTTGCCGCTGAAGGCGAGCTGGTGACGGTCGACGCAGGTGGTGGCGCCGATGCGGCGCAGGAAGTCGAAGCGATCGGGTTTGCCGCTGATCGCGTGGACCTCGTACCCGGCGCCGCTGAAGATGTCGATGCCGAGCATGCCGACGCCGCCCGTGGCGCCCGTGATGGCGATCGGTCCCAGGGACGGCGTCTGGCGGTTCTCGGTCATGCGTAGCAGCGCGAGGGCCGCCGTGAAGCCGGCGGTGCCGATGATCATGGCCTCGCGGGTGGTGAGCGTGGCGGGCAGGGCGACCGTCCAGGCGGCGGGCAGGCGCACGTATTCGCCGTAGCCGCCGTCGAGCGTTTCCGAGAGGCCGCTGCCCGTGGCGAGCACCTTGTCGCCCTCGCGGAAGGCGGGATCGGACGACGCGACCACCGTGCCGGCGACGTCGATGCCGCCGTTCAGCGGGTACGTTCGCAGGATCTTGCCCTTGCCGGTGCCGGCGAGGGCGTCCTTGTAATTCACCGACGACCATTCCGCGCGGACCAGCACCTCGCCTGGCGAGAGGCTATCGGTGTCCATGGTTTCGATGCCGGCGCGGTGGCCGGCGCCGTCCTGGTGGATACGGAACGCTCGGAACGATGTCATGGGTGTCTCCCTGGCCGGCTCGATCAGCCGATGCTATCGACAGAGGTCGGCGTGATCCACTTCGGGACATACGTGGACTCGTAGCCACGCATCCACGCGAAGAGCGCGTCGATGCCCTCGCCGAACCACACCTGGTCGCGCTGCACCGCCTTGACGAAGCCCTCGGACACCATGTGGTCCATGGTGGCGGCGAGGCTGCGGTAGAAGCCCCGCACGTCGAGGAACGCGCAGGGATACGTGTGCAGGCCGAGCTGTGCCCAGGTGAGCATCTCGAACATCTCGTCCATCGTGCCGAAACCGCCCGGCAGGGCGACGAACGCGTCGGACAGCTCGTACATGCGCGTCTTGCGCTGGTGCATCGTCTCGACGACGTGCAGTTCGGTGAGCCCCGTATGCGCGACTTCCTTCTCGACGAGCTGGCGCGGAATCACGCCGATGACGCGGCCGCCGCCCGCGATGACGGCATCGGCCACGGTGCCCATCAGGCCGACCTTGCCGCCGCCGTAGACCAGCGCGATGCCTTCCTGCGCCATGCGCGTGCCGAAGGCCCAGGCGGCCTCGGTGTATTCGGGGTGCGCGCCGCTGCTGGAGCCGCAGTAGACGCAGAGGGATTTAATTTCACGCATGCCGATGTCTCCGATGTGTTTACCCGACCGCACGCCCGGCCAGCCGCATCGCCGATACGATCGGCTCCCACCCCTCCGGTAGTAGCCCTCCTACCGAAGGGTGGGAGCCGATCGTATCGGCGATCTCGTGGCCGCAAGTGCGATCGGGTAAAAACACCCGCCTCGAAACGACAAAGCCCGCCCATGCGACACAGCATGAGCGGGCTTCGTTCGTGGCTTGCGATCAGTTGCCCTTGTGGATGGCGCGCTTGTCGACCGACAGGGCGGCCTCGTGCACGACTTCCGAGAGCGCCGGGTGGGCGTGGACGATGCGGGCGAGGTCTTCCGACGAGCCCTTGAACTCCATCGCCACGACGCACTCGTGGATCAGCTCGGACACCGCCGGGCCGACCATGTGCACGCCCAGGATGCGGTCGGTTTCGGCGTGGGCGATCATCTTCACCTGGCCGATGCCCTCGTTCATCGCCACGGCGCGGCCGTTGGCGGCGAACGGGAAGGCGCCCGTCCTGTACGGAATGCCTTCTTCCTTGAGCTGCTCCTCGGTCTTGCCGACCCAGGCGATTTCCGGCTCGGTGTAGATGACCCAGGGCACGGTATCCAGGTTGACGTGACCCGGCTTGCCGGCGATCAGCTCGGCGACCATCACGCCTTCCTCGGAGCCCTTGTGCGCGAGCATCGGGCCACGCACCGCGTCGCCGATCGCCCAGACGCCGTCGACGCCGGTATGGTTGTGCTCATCGACCACGATGCGGCCACGCTCGTCGAGCTTCACGCCGGTGTCGTCGGCCAGCAGGCCGGCGGTGTAGGCGCGACGGCCCACGGCGACAAGCAGCTTGTCGACGACGAGGGTCTGCGCGTTGCCGTCCTTGTCGGTGTAGCCGACGTGGACTTCGTCGCCCTTGACCTCGGCCGACGTGACCTTGGCGTTGACCTTGATGTCGAGGCCCTGCTTGGCGAACTCGCGGGCGGCCATCTTGGCGATGTCCTGGTCGGCGACCTGCAGGAACTTCGGCAGGGCTTCGAGCACGGTGGTCTCGGCGCCGAGGCGCTTCCACACGCTGCCGAGTTCCAGGCCGATCACGCCCGCACCGATCACGCCCAGGCGCTTCGGCACCTCGGCCAGATCCAGCGCGCCGGCGTTGTCGATGATGTGCTTGCCGTCGAACTTCGCGAACGGCAGCTCGATGGGCACCGAGCCGGACGCGAGGATGACGTTGGTGGCCGAGAGGGTCTGGACGCTGCCGTCGTTGCCCGTGACTTCGACCTGGTTGCCCTTGAGGAGCTTGCCTTTGCCGAAGAACGAGGTGATCTTGTTCGCCTTGAACAGCATCGTCACGCCGCCGGTGAACTGCTTGACGATCTTGTCCTTGCGGCCGATGAAGGTGCCGATGTCGATCTTCGCGTTCTCGGCGGTGATGCCGTGATCCTTGAAGTTGTGCGTCAGGTTGTGGAACTGCTTCGAGGAATCGAGCAGCGCCTTGGACGGGATGCAACCGACGTTGAGGCAGGTGCCGCCCAGGGCGGCCTTGCCGTCCTTGCCGACGAAGGCGTCGACCACGGCGGTCTTCAGGCCCAGCTGCGCGGCGCGGATCGCGGCCACATAGCCCGCGGGGCCGGCACCGATGACGATGACGTCGAACTTGTCGCTCATTGCTTAGCTCCGGATATCACTGCGGTATTGCCTACCGCCCATATATGGGGTCTGGACATGAAAACGGGAGTCTCGCGACTCCCGCCTTCACATGTGGGTTCAGCCGGCCATTACAGCCCCAGCAGCATCCGCTGCGGGTTTTCGAGCTGGTTCTTGATGTCGACCAGGAACAGCACGGCGTCGCGGCCGTCGATGATCCGGTGGTCGTACGACAGGGCGATGTACATCATCGGCGCGGCGACGATCTGGCCGTTCTCGACGACCGGGCGCTCCTTGATCGTGTGCATGCCGAGGATGGCGCTCTGCGGCGGGTTCACGATCGGGGTGGAGAGCAGCGAGCCGAAGGTGCCGCCATTGGTGATGGTGAAGGTGCCGCCCTGGAGGTCGTCCAGGCCGAGCTTGCCGTCACGGGCCTTCTTGGCGTAACCGATGATGCCCTTCTCGACGTCGGCGAACGACATGTCCTGGACGTCGCGCAGCACCGGCGTGACGAGGCCCTTGTCGGTCGACACGGCGATCGAGATGTCCTGGTAGCCGTGGTAGATGATGTCGCTGCCGTCCACCGAGGCGTTGATCACCGGGTAGCGCTTGAGCGCCTCGGTGGCCGCCTTGACGAAGAAGCTCATGAAGCCGAGCTTCACGCCGTTCGCCTTCTCGAACTGCTCGCCCAGCGACTTGCGCAGCTTGACGACCTCGGCGAGGTTCACTTCGTTGAACGAGGTGAGCATCGCGATCGAGTTCTTCGACTGCATCAGGCGCTCGGCGATGCGGGTGCGGATGCGGGTCATCGGCACGCGCTCTTCCGGGCGCGAACCCGGCGTCGGCTTCGCGGCCGGCGCGGCGGCTGCCGCCGGGGCGGCGGCGCCACCCTTGCCGGCGTTGACCAAGTCTTCCTTGGTCACGCGGCCGTCGCGGCCGGTGCCGGCGACCGTGGACGGGTCGATGTTCTCTTCCACCGCGACGCGGCGGCCGGCCGGCGAGAGCTCGTCGACGCCCTTCGGCTCGGCGGCTTCGGTCTTCGCGGCCTTCGGCGCCTCGGCGGCGGCGGGCGCGGCGGCCGGGGCGGGCGCGGCAGCGGCGGCGCCTTCCTCGATCACGGCGATCACCTGGCTGCTGGTGACCGTGGCGCCTTCCTCGAACTTGATTTCCTTCAGCACGCCGTCGACCGGCGCCGGCACTTCGAGAACGACCTTGTCGGTCTCGAGGTCGAGGAGGTTTTCATCGCGCTTGACCGCGTCGCCGGCTTTCTTGTGCCAGGTGGCGATGAGCGCGTCGGAGACCGACTCGGGCAGGACCGGGACTTTGACTTCGATGGACATGCTTGTCTTACTCCGCTGCGTGATCGGTGCCGACCGGCGCGACCAGCGCCTGTTCGACGAGCGCCGTTTGTTCGGCGATATGGGTGTTGAGGTGGCCGGCGGCCGGCGACGGGGAACGGGCACGGCCGGCGTACGACAGGCTGTGCTTCGGGCCGATGCAGGCCTGCAGGTGGTGACGGATCTGGAACCAGGCGCCCTGGTTCATCGGCTCTTCCTGGCACCACACCACTTCCTTGGCGGAAGCGTACTTTTCCAGTTCGGCCGAGACTTCCGGGCGCGGGAACGGATAGAGCTGTTCGACGCGAACGATGGCGACATCGTTCAGACCGCGCTTCTCGGCGTCTTCGAGCAGGTCGTAGTAGACCTTGCCCGAGCAGAGCACGACGCGCTTGACCTTCTTGGCCGGCAGATCGCGATGCTCGCCGATCACCAGCTGGAAACGGCCGTTGGCGAGTTCGTCGAGCGACGACACGGCGAGCTTGTGGCGCAGCAGCGACTTCGGCGTCATCACGATCAGCGGCTTGCGCACCGGGCGCACCTGCTGGCGGCGGATCATGTGGAACGCCTGCGCCGGGGTGGTTGGCACGCAAACCTGCATGTTGTCCATGGCGCACAGCTGCAGGAAGCGCTCGAGACGCGCGGAGGAGTGCTCCGGGCCCTGGCCTTCGTAGCCGTGCGGCAGGAACAGCGCGAGGCCGCAGAGGCGGTCCCACTTCGCTTCGCCCGAGCTGATGAACTGGTCGATCACGACCTGGGCGCCGTTGGCGAAGTCGCCGAACTGGCCCTCCCAGATGGTGAGCTGGTCCGGCGAGGTGGTGGCTTCGCCGTACTCGAAGGCCATGACGGCTTCTTCGGAAAGCAGCGAGTCGATGACCTCCACGCGCGCGCCCTGACGGACCTTGCGCAGCGGGATGTAGCACTCGTCGCTCTTCTGGTCGTGCAGCACCGCGTGACGGTGGAAGAACGTGCCGCGGCCGGCGTCCTGGCCCACGACGCGGAGGTCGTTGCCTTCGGCGATCAGCGTGCCGTACGCGAGGTTTTCCGCGAAGCCCCAGTCGCCCGGGAGTTCGCCGGCGGCCATCTTGCGACGGTCTTCGTAGATCTTCGCGACGCGCGGATGCAGCGTGACGTCGGTCGGGACGTCGAGCAGGGCGTCGAGCACCTTGCCCATCGTCTCGCGCGACACGCCGGTATCGACGTCCATCGACAGCTTGTTGCCGTGGAAGCGCGTCCAGTCGACCGAGATGTCGCGCTGCGGATTCGGATCGATGGAGATCAGCGGCTCGCCCTTCTCGAGGCGGCCGCGGTAGTCGTCGAGCATCTTCTGGCCGTCGTCGGCGGCGATCGTGCCGCCCTTGACCAGCGCCTGCGCGTAGAGGTCGCGCGTGGTAGGACGCTTGCGGATCACCTGGTACATCAGCGGCTGCGTGGCCGCCGGCTCGTCGGCCTCGTTGTGGCCGTGGCGGCGGTAGCAGACCAGGTCGATGACGACGTCCTTCTTGAACTGCTTGCGGAACTCGTACGCCAGGCGCGTGACCTGGATGACGGCTTCCGGGTCGTCGCCGTTCACGTGGAAGACCGGCGCGTTGACCATCTTGGCGAGGTCGGTGCAGTACAGCGTGGAGCGCGAGTCGTCGCGACGCGAGGTGGTGAAGCCGACCTGGTTGTTGACGACCATGTGCAGCGTGCCGCCGACCGCGAAGCCGCGGACCTGCGACATCTGCATCAGTTCCATGTTGACGCCCTGGCCCGCGAAGGCGGCGTCGCCGTGGATGAGCAGGGCGACCGACTTCTCGCGGGCGGTATCGCCACGGCGCGCCTGGCGCGCGTGGACCGAACCGGCGACCACGGGATTGACGATCTCCAGGTGCGACGGGTTGAACGCCAGCGCGACGTGCACGCCGCCGTTGGGCGTCTTGACGTCGGCCGAGAAGCCCATGTGGTACTTCACGTCGCCGGTGTGGATCGGGCTGTCGTCGTGCTCGAACTTGCCTTCGAACTCGTTGAAGAGCTGCGAGGGGGCCTTGCCGAGGATGTTGACCAGCACGTTGAGGCGGCCGCGGTGGGCCATGCCGATCACGATTTCCTTGACGCCGTTGTCGCCGGCGGCGCGGACGACGTCGTCGACCATCGGGATCAGGCTGTCGCCGCCTTCCAGCGAGAAACGCTTCTGGCCGACGTATTTCGTGTGCAGGTAGCGCTCGAGGCCCTCGGCCGCGGTCAGCGCTTCGAGGACGCGAACCTTCTCCGCCTTCTGCAGGCCCGGATTGCCCGCCGCCTTCTCGAGGCGCGAGTAGATCCACGAACGCTGGTCGTAGTCGGAGATGTACATGAACTCGGCACCGATGGTGCCGGTGTAGATCTGCTTGAGCTTCGCGAGCAGGTCGCGCAGCTTCATGCGCTGGCCGCCGCCCGCGAAGGTGCCGGTGTCGAACTCGGTGTCGAGGTCGGCGTCGGACAGGCCGTGGAAGGCGAGGCCGAGGTCCGGGGTGTCGATATCCGCCACGCTCAGGCCGAGCGGGTCGATCTGGGCCGCGATGTGGCCGCGCGAGCGGTAGGCGGTGAGCAGGCGGAGGACGCCGGCCTGCTTCTGCGCGTAGGCGTCGTCGGCCGAACCCGCCGCCGGTGCCGCGACCGCCGAGCGGCGCTGTTTCTGCGCGGCCTCGATGCGGGCGATGGCGCCTGAGTGGGGGACGTCGCCGGCCTCGCGGCCCTTGAAGGTCTTGAAGTAGCCGTCCCATTCCGCCGGAACCGAGCCGGGATCGGCCAGCCAGGCCTCGTAGACTTGCTCTACGTAGTCGGCGTTGCCGCCGGCGAGTTGGGAGGATTCGGAAAACTCGCGGATCAGGTTTGCGCTCACGTCACCACCGGCACACACGAAAAGGACGGGCTGCCACGGGGCATGTGGGGACTGCCCGCGGCATAAGAATCCGTTAATTATAGCGCCGTGCTGCTGCGCCGCGCCAACCCAATCTCGCGTGCCGCGGCGATCTCAGATCCCGAGTGGTCTTATCTGCCAGGCGGGCTCGGCCCGCTCCCAGACTTCGTCGAAATACGCCGTCAGGCGAGAGGTCTCACCGGGGGCGTCGAGGTCGCCGCGGGCCTCGAACCGGGTGGCGCTCGGCCTGAACAGAAAGCCACCGGCGAGATCGGTGACGAAGGCCGAGGCGTAGCGCAGATGACTCTCATCGGTCGGCACGCGGATGGTCATGGCGGTGGGCAGCCGCTGCGCGAGCGCGACCAGCCGGTGTCCTTCGCGGTGCGCGCGTTCGGCGTCGTGCGTGAGGATGCGGACCTGCGCGTGGCGGCCGCCGGTGGCGAGGCGGCGCAGTTCGGCGAGCGCGGCCTCGCTCTCGAGGATGCCCGGCTCCATCGTGGGCAGGTAGATCGCGAGGCGGTGATGGGCACCCGCCAGCAGCTGGAGAAGGGCGGCCTCGAGGCTCGCCCGGTCGTCCGCCGCCAGAGGCCTGCCCGCGGAGGTCACCGGCGGCGGCCCTTGCGGATGCCGATCTGGCCGTCGTTGATCAGGGCCAGCAGGGTCGCCCGGTCGGCCTTCGACGGCACGCGGTCGAAGGTCACCTCGCGCGCGCCGGACAGGCGTTCCGCGAGTTCGGCCGAGGTCTCGTACGCATGGCCGCTGACGTAGAGGGTGACGGCGTTCTTTCCCTTCACCCAGGCGAGGCGGGCGAACGGGTGGCGGACGAACGTCGCACCGGCGTCGATGGCCTTGTCCAGCGCCGCCTCCGTCGTGGCCTTCGGCGGCGCCGCGGCGTCCTGCGCGTTGCGGTAGCGCGTGATGAACCGGCCGAACCAGTCGGCCAGCAGGTCGCGATCGAGCGCGGCGGCGAAGGGCAGGGCCTGGCGCAGGCGGTTCAGGGCCGCGTTGTCGATCTCCCCGGCCCGCTTCGCGGGCGCGAGGTCGGGGTCGGTGTAGCGGAGCTCTTCGGGCATCCGCTCGGCGAGGAAGTCGGCGAGGTCGCCGGTCAGTTCCGCCTGCGAGGGGGCGCGCATGCCGATGGAGATCGTCATGCAGTCGCCGATCGCGACGCCGTCGTGCGGCACGCCCGGAGGCAGGTACAGCATGTCGCCCGGCTCGAGCAGCCACTCGTGCGTGGGCTCGAACGTCTTGAGCTGCTTGAGTTCGACGTCGTCGCGGAAATCGAGCGGTGCGTCCGGATCGTCGCTGATCGCCCAGTGACGCTGGCCGATGCCCTGCAGGAGGAAGACGTCGTACTGGTCGACGTGCGCACCGACGCCACCGCCGTCCTCGGCGTAGGACACCATGATGTCGTCCACGCGCCACGTGGGCAGGAACGCGAAGTGATCCAGCAGCGCGGCGACGTCGGCGTCCCACTTGTCGACGTCCTGCACGAGCAGGGTCCATTCGCGTTTCGGCGTCTTGCCGAACTCGGCTTCGTCGAACGGGCCGGTCTTCACCGTCCAGCGGTCGCGTTTCTCGTCGTGGACGATCAGGCGCGCGAGCACGCCCTCCTCGCAGGCGAGGCCGGCTAGGTCGTCGGGCTGGATCGGTGCCTCGAAGTGCGGGATCGCGTTGCGGATAAGCAGCGGGCGCTTCTGCCAGTAATCGCGCAGGAACTGCGTCGCGCTCATGCCCAGCGGCTGGCTGGCGCTGCCGCGCACTTCGATGGGGAGGGCTTTCCGGGTGGGGGTCTTGATGGCCATGGCCGTCAGATCGCCCTGGCCAGCTTGTCCGCCAGGCCGATGTAGCTGGCCGGGGTGAGTTCGGCGAGCGCCTTCTTCGCATCGGCCGGGAGGTCGAGGCCGTCGATGAACTGGCGCATCGAATCCTTCGTGATGCCCTGGCCACGCGTGAGCGCCTTCAGCTGCTCGTACGGTTCCGGCAGGCCGAAGCGGCGCATGACCGTCTGGACGGCCTCGGCCAGCACTTCCCAGCTCGCGTCGAGGTCGGCGGCGATGCGTTCGGCGTTGACGTTGAGCTTGCCGAGGCCCTTCATCAGGGATTCCAGCGCCACCAGCGAATGACCGAACGCCGTGCCGAGCGCGCGCAGCACGGTGGAATCGGTGAGGTCGCGCTGCCAGCGGCTGATCGGAAGCTTCTCGGCGAAGTGGCCGAGCAGGGCGTTGGCCAGGCCGAAGTTGCCTTCGGCGTTCTCGAAGTCGATCGGGTTGACCTTGTGCGGCATCGTCGAGGAACCGACTTCGCCGGCCTTGAGCGCCTGGCGGAAGTAGCCCAGCGAGATGTAGCCCCAGATGTCGCGCGCGAGGTCGATCAGGATGATGTTGATCCGGCGCAGCACGTCGGCGAACTCGGCGATGCCGTCGTGCGGCTCGATCTGCGTGGTGTACGGGTTGAACGTGAGGCCCAGGCCGTCGACGAAGCGGGCGGCGAGCGCGGGCCAGTCGATGGCGGGGTACGAGATCACGTGCGCGTTGTAGTTGCCGACGGCGCCGTTGATCTTGCCCGGAATCTCGATCGCCACCAGCTGGCGACGCTGGCGCTCCAGGCGCGCGACGACGTTGGCGAGTTCCTTGCCCATGGTGCTCGGGGAGGCCGTCTGGCCGTGCGTGCGCGAGAGCAGCGACAGACCGGCGTGCTCGTGCGCGAGGGCGCGCAGGGTGGCGATGACCTGGTCGATGGCCGGCAGCAGCACCGTCTCGCGCGCGTCGCGCAGCATCAGCGAGTAGGCGAGGTTGTTGATGTCCTCGCTGGTGCACGCGAAGTGGACGAACTCCTTCGCCTGGGCGAGCGCCGGGTCGTTGCCGATCTTTTCCTTGATGAAGTACTCGACCGCCTTGACGTCGTGATTGGTGGTGGCCTCGATCGCCTTGATGCGCTCGCCGTCCTCCGCGGAGAAGTCGTTAGCGATGGCGAGCAGGCGCGTCACGGCCTCCGCCGAGAACGCGGGCAGCTCGACGATGCCCGGGTCGGCGCCGAGCGCGAGCAGCCAGTGGATCTCCACGTGCACGCGGCGATGCATCAGGCCGAATTCGCTGAAGATCGGACGCAGCGGGCCGGCCTTGGCGGCGTAGCGGCCGTCCAGCGGCGAGAGGGCGGTCAGCGTGGCGTGGGACATGGGGTCGTTCCTGGGGCGGGGGCGGTCAATCGGCGATTATACCGGGCCGCCAGCGCCTTGGCCCCGTAGGAGCGCGCCTCGCGCGCGACAGCCTTATCGCGGGGAACCCCGAGCTCGCGCGCCAGATCCGGGTTCGCTCGCGAAAAGATGTCGCGCGCGAGGCGCGCTCCTACAATGGGGCGTCCCCCTCCGGAGTTCTGCGCATGACGAAGTTCCGTACCGAACGCGACAGCATGGGCGAGTTGAAGGTCCCCGCCAAAGCCCTCTACGGGGCCCAGACCCAGCGGGCCGTGGACAACTTCCCCGTGTCGGGGCTGACGATGCCGCGCGAGTTCATCCGCGCGCTGGGCCTCGTGAAATCGGCCGCCGCCGACGCCAACGTGAAGCTGGGACACCTCGACAAGGCCTCGGCCAGGGCGATCCGCGACGCCGCGGCCCGGGTCGCCGCCGGCGAGGTGGACGAACATTTCCCGATCGACGTGTTCCAGACCGGCTCGGGCACCAGCTCCAACATGAACGCCAACGAGGTCATCGCGCACCTCGCCGAGACCGCGGGCACGAAGGTCCACCCGAACGACCACGTCAACGCGGGCCAGAGCTCCAACGACGTGATTCCCACCGCCATCCTCGTCAGCGCCACGCTGGCGACCACCGAGCGCCTGCTGCCGGCCCTGAAGCACCTGCGCAAGACCATCGACGGCCGGGCGAAGGAGCTGAAGAAGGTCGTCAAGACCGGCCGCACGCACCTGATGGACGCGATGCCGATCACGTTCGGCCAGGAGCTCTCGGGATGGTCGGCGCAGATCGGCGACGCCATCGAGCGCATCAACGACACCCTCAAACGCACCCGGCGCCTGCCGCAGGGCGGTAGCGCCGTGGGCACGGGCATCAACGCCGATCCGAAGTTCGGCCCGTCCGTCGCGGTCGAACTGACGAAGTTGACGGGCGTGAAGTTCGAATCGTCCGACAACTACTTTTCGGGCATGGCCGCGCAGGACGGTCCGGTGGAGCTCTCCGGCCAGCTGCGCACGCTCGCCGTCGCGGTCATGAAGATCGCCAACGACCTGCGCTGGATGAATTCCGGCCCGCTCGCCGGCCTGGGCGAGATCGAACTGCCGGCATTGCAGCCGGGCTCGTCGATCATGCCGGGCAAGGTGAACCCCGTGATTCCCGAGGCGGCCGCGATGGTCGCCGCGCAGGTGATCGGCAACGACGCCACGATCGCCATCGCCGGCCAGTCGGGCAACTTCCAGCTCAACGTCATGCTGCCGGTGATCGCGTACAACCTGCTGCAGTCGATCGAGATCCTCGCCAACGTGACTACGCTGCTGGCCGACAAGGCCATCGCGGGGTTCCGCGTGAACGAGGACAACGTGCGCGCGGCGCTGGACAAGAACCCGATCCTCGTCACCGCCCTCAATCCGGTGATCGGCTACGAAAAGGGCGCGGCGACCGCGAAGCAGGCCTATAAGGAGAAGAGGCCGATCCTGGACGTGGCGCTGGAGACCACGGGCCTGTCGAAGGCGGAACTGGCGAAGCTGCTCGACCCCGCCGCGCTGACCAAGGGCGGCATCCATGGCGGCGGAGGCGGCGGTGGCTGAGCAGCGTCGGCGCCGTCGCGAGCCCGACGACCGGGGCCGTGGATCCCGGCGTACGCCGGGATGACGGCGAGGGGTCTCGTGCGTTCAGCGCACCGGCCCCCTCACGTCGCACCGGCGCACGCCGGTGCCTACGGCGAGGTGCCGTGTGGTCGCGACGAGGCTGCCGGCAACCGCCGTTGAAGCCACGGAAGACCGATCACTTCTTACACGCCGGCGTGGCGTTGGCGTCGTCGGGTCGGTCGTAGCGCACGTAGCCGTTCCAGGCCACGGGGAAACACGTCCGTCCCAACACATCGTCGATCACATACGGAAAGATCGACTCGCCGCGCGAGCTGTTGCTCATCATCAGCAGGCAGGTCTTCGATCGCTCGAGGCAGACGAACAGGTTGTTCGTGCCGTCGTCGTGACCGCCCTTGAAGAACGCGGGGCCCTGCGGCGACTGGAAGGTGACGACGCCGAGCGCCGAGCCCAGCGCGATGTCGTCATAGGCCGTCGTGTCCGGCAGACCGATCGTGGGGAACTGCTTCGGCGAGCGGATGCGGGCGACGGGCGTGAGCCACATGCGATACGTGGCGGCGTCGAGGCCATCGCCCCGCGACATCGCCGCCACCAGCCGCGCGAAGTCGGCGATCGTCGTATCCATCGAGCCTGCCGCCCGGACGGACTCGCGCTCGTCGTGCCCGAGCGCCTTGCCGTTCTCGTCGTAACCGATCGCAAGGTTCGATGCGAAGTCCGGCCGCCACGTCATGCTCGTCCGCGTCATCCCGAAGGGCACGAACAGGCGGTCCTTCATCAGGGTGGCGACATCGATGCCCTTGCCGTTCTCGAGCACGAACTGCAGCAGGTTGATGCCTTCGCCCGAGTAACCGTAGCGCGTGCCCGGATCGAACCAGAACGAGAGCTTGCCGTCCGGGTCGTACGCCTTCCCCGGCTGCCAGAAACGAAAGTTGGGAAAGCCGCTGCGATGACTCAACAGGATCGCCGGCGTGAGCTTGCGCCAGCGCTCGTCGCCGGCGAGGTCGGCGTATTTCTTGTACTCGGGCAGAGGCTTCGGCAGATCGGCGGCGATGCTTTCGTCGAGGCTCAGTTTCCCGGCTTGCACCAGCGACATCGTGGCGTAGGCGAACGCGGCCTTGGTCAGCGACGCCGCGTACATGACGGTGTCGGTGGTCAGCGGCAGGCGCTTTTCGACGTCACGCATGCCATAGGCCTTGACCGAGGCCACCTTGCCGTCGTCGATGACGGCGATCGCGAAGCCGGGCACGTTGGCGTCCTTCATGAGTTGCGTGATCCGCGCGTCCAGCGCGGCCCCGCGCAGCGGCGGTCTTTCGGCGGCGGTCGCGCCGGTGGCGGTGACAGCGAAGAGCAGCGATCCGAGCAGCGTCGAGCGAAGCATCATGCGTCCTCCCCAGATGGAGACGGCTCCCGAGGGAGCCGTCCATGTCGATTCACGATCAGGTGTCGTCGCGCCAGCGGCGGAACCAGATGGCACCGGCGATCATCGCCGCACCCGCCAGGGCGCCGATCCAGAGCGCGGGGCTGGCCAGTGCGCTGTAGTGAAAGGCCAGGTCCATGCCCTTCACGAGCGACGCCGGGTTGTCGTCGTCCAGGCCCGCCAGTGACGAGGTGTTGCCGATCCAGCCACCGGGCATCAGGCTGCCGAGGAGGCGGCCGACCACGTTCTTCCAGAACCAGTTGCTCGACAGGCCGGCGATGCCCATGAGTCCGAACCAGGAGACGATCACGCCGGCGCCGACGGGCAGGGCGATCGCCCAGAGGAACGGCTTGCCTCGTGCCCAGGCGGAGCAGAGCAGCAGCCAGCCGACGGTCGGCAGCGCCCAGATCGCATAGAGCGGGATCAGCAGGATCATGTTGACCACGACGCGGATCGGATGCGAAGCCATCAGCAGCGACCAGACGCCGACGCCGTGGATCGCGGCGACGATGGCGATCAGGATGCCGAGCACGAGCGCCACGATCACGCCCACCACCACCGCGATGGCCGGGGCCAGGAGCAGCGCGCTGGCGACCTTCGACAGCACCGTCGAGGTATCGGACAGCGGCAGCGACTTCCAGAACAGGATGCTGCGGTCGCGGCGGTCGTCGTAGAGGGCGCCGAGGCAATAGAAGAAGATCACGATCGCGGTGACGCAGAGGATCACGCCCGCGACGGCGTAGAACATGATGTCGACGCCGGCGGCGACCTGCTGGAGGTCTTCCGGGCGCATGTGCGCCTGCAGCTGCGCGTCGCCGCCGAAGCGGAGTCCGCCCCACCAGTGCGGGTTCTCCCGGCGTCCGAACACCTCGCCGAGCACCAGCCCCATGCCGTTGAGCACCAGGAACACGATGCCGGTGACGACCGGCGCCCAGAAGAAACCGCCCTTGGTTTCCCAGAACTCGCGTTTGACCAGCCAGTAGAAGGTTTTCATGCGTAGGTGCCCTTCATGGTGGCGACGAAGAGGTCGCCGATCGACGGTCGCCGTACCTCGCCCAGCCGTTCGAGCTGCGGGCGGCTGACGTTGTCGAAGAGGAAGATGCTCTTGCCGAAGACCTGGCGCTCGTCCAGGGGCTTCAGTTCGCGCGCGGCGGCGGCCAGTTCCGAGCCCACGAGGACTTCGGAGAACCGTTCGCCGAGGCTGTCCATGTCGGTATCGAGCACGATCTTTCCATCGCGGATGAACATCAGGTCGGTGAGGATGTGTTCGATCTCCTCGACCTGGTGGGTGGTGACCAGGATCGTCTTCTCCTCGTCGAAATAGTCTTCCAGCAGGCTCTGGTAGAACTGCTTGCGGTAGAGGATGTCCAGACCCAGCGTCGGCTCGTCCAGCACCAGCAGCTTCGCGTCGATCGACATCACCAGCGCGAGGTGCAGCTGCACGATCATGCCCTTGGAGAGCTGCTTCACCTTCTGCCCCGGCTGCAGCTTCGTGCGGGCCAGGAAGGCGTCGCACTTGGCGCGGTCGAAGCGGGGATGGGTGTTGGCGACGAAATCCACGGCGTCGCGCACCTTCAGCCAGCGCGGCAGCACCGCGACGTCGGCGATGAAGCAGACCTGCTCCATCAGCTTGCCGCGATCCTTGCGCGGGTCGAGGCCGAGGACGCTGAGCTGACCGTCGAACGTGGTCAGGCCCAGGATCGCCTTGAGGGCGGTCGTCTTGCCGGCGCCGTTCGGGCCGATCAGGCCGACGATGCGGCCGGCGCCGATCTGGAAGCTGGCGCCGTCCAGCGCCAGGGACGATTTGTAGCGCTTGGTCAGGCCGGTGGCGGTAACGACCGCGGTCATGACGGGTCCTCCGTGGAGCCGTTGGCTTCACGCATCAGGGTTTTGAGGTCGAGGCCCATGCGCTGCAGGCGGGCGAACAGGGCCGGCCATTCCTCGCGCAGGAAGCGCTCCCTTTCACTTTTCAGCAGCGCGTCGCGCGCGCCATCGATAACGAACATGCCAAGACCCCTCCGTTTCTCAACCAGTTGTTCGTCGACCAGCTCCTGGTACGCCTTCGATACGGTCAGCGGGTTGATCTGGAAATCCCCCGCGACCTGGCGGACCGACGGCAGCGGATCGCCTTCGTTCAAGGCGCCATCCAGGATCATCGCCACCACGCGTTCGCGGAGCTGGCGGTAGATCGGGACGCTGTCGTTCCAGGTGATGGACATGTAGTTCATTCCTTCGCCGTGTGGCGCAGTGCGTTACCGAACGAATAGTAGGGCATGGCCAGCTGCGCGCCGATGAGCGCTGCGGCGCGATCTTCGGCGCTGCGCTTGATGGCGGCCGCGGCCGAATCCAGGGTGTCTTCGCTCGCCAGCATGGCCTGGCGCACTTCGGCGTCCGTGGGCCGCACTTCGATCGGGGCCAGGTCGACGACGCGGGTGCCGTTGACGAAGTGCGGCGCGGCGAGCATGGAGGCGGCGCGGTCATCGAAGGAGCGCAGGGCGAACACGCTGGTGCCGGCAATCAGAAGGGAAGCGGTCAGGGCGATGAGGTTCGGCGCTTTCATGGAAGTACTCCGATGACGTGTGGAGGCTCTTGGGGTTACAGGGAGGCGACATCCGCGCCGGCATCGGCGTAGACGACGATCGGGGCGAGGTCGGTGACCTTGGCGCCGTTGATCTCGGTCAGCGGGGCGGCGGTGGTCGAGGTGCTGTGGAAGCCGACCAGGGCGGAAGCGGCGATGGCGAAGGAGGCGGCCAGGGCGATGTAGTTCGGGCTTTTCATGGTGTCTGCTCCTGTGGTGCTGTGGGTGACCGGTGTTGTAGTGAACTATAACACCAGATTTTTAGCCGTCAACGGAAATTTCGTTGATTTCCATATGACTTATGGCCTATGCCTTGCCGGGGTGTGCTGGTGGGCAGGCACGGTAGAGATGCGCTGAACGCCTAAAAGGTTGCAGGCATGCTCGCCGTCGTACCGGCATGCGCCCCGGTGCGACGAGCAAAAAAAACGGGCCCCGAAGGGCCCGTCATCGTCACGCCGCGGAGCGACTTACAGCTCCGCGCGGAACTCCACGCCGATGATGCGCGGGTCGTTCACGAACGCCGTGCGGTTGTTGAAGTCGATGCCGCCGGTGATCACCTTCTTGTTGGTGATGTTGCGGCCGTAGAACGCGACCTCGCGCTTGCCGAAGTCCCAGTTGTAGCCGATGCGGATGCCGCCTTCGAGGAACGGCTTGCTGCGGAACTCTTCCGATTCGTACAGGAAGAAGTTCACCTCGCTGCGGTAGTTCCAGTCGGTGTAGACGAAGAACTCGCCGCTCTCGCCGTACGGGATGCCGTAGCGGGCGGTCCACGTGCCGATCCACTTCGGCGCGTTCGGCAGCACGTTGCCGTCGATCAGCGCGTTGCCGGTGGCGTTGAGCGGATCGATGACCGTGCAGCCGCCGCCGCACGGAGCGACCGCGAGGTTACGGTCCTTCAGTTCCGTGTGGTTGTAGCTGCCGCCGGCGGTCATGTAGAAGTTCGGCGTCAGGTAGGCCTCGAGATCGAACTCGGCGCCGTAGCCTTCGGTCTTCTTCGCGTTGATCAGCTGCGTGACGTTGGTGGCACCACCCACGGCCGTCAGCTGCTGGTTGTGCATGTTGTACTTGTACACGTCGGCGTTGAAACGCAGCTTGTTGTCGTCCGACGTGGACTTGTAGCCGATCTCGTAGGACGTGATCGTCTCCGGCTTGGCCGTCGAGATGCTGTTGGCGAAGTTGATGCGGCCCTGCACGCTGGGTGCGCGGAAACCGTTCGCGACGCGCGCGTAGACATTCGAATTCTTCGACAGCTGCCAGGTGCCGGTGACGTCGCCGCTCCAGCGAGAGTCGGTCGGATCCGAGGTGAGCGGGCCGACCGGGCCGGTGAAGCCGAGGAAGCGCTCGGCCTTGAAGTCACGCTTGTCGTGCGACCAGCGCGCGCCGGCGCGCACGTCGAATTCGTCGGTGAACTGGTAGTCGGCCGAACCGAACACCGCCCACGCCTTCGTGCGCTGGCTCTGGTCGACCCAGCCGTTGAGCACGTGGTTGTTGAGCGTGTCGTAGCTGAAGTTCGTGATCGCGATGTCTTCGTCGAAGTAGTACGTGCCCACCTGCCACTTCAGGCGCTCGGCCGAGTCGTTCGACAGGCGGAATTCCTGGGTGATCTGGCGATCCTTCGGCAGCGCGTCCGCCGTTTCGGAGTAGAACGGGGTGACGCGGTTGGTGAAGCTCGGTTTCGCCGGCGTCTCGGACGCGTCGTAGCCGCCGTCGACGTCGCCGAGGCTGTACGTGGTGGCGCGCTCGAGGCCGGTGATCGACGCGAAGTTGAGATCGCCGAAGTGCCAGTTCAGGTGCAGGTTGCTGCCCCAGGTGAACAGGTGCTGCTTGTTGCGGCCATCCTGCGATACCGAATCGCGATCGAAGCCCGGCACGAACTGGTCGCCGCCGAGGGTGATCGAGTTGGCGCGGTTGACCATGGCGCTGCCGTCGAGCCAGCGGCCGTGGACGTTGATCAGGGCGTCGAAGTCTTCCGAGGCCTTGTAAAGGGCCTGCAGGCGCACGGCGCGGTCGTTGTAGCCGCCGAGATCGTCCTTCTTGCCGGTGTAGTCGTTGTCGATCCAGCCGTCGCGGTGCTGGGCGAGGGCGGAGACGCGGCCCGACCAGTTCGACGCCAGCTTGCCGCCGATCGCGGCCTCGGCGTTGGCCGTGCCATAGGAGCCGTAGGAGACGCGGGCGTAGCCCTCGGTTTCCTGGGTCGGCTTGCGCGATTCGAACTTGATCACGCCGGCCGGCGAGTTGCGGCCGAAGAGCGTGCCCTGCGGGCCGCGCAGCACTTCCACCTGCTCGAGGTCGAACAGCGGGAAGCCCTTGAGGATCGGGTTCTCCTGGACGATGTCGTCGTAGACCATCGAGACCGGCTGCGACGCGTTGAGGTCGAAGTCGCTGTTGCCGAGGCCGCGGATGTAGAAACGCGGGAATTCGCGGCCGTAGGAGGTTTCGGCGTAGACGCTGGGCGCGCGCGAGGCGAGCTGCAGCACGCCGTCGCCGGCCTGGCCGAAGGCCTCCAGCTTCTCGGCGGTGACCACGGTCATGGAGATGGGCACCTTCTGCAGGTCTTCCGTGCGCTTCTCGGCGGTCACGTTGATGGTCTGCAGGGTGGCCGTCTTGGTCGGAGCGGACGTCTGCGTGTCCTGCGTGGCGTCCTGGGCGATGGCCGTGCCAGCGGTGAGCGCCGTGGCGATGGACAGGGCAATGACGAGACGTCGCGGCATGCGGCGCGTGCTTGCGAAAGACATGGTTTTGGTTCCGCCTGGGAGGTCCTGGGGTGGGAGAGTGCCTCGCCAACTGCGGTCGAGCCGGTCCCCTGGCGAGGGCGCGTCTGGCCGAATTATCCCCCGTTACGTGGTCATGACGAAAGTGTTGCGGCGCAGTAACGGTTCGCGGCGTGGCTCGAGCGCGCGGCTGTCATGGAAGTGACACAGACCCGGCATAACGTGCGCGGCGTAAGCGGCGTCGGACGTGTTGGCCACATTTAATCGCACAATCGCCGACGTTTGAGTATTTTCTCAATCCATTCGGAGCAAGCACGCGATGAAGAAGTTCCTCCCCGCAGCCGCCTTCTGGACGATGTGCGGGACCGCGGCGGCCGACGGCGCGCCCCAGGCGGCCATCGAGCTGTACGTCGACACGGCTACGCGGCAGATCTTCGCGGAGCCGGGGCCCGGACGGACGCGGCTCGGCAAGTTCGTCCAGGCCAGCGACGAGGCGGCGCCCGCGGTCGCATCCGCCACCAGACCGGCGCCATCGGCGGCCACGAATGCCGTCGCCGCGGCACCCGCGGTGGCGAGCGCGAAGCCGTCGACGAAGGCCTGGTACGAGAAGATCGGCATCCGGGGATACGTGCAGATGCGCTACAACCATGAGCTGGGCGAAGACGCGAAGGACCTGAAATCGCCGGGCGACCGCTTCATCGGCCGCGAACAGGGCTTCGGCATCCGTCGCGCCCGCGTCGTCATCAGCGGCGACGTCACCGACAACATGTCGATCTACATCCAGCCCGATCTGGCCAGCACGCCGTCCGGGTCGAGCACCACGAACTTCGCGCAGCTGCGCGACGCCTACGCCGATCTTTGGCTCGACAAGGAAAAGACCTGGCGCATCCGCGCCGGCCAGTCGAAGATCCCGTACGGCTGGGAAGACCTGCAATCCAGCCAGAACCGCCTCGCTTTCGATCGCGCCGACGCGCTGAATTCCGCCGTGCGCGACGAGCGCGATCTGGGTGTGTTCGCCTACTGGTCGCCGCTCGTGGCGAAGGAGCGCTTCGCCTACCTCGTCAAATCCGGGCTGAAGGGCTCGGGCGATTACGGCGTCGTCGGCTTCGGCGTGTACAACGGGCAGGGCGCCAATCGCCCGGACCGCAACGACAAGCTCCATTCGGTGGTGCACTTCTCCTATCCCTTCAAGTTCGCCAACGGCCAGTTCCTCGAAATCGGCGCCGATGCCTACACGGGCCGCTACAAGGTCTCCACCGCGTCCGCGACGATCGACGGCCGGACCTTCACGCCGGGCGTCGACGGCACCGTGGACGGTTCGGAGGATCGCCGCGTCGCCGCGCACGTCGTGTACTACCCGCAGCCGTTCGGCTTCCAGGCGGAGTGGACCGTGGGCAAGGGACCGGAGCTCGACGTCGCGCGTCGCACGATCCGCACGAAGTCGCTGCGCGGCGGCTATGCGCAGGTGATGTACAAGTTCGACGGCGGATACGGTTCGCTGATTCCCTACGCGAAGTGGCAGACGTATCGCGGTGCCGCGAAGTTCGACACCAATGCGCCTCGCATGGAGGTCGACGAGGTGGAGGCCGGCGTCGAGTGGCAGCCGTCGAGCGCGATCGAACTCGCGGTGGCGTACGCCAACATGCGCCGCACGGACGTCAGCGCCGCACCGTATCGCCGTATCGATGGCCAGCTGCTGCGCGTGCAGCTGCAGGTCAACTACTGAGGACTGCGGTACCCCGGACCGTCGTACCGGCGTACGCCGGTATCCACGGCCTCGGTGCACGGTTTTCGCGAGGCGTCACACGCAGTGAGCGTCGTCGCGACAACCGATCGTCCCGCCGTGGACCCCGGCGTGCGCCGGGGTGACGAGCTGGAACGTCGCGGCACCCCTCACCGTCATACCGGCGCACGCCGGTATCCACGGCGACGACGCATCACTTCGCCTTCTTCGAAGCTCCCGAAGCCAGTGATTTCTCCCGCACCGCCTTGAACTCGCTGCCTTCCTTCCACACGGGCCAGACGTCGCTGTTCGCGAGCTTCTCGCCCAGCGCGTAGAACGCTTTCACGTTCTGCGTCACGCCGTCGAAGTTCCAGCGCATGTCGTACACGTCGGTCGGCTGGTGGTAGCGATTCTTCGTGTAATCCTCTTCGGCGGCCAGGCCCGCGGCCTTGCCACCCTGGACCATGTCGGTACCGCCGCCCGCCGACAGCGCCGGCACGCCGGCCTTGGCGAAGTTGAAGTGGTCGGAGCGGAAGTAGTGGCCCTTCTCCGGCGACGCGTCGCCGCTGACGACGCGGCCGTCGGCCTTGAGCACGTCGGCGAACATGTCCTCCAGATCGCCCTGGCCCAGGCCGGTCACTTCCATGTCGCGCGTGGCGCCCGTGATCGGCAGCGCGTCCATGTTGATGTCGGCCACCGTCTTGTCGAGCGGGAACGGCGGATGCGCGACGTAGTACTTGGAACCCAGCAGGCCCGATTCCTCCATCGTCACCGCGGCGAAGATCACCGAGCGCTTCGGCTTTTCCTCCGCGAACTTGCCGGCGATCTCGAGCATCGCGGCGATGCCGGTGCCGTTGTCGATGGCGCCGTTGTAGATCTGGTGACCCTTCAGCGCCGGGTCGTGGCCGAGGTGGTCCCAGTGCGCCGAGTAGACGATCGCCTCGCCGGGCTCCGAGGTGCCCTTGACCATGCCGATCACGTTGTTGCTCAGCGAGTGGGAAATCGTGCTCTGCAGGTGGATCGATGCCTTCGCATCGAGCGGCACGGCCCTGAAGCCGCGTACGTCCGCCTGCTTCGCCAGCTCGTCGAAGTTCTTGCCCGCCTTCGCGAACAGCCGCTGCGCCGATTCGTGCGTCAGCCAGCCGGCGATGGGCAGACGCGGGGCGGGATCCTCGCTCTCGGGCAGATCGAGGCGGGGCGTCGTCCAGCCGCTGCGGACGACATTCCAGCCGTACGCGGCGGGTTCCGTCTGGTGGACGATGAACGCCGCGGCCGCGCCCTTGCGCGCGGCCTCTTCGAACTTGTACGTCCAGCGACCGTAGTAGGTCATCTCGCGACCCTTGAACAATGCCTTGTCCGCGCCGTTCCAGCCCGGGTCGTTCACCAGGATCACCAGCGTCTTGCCCTTGACGTCGATGCCGTCGAAGTCGTTCCACTGCGCTTCCGGCGCGTCGACGCCGTAGCCGACGAAGACGATGTCCGAGTCCTTCAGATCGACATCGGACTTCGCCTGGAGCGTGCCGACGACCATGTCGTTTCCGAATGCGAACTTCTCGGTGCCGCCGCCTTCCGCGACATCGAGGGCCAGCGTGTCCTGCCCGTTCAGCGTGGTGGAGACGGCGGGCACCGTCTGGATCCAGTCGCCCTTGTTGCCGGGCTCCAGCCCCATGCGCTTGAACTGTTCGATGATGTAGTTCGTCGTCAGGCGTTCCCCGAGGGTCCCGGGCTTGCGCCCGTCGTATTCGTCGGACGAGATCACGCGCAGGTGCGCCGCGAAGTCGTCGCCCGTGATTTCCGGGCTGAAGTCGTGATGCTCGTTGGCCACCGCGGGCATCGGAGGCGGGGGCGAGGTGGAGGCGCGGGCCGGTGCCGTCGAGGCGGCGGCCGGGGTCTTTTCTTCGTCGTGGGACTGGCAGGCCGCCAGTGTCAGGGCCGTGAGGCAGGCAAGGGCGAGGCGTCGCATCGGCGGAGGAGTTCCTTCGTGGCTCGTCGTCCAACGAGTGTAGCGGGTGCGGGTGTCGCCCTGCCGGAAATGCTCTTCTAGCAGCAAATTTGCCAAATTCGTCAAATACTTCTGCCACTCGCTACGCCGAATCGGCAAATTCACAAAGTGCTGGCATTTGGTCCCATACACCGTTAGTTATAGGCGTCGGCGGACAGTTTCCCTCTCGGGGAATCCGATTCGGCGTAGGGACGAGGCGGGTGAGCAACCCGCGGGGAATGAGCGCGGGGGTGCGTGATGGTGTGGGTGCGAATCGAAGGGAACTGTACGGGCAGCGATAGGGGCGTTGCCGGGAATGGCTCGCGGGTGACCGCGCCACTCCCGCCGATGCGGAACGCATGGGTTGCACATGGCAGGGAGATAACGGCATGAGTCGTCCTTCCGACGTTCACGGCCTGGAAGACTACGATCTGGTCACTCTCGGTGCGGCGCTCGGCCTCTGCGAGGTCGATCTGCTCACGCTGAGCCCGGCGCGACCTCGCGCCGCCATCGCATCCACGACCCACGAGGGCGTGACGTACCTGACCGCGCACATCGACTTCGACGTGCGCGGCTCGCTGACCGTTCCCGAAGACGCCTGCATGCTGGTCTACCTGCACGAGGCCGGCGAGCGCAGCTGGTGCCAGGGCGTCAGCGTCGAATCGGACATGGCGGTGACGCTGCTGCGAGGCACGCCCACGGATTTCATGTTCGAGCGCGGCACGCGCCTCACCCTGGTGGTGGCACCGTACGCCCGCTTCCGTGCGCGCTTCCTCGCATCGGACCATGCGGACGTCGACATGGCCGCCCAGCGGCTGCGGCTGTTCTCGGTCCGGTCGGAGCACCTCCGGCGCGCCTACCGGCAGATCGCCGCGCAGGTGCGGGAGCAGGGCGAACCGGCGATGGGGCCGATCGAAGACCTGCTCGACGAACACATCCGTGTCGCGCTCTCGTCGTCGTCGGAGGATCGACCGGTCGCATCGCGCGGACGCCGTGCCCATTACCAGGTCGTGCGCCGGGCCGAGCGGTTCATGCGCGCGAACCTCCGTCGCGACATCTATTCGCTCGAGCTCTGCCAGGCGGCGGGCGCGAGCGAGCGGGGCCTTCGCTACGCCTTCGACGACCTGCTCGGCATCCCGCCGAACCGCTACCTGGCCATGCTTCGCCTGTGCACGGCGCATCGCAGCCTGGTCACGGCGGAAGCCGGCCGTCGCTCGGTGAAGTCCGTCGCGCTGAGTTGCGGCATGTGGGATCTGTCCCGCTTCGCTGAGAAGTATCGCAGCGTGTTCGGCGAGCAGCCCCGCGAGACGTTGACCCGCAGCGCCGGGGCCGAGGACCTCGCCCCTGCCGAGGAATACGACGGCTGGTAGGCTCAGGCCCGTCGTAGCCCGACACCGGACCCTTCCCGCCATGCCCTTGCCAAGGGGAGGGGAGGGTCCGCAGCAACTTATGGTTGCCTTCGGACATGCGGGGAGCGATGCTTTGCTCCACATGCCAAAACGACTCGATATACGGCTCATCGCGCCTTCCGGCTACGCGGACGACCACGCGGCGCGTGAGCGCGGCGTCGAACGACTCCTGGCTGCCGGCCACACGGTGCACGGTGCCGACGTCCTCGAGCGGGTGATGCTGCGTTTCGCGGGCACCGACGCCGAACGCGCGGCCGACCTCAACCAGCTCGCGGACCCGGGCGTGCCGTTGCCGCATCTCGTCATGGCCACCTGCGGCGGTTATGGCGCGATCTCCCTGCTCGATCGCATCGACTTCGACGGCCTGGCCGCGCGGTTCCTCGACGAGTCCTGCGTGCTGGTCGGACACGGTGACTTCACGGTGCTGCAGTGCGCGCTCTACGCCCGCAGCGCGATCGGATCGCTTCACGGGCCCATGCTGGTCGCCGATTTCGGGGCCCCCTACCTGCGCGAGAACACGTGGCGGCATTTCTGGCATACGGTGCTCTCGCCGCGCACGGACATGAGCTGGACGTGCGCCGACGATCAGCGCGATCTCCTGGTGGAAGGCACGCTCTGGGGTGGCAATCTCTCCGCGTTGTGCAGTCTCGTCGGCACGTCGTACCTGCCGCGGATCGACGGCGGCATTCTCTTCGTCGAAGAAGTCGGCGAGCAGGCGTGGCGCATCGAACGCATGCTCTACGAGCTGAAACTCGCCGGGGTGCTGGAGCGGCAGCGCGCCATCGTGATCGGCGGGCTTGGCGGCCAGCGCGTCAGCGAATACGACAACGGCTACGACATCGATCACGCCCTGCAACGCTTCGGCAAGGCCTGCAATCTGCCGATCCTTCGCGGCCTCTCGTTCGGTCATGGCGGCGACAAATGGACGCTGCCGTTCGGCGCGCACGCCGTGCTCGAGTGCGTCGCGGGCACCGCCACGCTTTCCGCGTTCGACTACGCGTATGCCGGTGCGGCCAACGGCGGGCCCGTCGCGTCCGCCTGATTCGCTGGAGGGAGCGATGTACGAATGCGGCCCACGCGGGCCGCATCGTTCCTTTTCCTCAGGAAAGCGCCGTGACCTGCGTGGCGCCGATGACGCCGATGAAGACGATCGACAGCATCCAGAAGCGCGCCGGGTCACGCCAGACGCAGACGCCGAGGCACACGATGCCGAGCACGCACGACACGATGCCGGCCGCGGTCAGGCCGACCGCGACGAGCGACGGATCACCACCGCCGGACGCGAGCAACATGGGTCGGAAAATCGCATACCAGGCCAGGACGAGGCAGGCACCGCCGACGATGCCGAGCAGCCAGTTGGCGGGATGGTTCTTCGGCAACATCTGGATGCCGAGGTAGATGGCGAGTACGACGACAGCGAAAACGACGAGCAATAAAGCCATGCGTTAACCCCTTGAAGTGTGTCGTGGCCCGCGGTCCCCACCGCTGGCCGTTTCCCGAGCATGGACCATGGGGGCCGCGAGGTCATGCTGCGCCGCGCAAGCCACCGTGCGGAAAGCGCGGCACGCACGGCAGGCGTTTCGTCGGCCCAGGCGCCGTTTCGTCGGAAACGCCGTGATCCGCGCGATGACTGCATCGTATGCTCCCGGCCACTCGAAGACGGAAGCTCCCCCGATGGCAAGCCTGAAGTTCGTGATCCGACTCGTCGTGGCATGGCTGGCCGCATGGTGCGTGCTCCTCGTCGCGCTCAATGCGATCGGCTGGGGCGAGCGGCTCCTGCCGTGGGTCTTCACGCTTTGGTTCGTCGGTCTGCTCGTCGCGCTTGCACGCGGCGCCACGCATCTCTATCGCGTACGCGTGCTCGCCGGGCGCATCGACGGGGAGACGGTGTCCAATCGGCAGCGCCGTCGCGTCGAGGTACCTTATCCGGCGGACGAGGCGTTCGCCATCGTCGAGGCGGTGGTCCGCGAACTGCCCAACGTGCGCGATGTCGGCAGCACGCGCGGTGGCTTGCAGGTGAGGGCGGAGATACCGCCCGATCTTCCGCAGAAGCAGCAGCGCGGGCGCCTGTCGAGGCTGTATTCGATCGTCGTGCGGAGCACGAAGGTGGTGGCCACCGTGACGCCCGGGGACGGTTCGAGCAGCGTCATGTACGTCTGCGAGCCCGACGGCGGCGCGTGGATCGACTGGTTCAATCCCGACGGCGGCGCGTCGCTCGAATACGTCGAGACGCTGGTGCGCGCCACGACGCAGCGCCTCGCCGAGCGGCGCAACCGCGAACGCGACGACGTGCGCCAGAGCAAGATGGAGAAGGAGCTCACGGCCGCGCAGCTCGGCCTGTTGCAGGCGCAGGTCGAGCCGCATTTCCTCTACAACACGCTCGCCAGCGCGCAGGAACTCGTGCGCACCGACCCGGCACGCGCCGACCGCATGCTTGGCCACCTCATCGCCTACCTGCGCCGTTCGCTGCCGCGCACGGATGGGTCGCTGTCGACGCTGGGCGAAGAGCTCGAACGCTCGACGGCCTGGCTGGAGATCATGCAGCTGCGGATGGGCGAGCGCCTGGCGATCCATGTCGACGTTCCGGCGCACCCGCAGAACGTGCCGATGCCGTCGATGATGCTGCAGACGCTCGTCGAGAACGCGATCAAGCACGGTCTCGAGCCGAAGCCTGGCGGTGGCGGCGTCTGGATCCGCGCGGGCGTCGACGGGGCGCGCCTGTCGCTCACGGTGGCCGACGATGGACTCGGCTTCCGCAGCGACGGCGCGGGCACCGGCATCGGCCTGAAGAACCTGCGCGAACGACTGCGGCTGATGTACGGGAGCGCGGCGACGTTCTCCATCGGTAACAATTTTCCGAACGGTGTCGCGGCGACGATCACGTTGCCCGTGACGGGAGTGGCCGACCATGCCTAAGTGCATCGTTGCCGAAGACGAGAAGCTGCTCGCCGCGGCGCTCCAGCGCGAACTCGCGCAGGCGTGGCCGGACCTCGAGGTGGCCGAGGTGGCCGAAGACGGCGGCGCGGCGCTGGAGGCCATCGCCACGCATCGACCCGACGTCGCGTTCCTCGACATTCGCATGCCGGGCCTGACGGGCATGGAGGTCGCCGCCGCGGCCGCGGACGTGAGTCCGGCGACGCTGGTGGTGTTCATCACGGCGTACGACCAGTACGCCGTCGACGCCTTCGAACGCGGCGCGGTGGACTATCTGCTCAAGCCGGTGACGCAGGATCGCCTCGCGCAGACGGTGACCCGCCTGCGCGGACGCCTCGCCGACGCGGTGCGCCATGCGGGCCGCACGGCGCAGCTGGCCAGGGACCTCGGGCCGCGCTTCGATACGTCGCCCGACGAGCCGCTGACCTGGGTGACCGCGAGCGCGGGCAGGGCGACGCGCCTGATCCTCGTGGAGGACGTGATCTATTTCCGTGCCGACAACAAGTACACGCTCGTCGCGACGGCCGATGGCGACGCGCTGCTGACGCGGCCCATCCGGGATCTGCTTCGTCAGCTCGATCCGCGGATCTTTCGCCAGATCCACCGCTCCACGATCGTCAACCTGCGTCAGGTCGCATCCGTCGAACGCGACGACACCGGCAAGGGCTGCCTGCACCTGCGCGGCCGCCCGGAAACCCTGGGCGTCAGCCAGCCCTTCATGACCATCTTCCGGGCCATGTAGGCGAGGAGTCCACCATGCGTCTGTTCCTCTCCATCATCTACTGCTTCCTGAACCTCGCCGGCTGCACGGACGCAGGCAACCGCACGCTCACCGCGAGCGCCCGCGAGAACGGCACCGTCACGCTGGAAAGCCGCACCGAGGTACGCATGGGGCGCGCGCGCTTCGCCTGCGAGGCGAGCCGCGCCGATCGCTGCTGGTACACCGTGTTCGACGCGGGCAGGGAAGTACGCGCATTTTCGCTGGCGGCACGGGAGGAACGCCTCGTCGACGGACTGCCGCCCGGGTTTACCCTGTGCGTGACGACGAACGCCGACAAGGTGACGAAAGACTGCAAACCCGCGTGAGCGTGTTACTCCTGTAGGAGCGCGCCCTGCGCGCGACATCTTTCGGCCAGGGCCCGGAGCTGGCGCGTTCGCCCGAAGACTGGCGCGAAAACATGTCGCGCGCAGGGCGCGCTCCTACCCGAAGGCAGGAGCGCACTCACGCTCACGGCGTGTTCCGCGGCACCACCGTGTAGACGATCTTCGACGGATGCGCCGCGTCGTGATGCACCACGTTGTGCGCGATCACGCCCTTGGCTTCGTCGTAATTGTTGCCGCCGGTGTTGAGGTTGCGGTCGAAGCGCGGGAAGTTGCTGCTCGTCACCGCCACGCGAAGCTTGTGGCCGGCGGCGAAGAAGTTGCTGGTGTCGATCGGCTGGAACGTGACCTTGTAGGTCTCGCCGTCCTTCATCCACACCGGCGGCTTCCCGTAGCCGTCGCGATAGCGCATGCGCTGGATGTTCTCCGTGATGTTGTACGCCTTGCCGTCCGGGTACACGTCCATCACCTTGAAGGTGAAGTCGGTGTCCTTCGCGTCCGACGAGACATACAGCGTCACCGTGATCGGGCCGCTGACCTCGGTGCCCTCCTTGAAGGGTTCGGAGTCGTACACGAGGATGTCGTTGCGCGTGAGCTGCGGATTCTGGTCGAACGAGCCGAACTTCACCGCGGTGCCCTGGCAGCAACCGCCGCCGCCCAGCGTGGTGACCGGATTGGCGGGATCGTAGAGGAAGCTGTCCGGCTGGTCGGTGTCGGCCGGCTTTTCAGCGAGCTCGCCGTCGCCGTAGAGCGTGTTCGCCTTGCCGCCACTGGTGAAGTAGAGCTCGCGCGTGGTGGCGCCGACGGGCGGCCACGTGGGCGAGTTACGCCACTTGTTCTCGCCCATCACGTAGTACATCACCTTGGGCTGCTTGTCGACGACCGGGCTGTCCACGCCCTTGAGGAACTTGTCGAACCAGCCGAACACGAGGCCCTCGTAGTCGAACCGGGCATCGCCCACGTCGAGATCGCCGATCATGGTGTGCTCGGTGGCGCGGGTGAACGCGCAGTGCAGCACCGGCGCGATCACGGCGTATTGCTGATCGGCGACGGCTTTGGACGCGGTCTCGCGAACGTGGTTGTAAGCCGCGAGGTTCGGCGACACCGAGACATCGAACCAGCTCATGAACCACAGGCCCGGCTTGTCGATCTTCATGTTCTCGTGCCACAGGCCGCCCTTGTACCAGTTCGGGCTGTTCGGCGTGCGCGCGATCATGTTGCCGCCCGTCGGCACGTCCATGGCATCGGCGAAGATGCCCTTCGGGCCGTCGATCGCCTTCATGATGTCCTTCTCGGGCAGCGTCCAGAACGCCTTGTCCCAGTCGACCGGCGGCATGGCGGCGGCGAGATCGAACGCCTTCGACGCGCGGATCAGGTCCGCCTGCGACGTGCCGGGCGGGAACATCGGGCGCACCTGGTTCTGCTCGCCGTAGAGCCACGAGATGAAGAGCATCTGCACGGCGCCGCCGCGGTACCAGTTGCCCTGCTCGTAATACGGGCCGACCTTGCCGACGCCGGCACCGAAACCCTGCACGTTGAACGTGGCCAGGCCGGGCTCGTTCTCGGCGACCACGGCCATCTGCCATTCGGCGGTGGACGAACAGCCCGTGGTGCCGACCTTGCCGTTGGACCATGGCTGCGAGGTCATCCAGCGCACGGCGTCGACACCGTCGCTGAGCGGCGCGCCGAGGATCTCGTAATTGCCTTCGGAGAAGAAGTGGCCGCGCTCGTTCATGTCGACATAGGCGTAACCGCGCTTCACCGCGGCGAGCTGCCGGCTCATGTCGCGCGGCGCGCCGAGCTTCACGTCCCAGAAGTTGAAGTTGTACGGCGTGCGCACGAAGATCGTCGGCACCTTGCCGCCGGCGTTCTTCGGCCGGTAGACGTCGGCCGCCATGCGCTTGCCGTCGCGCATCTTCACCATCACCTTGCGATCGATGATCGCGACGTCCTCGAGCTGGCGCTCGATGTCGTTGCGCTTGTCGACCATGGCCTTCTGCTCGGGCGTCAGCGTCGTCTGCTGCGCGGCGACGGGGCCGGCGGCGAGCGCCAGGCAGAACGTGGCGACGCCGACCGACAACGCGGTCCTGGCATCGTGGAGGGCAGGGCGCTTCGATCGCATCGGCAGGCTCGTTTTTTCAGGGACGGTTCATCGAGTCTGGCAAATCGATCGGGGCAGGACAATGCATGACTTCCGGCACGGTGTCTTGTCCGTCTGTCGGCAGCGTGCGTGGCTCCTTCAATCCGGAAGGGGCCACGGGCGCTAAGATGCATCGTTGGCAAAGGGGACCAGACGCATGGCGTCGACCGAGACATTCAAGTTCATCCTGATCCTGCTGGTGGCGATCCTCGCCCTCGAGCTGATCGCGAGACGGCTGCGCCTTCCGTCCGCGGCTGCGCTGCTGGCCGGTGGCATCGCCATCGCGTTCCTGCCGGGCATCCCGGCAGTGAGCTTCGATCCCGAGCTCGTGCTGACGGTTTTCCTGCCGCCGCTGCTCATGGATGGGGCGTTCTACACCGTGTGGTCCGAATTCCGCAAATACCTCGGCGGCATCCTCTGGCTCGCGGTGGGCGCCGTGGTGTTCACGACCTTCGTCGTGGGCGTCACGGTGCACTGGGTGTTGCCGTCGCTGCCGTGGGCCGCGTGCTTCGCGCTGGGTGCCGTGGTGTCGCCGCCGGATGCGGTCGCGGCGAAGGCGGTGCTGGGCAAGGTCCGCCTGCCGCGGCGCCTGCTCGTGCTGCTCGAAGGCGAGAGCCTGCTCAACGACGCGACCGGACTGGTGCTGTTCCGCTTCGCGGTCGCGGCCGCGCTCACCGGCGCCTTCAGCACGCAGGCCGCCGTGCTGAGCTTCGCGGGGCTCGCCGTCGGCGGCATCGTCGTCGGTCTCGTGGTGGGCGGATTGCTCGTTCTCGCCCTGCGCTACATCGACCACGTGTTCCTGGCGATCACCGCGTCGTGCCTGTCGCCGTGGGCCGCGTACATCGGCGGCGAATCGCTGCACGTCTCGGGCGTGATGTCGGTCGTCGCGTGCGGCATCGTGTTCGGCTGGTACCAGCACGACGTGTTCACGGCGAACATCCGCGTGCGCAGCACGGCGTTCTGGGAGGTCATGATCTTCCTGCTCGAGGCGCTGGTCTTCATCCTGATCGGGTTCTCGCTGCGTGGCGTCGTCGAGCGTCTCGGTGGCCTGGGCAACGCCATCGACTCCCTTGGCGTCCCCCTGCTGGCCGTGCTCGCCGCCGTGATCCTCTCGCGATTCTTCTGGATCTACGCCACGGATTACCTGCGCGTGCCGCTCGGGCGCCTGGTCGGCAGGCATCCCGCGCCGCCATCGCCGAAGGCGTCGTTCCTGCTCAGCTGGGCCGGCATGCGAGGCGTGGTGACGCTGGCGATCGCCCTGTCCCTGCCCGAAGCGGTGCCCGGTCGCGACCTCACGCTCGCCGCCGCCTTCGCGGTGATCCTCGTCACCGTCGTGGTGCAGGGCGGGACGATCGCGCCGGTGATCCGCTGGCTGGGCCTCGATCGCGTGGAGCGCTCGGCGTCGGAACACCTCACCGAGGCGCAGGCGCTCGTGCTCGTCGACGCCGCGCAACTCGAAGCCGTCAAGGCGCGTGCCTACGACGAGACGGGTGCGCTCATCCACCCGCGCCTGCTCGAGCAATACACGTACCGGGTATCGATCGCGGAGCGCTACGCGAAGGCGCCGGAAACGCTCGGCACCGGTCGCATGGACCACTACGACGTGGTGCTGGCCGCCATCGCCGCCGGCCGTGCGGAACTGCTGCGCCTGCATCGCTCCGGGCGCATCCACGACGAACTCCTGCACTATCTCGAGCGCGATCTCGATTTCCAGCAGATCGAAGCCGAGAACGACCGGCAGAGCCCTCCCTGACGGCATCACGGAAACCCGAACCATGACGACGTGCGTCGCCCTGCGCCACATCCATTTCGAAGACCTGGGCTACATCGAGCCGCTGCTGCGCGAGCGCGGCTACGACGTCCGTTACGTCGACGCGCCGGTGGCGAACCTCGCCGCGTTCGACCCGCTCGCCGACGACCTCATGGTCGTGCTCGGCGGTCCGGTCGGTGTGTACGACGACGACACGTACCCGTTCCTGCGCGCGGAGATCGACCTCATCCGGCGGCGCCTCGCCGCGGGCAAGCCGATCCTGGGCGTGTGCCTCGGCGCGCAGCTGATCGCCAGCGCGCTCGGGGCGAAGGTGTATGCGCTCGGCGTCAAGGAGATCGGTTTCGGTCCGCTCACGTTGACCGATGCCGGGCGCGCGTCGCCGCTCGCCGCGGTGGGCGCCGCGCCGGTGCTGCACTGGCATGGCGACCAGTTCGACATCCCGGAGGGGATGCGCCATCTCGCGAGCACGCCGGTCGGCGCGAACCAGGCGTTCGGCGATGGCAAGGGCGTCCTCGGCCTGCAGTTCCATCTCGAGGCGGACCTCGCGCACATCGAGCGCTGGCTCGTCGGCCACGCGTCGGAACTCGCGCAGGCCGGCATCGATCCGCGCACCCTCCGCGCGCAGGCGGCCGACGCGGCGGCGCTTCCCGACACCTGTCGCGCCGTCGTCGCGGCGTGGCTCGACGAAGCGTATGCATGAGTGGAAGGCCCGGCCGAGCCAGCCGGCCGCGACTCACTGCCGATCGAGGCGATCGAGCATTTCTCTGGCGTAGAAGATGCGCCCACGCTTCACGGAGGCCGGCGGTGCGTGGAGGATGCCACGTGCCACGAGTACATCCACGGCTGTGGAAGCTGTCTGGAACGAGGAGCCGAGCAACATGGCGAGTTCATTGATGGTGATGACGGGATGACCCAGCAGGAGGCGAGTGACCTTCTTCGCGGCGGCGTCGGCTCGCAAATCGTCGAGCATATGTTCCCACCGGGCGGCGATGGCATTCAGATCGTTCGCGATGTCGATCGATGTATCGCATGCCTCGACGATCGCGCGACACAAGAACGCGGTCCATACGACCCACTCCTCGCGGAGCTGGACGCCTGCGAGCGCCGCGTAGTAGGCCTGCCGGTGCCGTAACAGGTAGCCGGATAAATAAAGAGGTGGATATCCCGCGTCCTCAAGCATCAGAGGCATGAGCAGGCGTCCGACGCGACCGTTACCGTCCGCGAAGGGGTGGATCGTTTCGAACTGCGCGTGAGCGATGACGAGCCTCGCCGCGATCGGAAGTTCCCACTGTTCGTCCTCACGTGCTTCGTAGCGAAGCATCGACGTCTCCAGCTCGCGCATGCATCGGTCGATGGCATCGGGTGGGGGTGGAACGAAGATGGCGTCCTCGATACGTCCGCTGCCGATCCACGCTTGCGTATCGCGCCATTCGCCTGGACGCAGTCGTTCGTGCGCCTCGCTCATGAGTGTTTTATGCACGCTTTTGATCAAGGCAAGCGTCGGGCCTTTCATTTCGTGGCGCTGGGCGCGAAGGCCCTGATCGAGCGCGATCACATAGCGTTCGGTGACCTTCGCGTCGGCAGTGGCGCCAGCAAGTGTCCGGGTCGCTTCATAGGCGAGCAACTCACTGAGCTGAGTACGCGTACCTTCGATCTGCGAACTTTGCACCGCCTCGCGTCTGGTAAGTGTGCGGGTGATCAGATCGGTGTTGGAAAGATGCGTCGCGGCCGTGCTGAGCCGGGCCAGCGCTTCGGACGCCTCACGCAACGCGGTGGCCACCCCAGGGGTTGGCGGCAGGGAGCGCGGTGTCGGAGGCGGCACCAGCGCCTTGCAATTTGCGTGCGGAGGGGGACACGCGACGAGCTGACGCCTGCGTGCCGGCGTGAGATCCTGCTGCCGCATAAGCCTTGCTCCTGAAACGTTAAGCTTGAATAAGGGTGCGGCCTATTCAAGTTTAATGCAATATCCTTGAATAAGAGCTGGCGTTATTCAAGGATATCGTTCCGCCGATCGGGCCGCGTGGGCCTCTTGGTTCTCCCCGCGTCATCAGCAGGCAGATGATGTAGCTTGGTTCCATGTGCGGCCGCTACGCCACCTTCGGACCTGCCAGCCTCAGTCGGGAGGCGCGGATGGTGCTGGAAGAACTCGAGGTCGACATCATCAGCGAGATCAACCAGCGCGAGCCGGCGTACAACATCGCGCCGACGGCGCGCGGCCTGGTGCTGGGCCATGGCGCCGGCGGGTTCGAGACGAAGCTCTATCGCTGGGGTCTCGTGCCGTCCTGGGCGAAGGACGCGAAGGGTGGCGCGAAGCTGTTCAACGCGCGCTCGGAAACGGTGGCGACGACGCCGTCGTTCCGCAACGCGTTCCGCAAGCGTCGTTGCCTGGTCCCGGCATCCGGCTACTTCGAATGGCGCACGGAGGACGGCGCCAAGCAGCCGTACTTCCTGCACCACCCGGAAGGTCACCTGATGATGTTCGCCGGCCTGTGGGAGGGCTGGCGCGCGTCGCCCGACGACGACTGGCTGCATACGTACACCATCGTCACCGGCGAGCCGGGCAAGGTCTCGGCCGACATCCACCAGCGCCAGCCGGTGATCCTGCCGCCGGACCTCTGGCGCGTGTGGATGACCGGGGAGCCTGACGAAGCGTCGGCCGTGCTGGCCGCCGTGCCCGAGGCCGAGCTGGCCTACCACCCGGTCACGAAGGCCGTGAACTCCTCGAGGAACCAGGGCTCCGGACTGGTCGAACCGACCGGACGGGACCGACCGGCCTGACGGTCGCCTCGTAGTCGACCTCGTCGGCGCGGAAGAGCGCTTCCCAGTCGTCGTCGCGCGGTACCCGATAGGGATCCGGCGGCATCTGCCGGCGGATGTGCGCGGCGTGGTGTCTCGCGTACGCCTCGACGCTGCGCTCGAGCGCGACGGCGACCTTCGCCCGGGTCGGGCGCCAGCACGCCGGGCCGTACAGCCAGACGAGTTCCCAGCGTGGTCCGGTCTCCAGCGCGAGGCGGCGCAATCGTGCGAACGGGCGTCCGCGGCGCGACAGCCGGGCTTCGTATCCATACCCGTAGTTCGACCAGACGACGTGGCCTTCGGGTACTCCGCGTGGTGGTTTCATGGCATGCCCCCTTCGACATGGGCGGAGCATGGCGGTGCCGGGTCTCAGGGCCTTGGATCAGGTTTCCTGGCGATCGCGCGAACGGTGGTGGCGACCCTCCCGGCCCGCGTAGAGATCGCCGTCCGCGCGGGCGATGACGGTATCCACGGCTTCGCCGGGTTCGCTGACCGTGCCGCCGATGCTGAGCGCGATCTCCGCGATCGCGGCTTCCTCTTCGATCATGGCGCGCGTCTCGCCGAGCCTGGCGGGATCGTCGATCACCATCAGGAATTCGTCGCCGCCGAGACGCACCACGGCATCGCGCTCGGCGGCGCACCGATGGAGCAGGCCGACGGTGGCGACGAGGATCTCGTCGCCACGCTGGTGCCCGAACGTGTCGTTGATGGCCTTGAAGTGGTTCAGGTCGATGACGATGCACGCCCAGGGGCGATGCGCCTTCACGCGTTGTTCCAGCCGCTCCAGGTAACGCCGGTTGAAGGCCCGGGTGAGGGGATCCTTCGTCGACCATTCCACCAGCAGCTGCTCGTAGCGGTGCTGTTCCGTGACGTCCTGGGCGTGGCCCAGGACGTAGGACTCGTCGACGTCCTTCTCCACCGCGTTCTGGTAGCGCCAGTACCGCAACCCGCCGTCCGAGCCGATCAGCTCGAGCAGCCCCCGATCGATGCCTTCGCGCTGGATGCGTTCCAGGTACGCCTCGAACGCCGGTCGTCGCGCGGGCATCATGAACTCGGCGAGGTTGCGTCCGAGCATGGCGCTGATGTCGAAGCCGAGCGACGCCGCGGCGGCCGGATTGATCGACAGGAGGGTACCGTCGAAGTCGTGCGTGCAGATGAGACCGAGCGAAAGCTCGAAGATCTGCCGGAAACGCCTCTCGCTCGACTGCAGCGCCTCGATCGCGCGGCGACGGTCGGTGACGTCCTGGAAGGCGCCGGCGAGACGGACGGGCACGTCGTTTTCCCGCTCCAGCGCGCCCACCGTGCGCACCCAGATGGGCCGTCCCTTCGCGGTCACGAAGGGCAGCTCGAGGTCCCACGGCGTGTCGTGCAGTATCGCGGCGTCGATCGCCTGCCTGAGCACTTCGCGCGCGTCGGGCGGGTAGTAGGTGAGGGCATCCTCCAGGCGCGGATCGACGTCCGGCGGGAGGTCATGGATCACATAGGTCTGTTCCGACCAGCGCAGGTCGCCGTTGCGCAGGTCGAGCTCCCATCCGCCGATGCCGGCGACGCGGCCGGTGCGCTGGAGGAACTGCTGGCTGCCGCGCAGTTCGGCTTCCAGGGCCTGCGAGACCTGCGCCAGCCGCCGCGCCTCGGCGGCATCCTGTTCGGCGGATTCGCGTCGTTCGAGCAGTTCCCGGCGGCGTTCCAGTGCGACGGATGCGGCTTCCGCGAGATGGGCGAGGGCTTCCAGTTGCTGCGGCGTGAGTTGCCGCGGCTCCTTGTCCAGCACGCAGAGCGCGCCGAGCGTCACGCCATCCGCGGTCTGCACCGGGAAGCCCGTGTACGCGCGGACATCCGGCGCGCCGGTGACGAACGGGTTGTCTTCGAAGCGCGGGTCCTTCGTGGCGTCGTGCACCTCCAGCGGGCCCGACGCCGCGACGACGTGCTGGCAGAACGAGTACTCGCGAGGCGTCTCGTGCACTCCAGGCAGCCCGACGTTCGCCTTGAACCACTGGCGGTTCTCGTCGATCAGGCTGAGCAGGGACATGGGCATGCCGGTGACGGCCGCGGCGGCGAGCACGATGGCATCGAACATGTCCTCGGGCGCGCTGTCCAGCACCCGGAGTGCGCGGAGCCGGGAGAGGCGGGCCTGCTCGTCGATCGGAGTCATGACTGGGTACGTCGCTCCCTCTCGTGATGGGCGAAGCTTGCATGCGCCGGAAGCGAGGTCAAGCGCGATTCCTTCACGATTTGCACATGCGTGCCGGTGCGATAAATCGGGCGCAACGCATGCGTCATGCGCCACCGGTTTCCGTAGGGGGGGAACTTTGGGCCGACCCGCACCAGCAAGCATCCATCCGGTTCTCGACGGCGCGTGGTCGGGCACGCGACTCGACGCGCTGGCGGCGCTGCCGCAGGCCGTCGTCCTGGCGGACCGGGAGGGCCGGATCGTCTTCGCGAACGCCGCCGCCGACGCGATCCTCGGCCGCGTCCGCCGCGGCGCCGGCATCGATGATTACAGTTCCATGCACGGCATCTTCACGCTCGAGGGCCGCCCGTTTCCCACGACGGATCTGCCGCTGTCCCGCGCCATCCTGCGTCGCGAGACCACCCACGATGTCGTGATGAAGGTGCGCCGAAGCGACGGCGAATCGGCCTGGATTTCGGTGTCCGGGCAGCCCCTCCTCGACAAGGACGGTGCGCTGGTCGGCGGCGTCGTGCTGTTCGAGGCGGTGACGGAGGAACCGCGCACCGTGCAGCCCGCCCGGGCGGTGTCGAGCCACTCGTCAGGAACCCACCTCCGGCGGAGCAGGGTTCTGTCCAGTCCCTGATGGCCATCGCGTTAGACTTGGCGCCGCCGATCCATCAGCAAGCCGCCATGCACGAAAGCGACCCGACCGAACGCAACGACGACGCGCCGACATCCGTCCCGGATGAAGCCCCTGCGCGCGTGCCGGATGAGGGCGAGCTACCACGGCCGCGCCGCCCGGACGTGCCGGGCGGTCCGCTGATCCGGAAGGGCCGGTTGCGCTCGGGGCAGTAGCCTCTTCAGCGGATATCGAGCGCCGGGAAACCCTTGACCAGGTCGTCGATGGCCTTGATCTGCTTCAGGAACGGCTCGAGCTTGTCCAGCGGGAGCGCACTCGGGCCGTCGCAGCGGGCGTGGTCGGGATCTTCGTGGGCTTCGAGGAACAGGCCGGCCAGACCGACCGCCATGCCGGCGCGGGCCAGTTCGGCCACCTGGCGGCGGCGGCCGCCGCTCGCCGAGCTGGTGGACTCGCGCCGCTGCAGGCTGTGGGTGACGTCGAAGATCACCGGGCAGTTGTCGCTCCCTTCGATCATCTCGCGGAACCCGAGCATGTCGACGACGAGGTTGTCGTAGCCGAACTGCGTCCCGCGCTCGCAGAGGATGATGCGGTCGTTGCCGGACTCGCGGATCTTCTCCGTCATCAGGCGCGTCTGGCCCGGGCTCATGAACTGCGGCTTCTTCACGTTGACGACGCGGCCCGTCTTCGCGATGGCGACCACGAGGTCAGTCTGGCGGGCGAGGAACGCCGGCACCTGCAGCACGTCCACGATCTCCGCCGCCACGGCCGCCTGGTCGATCTCGTGGATGTCCGTGATGATCGGCACGCCGAACTCGCCCTTCACGCGCTCGAAGATGCGCATGCCTTCCTCGAGGCCAACCCCGCGGAACGAGTGGATCGACGAGCGGTTGGCCTTGTCGAAACTCGCCTTGAAGACGTACGGGATGCCCAGCCGTCCCGTCACGTCGACGTAATGCGCGACGGCGCGCAGGGTCGAGTCGAGGTCTTCCAGCACGTTGATGCCGCCGAAGAGCACGAAGGGCAGGGCGTTGCCGACGTCGACGCCGGGGGTGATGGTGATGTTCATCGCTTAGCGTTCCGGATGCGCGGGTAATGACAAAAAGCATAGCATTCGTCCGCGTCGCGCCGCTGCGACCGGCCGTCCCCGGCGCGCATCTACAAAACCGGTGTCTTCCGCGCAATAGGGTGGAGAACGGGTTGCCTACCCTTCGCGGATGTCCCCGGAGGAACCCGCCATGAGCACGTCGCTGACCGGTTACAGCCTGCTTCGCGATCCCCGCTTCAACCGCGGCACGGCGTTCCCGCTGGAAGAACGTAAGGCGCTGGGTATCGAGGGCCTGTTGCCTCCCGCGCCCAGTTCGCTCGAACACCAGATCGCACGTATCCACCTCGAACTTTCGCGCCTCGAGACCGACCTGCTCAAGTACCTGCTGCTGTCCGACCTGCAGGCGCGCAACGAGACGCTCTACTACGCGGTGCTGATGTCGGATCCCGCGACGTTCATGCCGATCGTCTACACGCCGACCGTCGGCGAGGCGTGCCAGAAATTCGATCACATCTTTCGCGCGGCCCGCGGCGTCTACCTTCCCATCAGCGCGAAGGGCCGCCTGAACGAGCTGCTGTCGCACTGGCCGGTGAAGGACGTGCGTTTCATCGTCGTCACCGATGGCGAGCGCATCCTGGGCCTGGGCGACCTCGGCGTCGGCGGGATGGGCATTCCGATCGGCAAGCTGTCGCTCTACACGGCGTGCGCCGGCGTGCCGCCGGAGGTCTGCCTGCCCGTGACGCTCGACGTGGGCACCAACAACACGACCCTGCGCGAGGATCCGCTCTACCTTGGCCTTCGCCAGGATCGCGTGCGCGGCGAGGACTACCACGCCTTCATCGACGAGTTCGTCGACGCCGTGCAGGAGCGCTTCCCGAACTGCTGCATCCAGTGGGAGGATTTCGCCAACATCAACGCCGTGCCGATCCTCGCGCGCTTTCGCGACAAGGTATGCACCTATAACGACGACATCCAGGGCACCGCCGCCATCGCGCTGGCAGGCATCCTCGGCGCCATCCGGATCACCGGGCAGAAGCTGGTGGATCAGCGTGTCCTGTTCCTCGGCGCGGGTTCCGCCGCGACGGGCATCGCGGAGATCGTGTCGCTGGCGATGACGCAGGAAGGGATGGACGCCGCCGACGCCCGCGCGAGGAACGTGCTGTTCGACGTCAACGGCCTCGTCACGACGGCGCGGAAGGACATCGCGGACTTCCAGCGCGTGTTCGCCATCGACCACGTGCCCGTCGACGACTTCGCGGAGGCGGTGCGGGCCATCCGGCCCACGGTGATCATCGGCGTCAGCGCCGTGCCGAAACTCTTCAACCGCGCCGTGATCGAGGCGATGAGCGAAGTCAACGAACGGCCGGTCATCTTTCCGTACTCCAATCCGACGTCACGCTCGGAATGCACGGCCGAGGAGGCCTACCGCTGGTCGAAGGGCAAGGCGGTGTTCGCCAGCGGCAGCCCGTTCCCGCCGGTGACCGTCGACGGCGTGGAGTTCGTCCCTGGGCAGGGCAACAACGTCTACATCTTCCCGGCGATGGGCATGGCGGTGTACGCGACCCGAGCACGTCGCGTGACGCAGGACATGTTCATCGTCGCCGCGCGCGCCGTCGCGTCGCAGGTTTCCGACGACGACCTCGCCAGGGGGCTCATCTACCCGCCACAGAGCAACATCTTCGACGCCTCGCTCGAGGTGGCGGTGAAGGTCGCGGAGTACGTGTTCGATCACGGGCTCGCCGGCGTCGAGCGGTTCGACGATATCCGTGAGGCGATCGCCGGCATGGCCTACAAAGCGGAATACCGCTGACGATGGCCGACGATCGCGTCGCCGTGCACGTGCTGGCCCGTGCCGGCGACCTCTTCCAGACATCCGGCGCGGACACGGCGCATGCGTTGCGGCACGTCCGCGAGGCGTCGTCGCGGCTGGGCATCGACAGCGACGTGATGATCACGATGGAGAACATCGTCGTGACGGTGGAACAGGGGGATCGTTTCGCCACCCGGGTCGGTCCGCGGCTCGCGCCGCCGGGCGTGGACATGGGGCGACTGATCGCGTTGCGTGCCGCCATCGCCGACATCGTGCCCGGTACGTCGCCCGCCGCGTTCGACGCGAGCCTCGATCGCGTGGACCATTCGCCGCGTTATCCCGGCTGGCTCGTGGTACTCGGCATGGCGACGACCGCCGCCGCGCTTGCGCGGCTCTTCGGCGCCACCTGGACGGTCGTCGCCGCGTCCTTCGTGGCGGGGCTGGTGAATCTGCTCCTGCGGACGCGGCTCGGCAAATCCGGCATGAACGGCATCGCCGTCGCCGCGATCACCGCGTTCGTCAGCGGCGTGGCGGGCGTCCTCGTGTTGAAGCCGTTTCCCGGCGTGTCGCCCGTGCTGTGCCTGACGGCGGCGGGGATGATCCTCGTTCCCGGCGTGCCGCTGATCAACGGGGTGCGCGATCTGGTGACCGGCCACGCGGCCAACGGCATCAGCCGCCTTGCCACCGGCGTCGCCACGCTGATGGCGATCGGCCTCGCGCTGCTGGCCGCGGCGGCATCTACCGGGGGAACGCTGCCCGTCGACGCCGCGCCGGTCGCGCTCGGTCTTGCCGAAGACGTCGCGTTCGCCGGCATCGCGGCCCTCGGCTTCGCGCTCCTGTTCAACGTGCCGGCGCATGCCATCTGGATCTGCGTCGTCTGCGGCATGGCCAGCCACGGGTTGCGAACGGCGTTGCAGCACGCCGGCCTCGATCTCGCCGCGGCGTCGCTCGCCGGCACGCTGGCCGCCGGAGCGATCGCTCGCGTCGCGACGCGCCGCATCGCCGCCCCGGCCGTGGCGTTCGCCTTCGCGGGCACGGTGGCGCTGATTCCGGGCTCTTACGGCTTCCGTACCGCGGTGGGAGCGATCGAAATCATGCAGGCGGGCGGGGCGGCGACGCCCGGACTCCTCGCCACCACGGTATCGCTCGCGATCACCACCCTCGTCGTGACGCTCGCGATCGCGACCGGGCTTTGCGTGGCACTGGCCGGCGAGTCCGCCCATCGACACGGTCGCGCGCCAAGCTTGCCATGACAGCCATTCGGTGGTCTGATCGAAAGGCAACCGATCGATGTCGCCGTCCGTACCAGGGAGAGTGTCATGCGCGCAGTCCTGATCGTCAGCCTCGTCCTCGCCACCGGCATCGCCAATGCGGCGACACCCCAACCGATCACGCGCGCCACGCCGCGTGCCGGCTTCGGCACGCGACAGAACAGCGCCGAGTTCTCGCAGTGCCTGCTCGATACGGTCAGGCCGGCCTATCCGGTGACCCGCGTGGAGCAAACGAAGAATGGCTTGCTGATCACGGTGGCGAGCGCCGCGCAGGTCGCTGCGATCGTCGCGGTCGGCGATTACATGGAAGGTAACGGCGCGGCCGTCACCGTACGCTCCTCCGGCGCGCGGCAACCCGAGAAGGACCCTGTCTACAAGGCCGCGCTGGGCTGCGCCTGACGTCGCATCGTCAGATGCCGCCGTACCACTCGTAACCGCGATCTTCCCAGTAACCGCCCTTGCCGCCGAAGAAGGCCGCGAACGAATCGACGACCTCGATGCGCATGAGGTATTTCGCCTGCTTGTAACCCAGTTGGCGCTCGACACGGAGACGCAGCGGCGCGCCGTGGGCGACCGGCAGGTCCTTGCCGTTCATGCCGTAGGCGAGGATGGTCTGCGGGTGGTACGCGTCGACCAGGTCGATGCTTTCGTAATAGCGGCCGCTGCCGTCCAGCGTCTGTTCGAGTTCGTCGGCGCAGTGGAACACCACGTAGCGCGCGCCGGGTTTGAGGCCCGCCACGTCGAGGATGCGTCCCAGGGGCACGCCCTGCCACTTGCCGATGGCGCTCCACCCTTCGACGCAATCGTGGCGGGTGATCTGCGTGCGCGAGGCGAAACGCTTCAGTTCGTCGAGCGAGATGCTCTGCGGGTGCTGAACCAGGCCGTCGACCTTCAGGCGCCAGTCGGCGAAGTGGTTCTCGAGCAGGCTGGCGTATTCGTCCGAATCCGGCATCTGCGTGCCATTGGCGCGGAAGACGGGCGAGAGGTCGGCTTCCGTGTATTCCTTCGCCAGGGCATGCCGGCCCTGCAACGCGCGCTGCGCGCGCAGGGTGAGCTTCTCCGTTTCGCGCAACAGCGCATCGAAACTGCCGCCCTGCGCGAGCCGGTCGCAGGAGGCGAGGGCGAGGGCGCTGCCACCGAGCGCGAGGCTCCGGAGGAACCGGCGGCGTGAGTTGTCGAGCGTCATGGCGACGTGTCCTCGTCGGTGATGGAGTAGCGCCCGGTGATCATCGAGCGCAGGTTGTTCCACAGGCCCGACAGGATGACCATCGCCACATGGACGACCACGAAGGCCACCAGCAGCGACGCCGTGATGAAATGGATCGACCGCGCCGACGGTCGGCCGCCGAAGAGCCCGGGCAGGAAGGGAAACACCGCGTCGACGCCGGGCGACATCGTCAGGCCCGTGAGCACCATCAGCGGTAGCAGCACGAACGCCACCGCCATGTAACTCAGCTTCTGCAACGCGTTGTAGCGGCGCGCCTCCTCGCCATGCGCGAAGCGCAGGCGCGCGTGGTCGACGATCTCGCGCCAGAGGTGACGCGGCGACAACTGATCGCGATCGGGCAGCAGGTCGCGACGGAAGTGGCCGCGCAGGAGGCCGTGGCCCAGGTAGATCAGCCCGTTGAAGAACAGGATCCACGCGAAGAAGAAATGCCAGCGGCGGCCCGCGCCGAGGTCGTGGTACGAAGGGATCGTGATCCATGTCGGGAACGCGCGCGCGGTGGGGCTGCCGTCTTCGTTCGACACGCCGAGCACGCCCGTCGTATCGATGCGCAGGGGGCCGGCCCGAAGGAAACCGTGCAGGGTGTCGCCGTCCGCCCGATTGCCGATCTCGAAGAAGGCGTGGTCGGCGTCGGCACCGTACTGGCCCCAGTAGAGCCGGGGATGGGCGTTGAAGATCTGCAGGCCGCTGAGCAGCAGGAACGACAGGCACGTGACGTTGAGCCAGTGCGTCAGGCGCACGACGAGCGAATGTCGACGGATCAGGCGACGGCGCGGCGCGACGGGGGTGTCGTTGCCGGCGTCGGCGCCGGCGAGAACGGGCGTGGTCATCGAAACACTCCATGCGCCGGCCAGCGCGGGGCTGGCCGGCGCTCGGGCCTTACATGGGCGGCACGACGCCGTTCTTGCCGATGATCAGCTGGTTCGAGGTCAGGCTGCCGTCGGCGGCCTTTTCAGCGCTGACAAAGACGACAGTGCCCGGCTTGACGTCCGCCACGGTGGCCGGCGCCAGCGTCACGACGGGCGTCCCGTTGGGGATGGCGATCTTCTTGTCCTGGCCGTGGTAGTTCACGGTCACGGTGCTCCCGTCGACCGACTTCACCGAGTCGGCCACCGTGGCATTCGTCATCGTGCTGTGCGGCTTCAGGTCCCACGGGTAGCTGCCTTCGCCGAGGCCCTTCAGCTGCGGGGGGAGGATCAGCACTTCCAGCGCGCCGTCGCCGCCTTCCGACTTCGGCATCGAGGCGATGCCCACGAAGTCGCCCTGCTTGATGTCGCCGATGCTCGCCTTCGCGACGCCCGAGAGCTTGTAGCCCTCGACGAGGGTGATCGTCACGTCCTTGCCTTCGCGCGACTTCACCTGCAGGTGGTCGCCGGACAAGGCGGTGACCGTGCCGCGAACGCGGACCTTCTCGGCGCCGTTATCGGCGAAGGCGGGCGACACGGCGCCGGCGACGAGCGCGGCGGTCGCGCCGAGGATGAACAGCTTGGAGCGGTGGGACATCGGAGGTTCCTTTGCGACAGCCGTCGCGGGTGAGGGAGTCCTCAGTCTACCAACTAGTAGGGTGGTGTCAATCGTCAGATGAGGGGCGCCGAGATCGCGAACGTTCCCGTGGCATGGGCGTAGAGAACGCCGTCGGCATCCGTGATCCGCGCCTCGGCCAGTGCCAGCGTGCGTCCGCGATGCAGGATGGAGCCGGTGCCATAGACCACGCCGGCACGCGGCATGACGGGTCTGACGTAGCTGATGTTGAGGTCGGTCGTGACGAAGCGCGTGCCGACGTCCACCTGCGTCTGCACGGCCAGGGCCATGGCGCCGTCCAGCATCGTGGCCAGATATCCGCCGTGCACGGAGCCCATGGGATTTCCGTGTTCGGGGCCGGGCGAGGCTTCGATCACCACGCGCCCGTCCTCGATGTCGCCGAGGGTCATGCCGAGGGTTTCACCGATGCCGACGCCGAGGCCGCCGGTGCGCCTGGCGGTAAGGAGGAAGTCGAGTCCGGTGGCGGTGTGTTGGTCTGTGCGGGTGGTCATGTCGGGCCTTTGGAAGCGAGAAAGGAGTTAGCTACCTAATAGTAGGTAGACTCGGCGGCTTGCGCCAGACCCGACGACGTGATCGCTTCGCGATGCTCAATGAGGGACGAGCTGGCGGCGCGGCGTTCGCCTAGCGGCTGTCACCCGTGTCGGGGGCAAGCGTCACCGCCGCGCCGCGACGCAGCGCGAGCGTCTTCGTCCATGCGCCGATCTTCAGACGCGTCGTCTCACCACCGACGCTCCGCACCGTCACCGACGTGACCTTGCCGTCCTTCCACGAGAGATCGACGACGAAGCCGCCGCGCGCGCCGATGCCGGTGACGCTGCCTGCCGCCGCCCATGCCTTCGGCAGCGCCGGCAGCAACGCGATCTCGCCCGGCCACGACTGCACCAGCATTTCCAGCATGGCGGTCGGCGTGCCGTAGTTCGCGTCGATCTGGAACGCGTCGCTGGTCGCGTCGAGGTTGTACATGTCGAACAGGTTCTGCGCGGTGCCGTTGGTCAGGTGATGCGACGACGTCAGATTGATGCGGATGAGGTCGTACGCCTTCTCGGCCTCGCCCAGACGCGCCCAGCACATCGCGCGCCACGCGCAGGCCCAGCCGTAGCCGCCGGTCCCACGCGCCTCCAGCAGCTTCGTCACGCCTGCGATCAACGCGGGCGGGCTGCTGTCCTTGCGGATGCGGTCGCCGGGAAAGAAGCCGATCAACGGCGAGAGGTGGCGGTGCCCCGGCTCGCCCAGATCGTCGGGCGTCATCCATTCCTCGAGCCAGCCGGTCTTGCCGCTCACCCGCGGCAGGTACAGGCGCGACTGGAGTCCGGCGATCGTCGCGGCGTAGCGGGCATCCTTGCCGAGCAGCGCGCTGGCCTGGCGATAGTTTTCGAACAGGTCCCAGACCAGTTCCTGCGAATACGTGTTGCCCTTGGCGTCGGTGGGGCCGTGCTCGGGGGACCAGTCGGCGTCGTCGATCAGTACTTCGCGCATCCGCCCCGTGGCCGGGTCTCGCACGCTGACGGTAAGCAGGCGCGCTTCCCAGAACTCGCAGGCGCCCTTGAGCACGGGGTGGATACGGGCGAGGTATGCCTTGTCGGGCCGGTATTGATAGTGCTGCCACAGGTTGTTGCACAGCCACGCGTTGCCGGCGGGATGCCATCGCCAGCCTCCGCCGCCGTAGATGTTGGTGGAGATGCCGACGGTCCAGCCGGCGATCTTTCCCGAGCTGTTGCGATAGCTGCTGCGTGGATCGTTGAAGTGCTTCTTCGTGATCCGCGTCCATCCTTCGACCTGGCTGAGGCAGTACTCGGTGAAGGGATCGAAGCACGCGGACAGGCCGGCCCTGTCGGGCAGCCAGTAGTTCATCTGGATGTTGATGTCGTTGTGGTAATCGGCCATCCACGCCGACGTGTTGCTGTCGAGCCAGGGGCCTTGCAGCCCGGTGGGCAGGCCGCCTCGCGAACCGGCGATCGTGAGGTAGCGGCCGTATTGCAGATAGGTCGCTTCGAGCTCCGCGTCCGGTGCTGCTCCGCCGGCGTGCGCCTGCAGACGCGACCATGTGTCCATCCCGCGCTGCGCTTCCGTCGACGCGCCCAGATCCACGCGCATGGTGTCGAACAGCGAGCGGTGGTCGGCGACGTGCGTGTGCAACAGCGTGGCGGGTGCCACCAATGCGGCGGCCTTCGCTTTTTGCAGCGCGAGCGTCAGGGGATCGAGCGACCCATCCATGTAGTTCCGCGAAACGTCCGGTGTGTAATTCGTGCCGCCACAGACGATCACCGACAGTGTGGTGCAGTTCTCAAATCGGAGAACTCGCGTATCGGTGCGGATCCGACCGGATGCCGATACCGTGACGCCCGTCGCGTATCGAAGGCCATTCGGCAGAGTGCCGGCGAAATGCGTCGACGCCATGGAGGGCGTTTCGGGCGCCATCCCGACACGCGTGGCGTTCTCGTGCATCCCCCGCAGGTCGATCGATCCGCTGTACGCGCCGCCGCCGCTCTGCGATAGCTGGATCGCGATCATGTCGTCGGGGTGGCTGGCGAAGATAGTCCACGTGTAGGCGACGCCGTCCTTCCGGTACGTGACGCGCAGCGTGCCCTGCCCGAGATCGAGCTCCCGGCGGTAATCGGTGATGTGGGCCGCATCGTGGCCGTCGATCGCGAGATACAGCTTCGCCAGCATCACCAGGCCGCCGAAATGATCGGCGGTGTATTCGAACTGGCCGTCCTCGCCCAACGGCACGTCGCGCTCTCCCAGCCACATCGAGGCGTCGGTGAGGTAGAGGAACGTCGACGCAGGGTCGCCACCGACCAGGGCCCCGAGGCGTCCATTGCCGATCGGCAAGGCTTCGCGTATCGCGTTCGATTCCGGTGCGGGCGTGTCGTAGCGAAGCACGTGTCGCCCCGACGACGCGGGAACGGGACCGGGCGGACGCCGCACCGGCCCGCCGTGCGCGAAGGGGGAGAGCGAAAGCCATGGGAGGGTGGCCGCCGCGATGCCGGTCATGCGCAGGAAACGGCGCCGATCCATCGCCGCGAGGCGCGCCTCGTTCAGGTCCATCCGTCGATCCCCGTCGCTCGTCATAGGCACTGCCAGGCCGTTGAGAACTGATTTGTAAGACAAATCAAGCTAACCCGATGCGATGAGGCTTGTCATGCTGCGGCGCAGCTTGTTGGAACCTCCGAAAAAGCGCAACGATGAATATGTACGACAAATGACGGTGAGCTGCTGACCGCTTTGCGGGACTGAACAACGGAGCTTCGTGGTGCCGTCTTGGGGATCGGCGCCTGTGAGCCTCGGGCGGCAACCGTGTGTGCTCGTTGGGGTGTCCACAAAGTCGGGGAGTGAAAGTCATGCAGCTAACGAAGTTGGCGGTCGCCGTGCGTCGGTCGCTTGTGGCAACGGGTGTCGCCTGGATGGTGGGGTATGGCGCACCGGGGTTTGCGCAGGCGGCGACGGGGGCGGCCCCGGCCGATGCGGCATCGTCCGCGACACCGGCGCAAGCCGCCGGTCCGCAGACGACGAAGGAAGAAGACAAGAAGAAGGTCACCGAACTCGGTGCCGTGGCCGTGACCGGCCAGCTCGCCGCGCTCCAGCGCGCACAGGCGATCAAGCAGGACTCGGTCAACGTCGTCGATTCCATCTCCGCCGAAGAGGCGGGCAAGTTTCCCGATCCGAACGTCGCCGATGCGCTCCAGCGCGTGCCGGGCGTGTCGGTGAACCGCAGCGGCGGTGAGTCGAGCCAGATCGCGGTGCGTGGCTTCGGTCCCGACTTCGTGGCCGTCACGATCAACGGACGCCCGATGGCCACGGCCTCCGGTTCGCGCGCCTTCAACTTCGACGTGCTGCCGTCCGAGATCATCAGCGTCGCGCAGGTCAACAAGACGTCCTCGGCGGACATTTCCGAAGTGGACATCGGCGGCGTCGTGGACATCCAGACGGCGCGTCCGCTCGATTTCGGCGGCTACCACGGCGCCTGGAGCGCCGCGGGCGTGAACAGCAACCTGACCGGCGACTGGAAGGGCAAGACGACGCCGAAAGCTTCGGGCCTGTTCGGCTGGACGAACGCCGACCACACCTTCGGCTGGATGGCCTCGGCCTCGTACTACAAGCGCAAGGACACGCAGCTCAACACGCAGGCGGGTTCGTGGTACGAGAACCAGAACATCTCACAGCTCTCGAACCTGAGCGACCCGCGCTTCACCAACGTGGCGGTGCCCGAAACGCTCTCCAGCAACGTCGTTGACGAGACGCGCGTGCGCAAGGGCGTCAGCGGCGCCATCGACTGGAAGCCGATCGACCAGCTCACCGTGCAGTTCGATTCGCTGTATTCGAGCTACAAGGTGGACCCGTTCATCCACTACTTCGGTGAATACGGCAACACCGGCGACATCCAGTCGCTGACCACCGACGCCAACAACACGGTGACCAGCTTCGTCCGTAACGGCTCGGGCCCGAACGTGATGGCGAACGACTATGTGCAGTCGTACCAGCCCACGTACGAGAAGAGCTACCAGAACGGCCTCAACGTCGCGTTCGACTTCGACCAGTCGACCAAGCTAAGCCTCGACGTCTCCAATTCCAAGGCGTGGAACAAGGAGAGTCCGAACGGCTATTTCCTCGTCGTGGGTACCAAGAATTTCGGAACCAATCCGACCTGGACCAACAACGGCAACGACACGCCGCCTAGCTACTCGAACATCCTGTCGCCCACCAGCCTCGACGGGCTCAAGGCGCACTGCTGCAATGCCGGCTCCGGCAACAACGTGACCGACAAGGTGGACAACTACCAGCTCAAGCTGGACAAGTCGTTCACCGACGGCACGCTCTCCCGCTTGCTGGTGGGCGTGCAGTACACGAAGGACACCGTGAAGCAGACGAGCTGGGGCACGCCGAACAGCATCCTCTGCAACGCTTACTGCGGTTACAACGTGGACGTTCCGCCCGAGGCGATCGGCGCCTACGTCTACACCGCGCCGCCGAAGATCCACGGCGTTTCCTCGCCCGGCCAACCGGAGCAGTGGATCCAGTACGATCCGCGCGCCTATCTGAACTACCTGGCCTCGCCCGCCGCGTACAACCAGCTCCCGGACGACAAGCGCGCCGCGCTGCTCGCCGGCCTGGCCGCCAACGGCGGCACCCTCGATGCCGCCCCGAACCCGGGCAGCTTCAACGAGGTGAGCGAGAAGAAGAAGGCGTTCTTCGCCAAGGCCGTCTTCGAAGGCACGATGTGGGACATGCCCTGGGCGGTGGACGTAGGCGCGCGGTACCTGCATGTCGCCTCGACGTCGACGGCGGTCAACCAACCGCCGATCGCGTACCGCATCGATCCGAACGACACCAGCAACGGTCAGGTGACCCTCGGACCGCTGGCGCCGCAGTCGGATACCGGCGGTTACCACAAGTGGCTGCCGTCGCTGAACTTCAAGTGGAACCTGCTGGAGAACCTGATCTACCGCTTCTCGTGGTCGAAGTCGCTGACGCCGCCGGCGCTCAGCAATCTCTACTACAACCGCAGCTTCGGCACCCGCCCGAACTCGCTGACCATCTCGCAGGGCAATCCGCAGCTGCAGCCGTACACGTCGCGTAACTTCGACATGGGCCTGGAGTGGTACATCAACGACGCGAGCTACATCGCGGTCGAGGGTTTCGTGAAGCGGGTGGGCAACTTCAGCACGATCGTGAGCACGCCGGTGCCGTTCCTGACGAACGAAAACACCGGACAGCCGTTCATCTGGTCGCTGACCCAGCCCATCAACCTGAACTCGTCGAAGATCTACGGCGAGGAAGCCACGTTCAACTACCAGTTCAAGAACGTGCTGCCCGATCCGTTCGACGGCCTGGGCATGGCGGTGAACTACACGCATGTGAAGAGCAGCACCCAGCTCAATCAGGGCGTGATCGCCTCTTCGGGCAAGTTCGCGGTGCCGGGCATCGGCGATTCGGCCAATGCGAGCCTTTATTACGAGAAGGGCCCGGTGCAGGTGCGCGTCGCGTACAACTGGCGCGGCAAGTACCTGGAGAGCATCTCGTACGGTGCGGGCTCGACGCCGGCCACGCGTAGCGCCTATGGCCAGGTGGACCTGAGCGCGAGCTACGACATCAACAAGCACCTGACGGTGTTCGCCTCCGGCACGAACCTCACGCACGAGCACCTGTACGATTATTCGGTGTATCGCAACCGCTTCCTGTACGCCGAAGCCAACGGCACCGTCTACACCGTCGGCCTGCGGGGTACGTTCTGATGCGGCGCGATGTCAGGTTCATGCGAAGCGCGGCTCTCGGGATGCTGGTGTGCGCGGCGGGTATCGCCACCGCGCCGGTGCAGGCGGAGGAGGCCGCGGGTGCGTTGCCGCAGATGGGCTTCAACAACTGGAACTCGACGCACTGCCGCGCCGAGTTCGACGAGGCGATGATCCGCGGCGTGGCCGACAAGGTCATCAGCCTCGGGCTGCGCGATGCCGGCTACACGTACGTCAACATCGACGATTGCTGGGCCAACTGGCAGCGCGACAAGGACGGCCGCCTGCAGCCGAGTCCGAAGCGCTTCCCGAGCGGCATCGCGGCGCTCGCCGACTACATCCACGCGCACGGGCTGAAGTTCGGCCTGTACTCCAGCGCGGGTACGTCCACCTGCGAGCCGCTGCAGGAGAACCGCGGCTTCCCGGGCGGCCTGGGCCACGAGAAGGAGGACGCGAAGTCCTTCGCATCGTGGAAGGTGGATTACCTCAAGTACGACAACTGCAACAACCAGAAGCTCGACGCGCACAAACGCTATACGGACATGGCCGAGGCACTGCGCAACAGCGGCCGCACGATCTTCTTCAGCATGTGCGAATGGGGCGAGAACAAGCCCTGGCTCTGGGCGGGCAAGCCGCCGGTGGACGCCGGTTCCTGGCGTACCACGGGCGACATCAGCGACAACTACGCCTCCATGCTGAAGATCTTCAAGGAGAACGTGGTTCTCGACAAATACGCCAGCCTCGGCCACTGGAACGACCCGGACATGCTCGAGGTCGGTAACGGCGGCATGACCGACGTCGAGTACCGCAGCCACTTCAGCCTCTGGTCGATCATGGCGGCGCCGCTGCTCATCGGCACCGACCTGCGCACCATCAAGCCGGACGCCCTGGCCATCCTGCTCAACAAGGACGTGATCGCCATCGACCAGGATCCGCTTGGCGTGCAGGGTCACCAGGTGCGCGACAAGGATGGCATCCACGTCATCGTCAAGCCGCTCAAGGACGGCGGCCGCGCGGTCGCGGTGTTCAACGAAGGCGACAAGGCGAAGGACGTGACGGTGCCGGCCACCGAGATCGGCCTGAAGGCCGGTGGCAGCTACACGATGCGCGATCTCTGGGCGCATACGGACGCGAAGGGCGATGGCTCGATCAAGACCAGCCTCGCGCCGCATGCGACGGTGATGTACCGCATCAGTCAGTGACGAACCGGTGCCGGCCGGGCCAGGCCCGGCCGGCACCCCAGCACAAGTCAGGACCGGGTGGGAGCCGATCGCATCGGCGATCCCGCGCCAGCGGGCAACGTGCGAGAGGCGCGGCCACCTCTCTCAGGCCGCGGCTTCCTTCGTCGGCGCATCGACCAGCCCGGAAACACCGCTCGTCACCGGACGATGCCCCACGCCCTGCGCCTCCCATTCCGAGACAGGCACGGGTCGATAGTCCTCGGTGAACGCCACCTCGCCCAGACGCCAACCCGCCGGGCGTCGCACGGCACCCCAGAAGCGCTTCAGCGCGTTCCAGTGCAGTCCGATCAGGCCATGGTTGTTGTCGTCGTCGACCATCGGATCGCCCACGCCCGTAGGGCGCACCGGCTCGCCATACAGGGCGGTACCGAACACCACGTCCCAGAGGGAAAACACCTGGCCGAAGTTGCAGTCGTGCAATCCGGGCCGGTCGGGATCGACCAGCATGTGGTGCAGGCGATGGAAGGGCGGGTCGACGAAGACGCGACCGAGCACCCGGCCGAAGTGGATGCGCACGTTCGCGTGCGAGAAGTTCTGCACCAGCTCGCCGAGCAGCATCAGCCACGCGAATTCGTCGGGCTCCACGCCCATCACGATCCCCACGGTCGCGAGGATGATCGACTGGATGAAACCGTCGACGGGACTGCCCCGGTCGTTCGTCCAGCAGCTCATCTGCCGCGTGCTGTGATGCATGCTGTGCAGCGCCCACCACCACGGCAGCGCGTGCTGCAGGCGATGCATCCAGTAATAGACCAGGTCGTAGACCAGGTAATAGATGCCGAACAGCACATACGGATGCTGTTTCAGCACGGGAAACCAGTGTGTGAGCGCGAGAGGCGACGCGCTGGCGTCGGAGGGGCCGGTATCCACGCCTCCGATCCAATTCGCGAGTGGCGTGAGAATGAGGAAGCTGAAGAGCGGAAAGATGCCGACCAGCATCATCACCGTATAGGTGAAGTCCACGCGGGTGAGCTTGCGGTCCTTCCAGCGCTCGGCGGGCACCCAGCTTTCGAGGGGGCGAAAGACGAAGCCGATGATGCACAGCTGCAGCGTCGCGATCAGGAGCGCCGCGGCGATGTCCTTCGGATCGCCCGCCAGACGCCCCAGGTGCAGGACGTCAAGGACCGGCACGACCGCGTGCGCGCTGAACCAGTCGACCAGATGGGACCAAAGCTGAAGCATCGCGGCACCGTAACAGCGTGAGGCGGCGCGCCCGTGAGGGCACGCCGGTTCGCGACCAGCCTGAACCAACCGGGTTTCGCGGCGCTTTCGGCCGTGTCGGAGGTTCCCGAGCACGATACCTACTATCGGGAGTCGCGCGACCCGGCGCCAGAACGCTGGTTTCAGATGTCGCAAATTGCGCATGCCGACCTGGATTCTTGCGCCATGCTATGGGGCCCCGGCACCGGAGCTCGCGGATGCGTGTTGCACGGAGTCTCAAGATCGCGGCGGTCATCCTGTCACATGCCGGGACAGCCGCTTGTACGCTGCCCATGGGTCACGTGTCGGCAATACGCATCCAGCGTGTCGAGTGGAGCGCGGTCGACAAAGGCGGCCTGCGGGGCGATTGCTGCAGTCGGATGGAATGGATGCGTGTCGATTTCGTGTCCGACATGGATTACGCACGCGTTGCCAGGCGAGACATCCACAGCTACATCTACTATGGCTGGTGTCCCATCGACATCGACCACCGGCTCGGGGTGGCGCGGCTCCTGACTGAAAACGGTCCGCTGGATGAAAAAACGGCCGTCGTTCCGACCTCGAGCGATGCCGGACATCCGCTGTATGCCTACCATGGTTTTTTCCCGGTGTCGGTGCCGGCACGCCGCTACGTAAGGCCCGGAGAAGGTGACGGGGCCTATGACTTGCGGCAGGCGAAGCAGGACTTCTGCATCGCCGTGGCTGGCGGCAAGATGTGGACCGGTCGGCATGGTCAGTCGACGGGCGGGGTCGTACCGAAGGCTGCGCTGAACAACGCGACGCACGCCAGCAGGAGAGAGTAGGGCAGCCATGCTGCCCTGCGGGACGGAAGGCCTCTATCGCACCATGACAGGGCCGGCCGCCTGTTGCGCCTGGTCTTGCTGCTGCGTTTGCTGTTGCTGGGCCATCGCCTGCTGCTGGGCGCCGTTTTGCACATGCATCGCCGCTTCCTGACTGCTCTGTGCGAGCGGGGTCTGGATGGCCTGCATCACATCAACCTCGGTGTACTTCTTGAAAGGCGAGTTCAAGTCGCCCTGCACGGCCCATCCCCGGCTTGCATCGTCGTTTAAGACCACGTGGTCGACGCGATTGAGTCCGGCTGCTGTCGCAGCAGAAGTCAGAGCGCCCGCGAAGTTCTGGGTCATAAGGCCCGGTGCGCGGCCCTGCTGCTCATCAAGTCGTGCTACGCACGCATGAGCCTGTTCGTACATGCCGTGGGCCGGGTGACGGGCATCAAGGAGGTTGGAGGCGGCGAACGCCTCAGCAGGCGCCTTGGCTGCCTGGATGGCGGCGAGGGTGACCGGCCCGGCGACCCCATCCGGGGTGAGTTGATGGTCCCTCTGAAATTGCCGCACCGCCGCCTCGGTTCCGGGGCCGAAGGCGTGGTCGGCAGCGAGGGGCCGACCGTGACCGTCGGTGTAGCCGAGAGCGCCAAGCTGAGTTTGAAGGGCGCCGACGGCATCCGATTGGTCGTGTAGGCGAAGGCTTGTTCCGTGCCCGTGGTGCGCACCCTTGTGAGGACTGTTGCCCATCGTTTGCAGCTGTTCAAGCGAGATGGAACCCTCTTTTACCCCCTGTATGAGCTCGGGGGTAATGAGGGTCGCCCACAGTTTGGAGCGGTCGATGCGCGCATCCGCCCCGTTTTCACCGCCGTTGATGGCGAAGCCGGCCGCATAGGCATCCGTGCGGTCAGCCTCGGGTACCCTGTCTTTCCAGTAGGCAATGGCAAGCGCTGCCGCCATTTCCGGGTCGGCAGCGAGCTCCGGATGATTCTTGAGATCCACCCCGAACTTTTGGCCAAAGTGCTCGTAGTTGTCTCGGCCCGTGTACTGGAAGTACCCGCGCCCGTGGAAAACCCAACCGTCTCCGGGGTTGGTGTTTCCGAGGTCAGCCCGGTTGTCGTAGAGAATGTGGGCCATCTGCTCCGGGTCACCGCTGTCGATGGCGGCCTGGATCTCCTCCCGCGTGTTTCGCGTGCCGGCACTCTTTACGGCGCCGACGACCTGCTCGACGCTGCGATAGCCGAGCCCCTCGTTCATGGTGGTGAAGCTGCCGGTTTCCACAGACGCGTTGCCCATCACATTGGCCAACTCATCAGGGGACGTGACGCCGGCTTCAACGAAGCGCTTGAACAGAAGAGCGGAACTGGCATTGAACTGCGGCATGGGCGACCCCTAGTGAACGACGGAGCGGTGGGTACGAAGGGAGTCACGGATGACTTTTGGCGAAAACGCATCCACCGTCAGCCACGGCAGGGTCCCGGGGTAATCCAGCACCGATTTCGACACGATGACGCCCGACTCGCCGTTTTCCACGGTCGTTGCCTCGACATGTTGCAGGTGCCAGGCGCGCTTTTGTCCATCCCATGCAAATGCGTAAGTGGTGCCGCCGCGTTGCAGTTCGTTGAAGTAGGTCACCGACGTCGAGTCGACCGTCAGGTTGCGGGTCAGCGCCATGGGGCCAGCATTCTTGGCCGACTCGTTGTATCGGCAATCGACGACCTCTCCGTTCTTGGCCGTCACGGCGTAGGTGGCGTCAATAGCGCGCAGCAGCCACAGTTCACAGGCGTTACCGGTCAAGGGGTCAGGCTCCGCGTGACGCACGACAAGAGCGCCGCCCGCATTTTCAGCACCGAACGGATTGACAGGGATGAAGGCAAGCACCGTGTCGGCGGGAGCCATCAACACTTGGACGTTTGCCGGAACGTGGTCGGAATTGGCCGCCCTCGCAAACGGGGCAAGGACGCCAGATAGCGCCAAGGCAGCGGTAACGGCCAAGGCAGAAACGCGCCCTATGCCGTTGCTGTTGGAGACCGGATGGTGAGACTGAAACCCTGGGCGGTGAATGGTCATCTAGACTCCTCGTTCTGACCGGTCATGCCATGGCTCAATCCATGGCCGCAGCCAAGGTTAACCCGCTTGGCAGATCCGAGGTGCGGGCGGTGCTGGAGAAGTCGGGCAAGCTCACTTCGCCCATTGCTCATTGTGCTGGCACCATGGCTGGAGGCCCTCGTGGATGGGTGTCCACATCGAAATCGAACCTCAAAAACGCAATCGGGCCAAGAGGTGAGTCTTGGCCCGAGCGTCGAGATGGTGGAGGTGGCGGGACAAATCCGGCGGATTCAGGCAAGTGCCTGATTTCCCTGCATTGGCCCAGGGCCAGTGCCTCGAAACTGTCCCACCCGTGGTACCTGGGCTGTGACCTTAGTTTTGATCGTTTCCGGTCTGCGGGCAACCCTATATTGCCTAGGGCACCAAGTCGGTCATTCGGGTTGCCGGAGCCCGCCCCGGCGCTGGGGATGGATAACGGCGGTCACGCTATCCCAGACAGGTTCATGGCGACTTTTAACCCTAGAAGGAGTAGATGCCGCAATTGTGTAGGCGCTCCCTGACAGACGCAGCAAGACTACCAACGCGATGATTGGTGAATCCGGTATGCCTGCCGGAGCGTCCTGAGGGGGAATCATCATGGCAGCAAAGAAGGGGGCGGTGGCCGAGGACACCGTTGCACCGCGTGCGCGGATGCACAAACTCACCATCCGGAATTTCCGGGCAATCGGCAAGCAGCCGGTTGAGATTGAACTTGACGACATCGTGGTTCTTGTCGGCGCCAACAACACCGGCAAGAGCTCCATCCTTCGAGCCTATGAGCTGGTCATGGAGGTGGGCAAGAAGGGAGAGATGGCCCTCGACGATTTCCCGGGAGGCACCATCCCGGAAGGCGGCCTTGCCGATGACGAGCTGCCTACAATCGAACTCGAAACCGTTCTCTATGAGGACAGCAAGCCGCCGGCCGAAAAATGGATAGCGACCAAGGAGAACGGAGACCGCCATGTTCGTGAGCGGTGGGTATGGAAGGCCCCCGGGAAACCCGAAAAGCGCGGCTTTGACGTCGAGGCTGGTGAATGGGACCCAGAGCATGGCCCTTGGGGTGTTGCCTCGGTCGCTCAGTTCAATCGTCCCGCAGCACACCGCATTGAAGCGTTCGACGACCCTAAAAAGCAGGCAGAGGCAATCATCGAACTTCTTGTTGAGGCGACGAAGCAGCGCGTCAAGGAGCTCACGGAAGCTCAGGGAGAGGAGGGCGCCTATAGCAAGCTTTTAGAGGGGGTCGCGGAGTTGCAGCGTACCGTTGCAAAGGAGGCTCTGGAGGCCGTTGAGTCAGTCCGCGACGAGTTGGGGAAGGCCATGGCCCACGTCTTTCCCAATTACAGCATCACCCTCGACGCAAGGCCCGAAGACGACCTCAACAAGGTCATCTCCCTGTTTAAGGCGCCGCCTACCCTTCGCATGGGGCCGACCGATGGTCACCAGTCAGACTTGGAGCGGCAGGGAAGCGGCACCAGACGCACCCTTATGTGGAACGCGCTTCGCATCCTGGCCGACCACCGAGGTGGAAAGGCCGACAAAGCGACCGACCGACCAAACGTTCTTCTCCTCGACGAGCCCGAACTGTGTCTGCATCCGGCAGCCGTCCGTGATGCTTGCAATGTTCTTTACTCTCTTCCGGAGGGAAAGACCTGGCAGGTGATGGTGACCACGCACTCGCCTGCCTTTATAGACCTGTCCCGTAACAACACGTCCATCGTCCGGGTCGAGCGGGCGGAAAACGGCACGGTGTCTGGCACAACCATATTCCGGCCGGAGAAAGCAAAGCTCAGCGACGACGACAAAGAGCGTCTGAAGCTCCTCAATATGTATGACCCTTACGTGGCCGAGTTCTTCTTTGGCGGTCGGACCGTCATCGTAGAAGGTGACACCGAATACACGGCCTTCCGAGAAGTGATTGCGGAGTTCCCCGACAAGTTCCGGAATGTCCACGTCATCCGAGCGCGTGGGAAATTCACCATCGTGGCGCTGTGCAAAATCCTGAATCAGTTCAATTGCCCGTATGCGGTTCTCCACGATGCCGACACCCAGTACGTCAAGGGGAAGGCGGCGGAAGAGAAAAGGAGGAATTCCGCTTGGTCTGCCAACTCCCAAATCCTCGCTGAGACGGCCAAGGCACCGGCCGGACGTGTGCGCCTTGCGGCGTCGGTGCACACGTTCGAGGTCGGCATGTTTGGTGAAATCGTGGCTGGTGAGAAGCCCTACAGCGCATGGGTCAAGGTCAAGGAGGATGCTGAGTCAAAACAGCGCATTGTTGACCTGCTCGATTTCCTGGTAGGAAACTCAGAAAAGTGTCCAGACGGTGCCTTGGCCTGGACCGACGAGGCTGCGCTGGCGGCTGCCGTCGCGCCGTATGAACCGGCCTGAGGGTGTGGTTTCGATGGGCCATGTGGCGCTGTCGCAGGTCGCTCTAGCGGGCTGGGTCCCTCCAACGTGTCCGGGCCCGCCGAGCGGCTTTCTTCACCGCCGGCTACCCGGTACTGTTCCTGTTTTGGCTCTGACGTCTTTGGGCGGGGCCAGCGCAGGAGTTGACCGACGTGATTGCAAAACAGGTTCGCAGGGGCTCACCGAGCCCCGATTTTGCGAACGCCGCCAGCGAGTATGCAATGGCGGATGAGGCTGCCCGGGGGGCCGTCTTCACCCGGCGTGAGGTCGTCGACCTCATTTTGGACCTGGTTGGCTATACGGCCGACCTGGACCTGTCGCACATGCGTCTGTTGGAGCCGGCCGCAGGACATGGTGATTTCCTTATCCCGGCCGTGGAGCGTCTGATTGAATCCTACAGGCGGAAGGCCGGGGGTCTTAGCGGTATCGCCGAGGCTCTGTCGGGGTCGTTCCTCGCATTTGAGGTCAACCCCGATGCGTTGGGCGAGGCCACCCGGCAGGTGGTCGAGAAGCTTACGGCGGAAGGCGTTGCCCGGAACGAAGCCGGTTCTCTGGCCAAGCGCTGGCTCGCTGTGGGTGACTTCCTGACAGCTGACATTGCGGGTTCCTTTACTCATGTGGTCGGTAACCCGCCATACGTCAGACAGGAAGCCATTCCCGGTCCACTTCTGGCCCATTACCGGGAACGGTACCCGACCATGTTCGACCGGGCCGACCTGTACATCCCCTTTTTCGAGCGCTCCTTCGAGCTCCTTGCCCCCGGCGGCAGCCTTGGCTTCATCTGCACCGACCGCTGGACGAAAAACCGGTATGGCGGCCCGCTGAGGCAGCTGATATCCGAGCACATGGAACTGCGCCATTTTGTCGACCTTGTCGGCACTCAGCCATTCACCACCGAGGTGATGACCTATCCAGCCATCACCGTCATCGAGCGACCGGCGAAGAAGGCAAAGAACGGGACCGAGACCCGCGTTTCCATCCGGCCAGAGATTGATGCTGATGGGCTTCGCCAGCTTGCGCGGGACATGCGTTCGGTCAAGATTCCGAAGAAGTCCTCGGTTATTGGGATGCTGGGCGTCGTCAATGGACGCGAACCCTGGGTCATCGGCGAGCCTGGGCGGCTCGACCTTGTCCGTCGGCTTGAATCGACCCTTCCCACCCTTGCCGAGGCGGGATGCAAGGTAGGCATCGGTGTGGCGACTGGGGCCGATGCGGTTTACATCCAACCCCTGGCCGAGCTGGATGTCGAACCGTCGCGGAAGCTGCCCTTGGTTCAGTCGGGAGACCTGGTCAATGGCGGGATTACCTGGCGGGGGGCTGGTGTGCTCAACCCATTCGGAGAGGATGGCAAGGTCGTGGACCTCGCCGCATTCCCCCGGTTTGCTAAGTACATTGAAGCTCATGCGGAAGCCATCTCCCGCAGGAACGTAGCCAAGAAGAACAAGGCGGGCTGGTTCCGCACCATTGACCGCATATATCCCGAGCTTGTTGGCCAGCCGAAACTGTTGATTCCCGACATCAAGGGAGGCGCACACATCACTTTTGATGAGGGCAAGTATTACCCCCACCACAACCTGTATTTCATTACCTCGGACGACTGGGACCTGCGTGCATTGCAGGCCGTCCTCCTTTCAGGCATTGCCACCCTGTTCGTTGCCACCTACTCGACCACGATGAGGGGTGGGTATCTGCGCTTTCAGGCGCAGTACCTCCGTCGTATTCGGGTGCCCTTATGGGAGACGGTGCCGGACCACCTTCGGAAGGCGCTTCACGACGCCGGTGTTGAGCAGGACCGAACGGCCGCCAACGCCTCGACGGCTGAGCTGTACGGTGTGACTGTCGGCGAGCTCGAAGCCATCTCCAATTCATACAAAGCAAAGGATGCAAAGCGATGACGCTGGACCTCGCTGATTTTGAAAACAGGGCCCGTGAGGCGGTCAAAGCCTTTTGGACGGGTCGGTCTGCGGCCATCCAAAAGCAGCTTGAAGCCGGAGTTGAGGGGCAGGGCGGACGTGCCGCCGTTGTGGGCGGAAAGAACATGGATGGATTCCTTCTGCTCATCCAAGAGATTGTCCGCGCCAACGGCCTGGGACGCGCCCAGATTCTTTTGAAGAAGGGTGTGGTGACGCTGCCTGGCTACTTCCGGCCCACGAAAATGTGGGACCTACTGGTCGTCAACGATGGCCGGCTGGTTGCCGCGCTCGAACTCAAAAGCCAGGTCGGCTCTTTTGGCAATAACTTCAACAACCGGACTGAAGAAGCCATAGGTACGGCACACGACTTCTGGACGGCGTATAGGGAGGGCGCGCTAGGCGACCAAGCGCCGCCCTTTGTTGGGTGGCTGATGCTGGTGGAAGACTCTCAGGGCTCGTCCACACCCGTGCGGGACAAGTCCCCACACTTTCCGGTGTTCCCCGAATTTCAAGGGGCGTCTTACGCCAAGCGCTACGAAATTCTCTGCCGCCGACTGGTACAGGAAAAGCTTTATTCCCAGGCGGCTTTGATGCTTTCTCCCGAAACAGCCGGTGAGGATGGCGCATATTCGAGCCTATCCGACATAACTAGTTTGCGGAATTTTGTGGCCGCGTTTGCTGCCCACTGCGCGGCGGAAGCCGCCCGCTGAATACAGAATTCATACACACCAAACTTCGGCCGAATAGGTGTAGGGTCTTTCTGACAGACAACAGCGCGGCTTCCCCGCAAGATTGGGTCACAATCAAATCAGGGGAAAAAATGAAGCCGCCGCTGTTCTTCTATCCGCTGTTCCTCCTTGGGTATGCCCTGTTTCTTATCGTCTGGTGGTGGGTCTCGGTAGCCCTGACTCATCCGTGGCCAGCGTCAGCGTTGGGCCTGGGGTACGGAGTTCTTTTTGCCTTTCCTTGCGCGCTAATTGGCGGATGGTTCATCGGAAGGGCAGCTCAGTCCAAACGTCAAAATAGGCTTTATTGGACAGCTCTGGTGATAGCCGTGTTCGGAGGAATCGCTGCTTGGCTCGGGGCCACGCTGACTTGAGTGGACGCCGCGTCGGTCAAGTATTTTTAGTCTGACCACCAAGCCAGTGGCGCCCGAGGAATCCGGCGATGAACGCAAGGATGATGAATGCAGAGCCGATATTCGATAGTGTATTCATGGTAATTCTCTTGATGGGGTATTCAGATCTAACTGAGTTTTCATTCCTGTCAATAGGGTTCTAAAAAGATTTTGCGAGGTGAGAGCGCGTCTTAGTGTTCGGCTTTGCCCAACACGACACTAAAGCGTTGCAGGCCCCGTTCCGCTCCGCTCCGTGACCCGCCCAGGAGCAGAAAAGCCTTCAATGCAGGGGCGCCGTCAACCCGGCGCCCCTTTCTTTTGGGTGAAGGACTGCGCGCTCCGCGCTGATTCCCTCAATTCATTTGGACGTCCAAACGCTTGACAGACGGCCATCCTCTGCTTTGATGGGGCGAGCCGGGCACCCGCCCGCGCGACAAATTGCCCAGCCAAGGATGGCCATGACCCAGACCACCAGCCCCACCCCCGCGAAACATGCCCGCCCGCATCTTGAGACCCACAACCGTGCCGCAGGCCATTCAGCCGTGGCGGGCGCCGCCTATCGCCTCGGGCTAAAGCTGACGGATGAGCTCACGGGCAAGACCCACGATTTCCGGAAACGCAAAGTCGGAGAGGAAATCGTCCGCGCCGTCACGGTGGCGCCCGCCGGCGCCCCATCATGGGCCACCGACCCGCAGCAGCTCTGGAACCGGGTCGAAGCCTCGGAAAACAGGAAAGACGCCCAGGTCGCGCGGGACTACCGCGTGCCCATCCCCCGTGGCCTGACGGATGAGCAAGCGGGAGATCTCGCGGTCGACCTCGCAGAACACATCCGGGACGCCCTGGGTGTTCCCGTCTCTGTCGGCCTGCACCGCGATGCCGACCGGGATGCCCTCGGCAACGTCAAACCGGACCATCTCCAGGGGTTCCACGCACATCTGTATTTCCCCACTCGTCCGTTGGCCGTTGGCGCTGGGGCAGGGGGCGGAGAGGGTGGCAGTGACAACGGTCATGGCTTCGGGCCGAAGCTCGCCATGCTGTCCAACAAACGGCAGTCAGCCGAATGGGTTGAGTCCTTTAATCAGGCATGGGGAGAGCTGTCCAACGACTACCTGGCGGCGGCCGGCCTGCCGCCGGTCTTCGACCACCGCAGCTATGCCCGCCAAGGTGTGGAAGCGCTGCCCCAGCCGAAGATGGGCCAGGCCGCGACCGCTATGGAACGGAAGGGCATCAGTACTGCACGGGGTGATGTCCTGCGTGAGGCCTTGGCGATGGCCGAAGTCCACCGCCGGGTCCGGACGGCGACCGCCACGGCAGCCGCAACGGCATCACTGGCCGGCGCGCCCCTTTCGGCCATCAAGCCGGCTGTGGCGAGCGGCACGACACAGCGCATTCCCGTCCAGATTCCTGCCGCTGTTCCGGCGCCGGGAAGGGCACCAAAGCGAAGCACACCGAGGGACGTCGAACCACGCCGGGTACGGACCGGCGTCCGCATCAGGGCCGGTGGTGGTGCCGTGGGCATCAAGACGTCTCTGGCGCAGAAGGTCGCGGCCGCAGGGACATCGCCCACGACTGAGGCTGAGCGGTTGGCATTAGAACGGGCCATTGAATTTGCAGCCATCCTCGATGCCGTCCTGCAAACCTACAGTGCGCAGCTGAAAGAGCACGCCCACCTTGTCGAACAAGCCCGCCGTGCGCAGCAGCATGCGCTGGAACTGTCACACCGGATTGAAGACAGCCGGAAGAAACGCGAGCGCGCCCGTCAGGCCGCGCGGGACCTTGCCACCATGCATCCTGTCCGCATGCGCCTGTCGAATGCAGGTTTTCCGGTGAAAGACCCCCGTCTTGCCAAACTGGCGCTTGCCCAAAAGCACGACCAGCATGTCCAGGAAGACAAACGCGCACATCGAACTCTGAGGGTGCAGGAAGGTGTGGCGTGGGAAGCGGTCAAGGCCGCGCGCGCCGAGCTCGACCGTCGGAAGGCCGCGTTGCACGAGACCGTGGTCAACCTTTCCCACGAGAACCTGCCGGCGCTCCAGCAGGTCATCGGGTTCCTGCCCGAAGATGCAGCAGGGTGGGTGCGTGAGGCCACGGAGGTGACGCTGGCGGCGGTGGACGCGAAACCGGACGAGACGGCGCCGGAACCCCTTGCAGCCATCCCCCGTACGGGACCGAGGCCCAGGCCGTCGACACCATGAGGTCCGAGGGGAGGAGGGGGAGTTTCACTGGTTGCCTACACATCGGTCGCCAACCTTCGGATGCCGGACGTTACGCCATCCCCCGACGCCCGGCCTTACTGCCGCCCCTGTCATCAGCAGGGGCGGCTTTTTATTGGGCCGCCCCCGTGGGGGTCAAAAAGACAATCGTCCCTTCCGGACAAGCTTCTGGAGGGCCTTGATGTCATCAGGGGTGAGGTCGAAGGTCATCTCCTGGGAGCAGTTCCGGAGGACCGTCAGTCGCTCGCCTTCGAGCGCCCGGGATGTTCCAACGTCGGTAAGGAGCGGGGCATCCCCTCGGGCAGCCAGAATCGCCCCTGAGTCTTCGACAGCGAGGTACCGGATGCCGTCGTGGCAGAAGCGGAAACACTCAACCACGGGCTTTCCTTGCCCAGTCCGCTGCCGCCGACAGGTAGACAGCCATACATCGCACTGCTGCCTCCACTGGCCCCGCAGGCGGTCGACATCCGGCCGCAGGACCTTGGCGTGCCGCCGCAGCCAGCGCTCGAAGGCTTCCGCCTCGCCGCCCTTGAGGCTGGCAAGGAACACCTGCCGGGTCTGCGCCTTCGTGTCTTCCCCGCACCACTGCCGGTGGAGGGCTTCGGGTACATCAATGACGGACAGCGTAGCGTTGGTCAGTCCCGTGTGGTGGGTCTCGGTGACCGTCTGCGACCAGCCACCCGAACCCTCGTACGTCCGGCCGTTGAATGCGCCGCCCGGCCCGATGCTCCCGAAAGTTCGGGCCGGCGCGCCGTCGTGGTGGACCCGCCTTGCTTCGACATAGGTCTGCGGCTTGAAGTCGAAGGCGAGTCGACCGAAGGGAATGGCATAAGTTCTGGCCTCCCCCCTCGGCATCACCCGCAAGCACTGTGCGTCGTTATCGAGCCATGCTTCGACTGTCTTGCCCTTGAACGACGGGCGGTTCGGGAGAGCGATATGTGCACGCCAGACCATGGCGACCAGGAACAGGAAGACCACAGCGCCGCCAAGGGCGAGCTGGATGGGTGTAATAGGCATGGCGAGGTCCGTTTGGCCTGGGAGGGGCGACGTTACTGGTGCTGGTAGCTCGAATAGCTGGTGTACCGGCCGGCTTTGTCAAAGTTGACGCCTGTGTACTCGACCGAAGACGTCGTGCCCTTCCCGATGAAGCCGCCCACGATGGGAATCATGGATTTTCCGTCCGTCTGCACCGACGAAAACTGGTAGCCAAGGGTCGTGCTGCCGTCGGGATGCCGGCTGACCGATTGCGGCTGACCGAGGAGCCGCTCGGCATCATCAATGGTCGAGACACCGGGCTTGAGCTGGTCGAGCTTTGACGTGTCCATGCGAGCGCCCTGCGTCGCGCACCCGGCGAGCAGGAGGGCAAGGGTCGGAATCAAAAAGCGCTTCATTGTGGTCCCCTGTGAATGACGCCGGGCGGGGTGCCGCCCGCTGCCCGGCGGCCCGGTGAGGGCCGGGCGGGAGGCATTAACGCATATTTGGAAAGCGTATAAATGAAAATCGACTAAACGGGATGCGGTTTTAGGTTGCGAGGCCACCGACACGGGGCAATGCGCCATGAGCCGACAAACGCCAAAGCCGGAACCGGAAGACCAGGACAGCCCCGACCGGAAGACGCTCTACCAGACCCGGCACCGCATCTTCGGCGAGTTGCTCCGGGATGTGCGACTGCGGGCGGGACTGACCCAGCTTGAGCTTGTCGACATGCTGGGCAAGGCCCAGACTTTTGCCAGTGAGGCCGAGCGGGCGATGCGCCGGCTGGATGTCGTGCAGATTGAAGACTGGGCTGAGGCGTGCGGGACAAGTCTCGAAGCCCTCATGGCCGAATATGCTGCCCGCCAGCTCGACGAGAAGTTCGCCCAGCCGACAGAACCCGATGGCCGGAAGCGTGAGGCCAAGCGACTCTGACGTCTTCCGTCCGGCCCGTTTAAACGCACGCCCTGGCGTTGCTCGGAGCTCTACACAACACGTTTTCGTGTCCTTGTACCGGTTCTCATCCGGCGCGGCTTGCCTTCATAGCGGCCTCGGTCAAGACATCCACGTTCCCGGCCGCGCGAATCTTCGGCATGCAGCCAAGGTGAGCAGCCTGCACTGCAAACAGCGCATGGTTCGCCTCCACGCTGTTGGCCATCTCGGCCAGAAGAGTGGCACCCAGACCGGCGAGGCCATTGGAAATGCGGACAATCTGGCAAAGGAACGAATCTGGCAGTCCCCGGTGGAGGGTCGACAGCGCAGAGATGCCGCTGTGGATGAACGAATTCAGCGGCTTGAGGTTGCTCTGCTCGAACTCCCGCAACTGGATACCAACGAGGGGATGGGCGGTCTTTTGGAGAGCCGTGAGCATCTCATTGACGGTTTTGCCGGGCGGCTCGACCGGCCGGTTGTCTTTCAACACGACCGTTGCGGCCTTTCCTATCCATTCGTCGGTGGCTGCATAGTTCACCCAGAACCCTTTTACTGTCGCCTCAAATTGAAGGCGGAGCAGGGGAATGGCAGAGTGGGTCAGCCGTCCTGCCATAAGACAACGGAAGGCAAAGGCGTGCTGCTGCGCAAGCTCCAGGAAGATTGTGCTCACCTTGCCCCGGGCCGTTCCATCATGATGGCATCCCTCCAGCGCCTCCCAAAGCTCCGCATGCAGCTGGTGAGACTCTTCGATGAGCGCCTCTAGTTCTTCCATGAGCACGGTTACTCCCGGATTTCCTCTGGGCCCGAATCGGCGACCGCCGGCATTCGGAATGGGCTGATGGCGGGGTCCGGCTGTCCGAACTCTATTTCGAGGTCATCGTCGTCGCGTCCCTCTCCGGGGACCACGGTCACTGTCTTTATCATCTGGCCGCGATGAAGGAAGCGAAGAAAATCCTGTTGCCAGTTCGGCGGAGGAGGCGGGTCTCCCGGCGAGCTATCCAAGGGTGTCACCCCACGGGAAGGGATACCGGCCAGTGTTTCGAGTACCTGACGAGATGATATTTTCACCTTGTTCCCCGAAATGGTAATGCCACCGTGGATGCCAAAGAGAAGGTTGTCTTTGTTGAGGCGGTGCACTGCATTGGTAGCGCTGATACAAGGCCTAGGGATGTTTTCAACCATCGCTTGGAGATGTTTCAGCAACGCCGCACCCAGCTCTTCGTCCATCGGAGGCCGCCGTTGGTCCTTCGTCGGTCGCCGATAGAAAAGTTGCGGATGAATGGAAACGGTACTCACCCCATTGCGGTATGACTCCACCACCGGGAGCAATAGGACCGCGTCGACAGTGGACCTCTGAGCCAGGAAGTGTTCCACGATGGCGGCAGTGCTGAAGTGGCCTCCCATCGGCGAGTGCTCCTTGAGCGTCTTGCAGTCACCATCGCAAACGACAACGATTCGGACACCATCCTCCGGCGCCGCCCTAAGCTGGTCCGCCTTGGATTTAAGAGCGGACGCCAAAGGGTTTCTGTCGATGGAGTAGGAGACTTCGTACGAGGGCCGGCTGAGCGAGAACCACATCTGGGCCGGGTTGTAACTGACGGTGAGCTCCGCGTCCGGGCGTCTTATCTCGATTGACGTCGCAGTGGCCGGGTTCTTGCCTGCGTTGGTGAGGAATTGTCCGAGTTCCGATTTCACGAGCGCGGGAACATTGCCTTTGGAGGGGAGGCTCAAAACCATGGCAGCATCGCGGTAGGGGCCGACCGTTTGTCCATGTACACGCACGGCAAGTCGGTCAGGATTCACCCCTTTCTTGCGCGCAACCCGTACCAGCTGCTCACAGAAAAAATCGACAGGATTCTTTCCGTCCAGCCCTACGTCCGACACGCAGGTGATGTCTCCGATGACTTCGAACTTTTTTCCTGAAACGGTCAGGTCCATGGAGAAGTCTGGTTTCTGACCGTCGGAAAGTGGCACTTCGTGGCGGATGGGGCCAAGTCGGGCAAGCGCATCCAGGATGACCACCTCCCAGAGTTTGATGAGGCGGTCTGCGCCGGGACGGTTCAGCCCATTGACCCATTTTCTGAGCTCGCTCACCGACGCGACGCCGGACAAGCGTTCAATGCATCCCTGGACATGGCGGCGGGTAAACAGAAGGTCGTGCATCTCCATCATCCTTGCCTGACGTTCCCATTCGTACCAGAGGAACCCGATTCGTCAAGTCGACAGGACCTCCGCGTAAGAGGCGTGCAATGGTCCAGTTCCCACCTGCAAGCCTCTCAGGGGATTTTTGCGGGTGCCTTCGGCAGCGGCCCCCGCTTGGGTTTGGGTGCTTTCCCTGCCGCCACGAGGAGTTCGTTCGACCGCCGACGCACCCCCTCATGTCTGAGGTAGTCGTCAAACCTGCCGCGTTCGTAGGGCACGACATCGAGCTCAGGGAAAGGCAGGCGGTCAAGCTCCAGGAGAACGTCGAGCGGTGTGACCTTGTCTTCATAGTGGTCTTCGGAGACCTGGTCGCCGCTGGGGTTGACCCCAGGACGTGATTTCCCACTGTGTCCAAGCAGAGCCCGGCGGATGGATGCCGGCGTCCGCGCATTCCTCATCAGGGTGGCAATGGTGTGTCGGAAACAGTGAAAGGTGACCTCCTTGTCCAAAATTCCCCAGTCCGTCCTTAGGCTTCCGTTGAACCAGTCCTCAATCGTCGCCCCTGGTCGCCCCTCGCCCGTCCGAAGTCCGGGAAACAGGTCCCTCTCACCAAATGCATCGAGGTCCTGAAGGTATTTTTCGAATCCCAAAGCGAGGACCCGCTTTGGAACGGGGACGACGCGGACCGCGTTTTTTCCCTTCCGCTTCTTACCCCGTCCGAGGTACATGCAAAGGACGTCGTGGACAACACCGTCACGGTCGGGCATCCGCTCGACGCGGATATCCGACCGTTTGAGCTGTCCGATTTCGTTGGAGCGCGAACCCGTGAACGCAGGAATCAGATGGCCGAAGAATTTCCAGGGCGCATTGGCCACCGCCATCTCCTCTTTCTGGAACGGACGTTGCCATTCCGGGTTGTTGAACGAACGCTTGGTGTGGGTTCTCTTGTCACCGAAGCGCTTTCGCCGGTTGATGAGCAGCACGGGGTTGTCGTCGCAGCGCTTCCATTTGACGAGCCGGTTGAAGAAGGCCGACAGGTGCTGCACGTACTTTTCTTGCGTGCTCACGGCAATTGCGGGCAGCTTCTTTTTCCGGGCGTGCATAACCAGTTCGGCTGGCGTCATCTTGTCGACACCCTCGATGAATTGCCGGTTGACCGGCCAGGCAGCCAGGGCATCGAGGAAACGTTCCATGTCGACGACGCCGACCTGCCTTGCGTTCTTGTTGCCATTGACCGAGATAAACAGGTCAAGACAGATGTCGATGGCCTGTTCGGTCGAGTCCGCCTCGTCCTTTCGGTACTGGAGCATGTGGATGTTTTTGAGGCCCTGGAGGTCGTGGGGCAGTTCGTCCTCGGCTGGGGTTACCCCACTTCCGGGCTGCTCAGGGACACCCGCAGTGGGCGGTACCAGTGCCGCGATGGGAGGGGGAGCGGTGACCTCAACCCGCGTTTGGGGCAAGGAGGCAGGCTGGGACTTCTCCCCCACGGACGTAGGGTGCGGCGGTTCCGGATGGAGTACATGCGCCGGGGCGGGAGGCGTCGACTGGACGGGCGTCGCGCCTGCATGACGGGCGACGTGGTCGAGCACGGGGAGGAGATGGTCGAGGAGGCAGGCGAGGGTGCCAGCGTCGTCTGACTCGGACGCGGTCAGACGCAGACCGTGGTATTCGAGCTCCCAGCGGGGGGCATGGGCGGCGGCATTGAGAATGGAGTGGATGGATGGAGTGGACATGGCGGCCAGGTAATGAATGAAATCGGCCGTCGTTTTAAAGGAAAAAGGCCCCCTGTCAAGCAAACGGGGAAGCGATCAATTAACGTTTATTTAACCGACATAAATGGCGGTCTGGCGCCATTTTCCGGTTTGGATGGGGCTAATTTGATCAAGAATGGGGGCTGATTTTTCCGACCGCATTTTCTGACGTTCAGAAAAATATGCAAATTCGGCAAACCAAGTGTGACGCCGGTCACGCAAAGACCTGCCAGCGGAGCGGGCCCAAGGCTTGACAGTCCGCGCTTTCTTGGCAGATTGGACGGAGTCATATCAGGGGGTCATCCCAGTGCCGCAACTGAGAAAAAATCTCGAAAATTGCCACTTTGGGACGAGGGGCGGAGTCTAAGCAGTCTAATGTATAAATGCGATTTCTCCTAACTAACCCTCTGATTTTGACTAATATAACCGAAAAGCTAATTAGCCACACACCTGGCTAAACTCTATCCAATCTGGAATAAGGATTTTCCATTGAACGTACCGTCCAATCCCGACCTCGCCCGTTATTTCGCCCGCGTCCGGCTTACCCTCCATTCCACCTCCCGTTTCGACGCCGAGGGGCGTCACCGCCAGTCCTGGATGCTGGCCCAGACCGAAAACTCGAAACCCTATTGGCTTGGGGAAACCAAGGTCTTTGCCACCACCCGGGACCTCTGGACAGCTTGGAAGGCCCATCAGCTCAGCCTCCACCTCCAGCACGCCCAGGCTCTCCGCCTGGTCCGCTATTACCTCCGCCATGAGCACGAGCACCATGCACCCTTTACCGCCTGGCTCGACTACCGCGCCGTGGCCCGCCATGCACAATTCGACGAGGTCGACACCCAGTGCTGGCCATGGACAGCGGCAACTGCCTCCCTCGACCGACGGGACCGCCTGAGCACGCCCGGCTGGCCCTGGTGCGACGACCCGTCACCGGCGGTCATCCGTCGATGCATGAAGCGCTCGGGCGGAAACGGGTGGGCACGACGCGCCCTGGCGGTGGCTGACTTTGACCGTCAGAGTGCCACGAGGTACACCGCAGCCGTGCGCGGGCTGGTTGAGCGGGAACGACGACGAATGTTCGACCGGAAGATGCCACGGGCACCCGCATCGACAACCAGGCGGATGGGGCGACTCTGAGATGCCACAGGGACGATTTGTGGGCAGGGATGCCCTCTTTGCCCGGCCGGTTGACAGATGGACAACCCGCGCCAGGATGGAGACAGAATATTCTGGGAGACAAGCATGGCGACCTCAGGCAAACACGACGACCCGCATGACGGGCATCAGAAGCAGCCCTTACGGGACATTCCGGATTGGGTCGTGCACGTCTTTCTAGGGACTCTGTGCGCGCTGCTAATTGGGACCTTGATTGTGGGTGGGCTCGCAACACGCGGCTGAGCACGCTGACTTGGTATGTTCCCGGTCGAGCAGGTGCTCGTGCCGTGCTGCAAGTGCTGCCATCACAGCAATGCCGAGAAGGGCAACGATGAATCCAATCCGGACGACTTTCCCGTACCCGCTGAAGGTGCGCCAGCTGAGAACGACAAAGGTAACGAACCCCGCCCAACAAAAGAAAGTGGCCAATAGCACCGAGGATAGAATGAAGGGACGAGTGTTCTTGTGGGCAATGGCATACGACAACAGGCCAATGAGCAATAGCACGAGAGACCAGAAAAAATAGGCTTTGTCCTTGCTTCGGTCTCCCATGTAAAACGCCCCACCCGCCACGCCAGCAGCAATACATGGGCAGACGTAGGCGAGATAGTCAAACGTCTCGGTCCATTCGCTGTAGTGCGCAAAAATACCTACGGTGCACGTCAAAAAGGCGCCGAGTCCAATCATGAGCGCCTTGACCTGAGGGTCTGTCAGAGGAGTAGCTCCATGGAACAGCCCGGTGAATATATGTCCAGAGGGCGGATTGGGCGTCGTGTTTGTCATGCCTTTCCCATTTGGTTGCTGACCGGCGTCAACAATGACACATCGGGTTCACGCCGGGAAAAACCGGCGCGCACCATATTCGGAAACGTCCCTGGGCAAGGAGGCCCTGCATGAACCTGACACTTCAACGACTGCTCGACGACGCATGCTGGGATGGCAATGCCAACCTGGTTGCGCAACTCATTGAGCATCCCGACGTCGACCCGGCAGCCCATCATTCCACAGCGCTGCTGCATGCTGCTCACCGGGGACATTGGCGATGTGTCGAGCTGCTGATTCCAGTCAGCAATCCCAAAGCGCGAAATTCCGAGGCATTGTGGCGGGCGTGTAAGCACCGCCACCGGACAGCCGCGCGACTTCTTCTCCCCGTGTCCGACCCCGCGAAGTGGGAGGCTTGGATGTGGGCGGAGCTCGGCGGACAAGCCGCATGGGCGAGCCAGTCGTAGTCATGACAGCGCTCACGGTACCGTCCGCCGCCCGCACACGGACGGCGGCTCAAAACCAGAAGGCGGCATGGTGAATGAGGCCATGGAACGGGGCGGGGGCGGAGCGACGCGTTTACAATGGTGTTCGTCTGCTGAGACGTTTAATTAACAGGCAAACAACCATGCTGAACACTCCGGGGGGAGTGCTCGATGGCTCATTGATGGAGCCCGACATGAACGAGCAACACCTGATGCCGCCGCTGGCGTTTGTCCCATTGTCTAACCGGCCTGTACGGGTTGCCGTGCAATGCCACCGGTTTATGACTGCCCGGGCCGGCGAGCGGTTCGACTGTGGCCTCACTTGGATGACCTACGGGGGTGGTGCCCTGTGGACCGTGCCCAGCAAAGGGGGCATCCAGCATACGCCTGGCATGATTCCGACCGGATATACCCTCAACGCACGGAATTGCCATCGCGATAACGGGGCGATTGAAAGGGATGTCTGCGCAGGCATCACCGCAGCACTTGTCCATTCGGAAGTAAAAATGCACTCGCTTGATGGGATGCGGGACAATGACCGGTTGTCGCTGTGGACTAGTCGATGAAAGACGCGAAGCACATCATCGTGGTGCATCCCCATCGTTTGGTGGCTGAAGCTCTGGAGGTTGCCCTCTCCGGGCAGGGTTTTATCGTCCATCCAGCCCTGACCTATTCACAGGCCCGCACACTCGTTGCGCATCTCAAGGTTGGCCTTGAGGCGTTGGTTGCGTATCCCGACATGCCAGACGAGCCACATCCTGGAACGCTTCTCCGTGCGGTCGGGGGGGTGCATCCGGAGGCGGCCCTGGTCGTCGTCTCAAGCCGATTCCAGGGTGAGATCGGCCCCTTGCCGCAGCGGGCCGTCTTGCTGCCCGAGCCGTTCGACCGGGAGGCCCTCATTGCGGCCATCAGGCAAGCATCCGGTGCGTCCGTCCCGAACGTGGAAGAGTCGGCCACTGCCGAGTCCGGGAGATGGCCCCAAGCGGCGCCAGGGTCACCTTGGGCGGATGGCCCTGCATAGCGCGGCGACCATGCCCATGAGGTTCTCCCGGGCAACCGGGGTGATGAGGATGGCAGCGGCGCAAAGGTCCGCTCGTGCCCCGTCCTCCGTTGGTGCGATGAAAAGGCAGGGTGCACCACGTTAGGCCAACCAACCATCTGGGATGCATCCCTGGAATGGTTGTCGAGGACGGCCATCAGGTCCTGGCGGCAGCCTTGACCGTCGAAACAGGTGCCTGGAGCGCTGCTTCGGCATCTCGATGCACGCCGGCAATCCAAGCCCCCCTGTGTTCGCAGGCCAACGCCGGGATTGATGAAAAGCCGGCAGCCGGGGACCAGTGTTCATGCGATGCGGTCGGTGGGGCACCCCAACCACCTCAAGGCGAGAGTCGAGGGCTCAGGGCGAGAGTCGAAAATGGTTTCAACCGACGTCTCTTCTGCGCGTGTTGAACCATGGGCCCCGCGTTTGCCAAATCCGGCCCCTTCACCGGTTCCGGATTTCGGATGAGCTCGGCCCGCCTGCGTGCGCAGGCGAGTGCCATCCCGCGATGGAGGCCCGGAATTGTGTAGGAAACCCCTGACAGAAACGCTTGTCCCTGCGTGGTCCAATGTCCATGCGGCGCCGGGGCTTTCCGCACTGGCCACCACAGGGAAACAGGGGAACACACACATGGCAGTTCCGGAATACAGCGTTGAATCGATGGTCGAACCGGCCGATGTCCTGATGCGCATCGAAACGTTCGACGACCCGCGTGCGGAGATGATGGTCGCTTTTCATCGGGCGACCCATCTTGATGCTGTCGACTACGGCACGGGCCAGGAAGTCGTGACCTATGCCGCCCTCCTTCGGGACTTGGTGACACGCAGGACGACGGAGGTCATGCCGCATTCGAGCCTTGAGACGTACGCGGTCGACGAGAGGTGGTTCGAACGTGTGACTGACCTCGACCTTCAGTTCCTCCTTGCGCCGGCCGTCGACGCCCTTGAGCGGACGGTCAGTGGAGCATCCGCGTTGCGGGCTGATGCAGCCAAGAGTGAGGAAATCCTCCATCTGTTTGAAGATGAAAACGCCCAACTCCTTGAAGACCTCCGGGCCGAAGCGGAGGAGCGGGTACCCGAACGCCTGGTGTTCGGCGAACTGGAGTTTGAGCTGAGCATCTCGGCGACGACCGACGCCTTCGTGGGCGACAACCCGCACATCGGCCAACCCGCCGTGTCGGGGACCGAACTCGCCCGCATCCTGCGGAAGCTCGCGGACAGCATCGACACCATTCCCGGCCGCAGGCTGCAAGGCAAGTCCTGGACCCTGTACGACCTGCCAGGGCGGCCCGTCGGCAAAGCGCAGGCCCTTCCCATCGATGCAAGGGATTAGGAGATGGCGCAAGGAGGCCCGGGGCGCCTGTATGCCCTGGGTCTCTTAGAGGCTGCCTTCGGCGGGTCAGCGCCACGCAACCGGTGCCCGTTTGCCCGACGCCGACCTCAAGGAGTTTCAGCGCAGCGTCTTACCTGAGTTCCTGTGCGCGGTCGATGGCAATGGACAACGCCTCGATGGCCTCCCCGCAACCGTGGGCAGGCAATTCAGCTATGTCTCCCAACCGGTCCACGACGTGCAGCGCAGCATGGGCTACGTCGGGAAAGCCCGCTGCCACAGCCAGTGAATGCACGCGGCGAGCGCGGAAGCGCGCCTCCAAAATATCCCTGTCGAGCATCGATTCACTGAGTGCGACGGCCTCAAGAATGATTTCGGCGTGCTGGAGGATGACATCTTCATCAGGCATCGCAGTCACTCTCTCAGCTATTCCGGTCGATGAGGAGTGCGCCTGTCAGCGTCACCGCATCAAAGCTGTAGACGTGTTCCCTTGGGCTGTCGGAGCAACAGCCGACCAGCCTCCCCGGAAACGCCTTGCCGCCGTCCCTTATTTCGACCATGCCGGCGCAGATGGGGCACGTGCTCCAGTGCCGGACAAGGCTGAAGCGTCCGCCAGTCTTCTTCCTCTTCTCATCGTGGCTGAGCCGGAACTGTCCGTATATCTGGCTCATCGCCAGCATCAGGTCCGGCGCCACGGTGACCCGCAGCATGGGCAGGGACCAGAAAGGACGAAGTCGCCATGTCAGAAGCCCGCCGACTGCCGCCACGGTCACCAGTGGGGAAAAGCTGGCTTTCAGCGAAGGGCTGTGCGCCAGGACCAAGGCCGCCGCACCAAGAGCACAAAAGAGGCAAGCCGCAAACGGAATGGCCAGGGAAAGGATGAAGAAGACACCCCGCCACGACCGGATGGCGAAGGGGCGTCCGATGAACGGGCGCAGGAGAAGGGTCGCGCGGGCTTCTTCGACCTCGTATGCCAACCGGAAGCCGGTCCCGGGTCGGAGACGTTCCTTGTCTTCCAAAGGGGGCTCCCCCTCGGACGGCTCAAAAGCCAGGAACCCGTACCGGTAAAGGGTGGCATTGCCCCGTCCGCCGCCCTTGTCCACCGAGAGGACGACGTCGAGGTGACAGCCGTGGGAGGCCAGAAACTGTCGGCGACTGATTTGGCGGGTTTCCCACCATGTCCTCGACTGCTCGGAGGGCAGCCAGCGTCCAGTAGCCGTCTGATGCTTCCAGGGCCCCCCAAACCGGTCGCTGTGCCATGCCGCGAGCTGGGCGACATCCGCCTCCGGGATGTCCTTTCCTTGTTCGAGGCGTGCCTGGGTTTGCTCGGCGAGAACGGTCAGCGCCTGCCGGACCTTCCCGTTGGAGGTCTCCTCCTGCATCCAGCGGATGACAAGGCCGAGCGCCCGAACAGTCTCCAAACCGGTTTGGTCCTCTTTGGCCATTTTTCCGCTGTCCGTTGCCGACAAACCTTGGCCCTCCTTCATAGCGGCGGGGCGTGGGCATGGCAAGACAGATTGGTTCAATAGCAGCAGCGGCACCCCAGAGTGGGGAGACGATGCAGGTGCCTTTCGGCCTGCGGGACGGGCGCCTGTGGTCGCCTTTGGAGGTCGCACGTGGCGCGCAGTGTGGGTGCCAATGTCCAGGTTGTGGCGCCGCACTTGTTGCCCGCCAGGGCACGGGCCGGCGACGGCCCCACTTCGCTCACCTTGGAGAGGTTGGCCGGGCTGGATGCCTTGAGTCGGCGGTCCACCGATTCGCCAAGCAAGTCCTCATCGAGGCGACCCGCCTTTGGCTGCCTCCATGGGATGGTGCAGAGGGCATGCCGAATCCGCCGGAAATGCTCGATGACGATGGCCTGTTGCATCGGGGCGAGGCAGTCGGTTGGCCGGCGCGCTGGTTTTCCATCGGTGAAGGGCGGATGGAAGTGGCCATGGATGAGCTTCGCCCGGACGTCGTGCTGGAGGGTGGAGAAGGGCAGTTGCTTGTCGAGGTGCGCGTCACCCATCCGGTTGGACCGGACAAAGCGCTGACCGCAAGGATGCGTGGCCTCCGGATGGTGGAGCTCGACTTGTCGGCCTGTCCGCCAGATGTGCTCGCCGAGCCCTCGACCTTCAGGGACTGGGTGGTTGAGGGGGCGCCCCGCCACTGGATTTGGGAGCCGGCAGCTGCCGCTGCCTGGCAAGGGAAGGCTGATGCGCTCGCCGACCAATTGCCTCGGCACGTCCTCCCGGAAGTCCCGCCTGCGGGCCCTATGGACTGGGAGGCGTTTCGAGGCCTGTTCGAAGAGCGGGAAATCGTGCCCATCAGCCAGCCGCCTTTTATTGATGACCCGCTGATTGGATGCTGGGTTTGGCTCGATGACGAGGGAGCCGCCGAAGTCGTTCAGCGCCTTACCCGGTCAGGTGGGGTCTACCGGGTTCGGCTAGAGGACGAAAGGATGTGCATTGCCTATTTATGGTGTGAGAACGGAGAGCATTCTTTGCCGCGTACTTATGGTCAGCGAGTCCGAGCGCGTTAACGTCTTCCATTCGGATGCTCAGTTGGTGCGAGCGGCTGATTCGACGCCGACCTTCGCCGACATGGACAGCAACATCAGCGGAGGTCAGTGTCGGGACGACGCAAAGGAGCACGACTATCGTGCCTTCGACCCAGATGGCTTGTTGTCTCTGCGGGCGTCAATCAAGACAAGGTGGGGGCCAGCGGAAACTTTGAGCTTTTTGAGAATTCCGTTGACACGACCCAGTTCTGCCGCAGTGAAGTAGAAGATGACCTTGATGGACTTCTTGGTTTCGTTTGCAGCTTCGTAGATGGCGATTTGCTTCCGCAGATTCGCCTCAAGCTGACTGTTTTTTGCGAGTTTGAACTCTACGAGCGTCTTGTCCTTTGAACCCCGAGAAATCTTGAAGTCCACTGGACCCCGGCCGTTGTTGACCTCTGCATTGAGGTCATCCTGCGAGGCGTACCAAGTCAGGCGATAGATGACATGGAGGTCCGTCTCTCGGGAAATGGGCTCGCCCTTTGCGGTCCAGAAGAATCGATATCCATCGTTGTTCTCAACGACCTGCTTGAGGTACTGAACTCGTTTTGCCGCTTCTTCGAGCGTGTCGCCTGGGGTCTTGTAAAAGGCATCTTTACTGATAAGGATATCGACGAGTTCACCAACACGTTTGACCAGCACGGACTCCACGTCATCCAGGTTGGCAGCGCTCATGGCCCTTGCCAGGTCTTTTCTGTCTTCCTTGGAACGGATGTACCTGTCGATGAGTTCGGGGAACTTTGCAATAGTCTTCGATTTTGCCCTAGCGCGGTCTTTTGAGGTTGGTTTGGTTGGCATGCTCTTGATGAAGAAGTTCTCGACCTGAGCCCTTAATTGGTCGTTGGGCATTGCCTCCACCAGACCATCGAATTCCCCCATGAGACCCTGACGGCTTATCCAAGTGTCGTCCTTGGTAAGAATATCTCTTGGCGTCAGCAGCACGTAGTCTCCGTCGATGTATGGAAGCGTGTATTCCTTGGCTTCCCATCGTTCAGTTTTGTAATCGAAGTACGCATGGTTCACCTGAACTTTTTTCGTGCGGTTGGGCTTCAAGTGTTTGCTGGCGAACTCCTCGGTGTACTCGCAGAGGTATCCTTTGATGAGATTGGTGGTGAAGTCGCTGATGTTGTCCTTGCCAACCCCGTCCTTGATGAGGCAAATCTTCTCAAGGTGACTGCCTTTGGTGATTTTCTCCTTGCCGAAATCGGTGAAGATGGTCGACAGCCCATCATTCATTGCGGTGGCAAATTCCTTCCCTAGTCCCGACCCACTATTTCCTGACTTGCTGAAACCGAGCCAGTTCTGCTTGACCTCCTTGAACTGAAACCAGTGGTTGACCAGGCCTGGGTGGATGGGGCCTTGCTTGGACTTGTCACGCAGGAACGCGACGTAGGCAATCATTTCATCATGGAGTTTCCGGTATTCCTTTTTCTTGCTGGCAAAAAGCAAGAAGGGGTCAATGAATACAGGCAGGTCATTGATGAGAGAGACGTTGAACGCACCGTAGTCCTTCAATGCCTTCGACGTGACGCTGAAAAAGTCGCTGAAAAATACCTTCATGGCTTGCTTCTCCTGGATTCGTTGAAGTCAACACTTCGCTGAGCTGTTACGACCTACTCTTGCTTGCTGCTCACATTTGCACCGGCTGACCTTCGAAGTCGACTGTCGAGTGCATGTTGCCGGCGCAGATATGGCTCGAAAAATCCTGGTTTCTTTGCTTTGAGTTGGACCTCTGGAAATGCCACCTTGCTGATGTCGTCGAGCCGGCGGGGCAAATCGGCCACATGGATGTAGTGCTGACGCAGCACAGTCGAACCCGTGCTGTGGCCGGTCAGTTGCGCAATGCGACCGTCCGGAATGCCGGCGCGCTCGGCGGCTGTGGCGAAGGTATGGCGGAAGGAATGGAAGACCTTGGCGGGGTTCGTGATACCGCAGGTCTTCCGAAGATAAGTGCGGTTGAACCAGTCGCTGACGACGTCGCCCGGACCGTTCTCGCCCCACGTCAGGCCGGGGAAAATATGCTCGAAACGGGCCTGCCTGACATCGTTGACGTAATCGAGGAATCCGAGGCGGATGAGTTCGGGGTGCAGGGGAACGAAGCGGCGGGACGCTTTGTTCTTCGTTTGCCGCCGGATATGCATGCCCCAGATGCCCGCGATTTCCTCGATGTCATCGACAAAGAGTTGCGCAATCTCGTTGACGCGGGCCCCGGAGTAGAGGGCAAGGATGGGGGGCCAGTATTTGTGTGGTTGGGTGTGGGGAATGCGCTCAGGCGAGAAGATGGCCTTGAGGTCTTCGGATGAGAACGGCTCTCTCTTCCGTGCTTCGTCCTGTGCTTTGTTCGTGACCTGGAAACCGTCGCACGGATTAAAGGCAATCAGCCTTCGTTTGACCCAGATGCCGAAAAAGAGGCGAAGTCGGTCGAGATGCTTTTCCCGCGTGCGGGGTGCAAGTCCAGGCGAGCCTTCCCGTCTTGCCTTGGCGACAATTTCGGTCGGGGTCATCCCCTTGTAGGACGGTTTTTTCGAGGCGTTGGCCGGCCACACCCGCATTGCCCCCATGAAGGCGTCGATGTCGTCGGCCGTGACCGCTTGGATGGGCTTGTCGCCGCCCAGCGCGAGGAAGAGCCGAAGGGTGTGCTCCGTATCGAGCAGGTTCTTGCCGCTGCGATTCTGGCCGTCAATGTGTTCGATGAACTTGCCGATGCGAAAAGACAAAAGGTCTTCCGGACTTGGCGTCGAAGAAGGAAGCGCGGCTGGAGGGGGAGGGAGGCTCCCGAGGCGGAGCGCTTCGAGCTCCAGGGCCAAGGCACGGGCCTCACCGTTCTCCCGCTCGGACCCGTCGGTGACGATTCGGACACCGCCCGGGAGCTCAATCGTCAGGTCGACGTGGGGACCCCGTGCTGCGGCGAGCGCGGTCTCCAACAGGTTCTTATGGTCTGCCACGGCGGCCCCCCGCATCCGTTCATAGGCTTGGCCCAGAACATACCCGATTTGCGCCGCTCGGAGCCGGGCAGCGTCCCCGGTCTGGCCACGCAGGCTCAGGACGATATAGCGCCGGCCGAGGGACCGTTGCAGGAAGGCAGGCACGAAAAAGCGGACGTGGAGTCCGCTTGGTCGGTGCAGCAGCAATGGCTTTGGCACGTGATACCTCGCGTGATACCCGAAGGAATCAGCCGAGGCAGGTCATTTCCCCCGATGCACCGGGGGGATGAGCCATATTGGTGGAGGTGGCGGGAGTCGAACCCGCGTCCGAAGGCGTTTGATCCCCGGATCTACATGCTTAGCTCACCGTTGGATCTCGTTTGCCGACAGCACGGCGTGCTAAGCGCGCCGACAAACCAGCCTGTTAGGTCTAGTCGTAGGCTGAGAGGCGACAGCCATTGACGATCTCGTGATAGTGACCCTACACCGACGAGCACGAGCACAAGTCGGTTCGGGGCTTACGCCTTAAGCGGCGAGAGCGTAGTTGTCGTCGTTGGCAACTATGAGTTTGCTGCTGGATTAACGAGGAAAGCGGCCCCCTCGGCATGCACCAAGCAATCGCACTACCCCCGTCGAAACCAGTACACCCCCGGGGAAAACGTTGTGTGACTACCTTCCCAGTATAGGGTCGGGGGCAGGGCGCCACAATGGGCGGCCTGCCCGGTGTTCAGGTCAGCCGAGCTTGTTGTGGGCGCGCATGACGCGCTGCTTGTCGACGGCCCACTCGCGCTCCTTCTCGGCGTTGCGCTTGTCGTGATCCTGCTTGCCCTTGGCCAGGCCGATTTCGCATTTGACCTTGTTGTTCTTCCAGTAGAGGGCGGTCGGCACCAGGGTGTAACCCTTGCGCTCGACGGCGCCGATCAGCCGGTCGATCTCCTCGCGGTGGAGCAGCAGCTTGCGCGTGCGCCGGTCGTTGGCCACCACGTGGGTGGAGGCGCTGATCAGCGGCGGGATCTGGGCGCCGACGAGGAACACCTCGCCGTGCTGGATGATCGCGTAGCAGCCTTCGCCGAAGTTGATCCGGCCGGCACGCAGCGATTTCAGCTCCCAGCCCTGCAGGGCCATGCCGGCCTCGAAGCGCTGGTCGATGTGGTATTCGTGGCGCGCGCGCTTGTTCAGCGCGATGGTGCCGCGACCTTCCTTTTCCGTGTCCTTTGCTTTCGGTTTTGCCATGTCCGTTAAAATCGGTCTATCGGGTCCCTGATACAAGCCCGGCGTATCCATGCGCCGGCGAGATGAGACGAGGTCTTCACGTGATTGAAATCCGCCGCAGTGCGATCGTGCCGTTCACGCCCGCGCAGATGTTCGACCTGGTCAACGATGTGGAAGCATACCCAAAGCGGTTCGGCTGGTGTGACGCCGCCACGGTGGTGGAGCGGACCGACGACGAACTGGTCGCGCGGCTGGATCTGAAATTCGCGGGCATGAAGCAGCATTTCACCACTCGCAACACGATGCAGCGGCCGGAACGGCTCACGATGAAGTTCGTGGAGGGGCCGTTCCGCTCGCTCGATGGCGTCTTCACCTTCCAGGCCCTCGGCGATGTCGGCTGCAAGATCGCCCTCGCGCTGGATTTCGACTACGCGGGCCTGGGCGGCAGCGTGCTGAAGATGGGCTTCCAGCAGCTGGCGAACCGCATGGTCGACGACTTCTGCGACGAGGCGCGCCGCCAGTATGGCTGATGTCGCGATCGAGGTGGCTTACGCCGGGCCGCAAGGGCAGGTGGTGCTGCCGCTGACGGTGCCCGCGGGCACGACGGCCTGGCAGGCCGTGGAGCTGGCGTTGCCGGCGCTGCCGGCGGGCGTGTCGCCCGATCCGGCGAGGCTGGGCATCTTCGCGAAGAAGGTGGCGGCCGACCGGGTGATGGAGGAGGGCGATCGTCTGGAGCTCTACCGCCCGCTGATCCTCGATCCCATGGAGGCCAGGCGGCGCCGCGCGGCGCGCGGCGCCTGATTGCCCGTTCTTACTTCTTGTCGTCGGACGAACCGCCGCCAAAGATGCCGCCGTCGTCGGCGTCCTTCTTCGGGCTGGTGTTCTTGTCGCCTTCGGCGCCGCCCGTCGGGTTGGCCTTGTACTTCTCCGAATCCTTCAGCAGTTCCTTGGCGTCCTCGGCGAAGAAATCGCCTTCGGTGCGGACCAGGGTGTCGTTGTTGAAGGTCAGGGTCAGCGTGCGGGTGGTCATCTTCTTGCCGCGATGGGAGAAGGTGGACACGTAGTCCCAGCGATCCTGGTCGAAGGGCGAGATGACGGACGGGGTACCCAGCAGCACGAGCACCTGGCGCTTGGTCATGCCGGGCTGCAGCTGGTCGACGTTCTTCTTGTCGAGCAGGTTGCCCTGCTGCACGTCGGGGGTATAGACGAGGCCACAGCCCGCGATGGCGGTCGCCATCATGGCCAAACCCAGCGTGCGGATGAGCTTATGCATGCGTAGTAACGTCCGGATCGTGAAGCCTGTGATGATACACTAAGCGCCTTATGGCACCGCGAGGGGTCTGACATGGACCAGGAAACCAAAGAGCTCCGCAAGGCGGGCCTGAAAGTCACGCATCCGCGGATGCGCATCCTCCAGATCTTCGAGGAGGCCGACCAGCCCCACCTTACGGCTGAAGACATCTACAAGCGGCTGCTCGCCCATCAGGAAGACATCGGGCTGGCCACCGTGTACCGCGTGCTGACCCAGTTCGAAGCCGCCGGCATCGTCATGAAGCACAACTTCGAGGGCGGGCAGGCCGTTTACGAGCTCGACCGCGGCAAGCACCACGACCACATGATCGACGTGGACAGCGGAAAGGTGATCGAGTTCATCAGCGAGGAGATCGAGCGTCTCCAGCACGAGATCGCCGACCGGCACGGCTATGTGATCGAGGACCACAGCCTGGTGCTTTACGTGCGGCCGAAGAAGAAGCGCTGAGCGCTGGAATCATTGAAGACGAGAGGGCCCTTCGGGGCCTTTTTTGTGGGCCGAGCCGGTCCGGGGAGCGGGTCGCGAGAAGATGTCGCGCGCAGGGCGCGCTCCTACGGGTAGCGCACATAAAAACGCCGCCGGTGGACTCCTGTCCACCGGCGGCTTGATCCGGCGTTTCCATGGCCCGTGGACCGCGAGTTGCTCGCTGGTACACGGGGTGCCATGTCGCACCGGCGAGGCCGACATCCTGTCGCCTCATCAGGCCGATCGTCCCCACGACCGACCTGGGCTCACCGTCTCTCGACGGCGGCTCCCCCACATCGATAATGGGATGCTAACGAAGCGTTCATGCCCCCGGTATCGGAAAATTTCCTATGTCAGAACCGATACTTGTGCTGCGCAGCAGCACCCGCAGGTGAAGCCCCACGGGCTCCGGGCGGATTCTGAACAGCCCCCCGAGGGCGGTGATCCGGTCGCTCATTCCCTGCAGTCCACGGCCTCCGCCATCGGTTCGGACGGGTCGGGGCGTTGACGGAAGGCCTGCGCCGTCGTCACGAATGTCGAGGATGGCGACGGGCCCGCTGTCGCGTAGCCCGATGCGCAGGCGCAGCATCATCCGACGCGCACCCGAGTGGCGGACGACGTTCGTCGCGCTCTCCTGGACGACACGATAGATGGCCGTCAGGGTGTCGTCGTCGAGCAGCCGGGGGTCTCCGCGCAGGTCTGTCACGTAGTGGATACCCGCGGCGGTGAGCATGTCGCGGATCGGGCCCTCGTCGAGCGCGCGCAGCAGGCCGAACTCGTCCAGCACCGAGGGGCGCAGGCTGTCGAGCATCTTGTGCAGCGCCCGGCGCATGTGGCCGAGGATGCCGTTGATGGACGTGCCGATGTCGTCCAGGCCCGCGTTGCCCAGGCGATTCTGCGCGAGCTTCAGATGGGTCTGGATGGCGGTGAGGTTCTGGCCGAGCTCGTCGTGCAGTTCCGCCGCCATGTGCCTGCGCAGGTTTTCCTCGGCCTGGAGGTTGCCTCGCGCGGCATCGCGCAGCTGGCGCGCCAGCTGGTCGAGGCGCTGGTTGGCGGCGGCCAGGTGGGTGTTCTGCTGGGCCACGCGCTCGCTGCTGCGGCGGAGGGCGTCGGTGGCCGCGCCGAGCATCAGCGTGCCCGTGCCGGCCACGGCGAGGAACAGGTGGGCGGCGGCCGTGGGTGCGCCCCGGCCGATCATGTCCTCGGTGACGTTGAGGCCCACGCTGGTGATCAGCATCGCCAGTCCGGCGCCGCGCCAGCCGTGACGGAAGGCGAAGAACAGCACGGGTGCCAGCGAGAGCACGCGGGCGAACTGGGGTTGCGGCGAATACTCGGCCAGCGTGATGAGGATCGCGAGCGAGGGCAGCATCACCAGCAGGCCGTCGAGCAGCAGTTCCGCCATGGCCGTCCGCGTCGGCCGCTCGCGGAACACCAGCACCATGACCGGCACGACCAGCAGCACGCCGAGATAGTCGCCGAGCAGGTCGCTGCCGAAGGTGGTGCCGAGCATCTCCACCGGGGCGGCCGGGTGCATCGAGGCCATCATCGCGGCATTGCCCGCGGTGGCGACCGTGGCCGTGACCATCGCCGAGAGCAGCAGGCGCGCGACGTCCTCGGGCGTGTTGAGGCTGGCGTGCAGGTGGGCGCGCCGCAGCAGCCAGAGGCAGGCGGCCACCATCAGCGGTTCCGGCGCGTCGCCGAGCACGAACCCCGCGCCGCCGATGGGCAGGCCGCTGCGCCATTCGCAGAACGCGCTGGCGAACATCTCGGCGCCGAGGATCCAGAACCAGTCCCGCGTGCGCATCAGCAGCAGGGCGCCGAAGCGAAGGCCGAAGGGCAGCACCCAGTAGGGCTGCTCGGTCGGCCAGAGCATCACCCAGGCGAGCGCATAGGCGATGGCGAAGAGGGGGCCGGCGAAGCGGGAGGAGCCGAGTAAGCGCATTCCAGAATGTTACACGGCGCATGAGGCGGGCTGACGCATCGGGCGAGCCCATACGCACGCGTCGGGAGAGCCTGCTACATTCTGTCCATGCCAAGAATCGTCCTTGTAGATGACCACGCCATCGTTCGAGAGGGTTTCAAGCGGCTCATCGAGCTGGAACCCGATCTGGACGTCGTCGCCGAAGCCCGCAACGCCGACGAGGCGGTCGACGCGGTCACCCAGCACCGGCCGGATCTGGTCGCGGTGGATCTCTCGTTGCCGGACGGCAGCGGCCTCCCGCTGATCGAGCATCTGGGCAGCATCGCGCCGGGCATGAAGATCGTCGTGCTGAGCATGCACGACGGCGAGCCTTACGTGTCCGAGGCCTTGCGTCGCGGCGCGCGCGGTTACGTGACCAAGGGCGTCGCGCCGGAGGAACTGGTGGCGGCCGTACGCTCGGTGCTCGGGGGCGATCAGTACCTGAGTTCGGACCTACGGGAGCGTCGTTCGGGCCGCACCACCGCCGACCTCGATCCGTTCAACCGGCTCACGGCGCGCGAGCGCGAGGTGTTCCTGCTGCTGGCTGCCGGCCGCGCGCCGAAGCAGGTGGCGGCCGAGTTGGGGATCGGGCAGAAGACGATCTACATCCACCGGGCGGCGGTGATGAACAAGCTCAACGCCGGGTCGGAGCTGGATCTGTACCGGATGGCGCAGGAGCGCGGCCTGATCCGCGCCTGACCCTTCCGCCGTCGTAGGAGCGGACCTGGCCGCGACCGCTCTTCGCGAAGAGCTACAGGGCCTGTTCCATCTGGCGAAAAGCTGTCGCGGCCGGGGCCACTCCCACAAGGGAGGGGCTTCAGCCTTGCGCCTTGTCCAGCATCTTCTTCGCGTGCGCGCGGGTTTCCTTCGTGATTTCCACGCCGCCGAGCATGCGGCTGAGTTCGTCGCGGCGGCCGGCGGCGTCCAGCGAATGGATGCGCGTACGGGTGGCTTCGCCGTCGCTTTCCTTGGCGACCTTCAGGTGCGAATGACCCTGCGCTGCGACCTGTGGCAGGTGCGTGACGCAGAGCACCTGCACGCGCTCGCCGAGCGCCCGTAGTTTCTGGCCGACCACTTCGGCCACGGCGCCGCCGATGCCGGTGTCGACCTCGTCGAAGATCATGCAGCCGATGTTGTCGTTGCCCAACGTGGCGACTTCGATCGCGAGGCTGATGCGGGCGAGTTCGCCGCCCGAGGCCACCTTGCGCAGCGGACGCGGAGGCTGGCCGGGGTTGGCGCTGACGAGAAGCTCGCAACGCTCGCGGCCCTGCGGATCCGGATCGTCGGCTTCGGCCGGTTCCAGCGACACCTCCAGGCGACCGCCGGCCATACCGAGTTCGCCCATCAGCGCGGCGACGGCCGTGCCGAGGCGCGAGGCGGCGTCGCGACGGGCGGTCGACAAGGCGGTGGCGGCGGCGTCCCACGCCGTGCGCAGGCGGTCGCGCTCGCGCCCGAGGCGTTCGAGCGCGTCGCCCGCGCCTTCGAGTTCGGTCAGGCGCCCGCGCAGTTCCTCGGCCTTCGCCGTCAGTTCCTCGATCGGTAGCCGGTAGCGGCGCGAGAGATCGTGCAGATGGGTGAGGTGGGTGTCGACCTCGGCGAGGCGCTCGGGGTCGAGTTCGACGTCCTGCGCGTAGCGGCTGAGGCCGTCGACCGCTTCGCCGACCTGGATCTGCGCGCTGTCTAGCAGTTCCAGCGTCGGGGCGAGCGTGGCGTCGAGTTCGGCCAGCCGCGAAAGCTCGGCGTGGGCGCGGAGCAGGGCGCGACCGATGGCGAACTCGCTTTCGCCGTCGAGCATCTCGACCACGCCGTTCGCGCCCTCGGCCAGACGGCCCGCGTTGGCGAGGCGGCGATGCTGCGTCTCGAGGTCTTCCAGTGCGGCGGGCGCGAGCGCCCAGCGGTCCAGTTCCTCGAGTTCGTGGCTGAGCAGGTCGATCTGGTGCTCGCGGTCGTCGCCACCCGAGAGCGCGCGGATGCGCGACACGGCCTCGCGCCAGGCGCGCGCCGTCTCGCGCACGTCGGCGAGCAGGGCCTCGTTACCCGCGTAGGCGTCGAGCAGCGCCATCTGGTGCTGGCGCGAGAGCAGCGCCTGGTGTTCGTGCTGGCCGTGGATCTCGACGATCAGCGCCGCCAGCGCCGACATCTGCGCGAGGCTCGCCGGGCGGCCGTTGATCCAGCCGCGCGAGCTGCCCTCGGTGCGGATCACGCGGCGCAGCTGGCAGGTCTCGCCGTCGTCCAGTTCTTCCTGGCGCAGCCAGTCGAGCGCTTCGGGCAGGCCGGCGAGGTCGAATTCGGCGGCCAGCTCGGCGCGGTCGGAGCCCGCGCGGACCATGCCGCTGTCGGCGCGCGCGCCCGCGAGCAGCATCAGGGCGTCCACCAGCAGCGACTTGCCGGCGCCGGTTTCGCCGCTGACCACGGTGAGGCCCGGGCCGAAGGCCACCTCGGCTTCTTCGACGACGGCGAACTGGCGGACGTAGAGCGAGGTGAGCATGGGCACCGGTGGTGGCGGATGGAATCGCGCCGATTGTAGCGGCAGCGGCGTCGCAGAAGCCGAGACTTGCAAGCCGGAGCCCCAGACCTTATTGATAGCGCGACGATCCGATCCCTCCACCACCCGCCCAGGCGCATGAATCCGTTCTCCGGTCACGACATCGATGCTCGCGCGCGCCGGCTGCTGCGGACCCTGATCTCCCAATACCTGTCCGACGGCGAACCCGTCGGCTCGCGCACGCTGGCGCGGTCCTCCGGCCTGGAAGTCAGCCCGGCGACCATCCGCAACATCATGGCCGACCTCGAGGACGCCGGACTGGTCGCGTCGCCGCATACGTCGGCGGGCCGCATCCCGACGCCGCGCGGCCTGCGCCTGTTCGTCGACAGCCTGCTCGAACTGAAACCGCTGCCGCGCGACGAGATGGCCCGGCTGCAGGGCGGACTGCCGCCGCACCAGACGACCACGCGCGACCTGCTCGGCAACGTCTCCAACCTGCTTTCGGCGATGACCCACTTCGCCGGCGTGGTCACCGTGCCGCGCCAGGGCGACTTCCCGCTGCGCCACATCGATTTCGTCTCGTTGCCCGACGCCCGCGTGCTGGTGATCCTGGTGTTCTCCGACAACCAGGTCCAGAACCGCGTGGTCCAGCTCGCCCGGCCGATCGACGCCAGCGAGCTCGAGCAGGCGGCCAACTACCTCAACGCGCAGTTCGCCGGCTTCCGCCTGGCGGACATCCGCGCCCACCTGGTCTCCGAACTGCGCGAGGCGGGTGGCGAGCTGAACCGCATGCTGGCGGCCGCCGTCGAACTGGCCACCGCCTCGTTCGCGAGCGATGACGCCGACGACGTCCTCGTCAGCGGGCAGACGAACCTGATGGGCTATTCCGAGCTGGCCGACATCGACCGGCTCCGCGACCTCTTCGACGCCTTCCAGCAGAAGCGCGACCTGCTCCAGCTCATGGAAATGTGCGTCAAGGCGCCCGGCGTGCGCCTGTTCATCGGCGAGGAGTCCGGTTTCTCCGCCCTCGACGGATGCAGCATCGTCACCGCCACCTACGGCACGAACGGCCGCATGCTCGGCGCGATCGGAGTTATTGGACCGACGCGTATGGCATATGAGCGGGTGATTCCGGTGGTCCAGGCCACGGCGGGATTGCTCAGCGACGCCTTGAATCGCGCCGCGGCGACCTCATAAACCGCCTCGGGAGGCGGGTTTAGTAATTTCCCGCGAATGTTCGGCCGCTCCATGGAGCGGGCCGGTAAGCTGACATTTGGAGTAAGCATGCAGAACAACGATCCCCACGTGCCGGATCCGGCGCAGGACGGCGGCGCGGCCGAAGGCATGAATGCCGATCTGGACGCGCTCACCGCGAAGCTTGGCGCCCTCGAGTCCGAGCTCGCCAGCGCGCGCGAGACCGTGCTGCGCGAGCGGGCGGAGATCGAGAACCAGCGCCGTCGCCTCCAGCGCGACCTCGACCAGGCCCGTCGCTTCGCCAACGAGAAGCTGCTCGGCGAGCTGCTGCCGGTGTACGACGGCATCGCGCTCGGCCTGACCAACGAGTCGGCCGATGCGAAGACGCTGCGCGAAGGCCTGGAGCTGACGCTCAAGCAGCTGGAGAAGGTCACGCAGGGCAACGGCCTGAGCGTGGTCGATCCGCTGCACCAGCCGTTCAATCCGGAACACCACCAGGCGATCAGCTCGGTCGAGTCGAACGAGCACGCGCCGGGCACCGTGGTGGCCGTCGTCCAGAAGGGGTTCGTGCTCAACGATCGTCTGCTGCGTCCGGCGCTCGTCGCCGTGGTGCGCGACAACTGAACGAAGCCCCGCGCGTCGCGTGTTCCGCGCCGCCGGGGAGTCTCACAAGGTATTGAATCGATGGGGCCGGGCCCCACTTCACAAACAGTCGCGGCCGCGGGGGCCGCTTAGGAATACGGAGTAACTTCAATGGCCAAGATCATCGGCATCGACCTCGGTACGACCAACTCCTGCGTCGCAGTGATGGAAGGTACGACCGCGCGCGTCATCGAAAACGCGGAAGGCGATCGCACCACGCCGTCCATCGTCGCGTTCACCAAGGACAACGAAGTCCTGGTCGGTGCGCCGGCCAAGCGCCAGAGCGTCACCAATCCGAAGAACACCTTCTACGCGGTGAAGCGCCTCATCGGCCGCAAGTTCACCGACGCGGAAGTGCAGAAGGACATCAAGCTCGTCCCGTACGCGATCGTCGCGCATGAGAACGGCGACGCGTGGGTGCAGACGGCCGACGGCAAGAAGATGGCGCCGCAGGAGATCTCCTCGAAGGTGCTGATGAAGATGAAGAAGACGGCCGAGGATTTCCTCGGTGAGGCCGTCACCGAGGCGGTCATCACCGTCCCGGCGTACTTCAACGACAGCCAGCGCCAGGCGACCAAGGACGCCGGCAAGATCGCCGGTCTCGACGTCAAGCGCATCATCAACGAGCCGACGGCCGCCGCGCTGGCCTACGGTCTCGACAAGACGGCCACGGGCGATCGCAAGATCGCGGTGTACGACCTCGGCGGCGGCACGTTCGACGTCTCGATCATCGAGATCGCCAACGTCGACGGCGAGAAGCAGTTCGAAGTGCTCTCGACCAACGGCAACACCTTCCTGGGTGGCGAAGACTTCGACAACCGCGTCATCGACTACCTCGTCGAAGAGTTCAAGAAGGAGCAGGGCATCGACCTGCGCCAGGACCAGCTCGCGCTGCAGCGTCTGAAGGACGCCGCCGAGCGCGCGAAGATCGAGCTGTCGTCGGCGCACCAGACGGACGTCAACCTGCCGTACGTGACGGCCGATGCCTCGGGTCCGAAGCACCTCAACATCAAGCTGACCCGCGCCAAGCTCGAGTCGCTGGTGGAAGACCTCGTCAAGGGCACGATCGAACCCTGTCGCACCGCGCTGAACGACGCCGGCCTGCGCGTGTCGGACATCAACGAGGTGATCCTCGTCGGTGGCCAGACCCGCATGCCCAAGGTGCAGGAAGCCGTGAAGGACTTCTTCGGCAAGGAAGCGCGCAAGGACGTCAACCCGGATGAAGCCGTCGCCGTCGGCGCCGCGATCCAGGGTGGCGTGCTGGGCGGTTCGGTCAAGGACGTCCTGCTCCTCGACGTGACCCCGCTGTCGCTCGGTATCGAGACGATGGGCGGCGTGATGACCAAGCTCATCGAGAAGAACACCACGGTGCCGACCAAGGCCTCGCAGGTCTTCTCCACGGCCGATGACAACCAGACCGCGGTCACCGTGCACGTGCTGCAGGGCGAGCGCGAGCGCGCCAACGCCAACAAGTCGCTCGGCAAGTTCGACCTGCAGGGCATCCGCCCGGCGCCGCGCGGCACGCCGCAGATCGAGGTGACCTTCGACATCGACGCGAACGGCATCCTGCACGTGTCGGCGAAGGACAAGGACACCGGCAAGGAACAGAAGATCGAGATCAAGGCCGGTTCGGGCCTCTCGGAAGACGAGATCCAGCGCATGGTCGCGGACGCCGAGGCGAATCGCGAGGAAGACAAGAAGTTCCACGACCTCGTGCAGGTGCGCAACCGCGGCGACCAGCTCGTCCACGCCACGCGTAGCCAGCTGAAGGAGCACGGCGGGAAGATCCCGGCCGATCAGCTCGCCACCATCGACGGCGCCGTGTCCGACCTGGAGAAGGCGCTGACGGGCGAGGACAAGGACGCCATCGAGTCGAAGATCGCGAACCTCGAGCAGGCGGCCCAGTCGCTCGCGGCGGCGGCCCAGTCGGGCGGCGCGCAGGACACCGCGCAGCAGTCGGCGCCGGGCGGCGGTTCGGCCCAGCCGGACGACGTGGTCGATGCCGAGTTCACCGAGGTCAAGGACGACCACAAGTAAGTCGTCCGATCAGCAACGAAGCGCCGCGGGTGGATGCCCGCGGCGCGTGGCCAACAGTTGACCGGACCGATCGCGCCGAGGGGTTTCCCGTCGGCGCGTTCGTCCGTCCAGGGAAAGCACACCCGCGATGAGCAAGCGCGACTACTACGAAGTCCTCGGTGTCGAACGCACCGTGACGGAGGGCGACCTCAAGAAGACCTTTCGTCGCGTCGCGATGAAGTACCACCCCGACCGCAACCCGGACGATCCGGAAGCGATCGACAAATTCAAGGAAGCCAAAGAGGCCTACGACGTGCTGTCCGATGCGCAGAAGCGCGCGGCGTACGACCAGTATGGCCATGCCGCCTTCGAGAACGGCGGTTTTGGCGGTCGCGGCAATGGCGCCGGATTCGGCGACGTCGGCGACATCTTCGGTGACATTTTCGGCGACATCTTCGGCGGTGCGGGCGGCGGACGCCAGCGCGCGCGCCGCGGCGCCGACCTGCGCTACATGATGGACCTCGATCTCGAGGAAGCCGTGTTCGGCGTCGAGAAGAAGATCGAGGTGCCCACGCAGGTCAACTGCCACCACTGCAACGGCACGGGTTCGGAAGACGGCAAGGTGTCCACGTGCACGACGTGCGCGGGCCATGGCCGCGTGCGCATGCAGAACGGCATCTTCTCCATCCAGCAGGCGTGCCCGACATGCCACGGTTCGGGGCAGAAGATCGACAAGCCCTGCAAGAAGTGCCACGGCGAAGGCCGCCTCGAGGAAGAGCGCACGCTTTCCGTGCGCATTCCGGCGGGCGTCGACAACGGCGACCGCATCCGCCTCACGGGGCAGGGCGAAGCCGGTCCGGCCGGTGCGCCGGCGGGCGACCTCTACGTCGAAGTGCGCGTGCGCGAGCATGCGATCTTCCAGCGCGACGGGTCCGACCTCTACTGCGAAATGCCCATCCGCTTCGCCCAGGCCGCGCTCGGCACGGAGCTCCAGGTGCCGACGCTGGAAGGCGAGGTCGCGGTGAACGTGCCGCCGGAAACGCAGACGGGGCAGCAGTTCCGCCTGCGCGGACGCGGCGTCAAATCCGTTCGCGGCGGCCGTACCGGCGACCTGATCTGCACGGTGGTGGTGGAGACACCGGTTCGCCTGACGAAGGAGCAGCGCGACATCCTCACGCAGCTCGAAGCGACGTTCGTGGGCGAGGAAGCCGCGAAGCACACGCCGCGCTCGAACACCTTCATGGACGGCGTCAAGGAATTCTGGTCGCGCGTCACCTCCTGAGGGCGCGCTCCTACGTGTGGCGCGCCTGCTACGATCCTCGTTCATCCTGATCGGAAGGCCACCGCATGACCCGCCCCATCCGTCTCGCCATCAGCGGCGCCTCCGGCCGCATGGGCCTCGCGTTGCTCGACCTCGTGCGCGACGACGACCGCTTCGAACTGGTGCAGGCGATCGTCTCGAGTGGCTCGCCGCGCCTCGGCAAGTCGGCGTACGGCGACGTTTCGGCGCTGCGCTTTTCCGACTGGAGCGAGTCCCAGTCCGCTGACGTGGTCATCGATTTCAGCGGTCCCGACGGGCTCGGCGCCGCGCTCGCGTACTGCGAATCCAGCGGGGCATCGCTGGTCACCGGCACCACGGGTCTGTCGGCGGAGATCGAGGACCACCTGGCGAAGGCCGCCGAGCGCATCGCCGTGCTGCGTGCGGCCAACTTCAGCCTCGGCGTGGCCGTCCTCACCCGGCTGTTGCGCGAAGCCGCCGCGGCGTTGCCCGGCTGGGATCTCGACATCGTGGAAGCGCATCACGGCCGCAAGGAAGACGCGCCGTCCGGCACCGCGCTGGCGCTCGGCCACGCCGCGGCGGCGGGACGCGGCGCCACCCTCGACGAACTGGCCGTCTACACGCGCGAAGGCCGGCCGGGCGCGCGCAAGGCGGGCACGATCGGCTTCGCCGTCGTGCGCGGCGGCGACATCGTCGGGGAGCACCAGGCGTGGCTGATGGGGCAGGGCGAGCGCATCGAACTCGGTCACCGCGCGACGGATCGCTCGATCTTCGCCCGCGGCGCTCTGGAAGCGGCCGCATGGATCGCCGGCCGAGCGCCTGGCACGTGGACGATCGAGGATGTGATCGCCGCGAAGGTGTGAGCCTTCCGCGAACGGACCCGCTTCGCGGGATCGCCAATGCGATCGGCTCCCGCGGCGTTGCGAACGCGTCTCACGGCATCCTGCAACCCGTGCTACCATCCGCGCCGATGTCATTGGGGAGTAGCCATCCTCGTTCCCCCTGAGGAGTTCGCGTCAACAGACTTGGCGGCCTTGTGCCCCATGGCGCGAACGGCAGCGACGCACGATCCGTGCGGCGCCGGCCCGGCGAGACCTTTGGCCATCGACACGCTTACCCGGGCCGGGCGAGCGGTGTCGTTGTGCCATCGGTTCTGCGCGCTCGCCCGGCCTCGAAACTGAACATGCTGCTGACGTGTTTCCTGTTCCTGGTGTCCGCCGGGGCCATCTATTTCGCCTGCGAGTACTTCGTCAACGGTGTCGAATGGTTCGGGCGAAAGCTCAGCCTCGGCGCCACCACCACCGGTACGGTGCTCGCCGCGTTCGGCACGGCGCTGCCCGAGAGCGCGGTGACCTTCGTCGCCGTCATCTTCGGCAAGACGCCGGAGGCGCGCGACATCGGCGTCGGTGCCGCGCTTGGTGGCCCGCTGGTGCTCGCCACCATCGCCTATGCGGTGGTCGGATTCGCTTTATATGCGGGCCGTAAGCGGCTGAAGCGCAAGGACACGCGGGTGCGCGTGGACAACCGCCGCCTCGCCCGCGACCAGTCCTGGTTCCTGGCGATCTTCGTGGTGAAGGTCGGCCTGGGCCTGGTGGCGTTCGCGTGGAAACCGTGGCTCGGCGTGCTCTTCCTCGTCGCGTACGCGTTCTACGTCTGGCGCGAGATGCGCGACGACACCAGCGGCCCGGAGGACGAGGAGCTCGAACCCCTGACGTTCCGGCCGCGCGATGCGGACCCGGCCATGAGCTGGGTCGTCCTGCAGACCGTCCTCGCGCTGCTGGTCATCGCCATCGCCTCGCGCACCTTCGTCTGGCAGCTGGAGGCGCTCGGCACGCACTTCGCCCTCTCGCCGCATCTGATCGCGCTGGTGCTCAGCCCGGTGGCCACCGAGTTGCCCGAGACCGTCAACGCGCTGATCTGGGTGCGCCAGGGCAAGGAGCGTCTGGCGTTGGCCAACATCTCCGGCGCCATGATGATCCAGGCCACCATCCCGAGTTCCCTCGCGCTTTTCGCGACGCCGTGGCTGTTCGACACGCCGCTGATCGTGGCGGGCGCCGTGACGATGGTGGCGGTGATCGCCCTGTGGACGATGTTCCGCCGCGGCGCGGTCGAGGCCCGCTGGCTGATGCCGATCGGGCTGCTCTATGGCGTCTTCGCGGTGTTCGTGGGGTGGTACTTCGGGGTGCGCTGAGGAACTCCGGATCGCCGATACGATCGGCTCCCACCCGTTGGTAGCTACCGGAGGGTGGGAGCCGATCGTATCGGCGATCCCGCGTCAGCGGGAAACCCGCGACGACGCTCAATCCGGATGCGAGGCGTTCCGGTCGCGGTCGGCGCCGACCTTGCGATCGAGCTTGCCGAAGATCTTCTTGAACACCCGCGAGAACTTGCCGCGCTTGGTCTTGCGGGCCTTTTCCTCCTCGGAGGTGAGCCAGGCCACCTGGATCACCCGGCGCTCGCCCTCGTAGGGCAGGTGCCCGTGGAAGGAGTTCTCGGCGCGGCGGAAGACGGCGAACTCGCCGTACAGCGGCTTCAACTCGGGCGCGACGATGTCGTCGATGTCGTTGATCGACTTGAGGAATCGCAGGCAGCCATCGCTGGTGTCGGGCCACATCGGGTTGAGGTAGATCAGCGCGGTGGCGATCTTCGACTTGCTGTCGGTGTGGATCGTGCCGTGGCGGCGGTTGAGCAGGCGGCAGAGGGTCACGAGGGTGGGGTAGTTCTCGAGCCCGTCGATGCCCAGATGGCGTCCGATCGCGGCGGAAAACTCCCGCGAGGTCATCTGTTCGACCAGCTCGTTGACCGACGGCCCGCAGTCGCTCGCGTCGTACGGGAAGAAGCCGGCGCTGCTGTACTGGGGGAAGTCCCGGTCAAGGTCGCCGCGGGCGTCGTCCGGCAGCTGCCCATGGGCGATCATGAACGAAAACGGCTCGTGCCTGATGTCGGTGTCGGGACGTTCCAGGCGGGCGGGGTCCAGCAGCATGCGGGCGGTTCTCGGATGGGCTACCACGGTGAGCATTGTATCGTGTCAGGCCGGGTTCCCCGCGACATTCGCGCACGTTTCATTCAGCGATTCCCGGTGGACAGGAAGGGCGTTCGCACCTATCATTCTTACCCGCCCTACGATTCCTTATCCCCAAGGCCCACGAGCCGCATTCCTGCTGGCTTGCGGGCTTTGCTGCACCTGAAGGCGGCCATCCCATGCGTACTCCTGCTCTGCTTGCTCTCGAAGACGGCAGCGTTTTTCACGGCCACGCGGTCGGTGCCCGCGGTGAGACGGTTGGCGAGGTGGTGTTCAACACCGCCATGACCGGTTACCAGGAAATCCTGACCGACCCGTCGTACTCCCGCCAGATCGTCACCCTGACGTATCCGCACATCGGAAACACCGGCACCAACGAGGTCGACGTCGAAGCCGACCGCGTCCACGCCGCCGGCCTGATCGTGCGCGACGTGCCCCGACTGGCGAGCAACTGGCGCAGCGTCGAACCGCTGCCGCAGTACCTCGAACGCCACGGCATCGTCGCCATCGCCGGCATCGACACGCGCCGCCTCACGCGCATCCTGCGCGAGAAGGGCGCCCTCAACGGCTGCATCGTCGCGGGCGACGCGATCGACGCCGACGCGGCGGTGGCGAAGGCGAAGGCCTTCCCGGGCCTCAACGGCATGGACCTGGCCAAGGTCGTCAGCACCACGAAGACCTACCAGTGGTCCGAGGGCGTCTACGACCTCGACAAGCAGGCCTTCTACAACGCGCCGAAGAAATTCCGCGTGGTGGCCTTCGATTACGGCGTGAAGCAGAACATCCTGCGCCTGCTCGCCGGCCGCGGTGTCGACATCACGGTGGTGCCGGCGCAGACGCCCGCCTCCGAGGTGCTCGCGATGAATCCGGACGGCATCTTCCTGGCGAACGGCCCGGGCGATCCGGCCGCGTGCGATTACGCGATCGAAGCGACGAAGCAGATCCTGGAAACGAAGATCCCGACCTTCGGCATCTGCCTCGGCCACCAGATCATGGCGCTCGCGATCGGCGCGAAGACGCTGAAGATGAAGTTCGGCCACCACGGCGCGAACCACCCGGTGAAGGACCACGACACCGGCCGCGTGCTGATCAGCTCGCAGAACCACGGTTTCGCGGTCGATCCGGCGACGCTGCCGGGCAACGTGCGCATCACGCACACCTCGCTGTTCGACGGCTCGCTGCAGGGCTTCGCCCTGACGGATCGCCCGGCGTTCTGCTTCCAGGGCCACCCGGAAGCGAGCCCCGGTCCGGAAGACGTCGGTTACCTGTTCGACACGTTCATCGCCTCGATGGAAGAGCACAAGGCGAAGCGCGCGTCCTGACGCGCCGCTCGTCCCGTACCGCTCATCCATCCGCATAAGCACGCGAGAGAAACCATGCCAAAGCGCAGCGACATCAAGACCATCCTCGTCATCGGCGCCGGCCCGATCGTCATCGGCCAGGCCTGCGAGTTCGACTACTCCGGCGCCCAGGCCTGCAAGGCGCTGAAGGAAGAGGGTTACCGCGTCGTCCTGGTCAATTCGAACCCGGCGACGATCATGACCGACCCCGAGACGGCCGACGCCGTCTACATCGAGCCGATCAACTGGCAGACGGTGGAACGCATCATCGCGAAGGAGCGGCCGGACGCCGTGCTGCCCACCATGGGCGGCCAGACGGGCCTCAACTGCGCGCTCGACCTCGCCGACCACGGCGTGCTCGACACCTACGGCGTCGAGCTGATCGGCGCGTCGCGCGAAGCCATCCGCATGGCGGAAGACCGCGACCTGTTCCGCAAGGCCATGGCCGACATCGGCCTGGAATGCCCGAAGGCCGAAGTGGCCCGTTCGATGGAGCAGGCGCTGGAGATCCAGCAGACCGTGGGCTTCCCGACCATCATCCGCCCGAGCTTCACGCTCGGCGGTTCGGGCGGCGGCATCGCCTACAACAAGGAAGAATTCGTCGAGATCGTCGGTCGCGGCCTCGAGCTCTCGCCCGTGCACGAAGTGCTGGTGGAAGAGTCGGTGCTGGGCTGGAAGGAGTTCGAGATGGAAGTGGTCCGCGACAAGGCGGACAACTGCATCATCGTCTGCTCGATCGAGAACTTCGATCCGATGGGCGTGCACACCGGCGACTCGATCACCGTCGCGCCGGCGCAGACGCTCACCGACAAGGAATACCAGCGCCTGCGTAACGCCTCGATCGCGGTGCTGCGCAAGATCGGCGTGGACACCGGCGGTTCGAACGTCCAGTTCGGCATCAACGCCGAGGACGGCCGCGTCGTCGTCATCGAGATGAACCCGCGCGTCTCGCGTTCGTCGGCGCTGGCGTCCAAGGCCACCGGCTTCCCGATCGCGAAGGTCGCGGCGAAGCTCGCCGTCGGCTACACGCTCGACGAACTCAAGAACGACATCACCGGCGGCTTGACCCCGGCGTCGTTCGAGCCGTCGATCGACTACGTCGTCACCAAGATCCCGCGTTTCGCGTTCGAGAAGTTCCCGGCCGCGGACGCCCGCCTCACCACGCAGATGAAGTCGGTGGGCGAGGTGATGGCGATGGGCCGCACCTTCCACGAATCGATGCAGAAAGCGCTGCGCGGCCTCGAGATCGGCAAGACCGGCCTCAATCCGACCGGCCTCGACATCGGCAGCGAGGAAGGCTTCCTGACGCTCAAGCGCGAACTGCGCGAGCCGCGCCCCGACCGCGTGTTCCACGTCGCCGACGCCTTCCGCGCGGGCCTCTCGCTGCAGGAAGTGCACGACCTGACCCGCATCGATCCCTGGTTCCTCGCCGCGTTCGAGGACATCGTGATGACGGAAGGCGAAGTGCAGCGCCAGGGCCTCACGGCGCTGGACGAAGGCCGCATGCGCGAACTCAAGCGCATGGGCTTCGCCGATGCGCGCCTGGCCGAACTGGTCGGCACCGACGAAGGCGCCGTGCGCCACCTGCGCCGCACGCTCGGCGTGCGCCCGGTGTACAAGCGCGTCGACTCCTGCGCCGCGGAATTCGCCACGACCACCGCGTACATGTATTCCACGTACGAGGAAGAGTGCGAGGCGAATCCGACGAACAAGGACAAGATCATCGTCCTCGGCGGTGGCCCGAACCGCATCGGCCAGGGCATCGAGTTCGACTACTGCTGCGTGCACGCGGCGCTCGCCCTGCGCGAGGATGGTTTCGAAACCATCATGGTCAACTGCAACCCGGAAACGGTCTCGACCGATTACGACACCTCCGACCGCCTCTACTTCGAGCCGCTGACGCTCGAAGACGTGCTGGAGATCGTCGATCTGGAGAAGCCGAAGGGCGTGATCGTGCAGTACGGCGGCCAGACGCCGCTGAAGCTCGCGCGCGCGCTCGAAGCCGCCGGCGTGCCGGTGATCGGCACCAGCGCCGACTCGATCGACCTCGCGGAAGATCGTGAGCGCTTCCAGAAGATGATCCAGAAGCTCGAACTGAAGCAGCCGCCGAACCGCACCGCCCGCAACGCGGACGAAGCGCTCGCGCTGGCGCGCGAGATCGGCTATCCGCTGGTCGTGCGTCCGAGCTACGTGCTCGGCGGCCGCGCCATGGAAATCGTCTACGCCGATGCCGACCTCTCGCGCTACATCCGCGAGGCGGTGCAGGTGTCGAACGAATCGCCGGTGCTGCTCGACCGCTTCCTCGACCACGCGGTCGAGGTCGACGTCGACATCGTCGCCGACGCCGACGGCAACGTGCTCGTCGGCGGCATCATGGAGCACATCGAGGAGGCCGGCGTGCACTCGGGCGACAGCTCGTGCTCGCTCCCGCCGTATTCGCTCAGCCAGGAAGTCCAGGACGAGATGCGCCGCCAGGTGAAGCTGATGGCGCAGGAGCTGAAGGTCGTCGGTCTGATGAACACGCAGTTCGCCATCCAGGGCGACGACGTCTTCATCCTCGAGGTGAACCCGCGTGCGTCGCGTACCGTGCCGTTCGTCTGCAAGGCCACGGGCATGTCGCTGGCGAAGATCGCCGCGCGCGCCATGGCCGGTCGCTCGCTCGTCGAGCAGGGCGCGACGAAGGAGGTCATCCCGTCGTACTACTCGGTCAAGGAAGCCATCTTCCCGTTCCTGAAGTTCCAGAACGTCGATCCGATCCTCGGCCCGGAGATGCGTTCGACGGGCGAAGTGATGGGCGTGGGCCGTACCTTCGGCGCCGCGTTCGCGCGCGGCCACGAGGCGGCAGGCATCAAGGCGCCGCCGAAGGGCAAGGTGTTCATGTCGGTGCGCGACGCCGACAAGGATCGCCTGCTGCCGATCGCGAAGGACGTCGCCGAACGCGGTTACGTCGTCGTCGCCACGGCGGGCACGGCGAAGTTCCTGCAGGACAACGGCGTGCCGTGCGAGCGCATCAACAAGGTGCTCGAAGGCCGTCCGCACATCGTCGACCTGATCAAGAACGGCGAGGTGGTCTACATCGTCAACACGACGGAGGGCAAACAGGCCATCTCCGATTCGTTCTCGATCCGCCGCGAAGCGCTGCAGCAGCGTGTCACGTATTCGACCACGGTCGCCGGCGCGCGCGCCCTCGTGCACTCGCTCGACTTCCATGCGGATCCGGAAGTGAACAGCCTGCAGGAACTGCACAAGGAGCTGAAGGCATGAGCGCGACCCGTCCTCCCATGACCCAGAAGGGTGCCGATCGCCTGCGCGACGAACTCGAGTACCTGAAGCGTGTGAAGCGCCCCGAAATCGTCGCGGCGGTGGCGGAAGCCCGCGCGCACGGCGACCTCAAGGAAAACGCGGAATACCACGCCGCGCGCGAGATGCACGGTTTCAACGAGGGCCGTATCGCCGAGCTGGAAGCCGCGCTGTCGAACTCGGAAGTCATCGACACCGAGCGCCTCAGCGTGGGCAAGCGCATCGTGTTCGGCGCCATCGTCGAGCTCGTCGATCTCGACACGGATGCCGAGGTCACCTACCAGATCGTTGGCGACCTGGAAGCGGACATCAAGCAGAACCTCATCGCGGTGTCCTCGCCGATCGCCCGTGCGCTGATCGGCAAGAGCGAGGGCGACGAGTTCGACTTCAAGGCGCCCAACGGCGTGAAAACGTACGAGATCAAGGGTGTACGGTACGTCTGATCCGCACGCCTGGCGGCATCGTGAAAAGACGCCCCTTCGCGGGGCGTTTTTTTTTCGTGCCTCAGTCGCCCAGCGGCGCGAACCCCTGCAGCCCGAGCACGATGCGCTCCAGTTTGTCCGGATTGCGCTGCACGTGGATGTTGTGGATCGTCTCGCCGTCGGTGACGTACGTTTGCGCGGATTCCAGGACGCCGTCGATGTAGCGCAGCAGCGACCATTCGCCATTGATGCGCACGACACGCACCTGCACGCCCGCGCCGAAGCGCAGGTGCGCCGCGTAGAAGAGCTGGGCGATGCGCTGTCCGCCGAGCAGCGGCTTCGGGAAACTGGTGACCTTGCCTCCGCCGTCGCCGGAGAGCTCGGCATCCGCCGCCAGCATCGAGCGGATCGCCGGGAAATCGCCGCTGGCCATCGCCTCGGCGAACCGCCGCATCAGCGACAGGTGCTGTTCCGTGGGGACACGCTGGCGCGCGCGCTCGTTGCGTAGCTGGTCCTTCGCGCGATGCACGAGCTGGCGACACGCCGCTTCGCTCTTGCCGATCGTCGTGGCGATCTCCGGATAGTCGACGTCGAACACCTCACGAAGCAGGAACGCGGCGCGCGCCTCCGGCGAGAGCCGTTCGAGCAGCAGCAGGAACGCTACGGAGACGTCGTCGGCGAGCTCCCGGATGTCCTCTGGCGAGGCGCCCTCGTCGGTCAGGATGGGTTCCGGCAGCCAGATGCCCACGTACTCCTCGCGGCGCGCCTTGGCGGCCCGGAGGCGATCGATGGAGCGCCTCGTCGTCGCGGCGACGAGCCACGCCTCGGGATTGTCCACGCTGTCCGGACACACGCCGTTCCAGCTCAGCCAGATGTCCTGCACGACATCTTCGGCTTCCGCGACGGATCCGAGCATGCGATAGGCGATACCGTGCAGGCGGGGACGCAGCGCGGAAAAAGTGGCCGTGGCTTCTGTCATTCCCATCAAGACGATCCTGATGGGAACTTTGTGACATGTCTTGTGAAAAAAGTACCGGCCGGTCGCCGATAACGGCCTACTTATCTGCCAGCGTGAGGATCGGCGCGCCCTTGTCCTTCAGGAAGAACACGACGAACTTCGCCGGCCTGGTGGCGCTGGCGTTGCGGCCGACGGTATGCAGGTCGTCGGGGCCCTCGTAGTAGACGTCGCCCGGGTTCAGGGTCTTGTTGGGCTGGCCCTTCACACCCATCACGATCTGGCCCTCGATCACATAGACGATGGCCTGGGCGTCGTGCCGGTGAACGGGGTCCACCGCGCCCGGCGGGTATTCGACCGTAATCAGCTCGAGTTCCTTCTTCGGGTTGTCGGCGGCCACCTTGGTGAACAGCTCGGTGACCTTCGCCATCGGCGCGCCGCCGTTGCCGTGTTCGTCGCCGTGGGCGAGCGCGCCGAGCGGCGCGAGGGCCAGAAACATCGCGATTGTCTTCATCGTACGCATGGTCGATCCTCTTCGCGGTCGGGGGAGTCAGCTCAGGTTGGCCTTGTCGAGGTGCCATTCCTTGTCGAAGCCGCCCGGCACCGGGCGGAAGGCGACGTTCGCGCGGTTCCACGCGTTGATGATCATGATCGAGTACGTCAGCTCGGCGAGTTCGGCTTCCGAGAACTGACCGCGCACCCGCTCGTAGATGTCGTCCGGCACGCCCTCGGCCGGAATCCGCGTGAGCACCTCGGTCCACGCCAGCGCCGCGCGCTCTTTCGGAACGAAAAGGTTCGACTCGCGCCATGCCGCGACATGGTGCAGGCGCAGTGCGCGCTCGCCGTGGATCGTCGCTTCCTTCACGTGCATGTCGATGCAGAAGCTGCAGCCGTTGAGCTGCGAGGCACGGATCTTGACCAGATCCTGGATCGTGTCGCCGAGCGCGCTCTTCGCGGCGACCATGCTCAGTTCCATCAGCTTCTTGGTCAGCGCCGGCGCTTCCTTCATGTAGTCGAGACGCGTCTTCGGCACTACGGGCTGCTGGACGGAGTCGTCGCTCTGCGACGGGGCGGTCTGGGCGTTCATGTCGTCATCCTTCGTCAGGGGTGAGGGTTCCCGCCGCAGGGGGCGGGGCGAGTACAGGCTAGGTTCGCGCCATCGCTGCCGGTAGATCCGTGGGCGTGACCACGGTGTTGCGCAACGGGAACCAATCGGAGGCGTCACAGATCGACCGGCTGCTTCGTCTGATCGATATGGACCCGATGCATTCCACGTACGAGCGGCTGCGACGAGAGCTGGCGAGCCGCCAGCCGGAACCGGCCGTGTGGCTCGGGCTCCTCGATGCGCTCGACCGGCTCCCGGCGGATGCCCGCCTGGCGCTGCTGTTGAGCGACGTGTTCGAAGCGAGCATCGACGACGTGGCGGCCTTGCTGCACAGGGACGCGGCCGCCTGCCGGCGACTGGTCGACGAGGCGCACGAACGAATCCATGCGGCTGCCGCGACGAGGAAGTAAGACATGTCCATCCACCCCATCCATCCCGCGCGGGCGAACGCCCCGGATGCGCTCGCCTCGTCGTTCTCAGCCAGTTATGCCGGCGTGATCGCGTTCATCGCCGTGGTCACGGAAGGCAGTTTCGCCCGCGCCGCGGACCGTCTCGGCATCGGCCGGTCGGCGGTGAGCCGAAGCGTGCAGAAGCTGGAACAGCAGGTGGGTGCGCGCCTCTTTTCGCGCACCACGCGCAGCACCGCGCTGACCGCCGAGGGCGCGATCTTCTTCGAGAATTGCAACCCGGGTGTCGAGCGCATCGCGCAGGCGCTCGACGACATGCGCGAACTGCGCGACGGGCCGCCGCGAGGCCAGTTGCGCATCGGCGCGCCGGTCGGATTCGGTCGCCAGGTGGTGGCGCCGCTGTTGCACCGGTTCCGAGACGCGTTTCCCGAGATCGGCATCGACCTGGTGCTCGACGACCGTCCGGTCGATTTCACGGGTGACCGCATCGATGTCGCGTTTCGCGATGGTCGCATGGAGGACAGTCAGGTGATCGCGCGGCAGATCGTCCCCATGCAGATGTTCGTCGTGGCGACGCCCACGTACCTGCGCGAGCGCGGCGACATCGACCAGATCGACGACCTGCTCGCGCGGCCGGCGGTGCATTACCGCACGGCGTCCGGCCGCATCGCGGAATGGGAGTTCAAGGTCGATGGCCGCCTGCGCAAGGTGCTGCCGCCGTCGATGGAGGTGTTCAACGATGCGGACCTCGTCCTGCAGGCGGTGCTGGAGCATCGAGGCGTCGCCCAGCTCGCCGGTTACCAGGTGTGCGAGCACCTGCGTGCGGGACGGATCGTCGCCTGCCTGCCGGAGTACGCGCCCGACGATCGCGGCCACTACGTCTGTTACCAGAGCCGGCAGCAGCTGCCATCGCGCATCCGCGTGTTCATCGATTTCATGATCGCCGCCATTCGGGAGCTCGATCTCGAATGCGGAACCACGCTTCCGATTGTTGCCGCTTCGGCAACACGGTGAGCCATGCGCCGGGGCTACTGGCTACAAGCCGGCGGTCCTAGCATTCCTGTAAGCCAGTCAAGAAAGGTGATCCACCATGAAGATCCTCGTCATCGGAGGCACGGGCCTCATCGGTTCCAAGGTCGTCGACCGTCTGCGCGACGCGGGCCATGACGTGACGCCTGCCGCGCCTTCGACGGGCGTGAACACGCTCACGGGCGAAGGGCTGGACGCCGCCATGGCGGGCGTCGATACGGTCGTTGATCTTTCCAACTCGCCGTCGTTCGCGAAAGACGATGTCATCGCGTTCTTCACCACCGCGGGCAGGAACATCGCGGAAGCCGAGAAGAAGGCAGGGGTGACGCACCATGTCGCGCTGTCGGTCGTCGGCACCGACGATCTCGATCGCCTCGGTAGCGGCTACTTCGCCGGCAAGGTGGCGCAGGAGCAGCTCATCCGCGCCGCTGGCGTCCCTTACACGATCGTGCATTCCACGCAGTTCATGGAGTTCCTGCCGGGCATCGTCGCCTCGGGCGAGAAGGGCGCGGACGTCCACATGCCGACGGCCGACATCCAGCCGATCGCGTCCGACGACGTCGCCAGGCTGGTCGCGGACGCCACGCTCGAGCCGCCGACGACGCAGGTCGTCGAGATCGCGGGCCCTGCCAGGTTCAGCATGGCGGACCTCGTGGCCACGTATCTGACGAAGACGGGCGATGCTCGCCGCGTGATCGGTTCCGCGGAGACGCCGTACTTTGGCGCGGTGCTGGATCGGGACACGCTGGTGCCGCGCGGCGCGGCGCGCCTGGGCACGATCGGGTTCGACGAGTGGTTCGCCGCGCGGACGCCCGCGGCCGCGGCCTGAGGAAGGACGTCCACGGTGAAGCCGACGCCCCCGCCGCTTTCCTTCCTCGACAGGTACGGTGGCCCGGACTTCCAGCCGCTGTACACCGCGAGCGTGCGTGTCACAGGCGGCGAGGCGCGGCACGGTCGCGCCTCCGGCAGCGCACGCTCGACCGACGGCCACCTGGACGTGGCCTTGCGCCTGCCGGCCGAGCTCGGCGGCCCGGGCGGCGGCACCAACCCGGAGCAACTGTTCGCGGCCGGCTTCGCCGCCTGCTTCCACGGCGCCCTGAACCTGCTGGCGGCGCGCGAACGGGTGGACATTCCGGATGCCGAGGTGACCGCTGAGGTGACGTTCGGCCGCGATCCCATGGACGGCCTGTTCACCCTGGCCGCCAGGGTCCGTATCGCGCTGCCGGGCGTCGATCGGCGCGTCGCCGCCGCGCTGGTGCGCAACACGGAACGCCTTTGTCCTTACGCGAAGATGGCCCGTCAGGGTATCGACTGCGTCGTCTACCTCGACGGCTGACGCGTGCCTCCGACGATGCCTGTCGCGCCAGGTATCTGATCCGCCATTACATTTCCTTTTGTCCCCGGCCGAGTGGCCTACTACTCGACGCGCTCCCATGGGGCTATGATCCGTGCGCGGGCGGCCTCGAGGGGAGGCTGGCAGGGTGGGCCGGGCGCGCTCCCGGCTCAAGGGGCGGGTAGATGGCGAAACTGATCGAATTCCTCGAGCGCGTCGGCAGCGATGCGACGCTTCGCCATGCCGACGCGGAAGCGCTCGAGGCCGCCCTTGCGGACACCGACATCGACGAGGAAACGCGGGCCGCCTTGAGGGATGGCGACCGCGACGCGCTGCATCGCCTCATCGGCGAACGGCCCTTCATCGTCGCGCAGATGCAGATCGGTCCGGACCATGTGGAGACGCCGGACGACGACACGGACGACGACAAAGACAAGGACGACGATGGCACCTCGATTTCACGAACGCCGGTCTCGGGCGAGACGCTCTGACGCCGTGATGCGCCTCGCGCGCCATGCGCTGCTCCTGATGGCTGCCGCGGCGCTCGCGCTGGCGACGGCGGCGCAGGCGGACGAAACCGAAGCGAACCCTTCCTCGCCGGCGGCGATCCTTTCCCGCGCCGACGCGATCAAGGGCTCCGACCCCGCGACCGCGGGAAAGCTGATCGACCAGCTTCTGCGCATCGAAGCCAAGCTCGCGCCGGAGGAGCGCTGGCGGCTGCACTACATCCAGGGCTGGCGCGCCACGTGGCTCGGCGATTACGACCTGGGCAGGAAGGCGCTCGAAGACGTCGCCGACAACGCGAACAACATCGTATTGCGCTTCCGCGCGACGGCGACGCTGATCAACCTGCTCGGCATCGCGCATCGCTACGAGGAAGCGTTCAAGCGCCTCAACCAGCTGCAGGAGATGATGCCCTCGATACGCGATCGCAAGGCGCGTTTCATGGGGCTGGGCGAAGCGTCGCAGCTGCTCAGCTCGGCCGGCCAGTTCGAGCAGGCGGAAGCGTACGCGCAGGAGATGGTGGACAACCCGCCGCCCGGCGACACGATCTGCAAGGGCGCGGAGCACCTCCTTCGCGCGCGCCGTGAAGCCAACCGCCTGCAGTCCATCGATCCGATGTTCGAACGCGCCATCGAGGTCTGCATGAACGTCGGCGACGACGTGTTCGGCCAGACGATGCGCGCGGACATCGCGGCCTTCCACCTCGACAAGGGGCGTCCCGAGGAGGCGGTGAAGTTGCTCACCGCGAATCGCGAAGCCATGCGCGCGCTGAGCTATCCGGTGCTGCTCGCCGAATTCGACGCCACGCTCGCCAAGGCCTATCTCCAGCTCGGCGACCTCGTCAACGCGCGCCGGTACGGGCTTTCCGCCGTCGCCAACGCGAGCCAGGAGGAATTCATGGATTCGCGGCGGATCGGCTACGAGGTGCTGTACGAGGTGGAGCAACGCGTGGGCAACGCCGCCGCCGCGCTCGCGTACCACAAGCAGTACATGGCGGCCGACAAGGCCCATCTCGACGACGTGAGCGCGCGTAGCCTGGCCTTCCAGATCGTCGACCAGCAGCTCGTCGCGCGCCGGGCCGAAGTCGAAGCGCTCAACCGCCAGAACGAGATCCTGCGGCTGACCGGCGCGCTCGATCGCAAGGAGGCCGAAACGAGCCGGCTGTACATCGTGGTGCTGCTCGCCAGCCTGGCCGCCATCGTCTGGCTCGTGCTGTGGCTGCGCCGCTCGCAGCTGCGTTTCATGAAACTGGCGCGCCGCGACGGCCTCACCGGTATCTGCAACCGCGAGCACTTCGTCGAGCAGTCGGAGCGCGTGCTCGCGTACGGCGCGCGGTCCGATCGCGGCGCCTGCCTGATCCTGTTCGACCTCGATCACTTCAAGAACGTCAACGACACCTACGGCCATGCGACGGGCGACGAAGTGCTCAAGCGCGCGGTGGACGTCTGCCGTCGCGCCCTGCACGCATGCGACGTGTTCGGGCGGCTGGGCGGCGAGGAATTCGCGGTGCTGCTCCCGGACTGCAGCCCGGCGCAGGCGCGTGCGCGCGCGGAACAGCTGCGGCTGTCCATCGCGGCGACATCCGCCACGCAGGCGAAGCCGGACCTCGTCGTGACGGCGAGCTTCGGCATCGCCAGCACCATGCCCTGCGGCTTCGAGCTCCATCGCCTGCTGGTCGTCGCCGACGCGGCGCTCTACCGCGCCAAGCGCGCGGGCCGCAATTGCGTGTTCATGGGCGACACCGGCGACATTCCGGATTCGCCGTATCTGACGGAAGCGCGGGGGTAGGGCGGCTCATCGCGACCGATCGCCCCGCCGTGACGCACCGTCATACCGGCGGTATCGACATCCCAGGTGCGGGACGGGTAGCCGGGAGCGCCAGATTCGGGCGCAAAAAAAAAGGCCGCTTTCGCGGCCTTTTCTTCAGAACCCGTCGCAGCCGATCAGCGCTGACGAGCCTTGAAACGCGGGTTGCTCTTGCAGATCACGAACACTTTGCCGCGACGGCGAACGACTTTGCAGTCACGGTGACGCGACTTCGCGGACTTCAAAGAGGAAAGCACCTTCACGGCCAGCTCCTGAAACTTTAAGGACAAGGAAAAACGGGATTGTAACGACCTGGGCGGGCTAGCGCAAGCGCCCGTCGCCATTCGTCTTTCAGCCGAGCCCGAGCTTGGCGCGGGCCTCGCGGACCGTGCGCAGGAAGCTCTCCAGCACGGGGGACGTATTGTCCACGCGCGAGGCCGCCGCGAGCAACAGGTGGGCCTCCGGATCGTCCACGGGAACGAACGCGACGCCGTCCAGCTTCACGGCGCGAAGCGACGCGGGCACGAGCGCGACGCCGATCTCCGCCGCGACCAGCGGCAGCAGGGAAGGGATCTGCTGGGCCTCCTGGCGGATGTTCGGGTGAAACCCGGCCTTGTTCGCGAGCAGTCCAAGGCGGTCGGTCAGGGTGACGGCGTGCGCGCGGGGCGGGGCGACGAAGCGCTCGGTGGCGAGCTCCGTCATCCGGATGGCGTCACGCTTCGCCAGGCGATGGCCGGCGGGCAGGGCGATGACGAGGGGCTCGTGGTCGATCACTTCCACGTTGAGCTGGCGGGCGTTGGCCACCCCTTCCGGACGGGCGCGCAGGAGGCCGACGTCGATCTGCCCCGAGAGCAGGGCGTCGTACTGGGCCCCGGTGAGCATTTCGCCCAGGTGCAGGCTGACTCCGGGTGCCGCATGTGAGAACCGCAGCAAGGTTTCCGGCAGCGCGCGATGGAATGATACGGAGACGGCGTACGCGAGCCGCAGCTGCCCGGTAAAGCCGGCGGCGGCTTCGGTCACTACGGTCCGGGCGCTTTCGGCGCGGGCGAGGATGGCCTTCGCTTCCGCGAGGAACAGACGTCCCGGCTCGGTCAGCGCGACTCGGCGGCGATTCCGGTCGAGCAGCCTGACGCCCAGGTCGGCCTCGAGCGACTGGATCTGCTGCGACAACGGTGGCTGCGAAATATGCAGGCGCTGCGCGGCCTGGGTGAAACTCAGGGTTTCCGCCACTTCGACGAAGTAGCGCAGCTGGCGCAGGTCGAACATAGTCGTTTTTCGTATAAGTGGTCGCTGAAAGATATATTGGCCGGAAATTCCTAGGAAATCTAATATTGATCCTGACCTACCACCAACCCCTCCCCCGGGTCGGTAGGTCCCTCGCCCCGCATCGACGCTAACTACCGGCATCTGGCCTACCTCCCCCCCCGAGGCCCATGCTGAGGCGTCCTCTGCGGGGCGACTTTATTTCCGGGCCCCGGTCGCCAGACCGGGGCCTTGTCGTTTCAGCGGGGCGAAGAGCATCGCCGATGCGATCGGCTCCCACCCTTCGGTAGCATGTGCGACGTACTCAATGCAGGCGCGTCTCGAACCCGCAGCCCGTCTTCTCCCGAACGCTGGCCTCGTCCACGCCCGGCGCGAGTTCGATCAGCACGAGGCCCTCAGGCGTCACGTCGAACACGGCCAGCTCGGTGATGATGCGGTTGACGACGCCCTTGCCGGTGAGCGGCAGGGTGCATTCGGTGAGGATCTTGGGCGAGCCGTCCTTCGCGGCGTGCTCCATCACGACCACGACGCGCTTCACGCCGGCCACGAGGTCCATCGCGCCACCCATGCCCTTGACCATCTTGCCGGGCACCATCCAGTTGGCGATGTCGCCCTCGCAGGTGACCTGCATGGCGCCGAGAATCGAAATGTCGATGTGGCCGCCGCGAATCATCGCGAAGGAGTCGGCGCTCGAAAAGAAGGACGCGCCGGCGCGGGCCGTGACGGTTTGCTTGCCGGCGTTGATGAGGTCGGCGTCCACCTCGTCCTCGGTCGGGAACGGGCCGATGCCGAGCAGGCCGTTCTCGGACTGCAGCCACACGTCGACGCCGTCCGGAAGGTGGTTGGCCACCAGGGTCGGCAAGCCGATGCCGAGGTTCACGTAATCGCCGTCGGAGAGTTCCAGGGCGGCGCGCTGCGCCATCTGATCGCGGGTCCAGGCCATGGGAGTCTCCTTCAGGCGCGCACGGTGCGCTGTTCGATGCGCTTGGACGGCGCGGGATTGTGCACGATGCGGTCGACGTAGATGCCGGGGGTGTGGATCTGGTCCGGATCGAGCTCCCCGATCTCCACCATGATCTCGACCTCGGCGACGCAGACCTTGCCCGCGGTGGCGGCCATCGGATTGAAGTTGCGCGCGGTCTTGCGATACACGAGGTTGCCGGAGGGGTCGGCCTTCCAGGCCTTGACCAGCGCCACGTCGGCGACGATCGAGCGCTCCATCACGTACATGTGGCCGTCGAATTCGCGGGTTTCCTTGCCTTCGGCCACCTGCGTGCCGTACCCCGTGCGCGTGAAGAAGGCCGGGATGCCCGCGCCGCCGGCGCGCAGCTTCTCCGCGAGCGTGCCCTGCGGGGTGAACTCGACCTCGAGCTCGCCCGCGAGGTACTGGCGCTCGAATTCCTTGTTCTCGCCGACGTACGACGAGACCATCTTGCGGATCTGCCGCGTCGCGAGCAGCTGGCCCAGGCCGACGCCGTCGATGCCCGCGTTGTTGGAGACCGCGGTGAGGCCCTTCACGCCCGAATCCCGCAACGCCTCGATGAGGAGCTCCGGGATGCCGCAGAGGCCGAAGCCGCCGACGGCGATCGTCTGTCCGTCGGCCACGAGGCCTGCCAGGGCCTCACGGGCCGAAGCGACACGTTTGTCGCGGGAGTGCGACTTCACCTGGTTCATGCGTCATCGATCCTTCCGGACGGTCCGGCCGCCGGTTCGCCGCTCATGATAGCGGAGGGCGGGGCGGCCCCGCGGGTGCCCTTTGGTCCAATCGCGTCCGTGCACGATTCCGCCAAGAACTCGCCCGTGGACGGCGCTTTGATGGGCGGCGTTCCATCCTCGGCACCTTAGTCATCCGGAGAACCCACGTGAGCAAGCAGAAGATCGGTGTGATCGGCATGGCCGTGATGGGCCGCAACCTGGCATGGAACATCGAGAGCCGCGGGCACGCGGTGTCGATCTTCAATCGCAGCAAGGAGAAGACCGACGAGGTGATGGCCGAGAGCTCGGGCAAGAAGCTCGTGCCGACGTACAGCCTCGAGGAATTCGTCGACTCGCTGGAGAAACCGCGCCGCATCCTGCTCATGGTGCAGGCCGGCAAGGGCACCGATGCCGTGATCGAGCAGCTGCGTCCCCTGCTGGACAAGGGCGACATCCTGATCGACGGCGGCAACACGTTCTACAGGGACACTGTGCGGCGTGGCGACGAGCTGGCCGCCGACGGCCTGCACTTCATCGGCACGGGCGTGTCCGGCGGCGAGGAGGGCGCGTTGAAAGGGCCGTCCATCATGCCGGGCGGACCGCGCGACGCATACGACCTCGTGGCGCCGATCCTCACCGAGATCGCGGCCCGCGCACCCGACGGCGAGCCCTGCGTCACCTACATCGGCCCGGGTGGCTCGGGTCACTACGTGAAGATGGTCCACAACGGCATCGAGTACGGCGACATGCAGCTGATCGCCGAAAGCTACGCCGTGCTCAAGCACGTGCTGGGGCTGTCGAACGAGGAACTGGCCGACGTCTACCGCGAGTGGAACGAGGGCGAACTGGACAGCTTCCTCATCGAGATCACCTCGAAGATCTTCCGCCGCAAGGACGAGAAGACCGGCAAGATGCTGGTCGACGTGATCCTCGACCGCGCGGCCCAGAAGGGCACCGGCAAGTGGACGAGCCAGAGCGCCCTCGACCTCGGCGTGCCGCTGACGCTGATCACCGAATCCGTGTTCGCCCGCGTGCTTTCGTCGATGAAGGACGAGCGCGTGGCGGCGAGCAAGGTGCTCGCGGGACCGCCGGCGAAGCCATTCGGTGGCGACCGCAAGGCGTTCATCGAATCGGTGCGCCGCGCGCTTTACATGAGCAAGATCATTTCTTACGCCCAGGGCTTCGCCCAGCTGCGTGCCGCCTCCGACGAGAACCAGTGGGACCTCCACTACGGCGCCATCGCCAAGATCTTCCGGGCGGGCTGCATCATCCGGGCGCGCTTCCTGCAGAAGATCACCGAAGCGTACGACCGCGACGGCGCGCTGAAGAACCTGCTCCTCGATCCATACTTCCGCGACATCGCGCAGGACTACCAGGCGGCGCTGCGCGAGGTCGTCGCGGCGGCCGTGGGTACCGGGGTGCCGGTACCGGGTTTCTCGGCGGCCGTGGCTTATTACGACAGCTACCGGGCGGACACGCTGCCGGCGAACCTGATCCAGGCCCAGCGCGACTTCTTCGGCGCCCATACCTTCGAACGCGTCGACGAGAAGGGCAGCTTCCACGCCGAATGGGCGGAATGAGATCCTGAACGGCCGTCCGGAAAGCCCGGCCGCGGCGGGCTTTCCGGGCTCGCGCCGTGTCGTGGTGCGAATTGCGCCACACCGTCTTCACGCGACGCTGGCGCTGTAACAACCCTCCCTTTAGAGTTGGCGCATTCGGCGGCACCCCAGGGTGTGCCGACCGGGTCCAACGAGGGAGTACGTTGTTTCATGTTGAGAAGTTCGCTGATCGGCGCTACGGCGCTCGCGGTCGCTCTTGCCGGATGCACGACGCTGCCGCAGCCCCGCGACGATGGGTCGCTGCAGCGCGAGGCGCTCGCAGGCACCGAAAAGCCCGTTCCCCGGCCGCTCACGGTCGGCACGACCAACCCGCCGGTTCCGCCGGCCGCCCAGCCCGACGTCACGACGGGCACGGGTGAATTCGTCAAGGCCGTCGGCCTGCCGAAGGCGAAGCCGGTCGACGCGGGCGCGGGCACGGTCACCTTCAATTTCGAGAACCAGCCGGTCGAGTCGGTGGTCAAGGCGATCCTCGGCGACCTGCTGCACGAAAATTATTCGATCGTGCCCGGCGTGCAGGGCAACGTATCGTTCTCCACGTCGCAGCCGGTCACCGCCGAGCAGGCGTTGCCGATCCTCGAGACGCTGCTCTCGTGGACCGGCAACGCGCTCGTCCGCTCGGGCGACCGTTACGTGGTGCTGCCCGCGAAGGACGCGGTCGCGGGCAACCTCGTGCCGAGCATCGGCGCGTCGGCACCGCCCGGCGGTCTGCAGGCGCGGCTGTTCCCGCTGCACTTCATCTCCGCCACCGAGATGCAGAAGCTGATCAAGCCGTTCGCGCGGCCGGACGCCACGCTGCTGGCGGATCCGACGCGCAACGTGCTGGTGATGGCCGGCACCCCGAGCGAACTGGAGAACTACCAGCGGACCATCGCGACGTTCGACGTCGACTGGCTGCGCGGCATGTCCGTAGGCGTGTTCAGCCTGCAGCGCGCGGAAGTGAAGGACCTCACGCCGACGCTCGACAAGCTGTTCGGCGAGAAGGGCAACACGCCGATGGCGGGCCTGCTGCGCTTCATTCCGATCGAGCGCACCAATTCGCTCGTCGTCATCAGCCCGCAGCCGGCCTACCTCGACGAGGTGAAGAGCTGGATCGACCGCATCGACCGCGGCGGCGGCAACGAGCCGCAGCTGTATGTCTACGACGTGCGCAACGTGCAGGCGGCGGATCTGGCCGATTACCTCTCCGACATCTATGGCGGCGGATCGGGCGGCGGCCGTTCGGGCGATCGCGGCGGCCGCGTGGGTCCCGGCCTTACCTCGGGCACGCTCGGCGGCGGCGACAGCGACCTGGGCAACCGCGGCGGCTCCGGTCTCGGCAGCACCACCGGTTCGTTCGGCAACAGCACGTCGAATTCGTCGGGGCTGCTCAACACCACGAACAACAGCGGTTTCGGTAGCGGTTCCTACGGTTCGAACGGAAGCATGGGCTCGTCGTTCGGCGCGGGCGGCTCGTCGGGGAGCGGCTTCGGCGACGACGACTCGTCGCGCCGGCAGCACAGCGGTCCGGTCACCACCGATGAAGGCGTGCGCATCACCTCGGTGGACGCGAACAACCAGCTGATGGTCCGCGCGCGTCCGTCGCAGTGGGCCGAGATCGAACAGGCGATCAAGCGTCTCGACGCCGTGCCGCTGCAGGTGCAGATCGAGACCCGCATCCTCGAGGTCGCGCTCACCGGCAGTTTCGAGTTCGGCGTGCAGTGGTACCTCGAAGGCCTGGTCGGCGGCACGAACGGCTCGGTCGGCCAACCCGGCAACAAGCAGCAGTGGGCGCTGGGCGACGGTGGCAACGTCTTCACGCAGGGGAAAGATGCGTTCTTCTATTCGTTCGTGAACAACAACCTCGCGGTCGCGCTGCGTGCGATCGAGAAGAGCGGCAATACCAAGACGCTCTCCGCGCCGTCGCTGGTGGTGCTGAACAACCAGAAAGCGCACATCCAGGTCGGCGACCAGATTCCCATCACGCAGACGTTCGTCAACACCAATGCCAATTCGGACAACACGATCGGCCAGGTGGAATACAAGGACACCGGCGTGATCCTCAACGTGCGTCCGCGCGTCAATCCGGGCGGCCTCGTGTACCTCAACATCAACCAGGTCGTGAGCGCGCCGGGTCCGAGAGACATCAACGCGACCAACTTCCCGATCCAGCAGCGCGAGGTCTCCACGCAGGTGGCGGTGCAGAGCGGACAGACCGTTCTGCTCGGCGGGCTCATCAAGCAGCAGGAAGGCACGTCGGATACCGGCATTCCGGGACTGAACCGCATCCCGGTGTTCGGCCGCCTGTTCGGCTCGACGGTGCGCAACCGCGACCGCACGGAGCTGATCGTGCTGATCACCCCGCGCGTGATCAGCAATGGCGACGAAGCGAAGCAGGTCACCGACGAGTACCAGCAGAAGTTCGAATCGCTGCGGCCGTTCCGTGCCGAGGCGCCGGCCGGCACCCGTCCGGCGACGGTCGTGTTGCCGCTCAACAAGCCCTGAGGCGGCGCCGGCGGCGCGTGAGCGCGCTCCCACCCGAAGGTACGCGGGTGGGAGCGGCCCCGGTCGGGGAGGATGCTCGCGGCAGGGCCGTGGCTTGCCAGAGCCACCGTCACACAAATTCGGCAGCGTCGAACCGTGACGCAAGCCGCACACGCCGTACTCACGGAAGCCGTCGCAGATTGGGCCAGCGACTCCTGTGGGGAGAATCCGGTGATCCACGACCTGGCTGGCTGGTCGAAGGTGCTCGAACTGATGCCGACCGCGATGTTCATTCGCGACGCCAGGCACCGCTGGGTGCTGGTGAACCGAATGGGCTGCGAGTATTTCGGCATCCATCCCGACGAGGTGATCGGGCGCAGCGACAGCGAACTCTTCCCGCCGGACCAGGCCGCGCGTTTCGCCGCCGGCGACGACGCCGTGCTGCGCAGCCACGAGGTGGTGGAGACCGAGGAAACCGTGACCGACCTGCAGGGCCGGGTCCGCACCCTGCTCACGCGCAAGACCTGCGTCGAACTCGACGGCACGCCGCATGTGCTGGCGTCCGTCACCGACATCACCGAACTGCGCGAGTCCGAAGCGCATGTGCGCTGGCTCGCCTGCCACGACGCGCTGACCGGGCTGTCGAACCGCACGGCGCTGTTCAGCCGGCTGGATGCCGCGATCGCGCGGGCCGCCGGGGGCGGTGGCAAGGCCGCGCTGTTCTACCTCGACCTCGACGGCTTCAAGCGCGTCAACGACACCTACGGCCACCTCGCCGGCGACGAGCTGCTCGTGCAGTTCGGAACGCGGCTGCGCAACCTCGTCGCGCCGGGCGACACGGTCGCGCGCATCGGCGGCGACGAGTTCGCGCTGCTGGTGGAAGACGGCGGCGACCTGGATATCGAAGCCGTCGCAGAGAAGATCCTCGTCCTCGCCAGCATGCCGTTCGACGTGCCGGCGAATACCGCGTTCATCGGAACCTCCGTCGGCGTGGTGCCCATCGATGCGGATGCCGTCGCGGCCGGCGAAATGGCACGCAAGGCCGACAGCGCGCTCTACGAGGCGAAACGCGCGCGTAATCGCCATGTGATCTACACCAACGAACTCGACAATGCGCTCGCCCATCGGCGCAAGGTCGAGATCGCCCTGCGCCAGGCCCTGCGCACGGGCGAGGGCCTCGACTGCTACTACCAGCCGCTCGTGCGCGCGAGCGACGGCAAGGTGATCGGTTTCGAAGCCCTCGCGCGCTGGCGGCATGCCGAACTCGGCGCGGTGCCGCCGGTGCAGTTCATCGGCGTGGCGGAGGAGACCGGGCTGATCGGTGCGCTTGGCGAATGGATCCTGCGCACCGCCTGCATGCGGCTGGCGCCGATGGGCGACATGTTCGTGGCGGTGAACGTCAGCGCGGTGCAGCTGCGCGACGACCGTTTCGCTGCGATGGTGCTCAACGCGCTGGCCGAGTCCGGCCTGCCGCCGCACCGCCTCGAGCTCGAGATCACCGAGACGGCGATCGTCAACGCGGACAGCACGACGGTCCGCCTGCTGAAGAACCTGCGCCGCGACGGCGTGCGGATATCGCTGGACGACTTCGGCACGGGTTATTCGAGCCTGACGCTGCTGAAGGACCTCGACGTCGACAAGGTCAAGATCGACCGCTCGTTCGTGCAGATGGCGCCGTTCGCCGACGATTCCGCCGCGATCGTGCGCGCCGTGTCGAACCTCGGCGCGGCGCTGGGCCTGTGCGTGGTGGCGGAGGGCGTGGAGACGGAACAGCAGCGCGCGTTCCTCCGCGAGGCCGGCTGCGACGAGTTGCAGGGGTACCTCTTTTCCGCCGCGGTGCCGCAGGAGGGGATCGACCGGGTCCTCGGTTTCTTTCCCGCGAACGAGCCGGTCTATTCGGCCGGGTAAGCCTCGGCCGGCATCGGCCAGGTGCGGCGCAGGTCGGGCATGCCGGGCACGGTGGTCGGCTGCGGGAGCGGCAACGGCATGCGCATGCCGAGGATGCCGCCGGTGGCGTCGCCGACGATGGCGATCACGCAGCCGCCGCTGTCCTGCGACGTGCCGAACGACAGGCGCCCCCAGGGCATCTGCATCACGAGATAGCGGTTGGGCAGCATCGACGGCGCGGCGGGCAGCTTCGTCTCGGACGATGGCGCGTGGAACGCTTCGTCCACCTCGGTTCGCTGGAAGCAGGGGCGCTGTTCGAGCTGGATCGAGGTGAAGCGGACCATCGGGACGTCGCCGCCTTCGTTGAAACCACGGGCTTCGAACGCCGTGATTCGGTAGCCGTCGCGGGTGACGAAGGGCTGGCTGCGCACGATCTGCGGCGGGGCGTCGGCGGTCGCGTGCAGGCCCCCGGGCAACTTGTTCGCGAGCGCATCGACCGCGTTGGGCAACGTTCCCATGGTCCCGTTGATGATCTCCACCAGGGTCTTGTCGCTGCGGGGTACGCTCACCGGCACGGCGCCGACGGACATCGCCAGGGGCGCGACGAGCAGGGGAGCCAGGAAGCGGAGGGGGCGCATGAAGTCCGGAGCGGCGGGTTCGGGGGCGCTAGTGTGCACGAGTTGGCGATTTTCCACGCAGGGCGGATGGCATGGCGCGCCGCGCGGCCTTGCACTTGGCCCGATCGCCCGGATATTCCCCATAACGCCTCGACCCCCGCCCCGATGACAGCCCTCCGCTTCGACAACGCCTTCGTCCGTGAGTTGCCCGCCGATCCCGATCATCGGAACGTGCCGCGTCAGGTCGCCGGCGCGGCCTATTCGTTGGTCGACCCGACGCCGGTCTCCGACCCGCGGACGATCGCGATCTCGGACGAGGTGGCCGCGATGCTGGGCATCGCGCCGGAAGCGCCGGACTTCGCGCAGGTGTTTTCGGGCAACGTGCGCTGGCCGGGCATGACCGGGTACGCGATGGCGTACGGCGGGCACCAGTTCGGACACTGGGCCGGGCAGCTCGGAGACGGCCGGGCGATCGGGCTCGGCGAGGTGGTCACGGCGGAGCATGGGCGGCAGGAGCTTCAGTTGAAGGGTGCTGGCCGGACGCCTTACTCGCGAGGCGCGGACGGTCGCGCCGTCCTCCGCTCGTCCATCCGCGAGTTCCTCTGCAGCGAGGCGATGCATCACCTGGGCGTGCCCACCACGCGTGCGCTGTCGCTGGTCGCGACGGGTGACAGCGTGGTGCGCGACATGCTTTACGACGGCCATCCCGCGCCCGAACCCGGCGCGATCGTGTGCCGTGTCGCCCCGTCGTTCGTGCGCTTCGGCTCGTTCGAGCTGCCGTCCTCGCGTGGCGACGTGGCGCTCCTGCGACAGCTCGTGGACTTCACCATCGTCCATCACTACCCGCAGTTCGCCGATCTTCCGGGAGAGGAGGGCTACGCCGCGTTCTTCGCCGAGGTCTGCGAACGCACCGCGCGGCTCATGGCGCACTGGATGCGCGTGGGCTTCGTGCACGGCGTCATGAACACGGACAACATGTCGATCCTCGGGCTGACCATCGATTATGGCCCGTATGGCTGGATCGACGATTTCAATCCGGACTGGACGCCGAACACGACCGACCGGCACCAGAAGCGCTACCGTTTCGGCCAGCAGCCGCAGGTCGGCTACTGGAACGTGCAGCGGCTCGCGCAGGCGTTGTCGCCGCTCTTCAGCGGCGTCGAGGCGCTGCACGCGGGCCTGGCCCGTTACGTCGAGGTGTTCGAGGCGTCGGACGCGGCGTTTTCCGCCGCGAAGCTCGGGCTCGCGCAGCCCGATGAGGGTGACGACGCGTTGATCGCCGACCTCCGTGGGTTGCTCCGTGCGGGCGGCATGGACATGACGATCTTCTATCGCGACCTGGCGGCGCTCGATCCGCACGCGCCGCACGTGGACACAGTCGGAGCGTCGTTCTACGACGACGCGGGGCGCGTCGCGGTCGAGGACGCGCTGCAGGCGTGGCTGCGGCGTTACGCGGCGCGCGTGCGTGCCGACGGCGCCGCGGAGAGCGGGCGCCTGGCGTTGATGCACGCGGCCAATCCACGGTACGTGCTGCGCAACTACCTCGCCCAGCAGGCGATCGATCGCGCGGAGCAGGGCGACGAAACCGGCGTGCACGAGTTGCTCGATGTCCTGCGCCGGCCGTACGACCTGCAGCCCGGCAAGGAACACCTAGGCGGTCGCCGTCCCGACTGGGCGCGCGAGCGTGTCGGCTGTTCGATGTTGTCGTGCAGCAGCTGAGTCGCTGGGACTGTCGCTCGTCCGGGCGACGGCGCCTCACGCGCAGCGTCTGACGAACGTCAACGACCGGGGGGCGCGTTATCCGGCGGTAGTTCGGGCGTCGCCTTCCTCAGCGACTGCTTCACCGTGCCGACGTCGGCGGTGTCGTCGCTCATGTCGCTGGCGGTGGCGTGGTCCTGGCTCATGCCATCCGCGCCGGTCATCTTGATCGAGCGTGTGCCGGTGAAGCGCATGGCGTCGTTCGCCGCTTGCTGGTTGGCCACCGATTTCGCGGGGGCGGACGGTGCCTCCTGCGCGAACACGCTACCGGCCAGCAGGCAGCCCGCGAGAAGGACAAGGATGGGTGTCGTGCCGCGCATGATCTGTCTCCCCGGGCGGTGAGGGCCGCCGTGTCGTCGCTGCCAGGGAAGAACGTATGCCGATGCGCCCCGCGTTTCTTGTAGATAGCCCCAGTTTTGACCGGAAAGCGCGCCCATGAAAAAACCCGGCGCCTCGCGGCACCGGGTTTCCTGTCATGCGCTGCGCATTACATGCCGGAGGTGGAGGACTTCGCCGGCTCGGCCGTCTTCTTGTGCTTCTTGTGGGTCGACTTCATCGACTGGTTTTCCATCGAGTCGTTACCCATGGCGCTCTTGGAGGCGTGATCCTGGCTCATGCCGTCGGCGCCGCTCTGCTTCATCGAATCGGTGCCCGCGTGTTTCATCGAATCGCTGGTGGAATGCGTCGGGGTTCCGGCGGTCGAAGCCGGCGTGGGAGCCTTCGAAGCGTCCTGTGCGAGAGCGGCACCGCTCACGGCCATACAGCCGGCCAGCATCGCGACGATCAGTTTCGTGTTGCGCATGACGAGTCTCCTGAAAACTTATGGCGCCTGGGTAGCAGAGCGATGCACGGCGCAGAGGCATCGCTTACCGGTAGACCGGTCGGGTGGGCAAAACCTATCGCTTTTCGATGACGGACGCTCCTGCATAGCAGCAATTTTCGCAGCCACCGTTCAGGCAGAAATTAGGCGTGGTTCAGTGATGCCGCGGCGGGAGATGCGTGACGGCAGGCATCACTAGTGGAAGTCCCGCGAGACGGAGCCCAGCGCGGGCAGCAGGTCGCTGAAATCGTGCAGTCGGCTGGCGACGAGGTGGCGGACGCCGTCGATCGATTGCCACTGTCCGTCCACGGCGAGAAGCACGGCGTCGAGGAGAGCATGGCGGCAGGCTTCGGCGACCCTGGGCCGTACGATCACGTTGACCTGCCCGGTTTCGTCTTCGATCGTGACGAACGTGATGCCGCTGGCGGTCTGCGGGCGCTGGCGCACGGTGACCAACCCGGCATGGCGCAGCCACGTGCCGTTGCGTTCGTGTTCGAGGTCGGCGGCGCGACGCGCCCGGCGCGCCTGCAAGTTCTTGCGAATCAGCTGCAGGGGGTGCGCGGTGAGCGACAGGCCGTGCGTGGCGTAATCGGCGAACACGTTCTCGGCGAGCGTGGGCGGACGCAGGGTGGGACGTTCCTCGGCGACAGCGTCGATCAACGGCAGGCCGCGTTCGATGCCGGAGCTTTCCCAGCGGGCGCGGTGGCGGTGGCCGCTGAGCACGCGCAGGGCGCCGGCGTCGGCGAGACGTTCGCGCTCGAAGCGGTTCATGCCGGCGCGGCGCGACAGATCGGCGAGGTCGCGCAGTGGCGCGGCGGCGCGCGCGGCGACGATGCGTGCGCCGAGATCGGCCGAGAGGCCACCGACGAGGCGCAGCCCCAGCCGTAGCGCGTACCCGCCATGGGTCTTCGGCTGGGGTTCGAGCGTGCAGTCCCAGTCGCTGGCGGTCACGTCGGGCGGGCGCACTTCGACACCATGCCGGCGCAGGTCCGCGACCAGCTGCGCCGGCGCGTAGAAACCCATCGGCTGGCTGTTGAGCAGGGCGCAGGTGAAGATCGCCGGGTAATGGCACTTCATGTACGACGACGCATAGGCGATGAGCGCGAAGCCGGCGGCATGCGATTCGGGAAAGCCGTAGCTGCCGAAGCCCTTGATCTGGTCGATGATCTGCTGGATGAATTCGGTGGAGTAGCCGTTCTTCGCCATGTTGCGGCGGATGCGCGGCTCGAACTTCTCCAGCCCGCCGCGACGCTTCCAGGCGGCCATCGAGCGGCGCAGGTCGTCGGCCTCGCCGGCGCTGAAATCCGCCACGACCTGCAGCAGCTTCATCACCTGTTCCTGGAAGATCGGCACGCCGAGCGTGCGCTCGAGCACGGGTCGCACGCCCTTCTCGTAGACGATGTCTTCCTTCGGCATGCGCCGCCGTTCGAGATAGGGATGCACCATGCCGCCCTGGATCGGGCCGGGGCGGACGATCGCGACCTGGATCACGAGGTCGTAATACTCCTTCGGCAGCAGACGCGGGAGCATGGACATCTGCGCGCGCGATTCGATCTGGAAGACGCCGGTGGTATCGGCCTTCTGGATCATCGCGTACGTCCGTGGATCCTTGTCCGGGATGTCCGCGAGCCGGCGGAAATCCGGACCGCCCTGGGCGCGCAGCATGTCGATCGCCTTGCGCATGCAGGTGAGCATGCCGAGCGCGAGGCAGTCGACCTTGAGCAGCTTCATCGTTTCCAGGTCGTCCTTGTCCCACTGGATGATCGTGCGATCGGCCATCGCCGCGTTCTCCACCGGCACGAGGTGGTGCAGCGGCGTGTCGGAGATGACGAAGCCGCCGACGTGCTGCGACAGATGGCGCGGCATGCCGGACAGCTGGTCGACCAGCAGCATGAGCAGGCGGACCGTGCGGCTGCCGGTGTCGAAGCCGCGCTCGCGCAGGCGTTCAACGATGGAGACCTCGCCATGCGCGTGGGAATACGCGCGGCTGAGCTGGTCGAGCTGGTCCTCGGACAGGCCGAGCGCGCGACCGACGTCGCGCGCGGCGCTCTTGTGCCGGTAGCTGATGACGGTGGCGGCGAGCGCGGCGCGTTCGCGGCCGTACTTGTTGAACACGTACTGCAGCACTTCCTCGCGGCGTTCGTGCTCGAAGTCGACGTCGATGTCGGGCGGCTCGTCGCGTTCGATGGAGATGAAGCGCTCGAACAGCGTCGATATCTGCGAAGGGTTGACCTCGGTGATGCCGAGGCAGAAGCACACCACGGAGTTGGCCGCCGAGCCGCGACCCTGGCAGAGGATGTCCTTCGAGCGCGCGAAGTGGACGATGTCCTGCACGGTGAGGAAGAACGCCTCGTATTCTTTTTGCGCGATGAGGGCCAGCTCGTGCTCGATGCGATCGACGAGGGTGGCCGGCGTGCCTTCCGGGAAACGCCGCGCGGCCCCTTCGTAGGTCAGGCGGCGCAGGTGCGTGGGAGGATCGAGGCCTTCGGGCACCAGCTCGTTGGGATAGACGTAGTTGATCCGGCGGATGTCGAAGCCGGTGCAGCGGGCGGCGACGACGAGCGTCTCGTCGATGATGTCGCGCGGGTAGATGCGCGCGATCGTCTCGCGCGGGCGCAGATGGCGTTCGCCATTGGGGAAGAGCGCGTGGCCCGCCTCGGCGACGGACGTATTCAGGCGGATCGCCGTCATGACATCCTGCAGCGCGCGGCGATGGCGCACGTGCATGTGCACGTCGCCCGCCGCGACGCAGGGCAGGCCGTGGCGGACGGCGAGGTCGCGCAGCGCGGCGAGGTCGGCGCCGTCGTGCTGACCGCGATGCAGTTCCACGGCGAGCCATGCCCGCCCGGCGAAATGGGCGGCGATCCAGGCGGCGCGGTCCTCGTGCGTCGCGGGCTCGGTGTCGGTGTACGCGCCCGGCGCCCAGAGCACGCTCAGGCCGTCGCCGAGGGCCTCGATGTCGCGCCGGTGCAGTTCGTACGTTCCCTTCGCTGCGCGGCGGCGTGCCAGCGTGATGAGACGGCAAAGCTCGGTGTAGCCGGCCTGGTCTTCCACCAGCAGCACGACGACGGTGCCGTCGGACAGGCGGAATTCGCTGCCGACGATCAGCGGTACGCCGGTGTCGATCGAGGCTTCGAGGCCGCGCACGATTCCGGAGAGCGAGCACTCGTCGGTGATGGCCAGCGCGCCGTAACCGAGGACCTTCGCGCGCTCGAACAGCTCGCGCGCGCAGGAGGCGCCGCGCTGGAAGCTGAAATCGCTGAGGACGTGCAGCTCGGCGTAGGCCGGAACCTCGCTGTCCTCGTCGTTGGCGGGGACGAGGTGGGACGGGTCGAGGCGCATGTCAGGCGAACCAGCCGTGGAGCATCCAGCCGTCGAGGGTGCCCGGGGGGAGATAGGCCCATGCCTGCTGCCCCTGCGCGGTACGGACGATGTAGTAATCGCGGCGCGCGTCCTCGCCGTCCCACCAGCCGCTTTCGATACGTTCGGGGCCGGCCAGCACCATCGCGGGCTCGGGGCGCATGGGGATCGGTCGCGGCAGCAGCCACAGCGGACGGCGCCGGCGCGGCGGCGAGACGACGTTGCCGGGGGTGCCGTAACGCGAGGCGCGCTCGGGACGGTGATCGGCGACCAGCGCGATCTGCCGCAGCGCCGCGTCGCCGAGCCGTGCGCGCAGGCGTTCGTCGAGCGTGGGCCAGTCCAGTCCGTCGCCGCGGATGGGCTCGAAGAGATCGCGCAGCGGCGGGCGGAACGTCGGCAGCTCGGCGGCGTCGATCTCGATCGAGCGGGCGGGCGCGGGCAGCGTGGCCCGCTCCAGTCGCGTGCGCGCCAGTTCGAACAGGCGCTCCGCGTCGCGCTGCGGTGCCGCCATGGCGACGACGATGCGCGTGGATTCGCCGCGCGCATGCTCCAGCGTGAGCGTGAACCGCTGCACGCCGCCGTCGCGCGCCGCCAGCAGGTTGGCCAGCGAACGCGTGAGGCGGCGCAACGGGAAGAGCAGCGGCTGGCTGCCGTCGAGTTCCATGTCGAACTCGATCTTCTGCACGAAGTTGGCCGGCGGTTGCCAGGCGGGCAGGGCGTCGGCGGCGTCGCCGCGCAGACGGTCGAGCCAGTTCACGCCGTCACGCCCGATGCGTCGCGTGAGTTCGGGACGGGGCAGGCGGAAGATCTCGCCGAGGCGGCGAAACCCCATGGCCTGCAGCGACGTCACCGTGGCGGCGGGCAACCCGGCCTGTGCCAGCGGCAGTTCGCCGAGCATGCGGCGCACGCCCTCGCGTTCGCCGATGACCATGCCGTCGGCGCTGGCGGCGAACACCCAGGACGCGGCGGCGAACGGCGTGGCGGCCATCGTGTGCGCGTGGCCCTGTTCGGCCAGGCCCGCGCGCAGGCGTTCGGCGAGCACGGGCCAGCCGTCGAACAGGCGCAGGCTGGCGCCGACCTCCATCAGGATCGCGTTGTAAGGCACCAGGCTCACGTGGCCGCTGAACTGGTAGCACCACGCGGCCAGCTCGGTCAGCAGGCGGTTCTCCGCCGCGGGATCGCGGGGGCGTACCTCGAGCGAAGGACACAGCGCGCGGGCGGCGGCGAGGCTCTGTCCGCGACGAACGCCCTGCGCGCTGGCATCGGCGTTCGCGGCGGCGATCAGGCGCTGGCGCGCCTTGTGATCGAGAAGGGCGGAGGGGCCTGCCTCCGGGCTCGCGGCGAAGGCGGCGGAGAACGCCAGGCCGGGAAAACGGAGACAGGCCCAAAGCATGGCTGTGCAGGAATGGCGACGACGACGCGTCCGTCATGACGGCGTGGGACACGCATCGTCACGACGACGTCCATCAGGCCCGCATGCGCAGCAGCGGAGCGGTGGTGGTCAGCAGACCGCGCGACTTGAGCACCTCGACATAGGTAGCCTCGTCGCTGTTGCTGACCTTCAGGCGGAGAGCCGCGGGGCTGTTCTGCGCGGCGTGCCCGGCGGGGCGGAAGATCATGGCGCAGGCGTCGCCGCTTTCCGCGGCCAGCTGCAGGCGGCGCAGGCTGCGGTAGTCGATCTCGGGCAGCCAGCCGACCACGGCGCCGCAGCAGCCGGAGCGCAGGCACTGCTCCATGCTCCAGGCGGCCTCGGTGCTGCCGGCATGGATCTCGTGCAGGAAGCGCAGGTCGACACCGGCCGCGGTGAGCGCGGGCGCGTAGGGCAGGTAAGGCGGCGCCACGAAGATCACGCGGCGGTGTTCCTGCGTCAGCGCGGCGAGCGCGGGCATGACCAGGTCCAGCTCGCCCAGGCCGTCGTGTTCGAACAGGATCTCGCTCAGCGCGCCCTGCGGCCAGCCGCCGCCGGGAAGCTTGGCATCCAGCGAGGTCCAGCCCGTGGACAACGCGCGCACGCGCGGCTGCCGATCGGCGGAACGGCGCCAGATACCGGGATGGTCGAGCACCTGGGCGAGGTTCGGGGAGGCGATGGCGTTCATGGTCAGGTCCTGCGGATGATGCCGACGTAACGCCCTTCGATGGCGAACGCGTGGCGACGGGGGTCGACTTCGATCGGCGAGAAGTCGGGGTTTTCGGGCAGCAACAGGAGGCGGTCGCGTTCGTGCTTCAACCGCTTCACGGTGACTTCGTCGTCGAGGCGGGCGACGACGATCTGGCCGTCGTTCGCGGTGGCGGTCTTGTGCACGGCGAGGAGGTCGCCGTCGAGGATGCCGGCGTCGCGCATGCTCATGCCCACCACGCGCAGCAGGTAGTCGGCGCGCGGGCGGAACAGCGCGGGATCGACCTCGAGCTGCGACTCGATGTTTTCCTCGGCGAGGATCGGCGAACCGGCGGCGACGCGGCCGATCAGCGGAAGATCGTTCGCGGCGCCGCGCAGGAGCGCCGCGTTGCCGGCCGGGAGTCGCAGGCCGCGATGCTGCGGCGAACGCTCCAGCACGCCCTTGCGGACCAGCGACTCGACGCAGGCCTGCGCGGAACTGTGGCTGGAGAAGCCCAGCGCGTCAGCGATTTCGCGTAGCGTAGGCGGCAGGCCCTGGGCCTGCAGGTATTCCTGCAGGAAGGCCAAGGTCTTTTGCTGACGCTCTGTAAGGGTTGGGCTCGACATGTGTACATTTGTACAGCGGTCGGCGCGGCGGTGCAAGCGGGATTCGTGATTGCACGTTTATGCACGATTGCGTACATTGATGCGCATTCCGATGCCCGATGGAGCACGCATGCGGCCCGCAAGAGCCACCCGACTGATCTTCCTGTTATCCGGCATCGGCATGGCCAGCTGGGCGCCCATGGTTCCGTATGCGAAGGCCCGCCTCGGCCTCGACGACGCCACGCTCGGCCTGGTGCTCCTGTGCATGGGCTGCGGCGCGGTGGCGGCGATGCCGCTCGCCGGCTTCCTCACCCATCGTTTCGGCAATCGCGACGTCATCGGCGTCAGCGGCCTGCTCGTGTGCGTGGCGTTGCCGCTGCTGACGATCGCGCCGGACGTCTACTGGCTCGGCGCGGCGCTGCTGTTCTTCGGCGCGTCGCTCGGCGTGGTCGACGTCGCCATGAACGCGCACGCGGTGGACGTCGAGAAACACGCGGGCAAACCCATGATGTCCGGCTTCCACGGACTCTTCAGCGTGGGTGGCCTGGTCGGTTCCGCCGGCATGGCCGCGCTGCTGAAGGCCGGTGCGCCGCTCACCGGCAGCGCGCTGTCCGTGTCGGCCGGGTTGCTCGCGATCGTCGCGACGCAGTGGCGGCACTTCATGGTTCGCCTCGAGGAAGGCGAGCATGCGTCCACCGGGTTCCGCATGCCGTCGGCCACGGTGTTCCTGCTCGGGTTCCTGTGCCTCGTCGTCTTCCTCGCGGAAGGTTCGATGCTCGACTGGAGCGCGGTCTTCCTGCGTTTCTCGCGTGGTTTCGACGCGTCGTCGGCGGGGTTCGGTTACGCCGCGTTCTCCGTCGCGATGGCCGTTGGCCGCCTGCTGGGCGACCGCATCACGGCGCACGTCGGGCCCGTCACGATCGTCCGTGGCGGCGCCTTCATCGCGGCCCTGGGATTCTTCGTCGCCACGCTCGTGCCATGGGGACCGGCCGCGATGGCGGGCTTCGTCCTCGTGGGCCTCGGCGCGTCGAACATCGTGCCGGTGCTGTTCAGCGCGGCGGGTCGCCAACCGGGCACGTCGGCCGGCATCGGCATCGCGACCGTCACCTCGCTGGGTTACGCGGGCATGCTCGCCGGACCCGCGGCCATCGGTTTCGCCGCCCACCTGAGCAGCCTGTCGACGGCGCTGTTCGGCGTGGCCGTGCTGCTCGTCGTCGTTTCCGCCTGCGCTTCCATCGTTCGCCGCTGAGGGCCTGACCATGCACAACAAACGCGATGTCGTGATCTTCGATTTCGGCGGTGTCCTGATCGACTGGAACCCGCGCTACCTCTATCGCAAGCTGTTCGGCGACGACGAGGAGGCGATGGAAACCTTCCTCGCCGAAGTCACCACGCCGGAGTGGAACCTGCAGCAGGATGCGGGCCGTTCGTGGGACGAAGCGGTGCGTCTGCTCACCGCGGAGCATCCCACCAAGGCCGACCTCATCGCTGCCTACCAGCACCGCTGGGAGGAGACGCTGGGCGGTCCCATCGACGACAGCCTGCACATCCTGCGCGATCTCAAGGCGGCGGGGCATCCGCTCTACGGCCTCACCAACTGGTCGCAGGAAACCTTTCCCTTCGCGCGCGAACGGTTCGATTTCCTGGCCCTGTTCGACGGCATCGTGGTGTCGGGCGAGGAGGGGATGATCAAGCCCGATCCGCGCCTGTACCGGACGCTGCTCGAGCGCTACGACATCGATCCGTCCCGCGCGGTGTTCATCGACGACAACCGGGCGAACGTCGATGCCGCCAACGCGCTGGGCATCCACGGCATCCACTTCCACGATCCGGCGCAGCTGCGCAGGGATCTCGCGGACCTCGGTTTCCTGCCGTGAACGGCATGCCCGACACCACGCTTCCGCGCGAGCGGCAGCAGCTGATCCTCGATCGGCTCCGCCGCGACGGGAAGGTCGTCGCCGCGGACCTGGCGCAGGAGTTCCGTGTGTCGGAGGACTCCATCCGTCGCGACCTGCGCGACCTCGCCGCCCAGGGACTGTGTCGCCGCGTCTACGGTGGCGCGCTCCTGGCCGCGCAGGTCGCGCCGCTGGACGAGCGCCACCATGAGCGCGCCGAGCTGAAGCGATCGCTGGCGAGGGTCGCCGCCGGACTGGTGGGCGAGGGGCAGATCCTCTTCATCGACGCGGGCTCGACGAATACCGCGCTGGCGCGCGCGTTGCCCGAGCATCGCGGGCTGACGGTGGTGACGAACGCGCCGGACGTCGCCATGGCCGTGCTCGGCCGGCCCGGGTTCGACGTGATCCTGCTGGGTGGCCGGGTCGATCCGCGTATCGGCGGCGCGATCGGATCGCGCACGGTACGGCAGGCGCAGGACATCCGCGCCGATCTGTGCTTCCCCGGGGTGTGCGCCATCGACCCGGAGCGCGGGTTGTGGACCTTCGACGAGGAAGAGACCGTCTTCAAGCAGGCGATCATCGAGGCCAGCGGCGAGACGGTGGCGATCGCCACGCCGGACAAGCTCGTGGCGTCGGCGACGCATCACACGGCGCCGATCGGGGCGATCACGCATCTGGTGGTGGCGGCGGATACCGACGGGGCGATGCTGACGCCGTATCGCGAGGCGGGCGTGTCGGTACATATGCCGTAGGAGCGCGCCTTGCGCGCGACAGCTTTTCGCGGTGAGCAACGGATCCTGTCACTCACGGCCTCAAAAGATGTCGCGCGCAAGGCGCGCTCCTACGATGGATGGAGCAGCAGCGGGCGTCAGCCCGCCTTCTTCTTCGCCAGGCGCAGCCAGGTATCGACCACGGTGTCCGGGTTCAGCGACATCGACTCGATACCCTGTTCCATCAGCCACTCGGCGAGGTCCGGATGGTCGGACGGGCCCTGGCCGCAGATGCCGACGTACTTGCCCTTTTCACGCGCGGTGCGGATCGCCATCGACAGCAGCTTCTTGACCGCGGCGTCGCGCTCGTCGAACAGGTGCGCGACGATGCTCGAATCGCGGTCGAGACCGAGGGTGAGCTGGGTCAGGTCGTTCGAGCCGATGGAGAAGCCGTCGAAGATGTCGAGGAACTCGTCCGCGAGAAGCGCATTGGACGGCACCTCGCACATCATGATGACCTTCAGGTCGTGCTCGCCCTGCACGAGGCCGTTTCCGCGCAGCACTTCGATCACCCGGCGACCTTCGTCCAGCGTGCGCACGAACGGGATCATCACCCAGACGTTGGTGAGGCCCATCGTCTCGCGCACGTACTTCACCGCCCTGCATTCCAGCGCGAAGGATTCGGCGAAGCCCGGGTCGACGTAACGGCTGGCGCCGCGGTAGCCGATCATCGGGTTCTCTTCGTGCGGCTCGTAGCGCGAACCGCCGAGCAGGCCGGCGTACTCGTTCGACTTGAAGTCCGACAGGCGCACGATCACCGGCTTCGGGAACACCGAGGCCGCGATGGTGGCGATGCCTTCGCCGAGGCGATCGACGTAGAACGACACCGGATCCTTGTAGCCGGCGATGCGCGTGTCGATGCGGGCCTTCGTCTCGGCGTCCTGCTTCGCGTACTCGAGCAGGGCCTTCGGATGCACGCCGATATGGCTGGCGATGATCATCTCGAGGCGGGCCAGGCCGATGCCTTCGTTCGGAAGCATGCCGAAGTCGAACGCGCGCTCGGGATTGGCCACGTTCATCATGATCTTCAGCGGCGCCTCGGGCATGGCGCCGAGGTCGGCCGTGATGCGCTCGAACTTCAGGATGCCCTCGTAGATGCTGCCGGTGTCGCCTTCGGCGCACGAGACGGTGACGTCGGCGCCATCGGGGATCGCGTCCAGCGCGTTGCCGCAGCCGACGACGGCGGGCACGCCGAGTTCGCGGGCGATGATCGCCGCGTGGCAGGTGCGGCCGCCGCGGTTGGTCACGATCGCCGCGGCGCGCTTCATCACCGGCTCCCAGTCGGGATCGGTCATGTCGGCCACGAGCACGTCGCCCGGCTGCACCTTGTTCATGTCGGCGAGCGAACGGATGACCCGCGCCTTGCCGGCGCCGATCTTCTGGCCGATGGCGCGGCCCTCGGTGAGCACCTTGCCCTTTTCGCCGAGCTGGAAGCGCTCGAGCGTCGTCGCATGCGCGCGCGACTTCACGGTTTCCGGGCGGGCCTGTACGATGTAGAGCTTGCCGGTGTTGCCGTCCTTCGCCCACTCGACGTCCATCGGACGGCCATAATGCTTTTCGATCACCAGCGCCTGCCGCGAGAGTTCCTCGACGTCGGCGTCGGTGATGCAGAAGCGGTGGCGGTCGGCCTGCGGCGTTTCCTCGATGCGCACGCGCTCGCCGGGCTGATCCGAATAGACCATGCGCTGCTGCTTCGCGCCGAGGCTGCGACGGAGCACCGACGGCTTGCCGTCGCGCAGGGTGGGCTTGAACACGTAGAACTCGTCCGGGTTCACGGCGCCCTGGACGACCATCTCGCCGAGGCCGTACGAGCCGGTGACGAACACGACGTCGCGGAAGCCGGATTCGGTGTCGAGGGTGAAGAGCACGCCCGACGCGCCGACGTCCGAGCGGACCATCAGCTGGACGCCGGCGGAGAGGAACACGTCCTCGTGCTTGAAGCCCTGGTGCACGCGGTAGGCGATGGCGCGGTCGTTGTACAGGGAGGCGAACACCTCCTTGACCTTGTGCAGCACGTCGTCGATGCCGACGACGTTGAGGAACGTTTCCTGCTGCCCGGCGAACGACGCGTCCGGGAGGTCTTCCGCCGTGGCGGAGGAGCGGACCGCGACGGCGATGTCCTTCGCGCCGGCGTCGTCGCACAGCTTGGCGTAGGCAGCGCGGATGGCCTGCTCGAGGTCGGCGGGCAGGGCGGTGTCGACGATCCAGCCGCGGATCTCCTTGCCGCCGCGGGTGAGTTCGTCCACGTCGTCCACGTCGAGCGTGGCGAGGCGTTCGGCGATGCGCTTCGCCAGGCCGCTTTTCTCGAGGTAGGTCTGGAAGGCATCGGCCGTCGTGGCGAAGCCACCCGGTACGGAGACACCCAGTTTCGCGAGGTTGCCGATCATCTCGCCGAGGGAGGCGTTCTTGCCGCCCACCTTGCCCAGATCGGTCATGCGTAGCGCGTCGAGCCAGAGAACCAGGTCGCTCAAAGGAAAATCCTCACATCGGTTGGGCGGCGGGCCGCGCTGGGGAAAAACCGGCGCATTGTCGTAGTGGTATTGCACACGGGCAAGCGGCAATGCACAAGAACGGCCCGACATTCTGGGAGGTGGATGGTTATGGCGGCGTATTGGTCTTAGGGCCTACTCACACTGTTTGCATGGCCCGCGTTGTCATGGAGTGGCTGTCAGGTGGTAGTGCGTGGCGCCGGCTTGGCTGGCTGCCAAGCCAAGCCGCGCGCTGCCGCATGACGGCCACTCCATGACAACCCGAAGGGCCGGGTCTGTTTGCGCCCCAGGCGGCGTCATCACTCGGTCGTGTACGGACGTACACTCCCTCGTTCTTCCTTGCCTGGCGCGCAAACAGATCCCGGCGCGGGCCATGCAAACAGTGTGAATAGGCCCTAAGGTAAGGCCATGGACTCCATGCAGGGAAACCGTTCCATGCGGCGCACCGTCTTCTTCATTTCCGATTCCACCGGCATCACGGCCGAGACCATCGGCAACAGCATGCTGGCCCAGTTCGAGGGGGTGCAGTTCGATACCCACCGGCTGCCCTTCATCGACAACGCGGCCAAGGCGGAAGCGGCCTCGCTGCGGATCAAGACGAAATACGCCCAGGACGGCCAGCGCCCCATCGTGGTCAATACCATGACCTCGCGAAGCCTGTGCGACATCGTCGCCGGTAGCGGCGCCCTGATGCTGGACGTGTTCGCCCCCTTCATCGAGCCGCTGGAGGCCGAGCTGGGCGCCAAGCAGTCGGGCGCGGTGAACCGCTCGCACGGCCTGGTGGATTTCGAACGCTACGAGGCCCGCATCGAGGCGACCAATTACGCCCTGGCGCACGACGACGGGCTCGATGTCGACTACAACCAGGCCGACGTGGTGCTGGTGGGGGTGTCCCGGTCGGGCAAGACGCCGACCTGCCTGTACATGGCCTTGCATTACGGCGTCTGTGCCGCCAATTATCCGCTCACGGACGACGACCTCGACAAGCTCGAGCTGCCGACGCGTCTACGCCCTTATCGCAGCCGGCTGTTCGGCCTCACCATCGACCCGAACCGCCTGGCGCAGATCCGCGAGCAGCGCCGCCCCGGCAGCCGCTACGCCACGCTCAAGCAGTGCCGCTGGGAACTCGAACAAGCCGATCGCCTGATGCGCCGGGAGAACATCCCGGTCCTGAACACGACGCATACGTCGATCGAGGAAATATCGAGCAAGATCTTCGAATACCTCGGCATCGAACGCCATATGTACTGATGTGACGCACACCGGAGAAACGTGACACCCATGACCGCCGTGATCGAACGCCCCATCGCCCTCATTCCGGGACGCTTCGAGTTCCTGATGGGCCTTTACGCCGAGAACTACCATCGGCTGGCGCGTCTGTTCGCTCCGCAGCGGCTGTCCGCCGGCCGCTACGTCTCCGACGTGGACGACGGCCTCAAGGTCCGGCTCGACGTCCAGGAGAAGCATCCTTACACCCTGGAACTGGAACTCACCTACGACTTCGTCGACGAGGCCACCGGCCAACCGTCGCCTTCGGCGCAGCTGCGCATGTACACCGACGCGCACGTCGCGGAGGCCATGCATTGCCAGCCGGGCCGCAAGCTGTCCGAGGTGCTGGGCCCGTTCCCGCCGGCCCATACGGTGCTGCAGCACCGCCTGCGCATGAACGGCTTCCTCAGCCGCTGGCTGGAGTACCTGGCGGAGCAGGGGCATTCGATCGGGACGCTGGAGCGGGTGGGCGGGTAATGCATCCCCCGTCTCCCGCGGCGTAAAGCGCGCAAAATCGTCAGGCAAAAAAAATCCGCCAATCGGCGGATTCTTCTTTGAAGTAATGGCGGAGCGGACGGGACTCGAACCCGCGACCTCCGGCGTGACAGGCCAGCATTCTAACCGACTGAACTACCGCTCCACACTACGTTCAACTTCCAACTACTACCAACTTCCTTCTTCTTCCTTGACACTCTCCGGCGGACCGGAAAGTGGCGTCCCCACGGGGATTCGAACCCCGGTCGCCACCGTGAAAGGGTGATGTCCTAGGCCTCTAGACGATGGGGACGTACTAGAAGTTGGTGGAGCCAGCCGGGATCGAACCGGCGACCTCCTGCATGCCATGCAGGCGCTCTCCCAGCTGAGCTATGGCCCCCTGCTGGAAGCCGCAAAGATTACGTCCGACCCGCGATTCCGTCAAGCATTCATTACACTTTTTTTGAATTTATTTTCGACGAATCGAGAATGACGAGTCGTGGCGCGTACTTGCGCGAGCGACGCTTCCGACGCCTGGCGACGCGTCGCGTGTCGATGGCAGTGTCCGCGGGTTAACCTGTCCGTCCATACATACAGGGACAGGCATGCACGGCATCGTTTTCATCCAGGACCTGGCCACGGTGATGCTCGTCGCCGGCCTCACGACGGTGCTCTTCCAGCGCCTCAGGCAGCCGGTCGTGCTCGGTTACATCATTGCGGGACTGATCGTCGGTCCACATACGCTGCCGGTGATCTTCATCCACGACGAGGAGACGATCCGCACGCTGTCCGAGCTGGGCATGATCCTGCTGCTGTTCGCGCTCGGCCTCGAGTTCAGCCTGAAGAAACTGCGTGCCGTGGGAGGCGCGGCGCTCGTCGCCGCGTTCGCGGAAATCGTGCTGATGGTATGGATCGGCTACGAGATGGGCCGCTTCTTCGGCTGGACGGCGATGGATTCGCTGTTCCTCGGCGCGATGCTCTCCATCTCCTCCACCACCATCATCATGAAGGCGCTGGAAGACCTCGGTCTCAAGCGCGAGCGCTTCGCGCAGCTGATGTTCGGCATCCTGATCGTCGAAGACGTGCTCGCGATCGTGCTCATGGCCTTGCTCACCGGCATCGCCGGCACGGGCGATCTCGAAGCGGGCGAGGCGTTCGCCGCCATCGGCCGCCTCGGCCTGTTCATGGCGGTGTCGCTGGTGGTGGGCCTGCTGCTGGTGCCTCGGGTGGTCGATTACATCGCGCGCGTCAGCCGCAACGACGTGCTGCTCGTCGCCGTGCTGGGCATCTGCTTCGGCTTCTGCCTGCTCGTCACCGAGATGGGTTACAGCGTGGCGCTGGGCGCCTTCATGATCGGCGCCATCGTGGCCGAATCCGAAAGCGTCGCGCGAATCGAGCGCATCGTGATGCCCGTCCGCGACATGTTCAGCGCGGTGTTCTTCGTCGCGATCGGCATGCTGATCGACCCGCGCCTGCTGGTGCAGTACGCGCTGCCGATCACCGTGGTGACGATCGCCGTCGTCGTCGGCAAGGTGGTCACCTGCAGTTTCGGCAGCTTCGTCGCGGGCAACGACGGACGCACGTCGTTGCGCGTGGGCATGGGCCTGGCGCAGATCGGCGAGTTCTCGTTCGTGATCGCCTCGCTGGGCCTGACACTGAAGGTGACCAGCGGCTTCCTCTACCCCGTGGCGGTGGCGGTTTCGGCGATCACCACCTTCCTCACTCCCTATCTGATCCGTTCGTCCGACCCGCTGGCGCGCTTCCTCGGGCGGGTGCTGCCGACGCGCGTCACGGGCGTGTTCGGCGCCTATACGGAGTGGATGGGCAGTCTGGGCCTGCAGGGGCAGGGCGCGATCGTGATGAAGATGATCCGTCGCCTCGTCTGGCACGTCGTCATCAATACCGCGCTGGTCGTGGCCGTCTTCATCGGCATGGCGTTCGCGTACCGCCGCGGCTTCCTGCACCTGGACCTCTTCAGCGACGAGCCCGCAGTGCGGCGCACGCTGGCCTGGTCGCTTGCCGCGCTGCTCTCGCTGCCCATGGTGGTGGCGACGTACCGCAAGGCGGCGGCCCTGGGCATGCTGCTGGCGGAGCTCTCGATCCCCGATCGCTTCGGTGCGCGGACGTGGCAGATCCGCTCGGTTCTGGGCCGGATCATTCCCCTGGCCTCGATGCTGATCCTGGGCCTGCTGGTGGCGGCGCTCGCGTCCACGATCCTCCCGCCGCGGGAGGTGGCGCTGGTGCTGGTGCTCATCGGGATCGGGCTGACCTGGCTGCTCTGGCGGGTGCTGGTCCAGGTCCATGCCCGGCTGCAGGCGGCCATCCGGGACACCCTCGAGAAGCCCGGCCAGGATCGCCACGAGTGACGGGTCCCTCGATTTCACGAAAGGTTGATGAACTTTTGGTGTGAAACCCTGTCTCTCGCCACGTCATTGCAAGCAGGGCGCGAACCACCGCACAATGGCGTTTCCGCCTCCACAAGGAGGTGTACCGGCGGCGTCGCCGAATCTTTCCAAGAGAGGGAGTATCGAATGAAGCACTTTTTGCGTCCCACGATGACGGCCGTCGCCCTGGCGGTTGCGCTGGGTACGGCCGCGGGCGCATCCGCCCAGGCCGCCAAGCCGGCCGCCGCCCCCGCGGGCGCGGTCGATAAGCAGAAGGCCAGCTATGTCGTGGGTTGGGACCTTGCCAGTTCGCTTCCGCCGCTCGTGGCGAAGGAAGTCGACGCGGCCACGGTCGCCAAGGCGCTTCAGGCCGCCCTGTCGGGCCAGAAGCCGACCATGAGCGAAGCCGAAGCCAAGTCCGTCCGCGAGGCCTTCGTGGCCCAGCTGAAGGTCAAGGCCGAGGCCGAGTACAACAAGGTCGCCGCCCAGAACAAGAGCGAAGGCGATGCCTTCCTGGCCAAGAACAAGTCGGCCGCCGGCGTGAAGACGACGGCTTCGGGCCTGCAGTACCAGGTCGTCCAGGCCGGTACCGGTCAGCGTCCGGGTCCGAACGACACGGTCACCATCAACTACACCGGCACGTTCGTGAACGGCGAGAAGTTCGACTCCTCGGCCGACCACCAGCCGGCCGGCCCGGCCCAGATTCCGCTCGCCGCGGTGATCCCGGGCTTCCGCGAAGGCCTGCAGCTGATGCAGACGGGTGGCAAGTACAAGCTGTTCATCCCGTCGAACATCGCCTACGGCGCCAAGCCGGAGAACGGCTTCCCGCCGAACGCGACGATCATCTTCGACGTCGAGCTGATCAAGACCGGTCCGACCCCGGCGGGTCAGGGTCCGGGCGCCGGCGCGGCACCGCAGGGTGGCGGCAAGTAAGCCTCCCGCGACACGCGTTACATCCCGAGAAGGGCCGCGAGCGATCGCGGCCCTTCTTTTTTGGGTGGAGCGGCCCGGCTCCCCCCTTCGTCGACGCCACTTGCCGCGCATCCGCCACTACAATAGGCGGCTACGGACATGCCGGGAGCACCATGAAAGTCACCATCTTTGGAACCGGTTACGTCGGCCTCGTCACCGGCACCTGTCTGGCCGAAATGGGCAACCACGTGGTCTGCGTCGACGTGGACGCCGGCAAGGTCGAGCGCCTGAAGAACGGCGACGTGCCCATCTACGAGCCTGGCCTGGAGCCGATGGTCGTGCGTAACCACGCCGAGGGCCGCCTGGACTTCACGACCGACGCCGCACCGGCGATCGCCCATGGCGACATCGTGTTCATCGCCGTCGGCACGCCGCCCGACGAGGACGGCAGCGCCGACCTCCAGTACGTGCTGGCCGTGGCGAAGACGATCGGCGACCACATCGACCGCTACACCGTGGTGGTGAACAAATCGACCGTGCCGGTGGGCACCGCCGACCGCGTTCGCGAAGCGGTGGCGGCGCGCCTCGAAGCGCGTGGCGTGGACGTGCCGTTCGACATCGTCTCCAATCCTGAATTCCTCAAGGAAGGCGACGCGGTCGAGGACTGCATGCGTCCGGACCGCATCATCGTCGGCGCGTCGAGCCCGAAGGCGATCGGCCTGCTGCGCAAGCTGTACGCGCCGTTCAACCGCAACCACGATCGCATGGTGGTGATGGACGTGCGCTCGGCGGAGCTGACGAAGTACGCGGCGAACGCGATGCTCGCGACGAAGATCAGCTTCATGAACGAGATCGCCAACATCGCCGAGCACGTCGGCGCGGACGTCGAACTCGTGCGTCAGGGCATCGGTGCCGATCCACGCATCGGCTATCACTTCATCTACCCCGGTGCCGGCTACGGCGGTTCCTGCTTCCCTAAGGACGTCCAGGCGCTCGCGCGCACCGCGCATTCGGTGGGTTACGACGCACGGCTGCTCGACGCGGTGGAAGCGGTGAACGATGCGCAGAAGTCCCGCCTGTTCGCGTTGGTCTCGAAGCACTTCGGCGGCAAGCTCGCCGGCCGCACCATCGCCGTCTGGGGCCTGGCCTTCAAGGCGAATACGGACGACATGCGCGAGGCCTCGAGCCGCCGCCTCATGGAGCAGCTGTGGGACGCCGGTGCGAAGGTGCGCGCCTTCGATCCCGAAGCGGCGCACGAAACCCGTCGCATCTATGGCGACCGCGACGACCTCGTGCTCGTGGAGCGCCCGTACGACGCGCTCGAGGGCGCGGACGCCCTGGTGATCGTGACCGAGTGGAAGGCTTTCCGCAGCCCGGATTTCGCGCGCGTGAAGTCGATGCTCGGCACGCCGGTCATCTTCGACGGCCGCAACATCTACGATCCGGCGCTCGTCGAGGAAGCCGGCATCGCGTACTACGGCATCGGCCGCGGTCGCAGCCTCGCGGGGAGCGATCATGGGTGATGTCGAGGAACGCGTCACCGAACTCGAGGTGCGCCTCGCGTTCGTGGACGATACGGTCAACGGTCTTTCGTCGGCGGACGTGGAAATCGCGCGCCGGCTGGACCTGCTGGAACGAGCCGTGCGCGATCTGCGCTCGGACCTCGTGAACATGCGCGCGGGCCTCGGCGGCGACACCGCCAACGAGCCGCCGCCGCCGCACTACTGAAGCTTTCGAACGAGCCTTACCGAACATGGCAGAGTCCCTGCGCGACCAGTTGTTGAAGAGCGGCCTCGTCAAGGAGATCCGCGAAGAGAAACGGACGTCCACGCCGCCGCGGCAGGGCGGTGGATCGTCGGCGAGCGGCCAGCCCTATGCGGGCAACCGGCCGAAGCAGGGCGGCAAGCCCCAGGGCGGTGGCGGAAATCGCCATGGCGGCCGGCCCACGCAGCACGCGGGTAAGCCGGGCCAGGGCGGACAGCGTCCGCAGAAGCGCAACGATGGCGAGATCGATCTGGCGAAGGCCTATGCCATTCGTGCGCAGACCGACGCGAACGAACGCCGCAAGGCCGAGGCCGAAGCCGCCGAGCTGGCGAGGCTGCGCAAGGAGAAGAAGCGCAAGGTCGAGGAGCTGCTCAAGGGCAAGGCGCTCAACCTCGCCGAAGCCGACCAGGTGCGGCATTTTCCTTATGGCGACAAGATCCGTCGCGTCCACGTCGACGCGGCGCAGTTGGCCGCGATCAACGCGGGCGAACTGGGCGTCGTGCAACAGGGTGGCCGGTATCTCGTCGTGCAGAAGGCGGTCATCGACGAACTGCGCGGCATCGCGCCCGAGTTCATCGCGCTGCTGGTCGATCCGAACGCCGTGAGCGAATCGGACGATGGGGTGCCTGACGATCTGATGTGGTGACGCCGCGCGCTTCGGTCGTGCTCCCGTAGGAGCGCGCCCTGCGCGCGACATCGTTTCGCGAAGAGCGACAGGTCCTGTTGCTCAGGGCCCCAAAACATGTCGCGCGCAGGGCGCGCTCCTACGCGGCAGGCGCCGATCGCCGATCGTATCGGCGATTCGGGTGCTCGCCCCGGTTCGTTTCGTCAGGCGGCAGGCGCCGAAAGCTCGGGGTTATCCCAGCCTTCCTTCTTCGCGAAGCGCGCGCCGTGCTTCTGCTCGAGCTTCGCCAGCCGTTCGCGCACGACGGCCACGCCTTCGGTTCGCACGTACTGGATCGGACCGCCGCGGAAGGGCGCGAAGCCCGTCCCGAAGATGACGCCCGCATCGAGCAGGTCGGCGTCGTCGACCACGTTTTCCGCGAGGCAGGCGATCGCCTCGTTGACCATGGGCAGGATCATGCGATCCGTGATGTCCGCCGGCGGCACGTAATCCGGATCGACCTCGGGCTTCTCCGGCTTGCCGTCCTTCCACACGTAGAGGCCTTCGCCGTCCTTCTTGCCGCGCTTGTTCGCCGCGAGCTTCTCCTCGAGACCTTGCGGGACCTCGAGGCCGAGGAACGGTGCGAGCTCCTTGCCCACCGAGGCGCACACGTCGAGGCCGACGGTGTCGGCCAGTTCGATCGGGCCCATCGGCATGCCGAACTTCTTCGCTTCGCGATCGAGCACGGGCCCCGGCACGCCTTCGTTGTACAGACGCATCGCTTCCATCAGGTACGGCATGAGGATGCGGTTGACGAGGAATCCGGGCGTGCCCTTCACCGGCACCGGGAGCTTGCCGATCGCCTTGCAGAAGGCCAGGGCACGCTTCTCGATCGCGGGATCGAGCGCGTCGTGGCGCACGACTTCGACCAGCGGCATCTGCGCCACGGGGTTGAAGAAATGCAGGCCGAGGAAGCGCTGCGGCGCCTTCAGTCCCTGGCGCAGTTCGTCGAGCGGAATCGACGAGGTGTTGCTGGCGAGGATCTCGTCCGCCTGGAACTGCGGTTCGATGGCCGCGTACAGGGCGTGCTTGGCTTCCGGATTCTCGAAGATGGCCTCGATCGCGAGATCGGCGTCGGCCACGCCCTTGCCTTCCACGTCCGCGCGCAGGCGCGCCACCGCGGCATCGACCTTCGCCGGCGCCTTGAGCTTCTTCTCGAACAGCGTGCGGGCGCGCTTGATCGCGGGCTCGACGAAGCGGGCCTCGCGGTCCTGCAGCGTCACCTGGAACCCCTTCAGCGCCGACCAGGCCGCGATGTCGCCTCCCATGGTGCCGGCGCCGACGACGTGGACATGAGAAATGCCGTGGTCGGTGCCGCCGCCGAGGCCCTTCAGGCGCTCCTGCAGGAAGAAGATGCGGATGAGGTTGCGGGCGGTCGGCGTCGTGGCGAGCTTCGCCACCGACTTCGCCTCGAGCTTCAGGCGCTGCTGGATGGACGGGCCGCCGCGCGCCCATGTGTCGATAAGCGCGAATGGCGCCGGATAGTGCTCCCGGCGGACCTTGGCGGCCGTCTGCTTGCGCACCATCGGCGCGAGGATCGCGCGGGCCAGCAGCGTGTTGGTGGCCCAGCCCTTCGCGCGCTGCGCGAACGGGCGGGCGGCCGGCCGGCGCGCGAGGGCGCGGGCTTCGGCGAGCAGTTCGTCGGGGCGCGCGAGACGGTCGACCAGGCCGACCGCCTTCGCGCGGCGGGCATTGAACGCCTTGCCGGTCAGCATCGCCGGCAGGGCGTCCGGCGCACCGATCAGGCGCGGCAGGCGGGCGCTACCGCCCCAGCCTGGATGGATGCCGAGCATGACCTCGGGCAGGGCGATCTTCGTCGCGTCGTCGTCGGCGGCGATGCGCAGGCGGCAGGCGAGGGCGAGTTCGGTGCCGCCGCCCATGCAGGCGCCGTGGATGGCGGCGACGGTCGGGAAGGGCAGGCGGGCGAGGTTCTCGAAGACGCGCTGGCCGTTCTCGATGTTCTCGAGCACGGTGCCGGTCTGCGCGTATTCGACGAATTCGCGGATGTCCGCACCGACGGCGAAGCCCATCGGCTTCGCGGAATGGATGACGACGCCCTTCGGTCCTTCGATGGCCAGGCGCTCCACGAGCGTGTCCAGCTCGTCGAGCACCTCGCGCGACAGCGCGTTCGCGCTGGCGCCCTCGCGGTCGAGCGTGAGGACGACGATGCCGTCGTCGCCTTCGCTGGTCTTCCAGTGCTTGAATCGGAGTCCTTCGAACATGGCTGGTCGTGCGGTGGCGAATGAGCGCATCACCATACCGTTCCCCCGTGCCGAATGCGATACCCGCGCGTACGGTTCCGGCCGCCGGGGGTGTCTGGCGTACGCCCCCGCATTGGACGGATACTGCCCGCCAGCCAAGCCGCGCGACCGCCCATGGATCACCACGTAGGAAACGACGTCTTCGACCGCATCCTGTCGGCGTCCGGGCCGCTGGTCGCCCTGAAGACGAACGAACCGGCCGTCCTGGTCGAGCAATTCCGGCTCGTCGCCCGGCGCACCGGCCAGGCCGCCTACCTGTGGCGCCATGGCGAAGGACTGGTAAGCCTGCGCGACGCCCAGATGCGGGTGCCCGGATGCCAGCGGCTGGGCGACGCGCTGCGCTACATCCTGCAGAGCCTGCACTTCGGCGTGTACCTGATCGACATGCCGCCGGGCGTGCCGAGCGCGACGGACGGTGCGCTTTTGCGGCAACTCTCGCGTACCCAGACGGGCCACGTGCGTCGCGTCGTCCTGCTTGGTGCCGGCCCCACGCTGCTGGCCACGTTCGAGAACGACGTCAGCGTCGTCGAGGCCGACTGGCAGGCCCGGGCGGCCGCGCCGCGCCTGCGCGACGGTCGTTGGGTCGTCTGATGGCGCCCGCGAACGGCCCGGACGGCGTCCTCATCTTCACGGCGCGGCGCGACGTGCGCCGCGCGGTTTTCGACGCGCTCGACATGGACGGCGACTTCGTCCTCCTCAGCGCGCGCGACGCGGCGCAGCTCGAGGCGCTGCTCGCCGACGCGCCGCCCCTGCATGTCGCGGTGATCGGCGCCGACGCCGGTCCGGACATGGCACAGGGCCTTCGCATCCTGCGCGCGTCGCCGGCCTACGCGTCGCTACCGCTGGTATACGTGGTCGACGATGTACCGGGCATCGCGCCCGACGACGCGATCGCGTGGTTGCGCCAGGGAGCGATCGGCGCGGAACTGGCGCAGCGAGTGCGCGCCGCGATCCGCATGCCGGCGACGCCTTCCGTGCCGGCGCCGCCGGACTGGCGCTTCGCCTTCGACGCGGGAGCCGCGTGGGTCGTGGCAACCACTCCCGACGGCTGCATCGTGGAAAGCGGCGCGGCGATGGAGCGGCTGTGCGCTGGCGATGGCCCGGTGCAGGGAAGGCTGCTTTCCGAATGCTTCATCCTCGCCAGCGGTGCGGCGTGGCCCGTGCCCGATGGCGACGGCATGCCGTGCAGCGTGCGCCTGCGAGATGGCAGGGAGATCGTCGGCGAGATCGATGTCCGCCACCTCGCGGTGGGCGGTCGGCACCGGATCGCGGTGGCATTCCGCGACCTGCGCGCCGTGGAAACGGCGGGTCGCGCGCTGTCGCTGCTCGCGGTGCTCGACGCGTGCCCCAGCGACGACGAAGGCCTCGGCGAGGCCGCGGCCATGCTGGCCGACGCGCTGGAACTCGATGTCGTCGGCGTGTGGTCTGCGCTGCCGGAGAGCGACACCGGCCCCGAGGTGGTCGCCAGGATATGGAACGGAGACGGCACGGTCTCGTGGCCCGCCGCGGACGACCTGCCGCTGCTGAAGCTCTGCCTCGGCGGCGAGGTGCTGCTGCGGCTTGGCGACGCCCACGCCTCCCCGGGCGATCCGTTGGTGGACTCACTCGGCCTGGCGTCCTATGCGTGGCTGCCGTTGCTGGACGAACGGCGCAGCGTCCTCGGCGCGCTTTTCGCGGGTCGGCGGCGCCCATCCGGCGATACCGCCGTGCTCGGCGCGGCGCTGCGCGCCGCGACCTCCCGCTTCGCGGCGGCGCTGGAACTGCGCCGGGCGCGCGAGCAGGGACGCGAACGCGGGCTCGTCGACGCGCTCACGGGCTTGCCGAACCGACTCCTGTTCAACGACCGGCTCGACACGACGATCCGCGAGGCCGCGCGCACCGGCGAGCTGTTCGCGACGCTGCTGGTGGATCTCGACCGGTTCAAGACGATCAACGAGACGCTCGGCCACGCGGTGGGCGACCAGGTGCTCACGTCGGTGGCGAAGCGCCTCCGCGCCAGCGTCCGTGCGTCGGACACGGTGGCGCGCTACGCGGGGGATGAATTCACGCTGATCCTCCGCCACATCATCAAGCGCGACGACGTGCTGCGCATCGCCGAAAAGATCGTGCAGGCGATGGAGGTGCCCCTGGCGCTGGCCGACGGCTCGGAACTGCAGGCCACCGTGTCGGTCGGCATTTCGTTCTTTCCCGACGACGCGGTCGAGGGCGAGCTGCTGCTGCGCCACGCCGACGAGGCCATGTATGGCGCGAAGAGCCTGGGCCGGAACAACTACCAGGTGTACGCGGCGAACGTGGACACGGCGCAGCAACAGCAGGCCGAGCTGAAAGCGCGCCTGCGCCATGCGGTGCGCAACGACGAGCTGCGCGTCTTCTACCAGCCGCAGGTGGACGCGGGAAGCGAGGACATCGTCGGCATGGAGGCGCTGGTCCGCTGGGAGCATCCCGAACTTGGGATGATCAGCCCCGGGTTCTTCATCCCGCTGGCCGAGGCGAGCGGCCTGATCGTGCCGATCGGCGAATGGGTGCTCCGCACGGCCTGCGCCCAGGCGAAGGTCTGGGAAGACCGCTATGGCCTCGGATTGCGCCTGGGCGTGAACCTGTCCGCCGTGCAGCTCATGCAGCCGAACCTCGCGGCCGTGGTCGCCGGCGCGCTGCGCGATTCGGGACTGCAGGCGAGCCAGCTGGAGCTCGAGGTGACGGAAAGCATCAGCGTGAAGACCGTACCGCACCTGGTCGAAACGCTCGACGCGCTGCATGCCATGGGCTGCCGCATCGCGATCGACGACTTCGGCACCGGGGCGGCGTCGCTGGATTACCTGCGCCGCCTCCCCGCCGACCGGATCAAGATCGACCAGAGTTTCGTGCGCAACATCGGCGTCGACCCCGACGATGAAGCCATCGTCCGCGCGACGATCGACATGGCCCATCGGCTCAAGCGCGGCGTGGTGGCCGAGGGCGTGGAGATCGAGCAGCACCTGCATTTCCTGCGCGCCAACGGCTGCGACGAGCTCCAGGGGTACCTGTTCTGTCGCCCGTTGCCGACGCCCGCGTTCGAGAAATTGCTAGGCGAGCGGGAGCGGCTGGTTTCCGAGGGACAGGCCGTCCCCGCCTGACCCGCGCTTGAGGTCCGCCCGCATGCCCCGCATAGTCTTAAGCGGCAGGACGATCGGCGGGCGCGGGTGAACTTGCGTCCGGCCCGCTTGTCTCAGCTGCGCCCGCGACTGGCCCCGTAAGAGTTGAGGAGACGGCCCGGATGGGCGAAAACGAATTGGATCAGGCACTTGTCGAGCGTGTGCAGCAAGGGGATCGCCGCGCGTTCGACCTGCTTGTCCGCAAGTACCAGCACAAGGTGGTCGCGCTGATCTCGCGCTACGTCCACGACTGGACGGAATGCGAGGACATCGCCCAGGAGGCCTTCGTGCGCGCCTGGCGCGCGCTGGGCTCGTTCCGCGGCGAGAGCGCCTTCTACACCTGGCTCTACAAGATCGCGGTGAACACCGCGAAGAACCACCTGGTGGCCATGGGCCGCCGTCCGCCCACCGGCGACATCGACATCGAAGATGCCGTTTACGTGCCTGGCGCCACCCGCATGCACGAGAGCGCCACCCCCGAGCGCGAGATGATGCGGGAGCAGGTGGAACAAACGGTGTTTTCCACTGTCCAATCCCTGCCCGAAGAACTTCGGGCCGCGATCACCCTGCGCGAAGTGGACGGCAAGAGCTACGAAGAGATCGCCGCCATCATGGATTGCCCCATCGGGACGGTCCGTTCGCGTATTTTCAGGGCTCGCGAAGCCATCGACCAGAAACTGCGGCCGCTGTTGTCCGACCGCGAGGACCACACCCCATGAGCGAAGCCAATCGGGAAATTCTCTCCGCCGGCATGGACGGCGAGTTGTCTCGGGAGGAAATCCGTTTCCTGCTGCGTCGTCTCGAGGCCGATCCGGTGCTCGCCGATACCTGGGAACGCCTCCACGTCGCACGCGACGGCCTGCGTCGGCAGGGCGCTCCGCTGGTATCGGGCGACTTCGCCAGCCGCGTCATGGCGGCCATAGACGCCGAGCCCGCGGCTTCGGCGGCGCCGCGTCGTCGCTGGCTGCACTGGTCCGCGGGCGGCGCCATCGCCGCGAGCGTGGCCGTGGCGGCGCTGATGCTCGCGCAGCCGGCCGGTAACGGTTCGGTTCCCGCGGACGTCGCACAGCGTGCCGTCGCCGGTGGCGACACCGAAGTCGCGGAGGTGTCGGTTCCGGCCGCCGCGCCGGTCGCGCCGCAGTGGCTCACCGGCAGCAACGCGTCGCAGTTCACCCAGAAGGCCGCCTTCGACAGCAGCGGCGATGCGGGTGCGGCCTACCTGCCGCGCTCGACGCCGTATCAGATCCATCGCGCCCGGGCGGCGGCGTCCACGCCGGATGGCAACGGTTACATGCTGCTCATCCGTCCGGACGGCAGTCGCTATGTCCAGCCGGTCGCCGCGCCGCAGGCTCGCTGAGCCCTCCGTGTTTCGCGCGCCGGCGGCTCGCCGGTGCGCCCCATCCCATTCGTAAACCCCCGTGCGGCGTCGGCCGCACGGGCAGCCATGTCCAGGTAAAAAGGAGGAAATCGATGGCTTTGTGGCATGCACGCGCACTGTTGGGCGGTGCGTTCGTCGTGGCGGCGGCCGGCGCGCAGGCGCAGTCGCTGCCGGATTTCACGGGCATCGTCGAAAAGAACGCGCCGGCGGTGGTCCACGTCGAGGCGAAGACGACGGGCGCGGCGCGCAAGGCGCGCGGTCCCGGCGGCGGTCAGGACGACCAGGAAGAACTGCTACGCCGCTTCTTCGGCATGCCGGGCATGCCCATGCAGCCGCGGGAGTCCACCTCGCTCGGCTCCGGCTTCATCATCTCGGCCGACGGCTACGTCCTCACGAACGATCACGTGGTCGACGACGCCGACGAGGTGAAGATCCGCCTGCAGGACCGCCGCACCTTCACGGCGAAGGTCGTCGGCAAGGATCCCCAGTACGACATCGCGCTGCTGAAGATCGACGGCTCGGCGCTGCCGACCGTGACCATCGGCGACTCGCGCGGCGTCAAGCGCGGCCAGTGGGCGCTCGCCATCGGCTCCCCGTTCGGCCTCGACGCCACCGTGACGCACGGCATCATCAGCGCCGTCGGACGCAACCTCGGCAGCGGCGATCAGCCCTACACCTCGTTCATCCAGACCGACGTGCCGATCAACCGCGGCAATTCCGGCGGCCCGCTGTTCAACCTGCAAGGCCAGGTCATCGGCGTGAACTCGCAGATCTACTCGACCTCGGGCGGTTACCAGGGCCTGTCGTTCTCCATCCCGATCGACGTGGCGATGAACGTCGTCCAGCAGATCAAGGAAAAGGGCTACGTGTCTCGCGGCATGCTCGGCGTCACGGTGCAGCCGGTCGACCAGTTCGTGAAGAACCTCGACCTGCCCGACGCGAACGGCGCTCTCGTGGCGCAGGTCACGCCCGGCAGCGGCGCCGACAAGGCGGGGCTGAAGCAGGGCGACGTCATCCTCTCGTTCAACGGCACGCCCGTGACCCAGTCGGCGGACCTGCCGCCGCTGGTCGGCATCACGAAGCCGGGCTCGATGGCGAAGGTCGAGATCCTTCGCGATCACAAGAAGCAGACGGTCGACGTCAAGGTGGGCGAGCTGCCCCGGGACAAGAACGCCCTGGCCGCCGCGGCCGGTGGCGACGAGGCGACTCCCGGCGGGTCCGCCGCCGCGCTGGGCATGTCGGTGCAGGACATCGACGCGTCGGCGCGTGCCGAGCTCGGGCTCAAGGCCGGGGAGGGCGTGGTCGTCAGCCGTATCACCGGCGGTGGCGCGGCGAGTGCCGGCCTGCAGGCGGGCGACGTCATCCTGATGGTCAACCAGAAGCGCGTGGGCACCTCCGCGGCCTTCCGCGACGCGGTCAAGGGCATCAAGCCGGGCGATACGGCCATGCTGCTGGTGCGCCGCGACGACTCGACCCGCTTCGTCGGCGTGACGGTCCCCAGCGACCGCTGATCGCCGTGGGCCGGCCGTCGCTCGGCGGCGGTCGGCCTTCCATGCGATAATCCTCCGATTCGCGCGGGCCAAATGAGGTTCGCGCGCGTCGTTCGCGCCGCGAGCGATGGTGAACGTGACCACGGCGCTCCATGGAACTCATCCGCAACTTCTCCATCATTGCCCATATCGACCACGGCAAGTCGACCCTGGCCGACCGCATCATCCAGCTTTGCGGCGGCTTGTCCGAGCGCGAAATGGAAGCGCAGGTCCTCGACAACAACCCGATCGAGCGCGAGCGCGGCATCACGATCAAGGCCCAGTCCGTGTCGCTGCCGTACAAGGCGCGCGACGGGAAGACCTACCAGCTGAACTTCATCGACACGCCGGGACACGTCGACTTCTCGTACGAGGTCAGCCGCTCGCTCTCCGCGTGCGAAGGCGCGCTGCTCGTGGTCGACGCGGCGCAGGGCGTCGAGGCGCAGTCGGTCGCCAACTGCTACACGGCGATCGAGCAGGGTCTCGAAGTCATCCCCGTGCTGAACAAGATCGACCTGCCCACCGCCGACATCGACAAGGCCAAGGCCGAGATCGAGGCCGTGATCGGTCTGGACGCGAGCGATGCGATCCCCGTCAGCGCCAAGACCGGCCAGAACGTGGTCGAGGTGCTGGAAGCCATCATCCATCGCATTCCGCCGCCCAAACCGCGCGACACCGACAAGCTGCAGGCGCTGATCATCGATTCGTGGTTCGACAACTACCTCGGCGTGGTGTCGCTCGTGCGCGTCATGCAGGGCGAGATCCGTCCGGGCGACAAGATCCTGGTGATGTCGACGGGCCGCACGCACCTGGTGGACGACGTCGGCGTGTTCACGCCCAAGCGCAAGAAGCTCGACAAGCTTTCGGCGGGCGAGGTGGGCTGGATCAACGCGTCCATCAAGGACGTCCACGGCGCTCCGGTCGGCGACACCCTGACCCACGCCGGCAAGCCGGCGGAGGAGCCGCTGCCGGGCTTCCAGACGATGCAGCCGCGAGTCTTCGCGGGTCTGTTCCCGGTTTCGGCCGACGATTACCCGGCGCTGCGCGAGGCCCTCGACAAGCTGCGCCTGAACGACGCGGCCATGTTCTTCGAGCCGGAGAGCTCCGAAGCGATGGGCTTCGGCTTCCGTTGCGGCTTCCTCGGCATGCTGCACATGGAGATCGTGCAGGAGCGCCTCGAGCGCGAGTACGACCTCGACCTCATCACCACCGCCCCGACCGTCGTGTACGAGGTCGTGAAGACGGATGGCACGGTCATCCAGATGGACAACCCGGCCAAGCTGCCTCCGCCGCAGCAGATCGCGGAGATCCGCGAGCCGGTCATCGTGGCGAACATCCTCACGCCGTCGGACTACGTCGGCAACGTGATCAAGCTGTGCGAGGAAAAGCGCGGCGTGCAGCGGTCGATCCAGTACCTCGCCACGCAGGTGCAGGTGACCTACGAGCTGCCGCTGGCGGAGGTCGTGCTCGACTTCTTCGATCGCCTGAAGTCGGTGTCGCGTGGCTACGCCTCCATGGACTACCACCTCGACCGCTTCGACGCCGGTCCGTTCGTCCGCGTGGACGTCCTGATCAACGGCGATCGGGTCGACGCCCTGAGCCTGATCGTGCACCGTTCGCATGCCGAACGGCGCGGCCGGGAGCTGGTGGAGCGGATGAAGGACCTCATCCCGCGCCAGCAGTTCGACGTGGCGATCCAGGCCGCCATCGGCGCCGCCATCATCGCGCGCTCGACCGTGAAGGCGCTGCGCAAGAACGTGCTGGCCAAGTGCTACGGCGGCGACGTCTCGCGCAAGAAGAAGCTGCTGGAGAAGCAGAAGGAAGGCAAGAAGCGCATGAAGCAGGTCGGCAGCGTGGAAATCCCGCAGGAAGCCTTCCTCGCCGTGCTCAAGGTCGACAAGTAAACCCGGCCACGGTCGTGGCATGACGTTTCACCCATGGATTCCCGGCGCCGGATGCGCCGGAATGGGCCGTAAGGGCCCCTCACTACTGATGGAGTTGGTATGGCGGCATTTGATTTCTCGGCGATCCTTCTCGGCCTGACGGTCCTCTTCGGCGTCGTCTGGCTGTTCGATCGCCTGTTCCTCGCGAAGGCGCGCCGCGCCCGGTCGGAAGCGGCCGGCACCGAGCAGCCCGAGCCGTGGCCGGTCGACTGGGCCCGTTCGCTGTTCCCGGTGATCCTCGTCGTGCTCATCCTGCGCTCGTTCGTCGCGGAGCCGTTCCGGATCCCTTCGGGCTCGATGATGCCCACGCTCGACGTCGGCGATTTCATCCTGGTCAACAAGTTCGCCTATGGCCTGCGCATGCCGGCCTTCAACAACAAGCTGCTCGCCAACGGCGAACCGCGCCGCGGCGACGTGGTCGTGTTCCGCTTTCCGGGCTACCTGTGCAAGGACGAAAACGGCAAAACGGTCCGCAGCGGCGACCTGACCTGCCAGGATCCGAACGCGCCCGTGCCCAGCGAGAACTGGATCAAGCGCGTCATTGGCCTTCCCGGTGATCGCATCGAGACCCGGGGCAGCGAGCTGTACATCAACGGCGAGCGCGTCACGGCGGACGAGATCGGCCCGTTCAAGGGCAGCATGAGCCGTCCCGAGGACCGTCTGCTGATGACCTTCGGCTCGAAGCTCTACACGGAACACCTGGGGAGCATCAACCACACGATCGCGCTCACCCCGGCCTACAACATGCCGCTGGACATCCCCAACGCGATGGTCCCCTCGGAAGTGCCGAAGGGCTGCTACATCGTGATGGGCGACAACCGCATGAACAGCACGGACAGCCGCTGGTGGGGCTGCATGCCGGAGCAGAACCTGGTCGGCAAGGCGTTCTTCGTCTGGCTCGCCTGGCGCGGCCCGGGCAACGGCTGGCTCGATTTCTCGAAGATGGGTCGGGTCATCCATTGATGTCGTGGTGCGTCCGTGACGCCATGGGCGTTGCGGATGGCGCCGGACAAGGTAATCTCCGCTGCGGGGCGCACAGGGCGCCCCGTACGCATTCCACGTCTTGCACAGGGGGCCGCCACGGCGGCGGGACACGATCATGAAATCCAGGCAATCGGGCATCACCCTCATCGGCTTCGTCATCGTGCTGCTCGTGCTCGGCTTCTTCGCCTTCATGGCCATGAAGCTCGTGCCGTCCTACATCGAGTACTTCGGCGTGAAGAAGGCCATGTCGCAGGTCGCGACGAGCGGCAGCGCGCAGGACCTCGACAGCATCCGTCGCGATCTCATCTTCAAGATGGGCTTCCAGTACGTGGACGATGCGACGATCCAGCCCAAGGACATCACGCTGGACCGCGCCGGCAACGGCGCCACGCTGAAGATCGCCTACGACAAGAAGATCCCCTTCCTCTACAACATCGACTTCCTCCTGCACTTCTCCAACGCGGTGCAGTTGAGGAATGCGCCCATGTAACGAGACATCGTGCCGTTTCCTCATTCCTTCCGTAACCCGGACCTGGCCCAGCTGGCGCTGACTCATCGCAGCGCCGGCAAGCCGAACAACGAGCGCCTGGAGTTCCTCGGCGATGCCCTGCTGGGCGCCACGGTCGCGGAGCTGCTCTTCGAGGCGCACCCGAAGGCGAGCGAAGGCGAACTCTCCCGGCTCCGCGCGCAGCTCGTGAACGGGCAGGCGCTCGCGGTGATCGCCCGGGAGCTCGAACTCGGCGACCAGCTGAAGCTCGGGCCGGGCGAACTGAAGAGCGGCGGTTTCCGTCGCGATTCCATCCTCGCCGACGCCTTCGAGGCCCTGGTGGCCGCGGTCTACCTGGACGACGGCTACGACGCCTGCCGCCAGGTCGTGCGCAGGTTGTTCACGCCCCGCGTGGCAGAAATCAAGCGTTCCAGCAAGGACGCCAAGACGCGCCTGCAGGAATGGTTGCAGGGCAGGGGCATGCCCTTGCCCGTTTACGAACTCATCGACAGCTACGGCGAAGATCACGAGAAGATCTTCGACGTGAGCTGCGCCATCGAGGAGCCGGAGCCGATCCGCGTCGAAGGACGCGGGGGCAGCCGGCGCTCAGCCGAGCAGGACGCAGCCGAAGCGGTGCTTCGCCGTCTGCTGGAAGAAAAGACATGAACGACATCGATACCCCCGAAAACGACACCTTGGTCGACGACGATTTCCGCTGCGGTTACGTGGCGCTGACCGGCCGCCCGAACGTCGGCAAGTCGACGCTGCTCAACGCCCTCATCGGCGTGCGACTGAGCATCGTCAGCCATCGCCCGCAGACCACCCGCCACCGTATCCTCGGCATCTCGAGCAAGCCCGAGGGCCAGATCCTCTACGTCGACACGCCGGGCCTGCACCGCGGCGGCAAGCGCGCGATGAACCGCAGCCTCAACCGCGCCGCGCGGGCGGCGATCACCGAAGTGGACCTCGCGGTCCAGGTAATCGAAGCCGGCCGCTGGACGGACGAGGACATGGCGATGTACGCGGCCCTGTCCGAGCAGAAGGACATGCCGAAGCTGCTCGCGATCAACAAGGTCGACCTGCAGAAGGACAAGGCGGCCATGCTGCCGTTCGTCGCGGACCTGATGCAGAAGCATCCGTTCGACGACGTCTATTACGTCAGCGCGCTGAAGTCGAAGGGGCTGGCGGGGCTCGAGAAGGGCATCCTGAAGCGCCTGCCGGAGCAGCCGGCGATCTACGGCGAGGACGAGATCACCGATCGCAGCGAGCGCTTCCTCGCGGCGGAGATGGTGCGCGAGCAGCTGATGCTGCGTCTCGACCAGGAGCTTCCGTACGCCACCACCGTCGAGATCGAGCGCTTCGAGGATCGCCCCGACGGCATCGCCGAGGTCCATGCCGTGATCTGGGTGGAGCGCGACGGCCAGAAAGCCATCGTCATCGGCGACGGCGGCGCGCAGCTCAAGGCCATCGGCACGTCCGCCCGCAAGCAGATGGAGCACCTGTTCGAACGCAAGGTGTTCCTCAAGCTCTGGGTGAAGGTGCGCGAAGGCTGGGCCGACGACGAGAACCTGCTCAAGCGCTTCGGCTACGAGTAAGCCCTCCGGGCGCCGTTGCCGATGCGCGTCGAACAGCAGCCCGCGTTCGTCCTGCACGCCCGGCCGTACCGGGAGACGTCGCTGCTCGTCGAATGCCTCACGCCGGATCTCGGCCGGATCGGCGTGGTCGCGCGTGGCGTGCGCAACGAACGCGCGCGCCTGCAGCGGGCCCAGCTCGAACCGTTCCAGCGTCTGGCGATGGACCTGATCACGAAGGGCGAACTGGCGACGCTGCGCGGCGCGGAGCCGTCGGGCGCGGTCATGCGACTCATCGGCGACGCCGGGCTGGCCGGCCTCTACCTCAACGAGCTGGTCGTGCGTCTGACCGGTCGCCAGGATCCGAACCCCGAACTCTTCGCCCTTTACGAGCGAACGCTGCGCCGGATGGCTGCCAGCGAGCCTCTGGCATGGACGCTGCGCCGGTTCGAGCGCGACATGCTCGATTCGCTGGGTTACGCGTTGCAGCTCGACGTCGACGCGTCGTCCGGCGAAGCGGTCGATCCGGCAGCTGCGTATTTCTACGATCCCGAATCCGGCGTCATGCCCGGACGCATGGGCGACCCGCACGCGATCCGCGGAGCCGACCTGCTGGCACTCGCCGCCGACGAAGCGCCGGATACGGCCGGCCTCGCATCGCTGCGGCGGATGATGCGCCAGGTGATCGCGTTCCATCTCGGCGGCGGCGAACTACGCGCCTGGCGCGTGTTGCGCTGAGGCGGCCCTTGCCGCGGCGCCGCTGGGGCCGTGAGCCCACAGAGCCTGCTGCGTTTTCGCGAGAAGCCGTCGCGGCCGGGTCCGCTCCCACGGGCCGCGGATGGCATCTGTGGGAGCGGCGCTCGCCGCGACGCCGTTGGGGCCGCGGGCCACAGGGCCTGCTGCCTTTCGCGAGAAGCCGTCGCGGCCAGGTCCGCTCCCACACGGCACCGATGCCTGTGGGAGCGGCGCTCGCCGCGACGCCGTTGGGGCCGTGAGCCACAGGGCCTGCTGCCTTTCGCGAGAAGCCGTCGCGGCCTGGTCCGCTCCCACACGTCACCGATGCCTGTGGAAGCGGCGCTCGCCGCGACGCCGTTGGGGCCGCGGGCCACAGGGCCTGCTGCCTTTCGCGAGAAGTCGTCGCGGCCAGGTCCGCTCCCACACGGCACCGATGCCTGTGGGAGCGGCGCTCGCCGCGACGCCGTTGGGGCCGTGAGCCACAGGGCCTGCCGCCTTTCGCGAGAAGTCCGCTCCCACGGGCGGCTTTCTACGGCGTCAACGCCGCGAGGGTCGCCTCGACTTCCATCCGGAAACGACCGAGCGCATCCGGCGCGATGCCGTGGCCGTTCTCGATGTGCGCCTGCAAGGCCTTCGCCTGCATGCCGAGCCGGGTGGCGCCGCAGAAGCCGCAGGCGGAGCGCAACCGGTGGAGCTCTTCGACGAGGCCGGTGGGCACGTACGCGCGCTGGTCGAGCGTCGCGAGCAGCTCGACCAGTTCGCCGCGCAGCAGGCCGCGCAGGGCGGCCATCGTCCCCGCGTCGCCGGTGGCCTTGAGGCTGGCGTCGTCGTCGAGCACGCGGAGGTCCCGATCGACGCCAAGGGTCGCCGCGAGCGTCTCCAGCAGCGAGGCGATGCGGCACGGCTTCTCCACCACGCCGACGAAGCCCGCGTCGGCGAGCGCCACGCGCAGCGTCGCGGGCATCTCCGCGCTGGTGGCAAGGGCGACCGCGTCGCGCGACGCCGCCGAGGGGTCGCCACGCAGCGCGGCGAGCACCTCGACCGCGCCCCCGCCCGGCATGCGGCAGTCCAGCAGCAGCGCGTCGAAACGCTCCGACCGCGCGAGCGCGCAGGCCTCGGCGCCGTCCTGCGCCACGGAGGCGAGGTAACCCTGCGTCCGCAGCGCCGCGCTTAAGAATTGTCGTGTCGACGCATCGTCGTCGGCGACGAGGATGCGCGCCCGTACGACGGGATCGATGACGGAAAGGGCTTCCTCGGGCATGTAACGTTCCGTGTCGTTCATCTGGATTTGGCAGAATGGCCGAGCATGCTTTCCGTATCAACCCGCACGATCCCCCTGATCCTCGTCGCCCTGGCCGTTCTGGCGTGGAGCGGCGGCGCGTGGGCGGGGCTTTCGGTCGGGGCGGACGCGCTGACCGTGCCGGGCATGGAACTGCGCGGCATGCATGCGGACATCGACCCCGTGGCCGACGGCCAGGGCCTGACCCTGAAGCTGGCGGCGGATCGCGCCGACCTCCCCGCCCTGGGCTGGCGCAAGACGGGACTCGCGATGGACGGCACGCTGGACCGCGACGAGCTCGGCCGCTGGGTGTTCGACGGTTCGGTGCGTCTTCGCGGGGCGCCGGGCGGCGCCCTCGGCGACGCCCGGCTGCACATGGTGGCCGACGACGCGGCGAACACCCTGGCCATCTCGATCACGCAGGACAAGGCGCTGGCCGAGGTCGCCATGCCGATCGATCAGCCGTCGCATGCCCAGATCACGCTCAAGGGCCTGCCGGCCGGGTGGCTGCAGGGCCTGCTGTCCACCGTCTGGTCGGGCAAGACCACGACGGGCCGCGTCGACGCCGACCTCGCGCTCGACCTGCTGGATGGGGGCGTGCAGGCCGCCGGGCAGTTCGCGCTCGACGGCGTCGGGTTCGACACGCCGGGCGGAAAGATGGCGGGACAGTCCATTTCCGGCTCGGGCCGCCTCGGCTTCGACAGCCGCGCGGATGGGAGCTCGATCGACCTCGACGCGACCCTGCGCGGTGGCGATGTCCTGCTCGGTGCCCTGTACGCCGATCTCCCGGCGCATGCCGTCCAGCTCTCACTCGCCGCGCGCTCGCAGAAAGGGGCGCTGGCGATCCGGCGCCTGCGCCTTACCGATCCCGATGCGCTGCAGCTCGAAGGCGAGATGGCCTTCGCCGCCAATGGCGACCTCTCCACCCTCAAGCTCGACCGCTTCAACGCCCGCTTCCCGGCGGCGTCCACGCGCTACGGGAAGGGGATCCTGCGGGACGCGGGGCTGGGCGACCTGCGCCTGACCGGCGAGGTGGCGGGCCACCTCGCGATGGACGGTGGCGCGATCAAGGCATTCGCCATGCAGACGCAGGGCCTGGACCTCGCGCTCTCGGAGGGGCGGCTGGGCGTCGACGGTATCCATGGCGCGCTCGACTGGAGCGCCGTCGACGACCGGCCGCAGACCCGCCTCGGCTGGCGCGCGTTGCGGGTCTACCGCATCCCCAACGGCGCGGCCGAGGCGACATGGCGCAGCACGGGCGGCGTGCTTCGTCTGGAGAAGTCGCTGGCGATCCCGGTGCTCGACGGGCAGCTTCGCGTGCTGGGTCTCTCGTTGCGGCCCGCCGCCGCGACGGGCGAACGCCTGGAGACTTCGCTGGCGCTGACACAGATCGACATGGCCGCGTTCTGCCGCGCGCTGGGCTGGCCCGAGTTCCAGGGCAAGCTCGGCGGTGCCGTGCCATCGCTGCGCTACGTGGACGACCGCGTGGAGCTGGGCGGCGGTCTGTCGATCAATGCCTTCGACGGCTTCGTCGACGTGACCGGCATGACGCTCTCGCGTCCCTTCGGCGATGCACCGGTACTCACCGGCGACATCGCGCTGCGCCAGCTCGACCTCGGGCTGCTCACGTCGGTGTTCGACTTCGGCAGCATCACGGGCAGGTTGCGCGGCAGCGTGGACGACCTGCGCCTCGTCGGCTGGACGCCCGCGGCGTTCAGGGCGAATTTCGTGGCGGACGAAGGCGGACGCATCAGCCAGAAAGCCGTGAACAACCTTACCTCCGTGGGCGGCGGCGGCATCGCCGGCGGGCTGCAGGGCGCGGTGATGAAGCTCTTCAAGACCTTTGGCTACAAGCGCATCGGCCTGTCCTGCACCCTCAAGGGAGACATCTGCAGCATGGGCGGGCTGGGTCCCGCGAAGGATGGCTACACTATCGTCGAAGGCAGCGGATTGCCGCGTCTGACGGTCGTCGGCCACCAGCGCGACGTGGATTGGCCGACGCTCGTCCGCCGGCTGCAGGCCGCGACCCAGGGTGACGGACCCGTCGTACGATAGGTCGACCCGATCTCGAAACGGAGCAAGGAATCATGCGTAAACCGCTTATTTTCATGCTGCTGACGGCGCTCGTCGCGCTCGTCGGCTGCGTCACGATCAATGTCTATTTTCCCGAGGCCGCGGCCCAGAAGGCGGCGGACCAGTTCATCGGCACGGTGCTCGACGAGAGCGGCGCGACGAAGCCCGCCCCGAAGGAACCGGCGCCAGCGAAGCCGCCGGCCGGCAAGCAGCCCTCGGCGTCGATCCTCGACCTCGTCGTCCCGGCCGCCCATGCGGCCGATTCGCCGGACATCCAGATTCGCACGCCCGCGACCGATGCCATCCGGGAACGCATGAAAGGGCGCTTCGCCGGTCAGCTCAAGGGCCTGTTCGACAGTGGCGCCGTCGGCTTCACCGCGAACGGCGACGTGGCCGTGCGCGACGCGGGCGCGCTGCCGCTCGACCAGCGTTCGCAGGCCAATGCCCTGGTCGCGCAGGAGAACGCGGACCGTGCCGCCCTCTACCGCGAGATCGCGAGCGCCAACGGCCACCCGGAATGGGAGCCGCAGATCCGCAAGACCTTCGCGGACGGCTGGATCCAGAAGGCTCCGCCGGGCTGGTATTATCGTGACGCCTCCGGCGCCTGGAAACGCAAATAGGCGCCTTCGCCAGGAACGCTCGCGCCACCGTGTGGCGCGTCCTCCCAGCCAGCCCGGGCCATCGGCGGTCCGGGCTTTCACGTTTTTGAGCGCATGACCGAATTCGAAGCCACCATCACCGACCTCAGCCATGACGGCCGGGGCGTCGCCCGTATCGACAACAAGGCCACGTTCGTTTCCGGCGCGCTGCCGGGCGAACGCGTGCTGCTGAAATATCGCAAGCGGCACCGCAACTACGACGACGCCGAAGTCGTCGAGATCGTCGAACCCTCGCCCGACCGCGTCGTGCCGCGTTGCCGTCACTTCGGCCAGTGCAGCGGCTGCTCGTTGCAGCACATGGCGCCCGCGGCGCAGATCGCGGCCAAGCAGCACGTGCTCGCCGAGAATTTCGAGCGCCTGGGCAAGGTCACGCCGGAGGCGTGGCTGCCTCCGCTGGTCGACCAGCCGTGGGCCTACCGTCGCAAGGGTCGCTTCTCCGTGCGCTACGTCGCCAAGAAGGAGCGCGTGCTGGTGGGATTCCGCGAGGAATCCAATCCGCGTTTCGTGGCCGACATCGAGACCTGCGAGGTGATCCATCCCGCACTTGGACCCAAGGTCGGCCTGCTCGCCACGCTGATCGGTGGGCTCGACGCGGCGCGCGACATTCCGCAGATCGAATTCGCCGCCGGTGACGACACCGTCGCGCTGGTGTTCCGTCACCTCGCGCCGCTTTCGGACCGCGACCGCGACGCGCTCGTCGCCTTCGGCAAGGCGCACGGCTTCGCGATATTCCTGCAGCCGGGCAACCACAGCACCGTGCATCCGATCTGGCCCGACGCGCCTCGCCTCGCGTTCGCGGTGCCGGCCGACGACGTCGAGCTGGAATTCCAGCCGCTGGATTTCGTCCAGGTCAACGCGGGGATGAACCAGCGGATGCTGGCGCGCACGCTCGAGCTGCTCGACCTGCGTCCGGGCGATCGCGTGCTCGACCTCTTCTGCGGCCTCGGCAACTTCACGCTGCCCATCGCGCGTCACGTCGCCGAGGTCGTCGGTGTGGAGGGCGAGCATGGCCTGGTGGAGCGGGCGGCCGCCAACGCCGCGCGCAACGGACTGGCGAACGCGTCCTTTCGCGTCGCCAACCTGTTCGAGGACCAGCGTGACGAGCCCTGGGCGAAGCAGGCGTGGGACAAGATCCTCCTCGACCCGCCGCGCGCCGGCGCGGACAAGGTGCTGGAATATCTCCCGCGCAAGGGCACCGACCGGATCGTCTACGTGTCGTGCCACCCGGGTTCGCTGGCCCGCGATGCGGGTATCCTCGTGCAGAAGCACGGCTTCAGGCTCGTGTCCGCGGGCGTGATGGACATGTTCCCTCACACCGCGCACGTGGAGTCGATCGCGCTGTTCGAGCGCGGCTGATAGAGACGGAGCACGCATGGGCGTCGAAATCGAGCGCAAGTTCCTCCTCGCCGGCGACGGCTGGCGCGCCCTCGTGGAGCGGAGCGAACGCATGGCGCAGGGTTACCTCGTCGGCGCGGCCGCCATCGCGGGCGGCATGGCGAAAGCGTCGGTGCGCGTGCGTCTCGCCGACGGTCATGCCTGGCTCAACATCAAGTCCGCCACGCTGGGCATCGAGCGCCACGAATTCGAGTACCCGGTGCCGCCGGACGACGCGGAGCAGCTGCTGCGCGAACTGTGCGACGGCGTCGTGGAGAAGGTCCGCCATCACGTCATGATCGAAGGGGCGCACTTCGAGATCGACGAGTTCCTGGGCGAGAACGCCGGGCTCGTCGTGGCCGAGGTGGAACTGCCGTCGGTCGACGCGCGTTTTCCGCGGCCGGCGTGGCTGGGCGCGGAAGTGAGCGAGCAGGCCCGCTACTACAACGTCAACCTGATCGACCGGCCGTTCGCGGCGTGGTCGATCGCCGAACGGGAAGGGAAGGGAGACACCGCATGCTGATCATCGGTCTTGCCGGCACCGAACTCGCGCCGCACGAGCACGGCCAGCTGCTCGCGCCCGGCGTCGTCGGGGCGGTCCTCTTCTCGCGCAATTTCGCATCGCGCGAGCAGGTGACCGCGCTCATCGAGGCCATCCGCGACGTCGCCGGCGAGGACTTCCTCGTCTGCGTCGACCAGGAAGGCGGCCGCGTCCAGCGGTTCCGCGAAGGATTCACCCGGCTTCCGCCGCTGGCCGCGATCGGCGCGCTGTACGACACCGATCCGGTCGAGGCGGTGAACCGCGCCGAGGAACACGCCTGGATCATGGCGAGCGAGATGCGTGCCATCGGCGTCGATTTCAGCTTCGCTCCCGTGGCCGACGTCGGGCACGGGAACCGCGCGATCGGCAATCGGGCGTTCCACGCCGATCCCGACGTCGCCGCCGAACTCGTGCAGGCCTACGTGCGCGGCATGCACCTCGGCGGCATGGCCGCCGTGCTCAAGCATTTCCCCGGCCACGGGTTCGTTCGCGAGGACACCCACGAGGCCGCCGCGATCGACACCCGCAGCAAGGCCGACATCCTCGGTGGCGACCTCAAGCCGTTCGTCGCGGGCATCGAGGCACGTGCCGAAGCCGTCATGGCGGCGCACGTCACGTACACCGCGGTCGACGACCAGCCGGCCGGTTACTCCCACGTCTGGATCGAGGAGATCCTGCGCGGCGAACTCGGCTTCCGCGGCTGCGTGTTCGGCGACGACATCAGCATGGCCGCCGCCGGCAGCGTCGGCGGTGTCGCGGCACGCGCCGCGGCGAACCTCGACGCCGGCTGCGACCTCGTGCTGGCCTGTTTCCCCGACGTGGTGCCCGAAGCGATCGAGGCGGTGAAGGACCGCCGACCGTCGCCGGTCGAGCGCATCGCGCCCCTGCGCGGTGCGATCGGCTCGACCTGGGAAGGCCTCGTCGACAATCCCCAACGCGACCGCTTCATCGCGCGCGTGACCGCCCTGGAGTCCTGATCCGCCCATGACCGCCGCTTCGCTCGATACCGCGCTTCAGAACGCCGACATCCTGTTCACCCGTGAGCAGCTCGACGTCGAAATCGCCCGCATGGGGCAGGAGATCGACGCCGCTCTCGCGGGCGAGCGTCCCGTGTTCCTCACCGTCATGCACGGTGCCCTGATCTTCGCCGGTCAGCTCGCGCTGCGGATCGGAACGGACCTCGAGTTCGACTACGTGCACGCCACGCGCTACCGCGGGCAGACCAGCGGCAGCGAACTGCACTGGTTGCGCCGTCCGGAGGTGCCGCTGAACGGACGTACGGTGGTGCTCGTCGACGACATCCTCGACGAAGGCCATACGCTGAAAGCCGTCCGCGACGCCTGCCTCGACATGGGCGCGGCGCGGGTGCTGCTCGCCGTGCTCTGCACCAAGCTCCATAGCCGCCGGGCCGAAGGCATCGAGGCCGACTTCAGCGGCGTCGACCTGCCGGACCGCTACGTGTTCGGCTACGGCATGGATTACCACGAGCAGGCGCGCAACCTGCCCGCCATCTACGCGCTGAAGGACTGACTCCGATGAGCATCGATCTCGCCGTCATCGGCGGCAGTGGCCTCTACGCGTTCGACGGTCTGGAGAACCCCGAGCGGCACGCGGTGGACACGCCGTTCGGGCCGGCCTCCGGCGATGTCGTCACGGGAACCTTCCGTGGCAAGCGGCTCGCGTTCCTCGCGAGGCACGGCGAGAGCCACACCGTGCCCCCGCACCGCGTGAACTACCGCGCCAATCTCTGGGCCCTGCATGAGCTCGGCGCGCGCCGGGTCGTCGCGATCAACGCCGTCGGCGGCATTCGCGACGACATGGGGCCGCGCACCCTCGTGGTGCCCGACCAGATCATCGACTACACCCACGGCCGCTACACCAGCTTCAACGACGTCGAGGGTGCCGAAGTCCGCCACATCGATTTCAGCGAGCCGTATACGGCGAGCCTGCGCGCGGCGATCGTCGCGGCAGCCCGCGCCGAGGGGCTCGCGGTGATCGACGGCGGCGTCCACGGCGTGACCCAGGGGCCGCGCCTGGAAACCCGTGCCGAGATCGCGCGGATGAAGCGCGACGGCTGCGACCTGGTCGGCATGACGGGCATGCCGGAGGCGGCGCTGGCGAGGGAACTGGATCTGGAATTCGCCTGCCTGGCGCTGGTGGCCAACTTCGCCGCGGGCGCCGGCGACGACGAGGAAATCAGCATCGAGGAGATCTTCGCGCACCTGGCGGCGGCCACCGCCAACGTGCCGCCGATCCTGGGCCGCCTGCTCGCGCAGGGGTAATCGGAAAGAGTCGCAGTTGCGCTTTGGTCTGAAACATGTTGATACTTCCGTCGCGCCGCGGGGGCAGGCCAAGGGGATCCATGGGGAACGCCTCGCCATCCGGGAGCGCTTCCAGTCCATGTCCAGAGGTTTCCGCAATGCGTTTCGGTACGGTCAAGTGGTTCAACGATGCCAAGGGTTTCGGTTTCATCGCGCCCGAGGACGGTGGGGAGGACGTGTTCGTCCACTTTTCTGCGATCAATTCGAAGGGGTTCCGTAGTCTCCAGGAAGGCCAGCGCGTGAAGTTCGAAGTGACCCAGGGCCCGAAGGGTGCCCAGGCGTCGGGCGTCGAAGTCGCCGCTTAATCGCCGGCGCATCGCCGAAAAAAGACCCCGCCGGTGACGGCGGGGTTTTTTTTGGCTGGCTGTCGTGGGAGCCCGCTTGCGGGCGAAGGGTGCTCGCGACGACGCATCGGCATGGCAGGTTTCCATCGGTGCACGAGGCCACGACCGGCTTCGCCGCCGCCCGCGGCCCCGCACGCTCGCACGCATGCATCGCACCGCCGGCTCGTCCCTCATCGAAGCCCTCGTCGCGCTCGCCGTCTTCGCGATCGGCGCGGCGGCCAACGCGACCTGGATGGCGCACGCGCTGGCGACGCATGCGCGAGCGTCCCGGCTCGTCGCCGCCGCGTCGATCGCCGCGGGACTCGAGGGGCGCATGCGCGTCAACAGCGCGGCGGCATGGGCCGGCGAGTATGCGCGTCTCGCGAAGCCAACCATCGACTGCCGCACCGGATGCGACGGCGCGCAGCTCGCGGCCACCGACATCGCCGCCTTCCGCGCCGCGCTGCGCGACCACCTCGGGCCCGCCGCGTCGGGCGATGTGTCGTGCGACCGTTCGGCATGCACGATTCGCATCGCGTGGCAGCGCGACGAATTGCTCGCCTGGCCCGTCGTTCCATGACGCCCGCCGCACGGGGCACCACGCTGGTCGAACTGCTCGTCGGGCTTGCCGTCGCCACGGTCGTCTCGGCCATCGCCATGACGTCCCTGTCGTTGGCCGGCGTCGCGGCGGCGCGCAGGCTCGCGACGGCGCGCGCGGACGACGCGGCATGGCTGGCGCTCGCAGCGATCGCCCGGGACCTCCGGTCGTCGGACACGTGGCGCGGTTGCGTGGGTTCGATCGCCTGCGCCGGGCACGAGGGCCACGAGGGGCCCGCGGCCCTCGTGCTGACGGTGGACGGCAGGCAGGTCGCCTGGTTCACGGAGCGCGGGCTGATGCGTTGCGAGCTTACCTGCGAGACCTACCTCGACGGCATCGCGCGCGTCGCCTTCCGGGCCGACGTGCCCGGCCCGAACGGATCGATCCGGCGCGTGCCGCTCGCGGAAGGACACGGCGACGACGCACTGGCGATCGGCGTCGCGCTGTGGACGATCGATGGCCGTCGTTTCGAACGCACCGTGTGGCGACCGCGTGCGCGCTGAGCGCGGCGCCATCCTCGTCGTCGTGCTGGCGATCCTCGCCATGCTCTCGATCGTCGCCGCGGCGCTGGCCGAATCGGCGCGGGCACGCCTGCTCGCCGCCCACGCGTTCGTTCGCGCCGAGCGCTGCGCGGCTGGCCGTCCGGGCGACGGGCATGCGACCATCGGGAACGACGCGACAGGCGCGTCGTCGATTGAGGGTACCCATGGATCGCAGACGTTTCCTCCAGGGGGCGACGATCGCCTCCGGCATGGCGCTGACCGCGCAGGGCATCGCCAGGGGCGCGGCGCCGGTTGCGACGGCTAGCGGCGGCATGCTTCCGCGCGTGTGTTCGACGTGGGACTTCGGCGTCGCCGCCAACCAGGCGGCGTGGAAGGTACTCTCGACGGGTGGCCGTTCGCTCGACGCGGTGGAGCAGGGCGTGCGCGTTCCCGAGGCCGACCTGCGCAACCACAGCGTGGGCAAGGGCGGCTATCCCGACCGCGACGGCAAGGTCACCCTCGACGCCAGCATCATGGACGAGCACGGCAATTGCGGGGCCGTCGCGGCGATGGAGCACATCGCCCATCCGATCTCGGTGGCGCGCCGCGTGATGGAACGCACACCGCACGTGCTGCTGGCGGGCGACGGCGCCCTGCAGTTCGCGCTCGAGCAGGGGTTCCCGCGCGAGGAACTGCTGACGCCGGATTCGGAGAAGGCCTGGCACGAGTGGCTGAAGACGGCGAAGTACAAGCCGGTCGCCAACAGCGAAGTGAAGACGTACAACGCGGGCCCCGGCGGCACGCCCGGCGACGCGAGCAATCACGACACCATCGGCATGATCGCCATCGACGCGAAGGGCAACCTGTCCGGCGCCTGCACGACCAGCGGCATGGCATGGAAGCTCCACGGCCGCGTCGGCGACAGTCCGATCATCGGCGCGGGCCTCTACGTCGACAACGAGGTCGGCGGCGCGACGTCGACGGGCGTGGGCGAGGAAGTGATCCGCAACGTCGGCAGCTTCCTGGTCGTGGAGCTGATGCGTCAGGGCCGTTCGCCGGAAGACGCCTGCCGCGAAGCGGTGGAGCGCATCTTGCGCCGCAAGCCGGAGGCGAAAGACCTCCAGGTCGGCTTCCTCGCCATGGACAAGAAGGGCAATGTCGGCGCGTGGGCGATCCAGAAGGGATTCTCGTACGCGGTGTGCGATGCGACCCGGCAGGACACGCTCATCCCCGGTAAGAGCACCTACTGAGATGGCGCTGCTCGAAGTCGCGGCCAACTCGGTGGCTTCCGCGTTCGCGGCGCAGGAGGGCGGCGCGGGACGCGTGGAACTCTGCGCGAGCCTGGAGGAAGGCGGCGTGACGCCGTCGCACGGCACGATCGCGCTGGCGCGCGAAGGGCTGGACATTCCGCTGTATGTGCTCGTCCGACCGCGCGCCGGCGACTTCGTCTACGAGAACGCCGAAGTGGAGGCGATGCTCGACGACATCGCGCACTGCTGTGCACTCGGATGCGATGGCGTGGTCATCGGTGCGCTCACCGCGGAAGGCGAGGTCGACGCGGACACCTGCGCGTTGTTCGTGCGCGCCGCGGAAGGGATGGGCGTCACGTTCCATCGCGCGTTCGATCTGATCGCGGACAAGCACGCCGCGCTCGAGACCATCGTCGGGCTGGGTTTCGAACGCGTGCTCACGTCGGGCGGGATGGCGACCGCGGTCGCGGGCGCGTCGACGATCGCGCAGCTCGTGTCGCAGGCGGGCGACCGCATCGTCGTGATGCCCGGTGCCGGCATCGAGCCCGGCAACGTCGCGGATCTTCGCGACGCGACGCGCGCGCGGGAATTCCACGCGTCGGCGAAGCGGCGCCTGCCCTCGGCGATGCGGCGCATGGCGGGCGACGCGCTCGGCATGGGCGCAGGCGAAACCCGCACGGACGTCGCGACGGTGCGCGCGCTGGTCGCGGCGCTCGCCGAAAGGCCCGCCCAATAGCTGTTGGAGCGCACCTGGGCGCGATCGGGTGCTCGCCGCAAGCACCCATCGCGCCCAGCTGCGCTCCTACGACGGTCGCGTCAGGAGCGGTCGAGCGGCGTGGTCAGCTTCAGCCCGGTGTTGACCAGGAAGAGCGAACCGTCCGGTACCGCGTCGCTCGCGGCGGGGGATGCCTCGGCCCAGGGTGCTTGCTCCTTCGGGCCCGGCACGTAGGCCTGCCAGGTGCCGTACCGATCGGACCTCGCCGGGTCTCGGTTGATGCGGAAGGTCACCGGCACACGGACGATGTAGAACGGATCGTTCGCATGCGGCCCCTTCGTCGGCGGCTGGAAGGTCCACGTCTTCGCGGCCTGCACGGCCGGATTGGCGAGCGCCTTGCGCCAGACGCGCAGCTCCGAATCCGATCCGACCACGCCCATGTTCACCTGCTCGGCGAAGGCATCGGTGACCTTGCCGTCATGGTCGACGCGCAGCAGGAGGTATACCGTGCCTTGCACGCGTGCCGCGGCGGCGGCCGAGGGGTACGACGGCGGATGCCGGTCGAGGTAGGTGATCTCCTCGCCGCCCTTGCCGTCGTCGCCGAAGCTGGCGCCCACGATGTGCGCGGTGAATTCCTTCTTCGTCGGATCGTCGCGACGCGCCACGATGCGCAGTGCCATGTGCGCCTTCGCGCTCACGGCCTGCCCGTCGCGCAGCACGGGCTCGAAGCGCCATGCCGTCGTGGCCGATCGGACGAGTTCCACGATCTCGGGCGGGATCTTGTCCTGCTTGTCGAGTTCGTAACCGGTGACGTTCCCGTCGGGTGCCACCACGATCGAGCCCGTGACAAGCATGCTCGCCTCGATCCTCTGCCTCACCGCGAGCGGGCCGGCGGCGAACGCCGCACTGGCCATCGCGGCCGCGAATACCCCCACCAACAGACGCTTCATGCGATCCCTCCTTGTCGTGGGCGCGATTATGCCAGCCTCCGACGAAGGCAACAGGCTCAGCGCATCGGGACGAGCCCTGCCGGCGTCGCGGCGACGATGCGGCGGCCGGGCTCGACGCGCACGTCGTGCAGTCCCGTCAGCGTGCCGAAGGCGGGCAGCATGCCGACATCGCGATCGAAGACGAAGGCGGGCAGGCGATGCTTGCGCCAGCCGTCGCGGACGGCCACGCCGGGATGGACGTGGCCGGCGAGCGTGTAGCCGCCGTCGTGCCGTTCGGGATGGTGCGCGAGGACGAACGGGGCGACGTCGAGGTGTCCCGGGCGCACGTCGATGCCCAGGGACGCCACGTCGAAGTGACGATCGTGGTTGCCGGCGATCAGCAGCATCTCGGTGGCATGGTGACGGCGGCGCCAGGCCCGCACGTCGTCGACCCACGCGCTGCGTTCGGTCGCGTTGCCGTGGACAAGGTCGCCGAGTACCGCGAGCGTCGCGGGAGCGAATGTTTCGATCAGCCCGTCGAGGCGCGCGAGATCGTCCTCGGTATCGCCGCTGGGCACCGCGATGCCCGCACGGCGGAACACCGCGCCCTTGCCGAAATGGACGTCCGCCACCATCAGCATGCGACGGGCGGGCCAGTAGAGCGCCCGGTGCGCATGCAGCGTCAGCCGCTCGCCGGCGACTTCGATGTCGTGCGTCATCATGCGTCCGCCCCCGCTTCCAGCGAGGCGAGCATCCGCTCGACGCGCGTCTTCCAGTCGTCCGCCGCGATGCCGCCGCGCAGGCGTTCCACCCATAGCGGGAACGCGAGGGGACTCAGACGCTTCGTCTCGTGCCAGACGAGCCGCGACCGGGCGACGCGAAGCAGGCACGCACGCAGGCGCGAGTAGTCGAGCTGCTGGTCGAGCACCTCGCGCTCGGCCTGCCAGAGCAACGGATGGGCGGGGTCGTGGCGGCGCAACACGTCGAACAGCAACCCGCTCGACGCCTGCAACTGGCGTAGCGTCTTGCCCTGCGCCGGATAGCCGTTGAACACGAGACCGGCCACGCGGGCGATCTCGCGGAACTGGCGCCGGGCGAGCTCGGAAAGATTGATGCTGGCGCGGATGTCGGTACGCAGGCCCCACGGATGCAGCAGCCGGCGCATCGTCTCCGCGTCGAGGGCCGGCATGCGCGCGGCGGTGATCGTCAGGCCGTAGTCGTTGACGGCGTAGCCGTAATCGCCCGGACGCATTTGCGCGAGGCGATAGGCGAGCACGGCCGCGAGTCCCTCGTGCGCCAGGCGTCCCGCGAACGGAAAGACGAACAGGTAATCGCCTTCGCGGGTGCGCGTCGCCTCGCACAGCGTTTCGTCGATGGCCGGGATCGACGACTGGTTGTCCTGGACGGCGAGCAGTGGACGCAGCGCGCGCATCTCCGCCGTCCCGCCGCTGCCGCCGGCGAGGGTGAGGCGAAGCTCGTCGGAGAGTTCACCGGAGAGCGGCATGCGTCCCCCCATCCAGCGCGGCACGCCACCGCGGCGATGCGTCGACGCTCGCACGTACGCCGTCATGTCGCGGACGCGGACCAGTTCCAGATGCCGTCCGGCGAACAGGAACTTGTCGCCCGGCCGCAGGCGGGACACGAAGCTCTCCTCCACGCTGCCGAGGCGCGCGCCCTTCATGTAGCGCACCTGCAGCGTGCCGTCCGAGGTGATCGTGCCGATCGACAGGCGATGCATGCGCGCGATGCGTCCGCTGTCGACGTGATAGCGGCCGTCGGTCTGCACCAGTTTCTGGTATTCCGGATAGCTGGCGAGTGCGGAGCCGCCCGTCTGCAGGTAGGCGAGCACGGCGTCGAACTGTTCGCGCGGCAGGTTGGCATAGGCGAGCGACGACGTGATTTCGGCGTACGCGGCGTCGGCGTCGAACCCGCCGCCGAGCGCCATCGTCAGCAGGTGCTGGGCGAGGACGTCGAGGCAGCCACGCATCGGCCGCCGCGGTTCGAGGTGACCGGTCTCGAGCGCATGCCGCGCGGCAGCTATCTCGGCCAGTTCGAGCAGATGGGTGGGCACGCAGAGGATGCGCGACGGCATGCCGGGCTGGTGGCCGCTACGGCCCGCGCGCTGAAGGAGGCGGGCGACGCTCTTCGGACTGCCGATCTGCACGACGCGTTCCACGCTCGCGAAGTCCACGCCGAGATCGAGGCTCGACGTGGCGACGACGCAGCGTAGTGCGCCGACGCGCAGCGCTTCCTCCGTCGCGAAGCGCAGCTTCGGATCGATGGAACCATGATGCAGGGCGAGCGTCTCCGGCGCCTCCGGCCAGACCGACGACAACGCCTCGTGCCAGAGTTCCGCCTGCGAGCGCGTATTCGCGAACACCAGACTCGTGCGCGCGCCGAGCACGGCATCGAGCACCCGCGGCAGTTGCGACAGGCCCAGGTGTCCCGCCCAGGGGAAGCGCTCGCCTGCCTCCGGCAGGGCGGTTTCGATGATCGTCTTCTTCTTCGTGGCGGCGCCGATGAGCACGCCGTCGCCCGCCAGGGCGTGCAGCGCCTCGTCGAGATTGCCGAGCGTGGCGGACAGGCCCCAGGTGCGCAGTTCGGGGAGCCAGTGGCGAAGACGCGCGAGGCCGAGCTGGAGGAGCGTGCCGCGCTTGTTGCCGATGAGCTCGTGCCACTCGTCCACGACGATCCCGCGCAGGCGCGTGAAGCGCTCGCGGGCGTCCGGATAACTGAGCAGCAGCGCGAGGCTTTCCGGTGTGGTGACGAGCAGTTCGCACGCACCGCGGCGCAGCTTCGCGCGCTCCGCGCTGCCACTGTCGCCGGTACGCCGCAGCACGCGCCACGGCAACTCCATCGCCCCCACCGCGGCGGCGAGGTGTTGCGCGGTATCGGTGGCCAGCGAGCGCAACGGCGTGATCCACAGCAGTTGCAGCCCCGTCTGCGGGTTGAGCACGGCGTCGATCAACGGCCCGCCCGCCGCCGCGAGCGTCTTTCCGGTGCCGGTCGGCGCATGGATGAGCCCGTTCCGGCCGTCCCGCCACGCGCGCCATGCCGCGCGCTGGAACGGCGCGGGACGTCGCTCCTGCGTCGCGAACCACGCGACGAGGCGCGCCTCAGCCCGACGCCAGGCGGCGGAGGTCATCGAGCTTGTCGGCATCGCGGATCGCGAGGTCGGTGCGCCAGCGGAGGATGCGCGGGAATCGCACGGCCACGCCGGCCTTGTGACGGCCGGAGGCCTGGATGGCTTCGAAAGCGAGTTCGAACACGTGGGTCGCCTCGACCGAGCGCACGGGACCGAAGCGGTCGATCGTGTGGGCACGGATCCAGCGGTCGAGACGGCCGATCTCGGCATCGTCCAGGCCCGAATAGGCCTTGGCGACGGGAACCAGCGCGTCGCCGTTCCACACGCCGAAGGTGTAATCGGTGAAGAGTCCCGAACGCCGGCCATGGCCGGGCTGCGCGTAGAGCAGCACCGCGTCGATCGTGTACGGGTCGACCTTCCACTTCCACCAGTCGCCGCGCTTGCGACCGACGCGGTAAGGGGAGTCGAGGCGCTTGAGCATCAGGCCCTCGGTGCGGCGCTCCCGCGATTCGACGCGAACGGCGGCCAGCGCCTCCCAGTCCGGCGCGTCGACCGCGGGGGAAAGCATCAGCGTCGGGCCGCGGTCCTCGATCAGCGTGGCGAGCAACGTCCGGCGCTCGGCGAGGGGGCGCTCGCGCAGATCGTCGCCGCCGAGCTCGAGCAGGTCGTAGGCCATGAGCCGTACGGGGGTGTCGGCCAGGAGTTTCGCGCCTGGCTTGAGCTTGCCGATGCGTTTCTGCAGGGCGGCGAAAGGCAGCGGATGCGCCTCGTCGAGCGTCCAGGCGAGGATCTCGCCGTCGAGCACGCATCCCACGGGAAGATCGGCCGCCGCGGTTTCGATCTCCGGGAAACGGCCATCGAGTCGTTCTTCGCCGCGCGACCAGATGAGGGCATGATCGTCCCGACGCATCAGCTGCGCGCGGATGCCATCCCACTTCCATTCCGCGAGCCAGTCGCCGACCTCGCCGAGCGACGCGACGTCCTGTTCCAGCGGCGACGCGAGGAAGAACGGGTAGGGGCGTTCGCCGGCATGTTCGTCCGCGCGCTCGGGACCCGCCAGCGCGACGAAGGCTTCCGCGCCCGGCTTCCACGTGCCGCTGAGCCGGTGGGCGATCAGATCCGTCGGCAGGTCGGCCCATTGCGCGAGCGCCTGCACGACGAGGCGATGCGACACGCCGACACGCAACGAACCGGTGAGCAGCTTGTTGACGAGGAAGACCTGCTCGCGCGGCAGGCCGCGCCACCATTCGCGCAACAGCTCGATGCGTTCGGGCGATTCCAGGCGCCCGAGGGACGGCAGGCGCGCCTCCATCCACACATGGAGCGGCGTGTCTTCGTGCGCCTGCTCCTCGCGGGGAAGCATGAGTGCGATCGTCTCGGCGAGGTCGCCCACGTGCTGGTAGCAGTCGTCGATCAGCCAGTCGGCGTAGCCGGTCTCGCGGGCGAGGGCCGTGCGCAGTTCGGTGGACGACGCGGTGCGTTTCAGCTTGCCACCGCCCAGGACGTACACCGCCCACGCCGCGTCCTGCGCGGGCGCGTCGGCGAAATACGCCGCCATGGCGTCACGCTTGGCCGACGTCGACGACGTGCGGTCGAGGATCTCGAACAACGCGGCGAAGCGGCGCATCAGTCGCCTTCCTCGCTGCTGCGCAGATCGGGCATCGTGCCACCGAGCGAACGCAGCGGAAACGCCTCATGGCCGGTATCGCGCAGATGGCGGACGAGCGCCTCGCCGTCGCCGTGCGTGACGTAGATGCGCTTCGCGCCACAATCGTCGACGCTGCGCAGCAGGCCTGGCCAGTCGGCGTGGTCGGAGACGACGAAGCCGCGGTCGTAGCCGCGCCGCCGCCGTGCGCCGCGCACCTGCATCCATCCCGACGCGAAACCGGTGGAGGCCTTGCCGAAGCGTCGCATCCAGGTCGAACCCGCGGCCGACGGTGGCGCCATGATGAGCTCGCCCGCGAAATCCTTGCCGCGCGCCGATTCGCTCACGGGAGCCGTCGGCAGCATGCGCACGCCGGCCTCGCGATAGGCTTCGACGAGCCGCAGCATCGCCCCGTGCAGGTGGACCGTGCGGTCGGTGCGCGCGGCCATCTCGGCCAGCACGCGCTGCGCCTTGCCGAGCGCGTAGCAGAACAGCACCGCGGCGACGCCGCGCTCGCGGCACTCGTCGAGCCAGCCGAGGATGTCGCTGACGACGTCGTGCATGGGTGGCCAGCGATAGATGGGCAGGCCGAACGTCGATTCGGTGACGAAGATGTCGCACGGCACCGGCTCGAACGGCTCGCAGGTCGGATCCGGATCGCGCTTGTAGTCGCCGGAGACCACGGCGACCTTGCCGCGGCCTTCGATGCGCACCTGCGCCGCGCCGAGGATGTGTCCGGACGGATGCAGCGAGATCGTCGTGTCGCCCAGGGTGAAGCGTTCGGACCAGTCGTGTTCGTGGATGACCGAGCCGGCGCCGAGGCGTTCGCGCATCAGCGCGCCACCGGCGCGCGCGACGTGGTAGAGCGCGCTGCCGGATCGCGCGTGGTCGCCGTGCGCATGCGTGACCACCGCACGCGCCACGGGTTGCATGGGATCGATGAAGAAATCGCCCGCGGGGCAGTACAGCCCTTCGGGACGGGGTAGCAGCAGGTCGCTGTCCATGTCCGCGAAGGTAGGGGCGGGATCGTCAACGGGGCGAAAAGATGCTCCGCTTCAGGCCACGAACTGCAGCCGCGCGAGTTCCGCGTACAGGCCGCCTTCGGCCAGGAGGCTTTCGTGCGTGCCTTGCGCCACGATCCGTCCGTGCTCCATGACCACGATCCGATCGGCGCGCTGGACGGTGGCCAGGCGATGGGCGATCACGAGCGTCGTGCGCCCTTTCTCCAGCCGTTCCAGCGCGTGCTGGATCGCGGCTTCGGACTGGGCGTCCAGTGCCGAGGTGGCTTCGTCGAGCAGGAGCAGGGGAGCGTCGCGCAGGATGGCCCGCGCGATGGCGATGCGCTGCTTCTGGCCGCCGGACAGCCGCACGCCACGCTCGCCGAGGGCGGCCTCGTAGCCTTCGGGCAGCGCGGCGATGAAGCCGTCGGCCTCCGCGAGCCGGGCGGCTTCGCGTACCTCGTCGTCCGTGGCGTCGGCGCGGCCGAAGCGGATGTTGTCGGCCGCCGTGCCGCCGAAGATCACGGTTTCCTGCGGCACGAGCGCGATCGCGCCACGCAGTTCGGGCAGGGCGAGCGCGCGAAGGTCCACGCCGTCGAACCGGATCGCCCCGGAACGCGGATCGTGGAAACGCAGCAACAGGCTGAACACGGTGCTCTTGCCCGCGCCCGACGGACCGACCAGCGCGACGGTTTCCCCCGGCGCGATGTCGAGATCGAAGTCGACGAGCGCGGGAACGTCGGGACGCGACGGGTAGCGGAATTCCACATGATCGAAACGCAGGGCGCCCGTGACCGGACGCGGGAGCGGTTCCGGCGCCTCGGGCGTGCGGATCGCCGGCTGCTCGGCGAACAGTTCCCCGATGCGCTCCATCGCGCCGGCGGCGCGCAACACGTCGCCCCAGACCTCGGACAGGCCGGCCACCGAGCCGGCCGCGAAGATCGCGTAGAGCACGAACTGGCTCAGCACACCGGGCGCGAGATCGCCCGCGATGACGTCGCGCGCACCGGCCCAGAGCACGAGCGTGATGGCACCGAAGATCAGGACGATGACCGCGGCGGTCAGCAGCGAACGCATGCCGATGCGACGGCGCGCGGTGGCGAGCGCGAGGGCGATGGCGCCGGCGTACCGACGGCTTTCGATCGGCTCGCGCGCATACGCCTTGACCGCCTGCGCGGCGTTGAGCGTTTCGTTGGCGACGGCGGCGGCATCGGCGATGCGGTCCTGGCTGTGCCGCGAGAGTTTCTGCACGCGGCGGCCGAAGACAAGGATCGGCAGCATCACGGCGGGGATCACGAGCGCCGTCAGGCCGGCGAGGCGCGGGCTCGTCCAGGCCATCGCCACGGCGGCACCGATGAGCATGACGGCGCTGCGCAGCGCGACGGAAATGCCGGAGCCGACGAGGGTCTGCACCACTTCCGTATCGGTGCCGAGGCGCGAGGTCAGCTCGCCGACGCGCGTGCTTTCGTAGAACCCCACGTCGAGGTCGATCACGTGCGAATACAGCGCCGTGCGCAGCGAGGCGAGCGAACGTTCGCCAAGCAGGGCGATGCAGTAATAGCGGGCGGCGGTCGCGAGCGCGAGGACGACCGCGACGCCGAACAACCCGAGGAACGTGCCGTTGATCGTCGCCAGATCCGAGGCGAGGAAGCCATGGTCGATGATGTGCCGCACGGCCACCGGCAGCAGCAGCGAGGCGCCCGAGGAGAGGCCGAGGAAGACGAGCCAGCCGATCGCCAGGCCCTTGTGCGGCTTGAGGAAGGGCCAGAGGTTGCGGAGCGCCCCGATCCTGCGTGAAGTCTCCCTGCGCTCTTGCGTCATGCCTGCCTTGCCCTTGTGCGGATTTCTGCACGGATGGGGTTCGCGAGGTCGTTATTCAACACGAGCCCCGAGTTCAGGCATCGAGGCGGCGGGGAACGACGCGACCCCGCGTCAGGTCGCGAACCCGGTCGGCGATCGCGTCACGCTGATCGTGCGGGGCCCGCACGATCAGCGTGACGCCGTCGGCGTGGAAGGTCTCCTCTTCGATCGTCACCTCCATCTCCCGCAGGCGCGCGGCGATCAGCGCCAGTTCGCCGAAGTCGCAGCGCAGCGACAGGCGGCCCGTCGCGACGATCGGGACGCGGGGTGCGAGTCGCAGGCACTCGGCGGCGGAACCACCGTACGCGCGCGCGAGGCCGCCCGCGCCGAGTTTGATGCCGCCGTACCAGCGTGTGACCACCACCGCGACGCGGTCGCAGCCCTGGCCGTCGATCGCCTGCAGGATCGGCCGGCCCGCGGTGCCGCCTGGCTCGCCGTCGTCGTTGAAGCGATAGGCGTCGCCGATGCGGTACGCCCAGCAGTTATGCGTCGCCGCCGGATCGCCCGCCGCCGCGAACCATTCGAGCGCTTCGGCCGGCGTCGCGACGGGCGACGCCTGGGCGACGAAGCGGCTCTTCCGGATGTCCTCCTCGTGACGCCATGCGGCCACGAGCGTTTCCAGTGGCCGACTCAAGGCGTGAGGTCGCGCAGGTCCTGGGGCAGCTCGTAGCGCGGGTAGCGCTCGCGCAGTTCGCGAAGCCGCCGCAGGGCCTCGTCGCGCTGCCCTCGGCCCAGCAGTCGACGGATCTCGCCGACACGATCGTCCGGGCCGAGTGCCGGATTCGCCGCGAAGCCCTGTGCCGCGGCGGGGGCGGGCGCGCGTATCGCCTGCACACGAAGCCGGGGCGGTTCGTCGGCGATGTCCGCGGGTGGCGACGGCGGAGGCGGCGGAGCGGGTGGCGCCGGGGCGACCGGCGGTGCCGGAGGCGCCATGGGTGCGGCCGGCACGGGCGCGGCCATCGGCGCCGCCGACATGTGCTTCATGGGCCGTCGCGCCGTCGCGTCGGCAGCCTTGCTTCGTGCGGCCGGCGACGATGCCGGTGTCGCGGCGGGTGCCTCGGCGTTCGCTGGGCTGGCCGCTTCCGGCACGGCGATCGGCACCTGCTCGCGCACGATGGCGGCCGGTGCCGACGAGGCCGCCGGCGGGTGCGCGTCGCGCAGTTGCCAGGCGAGGCCCGCCGCCAGCACGAGCACCGCCGCCGAGCCGAGGGCGACGGGCCAACGCGAACGCAGGCGAGGCGTCGGGTAGCTCGTCGCGGCGTGGCGGACCCGCGCGTCGAGCGCGGCGTCCGGCTCCGCCTTCGGCAGGCGCGCGTACATCGCCGCGAGCTCGCGCTCGTCGGGCAGGTCGTCGTCGTTCGGCGGAGGCGTGTTCGGGTTCATGGCTGTGCCGTCATCTGTTCACGGACCCGGGCCATCGCATAGCGCAGGCGCGATTTCGCCGTTTCCTTACCCACGCCCGTGATGCTGGCGATGTCCTCGATGGACAGTTCGTTCTCCATGCGCAGGACGAAGGTCGTGCGCTGATCGTCGGGCAGGCTTTCGATCGCCTGCTGCATGCGCCGCCGTAGCTCGAAGTCGGAAAGGGCGTGCTCGGGCTGCTCCCGTTCGGGCGCGGCTTGCGCGGCGAAGACCACTTCGGCCTCCTCGGCGCCCGCCTGCGGGCGCCGCTTCCGGAAGGTGTCGATCGCGAGGTTGTGGGCGATCTGCAGGAGCCACGTGGTGAACCTCGCCTCGGGCCGGTAGCGCGCGCGTGCCGCCACCACGCGACTCCAGGTTTCCTGGAACAGCTCGTCCGCCGTGCCGCGGTCCTTCACCGTGCGCAGCAGGAAACGGTAGAGCGGCCCCTTGTGACGCGCATAGAGCTCGTCGAAGGCGGCCGCGCTCCCGCTCGCCCAGGCGAGCATCAGTACGCCATCGTCGGCCGAACGTGCATCCATGGCGCGGAAGGTTACGGCATCGCCCCCGCCATTTCGACCAGGTGCACGAATTGCGCGCGATAGCCGTGCTCGTCCGTGCCGCGTGCGCCGCGTGCCAGATCGGCGACCTTGTCGTAGCCGAAGCCGTCGCTGTACTTGCCACCGCGCAGGTGGTCCGCGAAGGCCGCCACCGCCGCGGCGAAGCGCAGGCGTTCGCTCGGCGCGGCCGCCGCGTCGGCGGACAGCGGCCGTTCGATCAGGCGGCTCGGGCCGCCGTCGGGCGACTTGTAGCGCAGTCGCAGGAAGCCCAGTTCGCCCGACGGCCGCGACGCTTCGACGGCGCGCGGCGCATCCGCGGCGTAACGCAGCGGATCGACGTGCGCTCCCTTGGACCCCCGCAGCGTGATTTCGTAGAGCGCCGTGACGTTGGCGCCCGCGCCGATGTCGCCGGCGTCCACGGCGTCGTTGTTGAAGTCCTCGCGCGCGAGCGCGCGCTTTTCGTAGCCGATGAGGCGGTACTCGGTCACGACCGCCGGATTGAACTCCACCTGCACCTTCACGTCCTTCGCGATGGTCATCAATGTCGCGGACATCTCGTCGACGAGCACGCGGCGGCCTTCCTCGAGGCTGTCGATGTAGTGGTGACTGCCGTTGCCGGCGTCGGCGAGCGTGACCGCCATCGCGTCGTTGTAGTTGCCCTCGCCGAAGCCGAGCGTGGTCAGGGCGACCCCGCCGCGGCGCTTCTGCGCGATACGATCTTTCAGCGCCTCGATGCCCGTCGTGCCGACGTTGAAGTCGCCGTCGGTGGCGAGGATGACGCGGTTCACGCCGTGGGGGATGAATCCTTTCGCAGCCTGTGCGTACGCGAGGTCGATTCCCGCCGCGCCGTTGGTGGAGCCGCCGGCGCCGAGCGCGTCGATCGCCGCGAGGATCGTCGCGTGGCGATCGCCGGGCGTGGACGGAAGGGCGACGCAGGTCGCGCCGGCGTACGTGACCAGCGAGATCCGGTCCCGTGCGCGCAGCTTCGGGACGATCTGTTTCAGCGACGCCTTGAGCAACGGTAGCTTGTCGGGCGAATCCATCGAGCCGGAGACGTCGACGAGGAAGACGAGGTTGCTCGCCGGGATATCCGCCGCGGGCACGTCGTAGCCCTGAACGCCTACCAGCAGCAACTGGCGTTCCGCGTTCCACGGGGCCGGGGCGAGTTCGGTCGTCACCGAGAATGGCTGCTCGCGCGACGCGGGCTTTGCGTACCCGTAGTCGAAGTAATTGATGAACTCCTCGCTACGCACCGCATCCGCGGGCGGCAGTCGCCCTTCGGAGAGCATGTGCCGCACGTTGGTGTACGAGCCCGTGTCCACGTCGAGGCCGAAGGTCGAGACCGGATCGGTGGCCGCGAGGTGCACGGCGTTCTGATCGCGATGCGTGTAGTTGTCGCGGTCCACCGGGGCGTAGGGCGCGGGCAGCGACATTTTCCCGCGCGTTGCCACGGGAGGCGAGGCCATGTCGCGAGACGCTGGCGCCGCCAGGGCCGCGACCATCGGAGCCTGCTCGACGATCGCCGCCGGCGGCGAGGGTGGCGGTGGCGGCGCGGCCAGTGCGCGTATCGGCAGCGGATGCGGATGCGGGTAACGGCCGTCGGACATGCAATCGACCGCCGCATCGGGTTCTCGCGGCGCGACGGCGCGTTGCGACGCGGTGGCGGGATCGGGCGCGGTCATGCCGGCGGCGGCGACCAGACCGGCGAAGAGCAAGGGGAGGGTGACGCGGAGCGTGTTCATCGTGCATGACCTCGTGGGGGACATGACGGTGAAACGGAGCAGGGGGTGAAACGGGGTTAACTCATGCGCCGGGTGTCGGCGCGGGCGGCGCCGAGCCGCGGGCCGTCGGGTGCGCCGACCCGGTTCCGACCCGACTGCTTGGCCCGGTACAGGGCCCTGTCCGCGGCATTGAGCAGGTCCAGGGGGCCGCCGTCGGAGCTTGGATGCGCCAGGCCGACCCCGATGCTGATCGTCAGGCGCTGGAATGGGCTCGCCGGGTGCGCGATCTGCAACGACTCGACGTGCGTGCGCAGGGACTCGGCCAGCGCGAGCGCCTCCCCGGGACGCGTACCGGGCGCAACGACGGCGAACTCCTCGCCGCCGAAACGCGCGATGAAATCGCCGGCGCGCGTGCCATGCGCCAGCATGCCCGCGGCGAGGGCGCGCAGGCATTCGTCGCCGGCGAGGTGGCCGAAGCGGTCGTTGTATTCCTTGAAGAAGTCGACGTCGATCATGAGCAGCGCGATCGGCTCCTGCTGGCCCTGGCGGTGCCATTCGCGCAAGAGGCGCTCGTCGAGCGCCCGACGGTTGGCGAGCCCGGTGAGGCTGTCGACGAAGACGAGGCCCTGCAACTCGTCGCGACTGCGCGAAAGGCGGAATTCCTCCTCGACGAGGTCGACCTGGGCGAGCGTGCCGCGCAGGCCGATCCCGATCACCGCGGCGATCGCGCCGACGATGCCCAGCGTGGGATAGCCGGGGATCACCATCAGGCCGAAGCCGAGCACGCTCATGGCGAGGAACGTGGGGCTGGCGCTCTGCACGAAGCGCACGAGGTAGACGGGCGGGTGCCAGTGGCGTTGCGGCTGGCGCGTGACCGCGGCGATGAACAGCGCGAGGAAGGGCAGGTCGAGCAGGGCGTCGAACGGCGATGTGCCGAACTCCGGATGACCGGCCAGCGCGACGTGGTGGTTGTAGACGTAACCGCAGATCGCATACGTCACGAAGAACGCCGTGACGCCGCGGAAGAAGAAGTGATCGTCCTTGCGGTCGGTGGCGACGTATCGCAGCAGCGCCGCCATGGCGAGGCACGCGTTCTCGAAATCGAGCATGTAGGCGACGTCGGTCGCCTGTTGCGTGCCCATGGCCCCCTGCACGGAGACGATGGAGAACGTGCGCACGTAGAACAGCACGCCCAGGAGCGTCGCCAGGACGAGGTCGATCGACATCGCCCAGCGCTTTCGCGCGGCCACCGGCGCGGACGAAACGGAAACCAGCACCGGCAGCACGTACAGGATGTAGAAGAACATGCTGTCGCCGGGCGCGGGATTCGAGTTGTCCAGCACGTAGTTCTGCCGTGCCGATAACGCCATGCCGGTCATCCACAGCGCGAGGCTGGCCAGCAGCAGCCACCAGCGCCGGTCGCGCGGGGTGCCGGAGCGCGTCCAGGCGTACACGACGCTGCCCATCGCGAGGGCGGCGACGCCGAAAAAGAAGACATACGAAATCGCCATGCCGGGGAGCGGCACGGTGAGCAACGCCAGAGCATGAGCCGCGGCGATAGCGACCGCGGCGATCCGGGCTTTCATGGCGAGCCTCCCGCCACCTGCAACCTGGTAGTCATATCGGCCGGCTCGTCGGGATGTTTAGGCACGCGGGCTCATCCGCCTCCCCCCGGAGGACGCAGCGCCATGGTAAAGGCGCGGGGTGGCCATGTGTGAAGAAGTCCGGCAAGCATGCCGCGGAAACGGCGAAAACCGTACAAGATCGCGATTCATGCGAATCGGTAATCTCACCTGTTCCGGGCAGTCGACTTGGATTCGCCGCCCATGGGTCGCAGGATGGGGAGACCCCCTGAGGAAAGAGGAACGCGCCATGTCCGAACGTCCCCGCAGGATCCCCGGTCCCGATCATCCCATCACCGTCGAACCAGCCGGTGGCCGTGTCGTCGTCCGCTACGGCGACGAGGTGATCGTCGACTCCCGCGCCGCCCTCGTGTTGCGGGAGGCGAGCTATCGCCCCGTCTTCTACCTGCCGCGCGACGACGCGCGAATGGAGGCGCTGCGCCGCAGCGATACCCACACCTACTGCCCGTACAAGGGCGAGGCGTCGTATTTCAGCCTCCCGGGCGACGCGCCCGGCGCCACCGACGCCATCTGGACCTACGAGGCCCCCTACGACGCCGTGGCGCCGATCCGGGACCACCTCGCCTTCTACGCGGACCGCGTCAGCATCGAGCACACGCCGGACTGATACCCCGCCGCACCACGGAGTTCCCCATGCACGCCATGTTCGACACCCCCGCGCCGCCCGGCGCCGCCGCCGCGCGGCCAGGACCCGCCGCCGCCTCGACGGCCGACCGTTTCGACACGGTCAGGGCCCGCACGCTCGCCCTCGTCGCCTCGCTGGGGGCGGAAGACATGGTGGTGCAGTCGATGCCCGATGCCAGTCCGGCGAAGTGGCACCTGGCGCACACGACGTGGTTCTTCGAAACCTTCCTGCTCGGTCCGAACCTTCCGGGTTACGGCGTCTTCGACCCGGACTTCGGCTACCTCTTCAACTCGTACTACGACGCGGTGGGCCCCCGCCACCCGCGGCCCATGCGCGGGCTGCTCACGCGTCCGGCGACGGAGCACGTGCTGGCGTATCGCGAGCATGTCGACGCCCACATGCGCGTGCTTCTGGCACAGGGCTTGTCCGCGGACCTCGCGGCGCTCTTCGAGCTGGGCCTCGCTCATGAGGAGCAGCATCAGGAGCTCCTGGTGATGGACGTGCAGCACCTGTTCGCGCAATCGCCACTGAAACCGGCGTTCGATCCGGCGTGGCCGGGGCTTCCCTCCGAGGGCGTCGCGGGGTTCCGCCCGGTCGGTGGAGGGCCGGTGCCGATCGGCGTGAAGAACGGGGCCTTCGCCTTCGACAACGAAGGTCCCGCGCATACGGTCTGGCTCGAGCCCTTCGAGATCGCCGACCGCCTGGTGACGAACGGTCAGTGGCTGGCCTTCATCGCGCAGGGCGGCTACCGGCGTCCGGAACTGTGGCTGTCCGATGGCTGGGCGCAATGCCAGGAGGAAGGCTGGGACGCGCCGCTGTACTGGCAGCACGACGGCACCGCCTGGTCGCACATGACCCCCGGCGGCTGGCGTCCGGTGGATCCCGACGCCCCCGTCGTGCACGTCAGCTATTACGAGGCCGACGCGTTCGCCCGCTGGGCCGCCGCGCGGCTGCCGACCGAAGCCGAATGGGAGCACGCCGTTCGCACGCGCGACGACCTGCGCCAGATCGACGACGTGGCCTGGCAGTGGACCGCGAGCGCGTACGCGCCGTACCCCGGCTTCAAACCGGCGGACGACGCCGTGGGCGAGTACAACGGCAAGTTCATGAGCGGCCAGATGGTGCTGCGGGGCGGCGCCTGCGTGACGCCGGCCGGCCACGCGCGTCCGACGTACCGGAACTTCTACCGTCCGGCGCAGCGATGGATGTTCTCCGGCGTGCGGCTCGCACGCGACGGCGGCACCGCGCCGGACACCGATCGCCTGGCCTTCCTGCGCGACACGCTCGCCGGTCTGTCCTCGGCGCCGAAGACGTTCTCGCCGAAATACTTCTACGACGCGACGGGCTCCGAACTCTTCGAAGCGATCTGTCGGACCGCCGAGTACTACCCGACGCGCACCGAGACCGCGCTCCTGCGCGACATCGCACCGGCGCTCGCGGCGTCGATCCCCGAAGACGCCGTGTTGCTGGAACTGGGCAGCGGCGCGAGCGACAAGACGCGCATGCTGCTGGACGCCGCGCCCTGGATATCCGCTTACGTGCCGGTGGACATCAGCCCCGACGCGCTCGATGGCGCGGCGAAGCGCCTTCGCGCCGCGTATCCGTCGCTGACCGTGCATCCGCTGGTCGCCGATTTTACCCGCGATATCGAGGTTCCCAGGGCGTTCGCCGGCCGGCCCGTGGTCGCGTTCTTCCCGGGCTCGACGATCGGCAACTTCACGCACGACGAGGCGGCCGATCTGCTGCGCTCGGTGCGCGAACGACTCGGTGAGGGAGCGCGGTTCATCGTGGGCGCGGACCAGGTCAAGGACATCGACGTGCTGCTGGCGGCGTACGACGATGCCGAAGGCGTCACCGCGGCGTTCAATCGCAACGTCCTCGTGCGGGTCAACCGCGAGCTTGGCGGCGACTTCGACGTCGACGCGTTCGAGCACCGTGCGCTGTGGAACGCGGAACGCGAACGCATCGAGATGCATCTCGTCAGCCGCGTCGACCAGCATGTGACGATCGCCGGGCGAACGTTCCCTCTCGCGGCGGGCGAATCCATCCACACCGAGAACTCGCACAAGTTCACGCCCGCGTCGTTCGCGCGGCTCGCGGCCCGTGGCGGGTGGCGCGTCGAGCGCGAGTGGATCTCGGCGGATCCGGCGTTCGGGGTCTATCTGCTGGAAGCGATCGACTGACTCGATGCCTTGTGGGAGCGGCCAGGGCCGCTCCTACAAGGCACGCGGCCAGCCCGTCTGGATCAGCGCACGTCGTCGACCGAGAGGAAACCGGCGTCGGAAACGCTGATCACCGCGCGGCGGTGATGCAGGAGGCGGGTGGCGTCTTCCGTCGTCGCTCCGATCGCGGCGGCGGTTTCCACCACGCCGACCGGCTTGTTGCCGCGGCGCTTCTGCTTGCCCGAGAACCGCGCCCGGTTGTAGTTCGACCAGCCGGTGAACACGACGGCACAGACGATCGCCACGATGAGGATGACGTTGATGTCGCCCCCGTCGCTGATCGGTGAGAGCACGTGCAGCTGCACGTAGGCGTTGCGCAGGCCGAAGGCCCAGGCGCCCAGCGTCACCAGCGGCAGCCAGAGGAACGCCCAGAAGAGCCACGCGACCACGGTGATGGCGGCGAAGACGGCTTTCTGCGCCTTCGACTGGCGTTCGGGCCGCTGGATGAGGATGGCTTCGGCTTTCATCGCAGGCCCCGGTCCGGGCTGACCCATACCGCACGCGTTCCCTTGCGCTTCATCAGCGCCTTGGGCATCGCGACGATCGAGGTCGCCGTGTTGAGTACCCAGTAGACCAGCGGGTACCAGATCATCCAGTAGTAGTTGCGCCCGATGCGCGTTTCGTAGCGGCGATCGACGAGCAGGCTGATGAGGAACTGCAGCAGGCAGATCGCGCCGAGCACCACGCCGTGCCACTGGGGAAGCAGCGTGTCGATGTACAGCGACGGCGGCAGGGGCATGAGCCGGCCCAGCACCCATAGCGTCACGATGATCGCCATCGTGTACGACCACAGCAGGCTCATCACGTACTCGAACGCCACGGGCCACATGCGGCGCTGGCGCCATTTGAAGAGCTTCGTCGTGTAGCGCAACAGCACCTCCGAGCCCCCCTGGGCCCAGCGCAGGCGCTGTTTCCACAGGCCACGGAGCGTCTCGGGCATCAGGATCCAGCACAGCGCGTTGGGCTCGTAGCGGATCTCCCAGTGGCGCATCTGCAGCCGCCAGCTCACGTCGATGTCTTCCGTGACCATGTCGGTATTCCAGTAGCCGACATCGTGCAACGCGCTCTTGCGGAAGCAGGCGATGACGCCCGAGACCGTGAAGATGCGGCCGTAGACGCGCTGCGCGCGCTTGATCAGGCCGATGATCGACGAGAACTCGCCGACCTGGAGCTTGCCCAGGAGCGTCGACCGGTTGCGGATGCGCGGGTTGCCCGTGACCGCGGCGACGCGCGGGCTCTCGAGCATGTGCATCATCATCCAGTGCGTGGCGTAGTCGTCGAGCAACGCGTCGCCGTCCACGCACACCAGGAAGTCGGCACGCGAGGCCAGCGCGGCGGCGCGCAGCCCCATCGCCTTGCCCTGGTTGCTGGACATGTGGATCACGCGCAGTGCCGGGTACTGCTCCATCAGCTGGTCGAGCTGTGCGCCCGTGTCGTCGGTGGAGCCATCGTTGATCGCGATGATCTCGAAGTTCGGATACTGCTGCGAGGCGAGGTGCGCGATCGTCTCGCGCACCTGCTCGCCCTCGTTGTGGCAGGGCACGACGAGGCTCACCATCGGGTATTCGCCGAGCATCCGCGGACGCACGCGCGAGGGTTCCCGACGCTCCCAGCGGATGAAGTAGATGACGCCGCCGCTCATCCAGATCAGCGACATCACCAGCGGGTAATAGAACGCGAACTCGAGCAACGCGTGGACAAGGCCGCCGTTCATCGCGCGGGCTCCGGGTAGGGATAGTCGGACGCCGAAATGGTCGGGCGTATGGCTTCGAGGCCAGGGTGGTCGCGAATGAAGTCGTCGGGGTAGTAGCCGATGTGGCGAGCCCCCTTCGCCTGAACGGCGCGCATGCGCTCGGCGAGCGTCGCGTCGGGGATCGGTTGCTTCGTGCGCCAGTCCTGCGTGGCGAATTCGAAGAGCGTGTGCTCCAGCGCGTCGGGCGTCGTGGCCACGGCGTCGACGAGCTTCCGATACCAGGCGAGCGTGTCGGCCTGCTTGTCCAACTGCGGCATCGCCATCACCGCGGTCATGTCGTACGCCTTGTTGAACGCCGGCAGGCTCTGCGCGAACCAGGCCTCCGCCTTCGGCTGCACGATCGGACGGGTGAACATGTTGCGGGCGGTCAGCAACTGCGGACGCCACCGCTTCATCCGCGTGGCGAGTTCGAGCGTGAAGTCGATCAGCGCCTGCGTGTTCTGCGCGGGCGTGTTCTTCGCCCACGGGCCGAGGCGGTCCGTGTCGCGGATGTACGCGTCGTCGGAGAAGAGGACGCCGGCTTCGTCGGCATGCATGGCGAGATCTTCGTAGACGTCGCCGATCATCGCGCGGACCTTCGGATCGTAAGGCGCGAGCCGGAAATGGTCGCCGCCGGCCTTCGGCTCGCCGCCGAGCGACGGCAGGTCCCGACCTTGCGGAAAGCGGAAGGCGAGCACCGGCATCCAGGCGTACACGCGGACGCCCGCGCGGGTGCGCAGCTGCCAGGAGACGCGCGAGAAGAGATCGGCGCGCACCGGCAGGTGACGGTTCGGGAAGTACACGGCATCGGCCACGCCGTCGCCGTCCGGATCCGAATACGCCTGAAGCCAGACCTGGCTGGGGTGGAGCCGCTTGATGCGGTCGAGCAGCTTCGACAGGTTGCGGTCCTGCTGTGCCGGGTCCGGGTCGTAGACGTAGTCGAGGTCGATCTGGACCGCGCGCACCGGATCGATACGCGTGGAATGGCGCATCAGCCAGCCGAGGCGGTTTGCGGTGACGTTGTCGCTGACCAGGATGCGCGGGATCGTCTTGCCGGGAAGGAGCGTGGGCAGTCTGTCGCCGAGGCTGAAGGTCACCGGCATGCCGAGGTCGCGCGCGACGTCGCGGCCGACCTGCGTGTACGCGCCGTACGGCCAGGCGACGGCGCGGGGGCGCACGCCCGTGTGCTTCTCGATTTCGTCGGCACTGCGCGAAAGATCGGCGCGGATGCGTGCCTTGTACTCGTCGACCGTCTCGTAACGCTGTTTCGTGGCGTCGTAGGCGAGCGCGGCGGCCGTCGGCAGAAGGTTGCCCTGCGGGTTCGCGTTCATGCCCTGGTGCATCTGCCACGAGTGCGAGGCGAACTCCACCAGCCCCGACTTCTGCATTTCCTCGACCTGCTCCCAGCTGAGGAAGCACGAGCGGTCGCAGTCGGCACCGTTGTACGGCATGCGCTGGCCGGCGGGCATGTCCATCCACGATCCGACCAGCGCCTGCACGGCGGGATAGTGGTAGGCGCGCAGCAGGGGATAGACGCGGGTGTAGAAGCTGACGAGGCCGTCGTCGAAGGTGAGCAGCACGGCGTCGCGCGGCAGCGGCGCGCCGCCGTTGGTCGCGTCGACGACCTGCTGGAGGCTGACGACGTTGTAACCGTTCGCCTTGAGCCAGTCGAAATGCGCGATGAGGTGGTCGGTGCTCAGGGCATCCGGATCGCGATCGATGCCGGTACGCACGTCGTCGCGGACGTCGTGGTAGCCGAGCACGATCAGGGCCGGGCGCGCCGGCGCTTCCGGCGACGACTGCGCGAACGCGGGAAGCGCGAGCCCGAGGAGGGCAAGCAGGATCAACAGCGGGCGCATCGTACTCATTCTCCCCAGTGCAGCGTCAGGTCGAGGACGACACGGTGTTCGCGCCTGCCATCGTAAGGTTGGTTGTGCCAGCCCAGGCCCCAGCCGAGGCGGAAGCCGGGCGCGGTCTGGATGGTCTGGCCGTAGCGCACGGTCGCCATCCAGTCGGTCGCGAAGCCTTTCTCGGCGTACTGGCCGACGGCGACGTCGACGCGCTGGGTCACGTTGCGCTCGTAGAACTGGCCGAGCAGGTTTTCGAGGCGGCCGGTCAGCGCGTAGCTGTAGTCGCGGCGTGGATTGAAGTACGGGCGATCGGTGCGCGTGTTCATCGAGCCGCCGAGTTCCACGCCGCCATCGATCGTGAGGTTCGGCGCGGTGTGCAGCCGCTGGATCACGTTGGCGAGCCAGCCGGTGCGCGTGTTGCCGTCGGTGAAGCGATCGCGCGACAGACCGACGCGGGCCTGGGTCAGCTCGCTCGCGCGCCACGTCACCGCCGTATCGAGCGTCTTCGCCGAGATGCCGTAGTACTGCGCGCGCAGCGGGGTGTCTTCGCCCGCCGTGCTGAAGTCGGCGGCCCAGGCCCAGTGATCGGTGATGGACCAGTCGAAGCCGGCTTCGAGCGCGGTCTTGCCGACGTAGCGGTCGGTGGCGGGCAGAACCTGCACGTACGCTTCGAGTCCACGCGCGTAGCCACGGACGCCGAGGCCCACGCGACTGCGGCGGACGTCGCCTTCGGGAAGGTCGGCGGTCGAATAGCGACCGAGCGCGAGCACGCGCCAGTGATCGTCGATCAGCGGGCTGGCGATGGTGGCCTGCGTGGTGCCGTCGCGGTCGCCGAAATCCGGACTCGAGCCCTTGCCCTGCTCGGTGGCGAGGTCGAACTGCCAGCCGCGCTCGCGGTCCCACGCCTTCACGGCGCGGTCGACGCGGCCGTTGCGGTCGCCAAGGGTCTGCGCCATGGCGAGGTTCTCGTCGACGCCTTCGTAATCGTTGAGCACGCGCGCCGCATCGGCCTCGCCGATGTACGCGCCGAGGTCGCGGCGATCCAGCGTCGCCGCGATGTTGAAATCGTCCTGCGCGCGACGCGGCCAGCCGCGGGCGAGTTCCACCATGCCCAGCTCGCGGCGGATCTGCGCGTTCGCCGGCGCTTCGCGACGCATCGGCTCGAGGCGGGCATAGGCCTCCGCCGGCATGTCCACGTACTCGCGCAGCGTCGCCGCGTTGAGGTCGGCGTCGACCTTGCGCGGGTTCTGCAGGGGTAGCCGGATACCCGGGATACGCCTCCAGGTCGGTTCCCGGGCGGCCAGCTCGTCGATCGTCTGGATCGCCTTCCGTGTCTGGCCGGATTCCAGATACGCGTACATGAGGCCGATGCGCGGTTCGCTTTCGGTCACGTCGTAGGGGCCCGGATCCTTCGCGATGCTGTCTTCGTACAGACGCGCGGCCTCGGCCGGGCGACGCCTGACCAGCAGCGCGTCGGCGACCGCGCGCTCGACGTACGGCGGAAGGGCGACGCCCTTCGCCTTCAGGGCGTCGTAACGGGCGACGGCCTCCTCGGCCCTGCCGGCGCGGTCGAGCGCCACGAGCAGGTCGAATTCGGCGCGCTGCCGCAGGTCGGCCGGTAGCAGCGGATCGTCGACCAGCTGGCGCGCGTCGGCGACGGCGCGGTCCGCTTCCGCGTAAGGGTGCTTCGGATCGGCGGGTTCTCCCTCTGCCCAGCGGATCTCCTGGGCGACATGGTCGGCATCCAGGTGGAAGCGTTCCGCGACGCCAGGTGCCGGCCGGAGCGCGGAGGCCAGTTCCCCGGCGCGCGTCGAAGCGCCCAATTCCGTCAATAAAGTGACGTTGAGCGCCTGTGCCTCGCGGTCGTCCGGCCAGCGGTCGAGCAGGGCCTGGCAGTGGGCCAGGGCGTCGACGCGACGACCCGCGTCGCGTTCCTGCCGGATCTGCGCCATCAGGGCGTCGCGCCCGGCCGGGGCATCGAGGGCATGGGCGAGCGGGCCCTGCAGGGCCAGCAGCAGGGCAAGGCAGAGCCGCCCTCGGGGCGCACGCGCGGCGCGCGGCGGTTTCAACGACATCAGTCCCATCCTGCCAACTTCACCCTTGGCGGCTACCGGACGCGCGCGACCGGCAGCGGCATTGAAAAGTCAGGCCGTCTTCGTCGCGAAGTCTCGGCCAAGCCTGATATTGTCGCCGCAAACACCATGCCAAGGCGACATGACAGCTCGTCGGCCATTGGGGCTAGGCCGGATGATATAGCGTCATCCGCCCACGGACGCCTGCAGGGCGGCGGCGAGGCCGGCGTCGCCGTTGAGAATGTCCTTCCAGGCGAGCGCGATGCCGTTCCGTTTTCCTTTCGGCACCAGCTTCAACCCATCCGGGTCGATGGACAGCGTGTACGCCGCGCCGTCGACGACGAGTTCGCGCTTGAGGGGTTTGTCGAGTGGCGTCATGGCGGTGCTCCGGTCGTTGGCACGAGGAGCCTGCCGCCGAGGGCGTCGTTCCTGTGTCGATGGGCCAGATTGGCCTTTATGGGTATAATGGCCTCAAATCACGCGGAGGCCGCCATGGCACTGACGCTCAAACTCGATGCGATCGAAGATCTGCCCCGTACGCCCGCTTCGGACGTCAAGAAGCTGGGATGGCGTGGCGTCATGCGCGCCATCGCACGGAAGGGCAAGGTGGTGGTCACCAACCACAGTGAACCCGAGGCCGTGATCCTTTCGGCCGACGAATACAGTCAGATTCTCCACGCCCTCGAGGATGCCGGTGTCCGTCAGGCGTCCGCGCTCGACACGCTGCGTCTGCGCTTCGACGAACGGCTGGCGTCGTTGCAGGCCGCCGACGCGAGCGATCGCCTGCGCGCCCTGATGGATGGCGTCACGACACTGGATGGCCAGGTGAAGGCGGGGGATAGCCATTGACCGGACGTCCGGCGCTTTACGTGTTGGCGGGGGTCAACGGCGCAGGCAAGAGTTCCATCGGCGGATACCGGCTGCGGCAGGCCGGCCTCGACTGGTTCAACCCCGACACGTTCGCGCGCGAACTGCTGTCGCTGGGCGGGTACGATCAGGTTCGCGCCAACGCCGAAGCGTGGCAGGAAGGCATGCGACGGCTCGACCAAGCGGTGGCGACGGGAAGCGCCTACGCCTTCGAGACGACGTTGGGCGGCAATACGGTCCCGCGTCGCATCGCCGCAGCCGCGCGGACGCACGATGTCCTCATGTGGTTTTGTGGCCTTTCTTCGCCGGAACAGCACATCGCACGCGTGCGGGCGCGCGTCGCGGCGGGCGGACACGACATTCCCGAGGCGAAGATCCGCGAGCGGTACCGCACCGCGATGGAGAACCTGATCGCCCTCATGCCGTCGATCGCCTCGTTGCAGATCTACGACAACAGCGTCGATGTTCCGCACGGCGCCGCGGTTCCCGATCCGCTACTGCTGGCTCGGGTAAGGCACGGGAAACTTCAATGGCCCGAGGACGTGGCGACGCTCGGACGCACGCCGGTCTGGGCCCGTCCCCTGCTCGAAGCCGCTCTGTCCTGATCGATAGCTGTCGGGGCAGGTGATTGACGGCGCGCGTGGGGCCGCCGCACACTCCGGTCGTCATTGTCGGGGGGCAATCATGGAAACGATCTATCCGGCCGGGCCGGCCGAGGTGCCGGCGGCCTTCACGCGTCCTGGCGCGTCGTACCGACGCCACGCCTGGATCGCCGTGGGCAGCCTGGTGCTGTTCATCGCGGTGTATCTCGCGCTCACGGCGTGGTTCGTCCTGATCGGCGTCAACGAGCTGAGCCGCATCGGCGGCGGAAACGGAGTGCTCCGTTTCGGCGTGGGAGCGTCGAGCCTCTTCCTCGCCTTCTTCATGATCAAGGGGCTCTTCTTCGTGAGGAAGGGCGGCTCGGGAAACAACGGTATCGAACTGACACGCGCGGAGGAGCCGCGCCTGTTCGCCTTCCTCGACCGGATCGCGGACGACGCGGGTGCGCCACGTGCGCATCGCGTGTTCGCGTCGGGCAGGGTCAACGCGGCGGTCTTCTACGATCTGTCGCTGCTCAACCTCCTGTTTCCCTCGCGCAAGAATCTCGAGATCGGCCTGGCGCTCGTGAACATGCTCAACATGAGCGAGTTCAAGGCGGTGCTCGCGCACGAGTTCGGTCACTTCGCGCAGCGCTCCATGGCGGTCGGTCGCTGGGTGTACACGACGCAGCAGATCGCGGCGCACATCGTCGGTCGGCGCGACGCGCTCGATACGTTCCTGCGTCAGCTGTCCCGGTTCGACTTCCGCATCGCCTGGATCGGCTGGGTGCTGGGGACGGTGATCTGGGCGTTGCGCGCGGTCGTCGACATCGCCTTCCGGCTCGTCGTCGTGGCCCAGCGCGCGCTCTCCCGCGAGATGGAGATGCAGGCGGACCTCGTGGCCGTGTCGCTGACGGGAAGCGATGCGCTGATCTGCGCGTTGCATCGTCTGCAGGTGGCCGACGACGCCTGGGACCGCGCCGTGAACTTCGCGCGGGGCGAAGCCGCCGCGAAGTTGCCGCCCGCCGATCTCTTCGCCGTGCACCACGCCATCGCCGAGCGGCTGGGCCGGATCTACAACGATCCCGCCTACGGCACGCGTCCCGTCGTCCCGGTGGACGGCGCCGCCGCGTTCCGCGTGTTCGAAGGCGAACTGGCGCAGCCGCCGCGCATGTGGTCGACGCATCCGATGAACCACGAGCGCGAGCACAATGCGAAGCGCGTCTACCTGCACGCGCCGGTCGACGACCGTAGCGCGTGGACGGTGTTCGACGACGCGCCCGGCCTGCGCGAACGCATGACCCGGGAGCTGGTCGGCGAAGCGGAATCGCCGGCAGAGTCGCAGGTCACGGTCGATCGCCTCGATTCGCAATTCGAGCGCGAACACCTCAAGGCCCACTACCGGGGGATCTACCTCGGGTTCCCCGTCACGCGGCACGTGACCCGGGTGGACGAGCTGCACGCGGAAGTGCCCGTGTCGCGTCCCCTGCAACGGGACGAACTCTATCCCTCGGCGATCGGTGACGATCTGGAGCGCCTTCGCTCCGTCGATCGCGAACACGCGCTGCTGTGTTCCCTGCGCGATCGCGTCTATGACGCGCCCGATGGCGTGATCCGTCATCGCGGCAGGATCCTTCGGCGCAACGAGCTTCCCGACGCGATCGCCGCGGTGGATGCGGAGCGCAAGGCACTCCGCGCCCGTCTGGAAGACGCGATGAAGTCGGTACGCAGCCTGCATGTCTCGGCGGCGGGGCGAATCTCCGCGGCGTGGCGGGATTACCTGCTGGGCGTGCTCGGCATCCTGCTCTACGCGGAACACGCGGAAGCGAACCTGCGCGATGCGCAGGCGGGCCTCGGACAGGCCTGGCGACGGGCGACCGTGCGTGGCGCCATCGACGAGAAGGGTGCGCGCATCATCATGGCGGCGTCCAACGATGTCTGGCGCGCGCTTTATGGAGCGTACGACATCGCCGCGCAGGTGCAGCCGGGGGCGGCGATCCTTCGCGAGCTCGATGCCGAGAGCTGGTCGGCCGCGCTCGGCGAGCTGGGCCTCAACGCGCCGAGCCGCGAGAACATCAACGACTGGCTGCGTCACGTCGACGGCTGGGTCGGCCATGTGGCCGGAACGATCGGCGCCCTGCGCCGCGCGGCGCTCGACGAACTGCTGCGCGCCGAAGCCGTCGTCGCCGATGCGACGCGCGGCGTCGCGCCACCGGCCGCGCCGGACGTCGTTCCTTCCGCGCCACCGGCGTACGACACGCTGCGCGTCGGCACCGAGCGCGGACAGCGCGTCGACAAGCCAGGCTTCTGGGACCGCTTTCTCGGCGCGAGCGGCTTCGTGCCGGCGCTCGCCCGCACCGTCGTCGCCGTGGCGATCGTCGGTTCCGTGCTCGTCTTCGGCTGGATGGTCGACCGCGCGAAAATCACCGTCTACAACGGTCTGGCCCGAACGGTCGTGACTACGATCGACGGCCACCGCGCGGAGGTTCAGCCGGGTGCGCATGCGGTGGTGACGGTGCGCGGCGGTGGCGACGTGCAGGTCGAGACGCACGCGCTCGACGGACAGCCGATCGAATCGTTCACCGCGACGGTCGACCGCTCCGCCGAGCAGGTCGTCTACAACGTCGCCCAGGCGGGCATGTTGCGGGCATGGACCGCCGTCTATGGCAATGTCGCCCCGGTGCCTCCGGCCATTCCCACGCCGCAGCGCTGGATGCCGACGTCCGCGGAGGTGCTGTTCGAAGCGCCGCCGCAGCGTATCGAATCGAAGTCCGGCGGCGGCAGCCGCAGCGTGCTTGACGCCGCGAGCGATCTCACGCCCGAGACGTACGCCGACCAGGTCGTGAACAAGAGCGAGCTGGCGACGCTCGTCCTGGCGCACGTGCGCCACGACGCGCCGGATTCGACGTACCTGCTCGACTGGCTCGCGCTGGGTGCCGAGCTGCCCGGTTTCGGCGATGCCTTCGCCGCGCGCCGGGCGCAGTTTCCGATGGACATCGTGGCGATGCGCGCCGAGCAGAACCTCGCGAAGGGTGCCGCGCGCGACGCCGTGTGCGCGAAGCATCGTGCGCTCGCCGACGCGTCGCCGGACGCCGCCGACCTGTCGTACCTCGCCACGCGCTGCCTGCCCGATGGCGACGCGCGGGATACCGCGTTCGAAGCGGGATTCACTCGTTGGCCGGCGTCGCCGTGGTACGCCAACGCGGCGGCTACCAGCTTCAGCCAGCACGGGAAATACACCGAGTCGCTCGCGGCGTACCGGGTCGCCCTCGCCGGGAGCCCGGCCTTGCGCCAGGCGATCGCACCGGAGGCATTCCGCGTCGAACGCCTGGTGGAACCGGCGGCCGCCGCGCGTGACGGAGAGGCGTTCGCGCGCATGTCGCCGTGGATCGGCACCATGCTGCGACTCGAAGACACCGTCCATGTGCCCGATGGCGATTATCGTTCGCTGGTGCTTCTCGCCGGGGGGCGCCTCGACGACGCGGTAACGGCCGCCAGGGGGACGCCGATCGAGGCCCATGTGCTGCGAATGGCCGCCGCGTCCCGTGGCGCGCCGGCGGCGCTGCGCGAACGCGTCGCGAAGCTGGCGCCCGCCGATGGCCTCGACGAGCAGACGGTATGGCTGGCGCTGGCCGATGGGGTGAGCGCGGCCGACCCCGCGGTGGCCAAGGTCCTGGAGGGCGTCGAGAAAGGCTTCGATACGCCGGGCGCCGTCGGCAAGGTGCAGCGTTTCATCGCCGCGGTGCGCAAGGGAGCCGCGACCTCGGCGGAGGCGGAACTGGACGGGGTGCCGATGCAGCTGCGCGCGCGTGCGTACCTCGCCGGCCTCTCCGTGCTCGGCGAGCGGGCGCCACAGGCGTGGCGCACGTTCGCCAGCCGCGTCTTGTTCGCGGCGGAGCGTCCTTACCTGGGGTGATTCCGGCCCACTTTATCCGTGACACGGCTGTCCCAATGTCGACCGGTGGTGGCGGCCGTTCCGGCCGTTCCTCCCGAACCCATCCGAGAAGGATCAGCATGAACACATCGCAGAAGATCGCGCTCGTCACGGGCGCCACGCGCGGCATCGGCCGCGAGACGGTGAAGCAGCTCGCCGAAGCCGGGGTGCTGGCGTTGCTTGCCGGACGCGATCCGGGACGCACGAAGGAAGCCGTCGCGGCGCTGGCCTCGACGGGGCTTCCCGTGGAGGCGCTGGTGCTCGACGTCGCGGATCCGAAGAGCATCGCGAAGGCCGTGGCGGACGTCGAGACCCGGTTCGGACGGCTGGACATCCTCGTCAACAACGCGGGCATCTTCCTCGACGACATCGGCAAGGCGCCCTCGGAACAGTCGCTGGCCACGTGGCGGGAGACGTTCGACACGAACCTCTTCGCGGTGGTCGGCGTCACGCAGGCCTTCCTGCCGCTGCTGAAGAAGTCGCCGTCGGCACGTATCGTGAACGTGTCGAGCGTGCTGGGCTCGCTGGCCATGCACGTCGACCCCGCGTCGCCGGTCTATGGCTTCAAGGTGCCGGCGTACGACGCCTCCAAGAGCGCCCTGAACGCGTGGACGATCCATCTCGCCTACGAACTGCGCGACACGCCGATCAAGGTCAACGCCATCCACCCGGGCTACGTGCAGACCGACATGAACGGCGGCCAGGGCGAGATCGACGTGCCGACCGGCGCGAAGAGCAGCGTCGGCATGGCGTTGCTGGCCGACGATGGCCCGACCGGCACGTTCACCCACCTGGGCAAGACGCTACCCTGGTGAGCGGTTCGCGACTCACACGCGACCGGGCAGCCGGTCGGTGACTTCCTGCACGATCCACTCGTTGCCATCGGGGTCGTGGAAGGAAAGGAACGAGCCGTAGCTCTTGCGACCCTCGGCGGGACCGCTGATGCGGTTCTCGCCGGCGGGTCGGTGGAACACACCGTAGGCGTCGTGGAAGATGTCGCTCACGTCGACGCCACGGCGCGCGAACTCGTCGTGCGCACGCACGATGTCCGGAACGACCAGGTGCAGGCCCTGCACGGAGCCCGGTGTCGCGGTCGTCATCTTCTCACCGAACATCAGCGAGCAGCCCGAACCCGGCGGCGTGTACTGGATCACGCGAAAGCCGTGCTCGTCCCGGTAATCGATGTCGAATCGCCAGCCCAGCCGCGCGTAGAAGTCCTTCGCCCGGTCGACGTCCGCGACCGGGATCACGACGATCTCGAAGGTGACGGGAAAGGGGAGGGGTCCGAACTTCTCCCCTTCAGCGCTTGCTGGCAGCAATGTGCTCATGGCTGGCTCCGTGTGATCAGTCGACGCCCTGGACGAGGATCGAGCGGTACGTCGCGCCCTTGAAGCGGTGCTGCGCGACGGCCTGGTACGCCGGGCTGTGGTACCACGCGCGGGCCTCGTCCATCGTCGGGAACGACACGATCACCACGCCCTCGACCGGTGGGCCTTCGAGCACCTCGTAATCGCCGTAGAGCGCGTGGAACGCGATCGGGTGGCCTTCGAAGCTCGGCTTCACCGTGGCGTTGTACGTGGCGAGTTCGTCCGGATCCTGGGTGCTCTCGCGAATGAAGACGACGTACGCGGTCATGGGGCGGCTCGGCAGTGGGGGTGGCGCGAGTCTCGCGCCGCGTCACTGGGCGGTATTGGACGAACCGGGCGCCCGAGGGTGTTCCTTCGGCCCAAAAGCAAGAAAGCGCGCTACGCGACAACGCGGAGCACGCTTTCCTGGCGGGATGATTGGTGGAGCGGAGGAGGATCGAACTCCCGACCTTCGCATTGCGAACGCGACGCTCTCCCAGCTGAGCTACCGCCCCACGAAGCGCGAACTATATCAGCGGCGAACGCGTCTGCCAACGGGTCGCATGCATCAATCCGGCAGCAGCGGCGACAGCCGGTCGAACAGCACCTCGCGGCGCCAGCCCTCGAGCGCCTCGGGCCATGTCTTCGTCATCACGAACTCCTCCATGGAGCGACGCGCGCAGAGCAGGCCGGGCGGGAGATCGAGCTGGGTGGCCAGCGTGTCGACGGCGCTGCGCATCTCGTTGATGGCACGTTTGGCGTCGCCCAGCGGGTGACCGACGATCGGCGCCGTGGCGGCGACTTCGTCCGGCTCGACCGGACGGTGCAGGAGATCGAACAGCTCCTGTCGCTGTGGAGAGCGCAGGGCGCGCGTGCCGCGCGTCCGTTCGTCGAGGCTGGCCGGCGTCTCGGGAAGGCGGCCCACGAGATCCACCGCCTGCGCGTCCTCGAGCAACCAGGAACGCGGCTTGTCGAGCTCGCGCGCGGTGGTCTCGCGCCAGCGCAGCACGCGGCGCAGCAGCGCCTGGCGTTCCATCGGCCACTCGGCGGCCGGCTTCACGCCGCGTTGCGGCTGCGGATCGCCTTCGCGATGGCTCGCCCGGCGCTTCATGCGCGCGCAATCCTCCGCATGCCACCCGGTGCGCCCACGTTCGGCGAGGCGCTCGGCGAGGATGGCGTGCACGGGGTGAAGGTGGACGACGTCCAGCGTGGCGTACAGCTTCTGCGATTCGGTGAGCGGACGCTGCAGCCAGTCGCTGCGCGTCTCGCCCTTGTCGAGTTCCGCGCCGACGAGCTCCGCGACCAGCGCGCGATAGCTGATGCCCAGCCCCATGCCGACGAAGGCGGCGGCGATCTGGGTGTCGAACAGGGTATGCGGACCATCGGGAAGGAAAGGCGACATCGCCTCGAGATCTTCACCCGCGCTGTGCATCACGGTGACGACCGGCTGCGCCGCGAACGTCGGCGCCAGCGCGTCGCCGAGCGGCACGGCCAACGGGTCGATCAGCGCGTAGCGCCCGTCGTGCGCGAGCTGGAGCAGGGCGAGCTGTGGATAGAACGTGTTGCGACGCATGAACTCGGTGTCGAGGCCGACGACGGTACCCGGACCGATCGGTGCCAGCCAGGCGTCCAGCGCTTCGCGGCTGTCGATCCAGGGAGCGTGGGGAGCGAGATCGCTCGATGTCATGCAGGATCCTTGTGAGGCTCGGGCCGCGCCGATGGTGCGTGTTGCCCTGTCGCGCGCGATTCCCTAAGGTGGCACCGCACGATAGCAGGCCCGCACGGAACCGCCCACCATGCCGAATACCGAGACCGTCCGCCGACAGCGCGCCATTGGCGGCGCGCTGGGCGTCGCCGTGCTCGCGTTCGGGCTCTTCTATCACTTCTTCCCGCAGGCGCTGCACGTCCAGCCCACCCAGCGCACGGCGCGCACGCCCTTGCGTGGCCAACCGACGGTGATGGGCTTCGACCAGCGTCCGCAGGCCGCGCCGCCGTCGCAGGTTTCCGAAATCGACGCGGGGCCGCCGATCATGCTGGCGCCGGCCTCGGTGATCGCGGCACGGCGCAGGGAGAAGACGCAGGACGTCGAGCTGCCGGCGCAGAAGACCCCGGATTCGCCGGAGCTCACCGCCTTGCTCGACCGCGGCGACAAGGCGCTGGCGGGCGACCGGCTGGTGGGCGGCAAGGACAGCGCGGCGGCGCTCTTCGAACTCGCCCTGAAAGAGAAATCGGATAGCCAGCGGGCGCTCGCCGGCCTGAGCGAGGTTCGCGCGCGACTCGCGGCGGAAATCGAGCAGGACATCGCGCTGGGCGACGCCGACGCCGCGCGCGAATCCCTCGGCGCGCTCAAGGCGCTGCCGTCCTCGTCCACCGATGCGGCACCGCTGCAGCAGAAGCTCGCGGTGCTCGACAAGGTGCGGCCGATGCTCGGCAAGGCCGCGTCGCAACTGCAGGAAGGCAAGGCCACGCAGCCGCGCGGCGACAGCGCGCTCGACACGTATCGCGAGGTGCTCGAGATCGATCCGCAGAACGCGGTGGCGGAGCAGGGCATCACCAACGTCCAGCGCACCGTGCTCGACAGGGCGCTCGCGGCGGTCGCGCAGAACGACTTCGGCACGGCCGACTCGGCGCTGGCCGAGGCCGCCGCGATCGAGCCCGAATCGCAGGCCCTACAGGACACGCGTGGCCGCATCGAGGGCATGCGCCGGCAGAACGCCGCGGGCATGCTCGCCCAGGCGCGCTCCGCGCTCGACGCAGGCAACATCGAACTGGCCCAGCAACTGGCGGCCAACGCGCAGAAGATCAGCCCTGATCTGGCGGGCATCGACGATTTCAACGAACGCGTGACCAACGCGCGCCTGTATGCCAGCTACAAGCCGGGGCAGGTCTTCGCCGACCGCTTCGTCGACTCCGCGGGGCAGGCGCCCGCCATGGTCGTGATTCCCACCGGCAAGTTCCTCATGGGTTCCCCGGACGGCGAGGCCGGGCACGACGCGAACGAGGCGCCGGCGCACGAAGTCACGATCGACAAGGGTTTCGCGATGGCGCGAAGCGCGATCTCCATCGGTCAGTTCCGCGACTTCGTGCGCTCCACGGGCTACGTGCCCGAATCGCAGTCGAAGGGCGGCGGCAGCATCTACGACGAGCAAAGCGGTGGACTGCGGGACGATCCGACCGTGACCTGGCAGGACGACTACGCCGGCAAGCCCGGCCAGGATCGCCTCCCGGTCATCAACGTTTCCTGGAACGACGCGAAGGCGTACGCGGACTGGCTGTCCAAGCGCACCGGCAAGACCTACCGGCTGCCGAGCGAAGCCGAGTTCGAGTACGCGCTGCGCGCCGGCAGCACGTCGCGCTACTGGTGGGGTGATGGCGCACCGTCGTCCCGGCTGGAGAACCTGACCGGCGGGAATGATCGCTCCGGCTCCGGCCGCCGCTGGAGCAACGCGTTCGGCGGCTACAAGGACGGCTACTGGGGCCCGGCGCCGACGATGAGCTTCGCCGCCAATCCCTTCGGCCTGTACGACATGGGCGGCAACGTGTCCGAATGGGTCGCCGACTGCTGGCACGACAACTACATCCGTGCGCCGCGCAGCGGCGAGGCATGGGTCAATCCGGGCTGCGGGCGTCACGTCATCCGCGGCGGCTCGTGGGGCAGCGCGCCGGACATGGTCCGCTCCGCGTACCGGCAGGGCGCGCCGGCCGACCTGCGCAACGCGCGCGTCGGTTTTCGGATCGTGCGCGAGCTGTAGCCTCGCGGCACCGCGTCGCCGGTGCTATGCTTTTGTGGACTTTTCGTTCCAGAAACGGTGATGCCATGGCGCGCCCCCGCGAGTTCGACAGGGACACCGCCTTGCAGCGGGCGATCGACACGTTCGCCATGCACGGCTTCGAGGGCACCTCGACGCCCATGCTGCTCGACGCCATGAAGATCGGCCGGCAGAGCCTTTACGACACCTTCGGCGACAAGCGCAGCCTCTATCTCGAAGCGCTCCGCACCTATTCGAACGACAGCGTCGGCATGACGCTGTCGGCGATGTTCGCATCGACCTTCGTGCGGGAAGGCATCGAACAGGCGCTGCTCGGCTTCGCGAAGAACGCGACCTCCGTCACCACCGCCCGGGCGTGTCTCGGCATCCACGCCATCACGGAGTTCGGCACCTTCGCGAGCGACGTCAAGGCCGTGACGGACGAGATCGCGGGCCGGACGGTCCTCGCGTTCGAGAGCCGCATTCGCGAGGGCATCGCGCGGGGCGAGCTGGCGGTCGATCTCGACGCGGCGGCCACCGCGCAGTTCCTGCTCGCCACGCTGTCGGGTCTGAAGATCGCGGCCCGCGCGGGCGCCGATCTGTCCACGCTGCAGGGCATCGTCGGGATCGCCATGCGCGCTTTGGGATAATTAACTGGACTGAACAGTCAATTAAGTGCTACGCTCTGTTCATGGGCCTGACCGAGCCCCGCCTTCCATCAAGGACGGTGACGCTAAAACTCAGGGCGGCGACGCCCCTTTTTTACACCCATTACTTGACTACTCGTTCCATAACTTGAGGCATACCATGACCATTCGTTTTCTCGAAGGCAAGACCGCCCTGGTGACCGGCGGGTCCCGCGGCATCGGCGCGGGCATCGTTCGCTCCCTCGCCGAAGCGGGCGCGCACGTCACCTTCACCTATGCCAGCGCCTCGGCCGCGGCGGACGCCCTTGTCGGCGAACTAGCGGGCCGTGGACTCCGCGCTCGCGCCGTGCGGGTCGACAGCGCCGACGACAAGGCGCTGGTGGCGGCGGTCGCCGAGACCGCCGGCCAGAGCGGCAGCCTCGATATCTTCGTCAGCAGCGCCGGCCTGCTCGTGCATGCCCCGCTGGCGGAGACTTCCGTCGACGACTACGACCGCCTCTTCGCGGTCAACGTGCGCGCCGTATTCGTGGGTGCGAAAGCCGCCGCATCTTTCATGGGTGAGGGTGGCAGCATCATCAGCATCGGCAGCATCAGCGCCGAGCGTGCCGGCGTCGAAGGCGCGGCGCTCTATTGCAGCTCGAAGGGGGCCGTGCAGTCGATGACCCGCGGTCTGGCGCGCGACCTCGGTCCGCGCGGCATCACGGTGAACAACGTGCAGCCGGGCCCGATCACCACCGACATGACCGAAGGCTACGCGGAGATGCTCGTGCCGATGATCCCGGTAGGCCGTCTCGGCAAGCCGGAAGAGGTTGGGGCGTTGGTCGCCTTCCTCGCCGGCCCGAACGCACGCTACATCAACGGCGCGAGCATCGACATCGACGGTGGCTTCATCGCCTGATCGAGCGCATCGGCGATCCCGCGGCAGCGGGCAAGCTTGCGGCGACCATCCACCCTCGGTAGCACCGTCACATGAGCTCTGGTGGGAGCCGATCGCATCGGCGATCCCGCGGCAGCGGGCAGGCTCGCCGCAAGCACCCATCGCGGATGCGATCCGCTCCCACCCCTCCGGTAGCAGCCCCCACGAGAATCTGGTGGGAGCCGACGGCGGCTCAGCGAACCCACGTGGTCGCGTGAAAAAGCACCTCGGCCTGAAGCGCGACGGTGACGTCGTTGCGCAGGATGCGCGATACGTCGTCCGGCGGCACGCCCAGGATCGACGTGGCGCCCGTCCGGGCGATGCCGGAGCGAAACCGCCCGTCGCCGGTCGCGTGCAGTGTCCAGCGAAGCGATGCCCCGACGCGACAGTAGGTAACATCGCACTCGAATGTCTCGCGACGTAGCGTCACCTGGAAGGTCTGGGCCTGCCAATGCGGCGGTGACAGCGCCCGGCGTCGAAGCGTGCGCGGTCTGACACATTCACTGATTTCATCAGTTTTCACGGGAACGCCTTAGTGGATCGCCACCGAGCACTCCCCCCGGAGTCATGTCACGACCTTGGACTCTCACGAGTTACGTGGGCGTGACCGGCGGAACCGCTTCAGTTCCCGCCTGCACGGCCGATGAGATGAGATCGACCATCGGGAGGAATGCCGTGAGGCTCATCGCAGGACTGACACTGGCGGCGCTCGCGCTAGGCACGACCGCGTGTCATCGGGACGAATGGCATCTGATCAGCGTCGAAAAGGGCAATCCCGCCGACATACGCATACGCGGCGACAGCGGCGACGCGAGCTGGACGTGGGGGCCGGATGCCCACTCGGTCGATGTCGCCGTCGTCAGCAACGAGCTGATCGGCGATCCCCTCCCGGCCACCGGCGGCGCGTTGGTTCTGCAACTTGCCGACGGTACGACGCTCGAATTCGCCGGACAGTACAACGCCCTCGTCTGTTCGCGCGGCTGCGACGCGAAGCACATGCCCATCGCGTGGCATGTGCAGAGGGATTAGGTGACGCCGAAGGACTTCGCAGGCGGCGTCTTGCGGCCTGCGACCACGCGTTAGTGGCGGTGCACGGCGCCGACGCATACAAGGTTCGCCAGGGCACCGCGCCACCTGAGTCAGTGGGTGATCCCGTCCGCTTCATGGCCTGGACGATCCTCGCAACCCAGGTTTTTGCGCGCCTCGGCGGCTCGCTTCGTGTAATTCCGGCGGATCGCATCGAGTGTCTTCTCGTCGAGCTGTTCCAGGTCGAGCAGTGCGGCGTTGGCGCCTTTCATCACATTGATCAGCTCGTCGAGCTTGATCTGCATCGCTTCGGTGTCGCGGTTCTGCGTGTTCTGGATAAGGAAAACCATCAGGAAGGTGACGATCGTGGTTCCGGTATTGATCACCAGTTGCCAGGTGTCCCCGAAGCCGAAGACCGGGCCGCTCGCGCCCCAGAGCACCACGATGCCCGCGGCTGCGGCGAACGTCGCCGGTTTTCCGGCGGCTTTGGAGACCGCCATGGCCATGCGCGTGAAAAGGCTTTGCTTACTTTTCTTCGTCATCGGTTCGTCCTCCTGCTGAAGATACCTTCTGACGCGTGGCGCAGGCGTGGCGTGAAGGCCGCGATGCCTTCGTGGTGCCAGGCATCGCGCAACTGATTACGATGGTCGAACCCGAGTTCATCCACGTCATGCCACCGCTCGATCGAGGATGCCATGCCCGAAGCACCCGCCCACCTGCGTCACGGAATCTCGTTTCGCGAAGCGTCATGGGTGTGGGTTCGCGTCGCTGCCCTGAGCTTCGGCGGTCCGGCCGGGCAGATCGCGGTGATGCACCGTATCCTCGTGGAAGAAAAACGCTGGATCAGCGAAACGCGGTTCCTGCACGCGCTCAACTATTGCACGCTGCTTCCCGGACCCGAGGCGCACAAGCTGGCCATCTATATGGGGTGGCTCCTGCACAGGGTGCGCGGCGGCCTCGTCGCCGGCCTGCTGTTCATCGTGCCGGGGCTGCTGTCGTTGGGCGTGCTGAGCTGGGTTTATGCCAGCTATGGCGACGTGGGCCCCGTCCACGCGCTGTTCTTCGGACTGAGGGCCGCGGTGTTGGCGGTGGTCCTCGAAGCGGTGCTTCGCGTGGGACGGCGCGCACTCAACAGCAGGGCATTGGCGGTAGTGGCGGTACTGTCCTTCGTCGCGATCTTCTTTCTGAGCGTGCCGTTCCCGCTGATCATCGCCTCCGCGGCGGCCATCGGCTGGGCCGGCCACCGTCTGCGTATCGCGGGGTTGCAAGGCGGTGCGGCCGGTAGCGCGATGGACACGCCGGACAGCGGCCCGCTGCCGGCTCTCGACGCCGCCTTCGCGGTGGAGGTTCCAACGCACGTCCTGCCGCACCATCGCCGGATACTCAAGGTTCTGGCGGTGTCGCTGGCCGTCTGGCTTGCTCCACTCGTCGTGCTCCTGGCGTGGGCGGGAGCGGGTGACGTCTTCACCGATATCGCGTATTTCTTCACCAAGATGTCGGTGGTGACGTTCGGAGGCGCGTACGCGATCCTGGCGTACGTGGCGCAGCAGGCGGTGGAGCACTACCACTGGCTGGCTCCGGGCGAAATGCTCGCCGGATTGGGCATGGCGGAAACGACACCCGGTCCGCTCATCAGCGTCGTGCAGTTCGTCGGTTTCATGGCGGCCTATCGCCAACCCGGTGCGCTTTCACCGGTCGTCGCGGGTACGCTGGGCGGACTCCTGGCGAAATGGGTCACGTTCGCCCCGTCGTTCCTGATCGTTTTCGTCGGCGCGCCCTATATGGAAGCGCTGCGCAATAACCATGCGCTGAAGGCGGCGTTGAATGCCATCACCGCGGCCGTCGTCGGCGTGATCCTCAACCTAGCCGTCTGGTTCGGCCTGCATACGCTGTTCTCGAGGGTCGAAGCGCATTCGCTCGGGCATCTCGTGCTGCAGATACCGGACCTCTCCAGTCTCGATCGCGCGTCACTGCTGTTGTCCGTCACAGCGGCGGTCCTGCTGTTCCGGTTCAAGGCGGGCATGATCGCCACGCTCGCGCTCTGCTGCCTGGGAGGTGTCGCGCTGCATTTACTCGGGCATCTCTGAGGCATGCTTGCCCTGGAGCCTTGGCGGACAGGGCGGAAGGCATGCTTACGTCAGGCAACAAAAAACCCGCCTGCGGGCGGGTCTTTCGAAAACCGGGAAAAGCCGTGGGCTTGCCCGGTGTTTCGTCTCTGGTGCCGAAAGTGGGACTCGAACCCACACTGTATCTCTACAAACGGATTTTGAGTCCGCCGCGTCTACCGGTTCCGCCATTTCGGCTGGGGCCCGCGATTATGCGTCAATCAATGGACCTGGTCGAGGCCCAGCTTGCGTTCGGTGCGGTGGTACCAGTCGTCGCCCTCGGGGTTGAACACGGCGCACTGGGTCATCCGGCCCGAGTAGATGTGCAGGCTGACGGCCACCGCGTCGTCGCTGGGGTTGCGGATGGTGTGGTACTCGTGGGGCGGAATCAGGCTGCCGGCGGAGCCGGGGCCCGCCTGAATCGAGCCGACCGGCCGGAAGTGGTAGCGCTCCGCATCGTGGCCGAGCAGCTCGTACTGGACGATCTCAAGCGCGCCGTTCCAGACCCCTTCGACGCACCACATGCCCGAATGATCGTGGATCAGGGTGCCCTGGCCGGGGCCCCAGGTCATGGCGACGACGCTGTAGCCGTGCTCGTCGCTGCGATAGAGCTCACGGCGGGCGTAGTGGTCGCCGGCGGTCTCCATGACGCAGGAGGGCAGGATGACCTCCTGGGAGCGGATCAGGCGGCACAGCGCGTTGCGCAGGGAATCCGTCAGGGCCGGGGTGCTCGGCTGAGCCACGGCGGTGTCGATGGCGTCGATGAGCTTGCGGCTGCCCGGGAAGTCGACGGTGATCATGGGTGGAACCTCGTGGGGAAGACGTGGGGGCCCGTTTCGCCCCCGATCATAGCAAACCGGGGGTCAGATCGAGGCCAGGAACCCGCCGATGGCCCGGCTGTAGTTGTCGATGTCGACGAGGAAGGCGTCGTGGCCCTGCGGCGAGTCCAGGGCCACGAAATCGACGTGCGCGCCGGCGGCTTCCAGTCCCTTGGCGATCGTTTCCTGCTGTTCCAGCGGGAACAGGATGTCCGTGCTCACGCCGATGACCAGCGCGCGCTCCACCTGGATCCGGGCCAGGCCGCGCATGACGTCGCCGTCGCCGTACTCCGCCACGTCGAACCAGTCGCTGGCACGCGACAGGTACAGGTAGCTGTTCGGATCGAACTGGCGGTTGAAGCGCTTGGCGTGGGCTTCGAGGTACGACTCCACCTGGAATTCGAAACCGAACGGCGAGGTCTCGTCGCGATCGTCGGGATCGAGGCGAATGCGCGCGAATCGACCCTTCCACTCCATCGCCGAGCGATAGGTGATGACGCCCAGTTTGCGAGCGATGCCCATGCCGTGTTCCGGCCATTCGTCGCCCGCGTACTGGCCCTTGTTCCAGTGCGGGTCGAGACGGATCGCCTCGCGTTGCAGCGAGCGGATCGCGATCGCGAACGGTTGCGCCTGCGGCGCGGTGTCCACGCTGATGTGCGTGCGCGCGGCGCCCGGATGCAGCAGCATGTAAGCGAGCGCGCCCATGCCGCCCATCGAGCAGCCGACGAGGCAGGCGAGCTGGACGATGCCGAGTCCGGTGACCGCTTCCCACGCCGCGTTCGCGACATCCTCGAGCGAGAGTTCGGGAAACGTCAGGCGATACGGCGCGCCCGTCGCGGGATCGATCGAGGCGGGGCAGGTGGAGCCCTTGTCGCTGCCGAGCGAGTTGACGCAGATCACGAAGAATCGGTCGGTGTCGAACGCGCGACCCGGCCCGATCATGGGCTCCCACCATCCCGGCGTCGGATCCTCGGCGTTCGAGGCCGCGTGCGCGCTGGGCGACAGGCCGGTGAGGATCAGGATCGCGTTGTCGCGCGCTTCGGAAAGCGTCCCCCAGGTCTCGAACGCGACGCGCGCGCCGTGCAGTTCGCCGCCGCGCTTCATGCGGAACGGCGAGGAGAGGCTGTGATAGCGGCGTGCGTCGCCCATGGGTCGTTCCTTCAATGGGGTACGTCGATGGTACCCGTGGCGGGGGCGCCGGGCTCCGCTTCGATGTGTTTTTCGGCGACGGCGATCTGCCGGGCGACGGCGTGGGCCACGTTGGAATCCGGGTCGAGCAACGGCTGCAGCTGGCGCCAGGTCGCGATGGCGTCCGCGTAGCGTTCCTTCTGGAACTGCGCGATGCCGAGCAGCCAGAGCGCGCGCTGGTTGTCCGGCGCGGCGTTGGCGGCGCGCTGCAGCAGCTCGAAGGCGCGCCCGTCGATCCGGTGGTCGTCGCGCGCGAGGGAATCGGCTTCCGCCCAGCCGACCATGGCGGGCACGTTCCGCTCGTCGATGGCGAGGACCTTGCCGTAGGCGTCACGGGCGGCGGCGGGCTTTTTGGCCATCCCGTAGGCCTGTCCCAGCAGCATCCAGCCCTGCGCGTCGTCGGGCCGCTCATCGAGGCGCCGCACGAGTTCGCCGATGGCGTCGTCGAGCGTGACTTCCTTTGGCGGCTCGACACCGGCGAGCGTGACGGGCGTGCCGACGAGCATGTACAGGGCGGTGCTGGCGGTCGGCAGAAGGATCGCGATGGCGACCACGATCGCGAAGATGCCGCGCGAGCGACCGTCCCGGCGGCCCTGGCGGACCAGCGGGACGAGGAGTAAGGCCAGCGCGACGACCAGCATGGCCGCGGCGGTGAGATAGAACGCGAGGGTCACCAGTCGTCCCCGTTGTCGTTGGCCGGCGGAGCGGCGGGCGCCAGGCGCGCTCGGCGGCGAACCTGCACGGCGACGACGATGCCGCCGACGGCGAGCAGTAGCAGCGGGCCGAACCAGAGCAGCCACGTCGACGGTTCGACGGGCGGCTTGTACAGCACGAACTGCGAATAACGCTCGACCAGGAACGCCTTGATCTCGTCGTCGCTCCGGCCCGCCTGCATCATCTCGAACACCTGTCTGCGCAGGTCGTGCGCGATCGGCGCGTTGGAGTCGGCGAGCGTCTCGTTCTGGCACATCGGGCAGCGCAGTTCCGCGCTGAGCTTCTGGAAGCGGACTTCCTCCGCGCGATCGCGGAACGGCATCGGCTGGATTGCCTGCGCGGACACGGCGGCCGACAGCATGCACAGCGCGAGCACCAGAAGGACGCGGCGCATCACGGCGTTTCCTTCGCGAGCGCGGCGATGGCGGGGCGGATCTCGTTCTCGAGCACGTCGGGCGTGATCGGGCCGATGCGCTTGTAGCGGATGACTCCCTTCGCGTCGATGAGGAACGTTTCGGGCGCCGCGTAGACGCCGAAGTCGATGCCGGCGCGTCCGTCGCGATCGGCCACGACGACGTCGAACGGATTGCCGTGTTCGGCGAGCCAGGCGGTCGCGGCCTGCGGCTCGTCCTTGTAGTTGAAGCCGACGAGCGGAATGCCCAGCCGCTTCACGCCGGTCATCAGGATCGGGTGTTCGTGCACGCACTCGACGCACCAGCTGGCGAACACGTTGAGCAGGTACGGCTTGCCGAGCAGCGAGGTCTTGTCCACCGTGCGCGACGGCTCGTCGAGCACGGGCAGGGCGAAGGCCGGCGCCGGTTTGTCGATCAGGGGCGAGGCGATGTCGTGCGGGTCGTGACCGGTGTTCCACCAGATGCCGAAGCCGAACAGTCCGGCGAGCAGCAGGAACGCGACGAGGGGCAGCAGGCGGCTCATGCCAGCGACTCCTTCGGCGTGGCGGCCGGCACGTCGGCCGCCGCCGTCTTCTTCGCGCGGAAACGCCGTTCGGCCGCGGCGAAGAAGCCGCCCGCCATCATGAACAGGCCGCCCAGCCAGATCCAGCGCACGAAGGGCTTGTGATACAGGCGAAGCGCCCAGGCGCCCTGGACGTCGTTCGGATCCATCGGCTCGCCGAGCGCGACGTAGATGTCGCGGAACAGGCCCGCGTCGATCGCCGACTCGGTCTGCACCTGCCCACGCGAATAGGTGCGCTTCTGCGGATGCATCGTGCCCACCGGCTTGCCTTCGCGCAGGATCGTCACGATGCCTTCGTCGGCGCGCCAGTTCGGGCCTTCGGTTTCCTCGACACCGTCGAAGCGGAAATCGTAGCCGCCGATCGACGCGCTCGCGCCGGGCGCCAGCCGGACGTCGCGTTCGACGCTGAGGGATTCGGAAAGCATCACGCCGACGAGGAAGATCGCCACGCCCGCGTGCGCGACCAGCATCCCGGCCATTTCCGCGGGGTAGCGCCGCCCGCGCGGCATCTCGCGCCAGCGCTTGATCACGTAGGCGAGCGTGCCGGCGGCGACCCAGACCGCGCCGCCGACGCCCGCGATGGCGCGCAGCTGGCCCTGGGCGAAGAACGCCGCGACGACGGCGCAGACCACCGCGGCCACGCCGGCGCGCAGGGCCATCGCCGTGAGCTGGCGGCCCTCCGCGCGGCCCCAGCGCAGGTAGGGCCCGAACGGCAGCAGGAGCACCGCCGGCGCCATCAGCAGCACGAACAGGAAGCCGAAGTACGGCGGGCCGACGGACACGCGACCGAGGTTCAGCGCGTCGCCGATCAGGGGGAACAGCGTGCCGAGCAGCACCATGGCGGCGGCCGTGGTGAAGAGCAGGTTGGCGACCATGATGCCGGTCTCGCGCGACAGGGGCGCGAATGGCTTGCCGGTCGCGACCTTCGGCGCGCGGATCGCGTAGAGCAGCAGCGAGCCGCCGATCACCACGACGAGGAAGCCGAGGATGTAGAGCCCGCGGCGCGGATCCGACGCGAAGGCGTGCACCGAGGTCAGCACGCCCGAGCGGACGAGGAACGTGCCGAGCAGCGACAGCGAGAAGGCGAACAGGGACAGCAGCACCGTCCAGGCCGGGAGCGAGCCGCGCTTTTCCGTCACGGCCTGCGCGTGGATCAGCGCGACGCCGACCAGCCACGGCATGAACGACGCGTTCTCGACGGGGTCCCAGAACCACCAGCCGCCCCACCCGAGCTCCGCGTAGGCCCACCAGCTGCCGGCCACGATGCCCATGGTGAGGAACGCCCACGCGACATTGGTCCACGGGCGCGCCCAGCGCACCCAGGCCTGCTCCATCTCGCCGCCGAGGAGCGCGGCGATCGAGAACGCGAAGGCGACGGAGAAGCCGACGTAGCCCATGTAGAGCACGGGCGGGTGGAACGTCATGCCCGGGTCCTGCAGCACCGGGTTGAGGTCGCCGCCGTCCGCCGGCATCGGCAGTTCGCGCACGAACGGGTTCGACGTGAACAGGATGAACGCGAGGAAGCCGACGCCGATCAGGCCGAGGACGCCGAGCACGCGCGCGACGAACGGCTGCGGCAGGTGCCGGCTCAGCGCGGCGAGCGCCACCGACCACACGTTGAGGATGGTGACCCACAGCAGCATCGAGCCTTCGTGCGCGCCCCACACCGCGGTGACGCGGTAGTACCAGGGCAGCGCGAGGTTCGAGTTGTCGGCGACGTAGGCCACCGAAAAATCGAACGTCGCGAACGCGTAGATCAGGATGGCCATCGCCGCGAACACGAAGACGCCCTGACCGGCGGCGGCGGGCCGCGCCACGGCCATGAGCGCCGCGTTCCCGCGCCACGCCCCCACGATGGGGAGGACGCCCTGCGCGATGGCCAGGAGCAGCGCGAGGACGAGGGCGAACTGGCCGAGCTCGGGGATCATGGGGTGGCGTCCTGCGTGGCCTTGTCGTCGATCCGACGATTCTCGTGGGCCTTGGCCATGGCGTCCTTGAGTTCCTTCGGCATGTAGTTCTCGTCGTGCTTGGCCAGCACTTCGCTGGCGATGAAACGCCCGCTGTCCATGCGGCCCGTGGCGATCACCGACTGGTTGTCGCGGAACAGGTCGGGGAGGATGCCGGTGTATTCCACCGGCATCGCGCCGGCGTCGTCGACCACGATGAAGCTCACCTTCAGCGTGTCGGCCGCGCGCTGGATCGAGCCGGCCTTGACCATGCCGCCCAGGCGGAAGGTCGGGTACTGCGTGGCCTGGCCTTCCTGCACCTGGCTCGGGGTGAACAGGTAGCTCATGTTCCGCTGCAGGGCGAACACGACGAGGCCCACCGCGATCGCGGCGGCGACGACGACGGAAATGACGATGGCGAGGCGGCGCTTACGCGTTGGATTCATTGCTCTGCGAGGTTCCGGGCCGGCGGCGGTTTTCCTGGCGCGCGATCCGTGCGCGCAGGTCGCGCAGGTTCCGGCGGCGCCTGGCGAGTGGCGCCAGCGTGTCGATCAGGAGGACGATGAGGAAGACGGCGACGGCGCTCCACACATAGAAGCCGTAGGCGCCCATGGCGAGGTTCATGCGACGCCTCCCTCGCGGACCAGCAGCTCGCGCACCCACGCCTTGCCGCCTTCGGAGGCGATGAGGTCGGCGCGGACGCGGGCGAACAGGCTGGCGATGTAATACAGCTTCGTGGCGGCCATCATGGTCAGCAGCGGCCAAAGCATGCTCGCCTCGATGTGCGACGGACCGACGAGGCGCACTGTGGAGCCCTGATGAAGGGTGTTCCACCAGTTCACCGAGAAGTGCACGATCGGCACGTTCACGGCCCCGACCAGCACGAGGAAGCATGCCGCGCGCGCACCCTGGCGACGATCCTCGAACGAGTGATACAGGCCGACGATGCCGAGGTAGATGAAGAGCAGCACGAGTTCGGAGGTCAGGCGCGCGTCCCACGTCCACCAGGTACCCCACATCGGCTTGCCCCACAGCGAGCCGGTGACGAGCGTGATCAGGGTGAACGCGGCGCCGACGGGCGCGGATTCCATCGCCACGACCTCGGCGATCTTGATGCGCCAGACCAGCGCGACGAAGGCCGCCACCGCCATCGCGCCGTAGATGAAGAGGCTCATCCAGGCGGATGGCACATGGATGAAGATGATGCGGTACGCGTCCCCTTGCTGGTAATCCGCGGGCGCCACGAAGAGGCCCGCATAGAGGGCCACCGCGCCGAGGGCGAGCGCGAGGCCGAGCGCCCACGGGCGCACGGCGCCGGCGAAACGGTAGAACACCGGCGGCGAGCCGAGGCGGTGAAGCCAGAGCGGAACCCAGTTAGCCATCGATCCTCGTGGGGTTGCGTGCGGTAAGCCGGGCGTCCCCCTACGGGCCGCACGGCTGCGTGCGTCAGGTGTCCATGGCGATGCGAAGCGCGGCGGCGCAGGCGAGCGGCGCAAGGACGACCGCCATGACCAGTCCGGCGCCCAGCCAGGCGATCGGCGCGATCCACGGCAGCCCTTCCTGCGCGGCGGCCACGGCACCGGCGGCGAAGATCACGACCGGCACGCACAACGGCAGCAACATGAGCGCCAGAAGCATACCAGAGCGCCTCGATCCCGCCGTCAGCGCGACGAGCACGGCGCCGAGCAGGCTGAGCAGCGGCGTCGCGATGCCCAGGGCCATCACCAGCGCGGGCAGGGCGGCGGCGGGCAGTTTCAGCATCCCCGCGAGCAGCGGTGCGACGACGATCAGGGGCAGCGCCGAGGTGATCCAGTGCGCGAGGATCTTCATGCCGACGAGCAACGCCAGCGGTTGCGGCGCGAGCATCAGCTGCTCCATCGAGCCGTCGTCGATGTCCGCGCGGAAGAGCTGGTCGAGCGACAGCAGCACCGCCAGCAGCACGGTGACGAAGACGACGCCGCCGGCGATGCGGGCGAGCAGCTGCGGCTCGGGTCCCAAGGCGAACGGGAACAGCGTGGCGACGATCAGCGCGTACAGCACGGGCATCGCGATGTCGCCGCGGCGCCGCCAGGCCAGGGTGAGGTCGCGCCGGAGCAGGGCGGCGCAGGCGGCGGGAGTGCTGCCCGGCGTCATGCGTGCAACCGGATGCGCCGCGGTTCGCCGCCAGCGAAGCTCACCGCGCCATGGCTGGTGACGAGCGCCGCGCCGCCGCGGTTCGCGTGGCCATCGAGCAGGCGGTTGACCAGCGCGATGCCATCGCGGTCGAGGTTGGCGTAGGGCTCGTCGAGCAACCAGACGCGCGCCGGCAGGATCAGCAGCCGCGCCAGCGCGGCGCGCTTCTTCTGACCCGCGGAAAGGCGGCGTACCGGTTCGTCCTCGAACCCCGCGAGCCCCGTGTCCGCCAGCGCGGCGTCGGCGTCTGCGCCGGCGCGAAGGCCGTACAGGCCCGCGCTCACGCGAAGATTCTCCCGCGCGCTCAGGTCGAACTTGAGGCCCAGATGATGGCCGAGAAAGACGACGGCGCCGGCCATCGTGTCGAGCGAGAAACGCAGGCCGTCGAGGAGCACCTCGCCTTCGCCGGCACGCAGCATGCCGGTCAGCACGCGCAACAGCGTGGTCTTACCGCTGCCGTTGTCGCCCTCGACGAGCGCGATCTCCCCCGCGCGCAGCGCGAAGTCGACCGGCCCGAACACCGGCTCGTCCTGGCGCGAGAACGACAGCGCGCGGGCTTCGAGGAGGATCGGCGGTTCGGCGGACGCAGGCATCCGGCGATTGTTGCGAGGTACGCCAAGGAAGTCCATGGCGCGGGCGTCCACTGTGGGAGCGGACCCGGCCGCGACAGCTTCTCGCCGGACGCCACAGGTCCTGCGGCGCGGTAGTAGCAGACCGTTAAAGCGGCAGCGGAGGCAACGTGGCCTCCAGCGCACGCACCGCCGCGTCGATATCCACCGAAGCGACGCTGTCATGACCCTTCAGCAACTGCTCCAGCAACGTATCCTGCGCCCGACCCCGCTCCAGCGCGTACGCATACGGAAGGTGGGTGAAGGTGACCATGCGGTAGCGCGGAAGGTAGTGCGTCGGCGAGCGCTCCGCGAGCAGCGCGCCGAGTTCGCGCTTGCGCAGGTAGTGCGGATCCGCGACCGAATCGCGCATCTCCACGTAGTTCTCGAGCGCCATGGTCGCGATGGCGTCCGCGTTCGGCTTGCGCCGGGCCTCGAACGCGGCGAACACGGCCGCCGGATCGTCGGGCGTCGCGGCGAAGAGTTCCGCCAGTTCCGCCGCGTCCTCGAAGCCGCAGTTCATGCCCTGGCCGTGGAACGGCACGATCGCATGCGCCGCGTCGCCGATGAGTAGGGCGCGCCCCCCGATGTGCCAGCGATCGAGGTAGAGCGTGCCGAGCGTGCCGACCGGATGCGCCGCCCAGTCGGCCGCGAAATCCGGCATCAGGGCGAGCGCGTCGGGAAAATCCGCGCGGAAGAACGCCTCGGCGGCGCCGACGCCCGCGATCGTGCGGAAGCTCGGGTGCGGCCCGTCGTTCGGGAGGAACAGCGTCACGGTGAAGCTGCCTTCGCGATTGGGCAGGGCGATCGACATGTAATGACCGCGCGGCCAGATGTGCAGCGCGTTGCGCTCGATCGCGAAAGGCGCCGACGGATCGCGACCGGGAGGAATCTCCAGTTCCTTGTAACCGTGGCCCAGTTCTTCCACGCGTTCGCCCAGCGGCGAATGCGCGTGCATGGCGGCGCGCAGGGCCGAACCGGCACCGTCCGCACCGATGACGACCGGCGCGTCGACGGTGCGCCGCGTGCCGTCCGGCGCGCCCAGCGTGAGCGTTCCGGCGTCGAGATCGGCGGCGACGAGGCCCTGGTCGAAATGGATCGTGGCGCCGGCGGCTTCCGCGGCATCCAGCATCAAGGTGTTGAGCCCGCCACGCGACACCGACCAGATCACTTCGGAGTCGTCGACGCCGTAGCGTTGCAGGCCACTGTGACCCGCGGGGTCGTGGACCATCCGGCCGCGCATCATCACGGCCTGATCCAGCACTTTTTCGGCCAGGCCCGTCGCGCGCAGGGCATGCAATCCGCGCTCGGCGAGGGCGAGGTTGATCGACCGGCCCCCTTCGAAACCCGCGAGGCGCGGATCGGAACGGCGCTCGTAGACGGTGACGCGGAACCCGCGCTGGGTGAGGAGCGTGGCGACGAGCGCGCCGACCAGTCCGGCGCCGACTACGGCGATGTCGTTACGGGGCATGGAGGCCTGTGTCCGTGCGCGATATTGCGGGGCAGCGCATCGTGCGCCGCAGCGCCGCCGTGGGCAAGCCCAGGGCGGCCGGACGGGCTCAGCCCGCTTTCTTGCCCGGTCGCGTCGCCGGGCGGACCGGTTCCGCCGGCTTGGCCGTCGCGGCGTCGAGGAAGCCGCGCTGCATCGACTTCCACACGTCGAGGTTGCGCTCGGTCATCTCGTTGAGCATCGACCAGGGGGTCTGGCCCATCAGGCTGTTGAGCTGGTTGCGGAACTGCTGCTGCTGGTCGAGGAAGACCTGCAGGCTGCGCTCCAGGTACGGGCCCATGAATCCCTGCAGCGAATCGCCGTAGAAACGGATGATGTGGGAAAGGAGTTGGGGCGACAGCATCGGCTGGCCGTGCTCCTCGTGCTCCGCGATGATCTGGAGCAGCACGGAACGGGTCAGGTCCTCGCCGGACTTGGCGTCGCGGACCTCGAAAGTTTCCCCGTCGAGGACCAGCTGGCGGACTTCCTCCAGCGTGATGTAGCTCGAGATTTCCGTATCGTACAGACGACGGTTCGGATACTTCTTAATGATGCGTAGGGTTTGTGCCATGCGGCGAAAGCTACCACGAGGTATTGCGCCGCACCAGTTGCCGCGGACCCGCGTAATCGTTTACATCCGAGCCAATTCGATTTGGATCGATTTAGCTCGGCTTGAATTAATGCGCCGCGGCACCGCCGGCGTTGCCGAAGGGTGGGCGGGCGAGCCAGAGGATGGGGATGAGCGCGAGGAACAGGATCGCGCATCCCCAGAACACGTCGTTGACCGCGAGCGTGGCCGCTTCGCGGGTCACGATCTGATCCATGACGCCAAACGCCGGTTTGCCGGAAATCCCCAGGGTGTCGAGCCGCTGGGTGAACGCCGTCGTCGCGGGTGAGGCGTGCGTCACGTATTCGGTGAGCGAGGCGTGGTGGGAGTCCGTCCTGTGCTGCCAGAGGGTGACCGTGATCGCGGTCGACACGCTCGAAGCGAGGGTGCGGCAGAAATTCGCCAGCCCGGACGCGCCGGCGATCTGGTCGGGATTCAGTCCGGACAGGAAGATCTGGTTGAGCGGGATGAAGAAGCAGGCGATCGCGATGCCCATGATGAAGCGGGGCAGCACGAGCGCGCCGTACGAGGCGCCGCTGTTGAATCCGGCGAACCAGAACGAGGTGAAGGCGAACACCATGAAGGCGAACGTCACCACGGCCCGCAGTTCGAGGCGCTGGATGTTCTTGCCGATGAAGGGCGAGACGATGAACGCGAGGATGCCCACCGGCGCGGTGGCGAGTCCCGCCCAGGTCGCCGTGTAGCCCAGCGTGGTCTGCAACCACAGCGGGAACACCACGTTGATGCCGAAGAAGGCGAGCATCCCGAGCGAGAGCGCCGTCACGCCGACGGCGAAATTGCGCCGCCCGAACAGCGACAGATCGACGACCGGATGTTTCGCCGTCAGCTCCCAGATCACGAGGAACACGAGCGCCACGAGCGCGATGAGCCCGAGCGTGAGGATCATCGGCGAGGCGAACCAGTCGTGGTCGTTGCCGTTGTCGAGCATGAACTGCAGCGACCCCACGCCGATCACCAGCAGCGCGAGGCCGACCGAGTCGATGGGCGCGCGCACGATCTTCGTCTCGCGATGGCGCAGGATGCTCCAGGTCACCACGCCCGCGGCGGCGCCCACCGGCACGTTGATGTAGAAGATCCACGGCCAGGAGAAGTTGTCGGTCAGATAGCCGCCGAGGATCGGGCCGAAGATCGGCGCGACGACGACCGTCATCGCCCACATCGCCAGCGCGATGCCCTGTTTGGTCTTCGGATAACTGGCCAGCAGCAGCGACAGCGACAACGCCACCATCGGGCCCGAGCCGGCGCCCTGCATGAGGCGGAAGATCACCAGCATGGGCATGTTGGTGGCGAGGCCGCAGAGCATCGAGAACGCCACGAACAGCGCCACCGACACGCAGAACGTGCGCACCTCGCCGAAGCGCTTCGCCAGCCACCCCGTGAGCGGCTGCATGATCGCGCTGGCCAGCGCGTACGAACTGATGGCCCAGGTGCCCTCGCTGGCGCCGACGCCGAGGCTGCCGGCGATGTGCGGCACCGCGACGTTCACGATCGTCATGTCGAGGATCTCCATGAAGGTGGAGAACGCGACGGCGATCGTCAGCAGGACGAGCGGGCCGCCGTGCAGCGGCTTCGGTCCGCCGTTGGCGGGCGTGTCGGGGAGGGCGGCGTCGCTCAAGGCGTGGAGGCTCCGAGGTTGTCGCGGACGATGGCATCCGCGGCGGCGTCGGCCTTGGCGGCGACCTCGTCATACACGCGGGTCTGCGCCACGGCGACCGTGGACGGCTGCTTCGGCAGCACGTCGCCCTTGTCGTCGGTGATGTCCACGGTGACGGCGGTGGACAGGCCGATCCGCAACGGGTGCGCGTCGAGGTCCTTCGGCTCGAGCGCGATGCGAACCGGCACGCGCTGCACCACCTTGATCCAGTTGCCGGTGGCGTTCTGCGCGGGCAGCAGCGAGAACGCGCTGCCCGTGCCGGCGCCCAGGCCGATCACCTTGCCGTGGTACTCGACGCCGCTTCCGTAGATGTCGGCCTCGATGGTCGCAGGCTGGCCGATGCGCACGTGGCGCAATTGGCTTTCCTTGAAGTTCGCATCGACCCAGAGATCGTGCAGCGGGACCACGGTCATCAGCTGCTGGCCGGGCTGCACGCTGTTGCCGACCTGGACGCCGCGCTGCGCGACGTAGCCGTCGATGGGCGCGACGATCGCGTTGCGCTGGGCCGCGACCCAGGCCTGGCGGAAGTTCGCCCGGGCCTGCTCCACCGCCGGATTGCCTTCGACATCGGCACCGTCGACGAGCGCGCGTGCCGCGTCGGCCTGCCGCTGCGCGGCGTCGAGCGCGGACTGCGCGCTGGTGACGGCGTCGCGGGCGTGCTGCACTTCCTCGGGCGCCACGGCCTTCTCGGCGAGAAGCGGGATGCGCCGCTTGAGGTCGTCCTGCGCGCGCTTCAGGTCCTGCCGGCGGGCGACCAGCGCGGCATCCGCGCCGGCCGCCGACTGCGTCTGCTGGCGCACCTGGCGCACGGCCTGCGCGAGTCCGCTGCTGGCCTTGCGCAGCGCCACGTCGGCGTCGGTCGGGTCGAGGCGGACGAGCACCTGGCCGGCCGTCACGCGCTGCGTGTCGTCGGCGTAGACGCCAATCACGATACCGGGCACCTGTGCCGAGATGCCGACCTGGTTGCCGCCCACGTAGGCGTCGTCGGTGGTCTCGCGGGTCGAGAACACGAACAGCCAGAGCAGGAACCAGGTGAGCGCGGCGAGGAGGAACACGACCAGGGCGATGAGCAGCGCGCGGCCACGCTTGCGCTTGTCCTTCGGCGCGTTGCCGCTCTCGTCCTGCGCGCGCGGCGTTTCGTTGGGGGTGGCGCTCATGGGCTCGGGGCTCCGTTCGTGCGAGGCGTGGATGAGGAGGCGATGGGCTCGGCGCGGTAACCGCCGCCGAGGGCCCTGATCAGTGCGACGTCGGTGGACAGCGCCTGGCCGTGCAGCTCGGCGGCCATGTCCTGCTGCTGGATCAGCGCGGCTTCCGTCGCGAGGGATTCGCGATCGTCGCGGACGCCGCGCGCCGCGCGGGCGCGGGCGCTCGCGAGCAGCGTGGTCGCCGCGTCGAGCTGGGTGTCCTGCTGGGCGCGGCGATCGGCGAGCTGCCGCGCGCCGAGGGCCTGCGTGGCGACCTCGCGCGCGGCGCTGGCCACCGTGGCGTTGTACTGGGCCACGGCGGCGCCGAGCTGCGCGCGGCTCACGCCGTGGTTGGCCTCGAGCGCGCCGCCTTCGAAGATCGGCAGGTGGATCGCGGGCGTCAGCCCGAAAACGCGGCTGTCGGCCGAGAACACCTTGTCCATGTCGATGCTCGACAGCCCCGCCATCGCGGTCAGGCTGACGTCGGGAAAGAACTGCGCGCGCGCCGCGTCCGTCTGGCGCAGCGCCGCCTCGACCTGCCAGCGCGTGGCCGCGATGTCGGGTCGGCGCGCCATGAGGTCGGAACCGGCGTCGGCGGGCAGGCCGGGCGTGACGTCGGGTAGCGGTCGCGGTGAGAGCGCCGGCAGCGCCGCCGGCGCGACGCCGACGAGCGTGGCCAGCGACGCGCGGCGGATCGCCGCGGAGCCGCGCAGGGCGACAAGCTGCTGGCGTGCGCCCGCGAGTTCGCCGCGAGCCTGCTGCGCGGTATCGGGGACATCGACACCCTGCCTGACGCGAAGCTCGGCGATGCGCAGGGCGCGCTCGCGTGCGGTGACGAGGCGCTCGGCGAGGGCGACGCGCGACTGGTCGGCCAGCCAGCCGAAGTAGGTGTCGGCGACGGTCGCCTGGATCGTCAGTGACGCGGCCGAGCGTTCCGCCTCGGCGGCGCGCGCGCTGTCGATCGCGGACTCGATCGCGTAGCGCTTCTTGCCCCACCAGTCGAAGTCGTAGCGCGCCTGGATGCCCAGATCGGCCTGGTTGTACCAGGTGAAGCCCAGGAACTGCGCCGGAATGATCCCGTTCTCGCTCATGCGCTGGCGTGCGACCTGCGCGCTGGCGTCGATGCGCAGGCCGGCCTGCGCCGCGGCGACCTGGATGTTCTGCTGCGCGGATTCGACGCGCGTGCGTGCCTGCGCGAGATCGGGTGCGCCACGCAAGGCAAGGGCGATCAGTTCATCGAGCTGCGGATCGCCATAGACGCGCCACCAGTCGGCGGCCGGCCAGCCCGCGCGCTGGCCCGCGTCCACGCCGGCCAGCGGGGCTTCGTCGCGCAGCGCGGGCCGGTCGATCTTCGCAGGCACGTGGCACGCGCCGAGGGCCAGCGCCATCGCGCCGGCGAGCAGGGCGGATCGGATCGGAATCGGGGTCATGGCGTGGCATCCGCGTCGACGGAAGGATCGAGGTGCAGGGCGAGCTTCTTCAGCAGGCGCTCGAACGTCTTGCGCTCGGCCGCGCTGAAACACGCGAAGGACTCGACCAGCGGAGGGAACATGGGCGGCAGCAGCTTGTTGACGAAGCGGCGGCCGGCGGCCGTGATGCGAAGCACCACCTGCCGGCGGTCGTGCGTGGCATGCGAGCGGGAAATAAAGTCGCGCTTGACCAGCGCGTTCGCGATGCGCGTCATGTTCGTCGGCTTCTGTTCCGCCAGCAGGCAGAGCTCGCCCGGCGTCGCGCCTTCTTCCGACGCGTAAAGCATCATCAGCGTGCGGAAATCGCTGTCGTTCATGCCATGCGGCTTGAGCTTGCTCTCGAAGTCCCGCAGCAGGGCGCCGGCGTTGAGCATGAGCAGGCGTACGAGGAACACTTCGCAGCGGGGTAGCTCCGGTATGCGCTCCGCGACGCGGTCGACGCCCTCATAGAGCGCGTCGACGCAAGGTTTGAGACTCGACATTTCGCTGGCTAATAGTTCGCTGGTGAACTATTAGGCTAACCGGCGACGTTCCATGACGCAAGTTCGGAAAGAACGGGAAGTGCGGCCCGGACTGCGGGAAACATGCCGGTACCGCGCGTCGTTTTGCTGCTCGTCGCGGTCCGCGGTGATGGCAGGGGGGATATAGTCATACGGCCGGGCCGGCGGCCCGCTTGCGAAGGCCAGGCCATGGAACGGTATGCGGAAAATCGATCGGAGCGTCGTCTCGGTGAAATGGTGGAGGCCGATCCGGCGTTCCTGCAAGCGCTGGAGGCGGTTCGCGGCGCGACGGGAACGGTCGCGCGACTCGAGGCGACTTCCGGCGCGCAACATACGATTTCCGATCCGGGCAGCGGAGGAGGGTCGCTCTTGCTCATCGCGTTCGACGCGGATGGCGAGCGGGTGGCGGGGGCGATACTCCATTATGTGATCGAGGACGACGGGGGGACCGGGGCCTCTTTCATCGTCGCGGGTAGCGACACCCCTGTCCCCGACTCCTACGCGATCAGCGGCGCCGACGGCGTCGCGCTTCCGGGTGACCAATGGCGGCCGGGTAGCCGGCCGGGGCGCGCCAGGGTGCGCGTCACCGTCCTCGAGAACGACGTGCCGGTGTTCTTCGAATTCACGCGGGAGTACTCGGACCGCATACCGACCTATCTGACGATCCTGGATGGGGGCGATCAGGTCGTCACGTACCGACCGGGCGAGCGCGTCGACCGGTCGATACACATGCGCCTGAGGGACGAGCGAGGTCAGCCTGTGAGCTGGGGGCGGCTGGAGACGGAGATCTACGACCCCAATGGCACCGGCACGGGACGGCTGGTGGTCATGAACACCCTCGACACGGACGGCGAGGTCACCAACCGTCTCGACATCGTCGTCGGAACCGACATGCCCGGGAAAAGTTTTTACCTGCGGGCCTATCGTCGCAACTATCCCCGGACGACCGTCGATATCGAATGCAGGATATCCGGCGAGTCCGCGTCATGAGCATCACGGGCCGCCCTCAGGGCAGGGCGAACAGCCGGATCGCGTTGGCGGTGGTTCTCGCGGCGATGTCTTCGGCGCGCTCCTCGCGCAGCGCGGAGATGCTTTCCAGAACGTCCAGCATGAACGCCGGTTCGTTCCGCTGGCCGCGACGGTGCGCGCACGGCTGGTCGGGCGCATCGGTCTCGAGAAGTAGCCGTTCGATCGGCATGGAGGCGACGACGCGGCGGATGCGGTGGGCCCGTTCGTAGGTGACGGGGCCACCGATACCGATGTGGAAACCCATGTCGAAAAGCTGGCGCGCCTGCTCCTCGCTGCCTGCGAAGCTGTGCACCACGCCTCGCAGGCCACCGACGCGGCGCAACGTGTGGATCGTTTCCTCGAACGCCCGGCGCGCATGCACGATCACGGGGAGATCGAGCTCCTTCGCGATGTCGAGCTGCCGGGCGAACAGGTCGCGCTGGCGTGCCGGATCGAGGCCTTCGACGTAGAAGTCCAGGCCGATCTCGCCCACGGCCACGGCATCGTGGTCTTCCAGCCAGCGGGGAAGTTCGTGGAGATGCGCGTCGCGATGAGCGTCCAGGAAGAGCGGGTGCAGGCCGTAGGCCGCGAATATGCCCGTCCGGGTCGTCGCGAGGTGGTGGACCTTCTCCCAGTTGCCGCGATCGATCGCGGGCACGATCCAGCGCCGCACGCCGGCATCGACCGAGCGCTGGAACATCGCCGCGCCGTCCGCGTCGAACGCGCCGTCGTCGAGGTGGGCGTGGGTATCGATCAGGTCGAGCATGTCGGTGTGATGCCGTGATGAATGTCGGCGCCAGTCTAAGGCCTCGTTCAGTTTAACGACTGTCAAATGTCGTCGAGGCGGCTTCCGGGTGATGGGGCTCAGCGCCATCGGGCCGCCGATATCTGTCTGGAGATTACGGTATGAGCAGGTTGAAACTTTCCGTCCTGAACGTGGCTTTGGGTGCGGCGCTGGTGTTGGGTCTTTCCGCCTGCAACCGTGACGCGAACGCCGACGTGGCCAACGCCACGGGTCCGGGCGCCGCGCCGCAGGAACCGGCAGGCCCGAAGTACGGCCGCGTGGTGAGCGTGGACCCGGTGCGGCAGGCCGCCACGGCGCCGCAGCGCGAATGCCACGACGAGGTCGTGACGCGCCGTGCCCCGGTGAAGGACCAGCACCAGATCGCCGGTACCGCCATTGGCGCGGTCGCCGGTGGCCTGCTGGGCAACCAGATCGGTGGCGGCAAGGGCCGCACGCTGGCCACCGTGGCGGGCGCCGTGGGCGGCGGTTACGCCGGTCACGAGATCCAGGAGCGTCGCCAGGAGACCAACACGGTCACCAGCACCGTGCGCAAGTGCAGCACGGTCCAGGGGGTCAGCAGCGACAAGATCGTCGCCTACGACGTGCGCTATGAATACAACGGAGTCACCCGCACGGTTCGCATGGACCACGACCCGGGCGACCGCGTGGAAGTGCAGGAAGGCGTGACGGTCGTTTCCGACTCGCGCTGATCCCATCCGGACCGAACAGAGGCAGCCCGTCATGCTAACGATCGTCAGAAACTCCGGCCTGGTCGCCATCGCCCTTGCGTCGCTCTCGCTCGCGGCGTGCTACGACCAGCCGCGCCGCGGTGGCTATTACGACCGCGGAGACCGCGTGGTGTATTCGGGCTCGTCGCGCACGTGCGAGCAATGCGGCGTGGTGGAGGATGTCGAGCAGGTGTACGTCGACAAGCAGTCGTCGCCGCTCGGTGCGGTGATCGGCGCGGTCGCCGGCGGTCTGCTCGGCAACACCATCGGCAAGGGTGACGGCCGTTCGGCGGCCACGGTCGGCGGCGCGGTCGTCGGTGGTCTGGTCGGCAACCAGGTGGGCAAGCGCAACGGCGCCGAGGATGTCGCCTTCCGCGTGAAGATCCGCCTGGACGACGGACGTTGGGCGACGGTGACGCAGCGGGAAGATCCCGAACTTCGTCGCGGTGATTACGTGGAAGTCCGCGGCGATCGCGTCTATCGACGCTGATCGTTCGGACGTCTGGACGTCCAAATGAAGAACCCCGCCGATGGCGGGGTTTTTTTTTGGGCAAAAAAAAGACCCTCATCCGAGGGCCCCTTTTCCCGGAGATCCCAAGCTGCCCGCCTGGATCCCTTTTCCCCCGCACGTTCCTGCGCGATCAGTTCACCGCATAGAACGCATGGTCGCCGATCTTGCGAACGACGCGGCTGGCGGACCAGCTTGGCGATACCGCGACGGTGGCGAAATGATCGGCCTGCGGTACGTATACGAGGCGTTCGCTCTTCGGCAGGCTCCAGTTGTTGATGGAGTCGCCAGCGATCTTCCATGCCTTCGTCCATGCCACGAGATCGGTGATCTCGAAATCCTTCGGCATGAGGGTGATGGCGAACTGACGCGGCGCCTTGACGACTTCGCAGACGTTGTTGCCACCCATGCCGCGGTCGCGGCGCCTGAGTGCGACTTCCGCCACGGCGTACTGGCCGATGGTGGGTTCGCTACGAGCTTCCAGGTACACCGTCGTGGCCAGACACGTCTGGTCGGCGAGGTGGCTCGGGAGGACGGACGCCATCCAGAGCAAAGCGGAAAGTTTCATGTGTATCTGCCTCCAACGAGCTTTTCCGTCACTTGCGGCGATAGCCATGGGAGACGTATGAGCGGTAGACGGGCGGGCAGGCCGTTACTACCTGGACCAACCGATGGCATCCGTCGAATCAGTGGAATACGGATGACTCGGGCGTCACACACTGTGACTTTACTGGGCGGCTGTCCGGAGCCGTCCGGTATGGGGTTGCGCCGCAAGGGAGCGGCATCGCGATGCGGCGGCTCCGTCGGCTGATAACGCGTCACGAAGGATCGCGTTGCTTGATCTCCGGCTTCACGCCGGGTCGCGCCAGAACCGTCATCGTCGACGGATCGTCGCGGGTGTCACCGTGTCGTTACACCACGGCCACTTCAAATCGATCGGCGGAGCCTAGTGGCGCGATTCCATTTGCGCAAGTGCGCGGGCTGTCTGGTTCAGCTTCGACTCATGAGAGCGAGAGAACAGATTTTTTACGATGCATGTCGCATTCAATCCGTGAATGTCGAAACGATGTGGAGGCGATTGCCCTCGATATCAAGATTCTGCGCCGCGGCCGTCGCATCGTCGAGTACGACGAGAGTCGTAGGCCGCGATGCGGATGCGTCGCTCGTCAATGCGATGCCGGCGTCGCGTCCGTTAATGCGCAGCGTCGTGCCTTCGATCAGTGCGCGATCGCTTTGCACGATGTGAAGATGCCGTTTGTGTCCGCCAAGAAAATGCAGGCGCGCAGCGATTTCCTGCCCGGGAAAACATCCCTTGTCGAATGCGACGGCGCCGATACGTTCCATCGACAGCGCGGGCGGCAACAACGCGTCGAGTGCGCCGTCTGGCAGCCATGCGAAACCCTTCGCGATGTGGCGGGCGCGCCACGCGTCGTCGCCTTCGTTCGCGGCGATGCGCAGCGACGCGTCACCTTCGCCAAGCAGCAGTGCACCATCGGCGTCCTCGCTGGCCTCGCCATCGGCACGCGCGACACCGTCGCCGACATGGAGCGTGTCCGACACATCGATCGTCACTTTCGAGCGGAACACGAAGCGTTTCAGATCGGCCGCCAGCGCGGTGGCGTCGCCGCCACGCGGGACGAGCACGAATCGCTCGTCGCCGATGCGCGCCACGTGAAGCAGGGCGCGGACCCGTCCCTTCGGATCGAGCCAGCCGCTGAAGTGCCAGCGGCCCACGGGGAGTCCGAGCACGTTGCTGCTCAGCTGGCCGTTCGCGAAGGCGGCGGCATCGCGGCCGGCGAGGGTGATCGTACGAGTGGTAGTACTCGGCATAGGGGCGGCGCGGGGAGGGTGGGAGGGGTAAGATATACGGTCGGACCGGGGTCAGACCAAGGTCCGCGCGTTCGTCAAGGTTGTGCTGCCGTGGCACAGGTATTACGCTTTTAGGGCTTTATAACCATGTCCGACAATCCCTCCGAACCCCAGGACACGAACGATTCCGCTCCGGCGAAGCCGCTCGTACCGCCGGTCGTCCCCACGAACGGCGAGCCAGGGGTCGAGAAAGCGCCATTGGACCCAACGCGTTACGGCGACTGGGAAAAGAACGGACGCTGCATCGACTTCTGAGTATCGGGAAGGCGAGGGGGAGACTGTCGGGCACCAGCGATTCCAATCCAGGATAGCCGCCATGGCACAAACGGGACGACCGCTTTCTCCCCATCTCCAGGTCTACAAGTGGCAAGTGCAGATGGTCTCGTCCATCCTGCATCGCGCCACCGGCATCATCAATGCCGTCGGTAGCCTCGTCGTCGTCTGGGGCCTCGCCTCCATCGCCGCGGGTCCGGAGGCCTTCGCCACGTTCACCGGTATCGCGGGTTCGGCCTTCGGCACGATCCTCCTGATCGCGTGGACCCTGAACTTCTTCTATCACCTGTGCAACGGCATCCGTCATCTGGCGCAGGACGCCGGCGCGGGTTACGCCGTGCAGTCGTTCATCCGTTCGAGCTGGATGTCGATCGTCGGCGCCGTCGTGCTCACGGCGCTGGTATGGGCCTATGTGCTGACCGGGAGCCACGCATGAACAAGGACCTGCGCAATCCGCTCGCCCGGGCCCGCGGCCTGGGTTCCGCGAAGGAAGGCGTGAGCCACTGGATGCTCCAGCGCGTCACCGCGCTCGGCCTGATCTTCCTCACGCTGTGGTTCATCGGCACGATCCTCAGCCTCCTGCACGCCGATTACGCCACGGCCCGCGCCACGCTCGGCAAGCCGTGGAACGCGGTGCTGCTGATCGCCCTCATCGTCACCATGTTCCGGCACGCCACGCTCGGCCTGCAGGTCGTGATCGAAGACTACGTCCACACCCGCTGGCTCGAAGTGGCCTCGCTGGTGATCATCAAGTTCATCGCCGTACTCGCCGCGCTCACGGGCGTACTGGCCGTGCTGCGCGTCGCGCTCGGAAGCTGATCGATGGAAGCCTACAAGGTTCAACAACACAAGTACGACGTGATCGTGGTCGGCGCCGGCGGCGCTGGTCTTCGCGCCACGTTCGGTCTCGCCGAGAAGGGCCTCAAGGCCGCCTGCATCACCAAGGTGTTCCCGACCCGCTCGCATACCGTGGCGGCGCAGGGCGGCATCTCGGCCGCGCTCGGCAACATGGGCGAGGACGACTGGCGCTTCCACTTCTACGACACGATCAAGGGCTCCGACTGGCTCGGCGACCAGGACGCGATCGAATACATGTGCCGTGAGGCCATCCCGGCCATCATCGAGCTCGAACACTATGGCGTGCCGTTCTCGCGTACCGAGGAAGGCAAGATCTACCAGCGCCCGTTCGGCGGCATGACCACGCACTACGGCCAGGGCACCGCGCAGCGCACCTGCGCCGCGGCGGACCGCACCGGCCACGCGATCCTGCACACGCTCTACCAGCAGGCGCTGGCGCACGACGCCACGTTCTTCATCGAGTACTTCGCCATCGACCTCGTTTTCGAGGACGGCAAGTGCGTGGGCGTGCTCGCCCTCGACATGAACGAAGGCACGCTGCACCTCTTCCGAGGTCACGCGGTGGTGATGGCGACCGGCGGTTACGGTCGCGCCTACTTCAGCGCCACGTCGGCGCACACCTGCACGGGCGATGGCGGCGGCATGGTGCTGCGCGCCGGCCTGCCGCTGCAGGACATGGAGTTCGTGCAGTTCCATCCGACCGGCATCTACGGCGCGGGCTGCCTGATCACCGAGGGCGTGCGCGGCGAAGGCGGTTACCTGACCAACTCGGAAGGCGAGCGCTTCATGGAGCGTTACGCGCCGAACGCGAAGGACCTCGCGTCCCGCGACGTGGTCAGCCGCGCGATGACGATCGAGATCCGCGAAGGCCGTGGCGTGGGCCCGAACAAGGACCACATCCACCTCAACCTGATGCACCTCGGTCCCGAGGTCATCCACGAGCGCCTGCCGGGCATCGCCGAATCCGCGCGCATCTTCGCGGGCGTGGACGTGACGAAGGAGCCGATCCCGGTCCTTCCGACCGTGCACTACAACATGGGCGGCATTCCGACCAACTACCACGGCGAAGTCGTCACCAAGCGCGACGACGATCCGGATTCGATCGTCCCGGGCCTGTTCGCCATCGGCGAGGCGGCCTGCGTGTCGGTGCACGGCGCCAACCGCCTCGGCTCCAACTCGCTGCTCGATCTCGTCGTCTTCGGCCGTTCGGTGGCCAACCGCTGCGCCGAGCTCATCAAGCCGGGCACGGCGCACAAGGATCTGCCGGCCAACGCGCTGGACAAGATCCTGGGCCGCTTCGACGCGCTGCGCTACGCGGACGGCACGAAGCCGACCGCGCAGATCCGCGCCGAGATGCAGAAGACGATGCAGTCCGACGCCGCCGTGTTCCGCACGGGCGAGACGCTGAAGGAAGGCTCGCAGAAGATTTCCGAGGTCTACTCGACGTTCAAGGACGTCAAGGTGACCGACCGCTCGCTGGTCTGGAACTCCGACCTCATCGAGACGCTGGAGCTGTCGAACCTGCTCGCGCAGGCCGTCGCGACCATGCATTCGGCCGAGCAGCGTCCCGAGAGCCGCGGCGCGCATGCCCGTGAGGATTTCCCGGACCGCGACGATCACGACTGGCAGAAGCACACGCTGGTGTGGATCGACGAGGCCGGCAAGTCGAGCTTCGACTTCCGCCCGGTGCACATGTACACCCTGACGGACGATGTCGAAGTCGTGCCGCCGAAGAAGCGCGTTTACTGATACCGGACCGGAGAGGCCAACGTGGCAGAGTTCACGCTACCCAAGAATTCCCAGATCCAGGCCGGCAAGCATTTCCCGGCGAAGGGCGCGAAGAACGTGCGCACCTTCAAGGTCTACCGCTGGACGCCGGACGACGGTCAGAACCCGCGCACCGACACGTACGAGGTCGACCTCGATACGTGCGGTCCGATGGTTCTCGACGCCCTGCTGAAGATCAAGAACGAGATCGATTCGACGCTCTCGCTGCGCCGCTCGTGCCGCGAAGGCATCTGCGGTTCCTGCGCCATGAACATCGCCGGCACCAACACGCTGGCATGCACGAAGGCGATCGAGGACTGCGGCAGCGGCACCGTCAACATCTATCCGCTGCCGCACATGCCGGTGGTGAAGGACCTGGTCCCGGACCTGACGCATTTCTATGCGCAGTTCGCCTCGATCAAGCCCTGGATGCGCACGCAGAGCCCGGCGCCCGCGGACAAGGAGCGCCTGCAGTCGCCGGAAGACCGCAAGAAGCTCGACGGTCTCTACGAATGCATCCTCTGCGCCTGCTGCTCGACCTCGTGCCCGAGCTACTGGTGGAACGGCGACCGCTACCTCGGTCCGGCGATCCTCCTGCAGGCTTACCGCTGGATCGTCGACAGCCGCGACGAGGACACCGGTGCGCGCCTGGACGATCTCGAGGATCCGTTCAAGCTCTACCGCTGCCACACGATCATGAACTGCGCGCGCACCTGCCCGAAGGGTCTCAACCCGGCGAAGGCGATCGCGGAGATCAAGAAGCTGATCGTGCAGCGCCGCTCGGCCTGACCCCAGACGGCTGGCTACGAGCGGGCCATGTGGGAGCGCGCTTTCGCGCGCTCCCACATAAGCGCTTCCGCTTCCCCCTATAGCCGAGACTTTCCATGGACGAAGCCCGCCTCAAGCGACTCCGCTGGCGTACCCGCCGTGGCACGCGCGAGCTCGACCGCCTTTTCGGCGGCTGGCTGGACGAGCGCTTCGCCGACGCCGACGAGCCCACGCGGCTGGCATTCGATGAACTGCTCGACGTGCAGGATCCCGATCTCTGGGACTGGGTGATGGGTCATGCCCGCGCGCCCCGCGACGACTGGCAGGGCATCATCGATGACATCCGTTCGAGGCATCGCCTTTGACTACCGTCCATCCGTCGCGCTGACGCGGCTCGGCACCGGCATCGTCTTCCTCGCTTCCGTATCACCGCTCTTCACCGGATTGCCCGCGGTTCTCCGATGTTTCGTGTCCGTCGGCATCGCCTTCGTCGGCTGGCGGCAGCTGGCCGCCTGGCGCCGGCCGCCGGTGACGGCGCTGGCGTGGGCCGCCGACGGTGTCTGGAGCGTCACCCTCGCGGCGGGTTCCGAGCGGGAGGCCGAGCTCCGGCACACGCGGGTTTTCGGGCGTGCCGTCTTCCTGGATCTGCGCTGGGACGGCGGGGCCGCGCAGGTGGCCCTGCTGCCGGATAACGCGCCCGCCGAGGAGCTGCGGCTGCTGCGGGCCCGGCTGGCGTGAAGGCGCGTCGGAACCGGGATAGCGGCCTCGCTGTCATACGACGGGCGGTTTCCCGGTCGGCTTGCCCCGGCTGGCCGCATCGGGCACTCTGCCGCGCGGTACCTGCCTTTCGCGCGGTGCCCTCATCACAGGCGTTAAGTCGACAGGTATGTTCAGACCCCTAGAGCTCTTCATCGGACTGCGCTACACGCGCGCGAAGCGCCGCAACCAGTTCATCTCGTTCATTTCGACGGTATCGATCGTCTGCATCGCGATCAGCGTCACGGCGCTCATCACCGTGATGTCGGTGATGAACGGCTTCGACAGCGAGCTGCGCAACCGCATCCTCGGGGCGGTCTCGCACATCACCGTGTCCGGCATCGGCGAGACCGTGCAGAACTGGCAGCACGCGGTGACGACGGCGGAACATACCGACCACGTGCTCGGCGCGGCCCCGTACGTCGAGATCCAGGCCTTCCTCCAGGCCCGGCGTCCGAGCGGCGCGTTGATTCGCGGCGTGCTGCCGGCCATGGAGCCGAACGTGTCGGACATCGACCGGCACATGGTCGAAGGGAAGATGTCCGACCTCACCGACCGCAGCTGGAAGATCGTGCTGGGCCGCGAGCTGGCGCTTGCGCTGGGGGCGTCGGTGGGCGACAAGGTCACGGTCGTCGTGCCGCAGTTCACGGCCACGCCGATGGGCGCGGTGCCGAAGCTGCGCAGCTTCACGGTCAGCGGCATCTTCGAACTGGGCATGCAGGAGTACGACGCCAACCTCGCGCTCGTGTCGATACAGGATGCCGAGCGCCTCAACGGCCTCGACGGCCCCACCGGCGTGCGACTCAAGCTCGACGACATGCGCGACGCCTATCCCGTGGCGCGCACGCTCGCCAACGAACTCGGGCAGACCTACAGTTTCCAGACGTGGATGGACACCCACGCCAACTTCTTCCGCGCGATCGAGATGGAGAAGAAGGTGATGTTCATCATCCTCTCGCTCATCATCCTCGTCGCCGTGATCAACCTCATCTCGATGCTCATGATGCTCGTCACCGACAAGCAGGCCGACATCGCGATCCTGCGCACCCTGGGTTCCACACCGCGCAGCATCATGGGGATGTTCATGGTGCAGGGCGTGCTCGTGGGCGTCGTCGGCATCGGCTTCGGTGTCCTGCTGGGCGCCGTGCTGTCGCTGAACCTTCCGGCGATCGTGAAGTGGATCGAGCACGTGACGGGCCAGAACTTCCTCTCGCCGGACGTCTACTACATCAGCGAACTGCCGAGCCAGCTGCTCTGGTCCGACGTGGGCTGGGTGGTGCTGACGACCTTCGCGTTCTCCCTGCTTGCGACGCTCTATCCCGCGTGGCGCGCCTCGCGCACGCAGCCTGCCCAGGCGCTCCGTTATGAATAAGCCGAACGACGACATCGTGCTGCGCGCCACCGGCGTCGCCAAGGTCTACGAGGAAGGCGACCTGCGCACGGGCGTCCTCTCGAACGTGAACTTCGCGCTGCGCCGCGGCGAAACCATGTCCATCGTCGGCGCCTCCGGCACCGGCAAGTCGACGCTGCTGCACATCATCGGCGGGCTCGACACGCTCAGCGCCGGCAAGGTCGAGGTGAACGGCCGGGTGCTTTCGGAGCTCTCCGACGCGGAACGCGGTCGCGAGCGCAACCGTTCGCTCGGCTTCATCTACCAGTTCCATCACCTGCTTCCCGAGTTCACGGCGCTCGAGAACGTCTGCATGCCGCTGCTCATCCGCGGCGTGTCGATCGCTCAGGCACAGAAGGAGGCCACGGCGTTGCTGGAGCGCGTCGGGCTCGGTTCGCGCCTGCGCCATCGCCCGGCCGAAATGTCGGGCGGCGAGCGCCAGCGTTGCGCCGTGGCGCGCGCGCTCGTCACGCGGCCCGCGTGCGTGCTCGGCGACGAGCCCACCGGCAACCTCGACGAGGCCAACGCGGCGCACGTGTACGAGCTGATGATCGAGCTCAATCGGGAGATCGGCACCAGCTTCGTGCTGGTGACGCACGATTCGCGCCTCGCCGGCCGGATGGATCGCACGCTCGAGCTGCACGCGGGCGAGCTGCACGAGCGCTAGGCTCAGATCGAGCGTTGCACCACGCGCTCCGCCGCGCCGCGGCCGCCGTCGTTCGCCGAGGCGACGACGGCGTAATTGTGCCCGCCGTTCGACCAGTAGTTCGCGAGCAGGCCGTTTTCCTCCCGGGATCCGCGCGGGAGCATGCGGCGGGCCGGGCCCGGCGGCCGAACGTAGAAGCTCACCGTGTGGCCGTTGCCGTCGTCGTAGAGGACCATGCCCGCGGGACCCTGCTCGGTGGCGAACAGCCGGCCGCCGATGGGGCGGAAGCCGGCGTCGGCCAGATCGGGCAAGCGCACGTCGGAGCCGACGCGTCCCGCCAGCCAGGCGCGGAGGTCGGTCTCGTTGCCCGTCGTGATGTCCATGCCGACACCGTGGTCGAGCGCGAGCAGCCGATAGGCCTGCATGGCATCGGCCATCGGCGCGTCGCCCGTGCCGATCCCGCGGACGGTCCAGCCCGCCATGCTTCCGACGGCCAGGCACAGGAACAGCGACGCGGCCAGGGCCAGGCGGCCGCTGCGGCGCCGGCGCGCGGTTTCGCGCACCGTGATCGGATCCAGGCCGGGCGCGGGCGTCAGGTCACCTGCGAGCAGCGTGCGCAGCTGCTGCGCGTCGTTCCGCCAGCCCTGCACCTCGTCCGCCTGCTCGGGGTGGCGGGCCAGGTAGCGTTCCACCTCGCTGCGGTGCGCGCTGTCGAGGTGCCCGTCCACGTAGGCATGGATGTCGTGTTCGCTCGGGGGCGTCGTGGTCGTCATTTCAGCAGTCGCAGGGACGGGGATTCGGATTCGCCTTCGCCAAGCTGGCGCAGGGCGCGCCGCGCACGGGAGAGACGCGACATGACGGTGCCGACCGGCACCTTCAGGATGTCCGCGACCTCGCGGTAACTCATGCCTTCCACCGTGATCCAGAGCAGCAGGCTGCGCTGCTCGACGGGCAGGGCGGCGAATGCGGCAAGCGTGGAATGCGCCAGGGCGACGCGCTCGGCGGACGGCCAGGTGGGTTCCTCGCTGGGCAACGAGCCCAGGAGCAGCGCCTGCCGGGCGGAGCGACGCTTCCCGTCGAGGAACAACCTGTACAAGATCGAGAACAGCCAACCGCGCAGGCTCTCCTCATCGCGCCGGGTATGCCAGCGGGAAAGCGCGCGCTCGACGGTCGACTGGACGAGGTCGTCGGCGGCATGCACGTCACGGGCGAGCCACAGCGCGAAGCGCCGCAGGCGCGGCAGCATCGTCCGAAGGGCTTCGTCGATTCGCGGGTCGGACATGCCGGGCCTCTCGCCGGGGCTTTCATGGACGTTAGACGTCCGGTCGGGAGAAATATTCCCCGGTCCGGGAATAAAAGTCCCTGACGTACGTCCCACCCTGAACACGCCAACGCAACCAGGAACGCACACGATGACAGAGAAACGGCAGGACCCGCGCCCTCCGGCGCACGCGGCAGGACGATGGGCGCTGATAGGGCTCGCGGTGGTGGGCGCCGCTGCCGTTTTCGGGTACGTCGGCGGCTGGCTCGCGCCCGAGCGGCTGACCCCGAAGCGGATCATCAACGCGCTGCAGGCCAACGGAGGCGACTATCCCGGGTTCCGGCGCAACCATGCCAAGGGCATCTGCGTGACGGGGCGCTTCGAGTCCAACGGCGAGCTGGCGAAGTACTCGACGGCGGCCGTGTTCGCGCCCGGCAACACGCCGGTGGTGGGGCGCCTCGCGATCCCCGGCGGAAACCCCTATGCCGGGGACAGTTCCGCGCCCATCCGCAGCTTCGCGCTGCGCTTCGACATGGCCGATGGCGAACAATGGCGGACGGGCATGAACGCCATGACGGTGTTCCCGGTGTCCGATCCGAAGGCGTTCTACGAACTCACGGTCGCGACGCATCCGGATCCCTCCACCGGAAAACCGGACCCCGCCAAGGCCGGCGCTTTCTTCAAGGCTCATCCGGAATCGGCGGCGTTCCTGGACTGGATCAAGACGGCGAAGCCGTCGGCGAGCTACGTGCCGGAGACCTACCGCAGCATCAACGCGTTCTACCTGCGCGATGCGCAGGGCGAGCGCCACGCCGTGCGCTGGATGCTCGTGCCGGAGAAGGGCCCGGAAGGTGACGGCGGTGCCGCCGCCGGGGACACCGACTACCTGGCCGCCGACCTGATGAAGCGTCTGGGGCAGGGTCCGGCGCGCTGGCATCTGCAGATGGTCTTCGCCAACCCCGGCGATCCGGTCGACGACGCGACGAAGATCTGGCCCGATGATCGCCGCACCGTGGACGCCGGCACGCTCGTCATCGACGCCGCCGAGGCGCAGGCCGATGGCCCGTGCCGCGACGTGAACTACGATCCGACCATCCTGCCGCGCGGCATCGAAGTGTCCGGCGATCCGTTGCTTGCCGCGCGTTCGGCGGCCTATGCCGATTCCTACCTGCGCCGCACCAGCGAGGAAGCGCACGTCCCGGGCACGGCCCGTCCGAAGGAGGCCCAGCCATGAGCCGCGCCGATACGTTCCATGGGTTCGCCCGGCTGCTGCACTGGCTGATGGCCGCGATGATCCTGTCGATGCTCTTCATCGGCGCCGGCATGGTCACGTCCGTCGAATCGAAGTACCTGTGGCTGGTGTCGATCCACAAGCCGCTGGGCATCGCGGTCTTCGTGCTCGCGCTGATCCGCCTCGGGTTCCGCCTGACGCATCCCGCGCCGCCGCTGCCGGCCGACATGCCCCTCTGGCAGAAGCTGGCCGCGCACGCGTCGCACTGGCTGCTTTACGCGTTGATGATCGGACTGCCGCTGATCGGCTGGGCCATGCTGTCGGCCGGTAACTATCCGGTGACGCTGGGCGGCGGTCTGCGCCTGCCGCCGATCGTGCCAGCGGATGCATTGCTCTTCGCGTGGCTGCGCGAAGCCCATCGCTACCTGGCGTGGCTGTTCTTCCTGACGTTCCTCGCACACATGGGCGCCGCGTTGATGCACGGCCTGATCCGCCGCGACGGCGTCCTGCAGTCGATGACAGGCGGGCGACGTCCGGAGCGATCCGACATCGCCTGAGGCAAGCCCGCCGATCGCCTCACCGTCGCACCGGCGCACGCCGGTGCCCACGGCGAGGCGATCGGTCGCCGCGACACCGCACACGCACGAACGCGTGGTGCGCGGCGCCCCCTCATGGACCGAGGACGTGGACCCCGGCGTGCGCCGGGGTGACGGGTTCATGCATGCGCTCATACCCCCTCACGTCGCACCGGCGCACGCCGGTGCCCACGGCGAGGCGATCGGTCGTCGCGACACCGCACACACACGAGCGCCCGGAGCGCGACGCCCCCCTCGTGGACCGAGGACGTGGACCCCGGCGTGCGCCGGGGTGACGGGTTCATGCACGGCGTCGCTGCCCCCTGACGTCGCACCGCGGTGACGGTGACCGGATTCACGCATGCGCTCACACCCCCTCACCGTCGCACCGGCGCACGCCGGTGCCCACGGCGAGGCGATCGGTCGTCGCGACCGCGCCCGACCAGGTCCGCGACGAAGCGCGCGACACACCATCCCACGACGCCCTTCGGCCCGTGCAGAATAGGCCGGATGCGCCTCGCACTCGCCACCCTGATCGTCCTGCTCGCCGGCTGCCGCTCGCTGGGCTACTACGCGCACGTCGCGCACGGCCAGGCGGCGCTGCTGTCCGAGCGCCGCCCGATCGCGAAGGTCGTCGCCGATCCGAAAACGCCCGCGAAGACGCGGGAGCGGCTCGAACTCGCGAGCGAAGCGCGCCGCTTCGCCTCCACGCGACTGGCCCTGCCCGACAACCGCAGCTACACCTGGTACGTGGCGCTCGACCGACCCTGGGTCGCGTGGAACGTGTTCGCGACGCCGGAGCTATCCGTCGCGCCCATCACCCATTGCTTTCCGATCGCCGGCTGCGTGGCCTATCGCGGCTACTTCCGCCACGACCTCGCCCAGCGCGAAGCCGCGCGGGAGTCGGCGCTGGGGCACGACGTGTCCATCGGTGAGGTGCCCGCCTATTCGACGCTCGGCTGGTTCGCCGACCCGATCCTCAGCAGCATGATGCGCTGGGACGATGACGAACTCGCCGGCACGATCTTCCACGAGCTCGCGCATCAGGAGCTCTACGTGAAAGACGATTCGTCGTTCAACGAATCCTTCGCCACTTTCGTCGAGCGGGAAGGCCTGCGCCAGTGGCGGCGCTCGCGGAACCTTCCCCCGCCGGACGAGCGCGGCGACATCCTCGATCGGTCCTTCACGCGGCAGATCCTCGCGCTGCGCGAGCGGCTCGGGACACTTTACGCGGAGGATCGTCCCGACGAGGCGAAGCGCGTCGCCAAGGCCGAGACCTTCGAGGCGTTCCGCGGGCAGTATCTGGTCTGGCGCGAGACCGAGGCGAAGGGCGACCGCCGCTACGACCGCTGGATGGCGAAGCCGTTGAACAACGCGCGACTGCTGCCGTTCGGTCTTTACGACACGTGGGTGCCGTCGTTCGCCGCGATGTTCGCCGATACCGGCGGGCGCTGGCCCGTCTTCTACGCGCGGGTCCGCGAACTGGCGAAGCGGCCACCGGACGAGCGGACGAGGGAACTCCAGCGGCTGGCGACGCGAAGCGACGCCCTGTAGGCAAGGCGGGATGCAAGCCCCCAGCGTTCGTCCCGGCGAACGCAGCGTCCGATTTCGGGCGTCCGGACGTCCATACGCGGGTGTAGTGTCTGGGTTCGTTATATGGGCAACCCTCTCATGTCGCTTCTCACCTCCTGGTTCCGCATCCGTTTCTGGAAGCGCGTGGCCGCCGGTTTCGCGCTCGGCGCGCTCGCTGGCTGGGTCCTGGGGCCTGCCGCGGCGGCGTGGTTCGGCCCGCTCGGGCAGCTCTACGTCACGCTGATCAAGATGATCGCGGTGCCGCTGGTTTTCTTCGCGGTGCTGCACAGCGTGTCCAGCCTCCACGGGGTCAAGGACGTCGCCGCGCTGGGTTCGCGTACGTTCGGCTGGTTCGCGGCCACCGCGACGCTGGCCGTGCTCGTCGGCCTGCTCGTGGCGCACGTCGCGCAGCCCGGTCTGGGCGTCGAAGGTCTCTCGGCACCGCTCGACTGGAAGCCGAAGGCGGTACCGGAGCCCGTCAAGGTGCTGCTCGACATCGTGCCTGCCAATCCGTTCCGCGCGTTGACCGAAGGCAAGATCCTGCAGGTGATCTTCTTCGCCGGGTTGCTCGGCCTCGCGCTGGTGAAGATCGGCGAGAAGTCGGCGAAGCTGCGCGCACTTGCCGGCGAGGCGAACGACGCCATGATCCAGGTGACGCGCTTCGTGCTCGAAGTCACCCCGCTGGGCACTTTCGGCCTGATCGCCGCGCTCGTCGGCAGCTACGGCTTCGAGAAGCTGCTGCCCCTGGCCAGCTTCGTCGGGGCGTTGTACGTCGCGTGCGCGTTGCAGATCGTCGTCGTGTATGGCGGCCTGTTGCTGGCGCACGGCCTCAACCCGTGGAAGTTCTTCCGCGCCGCGTTCCCGGCGATGCAGGTGGCCTTCACGTCCTCGTCGAGCTTCGCCGCCATGCCGATCGCGTTGCGCACCGTCGTGCGCAACCTCGGCGTGAAGGAGGAGTACGCCGCGTTCGCCGTGCCGCTGGGCGCCAGCATCAAGATGGACGGCTGCGGCGCGATCTATCCCGCGATCTCCGCCGTGTTCATCGCGCAGTATTTCCATCTCGACCTGCAGCCGGCGCAGTACCTCGTGATCCTGCTCGCGTCGGTCCTCGGCTCGTTCGGCACCGCCGGCGTGCCCGGCACCGCCACCGTGATGGTCACGCTGGTGCTGAGTTCGGCGGGCCTGCCGCTCGAAGGCATCGGTTACCTCGTGGCGATCGACCGCATCCTCGACATGATGCGCACCATGACCAACGTCACCGGCCAGATGGTCGTGCCCGTGCTGGTCGCGCGCGAACGGGGCATCCTCGATCTGGAGGTCTACCACCGGGCGTCGGGCGACGCGGTGGTCGAGGGCGAAACGCTGGCCTGAACCAGCCAGGCCTCAGTGCGGGGCCTTCCGCGTCGACATGTGCCTCAGGTACGCCACGAGGTCGTCGAGATCGGCGTCGGACAACACGGCGCGATCGAAGCCGGGCATCTTCGACTGCGGCCAGCGGCGCAGGTCCTGCGGGTTGCGGATCAGCGCGCGCAGCATGTCGGCCCGCAGGTATTCGGTCGGGTTGTGCGGGAGGTTGAGGTCCGGCCCCAGCTTCGCGTCGCCCTGGCCGTTGAGCGTGTGGCACGTGATGCAGTTGCGCTGGAACACCGTGAACCCATGCCGCTCCGGGGCGTCCTTGGCGAGACCGTCGGCGGGCCGCATCGCCGGGAAGCGCGACGCGGGGTCGGCGAGCACCCGGATGGTCGCCACCTGGTACGGCCACTGCTCGGGCCCGATGTGGCCCGCCGCCGGGTTCGTCCAGACCAGGTAGAACGGACCCGCGCCGGCCTTGCCTGCGCCCAGCGCGGGCCAGGGCTTGCCGGGCGGCTCCACGGCCAGCCAGGCCTCGGCGCCGTGGCCGTCGACGACCGCTTCCGCCGGGATTTCGGCGGCGAAGCCGTCGAGCGCCACGAACTGGAGGTGGGCGTCGGTCGCCACACCGGGCAGCAGGGCCTTGAGCGGCACGGCGAGATACCTCGTCTCGCGGTGGTACGAGACATCGTCCGGAACCCGCACCTCGCGCACGTCGGCCCGGGACAGCAGCTGCTCCGTCGTGAGGGCGCGCGGGCCCGCGCCGGTGTCGATCGTGAGCGTGGCGGCGCGCGGGGCGCCAGCGATGACGAGTAGCAGGGTAGCCAGGAGAAGGCGCACGATCGTTCCTTGGGAATCGCGGGGGACGGCCCTCGGATTATCCCCGCAACGCCCCCATGTGGAGCGGACACGACGCACGGATTTCCCCATGGCAGACACTTCCGTCCCCGACTTCTTCCAGCGCTTCCCCATGGAGCGCGTGACCACCGGCGAACTCGACGCCGAACTCGCGCGAGACGACGATCGCATCGTGATCCTGTTCCTGTGGGGTCGCGACTGCCCGAACTGCGACATCGCCAAGCGGCAGATCCTGCTGACACCGGAGCGGTTCGCCTGGCCGGAAGTGCGCTGGCTGCACGACAACGTCTACGACGATCCGAAGATGGCGACGCGTTTCGGCCTGCACGGCATCCCCGCCTTGTTCGTGTTCCACCGCGGGAAGAAGCTCGGACGCATCACGTCGTGGCCCGGAGCCGATGCCTTCGTCGACGCCGTGAACCGGCAGATCGCCGCGACGGGCGCGACGGCATGATCGTCACGTCGTTGCTGGATACCGACCTCTACAAGTTCACCATGATGCAGGTGGTGCTGCATCAGTATCCGGCGGCCGAAGTGGAGTACCGCTTCCGCTGTCGCACCCCCGGCATCGACCTCGTGCCGTTGATCGGTCGCATCCGCGAGGAAGTCGACGCGTTGTGCTCGTTGCGCTTCGACGACGACGAACTCGATTACCTGCGCGGCCTGCGCTTCATCGACAGCGATTTCGTCGACTTCCTCGGCCTGTTCCAGCTCAACCCGAAATACGTCCGCATCGAGCCGGGCGCTGAGGACAACGGCGAGATCGAGATCGTGATCGCGGGGCCCTGGCTGCACACCATCCTCTTCGAGGTGCCGCTGCTCGCGATCGTCAACGAGCTCTACTTCCGCGCGACGTATCCGGGCCTCGACCTCGACGAAGGGCGCCGTCGGCTGCAGGCCAAGATCGCGCTCCTGCGCGACACGCCCGGTTACGAGCGGGTGCGCATCGCCGACTACGGCACGCGCCGCCGCTTCTCCCGCGACTGGCATGACGAAATGCTCGCGACGCTCAGGGCGGAGCTCGGGCCGCAGCTCGCCGGCACCAGCAACGTCTGGCTGGCGAAGCGGCAGGGGCTGGTGCCCATCGGCAGCATGGCGCATGAATACCTGCAGGCCTTCCAGTCGCTGGGTCCGCGCCTGCGCGACTCGCAGACGGCGGCGCTCGAGGCCTGGGCACGCGAATATCGCGGCGACCTCGGCATCGCGCTGTCCGACGTGTACGGGCTCGACGCGTTCCTGCGCGATTTCGACATGTACTTCTGCAAGCTCTTCGATGGGGCGCGGCACGATTCCGGCGACCCCTTCACCTGGGGCGACCGCGTGCTGGCGCACTACGAGAAGAACCGCGTGGATCCGCGCACGAAGACGCTGGTCTTCAGCGACGGCCTCGACATCCCCCGCGTGATGGAGCTCTACCGCCACTTCGCCGGCCGCTGCCAGCTGTCGTTCGGCGTGGGCACGAATCTCACCAACGACGTCGGTCCCTCGCCGTTGAACATCGTGATCAAGATGACCCGCTGCAACGGCCAGCCGGTGGCGAAGCTGTCAGATTCACCGGGGAAGGCGATGGGCTTCGAGGATCCCGATTACGTGGCGTACCTGCGGAAGGTGTTCGGGCTGCCGTCGCCGACCTGAGGATCGCTCCCCGGTCATGGTCGGGCGTAGGAGCGGACCCGGCCGCGACGGCTTTTCGCGATAAGGCGGCAGGGGCTGTCGCTCCCGGCTCCAACGGCGTCGCGGCCAGGGCCGCTCCCACGGGGAGGGGCCGCGATCAGAAGGCGGGGAGTACCGCGCCGCCGTAGGTCTTCTCGATGAACGCCTTCACCTCCGGCGAGGTGAGCGCCTTCGCGAGCTTCTGCACGCGCGGGTCGTCCTTGTTGTCCGGGCGGGAGACGAGGAAATTCACGTACGGCGAATCCTTGTCCTCGATGAGCAGCGCATCCTTCACGGGATTCAGCTTCGCCGCCAGGGCGTAGTTGGTGTTGATCAGCGCGAGGTCCACCTCGCCCAGCACGCGCGGCAGCATCGCGGCTTCCAGTTCGCGGAACCTGAGGTTCTTCGGATTGGTGGCGACGTCCTTGAGCGTGGCGAGCCGGTCGTTCGGGTTCTTCAGCGTGATCAGCCCGTGCTTCGCCAGGAGGAGCAGGGCACGGCTGTTGTTGCTCGGGTCGTTCGGGATCACGACGTCGGCGCCGTCGGGCAGCTGGTCGATCGAGGTGTAATTCTTCGAATAGGCTCCGAACGGCTCGATGTGCACGCCCGTGACCTTCACCAGGTTCGTGCCGCGTTCCTTGTTGAAGGCGTCGAGATAGGGCTCGGTCTGGAAGAAGTTGACGTCCAGCTGCTTCTGCGCGACCTGCATGTTCGGCTGCACGTAATCGGTGAACACGCGGATCTCGAGGTCCACGCCTTCCTTCGCCAGCAGCGGCTTGATCTCCTTGAGGATCTCCGCGTGCGGCACGGGCGTGGCGGCGACGCTGAGCTTCGCGCCGCCATTGCCACCGTTATCGGCGCCGCCATCGCCACCGGAGCAGCCCGCGACGAGCAGGGCCAGGGCGGTAGCGAGGGGAAGCAGGAAGTTCTTCATGGCGGCGGACCGTCGCTCTTGTTGCGGTGCGACAGCATAGACGTCCATACCGCCGGATGCAAAACGGCACCCGCCACCGCTCATCGCCGGCTGTAGCGCCCCACGAGGCGGTCGCCGATGGACTGGAGGATCTGGACGAGCACCACCAGCAGCGCGACCGTCACCAGCATGTAGTCGGGCTTGTAGCCGTTGTAGCCGTACTGGTAGGCGAGAGCGCCGAGGCCGCCGGCGCCGACGATGCCGCCCATGGCGGTGTAGCCGACCAGCGCGACCGCGGTGACGGTCGTGGCCGCGATCAGGCCGGGACGCGACTCGGGCAGGAGCACCCGCGTGACGATCTGCGCCGTCGTGGCGCCCATGGCCTGGCTGGCCTCGATCACGCCGCGATCGACCTCGCGCAGCGCGGTCTCGACGAGGCGGGCGAAGAAAGGCGCCGCGCCGATCACGAGCGGCACGATCGCACCGCGGATGCCGATGCTCACGCCGGTGATGGCCTGCGTCACCGGAATCAGCAGGATCATCAGGATGATGAAGGGGATCGAGCGGAGCACGTTCACCACGAGCGAAAGCACGCCGTAGAGCTTCGGCCTGGCATGCAGCTGGCCGCGCGCGGTGAGGAACAGCCACACGCCGAGCGGCAGGCCCAGCACGAGCGTGAAAAGCAGCGAGCCGCCGAGCATCAGCAGCGTGTCGAGGCAGGCCTGCGCGATCTCCGGCCAGTCGATGTTGGGGAACAGGGTCTGCATGGGGCTCATCGGGCCACCTCCTCGATGTCGACGTCGGCGGCGCGGATCTGCGCGAGCGCGTCCTCCAGGCGTTCGCCGTTCATGGCGAGCGTCAGTTGCCCGTAGGGCACGTCCTTGATCCGGTCCACCCGGCCGGACAGCAGGTTGTATTCCACGCCGGTATCGCGCACGACGCGCGACAGCAGCGGCGAGTAGGTCGCGTCGCCGCGGAAGGAGAGGCGGAAAAGCCGCCCCGTCACGCCCGGGAACTCGGGGCCGCGACCCTCGCGGTGGTCCGCCTCCGCGACGAAGCGGCGCGTGGTCGGGTGCCGCGGATGGAGGAACACGTCGGCCACGGGGCCGGATTCGACCACCTGGCCGGCATCGAGCACGGCCACGCGATCGCAGACGCGGCGGATCACGTCCATCTCGTGCGTGATGAGCACGATGGTCAGTCCGAGGCGGCGGTTGATGTCCGCCAGCAACTCGAGCACCGACGCCGTGGTCTGCGGATCGAGCGCGCTGGTCGCCTCGTCGCAGAGGAGGATCTTCGGCTGGCTGGCCAGCGCGCGCGCGATGCCGACGCGCTGCTTCTGTCCACCGGACAGCTGCGCCGGGTACTTGCGGGCGTGCGAGGTCAGGCCGACCAGGTCGAGCAGTTCGTCGACGCGCGCGGCGATGGCCGTCTCGTCCATGTCGCCGTGCAGGCGCAGCGGGAACGCGACGTTGTCGGCGACGGTGCGCGACGACAGCAGGTTGAAGTGCTGGAAGATCATGCCGATGCCCGCGCGCAGCCGGCGCAGGTCCGCGCCCTGGGCCTGCGTCACGTCGCGGCCATCGATGAACACCTGGCCGGAGGTGGGGCGTTCCAGCAGGTTGATCAGGCGCAGCATCGTCGACTTGCCGGCACCGGAATGACCGATGATGCCGAAGACCTCGCCGGCCTCGATGGCGAGGTCGACGGGATGCAGGGCGGGGACGAGCGTCCCGTCCACGGAATAGGACTTCGACGCGGCGGCGAAACGGATCACGGGCGATGGCTCATTGCCGATAAGACGGCCCATGGTAGCCGAAGGAAGGCCTGCGGGCCGCCAATCGGGCGTAGACTCTGCCCGGTCCCGCCCTCAAGGAAGCCGCGCCATGGCAAGCATCTACGATTTTTCCGCCCGCGACATCGACGGCAACGAACGCTCGCTCGCGGAGTTCCGCGGCAAGGCGTTGCTGGTGGTGAACGTGGCCTCGAAGTGCGGCTTCACGCCGCAGTACAAGGGGCTCGAGGCGTTGCAGAAGTCGTTCCACGAGCAGGGGTTCGAGGTACTCGGCTTTCCGTGCGACCAGTTCGGGCATCAGGAGCCGGGTGACGAAGCCGAGATCCGCGACTTCTGTTCCCTCACGTACGACGTGAGCTTTCCCATGTTCTCGAAGATCGAGGTCAACGGTGACGGCGCGCATCCGCTGTATCGTTGGCTGAAGAGCCAGAAGAAGGGCCTGCTCGGCACCGAGGGCATCAAGTGGAACTTCACCAAGTTCCTGATCGACCGCGAGGGCAACGTCGTGGACCGGTATGCACCGACGGATACGCCGGAGAAGATCGCGAAGGATCTGCCGGGCGTTCTGGCGGGGTGACAGCGCCATGTAGGAGCGCGCCCTGCGCGCGACATCTTTTCGCGAGGCGTACCGGGACCTTTGGCTCACGGCCCCAACACATGTCGCGCGCAGGGCGCGCTCCTACAATCGCGTCGCTTCCTCCGCCAGCATGACCGCGATCGCGTCGACTGCCGCGGACACGGGGGGCGCCGGCGTCGCCATGCGCGGCGGCGCATAGTTGTTCAGCACGATCGCGAAGGCTAGCCGCTGGCCTGCTTTCGTCGTCACGTACCCTGCGAGCCCGTTGACGAAGCTCATGCTGCCCGTCTTCGCCACGACGTTGCGTTCGGCGGCGGTGCCACGCATGCGCGTCGCGAGCGTTCCATCGACGCTGGCCACAGGCAGCAAGGCCTTCCAGCGTTCCGCCAGGGGCGATGAGGCCATGTCGGCGAGCACGCGTGTCAGCGATGCCGCCGTCGTCAGGTCGTGGCGCGACAGACCCGTGCCCTCGTTCATGGTGACCGCGGTCGGCCCGATGCCCCGGCCCGCGAGCCATGCCCGCAGGGCGCCGGCCGCGCGTTCCTCGGCTGGTCCCGGACCGGCGGCCTCGAGGCCGGTCAGCTGGAAGACGCTCTGCAGGTAGAGGTTCTGGGAGCGCTTCAGTCCCGCCCGCAGGATCTCCAGCAGGGGTGGTGACGGAACGCTGGCGAGCACGGTTCCGCCCGGGGAGCCCACCGGCCAGCGGACGCTGCGGGCCTCACCGTCGACACGGATGCCATGCGCGACCAAGGCCTGCCGCAGGCGACGGGCCGCCGCCAGGGCGGGATCGGGCATCGACAGACGGCCGCGTCGCGTCGCGCACACCTCGTCGCTTCCGCACGCGGCGCCCGGGGCAGGCACGAAGACGGTGGCGCTGCCGGGAGCCCGGTACATCGACGACGGGCCGTCCGCGGTGCCCGTGACGTCGATCGCGATGGCGGCGTCCTCCGGGACGACGCGGGGAACGCCATTCCCCGGCACGGTGACGGTGAGCGTGTTCTCGTCGATCGTCAGCGCACCGGCTTCCGCGCCGTAGGCGGTCTGCAGATCGGAGGCTTCCCATCCGGCGCCGATGGGAGGGCCGGCGAAGGCGGTGTCGTCCCCCAACACGCCGCCGTCGATCCGGCGCAGGCCCGTCGCGGCGAGCTCGGTGGCGAGGCGGTCGGCCCAGCCGTCGCCCGACAGCGTCGGGTCGCCGCGGCCGCGCAGGACCAGAGGGCCATGCAGCCGCCCCTTTCGTATCTCGCCGCCCGCGAGCACGTCGGTGTGGGTGCGGTAGTCCGGGCCCAGCGCGTCGAGCGCGAAGGCGGCGGTGTACAGCTTCGCGGTGGAGGCCGGCAGCAGCAGGCGCCCGTCGTCGTGCGCGTACACCGTGCGGCCATCGTCGAGCGAGACGACCGAAATGCCCCAGGACGCCGAGGCGAAGCGCGGCGCCGCGATGTGGGCGTCGATGCGCTGGGGCAGGGTCTGGGCCTGGGCGGGAAGGGCGATCAGGAAGAGCGCCGTGAGCGCCCAACGGCGGAGCGGGCCAAGGTACTGTGGCAAGCGCCCTTCGCGCATCAGCCGAGCCACGAGGGCTGGGTCTTTCCCAGGAAGGCGGTGAGACCGTCCTGGCCTTCGGGCGAGACGCGGAGCTTCGCGATCAGGGCGGCGTTCGTGGCATCGGTGGCTTCCATCGCCGCGGCATCCATGCCGCCCATCCCGAGCGCCAGACGCTTGGCCTCGGCCTGCGCGACCGGTCCACCCTTCGTGAGCAGGCCCAGGACGCGCTCGACGGCGGCGTCCAGCTCGTCGGCCGGGACGGTTTCGTGGACGAGCCCCATCGCCAGCGCCGCCGGCGCGGTGAAGATCTCGCCCGTGAGGAACAGCCGCCGGGCCTGGCGAAGTCCGATGGCCGCGATGACATAGGGGGAGATCACCGCCGGCACCAGGCCGAGCTTCACCTCGGACAGCGCGAACTTCGCGCCGTCGGTCGCGATGGCGATGTCGCAGCACGCCACGAGTCCCACGCCACCGCCGAACGCCGCGCCGTTGACGCGCGCGACGGTCGGCTTCGCAAGAAATTGCAGGCGGCGCATGAGCCGGGCCAGCCGCAGCGAATCCTCCCGGTTGTCCGCCTCCGACGCCGTGGCCATGCCGCGCATCCAGCGTAGGTCGGCACCGGCGGAAAAGCTCGCGCCCGTCCCGGTCAGCACCACCGCGCGGATGGCCGGATCGCGCTCGACCGCGTCGATGGCGTCCGTCAGGTCGGCGATCAGCCCATCGTCGAAGGCGTTGTGCACCTCGGGGCGGTTCATGACCAGATGGGCGACGTGGCCCTTGGGGATCAGCTCGACGGCAGGCATGCGCAACGCTCCGGATTCACGGCCACCGATCATAAACGCTGAAAGGTCCGCGACGTTTCGCCGGTCCATGCTCGGGAAGGTGTGGGTGCGGCGTCCGTCGGGATGCAGGCACACGCCCGAAGGCATATAATGCGAACAGTTCTTATTTGAGTAAGCCCAGTGCGCCTCTCCGACGCGCCGAAAGGTGCCAATGCCGTGGTCCAGTCCGTCAGCGATGCCCATCCCGCCGATCCGATCGCGCAGCGCCTGCGCGATCTCGGCTTCGTCGCGGGCGAGCCGGTGCGACTCGTCGCGCGCGGCCCGCTGGGCGGCGATCCGCTGCTGATCCAGATCGGGTCGACCCGTTTCGCCCTGCGCAAGAGCGAGGCGGCCCGCGTGGACGTGTCGGTGGAGAACGCCGCGTGAGCGCCGCCGCCCTGCGTATCGCGCTGGTGGGCAACCCGAACTGCGGCAAGACCGCGCTCTTCAACCAGCTCACCGGCGGTCGCCAGAAAGTGGCCAACTACGCCGGCGTCACCGTCGAGCGCAAGGAGGGCCGCTTCGTCGCGCCGTCCGGCCGCATGCTCCACATCCTGGATCTTCCCGGCGCGTACAGCTTCGACGCGACGAGCCCCGACGAAGCGATCACACGCGACGTCTGCCACGGACGTTACCCGGGCGAAGCCGCGCCGGATCTCATCGTCTGCGTGGCCGACGCCACGAACCTGCGCCTGCACCTGCGCTTCGTGCTCGAGGTGCGCCGACTCGGCCGTCCGGTCGTGCTCGCGCTCAACATGATGGACGCCGCGCGTCGGCGCGGCATCGCCATCGACGTCGCGGCGCTGTCGCGGCGCCTCGGCGTGCCGGTTGTCGAGACGGTCGCCGTGAAGCGCGGCGGAGCGAAGGCGCTGATCGAACGCATCGACGCGAGCGTGCCGGACATCGTGCCCGCGGCCATCGACGTCGCCGGCGTCGAGCAGCTGCACGCGGAGGTCCGCTCGATCCTCGCCGACACGGTGACGATGTCGCGCGACACCGTGGCGATCGACGACGCGATCGACCGCTGGGTGCTGCATCCGGTGTTCGGGCTGGCGATCCTCGCCACGCTCATGTTCTTCATCTTCCAGGCGGTGTTCTCCTGGGCGCAGCCGATCATGGACGGCATCGAGGGCGGTATCGCCGCGCTCGGTACCTTCGTCACGGGGTTCCTGCCGGAAGGCAGCGCGCTGCACAGCCTGCTCAACGACGGCCTGTTCGCCGGCCTGGGCGCGGTGCTGGTGTTCCTGCCGCAGATCCTCATCCTGTTCCTCTTCATCCTCGTGCTCGAGGAATCGGGCTACCTGCCGCGCGCCGCGTTCCTGCTCGACCGCCTGATGTTCCGCGTCGGACTGACGGGCCGGGCGTTCATCCCGCTGCTGTCGAGCTTCGCCTGCGCCATTCCCGGCATCATGGCCACGCGCAGCATCCAGGACCCGCGCGACCGCCTGACCACGATCCTGGTCGCGCCGCTGATGACCTGTTCCGCGCGCCTGCCGGTCTACACGCTGCTGATCGCGGCGTTCATTCCGGATCGCGCCGTGTGGGGCGTGTTCAACCTGCAGGGCATCGTGCTGTTCACGCTGTACTTCGCGGGTATCTTCAGCGCGCTTGGGGTGGCGTTCGTCATGAAACGGCTGCGCAAGGACAAGAGCGAGCATGCGCTGATCATGGAGCTGCCCTCGTACCGCCTGCCCAACGTGCGCGACATCGCACTGGGCCTGTGGGAACGCGCGCTGATCTTCCTCAAGCGTGTCGGCGGCATCATCCTCGCGCTCACCGTGCTGCTGTGGTTCCTGTCGAGTTTCCCGGGGCCGCCGGAAGGCGCGACGCAGCCTGCCATCGACTACAGCATCGCCGGCCGGCTCGGCCGCATGCTCGAGGTGATCTTCGCTCCCATCGGCTTCAACTGGCAGATCTGCATCGCGCTGGTCCCGGGGCTCGCCGCCCGCGAAGTGGCGGTGGCGGCGCTGGGAACGGTCTATGCGATGTCCGGCAGCGACGACTCCGTCGCGTCGCAGCTCGGGCCGCTGATCGCCAACGAGTGGTCGCTCGCGACCGCGCTGTCCCTGCTGGCGTGGTACGTGTTCGCGCCGCAATGCATGTCCACGCTGGCGGTGATCCGCCGCGAAACCAATTCCTGGCGTAACGTCGCCGTGGCCGCCGGTTACCTCTTCGGCCTGGCCTACCTCGCGTCGTTCGCCACGTATCAGATCGCGAGGGCGCTTTCATGAGCACGTTCGAACTGGTCCAGGGCGCGATCATCGGCGCCGTCGTCGCCGCCAGCGCGCTCACGGCGTTTCGCAAGCTGCTGCCGAAGACGTCGGCACGGTGGATGGCCCGGATGTCGGCGAGCCTGAATCGCGACGGTCGCGCGGCATGGGTGCGCGCCTTCGGTCGCCGCCTGCAACCCGCCACCGCCACGGGAAGCTGCGGCGACGGCTGCGGATCGTGCAACAGCTGCGGCCCGGTACAGCCGCGCACCGAGGCGCAACCGCTTCACTTCAAGCCGCGCACCTGAAAGGGTGGGAGCCGATCGCATGGCTTCGTCCTGATCGGCTGGGTCGCATCACCGGCGTCGGGCCCGCTGCCGCGGGATCGCCGATGCGATCGGCTCCCACCAGGGCAGCTACCGAAGGGTGGGAGCCGATCGTATCGGCGATGGGGCTGGCGCGGGCTCCGTGGCGGACGGTTACGCCGGGGGGGCGGTGCGGTCCACATCCTCGGCCGATTCCCTGCGCTTCCTGCGCAGCGTCCACCAGCTCACCGCCAGGTTCACGGTGAACCATGCGCCGATGAGCGCCAGCGGCCATGCGATGACGGCGGGCCAGAGGATCGCGATCGTCGTCAGCACGAGCGCCGTCGCCGCGCCGGCGAGCAACGGCCCTGTCTCCGTGTCGCCCAGCACGCGGTGCTGGGTGATCGCGGCCCCCACCGTGTTGGCGATGCGCAGGGCCCCCGCGGCCGCCCGGCTCGAGCTGCCGCCGGCGCGATGCGGGCGGGGCGGGCGAGGCGAACGGCTGCGCATGCGCTCGTTGCCGGAGCGACGGCGGCGGCCGCGCAGCAGTATCTCCGTGGCGTTCTCCAGATCCGTCTCGTACCGCTCCTCGAGCTGACGCGCGAAGCCGGCATCCTCGATCGCGACGTCGATCTCGCGATTGCTCAGCCAGCTGGCGATGTTGAGATTGGACGAGCCGACGCGCGCCCAGCGGCCGTCCGCGACGGCGGTCTTCGCGTGCAGCATCGAGCCGTTCCACTCGAAAACGCGGATACCCGCCTTCAGCAGCGGCCGGTAGCCGGAGCGCGACATGCTGGCGACCATCGGGATATCGCTCGTGCCAGGAACGAGCAGCCGCACGTCGACGCCATCGCGCGCGGCAGCGGACAGCGCCTGGACGTAGGGCGCCACGCCGACGAAATAGGCGTCGGTGAGCCAGAGCGTCTTGCGCGCCATCGCGGCGACCATCTGATCGAGCCGGTACATGCCCGCCGTGCTCGGCTGCGTCGCGATGAGGCGCAGCGACACGTTGCCCGCGTCCGCCATGGTCGCCAGCGGCCGGATCCGCTCGTCGTCGGGCAGGGCGTCGCCGGTTTCGCGCCAGCTGTCGGCGAACGCGTGCTCGATTTCCGCGACCGCGGGACCGCGCAGCATCACGCCGGTGTCGCGCCAAGGCGGTACGTCGCGGCTGGGATCGCCCAGCCATTTTTCGCTGATGCAGACGCCCGAGAGGAATCCGGTCTCGCCGTCCACCACCAGTACCTTGCGATGATCGCGGCTCACCCAGCCGAACGAACTGCCGAGCCGCGGCGGGTTGTAGATGCGGACCTGCCCGCCGGCGTCACGCAAGGGCTGCCAGAAGGCGGAGCGCGACTGCCCGAGGCAGCCGGCCCAGTCGGCGATGACCGCCACGAAGACGCCGGCCTTCGCGCGCTCGACCAGCGCGTCGAGGAACGCCTTGCCGACCGCGTCGTCGCGGATGATGTAGTTCTCGAGGAACACATGGCGGCGCGCGCCCGCGATGGCCGCCAGCCACGCGTCGAAATGCGCGCGCGCGTCGATCAGCAACTCGACCGCGTTGCCGCCGATCAGCGGCGCGCCCGCGCTGCGGCTCAGCGCCTGCTCGGCGAACAGGCGGCTGGAGAAACCCATGGTGCGTTGACGGACGTTCATGATGCGGAGTGTATCGGCATCCCATGTGAACGCGGGGCCGGGGTGCGGGATCCGGCCAACCAGGCGCCGATGCGCTAAAATCGGCGGCTATGACCGAAGACCTCACCAGCCGCCCCCGCCCCGCGGAAGCCGGCGCCCGCCGGCCCAGCACGGGCGTCACGATCGACCGCGTCAAGGTCGGTGGTGGCGCGCCGATCGTCGTCCAGTCGATGACCAACACCGACACCGAAGATCCGGTGTCGACGGCGAAGCAGGTCGCGGAACTGGCGCGCGCCGGTTCCGAGATGGTCCGTATCACGGTGAACACGCCCGCCGCCGCCGCCGCGGTGCCGCGTATCCGCGAACGCCTGGAAATGATGGGCGTGTCCGTGCCGCTGATCGGCGATTTCCATTACAACGGCCACCAGTTGCTCGAAGGCGAGCCGGCCTGCGCCGAGGCGCTGGCGAAGTACCGCATCAATCCGGGCAACGTCGGCTTCGGCAAGAAGAAGGACGCCCAGTTCGCCTCGATCATCGAGATGGCGATCCGCTACGACAAGCCGGTGCGCATCGGCGCGAACTGGGGCTCGCTCGACCAGTCGATGGTCGCGACCCTCATGGACGAGAACTCCCGTCGCGCCGATCCGTGGGACGCCGGCCACGTGGCCCGCGAGGCTCTCATCCGCTCGGCGCTCGATTCGGCCGCGCGCGCGGAAGACCTGGGCCTGGCGAAGGACCGCATCATCCTGTCCTGCAAGGTGTCGGGCGTGCAGGAACTGATCGCGGTCTATCGCGACCTCGCTCGCCGCGGCGACTACGCGCTGCACCTCGGCCTCACCGAGGCCGGCATGGGCTCCAAGGGCATCACGGCCTCCAGCGCCGCGCTCGCCGTGCTGCTGCAGGAGGGCATCGGCGACACCATCCGCATCTCGCTCACGCCGGAACCGGGCCAGTCGCGCACCGCGGAGGTGATCGTCGCGCAGGAACTGCTGCAGACGATGGGCCTGCGCGCGTTCACCCCACTGGTCACGGCATGCCCGGGATGCGGACGCACCACCAGCGAGTTCTTCCAGGAACTGGCGAAGACGGTGCAGGGCCACGTGCGCGAGAACATGCCGCTGTGGCGCGTGAAATACGACGGCGTGGAGAACATGACGCTCGCGGTCATGGGCTGCGTGGTCAACGGCCCCGGCGAGTCGCGCCACGCGAACATCGGCATCTCGCTGCCGGGTAACGGCGAGGCGCCCTCGGCGCCGGTGTTCATCGATGGCGAGAAGGCGATGACGCTCCGCGGCGACAACATCGCCGACGAGTTCGTCGCGATCCTCGACCACTACGTCGAGACGCATTACGCGGCGCGGGGCGACTGACCGGATTCCGTCACGCCGCGCATGCCAGGTCGTCCGTCATCATGGCGGGCGAGGCACCTTCGGAAAGGAGAGCAAGGCATGGCGAACACGGTTCCGCTCATCACCCTCAACGACGGCCGCCAGGCACCCCAGCTCGGCTTCGGCGTCTTCCAGATTCCCGACGACGAGACCGCGAAGGCCGTCGAGGCGGCGCTCGGGGCCGGTTACCGGTCGATCGACACGGCGGCCATCTACGGCAACGAGAAAGGCGTGCGCCAGGGCATCGAGCGCTCCGGCGTGGCGCGCGGCGACATCTTCCTGACCACGAAGCTGTGGAACGCCGAGCAGGGCTACGACAGCACGCTGCGTGCCTTTGACGAGAGCCTGAAGAAGCTCGGCACCGACTACGTGGACATGTACCTGATCCACTGGCCCACGCCCCGGCGCGACCGCTACATGGACACCTGGAAGGCGTTCCTCAAACTGCGCGAGGAAGGCCGCATCCGCTCGGTAGGCGTGTCGAATTTCCTGCCCGCGCACCTGGAGCGGCTGATCGGCGAATCGGGCGTCGTCCCCGTCGTCAACCAGATCGAACTGCACCCGGACTTCGCGCAGCGCGAGCTGGTGGCGGCGCACCGCAAACATGGCATCGTCACCGAATCCTGGAGCCCGCTCGGCCAGGGCGGGGACCTGCTGAAGCATCCGGTGCTCGTGCGGATCGGCGAGCGCCTCGGCAAGTCGGCGGCGCAGGTGGTGCTGCGCTGGCATGTGCAATCCGGCTTCATGGTGATCCCGAAATCGGCCACGCCGTCGCGCATCGCGTCGAACATCGACGTGTTCGGGTTCGAACTGACCGCCGACGACATGCGGGCGATCGACGAACTGGATGCCGGCAACCGGATGGGCCCCCACCCGGATGAGCTGAACTAACGATCCATCGTCACGTCGATTTCGACGGGATACGGTGCCGGTGCCTTCGGAGGCGCCGGCAGGGTCCAGGTGGCGAACTGCCCGGCGAAGCAGCGTGCGACGGGCGTCGCCGGGCGCACTTCGACGCCGCTGCTGCGGCCCGTCGCGTCGACGTCGGCCACCAGTGTGAAGGCGCGCTTGTCGGCCGGCGCGTTGCTCGCGATGCAGTCCTTCAGCGCGTCCGTTGCGGGATCGCCGATGCGGTCCCAGAGGGAGCTCTGCCAGGCCTTGCCGGCGGCGCCTTCCTCCAGCGCCTTCGCTGCCTGCACGCGGCCGTCGAACGTGTCGCCGGCGAGGGCGAGAGCCAGGGCGAGAAGCATGGGGATGTCTCCGTGAGGTCGTCGCGGGAGACTAGCAGGGAGGCAGCCGCTTCACATGATCGCGCGTACGTTCGGTGCGGCAAGCGTCGCCGTCGCGGCGCATCCGGAGTCGCCATGCGCCTGCGCATCCTCGCCTCGCTCCTGACCCTCGCCGCCGCGTCGACGGCGATCGCGCAAACGACGCCCACCGCGCCGGCCGCCGCCAATCCGGCGGCCAAGCCGCGCAACCCCGCGGCCGCGCCGTCACCGACGCAACCGAACCCTGCTTCCGTCCCCGTGCAGCCCGCCTCGGACGCCGGTGCGACCGAACGTGGGATGGCGCCGGTCGTCCCCGGAAGCCCCGGCGTGACGAACCGCGTGCAGGACGCGAACGCCAACGATCGCGACGCGCAGGGCCACCTGCTCGACCCGCATGGCAAGCCGGTGGGGCAGAAGGCGACGGTGCCGGCGCCGGCAACGACGCGCTGAACGTCAGGACAGGAGCGATTCGTTCAGCCCTCCACGATCTCCAGCTCCTCCGGCGATGTCGCGGCCAACTGGGCCCAGTCGAGTTCGTTCTCGATGGCGTGGAACACGTCGTCCTCGATCTCACCCGCGCGCCGCATGGCATGAAGCTTCTCGCGTCGCGCTTCGATGCCCTCGCGCTTCAGCGCGAAGATGCGTTGTTCAGCCTGGGGAAGGCTTCCGGACGCGATGGCGTCGCGCGCATCCGCGTACGACGTGCGCAGGTGTTCCGCGGCCTCCGTTCGGTCGTCGCCGAGCGCTTCCTCCGCGGTGTCCAGCAGCGCCAGGCGTGCGCGCGCGAGTTCCTCGTCGAACGACTGGTCGGGGCCGAAGCGCATCCAGCGGACGAGCAAGGCGAGGGTGCTGCCCTGGAACACGAGGGTTCCCACGACCACGGTCAGGGCCGTGAGGACGATGAGGTCGCGTGACGGGAACTGGGCGGGCAGGGCGAGCGCGGTCGCGAGGGTGACCAGTCCGCGCATGCCGCACCAGGATGCGACCACACCCTGCTTGAGCGTGGGATTGTCGCGACGGCGTGGCCAGGCGAGGTTGAGCACCCGGTTGTAGAGCATCACCCAGGCCACGCGGACCGCGATCACCACCGCGAGGGCCGTGCCGGCGAAGACGAGTGCCTGGGCGAGTTCGGCGCCGTGCATCTTCCCCACGATCGTGCGCGCCTGCAGCCCGAGCAGGAGGAAGGCGACGACGTTTCCGAAGAAGACGATCGCCGCCCATACGGAGTACGAGTGGACGCGGTCGCGCGGCGGCTGCTTCGACGGGAGGTGGTGCGCGACGACCATCGCGTACGCGACGACGGCCAGGATCGGCGACGCATGCAGTTCCTCGGCCACGACCCAGACGCCGAACGTCGCCGTGAATTCGAACAGCGTCGCACCGAGCGTGCCGCTGAGCCGCGGCGCGAACACGACGTAGATGCGCCCCAGCAGGAAGCCGAGCACCAGTCCGCCCGGGATGGCCAGCGCCATGACCGGCAGCGTCTCCGCGAAGCCCCTGTCCGACATGCCCGCGGCGACGGCCGCCCCGAACAACAGGAGGGCCACGGCATCGTTGAGGAGGCTCTCGGCGGTAAGCACCTGCACGGTGCGCCGGGGCAAGTGCAGACGGGAAAGCATGGCCGCGGCGGCCGCCGCGTCGGGCGGCGCCACGATCGCGCCGAGCGCCAGCGCGACGGCCCACGGCATGCCTTTCCACGCCACGCCGAGCCAGGCCACCGCCAGCGCCGTGAGGATCACCGCCACGGCGGCCAGCGACACCGTCGGGAGCCAGAACCGGCGCAGGGTGCGCAGCGGCATGTCGTAGGCGGCATCGAGCAGTGCCGGGGCGATGAAGAGCACCAGCGCCAGTTGCGGGTCGATCGCGATCTCGGGCGACCACGGCATCGCCGCGACGGCCAGACCGGCCGCGGCGAGCACGGTCGGATAGGGCAGGGAAAGCTTCCGCGAGAGCGGCAGCAAGGCGATGGCCAGCAGGCAGAGGAGCAGCATGCTCTCGAACAAGGCCATCGGCGGGCACCTTTCGTGGGAGGAGACGAATCAATAGCGCACGGCGCGTGACGGTTCCATACGGGTCGCACGGTCTTGCGCCGGTGCGCTACCATCGGGGGCGGGGTATCCCATTCGGGAGTGAGGATGAAACGAGCGATCGTCCTGGCCGTGCTGGCCGCCGGGATCGCCGGGTGTCAGGGCATGGCGGCGAAGATGGCCAGGCTCGATGTCGGTACGCAGCGTGACCAGGTGATCGAACGGCTCGGTCCCCCGGATTCCGATCGCACGATGATCGGCTTCGAAGTCATGAGCTGGCTCGACCGCCGTCCCGGGCGGTTCTCGTTGTCCCACCGCGATTACACGGTCGTCCTGAAGGAAGGGAAGGTGGTCCAGTTCGGGCCGGGCCTGATCCGCCGCGACGGCAAGACCACCCTGCAGATCGAAACCGACGATCCGTGACGCGTCGCCGGGCTTCCCGGCGCAAAGCGACGGAAACGCGTACAAGCGTGAAAGGTGCCGCCGAGGCTAGGTTTTCTCCAGGCCTATTGCGGAGTCCACGCCATGTCCCCGACGCCTTCCTTCGCTGAGCTCGCCTCGGAGCTTCACCGCCTGCACGACGCCCGCGAGGCCGTCATCGATCGCGCGCTCGACACGCTCGAGGTCAGCCATCCACCGCTGGCCCAGCTGATGCTCTCGTGCGTCGGGGATCGTCGCCGCGCCGCGCACTGGCTCGTGATGCCCCAGCGGGCCTTCGCCGGCCGCAACGCGTGCGACATGCTCGCCGATGGGGACGTCGAGGGCGTCTGGGAGCAGGTGGTGCTCAAGCAGCTGGGTATCGCCGCCTCGTTCTGACCGGCTCAGATCCAGTCGCGTTGGTGGTAGACCCAAAGCGCTACGTACTCCCGCAGACAGCGCGCCGATAACGTCAGCGCGTCGCGTCGCGGCAGCCAGGCCGGCGCGCCGGCCATCGCGCCATAGGCTTCCGGTACCGGCTCCGGCCATACGTCGAGGCCTTGCCGGCGGAAGCTCGCCGCCGCGCGGCGCATGTGGATCGACGACGTCACCAGCAGGATCGAGCGAACGTCGTGCGCGGCGAGCAGGGAGGCGGAATCGCGTGCGTTCTCGTGCGTGTTGTCGCTCGCGCCGTCGATGAGCAGCCGGTTGGCGGGAATGCCGGAGATCGCATAGCCCTCGGCCAGCGGTTTCGCCTGATCGCTGCCTGACACCAGGACCCATGACGCGCGGCCCTCGCGCCACAAGGCGAGGCCTCGACCGGCGCGCGTCCTCGTGCGGGCCCAGTCGCGCACGGGCAACACGCCGCCGCCGAGCACCACGATGGCGTCAGCGCGCGGATGCGCCGTCTGGGGAGGCGTGGCGAGCCGACCGCGAAGCGCCAGCGCGAACGCGGGTGTCGCGGCGATCCACACCCATGCGACGGCGACCACCGCCGCCGCCAGCGCGGCCTTCGGTCGGCGACCGAGCACCAGGCCCAGGCAGAGCAGGCCGAGAAGCAGGGCCTGGACCGCTGGATGCAGCAGTCGTGTGGCGATATCCGTCAGGAAGGTCACAGCCGGTTCCGTGCGCCGCGCGGGCGGCGTGCTATGCGTATGCGGAAGCATGGCGTAAAGCGGACGCCCGTGCCGTCGGTCGAACGGCATAGGCGGGCTGTCGGAATGGACGGCGGCACCCATTGAAATGACGATACCGCTCGAGGAAGTCACAGGGGTGGGTGTTCGTCATGAAGCGTTGGAACGGTATCGTCATGCTCGTCGCGGTCGCGCTGCTCTCCGCCTGTGCCACCGGTGGAAACATCTCGCCGCCCCCCAGGCCGGACGCCGCCAGTCAGGCGGTCGACGCCTATCTGATCGGTGTCGACGATCAGCTGCAGGTGACCGTCTGGCACAACCCGGACCTGAGCGTCAGCGTGCCGGTGCGTCCCGACGGCAAGGTCACCGTGCCTCTTGTCGGCGACATCGCCGCGGGAGGCCGCACCACCGATCAGGTGGCGGCTGAAATCCAGCAGAAGCTGGGTCAGTACATACGGGATCCGCAGGTCGCCGTGATCCTCACCGCGCTGCGCAGTCACGAATACCTCTCGCGCGTTCGCGTGACGGGAGCGGTCCGCAGCCCGATCTCCATTCCGTACCGGCAAGGCATGACGGTGCTCGACGCGGTGCTCGCGGCGGGCGGCACGACCGAGTTCGCGGCACCGGACCGCACCGAGCTCTACCGCCGCAACGACGCCGGCGCCACGCAGTCGTACGCGGTGCGTCTCGAGAAGATCCTCCAGCAGGGCGATCTGGCGAACAACTATCCCGTGCAGCCTGGTGACGTGATCACCGTTCCGCAGCGCGCTTTCTGACCGATGCCGCCACGTGGCGGCGCGAAGGGGTTACTACGATGAGCGGGGATCTCGTTCCTTTTTCGGGCATGTTGCCCGCACTGATCGGCGAGGCGCGCCGGCGACGCGTCGCGATGGGCGTGATCTTCGCGGTCATCGCCCTGGTCGCGCTCGGCGTCGGCCTGGCGTGGCCGAAGAAATACGAGGCGTCGACGACGATCCTCGCTCAGGAGGCGAGCATCATCACGCCGCTGATGGAGGGCGCCGCCGCGGCGACGGGCAACAAGAACCGCGCGGGCATCGCCCGCGACGTGATCTTCAGCCGCAAGGTGATGGACGAGGTGATGGCGAAGGGCGGTTGGCTCGCGTCCAACCCGTCGCCGATCGAGCGCGACAAGATCATGGAGGGGATCAAGTCGCGCACGAAGATCGTCAACAATCGCGAGAACCTGATCACGATCAGCTACTTCGATTCCGACCCGCGGCGTGCGTTCGAAGTGACGCGCGCGTTCGGCCAGCTCTTCATCAGCGAGAGCCTCGCGTCGAAGCAGCGCGAGAGCCGTGAGGCCTACGAGTTCATCAACAGCCAGGTCGAAGCCTACCGGACCAAGCTGACGGATGCCGAGGACAAGCTCAAGGCGTACCGCGACGCGAACGCCGACGCGCGCCCCGGCAGCGAGACCGACACCAACGCCCGGATCAGCCAGCTGCGCACGCAGATCGAAAACAACCGCATGGACTACATGCAGAAGCAGTCGCAGGCGGCCGCGCTCTCGTCCCAGTTGAACGGCGAATCCGAGGTCAACGCCGTGCAGACCGTCGGCGGCATCTACTCCACCCAGCTGGCCGACCTGCAGGGACAGCTCGCCAAGCTGTTGCTGAACTACACCGACGACTATCCGGACGTGGTGCGCCTGCGTCACCAGATCGAGGACGTGCGCAAGCAGGCGGCGACGGCGGACGCGACACGCGCCGCGGGCGGCGCCATTCCGCTCGACCACGCCGTGACGATGAACCCCGTCTACCAGCAGATGCGCCTGCAGCTGGCCGCCGTGCGCAGCGACGCCGCCGCCAGCGCGGCGCGGGTCGGCGCCAGCGAGCGGATGCTGCAGAACGAGCTCGAGCGCAGCAAGCGCATCGCCAACTCGGAGAACGTCACCGCCGAGCTGACCCGCGATTACACGGTCAACCGCGACGTCTACCAGGATCTGCTGAAGCGCCGCGAGAACGCCCGCGTGTCGATGAATCTCGACGCCGAGCAGCGCGGCCTGACGTTCCTGGTGCAGAACCCCGCCATGATGCCGCTGGTCCCCTCGGGCCTGCGCTTCATGCATTTCGGTCTCGCTGGCCTGGCGTTGTCGCTCGCGATTCCCTTCGGCCTGCTGTTCGCCGTCGCCCGTTTCGATCCACGCGTCCGCTCGGTCGCGCAGCTCGAGAGCGCCACCGGCTTCCCGGTGCTCGCCTCCATTCCGTTCTACCCGACTCCGCGCGACCGGCGCCGCGCGCACCTGCAGAACATGATGATCGTGCTGATCGTCGTCGGGGTCGCCGCCGTGTACCTCCTGGTCTTCTGGCTGAGGATGAAGGGCTGAACCATGAACAAGCTGGCTGCTGACAACATCGAGATCGGCGACGTGGTCGCCCCCCACCACGGTGACGCGCATGGCGCTCCCGGTCATTCCATCGCTCGGATGCGGGAGGCCGGCGGTTCGCTCGCGCCGCTCGACTGCGAGCGCAAGCGCCTGATCCATCGCGAGGAGTCGGTCCGCCAGCACTCGGACGCGTTCCGCGGCATTCGCACCCGCCTGCTCGAGATGGCGGGCGACAGCAACTTCGTCACGCTGGTGGTCGCCGTGAGCCCGCGCTCCGGCAGCAGCTTCGTGGCGCGCAACCTGGCCACGGCGTTCGCGTTCGACGAATCGAAGACCAGTCTGCTCGTGGACTGCAACCTGCGCTACCCGAACCAGCATCGGGCCTTCGGCGTGGAGCCGAGTTCCGGCGGCCTGATCGACTTCCTCGAACATCCGTCGCGTGGGATCGCGTCGATCATGTATCCCACGGGGGTGCCACGCCTGCGCCTGATCCCGTCCGGCAAGTCGCGCGAGAACAGTGGCGAATACTTCTCGTCGTTCCGCATGCGCGCGGTCCTCGACTCGCTGCGCTGCCGCTACAGCGACCGCTACCTCTTCCTCGACGGCCCACCGGTCAAGGGATCGCCGGACGCGCGGATCCTCTCCGATCTCGCGGACTTCGTGGTGATCGTGGCGGGTTACGGGCGCGACACGCCGGCATCGATCAACCAGGCGGTGGCCAATTTCGATCCGGCCAAGCTGGCCGGGGTGGTGTTCAACCAGTCGCCGTGAGCTGGGCATCCCGGTGCGCGACCGGCAGGCGCGTACCTACAGGGGAATCAGGAGGGATCATGCCGGCATCATCCAGGCTCGCCCGCGCGATCGTGATCGCGCTCGCCGCGTCACCCACGGTGACGCTGGCGGGCACGCTGGACTATTCGCTTTACGCAGGCCTCGAGCACAGCAACAACATCGCCCTGTCGTCCACGCGGCCGATGTCCGAGAACGTGCTCGTGCCCGGCGGAACGTTCACCTTCACGCAGATGGGCTCGACGTTCCAGGCCAACGTCGCGGGCACGTTCGAGTACCGGAAATACCTGGAGAACCGCTTCGACTCGCAGGCCCAGACCCAGATCGCCGGGCAGGGCAACTGGACGATCGCGCCCGACCGCCTCGACTTCTCCATCGAGGACTACGCGGGCGTGCAGCCCGTGGACCAGCTCGCCAGCGACTCGCCGGACAACCAGCAGCAGACCAACGTGATCGTGCTGGGCCCCACGCTGCGCATGCGCTTCGGGGACGCGGCGCGCGGGCAGTTCGAACTGCGCTACATCAACAGTTACGCGTCGCGCGTGGACGAGTTCGACTCGTCGCGCGGACTGGCGGCCTTCCGTGTCTTCCGTGACCTGAGCCCCACGGACCAGCTCTCGGCCAACGTCGAGTTCCAGCGGGTCGATTTCGACAACCAGCCCAACGACGCCAACTACGATCGCAAGGAAGCGTTCGTGCGCTATACCAGCACGCTGGCTCGCTTCAACGCGGACGTCATGGTGGGCGGATCGCGGCTCGAGTTCGACGGCGGACGCACGACGTCGGCGCCGCTGGCGCGTGTGAGCATCGGCTGGCAGCCGACGCCACGCAACTCGCTGACCCTGGCGGGTACGTACCAGTACGCGGATGCCGCGCAGGACATCATCACGACGCCCGGCGTCTTCGGCACGCAGACCGTGTCCGACCGCGTGGAGGCGATCGACCCATTCGTGAACACGTCGGGGTTCGGTGGCGGCAACGCGGGCATCAGCACCGGCAGCGCGGTGATCGGCTCCGAGGTCTACAAGGAAAAGCGTGGCGAGGCGATCTGGAACTGGCGCGCGGAGCGCTGGACCGTGACGGTGTCGCCGTCCTTCAGCAAGCTGCGCTACATCGACGACCAGACGTTCAACCAGACCGATCGCGCGATCAGCGTCGGTATCGGTTATCGGCTGCGGCCGACCCTCACGTTGAGCGCGTTCGGCACCGCCGACCGCCTCACCTACGACAGCCTCGACCGCAAGGACACCACCGTGCGCCTGGGGCTGGACCTCACGCAGCAGGTCAACCGTCACTGGAGCTGGCACGTGTCGGTCGCCCGCGACCGGCGCAGCAGCAACGCGGTGGGACAGGACTATCGCGAGACCGCGTTCTTCGTCGGCGTGGTGTACAGGAGATGAGCATGCGACCCGATTCCGAGACGCCTTTCTTTTTCGGTGCCGACGAGGGGCTGTTCGGCATGTTCCACGCGCCGGCACTTCCGGCGCGACGCGCGATGCTGATGTGCCCGCCGCTCGGGCAGGACCTCATTCGCTGCCACCGGGTGTACCGGCAACTCGCGCAGGCGCTGGCGGCGCAGGGCGTCGCCGTCCTGCGCTTCGACTACCACGGGACCGGCGACTCCGCCGGGGCCAGTGTCGAGGTCGACTGGGATCGATGCGTCGCGGACACCGTGCTGGCGGCCGCGGAGCTCCGCACCCGTGCCGGCGTCGACCGGGTCGTCGCCTTCGGCGCGCGGCTTGGTGGCAGCATCGCGCTGGCGGCCGCCGGCCAGGCGCGTTTCGCCGAGGTGATCGCCTGGGATCCGGTGCTCGATGGCGGTGATTACGTCGCCGCGCTGGACGCCATGCAGGGGGCCCTGCGCCAGGACGGCGAGCGCTTCAACGCCCCGCGCAGCCACGCCGATGTCGCGGCCCAATGGCTGGGCTTCGATGTCGGCGACGACCTGCGACGGCAGCTCGCCGCGTTGCGCGTCGATGCCACCGAGGCGCCGACGCTCGTTCTCGACTCCATGCCGGCGTCCTCGGGCGCTCGGTGGGAACGCATCGTGACGGCGCGCGGCCGCGTCGCGACGATCGCTCCGCCGACGCCGTGGAACGACCTCCGGCGTCTCGAGGCCGCGATCCTCTCGCCGCCGCTGATCCAGGCCGTGACCGGCCGCCTGAAGGAGATCGCCTGATGAGCGAGGAAGCCCATCGTTTCGGCCGCGGTCGTCACCTGGTCGGCATCGCCGGCGTACCGTCGGGCACGCGCGGGGAGACCGGCGTGATCGTGCTCAACGCGGGCCTGGTGCACCGCATCGGGCCGTTTCGTCTGCACGTGGAACTGACCCGTCAGCTCAACGAGGCCGGGTATCCGACGCTGCGATTCGATCTCTCGACGCTCGGCGACAGCACGGCCACGGGAGGCGGCCAGACGCGCGCGCAGCAGGTCTGCGCGGATCTGGACGACGCCATGAACCTGCTCACGGAACGCGCGGGCTGCGAGCGCTTCGTGTTGGTCGGGCTCTGCGCGGGCGCGCAGAACGCGCACATCGTCGCCGCACGGGATCCGCGCGTCTCGGGCGCCGTCTTCCTCGACGGCTACGCCTACCGCACGCTGGGTTACAAGCTGCGCCATTACCTGCCGCGCATCGTCGATCCGGCGCGTTGGGCGCGCGTGCTCCGGCGCCGGGCGGGAGGCGGCAACGGCGAGGCCAGGACGGCGCCCGAACCGATCTTCGCCGTGGCACCCGCCCCGCGCGAGGAAGTGATCGCCGACTTCACCGGCATGGTGTCGCGCGGCATGAAGCTCTATCTCGTCTACTCCGGCGGCATCAGCACGCACTTCAATCACGCGCGCCAGTTCCGGGAATGCTTCGGCAAGGTGATGACGCATCCCTCGGTGACCACGCGCTACGTGCACGAGACCGACCATACCTACATCCTCACCGGGGACCGCGCGCGCCTGCTCGATGGCATCGGTGGGTGGCTCACGCGCAACTTTCCTCTGGCGACGGCCGGGAGGCACGCATGAATTCGGTTCTCGTCACCGGCGGTGCCGGCTACATCGGCAGCCACACGGTCCAGCAGCTGGTCGAACGCGGCGACCGCGTCGTGGTGATCGACAACCTCTCCACGGGATTCCGCGAAGCGGTGCGCGGCGCGTCGTTCGTCGAGGGCAACGTGGGCGATGCCGAGCTGGTGTCGCGCGTGCTGGAAGCCCACCGTGTCGACGCCGTGCTGCATTTCGCGGCGCACACGGTCGTTCCGGAGTCGGTGAGCGATCCGCTGAAATACTACGGCAACAACACGGGCAACACGCGCAACCTGCTGGCCTGCTGCGCGCAGGCGAAGGTGGACAAGTTCATCTTCTCATCCACGGCGGCCGTCTACGGCACGACGGACGCCGGTGTCGCCGACGAGAACACGCCGACGCGACCCATCAATCCGTACGGCATGTCGAAGCTGATGTCCGAGACGATGCTGCGCGACTGGTGCGCGACCGGTGCGATGCGCCACGTCATCCTGCGCTATTTCAACGTCGCCGGCTGCGATCCGCATGGCCGCATCGGCCATTCGACGCCGGAGGCGACGCTGCTGGTGAAGGTGGCCTGCGAGCACGCGGTCGGCAAGCGCCCCAGCATCTGCATCTACGGTACCGATTACGACACGCCGGATGGCACGGGCGTGCGCGATTTCATCCATGTGGAGGATCTCGCCGCGGCGCACCTGCGCGCGCTGGATCACCTGCGCGACGGCGGCGACTGCCTCACCCTCAACGCGGGCTACGGTCATGGGTACAGCGTGCGGCAGGTCATCGACGCCGTCGCTCGGGCGGCGGGGCGGCCCCTCAACGTGCGCGAGCTGCCGCGCCGTCCGGGGGACATTCCCCAGCTGATCGCGTGCAGCGACCGGCTGCGCGAGGTGCTCGGCTGGACACCGGGCTACGATGATCTCGACACCATCGTGGGCACCGCGCTCGCGTGGGAGCGGCATCTGGCGGGGCACACCTTCCCCACCGCGTCGGTGGCATGAGCGCTCGTTCGCACGCGTTCCATCGGCGACGTCGGCTTGCTCCGTGCGTCGACGGACCGCCGCCGTCGGCCCTGTCGCGCCATGTCCTGACGATGCTGGCGTGGTTGCTCGCGCTGGCCTTCTGGGTCATGCCGGGCCACGCGCGCGCGGATGCCGCCCCCGACCGTGAGATCGAGGTTCATCGCGTGGCGGGGAAGGGCGACGTGCTGCCGGTGACGCTGGGCATTCCGTTTCCGCCGGGGACGCTGCACGAGCCCGGTGAACTGCGCGTCCGCGACGCGAAGGGGAACGACGTCCCCGCGGCGGTGACGACCACCCTGACCTGGCATGTGCGCGATGGCGGCATCCGTGCGATCCGCGTGCAGTTCCGGGGATCGCCGGGCACGTACCGTTTCGCGGTCGAGGCGCCACGCGCGAGCGACGCGCGCGGCTGGCCTTACGCGGACGGGCTGGTGGATGGCCGGCCCGCGGCGCTGGCGACGCTGACGCCGCGCTGGCTGACGGCGTCGTTGATCGCCGGACCGCAGTCGGTGGCCGCGAAGGACGAACCGTATGCGCGCTATGTCGACGCCCAGTTCCGCTGGGCGCGACGGCTGCCGAAGGACGACACCACCGCGTGGCTGTTCGACCGGCCGACGACGTTGTTCAAGGCATACGTCCGCACGGGCCGCGTGGATTACCTCGAGGCGGCCGAGGAGAGCTACCGCTGGTACATGGCCGGCATCAAGCGGGACGGCGTGCCGGTCAGTCCGTCCTGCGCCGGTGGCTGGCTACCCGACGGCAAACCCTGCGACGTCAAATACGTCTACATCGAGCCGGTGTTGCTCGCCATGGGCCTCACGGGCGACGATTCCATGCACGACGCCGCGACCGTCGCGAAGATGGCCGATCTGTGGAATAGCGGCGGATGGAACGGGCCGCCCGGTCCCTACACGTCGCCGCGCGACTATTTCACCGAACGCCTGGCGGGGCTCGGCCTCGTCGAAACCGTCGCGGCGTACGAACTGACCGGCGACGCACGCTATCGGGAGCGAATCGCCGCGCGCGTGGGCTGGCTCTACGACCACCAGCGTGCCAACCCCGACGGCCTCGGTGACGACGGGTCGTGGCGCAACAGCTGGAACATCCATGAGAACGATCCGACCGGCGCGAACGACGTGCGCGGCGCCTCGCCGTGGATGAGCGAGAACATCGTCGACGGGCTGTGGCACGCATGGCTGGCGACCGGCGATCCGCGCATTCCCGGAATGCTGGTCGACTTCGGGCGTTACCTCGAGGCGTATGGCTGGATCGATCCGAAGCTGCTCGTGTCGCCGCACGACTGGCGCAACGGGTGCTCGGGGCCCGACGGTCAGATCGCCTGGTACTGGTCGTCGTCGAAGGCGACGACGGAGCAGCTCTCGAAAATCCAGGAAAGCGAAGGCTGGTACAGCGACGGTCACACGGTCGAGCTGGGGCTCGCCGTCGCCGCGGCGCGCTACTTCGAGACCGATCCGAAGCGTGCCGCCGCGCTGACGAAGCGCTTCGACGCGCTCTCGTCGTCGTACGCCACCGAGTGCGCGGCCATCTCCGACACGTTGCGCCGCTTCAACTGGAACAACCGGGGTGCCGGCGTCGCGCAATGGATGATGGCGCAGCCGGCCGGGGCCGGAGCCCGCGCGAATCGGCCGGAGGCGGCGCCATGAACCGCCGCGTCGCCGTCCTGCGCAGCATCGGGATCGTCACCGTGTCGACGTACATCGAGTACGCACTCGGCCTGTTGATGAGCGTGTGGATCGCGCGCTCGCTGGGTCCTTCCGACTTCGGCCGCTACGCCTTCACGGTCTGGCTGTGCGGCTGGCTCATCGTCTGCTCGAACCACGCGCTGACCACGTCGTCCACGAAATTCATCGCCGAGGCCGACGGCATGGGCGATCCGGCGCTCGCCTCGCATCTCGCGGCGCGCTTCTCGCGCATCCAGACATGGAGCTCGCTCGTCGTCATCGTGTTGTTCGTGGCGTTCGGCTGGATCTTCGAGCCGGCGGAGTGGGATCGCTCGCTGTTGCCGGTGATGGGCCTGGTGGTCGTCGCCGTCGTCGCCAAGGCGAACTACGCGATGCTGGTGGCGATCGGAAAAGGGCAGGAACGGTTCGAGCCCGAGGCCGTGGCGACCGTGATCGGCGGCATCCTCGGCATGCTCCTCGTGCTCGCGGCGATGGTCCTGCATGCGGACCTGGTCTCGTTCGTGGCGCTGTTCGCCGTGGCGTGCCTCGTCCTGAACCTGATCAACCGCGTCGCGTTCCGCCGGTTGTGCCGGCCGTACGCGCCGGGGCCGATTCCGGCGTCCGTGGCGAGCCGGGTCAACCGCCACCTGCGCCTGACCGCCGCGCTCGTGCTGATGGGCTCGTTCCGCGTGGGCACGATCGAGGTCTTCCTGCTCAGCACCTTCACGGGATCGGTCGCGGTGGGCTACTTCGCGATCGCGGGCACGCTGACGCGCGGCGCGGTGCAGTTGTTCTCGGTGGGCCTCACCTCGACGCTGCTGCCTTACATGGCCAAGACCTACGGCGAGAGCGGCACCGCGCGCGCCGCGCGTTTCCTCTCGGAGGCGACGCGTTTCTACTGGGCCGTCGGCATCGCGATCGCGGGCCTGGGACTCGTCACCACGCCGGAGATCGTGCGGCTGATGTACGGCACGCGCTACGTCGACGCCATCCCCGCGATCGAGGCGACGCTCGTGCTTGGCGGCCTGTTGCTGATCGGTAACGGCATCGCCGCGTTCCAGACCGTCGTCGACCGCCAGGACGACCGCATCCGCATCGCCGTGGTCGCGCTCGCCGCGAACGCCGTCCTCGGCATCGCCCTCATTCCGCCGTTCGGTCTGGCCGGCGCGGTGCTCACCTATGCCGGCGCGCGGGTCGTGGAAATGGCGCTGGCCGTCCACTACCTGCGCAAGGCCACGCGGGGCGGCCTGCCGGTCGCGGCGATGTCCCGGTTGTTCGCCGTGGGCCTCGTCGCCACGCTCGCCGCCTGGGCGGCGACGGCGGCGACGCCGTCGCGTCTCGGGTTCCTCGTGGGCGCCGCCGTCTTCGCCGCCCTCTACGTGCCGGGCAGCATGCTCGTCCGTTACTGGACCGACGAGGACGTGCGCCTGATGACCGGTATCGGCCGGCGCCTCGGTCCGCCCGGCCGTGCGATCGTCCGTCTCCTCGAACTCGTGCATCCGCCGGTGGCGAAGGCCAACCCATGAACTACGTCTGTTCGACCCTGCACACCCTGGACGCGCTCCGCGCCGCGCGCGACGAACTCGCGCGCGTCGCCGAGATGGGCGGCGCCGCGAGCGGCATCGTCCAGCATCCCGACTGGCTCGCCTTCGAGGTGACGAGCCGGCACGACGGGACGACGCCGCACATCGTCGTCGTTCGCGACGGGACGGGAAGGGTGGTCGGCTACGCGCCGCTGCTCGCCATCGACCACACCGCCCGGCTCGACGTCGCGGGCCGCCGGGTGCGCCTCTACCGCGGCGCCGCGCTTCGCCTGCTGGGCGGAGGCGTGGTCGCGGCCGATGCCGACCGCGCCACGGTGGAGCTCGTGGCGGCAAGGCAGCTCGCGGGCGACCCCGCCGTGCGCGTCGTGCGCATCCAGGAGGCCGACCTGCCGAACCGTTTCGCCCGCGTGCTCTCGGCGAGCGGCGGCGGTTTCCGCACCGTCTCCGCGCATCTGCTCGACCAGGTGCACTGGTCGATCGGTCCGCAGGCCTCCGCGGAGGCCTGGCTCGCCGGCATGGACAAGAAGAAGCGCGGCGATCTCACCCAGCGCGTCGGCCGTGCCTATCGCAAGCTCGGCGGCGACGCGGCACTGCATGTGTTCGAGCGTGGCGAGGACATGCCGCGCTATTGCGCCCTGATGAACGCGTTGTACGCGCGGACCTGGCACCACGCCGACCTCCCCATCGACTGGGAGGATCCGGAGCGGGTCGCGCTGTTCCGCCGCCTCGCAGACGCGGGACAGTTGATCGGCCATGTCGTGCTGCGTGAGGGACGGCCGCTCGCGTACGTGCATGGTTACCGGCTCGGCGATACCTACCTCGTCGACGACCTCGGCTACGACGACGAGGTGGCGAAGGTCGGGATCGGCTCGGTGGCCGTTTTCCAGGCGGTGCGCGGTTTGCTCGACCGCTTTCCGGGAGGCCGCGTGAGCTTCGGGTACGGCGACAACCAGTACAAACGGCTGCTCTCGACGGAGGCGACGCCGTGCGGCTCGCTGTACGTGGTCCGGCCCATGCGCGCGACCGCGGGATTCCGTGTCTATGCCCCCGTGCGCTGGCTGTATCGCGGCCTGCATCGCGTGCGTGACGACGTGCGCGCGCGGCGGCAGGGCGAGGGTAACCGTCGGCCGGATGGACTAATCCACCGGGTTATGGGAAAGGCCCGTCCCGCGGCGCAAGCTCGGGCTGTCCTCACCGATCCGGAACGCGAATGAACGTGCTAGTCGACTCCCGGCCCCATCAGGACGCCACGGCGCGGATGCCGCTGATCCGCGGCATCCTCGAGGCCCGCTACAAGCGGCGGTTCTTCGCGCATCGCGAGCTGGCGTACCACCTTTATCGCGGCGTTTACGACTCGTTCGACGACGCGCAGGCGAGCATCCCGCCAGGGAACGCGAGCGGCTACGACAACAACGAGTCCGCCGATCTGTATCGCGAGCGCACGCGTCGCGTCTTCATCAACGACTACCCGATGATCCACTGGCTCGGCCGCTTCTTCGCCGAGGGCGCCCGCGACGTGTTCGACGTGGGCGGGCATATCGGCATCGCCTACTACGCGTACCAGAAGTACCTCAGTTATCCGGCGTCCCTGCGCTGGACGGTGATGGACGTGCCGGCGGTGAACGCGGCCGGCGCCGCCTGGGCGAAGGAGCACGACGCGCCGGGCCGGCTCGGCTTCGCCGACGACATCGCCAGCGCGTCGGGTGCCGACGTGCTGTTCGCCGCGGGTTCGTTGCAGTACCTGAGCTACTCGCTGGCCGACGCCCTGTCCCCCATGCCGCGCCGGCCGCGCTTCCTGCTGCTCAACTCCGTGCCGGTGCACATGCGCCAGTCGTACTACACGGTGCAGAACATCGGGACGGCGTGTTGCCCCTATCACGTGACGGCGGAACGCGAGTTCCTCGGCGGCCTCGCGTCGCTGGGCTACGAGCTTCAGGACCGCTGGGAGAACCCGCAACGCTACTGCATCGTCCCGTTCCACCCGGAACTGTCGCTCGACCGCTACTTCGGCTTCGCCTTCCGCCTGGCCACCTGACCAGCGTCGCTGTAGGAGCGGACCTGGCCGCGACGGCTCTTCGCGAGGCATCCAGGGCCTGGCGCTCCTCGCGAAGAGCGATCGCGGCCAGGTCCGCTCCAACAACAGGTCAGCCGGCGCCTTTCCGTCGCTCCAGCGCGTCGTACATCACGGGCAGCAGGATCAGCGTCAGCAGGGTCGACGTGATGAGGCCGCCCACCACGACGGTGGCGAGCGGGCGCTGCGTCTCCGCGCCGACGCCGGTGGAGAGCAGCATCGGCACCAGGCCGAGGATCGCCACGCTGGCGGTCATCAGCACCGGCCGCAGGCGCAGCGTCGCACCGCGCAGCACGGCGTCGCGCACACTCGCGCCGTCACGGCGCTGTTCGTTGAAGAAGCTCACGAGCACGATGCCGTTGAGCATCGCCACGCCGAACACGGCGATGAAGCCGATGGCCGAGGGCACCGAAAGGTACTGCCCCGTGACGTACAGGCCGACGATGCCGCCGATGATCGCGAACGGCACGTTGGCGAGGATCAGGCCGGCGTGCCGCAGGGAGTGAAAGGCGGTGTACAGCAGCACGAAGATGAAGAAGATCGTGACCGGCACGATGATCGCCAGACGCTTCAGCGCGCGCTGCTGGTTCTCGAACGCGCCGCCCCACTGCGTGTAGTAGCCGGGCGGAAGCTTTACCGCGCTTTCCAGCCGCGCGTTCGCCTCCCGCACGAAACCGTCGATGTCGCGTCCGCGGACGTCCATCTGGATCACCGCGTAGCGTTGCAGCTGCTCGCGGCGAATGAACGAGTAGCCTTCGGCGGCGTCGACGTCGGCCACCTGGGACAACTGCACGAGGGCGCCCGATGGCGTGCGGACGGGGATCCGTTCGATCGCGGGCAGCGACGCCCTGGCCGCGTCGTCGAGGCGCACGCTGATGTCGAAGCGACGCACGCCGTCGAGGAGGGCACCGATGGCCTCCCCGCCGATGCCGTTGCGCACCACCGTCAGCACGTCGTCCGTGTTCAGGCCGTAACGCGACAGGGCGTCGCGGTTCACGGCGATGCGGATCTGCGGCTTGCCGACGTTGGCCTCGAGCTCCAGGTCGGCCACGCCGGGGACGCCGGCAAGTGTGTCCTTGATCCGCGCGCTGAGCCGATCGAGGGTCGCCAGATCGTCGCCATACACCTTCAGTGCGAGCGTGGCGCGGACGCCCGACATCAGTTCCTCGATGCGCATCTGGATCGGTTGGGTGTAGCTGACGGCGGCCGTGGGAAGCAGTTCGGTCAGTTCGGCCTGCATCGCTTCCTCGATGCTTTCGAGCGTCTGCCCGTCGCGCCAATGGTCCTTCGGCTTCAGCGGCGTGTAGACCTCCATGTAGTTGACGTCGGCCGTTTCGCCTTTCTCCGCGCGACCGATCATGGCCAGCGTCGTCTCCACTTCCGGGAACCTCGCCTTGATCCGCTCGGCCACGCGCCGCGAGACGTCGATCGATTCGTCGAGCGACGCGGACGGAATCGACGTGATGCGCCACATGATGGCGCCCTCGCGCAGCTCCGGCATGAATTCCTTGCCGAGGAAAGGAAACAGGGCGAGGCTGCCGAGCAGCGCCGCGACCGCGACGCCCGCGACCGTCCTGGCGTGGGCGAGCGCCCAGCCGAGGAGGCGGGCATAGCGGCGCTTCAGCCAGTCCACCAGGCGCGTGTCCTTTTCCGCACGAGGCTTGAGCAACAGCGCCGCGAGGACGGGCACCAGGGTGAGCGAGAGCAGCAGCGATCCCGCCATCGCGAAGCCGATGTTGAGGGCCATCGGCCGGAACATCTTGCCCTCGAGGCCCTGCAGCCCGAACAGCGGAAGGAACACGACGATGATGATGACGATCGCGAAGGTGACGGGGCCCGCCACCTCGCGCGCGGCGGCCAGCACGGCGGCCGTCCGGTCCGCCGGTTCGCCACGTGCCTCGCGCTCGGCCATGATGCGGAACGCGTTCTCGACCATCACCACCGCGCCGTCGACCATCATGCCGATCGCGATCGCGAGTCCCGCCAGCGACATGAGGTTGGCCGAAAGGCCCGCCTGCGCCATGCCGATGAACGCGATCAGCATCGCGAAGGGCAGGGTGACGACGACGATGAGCGCGCTGCGCAGCTCGCCGAGAAACAGGAAAAGGACGACGGCGACGAGGATCGATCCTTCGACGAGCGCGCGCACGGCGGTGCCCACGGCCGCGTCGACGAGACCGGTCCGCTCATATGCCGGACGAATCGCGACGCCGGCGGGCAAGGCACGCTGGACCACGTCCAGCCGCGCCTTGACGGCGTCCACGACGGTGCGGGCGTTCTCGCCGATGCGCGCCAGCGCCTGTCCCATGACGACCTCCTTGCCGTCGCGGGTCACGGCGCCGGTGCGGGGCGCGCCAGCCTCCGTCACGGTGGCGACATCGCGCACGCGCACGGGTGTGCCGTCTTCCGTCTTCAGCACGATGGCGCCGATGTCGTTCGCATCGCGAACGAGTCCGAGACCGCGAACGAGGTACTGCTCGCGGCCCACGTCGATGAAGTTGCCGCCGACCTGCGCATTGTTCGCCTCGAGCGCCTGCATCACGTCGCGAAAGCCCAGCTCGTGCGCGATCAGCCGCAGCGGATCGATCCGCACCTGGAACTGCTTCTGCCTGCCGCCCCACGACGTGACGTCGTCGACACCCGCGGCCGTCCGCAACACGAGGCGAACGGTCCAGTCCTGGAGGGTGCGCAGGTCCATGTCGTCCGGCGCGCCTTTCAGGCTTTCGTCCGCGCGCTCCACCGTGTACCAGAACACCTGGCCCAGACCCGACGTGTTCGGCCCCATCTCCGGCTTGCCGTAGCCCGCGGGAAGCCGGTCGCCCACCTGCTGGAGGCGCTCGTTGACCAGCTGCCGCGCGAAGTAGACATCTATGTCGTCGTCGAAGTAGACGGCCACGTACGACAGGCCGAACAGGCTCACCGAGCGGATCTCCGCCACCGAGGGCAAGCCCGCCAGCGCCGATTCGACGGGCGTCGTCAGGAGCTGTTCGACGTCCTCGGCGGCCAGCCCGGGCGCTTCGGTGTACACGTTCACCTGGACGGGCGTGACATCGGGAAAGGCGTCGATCGGCAACGTCATGGCGGCGCGAATGCCTAGCGCCGCGATCGCGAGGAACGCGAGGATGACGAGCAGCCGGTACTTCAACGAGCGTTCGACGATCCATGCCAGCATCAGTGCTCTCCCAGCTGCGAACGCAGCAGCCGCGCCTTCAGCGCGAACGCGCCCTTGCTCACGTAAGCGGTCCCTGCCTTCGCGCCCTCGCGGATCTCCGTCCAGTCGCCGCGCGTGTCGCCCGTCCGCACCGGTACCGCGTCGAACTGCCCCGGCTTCGCGCCGCGAACGAACAGCGTGGGCTGGTTCTGCAGCAGCACGATGGCGTCGGCCGGCACCGCGAGGCGACGCACCTGGGAGGCGATCGCGATGCGTGCCTCGACGAGCTCGCCGGGGTGCAGCAGGTCGTTCTCGTTGTCCACCTGGATGCGCACGTCGACGGTGCGGGTCTTCTCGTCCGTCTGGTGCGATCGCTGGATGACCTTGCCCGGAAGTTCGCTTCCGTGGGCGACCACGACGACGACGTCGCCTTCCTTGACCTGCTCCGCGGCCGCGGGCGCGAGGCGTGCCTCGACCCACACCGACGACTCGGACACGAGCGTGAAGAGCGTGCGGCCCGGTTCGATGCGCTCGCCGACGAGGAACGCGTCTGTCGTCACGCGGCCCGGACCCGGTGCCACGAGCTCGAACGTGCCGTCGGCGGCCGCCGAACCGCGCCGGACGAGACGGGCGATCTGGGCGTCGGTGAGGCCATATGCCCTCAGGCGCGCGCGCGCCTGGTCGCGCTCGATCAGCGCCTCGTTGTAGCGACGGGCCGAGACGGCCTGCTTGCCCAACGCGGCGACCCGGTTCCAGTCCTGCGTCGCGACGACGAGCCTGCCCTGCGTTTCGGCGACGTCGACGCTGGACAGCACCACGAGCGTGTCGCCCGCCGCGACCACGTCGCCGAGCTTCGCCCTGCGCGAGACCACCTGCGACGCCACGCGCGGCGATACCAGCAGCGTGTTGTACGCGTCGACGCGCACCTCGCCGGGCGCTTTCACGTCGTCGGCGACGATTCGCGGCGTCAGGGATTCGATGACGATGCCGGCCTCGCGGATCGCCGCGGCGTCGAGGGTCAGCGGATCGTCGGCCGGTTCATTCGCGGCATGCGCGCCACACGAGACGAGGCACAGCAGGATGGCGAAAAGACGGACGTTCATGCGGAAGGTTCCTGCGAGGTGCCGTCGATCCAGCCAGTCAGTCGGCCGGCGGCGGCGAGATAGTCGAACCAGGCCTGCCAGGCCTGGCTTTCCAGCGCGAGGCCGGCGAGCGCGGTGTCGAGGCTCTGCTTGAGTTGCACGAGGTAATCGGACGTTCCGATCTCACCCGCCTGCCACAGACGGCCCAGGGTGTCCGCCCGCTCGTCGAACGCCGCGGCGCGGCTCTGCCGGAAGGCCGCGGTGGCGTTGCGCAGCGCCAGGTACGTGGCGCGGGCCTGCACGAGCGTCGCCTCCGATCGCAGTGCGACAGCGTGACGGGACGCGAACGCGGCATCGGCGTCCGCGCGCGCGGCGGCGATGTCGGCACGCCCGCTGTTGAGCAGCGGCAGGGGCACGGCCACGCTGAGTCCCACGACGCGATCGGTTCGCGGTCCGCTGCGGACGCGGCCACCGGTGAGGCTGACGGTCGGATCGGGCAGGCGGGCGCGCTGCGCCACCGCCACGCCGGCATCGGCGCGATCCTGCTGCGCGCGCGCAAGGCGCAGGTCGGGGCGATCCTCGGCGTCGACGGGCACCACGGCCGCGCCGTCGGGGAGTGTCGAACTGGACAGGTCGGCCGGTCGGCGCGAAGCGCCGCCGTCGATCGCGGCCATGGCCGCGAGCGCACCGGCCTCCTGGCTCGCCAGCGACGCCTGCTGGATCTCGGCCTCGCCGAGGGCCAGCGCCGCGAGATCGCGTTCCGGCGCGCCGATGTCGCCAACGCGCAGGCGCTGCTCCGCGAGTTCGTCGAAGCGCCGCATCAGCGCGACGCGGCGCTCGCCCAGTGCACGGTGTTCGCGCGCGTACGCCGCGCCTGTCGATGCTTTCAGCCAGTCGGCGGCGACATCGCGACGCGCCACGGCGAGGGCCGCTTCGCGCATGCGCACCTCGGCATCGCCCTCCACCATGCGAGCGCGCCGCTTGCCGGTCACATCGAGCGCAAGGCTCGCGCCGACTGTCCGCCGGTCGACATCGGCATTTTCGCCCTCGAACTGGATCGACGGGTTGTACAACGGCTGCGCGGCGGCATCCGCGCGCGCGAGGGCCGCGCGCCGCTCCGCGTCGGCTTGCCGCACCTGCGGGCTGGCTGCCCAGACCTCGTGAATCGCGGCGCGAACCGCGACGGGCGCCGGAGGAAGCGACACGGGCGTCGCCGAAATCGCGGCGACGAAAAACGCGCACACGGCGCCAGCCGGCGCGGCACGATGAAAAGCCATGGAACGATCTCCTGAACACCGAACACGGATCGGCGCGGCCGCTCACGCGACCGGCACCGGACGAGGGACGGAATCAGGCGATCGGAGGGCGCAGGAGGGATTGGCGGAACGCGGGCGTGGGCGCGTCGGGAAGCGCCGCGCGCAGCGGCGACGGCGGCACCCCGAACGTCGCGACGCTCACGCTGCTGGGTAACGCCACGGCATGCGCGCAGCTGCAATGGCAGCCGCCACCTTCACCGGCGAGGCAGGCATCGCCGCCGCCATCCGTCGCATCCGCGATGGCGACGACGGCGGTCCCCGCGTCCGCGGCGAACGCGACGCGCGGCCCATCGAGCACGCACGCGGTCGACATCGCCACCTTGAACAGCAGCACCGCAAGCGCGAGCACCCACACGCCGCGATGGCGACGGAGGCGGTCGAGCAAGGTGGAAGGGCGGCGCTGCATGCCGGGGATGCTAGTGGAGGCGGTGCATGTCGTGCAACGCGGCGGACACGCGTGCGGCGAGGCGAAGAGCCGTCGGCCCTCACCCTCGCCGCTCCGAGTTGCAGCGTCGCTTGGGAAAGGAGGCCGCTGCGCGGCAGTGTCCCATGGCTGCGCCCCGGCGCGACCGGCCTTCGCGCGGGGGTTTTCGACTCGGCCTCCTGCCTCGGCGAAAACGGCCGGCCTTCCTGGCCGGCCCCGCTTCGCGGCCCGTTCCGCGCGAAGTCCTCGCTTCCACAAGTCGCGGCGAGGGTGAGGGCCGACGGCTCTGCCGACGACCGAGGGTTCGTGCGGCGAGATGGCCCGCTGGCGCGGGATCGCCGATACGATCGGCTCCCACATAGGCGCGTCGCGGTGCTTTTCTCCATGACCACGACCCGGGTCGGTGCGTCGTCGGTCGCCAGCCTCGCTGCGACTTGCGAAACCGAGCGTGGCGATCGGATCAGGCCGCGCAGCGGGGCCGGCCATGGATGGCCGGCCGTTTTCGCCGAGACAGGATGTCGAGTCGAAAACCCCCGTTCGCCACGCGGGCGCGCCGGGGCGAAGCCATCGGACACTGCCGCGCAGCGGCCTCCTTTCCCAAGCGACGGTGCAGCCGGAGCGGCGAGGCTGGCGACCGACGGCGCTCTACGCGACGCCACGGCGGCATCGCGAGACGCTACACGGCCGCCAGCGACGGCGGGGCCGCCACCTTGCCCGGCTTGCCGAGTTCGAAGTCGCGGTACCGGCCGGGATCGCCCGTCATACCTGCCTCGGCGGCTTTCGCGATGTTGTACATCTCGCGCGCCGTGACGTAGTGGAGCACGTGGCGCCGGCCGTCGTTGTACGCCGTTTCCAGGTAGGTGTGCATGTCGTCGACGGGCTTGCCGAGGAGGGTGTCCATGTCGCGCTCCTGCGTGCCGTGGGTGTGCACCTTGACGAAGACCCACTCGGGGCGGCCTTCGACGTGGATGCCCGTGCGTACCCATTGATCGACGCGGGTCTTCGTTGGCGGACAGCCGCGGCGGACGTCGGCGTTCTCGATGCGCGGAATGATGCCGAAGCGGCGGTCCTTCCAGTTCAGGCCCAGCGGCCCCTGAATGATGAGCAGGTCGCCGGTGGGCGCGCCGCCGACGCGCATGGGCACGCCGGTGTCGTGCGACTTCGGCTTGTGCGGGTCGTCGGTGGCGTAATAGATCGCATTGGAGAGGCGGGTCTGCGTATCGCTGGGAGCCGAGGGCAGGGTGAAATCGGCGTAGCAGCCCAGGTCGCGCAGCAGGACCAGCTCGTTGTCGATGCCGCACCAGCGGCCGTCTTTCCGCGAGTTGTCCAGGCACCAGTTGCCGTGGATGAACGCGAAGCGCAGCTGGCCTGTCACCGGATCGCGCGGGAGCGCCCCGTGCTTCTCGTGCAGCAGGCGGTTGAAGCGGTCCATGGTGACGACGAAATTCTCGGGCGTGTCGTTGTCGTGGTGCAGGTGGATCTCGATCTCGCCGAAGCCGTCGGCGCAGAGGGCGGCGATCTTGTCGAGGTGTTCCTCGACGTACTCCTCTTCGGGGTAGAAGAAACAGTGCTGCGGCATGATGCCGTCGGCGTCGCGATGGCGGGAGGCCATGGCCCGGTATTCCGTGCACCAGCGGTCGACGCGACGGCGCTGCGTGTCCATGTCCACGCGGCCCCAGTTCGGTTCGAAATGGTCGACGAAGCAGAACAACACGTGCACCGGCCCATCGACGCGCGGCGGCTTGCGCCGGGTGAGGTAGCCCCAGAGCCAGTACTGCATGTTGCGCGCGCGGATGGCGACGGTGAGCGCCGCGGCGGCGAACAGGAGGAGCACGAGCAGGACGGCTACGATCACGCGTTGGCTCCGGTCGGGACCAGCGTGAGCAACTGCTCGGCGTTGTTGCGCCATTGCCGCTCGCTGGCGATGTAGTGTCGCGCGGCGTCACCCACGCGCCTGCGTTCGTCGGAACGCTGCGCCAGTTCGAGCACGCGCTCGACGCAGGCCGCGGCGTCGCCACGCGGGAACAGCCAGCCCGTGTGGCCATCGGCGATCACCTCGGCCACCGGTGCGTAATCCGGCGCGACCACGGCGACCCCCATGCCCATGAACTCGAACAGTTTCATGGGAGAGCCATAGTGGTTGGAATTCGGCAGGACGGCATAGTCCATGCAGGCGATCCAGCTGGCCACCTCTTCGTGGGGGACACGGCCCGGCAACAGCACGCGGTCCGCGAGGCCCCGCGCGGCGATCAGCGTCCGCACGGCGGGCAGCGTCTTGCCGTCGCCGACGAAGACCAGCGCCAGATCGGGGACCGCGTCGAGGCGGTTCGCGATGGCCTCGACGAATCCGTCGACGCCGTGCCAGTGCGCGAACGCGCCGATGTGCCCGCATACCGTGCGGCCGGTGAGTCCGCGCTCCGCGCGAAGGCGTTCCCGATCGAACTTCGCCGGGTCGAAGCGCGGCAGGTCGACCGCGTTCGGGGAGACGACGCTCGGCGCGATGTCGCCGTAGGCCGCTTCGGCGAGGTCGCGGAAGTACGTCGAGATGAACACCAGACCCGTGGCGTGGCGCAGGCACCAGCCCTCGATGCGGCGCGCGAGTCGCTTCATGGTGAGGGGGCGGACGCGGTCGACGAGGGCCGAATCGTTGATCTCGAGCACGACGGGGATGTCGCGTCGGCGGGCCATCCAGATGGTCGCGAAGAGGAAGAGCGAATAACGCTCGTAGATGAGCTTCGGCGGTGCGGCGCGCCAGGCGCGACGCATGCGCAGCATCGTCACCGCGTTGTAGAGCAGTTCGAAGACCTCGAATACCACGCCGGGCAGACGGGTGACGAGGCCGGCGAGGCGCCCGCGACCGGGCGTCGCCGTGGTTTCGGTCTCGCGTTCCGGATCGGCGCCGGGGAACGACATGACGTCCACGTCGTGGCCGAGCTCGCGCAGCGCGCCGACGATGCCGCGGATGTGCACGCCTTCGACGTGCCGGCCGCGCGTTCGGTGGTGGTAGAGGATCCTCACCGGGCGCTCCCGGGCAGCGCGGCGAAGCGCATGCCCTGCGCGAGCCATTCCGGCAGCAGCACGTCGAGCGCGTCGGCGGCCTTGTCGCTGTCGTCGTGCATGAGCACGATGTCGCCGGGCGCGGGCGGATCGTCGCGCAGGCGGGCGATCAGGGCCTCGACGGGCCGGTCCTGGTAGTCGAGGCTGTCGTACGACCAGTACACCAGGCTGCGCTTGCGCCTCGCGAAGTGAGCGAGCAGCTGCGCGCCGACGTAACCGTGCGGCGGTCGCATGCGATGGTGCGGCCGGTCGTCGAACAGGCGCAGCAGGGCGTCGGTACGGTAGACCTCATCGAGCTGCTTCGTGAGGTTCATGTTGTCGAACGACCAGTGGCTGTACGAATGGTTGCCGATCATGTGGCCCTCGGCGACGATCCGCTGCACGATTTCGGGGTACTGCTCGATCTTCTCGCCGACCAGGAAGAAGCTGGCCTTGACCTCGTGGCGGGCGAGCGTGTCGAGCAGCTTCGGGGTGTGGCCCGGTTCGGGGCCGTCGTCGAAGCTCAGGTAACGCAGCGCGGCGTCGCGCGTGCGCGTCATGACCAGCTTCTCGGGCAGCAGGCCGAGCAGGTCCTGTCGTTTCGGTTTCCAGTTCATGCGTTCGCGCCAAGATGGGCCGGGGACCCGGCGGCGACACGGCCGAGCATGCGCTCCAACCGGTCGATGTTCTCGTCCCAGCGGAAGGTGGCGGCGTGCGCCGCGATCGCCGCGGGATCGAAGTGTCGTTCGAAGGCTTCGACCAGCGCCACGCCGAGTTCGTGCGGCTGGTGCGGCGGGACGAGGATGCCCGCGTGCGTGGGCAGCACCTCGGGAATGCCGCCGACGCTGCTGGCGACCACGGGCGTGCCGCAGGCCATGGCCTCGAGGATCACGTTGGGCACCCCTTCGTTGTGGCTCGGCAGGCAGAGGACATCGGCGGCGACGAACCAGTCGGCCAGCGCGGCATGGTCGACGGCGCCCGCGAAGCGCACGGCGGGCGCGCAGCACAGCGACGCGGCGCGGTCTTCCAGGTTCGCGCGGCACGGGCCGTCCCCGACGTAGACGAGGCGTGCGTCGTGGTGGCGCCTGACCAGCGCGGGAAACGCTTCGATGAGGTCGTGGCAGCCCTTCGTCGCCTTCAGGTTGCCGGCGTACAGCACGATGGGTACCTCGGGCGGCAACCCGAGACGCGCGCGCGCCGCGCGGCGGTCGCCACGGTGGAAGAGCTTCGTGTCCACGCCGTTGTAGATTGCCTCGACCGCTTCGCGGCGCGCGCCGAGCGCGTTGGCCTTCGCCGCGAGCGCGCGGCTGACGGCGATGATGCCGCCGGCCCCGCGCAGCGCCGAACGGATCTGCGGGCGGCGCAGGCGCGATTCCGCCTGCACGTTGAGGTCGCTGCCGTGCACCTTCACCACGTAGGGAATGCCGAGCAGCCGTGCGACCCACGCCGCGCCGGCGGCGTCGGGATACGCCCAGCTGGCGAGCATCACGTCGTAGCGGGCACGACGCAGTTCGCCACCGCGCTGCCACATCATGCAGGCGAAGAAGCAGAAGGCGTTGAGGAAACGCGCGAAGCCGGGTGGGTGGTAGAACGTGAAGTGATCGGTGCGGACGCCGGGGACGCGCACCTCTTCCTTCGGACCGCCCGCGCGTTCGCGGAAGTCGACGGCGGTGAGCACGTCGACGTCGTGGCGGTCGCCGAGCCGCTGGAACTGCTGGCGGTTGAACGCGCCGCGGCGCGGGTCCCACGGTGTGGGGAAGAGGTTGGTCACCACGAGGATCTTCATCGGGTGGTCTCCATGTCGCCGAAGTAGAGCTGTCCATAACGCGCGGCCATGGCCTCCATGGAGCCATGCGTTTCGACCCATGCGCGCGCGGCGCGCCCGAGCGTGTTCGCCCGGGTCGAGGCGTGCAGCATCTCCAGGATCGCGGCGGCCAGCGCGGGCGGGTCGCAGGGTGGGACGAGGCGTCCGGTCGCCTCGTCGCGGACGATCTCGGCGTTGCCGCCGACGTCGGTGGCGACGATCGGCAGGCCGGCGGCGCAGGCCTCGAGCAGCGCCATCGAGTAGCCCTCGGTGACCGAGGACAGCGCGAACACGTCGAAGCCCTGCAGCAGCTCGCGCACGTCGTCGCGGTCGCCGAGGAAGTGCACGCAGCCGGCGACGCCTTCGTCGAACGCGGCGGCGCGCAGCGTCGCGCGCAACTCCCCGTCGCCGACCAGCACGAGCGCCGTGTCGGGCCGCGCATGACGGACGATGCGGAAGGCGCGGATCAGGCTGGCCTGGTCCTTCGCCCAGTTGAGGCGGCCGACCGTGCCGATGATCCGCGTGCCGGGCGGCACGCGGATCATGTGCGCGAGGCGCTCGTGCATGGCGTCCGACGCCGTGTCGAAGCCGTCGAGCACGATGCCGTTGGGCACCACGCAGGTCTTGGCCGCCGGTGCGATGCCGCGACGCACGGCGTCGCTGCGGGCGGCTTCGCAGACCGCGACCACGGCGTCGGTGGCCTTGAGCGCGCGGCGGAACAGCCATTCGCGCCGGCCGGGTTTGCGCTGGGCACCCATGCCGTGGCGGGTGTTGACGACCTGGCGGATGCCCATGCCGGCGCTGGCGAGCACGGCCTGGTAGTGCGCCACGGCGTTATGGGTATGCAGGACCTCGGTGTAATGCCCCGCCAGCGCGGCGCGCGCACGGCCGAGGGCGCGCAGGTCGAAGCCCTTGCGCTTGTGGCAGGCGGTGACCGGCACGCCGAGCGCGTCCAGTTCCACCGCCAGCGTGCCACGCTCGAACAGGCAGACCACCTGGACCTTGTGACCGAGGCGGTGCTGCTCCTTGACGAGGTCCAGCACCATGCGCTCGAGGCCGCCGCGATTCAGATTCTCGACGAAGTGGGTGATGTTCACGGGGCCAGCTCCGAAACGGTGACGCGCAGCTTGCCGCTGCGGGTCAGCGGGATGTCGTCGACAAAGTGGCAGTGCAGCTCGGCGCTGTCCCCCAGCACCCGTGACACCTCGCGACGGATGTAATCGAGCGAGGCGTCCTCGAAACCGCGGCCGCGCACGATGGAGAGGTCGAGCCGATCGAGCCGGCGCTGCACGAGCTGGAAGCGCGCCAGACCCGGCACGTCCTTGAGCATGTGCGGGAAGAACTCGCCGGGAAGCACGTGACCCGCCGGCGTGCGGATGGCGTCGAGCTTGCGCCCGTCCACGGACGCGAGGAGCGGCAGGCCGCGTCCGCAGGGGCAGGCGTCCGTCGCATGGGTAGCCATGTCGCCGTTGACGTAACGGATGAACGGCATGCCGTAGTTGAACAGGTCGGTGATGGCGACCTCGCCGCTGCCCGCGTGGATGGGCATGCCATCCGCATCCAGCGTTTCGACCAGCAGGTGGTCGGAATTCACGTGAAGCCCCTGGCGGTGCTCGCATTCGGATGCGATGAGCATGAACTCGCGGCATCCGTAGGTGTTGAACGCCGGCGCGCCGAAGGCCTTCTCGATGATCTCGCGCTGGAACGGATGCAACGCCTCGGCCGCGCCGATGATCGACGCCGGGCGATGCACCTGGCGGCCGTTCGCGAGCAGCCACTCGGCGAGGCGGACCAGCGGCCCCACGTAACCGACCACGACCTCGGGGCGGTAGTCGTCGATCGCGTCCGCGTAATCCGCCATGGTCGACTCGCTCATGTGGAAGCTGTCGAGCAGGCGGCGCGCGAAGACGGCGTTGTACACGCGGTCCTTCATCCGGTGCGCGACGCTGGGCTGGCCGACCGCGCCGCCCCACAGGAACAGCGTGCGCCGGCCCATGCGCGAACCGGCCCAGCCGTAGCCGCGCCACATGACCGCCACGCGGCGATCGTTGCTCTCGCGCGTGAAGCCGAAGCGCAGCGGTTCGCCGGTGGAGCCGCCGGTGGCCTTGTAGCCCAGGGCATCCTTCAGAGACGTGGCCTTGATGTCCTCCGCGTTGTCGCGAATGTCGGCTTTCGTCAGCACGGGCAGATGCGCGTAATCGTCGAGGCTGCGGATGTCGCCGGGCACGATGCCGGCCTGCGTCCAGCGACGGCGGTAATAAGGCACCTCGCGCCAGCACCACTCGAGCAGGCGCTTCAGGCGTTCGAACTGCAGCGCCCGCACCTCCGCGGGCGCGAGCCACTGGTCGCGCTCGTAGCGATGCATGTGCCGCGGCGTCTCGCGACGGCGGAGGCCGCCTTCGTAGGCGGGCCAGAGGACGTGGCGCAGCAATGTCTCGTAGGTCTTCATGTGGTTCGCAGCAGCACGGCGACGAGGACGAACAGGCCGAAGACGCCGCAGGCGCCTGCGGGCACCCAGCGCCAGCCGCCGTCGGAAAGGCGGAAGGCGGGCAGGTCGGGCCAGCGGCGGCGCGCGCCGACGTAGTGGCCCGCGACGAGGGCGGCGATGAGGTAGAGGACGACCATGTAGCTGCGGCTCAGGAAGAACGCGGCCGCGAACAGGCCGCACAGCGACAGCAGCAGCGTCAGCGCCATCTGCCGCTCGGTGGTCCACTGCGCCTCGACGGAGGGGTCGGCGGATGGCACGTGGCGGTGGCGCACGATGGAGAGCATCATCCAGAAGCCGTAGCCGACGAAGGCGAGCCACAGCACGAACCCCGCGAAGCCGGTTTCGGCGAGGACGAGCACGAACGAGTTGTGGGCGGTGAGTTCGTTGTACTCGGTGAAGTTACCGGCGCCGACACCGAAGACCGGATTTTCGCGGAACATCTCCAGCCCCGCGTACCAGGCGTCGACACGGCCGGCGGCCGATTCCTCGCCCGCGTCCAGTTCGTCCATGCGCGACGAGAGCAGCTTCATGGCGGCGAGTCCGAGCACACCGAGCGTTCCCGCGACCACGATGCCCTTGCGGTACCAGAGGTAACAGCCCGCGACGACCAGCACGGCGAGCATCGCGCCGCGCGAATTGGTCAGGTAGGTGCCATAAAGCAGCAGCATCGCGGCGCCCAGCCAGACGAAGCGCATCGCGCCGGCGCCCCGGCGGCCGAGGAACACGGCCATCGGCAGCGTCGCGGCGAACAGCAGGCCGAGGTCGTTGGGGTCGTTGAAGATGCCGACGTACTGGATGCGGCCGCCTTCGCCGAGCGGGATCCCGGTCCAGCCCATGCCCGTCTTCGCCTGCTCGACGCCGTGCAGCGCCAGCACCGACGCGCAGGCCACGAAGACGACCATGGCGATGCGCACCCTTTTCTGGGTGCTGCACGCGGCACCGAACACGAAGAAGGCGATCACGACGGGACCGAAACGGGCGAGTTCGTCGACGGCGCCGCCGCTCCACCCGTTCGTGACCTGCGAGATCATGAGGATCAGCAGGAATGCGGGAAGGATGACGAACTGGGGCGCTTCGAACGTCTTCGCCTTCGACGCGAGCCACGCGACGAAGGCGAGCATCAGGACGACCGGGAGGATCGGCACGGTGTCGAGACCCGGCACGTAATCCTGCGGCCGGATGATCGTCAGCACCACATAGAGGAGGATCAGGGGGAACATGGCTGCACCGCCGGTCCGGTGGCTTCGTGGGCCGCGGTGGGATAGCTCATCAGCTGGGGCAGGGCGAGCATCGCGGCGAACCAGCCCGGGCCCATGTTGCTCTCCACCGGCAGGCGATACAGCGAATAGCGGTTCTCGCTGGGTTCCGCGTTCGTGCCGCAGACGTAGCTGCATGCGAGCTGGAAGCCCGCGTTGCGGGTGGCGTCGACCACGGCGTCGTTATAGGCGCGGTCGCCACCGACGGGGTAGGACATCAGGATGGCCGGATTGCGCAGCTCGCGATCGAGGGTGGCTTTCGATTCGCGGATCTCGCGGACCATCTCGTCCTGCGGCAGCCGCGCGAGCATGCGGTGGTGCACGCCGTGCGACCCGAATTCGAGTCCCGCCGATTCCATCTCGCGCGCCTGCGCCCAGGTCATGGGCCGGCAGTCCACGGGCCGCGCCTGCGCGGATGGCATGTCCCACTCCGCTTCGAGCCTCGCGATCATCGCGGACTGGCCGAAGGCGTCGAGCCACTTCATGCGCAGCAGCACGTTGCCGGCGATACGCCGGCGCTGGGCACGAACGGGCGGCAGCGCGATGTCGATGCCCAGCTCCGGCAGCACCAGCCGCTCCGCCCGGGTCAGCAGGATCATGTGGACGAGCCAGTCGTACGCGTACGGCCGGCCACTGTCGATGTGACCGGTGGACACGAAGAAGGTGGCGGGCACGCCGACCTCGTCGAGGATCGGGGCCGCGATGCGATAGTTGTCGTCGTAGCCGTCGTCGAACGTCACGGCGACGGTGTCGGGCGGCAGCGCTTCGCCGGCGTCGAGCGCGGCGACGATGTCGGTCAGGCGCATCGGCCGGAAATAGCGCTTGATCCGCAGCATCTGCTCGCGGAACTCCGCCGGTGGCGTGCTGATGAGCTCGAGGTCGAACTCGTAGGCGTCCGGATCGGGCAGCGGCATCACGCGGTGGTAGGCGAGGATGCGCAGGTCGCGCTGCCACCAGGCGCGGACGCGCTGCAGCGAATGCAGCAGTCCGCTGGAATAGCACAGTTCGCCGAGTCGGCCGCGGATGCCGGGCGCGCCGCGCGTGGTCATGTCGTTCACCATAGATGGAGCCTGCGGTTGCGTGCGAAGGCGAGGAGGGCCTGGGCGGCGAAGAGGTTGAGGTAGAAGAAGGCCACGGCGATGCGCAGCGGCAGCAGGCGACCGAGCGGTGGGCGAAGGCGCGCGACGCCGACGAGCAGCAGGCCGCCGACCAGTCCGCCGAACGCGAGCGCGTACATCGGATGGCGCGTGACGAGGAGGCCGCTGCTGATCGTCAGCGCGACGATGAGCCAGGGCGCCAGCAGGCGCAGCACCTTGTGGCTGACGAAGCGGAACCAGAGCGGGTTCGACCAGGGCGCGAGCAGCCAGGGCGCCAGCTGCATCAGCTGGAAGTTGCCGGCGAGCGTGCGGATCTTCCGGCGCCGTTCGTCCTCGGGCACCTGCGACGGCTGGTCCCACGCCATCGCCCTCGGCTCGAACACGACGCGCTTGCCCTGCGCCGCGACGCGCATCGGGACGAGGACGTCGTCGAGCACGGTGCCCGGCGGCAGCGGACGGAACAAGGAGCGGCGCATCGCGTACAGCGCGCCGCTCACGCCGATCGTGGAGCCGGACAGGCTCTCGGCATGGCGGATCGTCTTTTCGTAGCGCCAGTAGAAGTCCACGCCCTGCGCGAAGCCGGTGCGGACGTTTTCCATGTGCAGCTCGCCGCCCACCGCGCCGACCGTCGGATCGCCGAGGTTCGCCACCAGTTCACGGAGCGCCACGGGAGAGAGGCGTTGCCGGATGTCGGTGAAAAGCAGGACGTCACCGGTCGAGGCCGCCACGGCGTCGTTGAGGCACTCGGCCTTGCCGCGGCGTTCCGGGTGCTCGATCACGGTCAGCCGAGGGTCCGTCGAACGGCGTGCCATCCCGACGGTGCCGTCGCGGCAACCGTCGCAGACGAGGACGATCTCCACGAGTTCCGAGGGGTAGTCGAGCTGGCGCAGGTTGACGAGTTTCGCGCGCAGGTAGCGCTCGCCGTCGTGGACGGCGACGACGATGCTCACGCGCGGCAGGATCGCCTGCCTCGCGACCGGCCGCGGACGCAGCCGTGCCTGGAGCCATACGATCAGCGGATAGCCCACGAAGACGTGGACCAGAAGCAGCGCGGACGTCCAGCAGACGAACCAGGCGATGTGGGTCATGTCGGCGTTCCCCCCGGGCGCCCGCTCAGCCGCGCCCGAGGAGGCGGCTCAAGAGGCCGCGCTTCGGTGCGGCCGTCGGAACGGGCGGTGCGATCGCCAGCTCGGCGGCGAGCGTGCCGAGCGTGCCGTTCGCGATGTCGAGCAGGTTCAGCTGCACGCCGGTGAGCTTCTGCACGCGCGCGGCCATGTCCACGGCGAGGAGCGAATGGCCGCCCACGTCGAAGAAGTTGTCGCTCGTGCGCACGCGCGTCATGCCCAGCAGCTCGGTCCAGACGGACGCGAGCAGCCGCTCGCTCTCGCTGCGTGGCTCCGTCGCTTCCACTGTCGGGCCGCCGTGGCGTGGTTCCGTCGGCGTCGGCAACGCGGCCGTGTCGATCTCGCCGGTCGCGAGCAGCGGAAGCGCGTCGAGCATCACGAGGTGCGCGGGCATCGACCACGCCGGCAGCCACGACGCCAGCGCGGCACGCAGGCCGTCCGCGTCCGGCGGATTGCCCGGCGCCCCGACCGCGTACGCGTCGATGCGCGGAAGACCGTTGGCATCGGTGCGCGCCACGGCGAGCGCGCGCACCACGCCCGCCTGGGCGAGCAGGAGCGTCTCGATCGCCGACGGCTCGACATCGAGGCCGTGACGGCGCAGGCGGCGATCCGCACGGTCGAGCACATGCAGCTGACCGTCGGCGAGCCAGCGGCCGCGGTAGCCGGTGCGCTGCAGCCGGTCGTCGCCCGGCTGGCGTTCGCCGATCGCGCGGTGTCCGAAGGCCATGGCGAGCGTGGAGCCCGCCACGGCGACGTCGCCGGTCGCGCCGATGGGGCAGGGTTCGCCGGCGTCGTCGAGGATCCATAGTTCCGTGCTGGCGACGGGACGCCCTTCGTGCAGCGCGCCGGCGTCGCCGTGCAGGCGGGCGCAGGTCGCCACCGGCGCGGACATCGTGTCGCCGAACAGGGTGAAGAGCGCCTGCGTGGTCGCGGCGAGCCGGGTGGCCAGTTGCGTCGTGGGCGTGCCGCCCTTGGCGACGGCGACGAGGCGATCGTCGCCGTTCCAGCCGTGGTCGATCAGCGCCTGCCAGCTTTCGGGTGTCGCGGCGAGCAGGTCGAGGCCGGTTCCGGCGCCATGCTCGAGACGGTGTTCGTCGTGCACGACCCAGGTGGCACCCTGTGCCAGCGCGAGCAAGGGCTCGATCGCGGACATCGGATCGGAGGCGAGCGCGTCGCCGGAAATGCGCTTGCCCGCCTCGATGCCGAGCGCGTCCGCCAGGCCCTCGACGGTGCCGGCGAGCGCGCGGTGCGACAGCGCGGCGCCACGCGCCCTGCCATCCGGACCGGGAACGTAGAAGGCCACCGCCGGCGTGTCGGGATCCATCGCCGTGCGCGCGAACCCGTCGACGATCGCGCCGTCGAGTTCGGCATGGTCCGCGTCGAGCCACAGCGCGCAGGCGCGCGGCCAGTCCAGGGTCGCTTCGAGCGCCGCGTCGCCGATGAGCACGGTCATGCGCGCGTCGGCGAGGATGTCGCGCAGGCGCGCGGTCGGGTCGGCACGGTCGAGAAGGAGCGCCGTGCCGCCGGTCATCGCGATGGCGAGCAGGCCGGCGATGCGATCGCTGCCGAGCTCGACGCACAGGCCGACCACCTGGCCCGGTGCGGCGCCTCGCTCGCGCAGGAGCACCGCCATGCGCGTCGCGCGGCGGAGCAGCGACGCGTACGTCGTCTCGCGCGAGCCATCGACGACGGCCACCGCGTCGGATGCCACGGCGGCGCCCGCCGCGGCGCCGGCTTCGACCATGGAAACGAGGTCCTCCGGCAGGCGTCCCGTCGCGGCGCCGGCATTCCAGTCGCGCATGCGCTCGCGCTCGGCACGCGTGGCGGCCGTGAGCGAGCCGACGGCGATGGACGGGTTCGCGACGACCGCCTGCATCATGCCGAGGTAACGTTCGCGCATCATGCGTGCCGTGTCCGCGCGCAGGAGGTCGGCGTTGTACGTGACGCCGCCGACCATGCCGGCGTGACCCTCGAGGAACCAGAGGCCCAGGTCCTCCGTGGCGCCGCTCTGGAACAGCAGGATCTGTTCGTGCGCCAGTCCCGCCCAGTCGACCACACGCTGGCGCGCGTCCTGGAACGAGAACAGGGCCTGGTAGAGCGTGGCGCCCGCGCCCTGGCCGACGCGCAGTTCGCGCTGCAGGTATTCCAGCGGCACGTCGGGATGGCCGAAGGCCTCGATCGCCGTGCGCTTCACGTGACGCACGAACTCGAGGAACGACAGGGCGGGATCGACGCTGACGTGCAGCGGCAAGAGGTTGTTGAAGTAGCCCATGACCGATTCGACCTCGGTCTGGTTGCGGCCGCGCACGGGGGTGCCGACCACGAGCTCGTGCTGGCCCGCCGAGCTCGAGAGCATGGCGTAGTACAGCGCGAGCAGCGTCATGTTGAGCGTCGCGTCGGCCTGGCGCGCGACCTCGTGCATGGCGTCGGTCTGTTCGCGCGACACGCGGATCCACTCCGTGCGGCCGAGGCCCGACATGCCGGGGCGCCGCGGATGATCCGTCGGCAGCGCGCGCACATCGCCCATCTGCGCGAGGCGTTCGCGCCAGAACGCCAGCTGCGTCTGGAACGCCGGCGACTCGAGCCACTGCGTGTGCCACTCGGCGAAATCGCCATAGGTGACCGGCAGCGGTGCGAGCGGCGAGGGCTGTCCCGCCGTGAACGCGCGATAGAGTGCGGAAAGCTCGTTGTAGAGGATGTCGAACGACCAGCCGTCCCAGATGATGTGGTGCGGCATGAAGAACAGCGCGTGCTCGGTGTCCGAAAGACGGAACATGCGGGCGCTGAAGAGCGGCGCCCTGCCGAGGTCGAACGGCGTGTCGGTGAGCTCCTGCAGGCGCTGCATCAGGCGCGTCTCGCGCGCATCTTCCGGCAGGTGGCTGAGGTCCTCGGCCGGGAAGAGCGGATACTCGAGGCGAGGTGCGACCACCTGCACGATCTCCTTGCCGGTGTCGTGGAACGACGTCCGGAGGATCGGCTGGCGCTGGATCAGCGCCTGGAAGGCCATGTCGAAGGCCGCCTCGTCGAACGCGCCGCGCAGGCGGTGCGCGGACGGCGCGTTGTACGTCACGCGGCCCGGATGCATGCGCTCCAGTGCCCACAGGCGGCGCTGCATCAGCGAGAGCGGGGCGTGGTCCTGCGCCGCGTCGTCACGATGGCCGATCGGGGCGGTGGCCGGCGCGGTGCCCGTGGCGACCTGCGCACGGATCGCGGCGGCGAGCTGTTCGACCGTCGGTGCGTCGAACAGCGTGCGGAACGAGAGCGTCACGCCGAACTCGCGGTTGAGACGCGCCGTCAGCTGCGCGGCGAGCAGCGAGTGACCACCGAGCGCGAAGAAGTCGTCGCGGATGTCGAGGTCGGGGAGGCTCAGCACCGTTTCCATGGCGGCGGCGACGCGCCGCTCGTCCTCGTTGCGCGGACCGATGCGCTCGCCCGGTGCCGACATCGAGTGGGCGATCGGCGGCGGTAGCGCCTTGCGGTCGATCTTGCCGTTGGGCAGCAGCGGAATCGCGTCGAGCACGAGGATGTGCTGCGGCACCATGTAATCGGGAAGGCGCGCGCGCAAGGCGTTGCGCAGCGAGTCCTCGTCGGGGATCGCGCCGTCGCGGCCCACGACGTAGGCGACGAGGCGGACGTCGCCGGGACGATCCTCGCGGGCCATCGCGACCGCGCGCGCGACCGCCGGCACGTCGGCGAGGACGCTTTCGATCTCGCCCGGTTCGATGCGGTAGCCGCGCACCTTCACCTGGAAATCGAGGCGGCCGAGGTGCTCGAGCAGGCCATTGCTCAGCCAGCGACCGCGGTCGCCGGTGCGGTACATCCGCGAGTCGGGGGCTTCCGACCACGGGTCCGGCACGAACTTCTCGGCCGTGAGTTCGGGACGGTCGAGGTACCCGAGGGTGACGCCGGCGCCGCCGATGTGGATTTCGCCCGGTACGCCCAGGGGGCAATGGTTGCCGCGCTCGTCGAGGATGTGGACCGTGGTGTTCGCGATCGGCCGGCCGATGTAGATGCCTTCGCGCGGATCGGACACCCGCCAGTAGGTGGAGTAGACCGTCGTCTCGGTCGGACCGTAGCCGTTCCACACCTCGCCGCAGCGGTCGAGCAGGGCTTCGGCGAGGTCGACGGGCAGCGGCTCGCCGCCCGACACGGCGCGGAAGGCGGGGCGGCCCTGCCAGCCCGCATCGACCAGCAGCCGCCAGCCGGCCGGCGTCGCCTGCATCATCGTGGCGTCGCTCTCCTCGATCAGGCGGCGCAGCTGGCCGCCGTCGCGCACGTCGTCGCGCCCGGCGACGACGATCTCCGCGCCGCTGGTCAGCGGCAGCAGCAGTTCCATGAACGCGATGTCGAACGACAGGGTGGTGACAGCCACGAGGCGATCGTCGGGTGCGATGCCGGGCACGCGCTGCATGCTGGTGAGGAAGTTGCCGGCCGCGCGATGCGGCACGCGGACGCCCTTCGGGCGCCCGGTCGATCCCGACGTGAAGATCACATAGGCGACCGAATCGGGCGTCGCGGCGCGGCGGTTGCGTTCCGGCCGTTCGAACGAGGCGCGGGCGACCTCGTCGCTGTTCAGCGCGAGGACGCGGCCGGCGTCGAACGCGAACGACAACGGCGCATCGTCGTCGACGACCAGCGCGGCGAGCGCGGCGTCCTGCGCCATGAAGGCGAGGCGATCGGCGGGGAACGCGGGGTCCAGCGGGACGTAGCCCGCGCCGGACTTCAGCACGCCGAGGACGGCGGCGACCATGTCGACGCCGCGGCCCAGCGACAGGCCGACGAGCTGGCCGTGACCGACGCCACGCGCGCGAAGCGCGTTGGCGATGCGATTGGCGCGCGACTCGAGTGCCGCATAGGTGAGGGCGCGGTCGGCGTGGCGCACGGCGGCGCGATCGGGCGCGCGGTCGGCCTGCTGCTCGAAGTACTCGTGCGCGAGGCGCAGTTCGGGGAACGGCGTGGGGGCCGGCTGCAGCGCCGCGAGCTCGCGGTACACGGCGTCGGACACCAGCGGCAGCGACAGCGCCTGTTCCGCCGGATCGATCGCCGCTTCGCGCAGCAGCGTCGCGTAGGCGTCGAGCCAGCCCTGCACGGTGGCCCCGTCGAAGAGGTCGGCGTTGTACTGGCATTCCAGCCGCAGACCGCCATCGACCTGCACCGCGTTGACGAAGAGTTCGAAGTTCTCGTACTCGCGCGGTACCGCTTCGAGGTCGAAGCGCAGCCCGGGGAAGGTCACGGTGGATTCGTCGAGCTGGGCATCGAGATTGAACAGCACCGCGACCAGGGGCAGGCGCGACGGGTCGCGCGCGATCGCGAGGCGCGCGAGCAGGCTGCCGAGCGTGTAGCGCTGGTGGTCGAAGGCGTCGAGCAGGTCGTTGCGAACGTTGCCGAGCACGCTGGCGAACGTCGCCGTCCCGGCGATCGACGCGCGCAGCGGCAGCACGTTCACGGCGTGGCCGACGACGTTGTCGAGGCCTTCCGCCGCCTGGCCGGCGGTGGGGATGCCGATCACGACGTCGTCCTGTCCGGCGATGCGGCGGAGCAGGATCGCGAAGCCCGTGAGGAGCGTCGCGTAGAAGCTCGCTCCGTGGGAGGCGCCGAGACGTTTGATCCCGGCGACTTCCACGGCATCGAGCGTGCGGTCTTCGCGCCGTGAGGTGAACGTCCGACGGCGGGGACGGGAGCGGTCCGTAGGGAGGTCGAGTACGGGGACCGGGCCGGCGAACCGGTCGAGCCAGTACGTTTCGTCCTCCCGGGCCGTCTCGCTGCCGGCGTGTGCAGCCTCGGCCAACGCGAAGTTCGAGAACGCGCCCGCCGCGGCGGGGCCTTCGCCCTTGCCCGTGCGCTGCGCGTAAAGGGCGGCGAGATCGCGGACGATCACGCCGAACGACCAGCCGTCGCACACGATGTGGTGCGCGGCGATCGTCAGCAGGTGGCGGTCGTGGCCCAGGCGGAACAGCTCCGCGCGGACGAGCGGGCCGTTCTCCAGGTCGAACGGCGTGGTCACGATGCGCGAGTACGCCGCCATGATGCGTGCGTCGCTCTCGAACGGCGCGAGCAGCGAGACGTCGTGGAACGCGATCGGCAGCGTGGCGTGTTCGGCGACGAACATGCCTTCGCCGTCGCCGGCGAACGTGGCGCGCAGGGCTTCGTGGCGATCCACGACGCCCTGCAGGGCCCATTCGAGGGCCGGCACGTCGAGCAAGCCCTTGAGGGTGAGCGCGATCGCCTCGTTGTACGCCAGCGAGGCTTCCGGCTCCAGCCGGGATGCCAGCCACACCTCGCGTTGCGCGGCCGTCGTCGGCACGAGGCGCGCGAGCGGCGCGCCGGCGAACGGGTCGTAGTCGACCGCCGTGGCGGCGGCCAGCTCGTTGGGCGTCATGCGGTAACCCTCAGGTACTTGCCCGGCGCATCCGGGTTGGGAACGAACCACGCGGGCCGGCCTTCGGGATCCTTGCCCAGGCGGGCGCCCGGCACGGGCGGCTGGCTGGCGTCGAAGGTGGCGGCCTCGCGGCGGCGCGGCAGGAATTCGGCTTCCTGCATTTCGAGGATGGATTCACGGAACGCGGTGGCGATGGCGGCGAAGTCGGCGTCGCTGTGCGCGGTCGTGAAGAAGCAGGGGAAGTTGTCCAGGATATGGATGCCGCGGCTGCGCATCATCGCGAAGAGCAGGTCCTGCAGCGGATGGTCCTCGGTGAAGCTCGTCTTCCACACGGAAGCGAAGTGGACGACGTGCACCGGCGCGCCCACGCTCTCGCAGAAGGCGTTGAGCTCGTCGGCCATCGCGCTGACCTTCGCGTTGAGCGAGGCCTGCAGCGCGGGCCCCTGTTCGGCCAGATGGTTCAGCACCGCGTGCGCCGCCGCGAGGGCCAGCGGGTGACGCACGAACGTGCCGGCGAAATACGTGACGCCGACCGTCGGCGTCGAGTCGTCGCCGAACTGCCAGTGGCCACCGTCCAGCGCATCCATGAAGCGGCGCTTGCCGGCGATCACGCCGATGGGGAACCCACCGCCGACCACCTTGCCGTACGAGGCCATGTCGGCGTCGATGCCGAGCACTTCCTGCGCACCGCGCGGATGGGCGCGGAAGCCCGTGACCACTTCGTCGAAGATCAGCAGCGAGCCGGCCTCCTCGGTGATCGCGCGCAGCTCGCGCAGGAATTCGACGGGCTGGAAGTCCGGGCGGCGGCTCTGCACCGGTTCCACCAGCACGGCGGCGATGGAGGAGGCGCGCTCGCGGATGATGGCCAGCGCTTCCGGGGTGCCGTAGTCGAGCACGAGGACGTGCTCGGACGTGTTGCGCAGGATGCCCGGCGCGGCCGGCACCGAGGTCAGTTTCTTCGTGCCGCGCACGATCACTTCGTCGAAGATGCCGTGGTACGAGCCGGTGAAGATCACCAGCGTGTCGCGGCCGGTGACGGTGCGGGCGACGCGCACGCAACCCATCACGGCCTCCGAGCCGGTGTTGCACAGCGCGGCGCGGTCGAAGCCGGTCATGTCGCAGACCTGCTTCGCGACGACGCCGGCCAGCGGATGCTGCGGACCGATCTCGTAGCCGGCCTCCAGCTGGTCGCGCACCGTGTCGAGCACGAAGTCGGGCTGCCAGCCGAACAGGTTCATGCCGAAGCCGTTGAGCGCGTCGACGTAGGCGTTGCCGTCGAGGTCCCACACCTTCGAACCCTTGGAGCGTTCGATCACGATCTGGTAGACGATTTCCTTCAGGAGCGGCCGGAAGCCGTTGACCACGCGCGGATCGGCGAGGTGCGCGCGGTGTTCCGTCGTGTACGCCTTGGACGCCTTCGTGCGCTCGATGTAGCGGCGCATGAAGGCGTCCAGCCGCGCGCGCTGTCGCGAGGTCAGGTCGGTGTTCGCGTGGTGGATGCGCGCGATGGCGCCGAAGGCCTTCTTCACGTCGTAGGTGGTGTGGGCGAGGGCGGCTTCCTCGTCATTGGCGGCCGTGAGGCCGGCCGGTGCCGTCGCCGCTTCGCCGACGCTGCCGGCGCCCGTCGGCGAGGCCGGCGGAGCGGTGTTCGCGGTCGCCACGGGCTGGGGCGCGGGAGCGGCGGCTCCCGCCAGCAACGCCAACTGTTCCCGCATGATCTGCATCTGTTGCGCGATCACGTCCTGGACCAGTCCGCCACCGGCGGCGATCGCCGCCGGTGCCGCCGCCGCGACCGGTGCGGCCGGGGCCGCCGTCGCGGGCGCCGCCGGCTGGGCTTCAGCCGGCAACAGGCGATCGATGTGCGCCGCGAGCCGTTCGAACGACGAGCAGCCGTCCATCAGTTCGCGGAAGGTGATCTTGAGTGCGTAAGTCTTCTGCAGCTGCAGCGCGACCTGGGTGAGCGAGAGCGAATCGAGTCCGAGTTCCACGAAGTTCGCGGACGGGTCGACGCCTTCGAGCTCGGCGCCGGAAACATCCTCGAACAGAGCGACGAGTTCGCCGGCGAGGCGCTTCGGGCGATCGGTGGCAGGAGCGGAAGGCATCGGCATGGGGGACTCCGGAACGACGGCAGGGGTGGTGGCGGACGGCACGACCGGCGCGGCGACGCTGGCGATGGGCGTGACGGACGCGGGCAGGCGGGCGTCGATCCAGTGCCGCTTGCGCTCGAAGGGATAGGTGGGCAGGCGCACGTGGCGGCGGTTCTCGCGATGGTCGAAGGCGTCGGTCGCGACGGTGACGCCCGCCGACCACAGCGCACCGGCGGCGCCCAGCCAGGCGGCGCGTTCGTCGCCGGCCCCGTCGCCGAGCGAGGCGACGATGGTCCGGCCACGGCTCTGCGAGTGCTGGCGAGCCAGCAGGGCGAGGCTCGGACGCGGGCCGACCTCGAGGAACGCGTGATGGCCGTCGTCGAGCGCGTGCAGCAGCGCCGGCGAGAAGCGGACGGTGTGGCGCAGGTGGCGCGTCCAGTAGTCGGGCGACATGGCCTCCGCCGCCGTGAGGCCGACACCGGTGAGCGTCGAGATGATCGGCGTGGAAGGCGCGGCGAGCGCGACCTGCGCGACTTCGGCGCGGAAGGCCTCGAGCACAGGATCCATCATCGCGGAGTGGAAGGCGTGCGAGGTGTGCAGGACGCGGCATGCGACACCCTCGGCCTCGAGGGTCGCGCGGAAGGCGTCGACGTCGTCCGTGGCCCCCGAGACGACGCTGGCGTTCGGGGCGTTCTCGGCGGCCAGGGAAAGAACGTCCGGGAGCCGCGCGCGCAGTTCCGCGGCGCCCAGACGAACGGAAAGCATCGATCCCGCGGGCAGCGCCTGCATCATCCGGCCGCGGCGTGCGACCAGCCTGGCGGCATTGGCGAGCGGCATGACGCCAGCCAGCGCGGCGGCGGTGAACTCGCCCACACTGTGGCCGATCATGGCGACCGGCGTCACGCCGAGACTCATCCAGAGGCGTGCCAGTGCGTACTCGAGCGCGAACGTCGCCGGCTGGGTCAGGGCGGTGGCCTTGAGCGCATCCGCATCGTCCGTGAACATCCGGTCGCGCAGGTCGAAGCCGAGTTCGTCGAGCAGGGCGCAGGCGACCTCGTCGAGCGCGGTACGGAAGACGGGTTCGGTGGCGTGCAGCTCGCGCCCCATGCCGGCGTACTGCGAGCCCTGTCCGGGGAAGAGGAAGACCACACCCGGCGCGGGGCTGGTGCACGTGCGGCACGTCGCCGCCGCGGCGATGTCGCGCAGCTTCGCGACCGCGTCGCTCCCCGAAAGCGCCACCACATGCGTGCGCTGGGTGAAGGCCTTGCGGCCGCGCGCCAGCGTCCACGCGGTGTCCGCGAGGTTGCCTTCCGGATGCGCGGCGAGGTGATCGGCCAGGCGCGCGGCGGCGTCGCCGAGCGCGCTGGGCGTGCGGGCCGAGAGCAGGAGCAGCTGCGCGCCGGTCGCGACGTCGGACGGTGCGCGCTCCGGCGCCTCCTCGAGAATGATGTGGGCATTGGTGCCGCCAACGCCGAAGGAGCTCACGCCCGCGCGCAGCGGGCCGCCGGCGGTCTGCCACGGACGCAGCGTGTCGTTCACCACGAACGGCGACTCCGCGAGGTTGAGGCGCGGATTGGCGGCGCGGAAGTGCAGCGAGGGCGGCAGGCGGCGCTCGCACAGGGCCAGGGCGGTCTTGATGACGCCGGCCGCGCCGGCCGCCATCACGAGGTGGCCGACGTTGCTCTTGAGCGAGCCGAGCGCGCAGAAGCCGATATCGTCCGTGTGCTGGCGGAACGCCGCGGTGAGTCCTTCGAGCTCGATGGGATCGCCGAGCGGCGTGGCCGTGCCGTGAGCTTCCACGTAGGAGATGTCGCGCGGCGACACGCCGGCATCCTCCAGCGCCATCGCGATCACCGCCGCCTGTCCGGCCGCGTTCGGCGCGGTGAAGCTGGCCTTGACCGCGCCATCGTTGTTCACCGCGGCGCCGCGGATCACGGCGTAGACCGGATCGCCGTCGCGCAGCGCGTCGGAAAGACGCTTGAGCAGCACGACGGCGGCGCCGTCGCTGAACACGGTGCCCTGCGCGTCGACGTCGAACGTGCGCGTGTGGCCATCCGGGGACAGCATCGAGCCTTCCTGCGACACGTAACCGCTGTTCGGCGGGCAGGCGATCGACGAGCCGCCAGCGAGAGCCATGCCGCAGCGGCCCGCGCGCAGCGCGTCGAAGGCCTGCGCGATCGCGACGGCCGACGTGGAGCACGCCGTGTTGAGGCTGATCGCCGGGCCGGTGAGGTTGAGTTTGTGCGCGACGCGCGTGGCGAGGTAATCCTTCTCGTTGCCGAGCATCACCTGGAACGCCCCGAGCTTCTCGATGAGGTCGGGACGGCCGCTGATGTGCTTCTGGAAATACGTGGCGTTGTGCATGCCGCCGAACACGCCGACCGGCGTGTCCTGGCCGTCGGGCACGTAGCCGGCGCGCTCCATGCACTCCCAGCACAGTTCGAGGAACAGGCGCTGCTGCGGATCCGTGAGTTCCGCTTCGCGGGGCGACATGCCGAAGAAACCGGCGTCGAACTGCTCCACGCCGTCGACGACGCCGCGTGCGGCGACGTATCCCGGTTCGTCGCGCTCGGCCTGGCCGATCGCGGGATCGAGTTCGCCAGGCGCGAAGAAGCGGATCGATTCGCGGCCGGCGCAGAGGTTGTCCCAGAAGGTCTCAACGTCCGGCGCACCGGGGAAACGGCCGGCCATGGCGATGATCGCCACCGGCTCCCCCGCCGCCGGCGCGCCGCCCGCCGGGCGCCCTGCCAGGACCCCACGGGTGGCGCGCCCCTCGATCGTGGCCGCCACGGCGGCCGGGGTCGGCTGCGCGAAGAAACCGACGAGCGTGGGTACCGGCGACACGTCCTCGTGCACCCGCGCCATGGCGCGCGTGGCAAGGATCGACGTGCCGCCGAGATCGAAGAAGTTGTCGTCCCGGCCGACCTCGGCCATGCCGAGCACCTCGGCGAAGATCGCGCAGACACGCGTCTCGATCGCGCCGCGCGGCGCGACGTACGGCGCGGCGAGTTCGGGGCGCGCGCCGTCCGGGTGGGGAAGGGCGCGACGGTCGAGCTTGCCGTTGTCGTTGATCGGGAGCGCGTCGAGGCGCATCCATGCGACGGGCAGCATGTACTCGGGCAGGGTGCGCGCCAGCGCGTCGCGCAGGGCGCGCGCGTTGACGCCGTCGTCGTGCGTGACGTAGTAGGCGACCAGCCGCTTCTCGCCGGGCGCGTCCTCGCGTGCGACGACGGCCGCCGCGTCGACACCGGGCAGGGCACGCAGCGCCATGTCGATCTCGCCGGTCTCGATGCGGTAACCGCGGATCTTCACCTGGCCGTCGGCGCGGCCGACGAAGGCGAGGTTGCCGTCGGGCAGCCAGTGCACGAGGTCGCCGGTGCGGTAACGCGTGCCGCCGGCGACGAAGCGCTCCGCCGTGAGTTCCGGGCGGTTGAGGTAACCGCGCGCGACGCCGCTGCCGCCGATGAACAGCTCGCCGGTTTCGCCGGGTGCCACTTCGTTGCCCTCGGCGTCCAGCACGTGCAACGAGGTCTCCCCGATCGGACGACCGATGGGCACCGGCCGGTCTTCCGGCAGGTTGCGCGGGATCGGATAGGTCGTCGCGAACGTGGTGCATTCGGTCGGACCGTAGCCGTTGATGAGCGTCGTGTCGGGCAGGGCCGCATAGGCCTTGCGCACGTGCGGCACCGAGAGCGCCTCGCCGCCGGTGAGCACGGTGCGAAGACCGGCGAGGTTCGTCGCGTCGTCGTCCACGATCGCGTTGAACAGCGCGGCGGTCAGCCAGGCGACCTGCGCGTCGTGCCTCGCGACGGTGCGTGCGATACCGCAACCGGTGGGCACGCGCTCCAGGTAGACGACGCACGTACCGCCGTTGAGCAGGGGCGCGAATATCTCGAACGTCGACGCGTCGAAACCGAGCGGCGCGGCGTGAAGCACCTTCGGCGCATCGAAGTCGATGTAATCGGAGCGCAGGACGAGTCGCAGGATCGACGCGTGCCGGATCTCGACGCCCTTGGGCACGCCCGTCGATCCGGAGGTGTACATGCAATACGCAAGATCGCCGCCGCCTTGGCCGGCGCCCTCCTGTGGGAGCGCGCTCGCGCGCGAACGGGTGCTCGCGACAAGCTCCCCGAACGAGCCGCCTTCGAGCCCGGCGAGCGTGAACGTCGGCACATCGTCGGCATCGAAGGCCAACCCGTCGTCGATCACCACCGCCGCCACATCCGCGTCGTTCAGGGCGAACGCGACGCGCTCGGCGGGCCAGCGCGTATCGATGGGCAGATAGGCGGCACCCGCCTTCAGCACGCCGAACAGCGTCACGATCGCCTCGACCGACCGCTCCATCAGCATCGCGACATAGCTGCCATGCTCCACGCCCGCCGCGGCCAGCGACGCGGCGACGCGATCGCTGCGCGCGTCGAGCTCGGCGTAGCTGAGCGTCGCGGTATCGGAAACGACGGCGACGCGTGCCGGCCAGGCCTTCGCCACCTCGGCGAACCGGTCATGGACGGTGGATGCGTCGTGTCGCGCGGCGGTTGCTGCGTCGTTCATCGTGTGGCCTCGTACCCGTTGGGAGCGCGCGAGGGCATAGGCCGAACGGCCGAGGCGGCGACGCGCCGGCCGGGCGACGCGGTTCGCGCATCGTCCTGGCCACCCCGCTTGCCACCCCTGCCACCGCCACGACCCGCCATGTCCCCGGCTTTCATGCGATCCCCCTGTCCTTCGCGCGAGGGCCGGACGGCCTCTCACGCCTTGGTGATCTTTATAAGCCGGGGGTCGGGGTCGGCATATACAACTGGCGCGCTAGCCGGGGGTGGGCGAATGGCCGAGGTGGCCGCAGGAGGACGTCAGTCGATGACGATCCGGTCGTAGTAGAGCGTGGCATTCGCGGGCATGACCACGCGGAAGTGCGAGAAGTACTCCTGCGTACCACCGAGGTCTCCCGCGGCATCCCACGTGACGATCTGAGACAGGTCGTCGATGCGGATGGTCCTCAGCCCGGTGGCGCGGAGCGTGAGCCGGACTCGGTTGACCTGAACACGGACGGTCACGCGTTTCTACTCGATGGCGATTTCGTCGATGAAGACAGGTACCCAGCCTAATGATGGCGTGAACTGCATCGAAATGTGGATGAAGGCGAGGCGCTCTCCCGGCAGTGGCATCTGCTCCAGTGCAGCGAACGTCATGACGTGTTCCAGTTCGGTGCTTGTAAAGGTATGCGTTATCGGGCCAACTATCCGCAGGGAGTCGGCTTCGCGACCCGAATCCTCAATCGCGTTCGTCGTATTTGAATAGGCGAGCATCGCCTTCACGTAATAAAGATGGTCTCCAGTCGCGCGTTCCCTACGAATTTTCACTGACACCTTGTTGTTCGGGGTGACGAGTCCGCGAGGCGTGAGGTGCACGAGATAGTTGGACAGTGAACTCGTGTCCTGCATGCGGGAGAAACGTAGAGTTCGACGCTGCGGGTCGGTCGGGTATGGTGTCACCGCGATGGCGCACGTGTCACCGGCTATGCTCCAGTTGCCGGCGTCGAAGCGGCGGTCGTGCTCTTCCATGGGCCAGTGCGCGAAGTCTTCGATCAAGGGGGTCGATAGCTCCCTCCACCTCGAACCCGTCCATACCTTGATGTTGTCGATGTAAAGGCGTGGATGAGCGTTGCTAGTGAACTCGAAAGATCGTATCCCCGTGCTCGAGCCGGCCCAAAGGGTGTTGTTCTGAACCAGAGGCTGACGGACGATCTCGCCACCTGCGCTGTCGTGCGCGACGATCTCAACGGAGTTGGGAGGGTTCACCATGCTGACATCGAGGCGCGGAATCGGATAATCGAGCACGAGACGGGTGTTCGCCAGAGTGGGGCCGGCCCAGCAGTCGATGACGCCACTATTCACGGTAACAGTTTGGCTGCCGTAGAGGTTGTAAAGCGTGGCGAAACGAAGCGTGTAAGGCTGATCCTTCCGAACGTAGATATAAAGCGATTTGTACTGATCCAGGGATTCGTAAACGTACTCGATCCCGGCCCATCCGGTATCCGGACCTTCACGCCGGAGCGTATAGGCAGCCGAAGTGAATCGCTTCGCTGTCGCCAGCTCGCCGCCGCCGAACGCGATCGCGAGTTCGATGTCGAAGGACGTCCCGTCAGCCAGGTCTTCGAGCCATGCCCGTGGCAGCGGCAAATGCAGCGTGGCCGGTCCAGTTACCAGGGCATCATCGGCGACGACGTATTTCTCCGTCCCGGCGATCGCGGTGAGCCAATAGCGCTGGCCGGCGGCCATCAGCGGCCAGGCGTCGACGTGGAGGGTCGCGTTGCCTTCGAACGTGCCAAGGTCGACGACCCGGTCGTCGTCGGCTTCGGCGATCGTCGGCGGTGCCACCCCGATGTCGCCGTCCTCGATGTCACCGATCGAAAGTTGCAGCGGTAGTGAGATCTGCGATCCGCGTGCGAAGGCGGCGTGTTGAGCGGTCATGGTGGACATCCTTGTCGGTTGATCGGGGCGCGACGGCGCATGGATGGCCGCGGACCTGAGCGACGAGCGGCAGCGTTGGCGGCTGCATGGCTTCTACTTGATCGCGATCTCGTCGATGAAGACGGGTGGCCATCCCGTCGTTCTCACAAATTCCATCCGGACGCAGATGAAGGCGAGGTGCTCGCCCGGCAACGGCATCTGGTCGAGGGCGGAGAAGGTTATGACGTGTTCGAGTTCGGTGCTTGAGAAGGCGTGGACAAGCGGGCCAATTGTTCGCAGCGTGTCTGGCTCGTCCTGCGTCGTGACCCTTGAATACGCAAGCACCGTACGCAGATAAGCAACGCGGTTGCCAGTCGCGCTTTCCCTGCGAACTTTGACCGAGACCTCATGCGTCGGGGTGACGAGTCCGCGAGGCGTGAGGTGAACGAGATAGTTGGGCAGTGAACTCGTGTCCTGCATGCGGGAGAATCGCAGGGTGTGACGCTGCGGATCGGTCGGGTACGGCACTACCGCGATCGTGCAGGTGTCGCCAGCGATGCTCCAGTTGCCGACGTCGAGGCGGCGGTCGTGCTCTTCGTCGGGCCACCCGTCGAAATTTTCAACCATCGGGGTCGGGAGCTCCTTCCAGGTCGAGCCTGTCCATACCTTGATGTTGTCGATCGAAATGTTCGCAACGTAGTCGCCGGACTGCAGAAGTTCGAACGAACGGATGCCCGTGCTCGAACCTGCCCAAAGGGTGTTGTTCTGGACCAGGTCCTGCCGGACGATCTCCTTGCCGGCGCTGTCGTATGCGACGATCACGGCGGGAGGTGAGGGGGGTCTCGCCACGCTGAAGCCAAGGCGCGGAATCGCGTAATCGAGGACAATGCGCAGGTACGGCTCTGTGCGGCTGATGCGGCAGTTGATGCCGTAATCATGCACGGAAATATCCACGACGCCATGGAGGTTGTAGATCGTGGCGAACCGAAGCGTGTACGGCTGACCTTCCCTGATGGGGTCTATAGCGAATGGTTTGTACTGGTCGAAGGGTTCGAAGATGTATTCGATCCCGGTCCAGCCTTTGGCTACCGTGCCGAGACGAAGCATATAGGCAGCCGAGGTGAATCGTTTGGCTGTCGTAAGCTCGCCGCCACCGAACGCGATCGCGAGTTCGATGTCGAAGGACGCGCCGTCAGCCAGGTCTTCGAGCCATGCCCGTGGCAGAGGCAGATCCAGCGTGGCCGGTTCAGTTACCAGGGCACCATCGGCGACGACGTATTTCTCCGTCCCGGCGATCGCGGTGAGCCAATAGCGCTGGCCGGCGGCCATCAGCGGCCAGGCGTCCACATGGACGGTCGCGTTGCCTTCGAACGTGCCGAGGTCGACGACCCGGTCGTCGTCGGCTTCGGCGATCGTCGGCGGTGCAACGCCGTTGTCGGCGTCCTCGATGTCACCGATCGAAAGTTGCAGCGGTAGTGAGATCTGCGATCCGCGTGCGGAGGCGGCGTGTTGAGCAGTCATGATGGACATCCTTGTCGGTTGATCGGGGCGCGACGGCGCGTGGGTAACCGCTGACCTGGGCGACGAGCGGCAGCGTTGGCGGCTGCATGGCTTCTACTTGATCGCGATCTCGTCGATGAAGACGGGTGCCCATCCCGTCGCTGTCGCAAATTGCATCCGAACGCAGATGTAGGCGAGGTGCTCGCCCGGCAACGGCATCTGGTCGAGGGCGGAGAAGGTTATGACGTGTTCGAGTTCGGTATTCGCAAAGGTGTGCCTTAGCGGGCCGACTGTTCGCAGGGTATCCGACTCGCCCTGTTCCGGGAGGGTCGAATAGGCAAGTATGGTGTTCAAGTAAGCGACGTGGTTGCCAGTCGCGCTTTCCCTGCGAACTTTGACCGACACCTCATGCGTCGGGGTGACGAGCCCGCGAGGTGTGAGGTGAACGAGATAGTTGGGCAGTAAACTCGGGTCCTGCATGCGGGAGAATCGCAGGGTGCGACGCTGCGGATCGGTCGGGTACGGCACCACCGCGATCGTGCAGGTGTCACCGGCGATGCTCCAGTTGCCCACGTCGAGGCGGCGGTCGTGCTCTTCCACGGGCCACCCGTCGAAATTTTCAACCATCGGGGTGGGAAGATCCTTCCACGTCGAGCCCGTCCATATCCTGAAGTCATCCAGTCGCAGGCGCCCGACCCCGTCAGTACTGATCAACTCGAAAGAGCGGATGCCGGTGCTCGAGCCGGCCCAAAGGGTGTTGTTCTGGACCAGGGGCTGCCGGACGATTTCCCCGCCGGCGTTGTCGTACGCGACGATCTCAAGGGGAGGGGCGGAAATGCCCGGGACGCTAAAGTCAATGCGCGGGACTGGGTAATCGAGGATGAGACGGGTGTGAGGCGTTGATGCGACGCGGCAATCGATGCCGTTATCGTACACGGAAACGTCAAATCCGCTGGCTAAGTTGTAAAACGTGGCGAAGCGAAGCGTGTACGGCTGACCCTTCCTGATGGGATGGATCGGTAACGGCCCGTATTGGTCCAGGGGTTCGAAAATGTACTCCAGTCCGGTCCAGCCTTTGGCTACCGTGCCGAGACGAAGCATATAGGCAGCCGAGGTGAATCGTTTGGCCGTCGTAAGCTCGCCGCCGCCGAACGCGATCGCGAGTTCGATGTCGAAGGACGCCCCGTCAGCCAGGCCTTCGAGCCATGCCCGTGGCAGCGGCAGATCCAGCGTGGCCGGTCCAGTTACCAGGGCACCATCGGCGACGACGTATGTCTCCGTCCCGGCGATCGCGGTGAGCCAATAGCGCTGGCCGGCCGCCATCAGCGGCCAGGCGTCGACGTGGACGGTCGCGTTGCCTTCTAACGTGCCGAGGTCGACGACCCGGTCGTCGTCGGCTTCGACGATCGTCGGCGGTGCCACGCCGTTGTCGCCGTCCTCGACGTCACCGATCGAAAGTTGCAGCGGTAGTGAGATCTGCGATCCGCGTCCGGAGGCGGCGTGTTGAGCGGTCATGGTGGACATCCTTGTCGGTTGATCGGGGCGCGACGGCGCGTGGGTGACCGCTGACCTGGGCGACGAGCGACGAGCGACGAGCGACGAGCGACGGGTAGCGGCGGCGTTCGTGACGGTCTGGTGTCTTTTGCATAGGACGTGATGAGACTGGTGGTCGATAGCTCCGCTCGCTGCGTTGTCACTCGACGACGATGTCGTCGAGATATAGCGGCGTCCAACGAATTGCGCTGAACTGTAGGCGCATGCTCACGGAGGCTAGATGCTCTCCGGGCAACGGCATTGCCTCGAGTCCCTCGCAATCGATCGGCAGCTCAAGTTCCGTACCCAGGGAATACCTTTTGTACAGGAACGAGCGTTGCGTCTGATCCGCTGTTTTTCCATCGCTAACGGCGACCGTTATCTCGTTGAGATTCCCGACGATCTCTCGTCTAAATCTCAAGCCAATCCGTCGTAGTGGCGCTGCAAAGACACCGCGCGGCGCCAAGTGGATTCTGCCGACTTGGCCCGGTAGATAATCGCCACTTTTTGAGATTCGCAGTGTGCGGAGTTCGGGGTTGTCAGGCTGCGGAACAATCTCGAAGGCGCATCGGTCGCCAGTAATGGTCCAGTCGCGCGTTTCCAGGAGCCTCTCGCTTCCGCCCAGGGCCGCGCCCTCGAATGGATTTCCCGATGGAGTCGGTATGTTCCTCCAGATCGCTCCGGTCCAGACCCGTATATCGGTGAGATAGGTCTGGCTCCAAAGTAACTTGCTTACCACTACGGTTTTAATACCTTTCTCGGAGCTGGCATGGAGAACATTATTGTTTACGAGAGGTTGGTGAATGATCTGGAGTCCACCGCTGTCGAAGGCGGAAATTTCAGCATCGCTTGCCGGTGCAACGGCGCGCATCTCGAAGCGCGTCGCAGGATGGTTGAGGGCAATGTGAACCGGGCCCCCGTCATTTCCCGACATTTCTATGCCTTTATCGCTAACCCTTACGTTCAGAGTGGTGGCGTGGTTCTCTATCTTTCCGACGCGAAGCTGATAGGGAACATCATGGTAGATGTCGGACGCAGCGGTGATGAAGTAGTACTGGCCGAAGTCCTCTACTATATGAGCAAGGTTTCCCCAGTTCGTGCCCGGTGCTTCGGCGACAATGACATATCCGAGTGACGAAAATGTGCGCTCGGACGCATCATCCTCAGGGTCGAAGATGATCCTCAGTTCAGCGATCATGGTCGTTCGGTCGGCGAGGCCTTCGAGCCAGGCTCGCTCGATCGGATGGTCGAGGCCGCCAGGCGTGAAGATCGGTTCTCCGTCGACGATGACATGCTCCTCCGTCCCGGCGATCGCGGTAAGCCAATAGCGCTGGCCGGCGGCCATCAGCGGCCAGGCGTCGACGTGGACGGTTGCGTTGCCTTCGAACGTGCCCAGGTCGACGACCCGGTCGTCGTCGGCTTCGACGATCGTCGGCGGTGCAACGCCGTTGTCGGCGTCCTCGATGTCACCGATCGAAAGTTGCAGCGGTAGTGAGGTCTGGGGTGCGCGTGCGGAGGCGGCGTGTTCGGTGATCATGCTGGACATCCTTTTTTGGTCGATCGGTGTACGACATCCCTTGTGCGGTCGTGGTCCTGAACGGTGCTCGAGGCATGACGGGCCCTGTTCCGGAAACGATCGGTGACCGGCTGTGCATGTCATCGATCACCATGCAACTGAGGTCGTGGCTGGTGCGTTCGTAACACTTGAGCTTGCGGCAATCGGACTTCCCGTTCGTTCGCCCGCTGCGTGGTTACGGAACGTGTGGCCCTTCTTCCGCTGGAATCAGGCGTTTCCGGTGTTCAGCCGGACTGACTCAAGTGCGATCTATCCCAGGATATACGCGAGCACAGCGTTGTCTCCGCTATCGGATCCTCTTATCCAGAGACTTCCGCCGTCGGCCATGGAAATGACACGCACCGCGCAGTTTGGCCCTTCAGTGTTTAGAAGGGCACCCTGCGCACCGACGAAGTTGTATAGCTCCCACCGATATGGAGGTGCGCCGCCTGACGCGTTCAGATAGTAGGTGCCTCCAGCCACGCCCGCTTGATACAGCGGCAGCACGTCGAAGGTCGGTGTGTGCGCGGTCACGGTGAGAGCCATTTCCGCGCGCACATTTCTTGCGTCGGTCACGCTGACATGAGTTGTCCCCGCTGCGACAGCGGTACCGGATCCTTGGGTAGATAGCGTCGCGATTGCCGTATTAGCGGACGCGAAGGTATAGGGCACGTTACCGCCTTCCGCGCTATAGCTGAGATTGTCGCCCACGTTCGCGGAGGACGGGCCATTGATCGCCAATGGTGCAGGTTTTTTGAGGCTGTACGCGCGCAGGGGAAACGGTGTAGCGTTTGTCAAGTCGCCATGAGCGAAGTTGACATTGAGCGTCAGCGAGAATACGGAACCATCCTTCCACGACTCGATACGTGTACGGCTGATGTCGATTCGCAATCCATCATCTACTTCTGCGTGCGTTACGGGCGCACCATCCCGCGCCACGAAGTGATCCAGCTGCCCATCCTCGCGTGAAGCGTCGATGACGAGCCAGACCGTTTGGCCCTCCGAGATCAGCGACCACGGCTGGACGGTCGTCTGCGCGTCGCCATCGAAGGTTGACAAGTCGAGCAACTGGTCTGCGTCGGCCTGCGGGATCAGCGGTGAAGGCAGGCGCCGGTCACCAGGGGAGATGGTGCCGACGATCAGGGGGCGTGGTTCCGACACGTGGCTTGATCGAAGAGATTCCATTCGTTTCGCGAGCATAGCGACATTTCCTTGTTGATCGACGGTGGCGACACGCTCCGTCTTCGATAGGTCGGCGCTGACTGGCGAGTGGTCTCCCGATGCCGACTTGGTCGACGATGACAGAGCATTGGGGTTCCGCGGTGCAGTTCCCTGTTCGTCGAGTGACGACGGCGCGTGTGTGACCGCTGACCTGGGCGACGAGCGACGGGCAGCGACGGCGTTGACGGCGGTCTGGGATCTTCCCGAGTAGGTCGTAATGACACCGACGTCGAACTGCGACCTGGCGTCGTCCAGGTACACGCCCACGGTGTTGGAATTCCCGAAGTCGTCGACGCGGATCACGCCGACGGGTCCGTCGGCGACAAGCACGGTGGCGTGCTGACCTGCCTCGAGATAGAGCGACCATCGATAGGGAGGCACGCCGCCCGACGCGCTGAACTCGTACCGCACGCCCGTCGTCGCACCTTCATAATAGTCCGGCGTCATGTCGGGCTTCGTGGGCGCGGCGACGTTCAGCGAAAGCGACGTCGACGAGCCTGCCGTATCCGTGGCGGTTATGGCGGCCGTGCCCGCCGACACGGCCCTTCCGGTGCCCTGGGCAGAGAGCGTTGCAACCGCTGCGTTGCCGGTAGCGAACGAGTAAGGCGGCACGCCATCCTGCGCGCCATAGGTCAACGTATCGCCCACGGTGGCCGACGTGGGGCCGGTGATGGTCAAGGGCGGTAACGAGACGCGCTTCAGCCGATAGGTCCGGGGAGGGAACAGCAGAGCGCCGGTCTCGTCGCCCTCCCGAAGGTTTGCCTTGAACGTGACGATGACGCTGGTGCCGTCCTGCCACGTCTCGATACGAGACCGATCGAACTCGAGTTCCAGGCCGTCGTCGACCTCGGCAGGCGTGACGGCGGCGCCATCGCGCAAGACGAGGTGATCCGCCATTCCATCCTCGCGCGTGCCGTCGACCGCCAGCCAGCAGGTCTGGCCCTCCGCGATCAGCGGCCACGGTGCGACAGTGGCCCGTGGATCGCCGTCGAGCGTCGATAGATCGAGCACATCTCCGGACCCTGCCTCCGCGATGGCGGGTCTGGGCAGGCGGCCGTCGCCCTGCGCCATGGCGCCAACCGAAAGCGATAGTGGATGCGAAACGCGATCGGCGGGACGTAAGGGGAGACGTCTTGTGGCCATGGTGGCGGATCTCGTGGTGGGACCGTCGGCTGAACTCATCGTCGCGACGGCGTTCACGTGGCTTCCGGCACAAGCGCGGATCGGCTCTCTGACGTCACCGAATAGGTGACGTCCACCGTCGTCCCGAGCACCTTCGCGACCTCGCCCGCCGGGATGGTGAATGTCATGTCGGGGACCGCGTCCTCCTCCGTCGTGTCGAAACCGCCGAAGTGCACGATGACTTTGTCGCCAGGCTCGAAAGCGACGGTGTCCGGTATACGGACCGTGATGCCGTTCACCGCGTCGAAGGGATCGAGCGCATCGTCGGGTGCCTCGTCGACGGTCGGGGCCGGAAGCTCCTGTGCTGCCGCACCGATGGTGAAGGTCGCCTCCTCCGAGTACAGGGTTTCGGTGGTGCGCAGCACCTTGTAGGCGAAGGTCATGCTACCGCCGTCGTTGGCGACGAGGCTGGGCTTGGGCATGTAGAAGTGCACGTCGCGTCCGACGTGGTAGGT